>NZ_KK366025.1:41394-300359 GCF_000686845.1 Paenibacillus sp. UNC451MF | reverse complement strand
TGAGAAATCCTGCGAATGACTGAGTTTACGTGAGATAAACCCTTAAAACCGAGGGACGGGTACGAAAGCTCAATAAAAGATTTGACATAAAAGTAATATTAGCTAAAGGTGGGAAAATTAATGAAGTTTCGAGCTGTTTCAAGTGAGACAAAATTAAATTATCTTTTGTGGAGAGTTAGGAAAGAAATAAATAATGAAAATAGATATTTACGGACATTAGGCTATGACCCTCAACCGATAATAGATGAAGTGAAACACCATATTGATAAATGGGATCCGATTCAGTTGTTAGCACTAGATTGTCCAGAGGACGAATACGACGGTGAAACTAGAACAATTTCAATATATGTAACTAAGCATCTAGAAGATATTGATACTGACTCATTCAGTAAAGTCATAAATAAAATATTTCAAGATTCATTTCAGAATGAATTTGTTAAAAGCCACGAGTCGATACATATTGCAAGCGATATTATAAATTCTCTAAGAACAAAAAAAATGATAAAATTATAGTTGATTACAACGTATGAGATGGATTCCGTATGAGCTAACGAAACGATAGCTTAAGTAGAATAAGGAATGGATAACTATAATAAAGAAACTCGCCAACACTACGGCGAGTTTTGCTTTTTTATATGCCAATTTAAGTGTAGTTATTCAATTGTGTTTTTCATTGCCTTATACATGTTCTCTACGTGTTCGTCGACTTCATCTCGTGACATGCGTAAGCGATTCACAGAAGTACCATATCCAATTTCCTGCTTACCTTCTTCTAATCCTTTAAAAATTCCATCTGCGAAGGCATCTAATGGTTCTCCATGCGTATGCAACCCAGCTCCACCTAAATCTGTATTCACTGCCGGAGGAGCAACTTCAATAACTTCTACAGTCGTATCTGAAAGTTGGTGTCTTAGACTCATTGTAAATGAATGAAGCGCCGCTTTGGTTGCTGAATAAATCGGAGCAATCGCAAACGGTGTAAAAGCTAACCCTGATGTCACGTTAATGATAGTCGCCTCTTCTTTTGCTGCAAAAAATGGAGCGAAGAGCATAGAGAGATGGAACGGTGCTTCAATGTTAGTTGTTATTTCTTTACTGAAATAATTCCAATTGTTCTTCGCATCCGCTTTTAATACATTGAAGCGTTGTTGGATCCCCGCATTATTAACTAACACATTTACTTCCGGATAGTTTGCTGTTACCCAATCAAAAAATGCTACACGCTCGGTTTCAATATCCAAATCATTTACACGAGTAATAAGGCTTGGGATTTTTTCTTTCGCTTGTTGAAGTACATTTTCACGTCGTCCGCTAACAATGACTTTATTTCCTGCTTTTATAAATCGTTCTGCAAAAGCTAATCCTATTCCAGAACTTCCGCCAGTTATAAGTATTGTATTCCCTGAAAGTTTCATTAATAGTTGCTTCTCTCCATTTATTTCTTCAATTAAACCAATTATTATACCTATTACTTTTTTCATTAATCATTCTTCTTTTCGTTCCTGAGTACGGTTTGTATAACGTGTAATTTTTACTTCAATTCCTTTTAAGGATTCTGTCATCAACGAAATTTCAGCTAGCACGGCCTGCTTGAGATTCTTCATCATTTCAAGTCGGAGTTGGGTGGTGTTATCTCCTTCTACTATCCAATCCATATATTGCTTAATACCACTTATTGGCATGTGCGTGTTTTTTAAACAAATAACCGTTTCAAGGAGCGAAATTTGATCCCTGAAAATAACCGCCTGCCAGCTTCATCACGCTCGATTAGTGGTAGCAGTCCTTTTTTTTCATAGTAGCGTAATGTTGATTCTGGAATATTGAATTTGGCTGAAGCTTCGCTAATTGAATAATACTTCATCTGGAGACCTCCAAAATTCATTGTCGACAGAAATATGATACGACTTAAACCATGGTTTAAGTCAACAAAAAAACAAAAAAATTTGTTTTGCAGTATATCTCAAGGAGTTTATATAGGTGATATTAACTAGAGACCCATTTATTGAAAATTAATACTCAGGATGATATAATGCTCATAAATTAATGACTGGAGTTGAAAGAATAATGTAGTATTTCTTGCTAACGATAAAACAGTAAAAGCGATATTTTTCGCGTGTTTTATTTTGTATGCAAGAAAGTTACATTATCTTTCACTCAAACAATATATCCTTATTTAACTCCATACTGGGGTTGATTAACTGTATTTATTTGAGCTACAAGAATGTAACTTTCTTGTAGCTTTTATTTTTTTATACAGGAGGATTATTTTATGTCATTAATAAATGTTACAAACCTGACGTTTGCCTATGAAGGAAGTTACGATAACATTTTTGAAAATGTAAATTTCCAAATCGATTCCGATTGGAAATTGGGGTTTACAGGTAGAAACGGTAGAGGGAAGACAACATTTCTCAATTTGTTGCTTGGTAAATATGAATACAGTGGAAATATTTCTGCTCATGTCGATTTTGAATATTTCCCTTTCCCTGTAAACAATAAAGAAAATAATACGCTTGATGTGATCATCGACATTTTTCCAGACTATGTTCACTGGCAATTAATGCGTGAGCTTTCCTTATTAAAGGTTTCTGAGGATGTTTTATTTCGGCCATTTGATTCATTGTCTAACGGAGAGCAAACGAAAGTTTTACTGGCTACTTTATTTATTAAGGAAAATAGTTTTCTGTTAATTGATGAACCAACCAATCATCTTGACATTCATGCAAGAAAACTGGTCAGTGATTATCTCAAGTCTAAAAGCGGATTTATATTGGTGTCTCACGACAGATCTTTTCTTGATAACTGTGTAGATCACATACTTTCAATTAATAAGACCAACATCGAAATACAAAAAGGCAACTTTTCAAGTTGGTGGGAAAACAAATTGAGGCAAGATAACTTTGAGCTTGCAGAGAACGAAAAACTTAAAAAAGATATTAAACGTTTGTCAGATTCCTCTAAAAGGACGGGCAACTGGTCACACGAGGTGGAAAAAACAAAAAACGGAACAAGAAATTCCGGTTCTAAGGTAGATAAAGGATATATTGGCCACAAAGCTGCTAAAATGATGAAACGCTCTAAAGCTATTGAACAAAGACAGCAATCAGCTATTAATGAAAAGTCTAAACTCCTAAAAAATATCGAGAGCTCAGACAGATTAGAGATTTCACAGCTTGCTTTTCATGAAAACCAACTTGCTGAACTCGATCATGTTTCTATCTTTTACGGAGAGAAGATCGTTTGTAATGATGTAAGTTTTACGATGGAGCAAGGTGAGCGAATTGCTCTTTCCGGTAAAAACGGCTCAGGAAAATCAAGTATCATCAAGCTTATTTGTGGTGAGGATATTAAGTATACAGGCGCCTTTCGGAAGGACAGCCAGTTGAGAATATCCTACGTCTCACAGGATACATCCCATCTTCAAGGCAATTTATCAGACTATGCAGCAAACAGCGGGATTGATGAAAGCTTTTTTAAAACGATTTTAATAAAACTTGATTTTTCCAGAAGTCAATTTGAAAAGGATATTTCATCGTTTAGTGCAGGACAAAAGAAAAAGGTATTGCTTGCAAAAAGTCTTAGTGAGAATGCTCATTTGCACATTTGGGATGAGCCGCTTAATTTTATTGATGTTATTTCTCGAATGCAAATTGAAGAGTTATTGCTTGAATACTCACCAACCATTCTTTTTGTCGAGCATGATAGGGAATTTTGTGAAAATGTTGCAACAAAGATCATTGAACTCTGAGGTTGTAATATTAGGAAGTGTGGGAGAAGGAGTTAGCATCGAGCATAACTTCCATTGCGATTTAGGTTACAACATACACAGCGAAAATCATAAAACACATAAATGAGTATTCATTCAACTCTGCCTATGTATCATTACGCTAACAAGGAACAAGAGTTCAATAAACAAGGAGGCAGCCGATACGAACAAGCGGCTGCCTTTTCCTGCTATCAGGTAGGAGGCATGTGAAATAAAATTCAGTAAAGGGTAGGAATTGGGGGGCAGGCAACAGCATCAATTATTCTTGGGTCAATTCCGTAGAACATCCAAAATGCTCCATTCCACCTATAACCTGATACTTCACCGTACTCTACACGAGTCGGATAAAACCAGAAATTATCTCCGTTCAGCAGCCAGACGTATGTGTACTCATATAAACAGTCAATTACATAGGATACCGCAGGTTTTTGGGGGATAAATGTAGGTGGAGGAGATTGCGGCTGCCTCATGTACACTTGTGGTTGCGTGATAAAATACATTGAATTCCACACCCTTTTAAGAAGTTTAAATTAACTCGTATCCCATGTTATGTGGGTGAATAACTACTTGACTGTGCACGTGCCTAAGATGATGAAGACTGTCGATCACAATTCCTCGTTCCCCAGCTGGAGAAAAAAGAAAAACACTTCTCTAACCCCTCTCGGGATTAAAGAAGTGTTCATCATACGAACTACGAGGCTCACTTAACGATTCGTTATCCGAACGTAAGCTTAGTAATCCGTAAATTCAGGACCGGTATATTCTGAAGGAATAACAATTTCACCTGATTCAATTTTCTCGGCGAACGCAGCAATTTTATCCTTCACGTCTTGTGGAACAATAGGTGACAGGGCAAGTCGAACGGCATCCGGATTTTCAAGCCCAATTTTTTTCACCATATTCGGCTTCCACTTACCTTCGGTCAAATCTTTGATTGCTCCGTATACTGTCAAGCTTGCATCCGAAATCGCAGATCCAATGAAAACATCGGGTGCATCGGCATAATAATCGCGAACGTTAGCGAATTGATATACGCCATTCTCACGTGCTGCTTCCGTAACACCGGAACGAGCTGTATTCAGCATGGTGAAGATCATATCCGACCCCGCATTAATTTGTGCTTGCGCAACTCGTTTTGCCAAATCGGCATCTTCCTGATTGCCTGTAAATGTGGTAAGGAGCGTTGCGTTAGGATTCGTGTATTTCAAACCGTCGGCATATGCTGCGCGTCCCAACAGACCAGGACCTACGCGAGCACCGGAAATATGAGAAACCACATTCGTTTTTGTAAGAAGTCCAGCTGCTGCGCCTGCCAGCCATGCGGATTCTTCTTGTTTTACCTGATAGCTGGACAAGTTATCGCCGGTCAAATTCGTTTGTGTATTAACAAATTTTATTTTTGGAAATTCTTTAGCTACAAGCTTCACGGCTTCCGAGCTTTGCCCTGCATGAGCAATGATCATATCCGGTTTTTTCTTAGCCAATGCGCGCAATGCGTCCGCAATTTGAGCGGTATCATGCGGGATATTTTCCACAAATGTCGCCTTAATTCTGAAATCCTCTTCTGCCTTCACCAATCCGCGGTAAGCAGATTCCATAAAACCGCCGTCCTTAGAGGAACCCGGAATTAATAGGGCGACTTTAGCTTTTTTATTATTGTTGTGTGACGGGTCCTTGCTAGCTTCTGCAGTAGATAAGCCAGATGAAAATACAAGTGCCATAGCCAAGCTTGACAAAGCCAATTTCGAAAGAAGTTTTCTCAAGATGTAACCCTCGTTTCCAAAAAGTAGTTTTGTCCGGACAAATCAGAGAATAAACTAGACTTCATTTTTTGTCAAATTATGCCGAAAAGAAATATGGGGAATAAAACCAATATTCGCGTAATAACGTCGTTTGCAGGCCTATTCTCCCTATATCGTCCATGACAATTGCACTAAAATCCGACATTATGGTACGTAAAGTAAGTATTTAGTTTTAGTAAAGAGGTCTTGTGTTTTTTAAAATGCTATATTATACTTTGGCCAAAGAATACCCATATCACGAAAAGGCAAACTTCTCGAAAGAGGAGGACGCAAAGCTACGGACCTAAGGATTTCGATCTACGGCAGCCGGGCCACCGAAAATTGGGGGGTAATCCATCCCTTTTTTTGGGGATGGATTTTTTTATTTTGCAATATCTCAATAGGGGGATGCAAGGATCATGAAGTATATACAAAATTTACGAATCAAAACGAAAATTGGCGGAATGCTTGGACTTTCAATTTTTTTCCTGCTCATTATCGGTATTACAGGCTATTTCGTTATGGACAAGATGGCTAGCAATGCCCGTGCTATGTACGAGGAAACCTTAATTCCGAACAGCCTGGTCGAAGGGCTTCTGTTCGGCAATTCACAAATGGATGCTTTGCAGCTTGAATTGCTGTTGGCAAAAGACGAAGCTATCATTAAGCAAATCCAGCAGCAAGTTACTCAAACTCGTGATAAAAATCAGGCGACACGCAAAACTCTGGAGCAGATCACATTATCTCCGAGAGCCCAGGAGCAATACCAACACTTTATCGATTTAATCCCTAAAAACAACGAAGCTAAGAAAAAAGTAGATGACCTGGCAGTTGCCAATCAAAAAGAAGCAGCACATAAGGAATATGTGAATTCGTTTAAGCCAATACGTGCAGAAATGATCAAAAGCCTTGAGAACGTTGTTAAGTTCAATGAAGACGACGCAAAAATCTTTTACGAGAAAAGTATTCAAAGCTCCAAGCTGGCAACCTCCATTATCATAGTCGCTACTCTGCTTGCCGTCATTTTATGTTCCTTGATTGGATATGGCATTGCTAATATGATCACAAAACCTGTTCGCAGCATTCAGCAATTGATGGCTAAAGCGCAGGACGGGGATTTAACGGTTAACGCTACATATCAATCCAAAGACGAAATCGGTCTTCTTTCGAAGGATTTCAACGGAATGATCACCGGGTTGAGAGAAATCATTGCAAAGATCGTGCTCGAGTCTCAAAACTTGTCCGCAAGCTCGGAGCAATTGGCAGCAAGCTCCGAACAATCCAGCCAAACCACTCATCATGTCGTTGCGGCCATTCAAGACATTGCTGAAGGTGCCGATCAACAGATGCAAAGCACTACCGAAAGCGTAAGAGCAATGGAAGAGATGGCGACCGGAGTTAACCGGATTGCAGAATTTTCGGGCAATGTATCCGCAATGTCAATGGAAGCTTCCAAGGAAGCTGAGGAAGGCAATGTTTCCATTCAAAAAGCGATGTCCCAAATGGATTTGATCCGAGAATCGGTCAACGATTCGGCCAAGGTTGTTAACCAACTGGGTATACGATCTCATGAAATTGGTCAAATCGTCGATGTTATTACTGATATTTCGATGCAAACCAATTTACTTGCTTTGAATGCAGCGATTGAAGCTGCAAGAGCGGGTGAACACGGAAGAGGCTTTGTCGTTGTTGCCGACGAGGTTCGGAAGCTGGCGGAGCAATCCAGACAATCGGCAGAACAAATCGCGGAGATCATTCAGCAAGTTCAAGGCGAAACTCGCTCTGCAGTTACAGCCATGGAAAAAGGCAGCAGAGAGGTCGAACACGGAACCGTGATTATGCAAGAAGCAGGAGAAGCCTTCCGAAACATCATGAATGCGGTACAGCAAGTAGCTTATCAGATGCAGGAGGTTTCTGCCGCATCAGAGCAAATGTCAGCAGGCACAGAGGAAATTACCGCTTCCCTACATGATATGAACAGCATTACGAACGCCGCCTTCTCGAAGACGGAAAGTGTAGCGGCCGCTTCGGAGCAGCAATTAGCTACGATGGAAGAAATTTCTGAATCCGTAAATGCGTTGACGCGGATGGCCCAAGAACTGCATGAAATAACTTTACGTTTTAAGAGCTAAGGGCCACGTCTCCGGAGGCTTTGCAATGAAAAACCGCTGTTGGTTTCAACCAACGGCGGTTTTTGTCTTACAAAATCTTGTTCCATTGCTTAAGGGTATCTAAGTGGAAGTGACTGCTTCACGATAGCATCCTTCTGTCGTTTCTCGAAATACTGTGCTCCCAGTCTTCATGGTGAGTTTAAAGGGAGTAGGTGATGGTTATAATGGAATGCGCAACAGCCACAGATGCTTGCTGCTCGGGTTATTCTTTGGCAGGCTGCAATTCATCGGTATTGGGTACCAAGATAATGGTTAGACCCTCGTATCGAGTGGTATAGTATTAGACTGAAAATTGTTATGATCTTGGTTGAGCATGAGCCGATGATCGATCGTTAAGTGTCATGATTATAAAGCTTCGGCATTATCGCGCTGAGGCTTTTTAACACGTAGATGGGGGATAATAGCAATAGTTGACACACATAGGTGACTGGCAGTTTTCAAATGGCATTTAAAACGATGTTGACACGACACCGAATGGTGTCATATAATCAAATCGTCACCAAATGGTGTCCATTCAGGAAGCCAACTAAATATTTAGGAGAGGGTGTTGTGAGCGAGAACAACCAGCTGCGGGATGTGTATGACGCGATTGCAGATCCAACTAGGCGTCGACTGATTCGTCTATTAGCAGAGGCAGAGGAGGTACCGCTTCATGAATTAACGGCACAGTTTCAAATGGGTCGTACAGCGGTATCCAAGCATTTGACCATCCTTAAAGAGGCCGGACTGGTCCTTGACCGAAAAGTCGGTAGAGAAACACGATTTAGGCTAAATGCCTCACCACTCAGAGAAATTCAAGACTGGGTGGCTTTCTATAGCAAGTTCTGGAGTACGAATATGATGCGTTTGAATCAACTATTAGAGGAGGAAGAAGAATGAGTTTAACATTATCCTTGGATTTTCAGTATACGACATCGATCGAGAAGCTTTGGTCTGCCTTAACCGATTCAAGCAAGCTTGCCAAGTGGGTGCTCAACATCCACACCGGTCAGGCGATGGAAAATGATTTTAAGCCCGTCATAGGACACCGTTTTCAGTTTCGCACTCAGCCTACCGAATGGTGGGATGGAATTATTGACGGCGAGGTGCTCATTGTGGACGCACCAGACCGGTTGTCTTATACCTGGGCCAGCGGAGGGGAGAAGCACACGGTCACCTGGACGCTGCAGGATTTAGGGGACGGAAAGGTTAACCTTCATCTCGAACAAATCGGATTCTCAAATGTTCAAGGACTCGAAGGCGCTAAGTATGGCTGGGGTAAATGGTGCGGCGAGCTTGAAAAGGTGTTGGAACAATAACCACATTCGGTACTAGAACGCCGGCTCCTTCCCCAATGCTAAATGAATGGGCATGATAGTTGAACCTTGTTAGACCCGATTCAACATAAACCGGCTGCATGTAGTTTGCAGCCGGTTTATGTCTACTTCGGATAATCTGACAAGTTCTTGTCGTTTCCCTGATTAGAACAGTAACAGGTGCAAGTTAGGGCTGCCCGACTTTCTATGCACGATGAATGGTACAATGTGAATATAAGTAGAAATTAACACTATCGGAAGGGTGTTAGGCATGAGCGAATCGAACCAGGAGTATATCGTAATATCGGGTGCGAGGGAAAACAATCTCAAGAACGTTTCCTTACGCATTCCCAAGCGGAAGATCACGATCTTCACCGGGGTATCTGGATCCGGCAAGTCATCGATCGTTTTCGATACTATCGCCGCCGAATCCCAGCGTCTGCTGAACGAAAACTTTAGCATGTTCGTCCGCAACTTTCTGCCGCGTTTTCCGCAACCGGATGCAGACGCGATCGAGAACCTGAGCATGGCTGTTATTGTGGATCAGAAGCGGCTGGGTGGCGGTTCCCATTCCACGATGGGCACGATTACCGATATCTCTCCCATTCTCCGTCTTCTCTTCTCCCGAGTGGGCCAGCCCTATATTGGACAAACGCACATGTTCTCGTTTAACGATCCACAAGGCATGTGTCCCGAGTGCAACGGGATCGGTCGCAGCCTGTGCGTCGACATGAGCAAGGCGCTAGACAAGTCAAAATCGTTGAATGAAGGGGCAATACTGCTTCCAGGCTATACAGTGAACAGCTGGGATTGGAACATGATCGTACAGTCGGGACCGTTCGATCCCGACAAGAAGCTAAGCGATTATTCGGATGAGGATCTGGAGCAACTGCTTTACGGCAAGGCGAGGAAAGTTAAAATGGATTTCGCCGGGAAGGCAACGAATATTACAGTGGAAGGTGTCATTGAGAAGTTTACCAACAAATACATCAAGCAGGATGTGAAGACGAAGTCCGAACGCACGCAACAAGCTGTTGCGCCGTACATCTCCGAGGGTACCTGCTCCAGCTGCCACGGCGCGAGACTCAGTCATGCCGCGCTTGGCTGCAGGATCAATGGACTCAACATTGCGGAGCTATCCTCCATGGAGGTCGGACATCTCATCCGCGTCATTCGGGAGATTGACGATCCTGTCGCAGCGCCGGTCGTCAAGTCGCTGACAGAGCGGCTGCAGCATCTGGTGGATATTGGACTTGACTATTTGACGCTGGACCGTGAGACGGATACATTGTCCGGCGGCGAGTCGCAGCGCGTCAAGATGGTAAAGCACCTGAGCGGCAGTCTGGTGGATGTCACTTACATCTTCGATGAGCCCAGCGTTGGCTTGCACCCCCGTGATGTACACCGGTTAAATGGGTTGCTTCAGAAGCTGCGCGACAAGGGCAATACCGTGATTGTCGTCGAGCATGATCCCGATGTGATCAAGGTGGCGGATCATATTGTCGACGTCGGGCCTCACGCCGGTAGCCGCGGCGGTACTATCATGTATGAAGGCAGCTTCCAAGGACTGCTGGAGTCAGGCACACTGACAGGCACCCATATGAAGCGACCGCTCCAGCTGAAGCACAATTGCAGGCAGCCATCCGGCAAGCTGCCCATCAAGGATGCGACACTACACAACCTGCTCAACGTGAGTGTAAATATTCCAACCGGAGTGCTGACAGTAGTTACGGGTGTCGCCGGCTCGGGCAAGAGTACGCTGATTAACGAAATATTTCTCAGCCAGCATCCGGATGCGATCGTCATCGACCAATCGGCGGTAGGGGTGTCAACACGCTCGAATCCCGCGACTTACACTGGCATTATGGATGATGTGCGCAAAGCGTTTGCTTCCGCGAACAAGGTCAACCAAGGCTTGTTCAGCTTTAACTCCAAAGGGGCTTGCGAGAACTGCCAAGGGCTGGGTGTTGTGTATACAGACCTTTCATTCCTCGACAGCGTGAAGCTGCCATGTGAAGTATGCGGAGGAAGACGGTTCAAAGAAGAGGTACTCGAGTACAAGCTGAACGGCAAGTCAATTGCAGAAGTGCTGGAGATGACGGTGGAACAGGCATTGGATTTTTTCCAGCTAAAAGAGGTTGTGCGCAAGCTTCAGGCGATGAGTGATGTGGGGCTGAACTATATTACACTCGGCCAGCCGCTAAGCACGCTCTCAGGCGGGGAATGCCAGCGCATCAAGCTGGCAAGCGAGCTGCATAAGAAGGGCAGCATCTACGTGATGGACGAGCCGACGACCGGTCTACATATGTCAGATATCGGTCACCTTCTGGAGATCATGAACCGCCTCGTGGATGCAGGCAATACGGTGATCGTCATCGAGCACAACCTCGATGTGATCAGCCAAGCGGATTGGATCATCGATATGGGACCGGACGGAGGCAGCAAGGGCGGCCAGGTGGTGTTCGAGGGCACACCGTCGCAGATCATCCATGCGGAGCAATCGATCACGGGAAGATACTTGATGTAATGCATCGAATCTACTTTAGTAATGTATGGGATTCGTAATTTCTTAGGAAGTTAAAATATTACAGCGGCACACTAAGATTATATTTTCTAGTCTCAGTGTGCCGCTGCATCTTTGCGTAAATCAGTCTAATCATTCCACGTGGGGAACACGTCAAAATCAGTCTGCTTAAAGCCGATCAGGGAGAATCGGCTTTTTGTCTATGAAGACCCGTTTAAGCTTCATAATAGACCGACACACCGATGCACATGTTATTGCCGGAATCGCCCGTCCGTGTTAGAATCGTATTCGGCTCAATCGGCTAGCCAATAGCCGATCGCGGTTCGAGACCATCCCGCGTGATCAAAACTAAGGAGAAATTTCATATGTTCAATTTTATTTGGGGCGTTGCTTTTGTCATCGTCAATTTCGGGTTGTTCCTGCTCAGCTACCGACTGTTCGGGCGCAAGGGGCTGTATGCTTGGGTCGGCTTCGCCACTGTGCTGGCCAACATTCAAGTCGTCAAGACGATCGAAATGTTCGGCATCGTCATGACGCTCGGCAATTCGATCTATGCGTCGATTTACATGACAACGGACCTACTAAATGAGAAGTACGGGCCAAGAGCCGCGAGGCAGGCCGTGTGGTTCGGATTTTTCAGCCTGTTTGCCTCAGCGATCATCATGCAGATGGTACTGGTCTTCGTACCTCAGGAAACCGATATTTCGCAGGAAGCGCTCAAGACGATCTTTGGCTTGGCACCACAAATTGCTCTAGGAAGCCTATCCGCTTATTTCGTCAGCCAATTTCTGGATGTACGTGTTTTTAGCGCCTTGAAGAATCGATTTCCCGCCTACAACCAGTTCTGGCTGCGAATCAACGGAAGTATGGGCCTTAGCCAATTCGTCGATTCGTTAGTGTTCTGCTCCATAGCCTTTTACAAGGTGTATCCGCTGGACGTATGGCTTCAGATTCTGATAACCACCTATGTATTGAAGTTCGTCATTTCTGCAGCCGGCACGCCGGTGCTGTATTTGGCGCGTTCTTTCCGGTTCCGGGAGGAAGAGAAGGAGTAAATTCCTTCGCGTGTGGATGCTTTTAATGGTCTGAAGCTCCTATCGCAGGATAAATAAAAGCGATAGCCGATTAACTGATATATGTTACAATCCAACTGCTTTTTGCTACCGTGCTTGTGGTTAGCGGAGCTACAGAGGGACGCATTCATTATCAGTCTACTGGGGATCGTTCAAAGCCAAAACCCCGTGTTTTTATACGGGGTTTTGGTAGTTATGTGCTTATTATTTTAGCATTACTTCTGCAAATGGCACACATTTCCGATTTCTGTCCAGTGCTTAATAGAGAAGAGACGATTCATAATGATCTTATGAAAATTATCTTTCTTAAATATGTTAGACTTGAGGAAATAGTTATACCAATTGTATAATAATGGAATATGATATCTTATATTCTTCTTTTGAACTATGATCATATAATTACTTTATAACATATTAGGGGGCGATCATGAACGATACAAAAGTTTGGCAGCTAAGCTAAAGGATGTTGTCATCCGAAGCAAGTTGTTAATCTTTTAGGAGAAAAATGTAAGCGCTTTATATAAGGTGTAAGGGGGTATTTCGATGATTCGACAAATAGCAAGGATGACATCAGTCCTCATGTGCTTTGTGTTTGCCGGATGTGCGTCCCAAAATGCCGGTCCCGATTCCAAGAGTGCCGAGGCCAAGGATTCGTTAGAGGATGTTTCCAAACCTGTCACAATCAAGGTTCTTCGCGCTGCTTCCATGAGTGATGAGCTATTCCAAACGCTGGTGGTCGAACCAATGGCCAAAAAGTACCCGAATATTACGATTGAACTCCAAAATGGCAAACTTGAGGAGCTGATCGCCGCCGGTGAAACCCCGGATGTGCTGACCTATGTGCACAACAACTTGCCGATTTTGAGAAATCTGGATTTAGTGGAGGATATGACGCCTCTCCTGAAGAAGCATAATTACGATTTGGGCCGCTTCAATACGGTTTACTTGGATGCACTCCGGGTTAATTCTGAAAAAGGAGAACTGTACGCCATTCCGTATTTCGCCCAGACTTATGCCTTGTTTTACAACAAAGATTTGTTTGACAAATTCGGAGTTCCTTACCCAAAGGATGGAATGACATGGGAAGACGCGACGGAGTTGGGTAAGAAAATGACGCGGATAGATAACGGCCAGCAGTACCAGGGGTTAAATATCGAGAAAATAACCCGCATCTCATTTCCCTGGTCGCCGACCCTAATCGAGAAAGACAAAACCACACAGAAAGACAGAGCCAACGTCAACAACGATACTTGGAAAGAAATATTTAATTTGGGCTACCGCATTCAGACAATCCCCGGCAATTACCCCAACAAAGATTTTTACAAGGGTGAAGTGGCTATGTTCGCAGTGGTTGGCGATGCTTTTCAGAATATCAAGAAAGTGGTTGAAGAGCAGAGATTTCGGGTGGGTGTCGCGCAATATCCAAACTACAAAGAGCTGCCCAATACTTATGGCATGGTGGATGAGCACGTCATTGTTGTGACGAAGCAGAGCCAACACAAGGATGCGGCTATGAAGGTGGTCGAAGTGCTAACCTCCAACGAAGTGCAGATGATGGCTTCCAAATCATTGGCCCGGCTGTCGCCGCTCGCGGACCCGGAACTTCAAAAACAATTCGGTACGGAGTATCTGAAGGATGTCGATGTGCGGTCGATCTTCAAAAGTCAGCCTGCTCCCGGCATCGTGTTCCATCCATATTATCAAGATGCGCGCAAGCTTCTGGATGCTGAGTATGCTGAGGTCTTGTCGGGACAAAAAGATGTCAACACGGCTTTGCGGGTTCTGGAAGAAAAAATCAATAAAATGCTATTAGCACATTAAAGATATGGAAAAGTGGATGGACATATAGTTGAGATTAAGCTTACGGCCAATGGTTAGTTCGATGAAAAAAAAGAGCAGTTTGCCGTGGCAAATGCTCTTTTTTTATTGGCAAGAAAGGCAAAGTAACTCAATGGAACTAGATCTTGCCGATATAATTGCAGCTCATTTTACAATATATACTGTTTTCTAACTTTGTGTGGATGTAAGTACTCCTTTAGTAAAGTATAAGTACTGAGCTCCAAAACTAGAGCCATAACGGTAGACCCATTGCTCCATGGTTCCGTAAACATTGACACTATCGGGTTTTCCCCAGGACATTAGGACCTGATCCTTTGTCATATCGATGCGTACCTTTTTTCGCCTAATCAGGTCCTTTATATCTTCAGACCAGTCGAAACCTGCTAATGGATCCCCTATATAAAGTGCTCCTGTTAAGGAACTCGGCACAGAAAATTTAAATCGGATGGTTTTGCTACCATTGCTTAAAGTCGCTTCCAAACCGCTGTAGCTAATAACAGATAACTTTTCATACTGATTAAATCGATCCTCAGGTTTAATGTCACTAGGATAAGGAAGGTCACCGCTCCATAAGGAGTCCGCGTTCTGTTTCCAAAAGGTTTCCATAACGATATCTAACTGAAGCTGCTTAGCTGCAGAGTTAATTTTGTTATTATCACCCCAGGAGATGTCTTTTGTAAAATCTCCGGCTGTGATATCGATTCGATGATTATCTCCCCAAGCGGTCTGCATGTCCAAATAATCGGTTAAGAACGAAATCGGTGCATATAGCACTTCTTGCTCTGAAATAATCGGATAGGACATGCGGTCCAAATGAGGATCCATCTTTCCACCAAAGTAGGATATGGCTGTACTGTTGGAGCCGATCAGTATGATCCGATTTGGATGATTGATTCGCAGAACATCCCCAATAGGTTGAGCCGACATTCTAAGTTTGCTTAAGAGCGACCATAATGGTATGTAGACAACATCATTACGAACGATGGGTGGATAGTCCGATTTTAAATAATCTCCATTAACATAAATTTTGTAATCGTCGTTAAGCAGATTAACAGGCTTTCCCTGATCCCAGGGCCCGGTATACCACACATCATTAGTGAAACTAGTGCCTAATACTGCAGATCCCTCTCCTTGGGGGAGTCCATTTTCCAAATCGCCCATATAAACAAAATGATTACCTTCCCATTCAAAATAGGGAAAACCACTTATGTATAATGCTTTGTCTTTGGTTTGCACAGTCGCGTATTGTTTTTCTGCATTCCATTCTACGTTGGCGCCAAATGCTTCGCCGATTAAACGCAAAGGCACGAACGTTTGTCCATCCTCTATTTGTGGTGGAACCTCCAACGTTTTTGTTTGGCCGTTCACTTGCACGGTGGAATCACCGATTTTCATGAACACCGAAGCCCCTTCTCTTTTCAGGGTTATCGACTGCTCCTTCTCATTCCATGTAATTTCAGTGTTCAAAGCATCGGCAATATTGCGTAGAGGAACGAGCATAGTACCATTAATGAAAATTCCAATCCCCATATTTACGCCTGTTTTCTGGGCCGACTCGGCTGCAAAAACAGGGAATGACGACGAGAACATCAGAGTTAACGACATCATCATGATGATAAAACGTTGTAAATACTTTTTCATAAGCGATTGACCTTCCTTTTTAGATTTAAGTGCCACTAATAATAGTTTTAAATTCCTATGTATATCCCTTTATAAACAGGTATTGGATATATATGACACTATGTAATAGTACCAGTTGTAAAAGAAAAAAGCATCCACCCTATACTAGGGAAGATGCCTGAAACATGATCTACCTAACTGGTAAGACTATATACTTTTGCGAATGAGGTTAGTGTAATATTAGTAAAGTAATCAAATGGGAGGTTTCATCTTAATTGACATAACAAGGATGGTGGACCATGAATTATATTAAAGAACATATTGAATTGCCTAAAGAATTTCCTTTTAAGCTTCTTCGGATTAAATCTAGGCAAGCCTTAATTCATTGTCATGAGTGCTTGGAAATCAATTTAATTGTACAAGGAACTGGTTATTACATAATTGAAGAGAAGCATTATCCCATTCAGCCGGGTGATATTTTTATTATCAACAACTCGGAAAGGCATATGGCGGTTCATGAGGAAGCCATTGAGATGATTGTTATGGTATTTGATCTTAAATTTATTTGGGAGCAGCCCTTTGATTACCATTTTTTAGGACCGTTTTTTGACCGCAGCCCACAATTCTCCAATCGGATACGAACAGAGAGTGACAGTTACAAGGAATTATGTCATTCTCTCGAAAAAATAGTCATTGAATACGATAGTAGAGAAATTGGATGGGAGATGGTTGTTAAAGCTACCATTATGTTGTTCCTTTCCAAGCTGGTGAGATATTATAAGAAAAATGATGAATTGGGTATAGATGTGAAGAACCATCATAGATTCCACGAAAGAATTCGGCCGGTTATGGATTATATTCATAGTCATTTTGACAGCCCTATAGAGCTTGGGATATTAGCGGAAAGGATAAGGATGAGTAAGACTTATTTATGTACCTATTTTAAAGATGCCATGGGCATTACTCTTTTTGAATATATTGAACAAGTTCGAGTAAACCATGGATGTAAGCTTTTAAAAACGACAAGTCTTCCAATAACTGAAATTGCCTCATTATCTGGCTTTAACAGCACGTCTTATTTTAATAGGGTATTTAAGCGAATTCTTAGTATTTCACCGAGAGCATATAGAGAAGAATCGAAATATAGTTCAAATAGTTCATAATCTGCTTAAAGCATCATAAAGGAAGAATTGTTAAAATAACCTTGGGAAGCACTTAAAGCCGGAGGTTAGCCATATGAGCAAAATTTGGACACTTGGTGTATTAGGACTAGGTGAGGGAAGAAGTATTATTTCAGCTGCTTTGCAGAGCGAAAAATGGGTGCTGGGCAACATATGTGATTTGAACGAAGAACTCTGCATGAAAAGGTGCAGCGAGTTCCAATTTCCCAGATATACATTGAAGTATGAAGATCTTCTTTCTGATCCATCCATTGATGTCATAGGCATTTATACACCAGATCAACTTCACGCTGAGCATATCAAGCAAGCGCTAGAAGCTGGAAAACATGTGATTTGCACCAAGCCTCTGATGATTTCCCTTGAACAAGCCAACGATCTATTAGATGCTCAACAAAAATCCGGGAAAAGCGTGTTCGTAGGACAAAGCTCAAGATATTTTGAACCTTTGATGATGCAAAAAAAAGATTTTGAAAATGGATTACATGGTGAGTTGATTACGGTTGACACTCACTATATCAGTGATGCCCGGTGGTTCTTGGATAAAGGCTGGAGCCATCAAAAAGGCTTTTCCTGGATGTATAATTTTATGATCCATGCAGTCGATCTGGCAGTGTGGTATATGCCCTATATTGAAGAAGTGTATGGTGTAGGGGTTGTAAGCCAAAATACTAAGGAATACAGCTTATCAGCTTCAGATACGATGAAGTTTATTTTGAAAGATAGGGAAGGAAAGTGCGCTAGCGTTAGCGGAGTTTATGCAGCTCCAACTCTAGGCAGGGATGTACAACAAGCAATCAGCTGTACCCTAACAGGAACAAAAGGGATCAGTAGAGCCGGATATCCCAAACTTGCTTACTACACCAATTTCGAACCGATTCAAAAAAAAGCTAAATTACATACGTATGATGAGAAATATGATTATTATTTCCGTTTTGAGGGCGAGAGTCATCATGCGGGAGAATATCAGAACTATATTGAAGAATTTGCTGACTATATGAATGAAGGCAGTCATCCAAAACCGGACTTGAAGGAAGGCATACGAACTATTGCCATTATGGAAGCAATGGAGGAATCTATGATAACAGGTCAGGTTGTCAGGGTAGAGGATGTTTTGAAAAGGCGAAACATTCTGCTGTAAATAAGGTGAAAATACATGAAGGATATCATTCAGGTCGTATGTTGGAAGTTTCGACAACGCTTACATTGGTGCAGGGAAAGTGAACCATGAGTATCGTAATTAGCCGCGTGCGGGTAGGGTCGATGGGTTAATGTTTGGGCTTGGAAACACAGCCGCCGTGATTCTGCAGGGTCTTCATGTATACAACATTTAACATAATTCGTAAAGGATAGGTGACTGCTATGAAAAGGTTTAACGGTTTATTGTCTGCTGTAGCGAATGACCCTCAGGTTGTTGAAGCATTACTGCCCATATTATATGAGCCTGATAGTCATTGTGCCAATTTGCTCGAGCTAGACAACGGCGACTTGCTTTGTGTCTGGTTCTCAGGCAGTGGAGAGGGGAATCCAGATACCAACGTGTTAATCTCCAGGCTCCCGGCAGGGAGCAATCAATGGACCTCGCCGGTTGATATGTCAGTGGATTCCGAGCATTCGGAACAAAATCCGATCTTGTTTCAGGCCCCGGATAAGAAGGTGTGGCTGTTACATACGTCTAATGAGCCGCACGATCAGAAAAGCGCGAAGGTGATTCTCCGACAGTCGGAAGATCGCGGCCACACATGGAGTGCCCCGGTCACTTTGTTTGACGGCCCCGGCCTCTTTCTGAGACATCCGGTGGTTGTGTTAAGCAATGGTGACTGGCTGCTTCCTGCTTACTATTGCAAAAGTGGCGGACACTACAGCGTCGTCCTCATTTCATCCGATGAGGGACGGAGCTGGCAGGAGTATGAAGTAACAGGAAGCTTGCACCGGGTGCAAATGAGTGTGGTCGAACGGGACGATGGTTCGCTCTATGCAGTGTTCCGCAGTCGGCATGCAGATCGGATCTACACCAGTATTTCCGTAGATCAGGGGAGGAGCTGGACTATTCCAACGAAGAGTGTTCTGCCTAATAACAATTCCTCCATTCAATTATGTAAGCTGCAAAACGGCCATCTCGCGCTTGTGTATAATGATTCGACGATGGAACGGGATCAGTTCCGATGGATCGAGAGGAACGGGGAATTTCGCAAGAAAGCGCTTCGCACCCCACTTACGATAGCGGTTTCAGAAGACGGCGGAGTGACATGGCCCTTCTACAAAAACATCCAAATGGCCGATGCGGAGCATCGGGAACACCCGATTGGTTATTCTTATCCCGCGATTATGGCTGCTCGAGACGGTTCTATACATATAGCGTACTCTTACTTGCGCAAAGCCATTAAATATGTTCGTCTTCCGGAGCAATGGGTGAAACAAGACGGGCGCGGGGGATTGTAGCATGATGAAATTCAAGACGATGCCAGGGTCGAAATACGAATGGAATGAAACTAAGTTACACTGTGGGGGTGAACCAATCGGTACGCTTCTTTCTGAGGTTCAGTCTGGAATCCAGTGTTTGGATGAAATAAAGGAAATCGAATCGGGTGTGTTTGAGTGGACGCGCTGCATCACTATTCCAAAGGGTGAACCTGTCCGAATTGAACAGCTGATGATGGGATTTCAGACAGCTTATCCCACTACCTATGGGATGATTCCTGCTGTCACTTATAACGGCAATGAATGGGGAAAAGGGTTAGAGCCGAAGGGGTTCGAAAAGGAAGGTAAAGCATGGGTATTTGCTTATCATCGAACGCCTATTGCAGGGGCTACCTACTCTGAAGGAACTAAGTGGACCGTGGCTTTTTTCGGGAAACAGAATGAAATCGGATTTTCCTGCTCCCTTTTGCCGGAGAAAGCATCCACCGCCCATCATCTGATTTGGCCGCTTCAGGAAACGCCTATTTCTTATGTAGGCCGGGACCGGTATGGTGACGGTTATCGGGAGCAGTGGATTGCCGAACCGGAACTGGAATACCGTCTCACCGCTTATTTAGTCATAGAGCCCTTTACCAAATCCAAAGCTGCTTGGAGTAAAATGTTAGATACTGCATGGAGCCTGAACTTCCGTGAACAGAAAGCGTGGCACTCTCCGGACAAAATATGGGAGCTCGGAGTCCAGTATGTGAAAGACAGCTTATGGGCCGAGGATGGACTCTTTAGAGGCTTTTCGATCGGGTTAAAATGGAATGGTGAAATGTGGGCGCAACGAAAAACCTCGAGATATAAAATCGGCTGGACGGGTCAAAATATCTCTTTAGCCAATTCACTCTTATATGATTATTTGATAAACAACGACAGCAGCTCGCTCGATAAGGGAATAGCTGCCTTGGATACTTGGGCCCAATATGCACGTCTCGATAATGGGTTGATTCGCTGCCATTTCGATTATCTTCTAAGCTGCGCTCCCGATGCTCGGGAAATTCAGGATGCATGCCATCTAGGTGCTGCTGCCATGAATTTCTTCGAAGCCTTTGAACTGGCCGAGCGATGTGGGCGAGCTAAACCCGAATACAAAGAGATTGCTGTAGGAATCTGCGACTTTGCCATCAGCTGCCAGAGCCCGGAAGGGAAAATAGGAAAAGCGTGGAGCAATCGAGGAATATCGGTGGATTCTGAAGGGACGATCGGTAGTTCCCTGATCCCCCCATTAATAAAGGCATACAAAATGACGCAAGAAAACAAATATTTGGAGGCAGCTGAGAATGGTTACACATTTTACATCCAAGATTTACTCAAGGACGGTTTTACAACTGCAGGTGCCTTAGATACGTACTGTATAGATAAAGAGTCGGCGATCCCTTTGTTGAAAGCAGGGTTAGCTTTATATGAAGCAACGAACAATGCTCAATATCTGCAATGGGCGGAACATGCATCATGGTATTTGGCAACCTGGCAATGGCATCAAACGGTGCGATATCCGGAGGGCAGTGCGCTCCATGCGCTTGCTTATGATACGTTCGGCGGTACATCGGTCTCAACACAGCATCACCATATCGATCCTTATGCCCTTGACTATGTGCTTGATTGGTTCAAATTAGGAGAGATTACCGGCGATCAAACCTGGATTCAGCGAGCGAAGGCGGCATGGGTTAATGGAACAATCGGTGTTTCTGACGGTACCTTGGAAGTATCAGGGAAACCTCGTCCAGCCGGAAGTCAAGATGAAGGGTTCTTTCATACCCGTTGGGGTATGCCATTTGATGTATCGGAGTGGCTTGTCGCTTGGCCGACTGCATTTCGGCTCGAGACGTTACGTCATACAAAAGACTGGTCGTTATGGAAGTAATCTGTAATACACCATGCGTTTACATAAGCCGAGTGGAACCTAACACTAACCAAAATCGGAATAAACGAGGTGGATAAAGCCATGATATTGTTGAAAAAAAGCTTAATTCTGCTTTCTGCAGCATCAATCTTCGTTTCGACCACTGCTTGCAGCGGAGACAACAGAAATACTCCCCAAGAACTGAAAGCATCTGAAGGAGAAATAAGAAAGAATATCGAAGAACCAACAGAGCTAACCGTTTTTTCGCTGGAAAGCCCTGACGGATGGAATCAGAAATACGGTGAATATTTGAAGAAAAAGCTGCCTCAATATAAGATCACACATATATCACAAACGGAAAGCACACGGCTGGAACACTTGTTAAGCGCAGGCACCAACATTGATTTATACATAGCTAACGCCCGCTCTGTCAAGCAACAATATTTACCGTCCAAGACTGCTTTTGACATGTCGAATCTGGCAAAGACGCACCAAATAGATTTAAGCGCTTTCGAGCCTGAAGGAATTAATCAGATGACTTCGGCCGAGGGTGCTGGAGGATTATATGGATTGCCCTTATCTAATTATTCGATGGTTATGTATTACAATAAAGATATTTTTGACAAAATAGGAGTCCCCTATCCTGTTGACGGCATGACCTGGGACGAAACGTACGAATTGGCTAAAAAACTGACGGTGAATACTGGGGAGAAGCAGTACCTTGGATTTTGGATCTCTCCAAAGCATTATTTAAGGACGAATCAAATGTCACTTGCCTTGGTGGATCCTAAGACGGAAAAAGCGTCAGTATCAAGCGACGAATGGATTAGACTTTTTGATACGATCTTCAAAAAGTTTTCAGATATTACGGCATTCAGAGAAAGAGCAATAACGGCATGGCCCAGTCACGACGCATTTAACGTCACCCAGGAATTAGCCATGTATGTTATGCAATCCAGCTGGCTCATGGCAGCGCAAGAGTCGCTGAACAAAATGAATTTTGACATGGTGGCTATGCCGACCTTTAAAGACAAGCCGAACGTAGGCGTACAGGCATCTTACACCTATATGGGCATCACATCCATGAGCCAAAAAAAAGATCAGGCCATGGAGGTTATCAGGCAGTTAACTTCTGAGGAGTATCAGAAGGAGATGTCCAGTTTGGGTGTTATGACCTCGCTCAAAAGTCAAGCGGTACAAAAGGCTTATGCGACCAATACGCCTTACAAGAACAAGAAACTAAATATGAATGCGGCCTTTTACAATAAATTCGCCCCGACTGCTCCGATTACACCGTACGACGAGTTTGTGGTGGAAGACGGATTGGAGAAAACCCAGCTAAGGGACATTGTTAAAGGTTTGATTGACCTCAATACCGGATTGAGAAAGGCAGAAGAAATAGCCAACCAGAAAATTTCGACATCAAAGTAATCAAATACAAACTCATATATTTATGATTTGTGAGAAATTCATGATAATGTGAAGAGGTTCATTGAAGTTGTAAAACCTAACCTAAGACATGTATTGGAAGGTGTGAATGATGGAACTACCTAAAATCGATAATTCCAACTTGTGGGACAAAACATACTCCATATTAAAGGATCAAATCATCCGTCGCTGCTTTTCCCCTAACGAGAAATTAGCCATTCCGGACTTGGCCAATAAATTGGGAGTGAGCCGCACCCCGGTCCGTGATGCTCTAAATCGGTTGGAGATGGAACGTCTTGTGAAAACTGTATCCAAAGTAGGCACATTCGTCGTAGCAATAGGCAGTGAGGACATCAAGAACATCATGGATACCCGCCTTATGCTTGAATATTGGGTGATTGACAAGCTATGTTCAGTAAGCAAAGACGTTTTGCAGACGGGTGTGAACCATATGCAGGACATCCTTGACCGTTCCTTGCAAATGATTGAAGTCGAGCCGTTTCACGATTATTTAAAGTCAGATTATAATCTGGCATTTCATATCGAATTTATGAAACTCGGGCAAAACCGGAACAATATCGATATTTACTTAAAGCTAATGGATTACAGGTTCATCATGATGAAATCATCGATCGTTTCCTCCGAAATGGTCAAGGTGGCGCAGGCACAGCATCAAGCCATTGTCGATGCAATAACAAACGGGAGCATGGAAGACATTCGCAAGGTGATCCGATTACATCTGGTTGATTCGGAGCAACGATTGCTGGGAGCTATTCATGAGAATGGAGGAACGATATGATTGACAACAACAATCTGATCCGGTAGGACATCAGTCACACGGTTAAAATCATGTAAGAATACAACGTTAGGAGGGGGAATCCATGCCAATAGAAAGCTTATGGGATGAGGAATTGCGGGCAGGCAAAAAAGCTCTTCGAACACTCCCAGGAGCCTTATTACTCGGTTCTACCGGAGCGCGGTTGTGGGCCGATTATCTTGATTCGAAACCGGGATTTTCCGGCCGGTTCGACTTTATCCACAAGGTCAATATCCCATTGCTGTTTACTATTACAAACAACTTGGTAAATAGCTACGAGCCATGTCGAACCGAATGGTTTCCGAGCCATCTCGCGATGGAATATGCAGGAAGCCGGTTATCATTAAGTGAGCGGAAATTCATCACATGGAACGACTGTGCGGTATCTTGCCAAACCTGGACTAATCTAAGCGGAGAAGACCTTGTCTTGAAGCTTGAGACATACAATAGTTCTTTTTCTCTTAGGTACGGGGATTCGTTACAAGGCGGGTTTCCTATTAAACATTACAGTTTTGATATTGCAGGCGCAATCGTGGTCAGCGACCCTAACTTGCTGGAAGAAGTGCGGTTGAAGCCGGGGGAGTCTAAAGAGCTGATCGTCTGTGCAGCATTCGGAATAGAGGGACTAGACGACCGGGACATGTTAAATAAACGGGCTGCCGGTTATGCAAGGTCAGAGAAGTCGGCCGATGACATCGTAGAGACGCACAGAAAAGAATATCAAACCTGGTTCGACAAGGCTCCAACCTTTGAAAGCAGCGACGCTTTGTTGAACAGAACCTGGAAGTACCGTTGGTTTCTGCTGCGACACAATTTGTCCGATCCGAAGTATGGTCATCTGGCTTATCCGTTATTTTACGAAGGAAGGTCGCATAAGAAAAGTAAGGAACCATTCGGTAATGGGGGCTGGGAGTTCAGTAAGCTGATCAACTTGTCCGTTCCGCTGCACTTGATGGATGCCAGATGGTATCACGATCCAACCTATTGCGAAGGTGCATTACAGAACATGAGAGCAGGAGTCGATGAGGACGGCATGTTTTGCTGTCTGACGGTGGACACTATTATGCACTCATTCGCCAACTTCTCTTGTTGGGCTGCCTACAAGCTATATCTAGTTCATCAAAACCGTGAAGTCATCACGGAGCTGCTGCCTTCATTGAAACAACAAATCTCGTCATGGAAACGCATCCATGGAAACAATAACGATCAGCTGATGATTGAGCACAAGCATACACGAACCGGGAAGGAATATCAGCCTAGCTATTGGTATTTCCATCAATATCCGAAAAATCCGAAAGACCCATCGACCTATACTCATTTGAAAAGAGTGGACCGCGCCGTTTACCATTACTTAAACACTCTGGGTGTAGCCAAACTATGTGAGCTATGCGGCGATTCAGATGCGCCTTTGTATATCAAGCTGGCTGAAGAAATTAAACAGGATATTGTTGGGAAGATGTGGGATGAAGCTACTGCCTATTTCTATGACCTTCATTATCAGACCGATGAGTTGGCGTTGGTCAAAAATATTGTCGGAATATATCCAGGTTGGGCGGAGATGATCGATGATCGGTTCAACGGAATGATCGAGCACCTGTTTAACGATCAGGAGTTTCATACGAGTTGTCCGTTTCCGTCAGTTTCAGCCGATTGCCCTGCCTATTCGAAGGAAGGGGGCTGGATGGGCCATTTCGTAAAAGGCCGTAACGGCTGCGTTTGGGACGGCCCTACATGGCCGTACACGAATTCGATTGCGCTCGATGCACTCGCCAAAGAAAGCAAGCGGAGAAACCACGAATTTGACAGCCAGTTCGCTCATTATTTCCGTGAGTACTCGTTCCTGCATTTTATGCAGAGGGATCTCAATCATCCGGGTCTGGTAGAGCATTATAACAGTGAAACCGGAGAACCTTTAAGCGACGAACAAGAATATAACCATTCCTACTACATTGATCTGTTAATTTCTCATGTAGCCGGATTGTCCGTTGAGCAGGACCGGTTAATTCTCGATCCCCTCGATGTCGGCCTGGATTCCTTTTGTCTGGACCGCATCAAGGTAGCGGGATGGAATCTTCGTATTACTTACCGGAAACCTGGTGCAAGAGCGCACTCTGAGAATATAGATATAGGCGAAGGCTACCGATTATTTATAAACGATCAATTAAAGTTTTGCAGCAATACACTTTGTCGGACGGAGCTACATTTCAGTGAATTAAGCTTTGAATAGCCATATCGGTCAAGGGGATAAGGTACTCGTAAGTGGAAGGCACGCACCAGGACATGTTCTGCGGAACTGCGCGAAGACAGCGGCGCGGTGGATCGCGAGAGGTCAATAAATATATGTGAGGCAGTCGTCAGGGAACGGCTGTCTTTTCTGTGTAAACACTCCTAGTTTATAACTGTTTATAACTGCAGGATAGTTTAGATTAAGCATTTTTGGTGGGGAGCATCAAATAAGTGGAATAGGGTTGCCAATATGAAAGGACTATGACAGTATATTAGAAATAAAATAAGAATTGGAGAAAATATAACGATGTCTATTTTACCAAATTGCCCGAAATGTAATTCAGAGTACACTTACGAAGATGGCAGACTTCTTGTTTGCCCAGAATGTGCTCATGAATGGAGTTTAGAATCGGGAACCGAAGATATTGAAGCTAATAAAAACATTAAAGATGCAAATGGAAATGTCTTAAACGATGGCGATTCTGTAACTGTAATCAAGGACCTTAAAGTAAAAGGAACTTCATTAGTTATAAAAATGGGTACAAAAGTAAAAAATATTCGTTTGATTGATGGAGATCATGATATTGATTGCAAAATTGATGGGTTTGGAGCTATGAAATTAAAATCAGAGTTTGTAAAAAAGATATAAACAAATAAAAAGAGTGAGTACGGCCTGCCGATATGGCAGGCCTTATTTAATATGACAGTCCACTTCCTCTATCGCAACCTCGATGGAAACATGTCCGAAATACTCACTTTTCAAACTTACAACAGTATTCAAACTCATAATTCTGCAATGTATGATTAGGGCAAATATAGATTAAGGGGTGACAATGTAATGAAAAAGAGAAAGGTTATGCTTCTTGCTTTAGCCACAACACTAATGTTGACGACCGCTTGTACCGGTTCGAATCCATCACAACAGGGAGCCAACGAAGGGGAGAAGAAGGAGCCGATTAAACTGACGGTTCTTCAATATTTGCTCACGGTGACTGACGAGGATTTCAACAAGCTGATTGCAGAGCCCGTAAAAGCCAGGTTTCCACATATTACAATGGAGTTGGTTCGTAAACCAGCCAATCAATCGTTTGAAGACATGCTCACTTCCGGGACGTTCCCAGATCTGATGCTTCAGGCTAATTTCGATATTTACAAATATACAACCCTCGGTCTTGCAGAGGATTTAACCTCGTCAGTGAAGAAAAGCAAGCTTGATTTGTCGCAATTTGATCCTAATATAATTCAATCGCTGAAGAGTTATGGAACTAATGGTGAGCTATATATGCTGCCTCTATACAGCAATCCCGCAGCACTTTATTACAACAAAGATATTTTTGATCGATTCGGAGTCGCCTACCCAAAGGATGGAAGCACTTGGGATGAGGTGATCAGCCTTGCCCGCCAATTAAGCCGAACGGATGGAGGCCAGCCGTATTACGGACTCGATTTGATAGCAGCGCCACGCATATCTGCATCGATGATGCTCCCGCTCTGGGACCCGAACACAAGCAAAGCGGTTCTAACTACCGACAGCTGGAAATCTTATTTCGAAATGTACAAATCCATTAAGGATATTCCCGGTAACCAAACGAAAGGAATATTCAATGATTTTGAGAAAAACAAAAATCTGGCCATGATGGTCGCTTATAACCGATTGACACAGCTTGAGGAGCTGCACAAAGCAGGCACCGCTCCGAACTGGGACATCGTTACCTTCCCTAGCCGCAAGGATGCCCCATTGGTTAAAGAAACCGATGTGTCCGGTCTCCTTTTGTCTACAAAAAGCAAGCATAAAGAAGAAGCATTCCAAGTTATGGCATTTTTGACGGAGAAGGAAAGTCAAGCCCGAATGGCCAGAAGAGGACTTATTCCGGTTATAACGGATGCTGGGGTGACGAAGGAATATGGAGCGGATCTGTCGTCTCTCCAAGGGAAGAACCTACAAGCCCTGCTGAAGATGAAAATCGGGCAAAATCCGCAGCCGACGGAGCATGAGGAGATTATAAAAGACGTCATCAATAAATCCATGACGGAGTACCTGAAGGGGAATCTGGATGTCAATTCGATATTGAGACGAGCCGAGGATGAAGCCAACAAAAGAATCACTGAAGCTATAAGATAGCTCTGCTCGATGACTCGCAGAGCTTGAGGCTGCTAAGAATCTATTGAATTTTACTAAGTTGTTTACGAAAGACGCTGGGTCTTACACCGGTTTTGCTTTGGAACAAATTCGAAAAATAATGCGGATCCATATATCCAAGCCTATATCCAATATCGCTTATGGTCAGCTGAGTATCGAGCAGCATCAGTTTAGCGGATTCTATCTTTTTGTTGATGACATAATTATAGATGGTAGTTCCGACTTCTCTGCTAAACAAGCGATTTATTTGCCGGGTGGAAATACCCATATGTGAGGAGAGCTGGTTCGAATCGAAAGGGTGAAGGATGCTGTTATCCAAAAATCGCTTAATAGCTTGAACTATTGATGATAGCGCTTCCCCTCTTTTGCGCAAAGCCTCGGAAAGGGTGACGATGATCCGCATAAGGAGAACCTGCAGCTCGCTTTGCATCTCTTCGACCGATTTTTGTTGAGCGCTTTCAACGGCTTCTTCAAACAAAAGCCCCGACCCGCTATGCGGCGTCACGACATGTGTGATCAGCTGGTAAGCTTCAAGCATCTTCAGAATCCAGTTCCCGCTAATGTTTAACCATATATAGCTCCATTGCTCCCGGTGGTTAGGGTCGGAGGCAACTTCATGATAGCAGCCTGCTGGCAGGATGAACACATCTCCTTGACGGGCGATATAGGTATGGGAATTGACCTTAACACTGCCTTGCCCGGATAATACGAAGCCCATAACGGTAATTATGGCGAGCTTTCGAATGTTGCGGTAATCCGCATCACAGTAGTTAATCCCTAAAAATTGCACGCTCAGAGGAGGAGGCTCTCCTAACGGAGGCAGGTGATAGATGGGGCCGTGCTTGCCGGGTTTGTTCAACATTGTCATCATAGCTCCCTTAACAACATGGTTCCTTGTTCCTAGGACTTATTGTAGCACGGTTTGTCGTTTTAAGACATGGCGTGATATAGGCTGGTGCTGGGAGATAGCTTCTTTGCGTATGAATTAAGGCGCAAGGATAGATGTCCCTTTTCCTCACTTGACGCGCCGCTTTCTCTATTAAGTAGTTATACAAGTCACGATATAATGAACGTAATTCACAGCTTTGAAAGGGGAACACATCAAATGACTGCATCAAGTAATGATCGTCAGAATGCATATATAATGGGCTATTTCCGCTCAGGTCCCGGACAAAGTCACAAAGATGAAACATTGCATTACGCCTATAGCCGCGATGGCATGCACTGGTATGAACTAAACGAAAACAAGCCGGTCTGGGCATCCCGTTTAGGAGAAGGAATATTAAGGGACCCGTTTATTGGTAAAGGACCGGATGGGAAATGGCATCTTGTCTTTACGATTCGCCCTCGCGGGCCGTTTATCGGATATGCGACCTCTGATGACTTAATTCATTGGAAGGAAGAAAGAGCGCTGCCTGTCATGAAGGATATCCCAAATACCGTCAACAGCTGGGCGCCTGAGTTTACCTACGATTCCGTCCATGAACAGTTTCTTGTATACTGGGCTTCCAGCGTAGGCGAAGATTTAAGCAGCAGTAAGCACTATTGTGCGCGAACTACAGATTGGAAAACATTTTCCAGTGCGGAATTATTCTATGATCCGGGTTTTCAAACGATTGATGCAAGTCTTGCTTGGCATGAAGGGAAGTATTACATGGCAGTCAAAGATGAAAGTCATGTCTATGAGCCGTTAAAATACCCGCACCCGCCCATGAACTTTTTGGCCGTGTCCGACCAGCTGGAAGGTCCGTATGAAAGGATACCGGGCGTTCAAACACCGGACTATACGGAAGGGCCGGAATTTCTTTGGATCGATAGCAAAAAGAAATGGCTGTTGTACTACGATTATTGGGCTTACGGCAAGTTCGGCGTCATGGAGTCTGCCGATATGGTTCAATGGTCCGATGAATCGGATGAGGAGAGGACCCGGTTTCCTTACCGCGCAAGACATGCAACTATGTTTTCTGTCAGTGAACAAGAGCTTCTGCGTTTATTGGACAAGTACGCTTTGCTGGCGCAATACCGTACACCGACTTATTCGCCGGTTAGAGTTGCTGCGGAAGAGTCGGAGGGCTTCTTCCACGATGGCTTCTCCATGCGATCGATTACGATGGAAATTCGGCCGCAGTCTGCTGCGGGAACTCAGGTTTTATTGGATGAAGGCGATTCCACGAACGGGCTGGCACTTCGTATCCGGGACGGCCGTTTGGAAGCCTCGGTATGCTCTAACGGGATTCGGTTGCTGGTTTCCGGTGAGCCGATACAACTGGATATGACGCAATGGAACCATGTGGCAATCACCTATGATGATGGAAAGCTGTGCCTGTATGTAAACGGGAACCTGAAAGGTGAAGGCAGCGCTCCGTTTACTATAGTAAGAGCACATGATAGTTCAGGCGGCTACGGAGGAAGATTTGGGACGGATGCCTTTGGCGACCACGGAAGCAAGGCAGCCTTTGATGGGGGCATTAAGAATGTGCGAATCTACTCCGTACCACTACAGAGAGAGGATTTTAGAGCAATTGGCAGGCGTCTATAGCACATATTCAATTCGTGATAGAAAGGGAACCGTAACATGAAGAGTGATTTTCTTATTCAGCCACCTCATCCAGAAACGGAATGGTCTGCATGTACCGGATACTCAGAGTCGGCTGTACTTGTAAAACGAATACTGGATGTCCCTTTAAAAGACGCCAGTATTTGCGCAGGGCCGAATCATGTGTACTATTTGACCGGAACGACCGACGGGACAAGCATACAGGTATGGACATCTCCGGATTTAACGACATGGGCGGGGCCAGCCTCCGTATGGAGCCTGGAACAAGAAGGAACGTGGCAAAAGGAGTGCGAGGGCTCCTATGGTGTTGGTATTTGCGCTCCTGAAATTCACTATATACAAGGAGCATACTGGATCGCTTATGGGCTGCAGCAAGGCGGCACGGGATTACTGAAGAGCTTGTCCGCCACCGTCGATGGCCCATACCGGGATATGGGGAAGATAACGGCTGACGGGCAGGACGCCTCTTTATTTGAAGATGAAGACGGGGATGTGTACTGGATTTACGGCAACGGCAAGATTGCACGAATGAATAAGCAGATGACAGGTCTGGAGGAAGATCCCCGAATGGTAGAAGCGCGGCCTTGGAAGGTAGCGGGTCGGGAGGATCATCCATCATACTCCGGGAATTTGCAGGTAGGAACGTACGGGGCTTTTCTAACGAAGCGGGACGGTTACTACTTTATGTTTTGTGCCGATGCGCTGGAGAGAATGGGCAGCGATGCTGTAGATACCTTTGTCGCAGTAAGTCAATCGATCTACGGTCCATACAGCCGGCGATATTTGGCGCTTCCACATGGCGGGCAGGTCACCTTATTTACCGGATGGGACCAACGGCTGTATGCATCCTTTACGGGCTGCGGGAGCTATTCTCCGGTTGAGCATTTTCCTTCCGTCATCCCCATGTCCTTTGCAGGTCCGGGATTCATTAGACCGATTGAGGAAGCGGTGCTTGAGAAGGGACCCGTGGGAAGTCTTAAACCTATCGCGGGCTTTCTGATTCGGGACCCTCATATTAGCACTGGACCGGATGGGACGTATTATTTGACGGGAACCTCGGATAAGCCGCACCGAAATTTTTGGGATCGGAATAATCAGCTACACTTGTGGAAATCTCAAGATCTAAAGGAATGGAGCCATGTGGCCAAAGTATGGGATCTCGCCGAAAATGGCACCTGGGAAAATAATATCTATGATAATCCTTGCCTCTGGGCACCGGAAATGATTTATCTATACGGCACCTTCTGGATCACTTATTCTCTTAAGGGTGGAGGCACTGGGCTGATTAAAAGCGTATCGGGAAAAGCAGAAGGGCCGTATATCGATATGGGACGGATGACGAATACGGATATTGACTCCAGTCTGTTCCAGGATGACGATGGTCAAGTGTATTTTGTATGGCAGGACGGGAAAATTGCGAGGATGAAGAAGAATATGACCGGCTTTGCAGAAGACCCCCGCAAGCTGTTGTGCTCAGACGGGCAGCATGTTGGCTATGAAGGCGCCTTTGTCGTGAAGTACAAAGGCAAGTATATTCTTGGTGCGGCGGAATGGAACGGCGATAAACGGGTGGATGGCACTTATGATTTGATGTACGCCGTTGCCGATGACTTGTACGGTCCGTATACTCCAAGAAGGCTAGCGGTACCTCACGGAGGCCACGGAACGATGTTTGTCGATCATGAGGGCAGACTCATGTCTACCTTTTTCGGTAATGATCGAACCGCTCCATTCCGGACTCGCGTGGGCATTGTCGCTCTTCAAGGCGAAGAGGATGGACAGGGGATGCGCATAGACCCGTGTAATGAATAAAAATAGAAACATGAATCAAGCTCTTGATCAGGCTAGATTCATGTTTTTTTCGTGACTCGCTCCATGGTTCGGTTCTCAAGTATTTAATATAGAAAGGAGGTATCGTTTCATGAGGTTATACTCTATCAAGAAGCTGATATCCCCCACAATAAGCATTCAGGGCAAAATCTTTGTTGCGTTTAGTCTGGTCACTCTGCTTGGGATCGTTGCTGTGACAAGTATTGTCTATTTGTACATGAGAGAAACGGTCAAAAATAATGCAATTACTTCCGTCGTGGATAGCATACGGCAAGCAGACGAATCCTTAAATCTCCGATTGGAGGAGATCGGTCGCTTAAATACGGTCGTTGCAACCAATAAAACCGTACTGAATACACTGCTAAGTGATACAGAGGAGCCGAGCTATGAATGGTTCCAAGAACAAAAGCAGATCGAGGAATTTTTATCCGCTGTCATTGCCTACAAGCCCTATATCTCGCGTGCTGCTGTTATTGGGCTGAATGAGAAGGTGTTTTTCGTCGGCTCCCCGTGGCTTGACAAGAGCGTATTACAATCGCCGATGATAGATTACTTACTTCAGAACGGGTCAGGGCATGCGTATTTTCATCATACGGGTTCCAGCGACTCCATTGTTACCGGTCGTGAGCTCCGATATAACCGTCAGGTTATCGGCCTCGTTATGTTCGATCTCAATTATGAGTTTATTAAGAAGACCTATGATGTCAAGCCTACTTCGGACAGTATGCTGTATGTCGTTGACGAGAAAAACGAATTCATCTACCAGCCTGGAACAAGCGCCGTTAACAAGGAAACGATCATACAGCTGAACCAGCAGCTGGGCGGTTCGGGGGCTTCGGTAGAAAGGATCATTGATCAGAAGTCTTACCTTGTCATAAACCGGAAATCGGATAATACGGGTTGGTCCACGTTGGCGCTCGTTCCTATGAAATCACTATTAAGCGAAACGGTGCGCATTCGTAATGTGTTGGCTGAAGTAGCGATAATAGTCTTTCTTATTATCGTCATCGGCACTTTACAGGTTTCCTCAAGAATTACTAGAAATATTCGCAGGCTGAGATCCATGATGATGCATGTGATGGATGGCAATATGACGCTCCCGCACGTAGAAATTCATTCCAAAGACGAAATAGGGCAGCTGTACCAAGTATTCAAAAGTATGGTGGAGGAGTTAAAGCGATTGCTTGAAGGGATTGTGACCACGGAGAGGGAGAAGCGGGAGGCGGAACTCGCCGTTTTGCAGGCACAAATCCGTCCGCATTTCCTATATAACACGTTGAATACGGTAAAGTATTTGGCCAAGCTTAACGGGGTACCCAATATTGTAGAAGTAACCGAATCGTTGATAGAGCTTTTGCGTGGTGTACTGGGGAACTCGAATGAGGTTCTCTCTCTCCGGGAGGAATTGCAGTATGTCCGCAGCTACGTAACTATCGAAAAATACAAATATGTGGAACCTATTCATTTGACCGTTGATATTGAAAATGACGAGCTGTTGCAATGCAATGTTCTTAAACTCATGCTGCAGCCTATTGTGGAAAATGCCATTATTCACGGAATCACCTCCGCGGAGCATGAAGGTATTGTCCTGATTCGAGTATATAAAAATGAAGAGCATGATGAACTGCGAATTGAAGTTAGAGATAACGGCAAAGGCATGACGAAGGAGCAGACGGATGCCCTGTTTGAGGTTAAGAACGGGCAAACTAGCACACGCTTCAGCGGCATGGGTGTCCGCAATGTGCACGAACGCATCGTTCGGCAATATGGAGAGCCTTATGGCGTGTCCGTCCAAAGCGAACCGGGTGCCTATACTCAGGTACAGATCCGATTTCCGCTGCTTCCGGGTGCAGGTAGTATAACAGGAGGGATGAGGAATGTTTGAGGTGTTATTGGTCGATGATGAAGCCTTGGCCCGCAACGATGTGAAAGGAATGCTGAACTGGGAGAAGCACGGGTTCACCTTATGCGGCGAAGCAGCGAACGGAGCAATGGCTCTGTCGATGATCGAGCAGCATCCTCCGCATATTGCGATTCTGGACGTGAGCATGCCGACCATGAATGGCTTGGAGCTAAGCCGCATCATCAAGGACCGCTTTCCCAAGGTCAAGATGATTATGCTAAGCAGCTTTGACGATTACGATTATGTGCGGGATTGCCTGAAGAATGGAGCTATGGATTATGTTCTCAAACATCGCTTAACCCCAGAAGCCCTAGTGTCGCTTCTGAATAAAGCGGTTGAGGATTTGGAGTACGAAGAACGGGAGCATCAAGTCCGAAGCGCTCAAACCAAAATGATGGAGCGTCTAAGTCCGGTTATTTACCGCGAGTTTGCTGCTAATCTGACTAGAGATGGGCGGGAAGCCGGTGAGGAGCTGGAAGCTTATGCCCGGGAGAATCAGCTCTATGCTCATTCTGTAGTATACGGCAGCGCAGCTGTGCAAATCGTTCCTTTTCAGTTACTGACGGAAGCCTTGACGGATGTGCAAAAAAACCGACTTGTACAGCAGGCCACGGATGTGATGCAAATGGCTGTCGGGGACATCCATAAGCGGACAGTAGGCTACGTAGGAGAGGGGCGCTTCATCGTTCTGTTCGCCTCTGAGGATCGAAGCGAGCATATGGTTGCAACCCAGATCAATCAGGCGATGAGCAGCCTTTCCCATTCATTGGAAAAATTCCTTAATTTAAAAAGCATCCATGCCACAGGGCCGCTTTGCGGACGGTTGCGGCAGCTCGCAGCCAGCTATAGCAAAGCGGATCAGGATATTACCCATACTTTGTCTCCTGACTCGAATCGTTCCGTACAGCAGGAAACTCTGTTTGCGGAAGAGCAGAAGCAATTGCAGCTGTTCCTGGAGCAGTTGGAGGCAGAGAGAATGAATGAGGTCCTATCCAACGTGTTTGCTTCCATTCAACACCTGCCCGTTTACTCCATGCATGTACAAAACACGATAAGCGAGCTGCTGCAGATCGTTGAAAGATTTGTTAAGCGGCATTTTCCTAATCCGTCTATGGAAGAAACCGAACTGATTCCGTCACGCAGCGACCTTGGGCGAATGGGAAGTATTGCCGAGCTGGAGTCATGGTTGAAAGCTTATTATATACGCTGTGTTGAGGCGATCAAGAAGCAGCATGCGGGAGGACCTTATTCTCGCCATATTTCGAAAGCTATTCAATTCATTACGGCCCACTATGCCTCCAATATCTCCTTGGACGCTACAGCAAATGCCTTAATGCTCAATTCCTCCTACTTGAGCCGATTGTTCAAAGAGGAAACGCAAATGACGTTCACGGAGTATTTGAACCGGGTTCGCATTAAAACCAGCTGCATCCTTATGGAATCCTGCGCTTATTCTTTAAAGCAAATTAGCAGTCAAGTCGGTTTTTTGAATTACACTTACTTTTTTAAAGTCTTTAAAAGCATCACAGGCATGACACCTCAAGCGTACATGGACAGCCTGAAACCGTCAAAGAAGTAGAATGGAATGTCAAATATTTGGAACGGATGGATACGGAGCAGGGACTATAATAAAATCAGCCCTTAGAAAGCGCTTACTCGAGAGGGCGATAATCAACGATCGGAGGAACGAAGGAATGAAAAGAAATTGGGGGACGGTCGTGCTTTCCACCTTGGTAGTTTCCGGATTGACACTGACCGCATGCAGCTCGGATGCCCCGGGCAAAGAGAAAGCGGGCAGCTCCAACACAGATGCAGCAAAAGGCGTGTCAGCAGCTGGTTTTCCTATAGTGAAAGAGCCCATTAAGCTGAAAATGTTCACTAGGGTTGCTCCAACCAACGGGCCGTTTAAGGATATGCCGGTGTTCCAGGATTATGAAAAAATGAGCAATGTTCAGGTGGAATTCATCGAAGCGCCGACAGACGGGTTTAATGAAAAAAAGAACCTGCTGTTCGCATCAAACGAGCTCCCTGATGCTCTCTACCGCTCAGGCTTAACTCCGTTAGAAGCTATTCGTTACGGCTCAGGAGGGCAATTAATCCAGCTCGAGAAGCTGATTGATTCGTATGCGCCCAACCTTAAAAAGCTGATGGACACGTATCCTGAGATTCGCTCAGCCATAACGACACCTGAAGGCCATATTTATGCTATTCCTGGAATTGTAACCGTTAACTCGGCCAGAACCGATAAGCGATGGATGAATCAAGTATGGCTGAAGAAGCTGAACCTTAAGGAGCCTGAGACTACGGACGAACTGTACGAGGTATTGAAAGCGTTCCGGGATAAAGATCCTAACGGCAACGGCAAGCAAGACGAGATTCCGATGACGGCGCGCAACGGCCTAAGCATAGTCCCTATCATGGCGGGCTCTTTTGGCCTGGATTTCCAGTTAGGCTATAACATCAACCTGGAGAATGACAAGGTTAACATTTGGATGGGGAACGACCGCAATAAAGAGCTATTGATGTATTTGAATAAGCTGTATTCGGAAAAGCTGCTCGATCAGGAGCTGTTTACGCAGAAGGAAGCTCAATATCTTGCCAAGCAAGGATCAGCGAACACCGGCTTCTTCTTTGATCAGACGAACAACCCCATGCTGGATACCAAGGTGGCCGATCAATATATCGGGATAGCTCCGGTCAAAGGGCCGCACGGGGACAGACTGCAGCTGGCAGCTCCGGTGCCGCGGGATTTTGGAGCTTTTGCCATTACCTCGGTTAACAAGTATCCGGAAGCAACGATGCGCTGGATCGATTATTTCTACGGCGACGAAGGCTCCACTTTATTGCGGTTCGGCCGTAAAGGCGACAACTATGAGCTGAAGGACGGAATTCCGTATTATACTGATGCTTTCTTGGCCACGGGAAATCAGTCCAAAATCACCCCTTATGCCGGAGGCGGGGCCCCGCATCTGATCAGTGAGAAGGTCGCTTCTTACATTAACCCGCCTCAGGTGCAGGAAGCTCAGAAGAAGCTGGATCCATACATGCCGAAGATCCGCTACGCTGCGCCTATGTTCGATGAAGACACCGCTCAAAAAATCAACGTGCTGCGCAACGATATTGATAAATACTACGAGGAACAAAGTACCAAGTTTATAGCAGGCGCCCTTAGCTTCGACAAGTGGGGAGAGTTCCAGGCTACGTTGAAGAAAATGAAGATCGACGAGCTACAAAAGCTGTATCAGGACGCTTACGATAACCTCAAGAAGCAAAAATAAGTTCATAAGATGGTTGGAGGGCTACAGATGAAGACTACAGCCAATACAGCCGGCGTTGCGTCTCGATCCAGATCGAGGCGCTCCAGCCTCTGGAGAGCTATGGCGAGCCGATACGATCTCTACCTTATGCTGCTCGTTCCTATCCTATGGTACCTTGTGTTCCATTATGGACCGCTGTACGGTTTGCAAATCGCATTCAAAAATTTCAGCCCGGCCAAGGGGATCTTAGGCAGTAAATGGGTGGGACTAGATCATTTCGAGCGTTTTATTGAATCTTACTATTTCTGGAGGCTGCTGTGGAACACCGTTTCCATTAACTTGTTCTCCCTACTTTTTGCTTTTCCAATTCCGATTTTTCTTGCCTTGCTGATCAATGAGATCCGCAGCAAATCCTTCAGCAAGATTGTGCAGAACGTCACGTATATTCCTCATTTTATTTCGGTCGTCGTGATGGTGGGGATGCTGATGTTGTTCCTATCTCCGCGGGGAGGCCCTGTGAATACGATTATTGAGGCCCTCGGCGGAGAACCGATTCGATTTCTGGATTCCGCAGCCTGGTTCAAGACGCTTTTTATCAGCTCCAATATATGGCAAAACATGGGGTGGCAATCGATTATTTATATAGCAGCCCTTAGCGGAGTCAACCCGCAACTCTATGAAGCGGCCAAGATGGATGGAGCCAGCCGGCTGCAGCGAATATGGCATGTATCCATTCCAGGCATTCTCCCTGTGATCGTTATTCTGCTCATTCTCGATGTAGGACATTTCATGAATGTCGGCTTTGAGAAAATATTGTTGATGCAAAATAATCTGAATCTGGAGTCCAGCGATGTCATCTCTACCTTTGTCTACTCGGCAGGGATTCTAAAAGGAGAATACAGCTATACGGCAGCCATAGGCTTGTTTAATTCCGTCGTTAACCTGGCGCTGCTGATACTTGTAAATCGCTTTGCCCGTAAAAAGGCCGAGACAAGCTTATGGTGAGGAGGATCATGCGGTGAGGGAAATAGCATTCAAGAAAAAGAACTCAGATGAAGCCCTATTCGATATTATCGTCAACGTATTGGCTGCCCTTATATTGATAGTAGTGCTGTATCCGCTGCTATTTATTGTCAGTGCATCCATTAGTGATCCAGCCTTGGTACTGAACGGGGAGGTGGTTCTGCTGCCTAAACAGATGACGCTGGAGGCCTATCGGAATGTTCTTCAGAATAATCAAATATGGAGCGGATACGGGAATACCATTCTGTATACGGCAGCAGGTACGGCGATCAACCTAGCTATGACGACCTTAGCGGCTTATCCGTTATCAAGACCGGACCTGCCTGGGCGGGGAGTCATTATGTTTTTTGTTACGCTGACGATGTTTTTTAGCGGGGGGCTTATTCCATCCTATCTCTTAGTGAAAAATCTGGGCATGGTGGATACCATGTGGGCGCTGATCATCCCGGGAGCTATTGCCACGTATAATTTGATAGTCATGAGAACGTACTTTCAATCCAGTATTCCTTGGGAGATCCAGGAGGCTGCTCATATCGACGGCTGCTCGAACTGGAAGCTGTTGACTCATGTGATCCTGCCGCTTTCCAAGCCGATCTTAGCGGTGATGGTCCTGTTCTATGCAGTCGGTCACTGGAACTCCTATTTCAATGCCCTGATCTATATCCGCAGCAAAGACATGTACCCGTTACAGCTTGTGCTGCGTGAAGTGCTAATGGTCAGTCAGGCGGACGCCGTGGACAGCAATGTAGGATTGGAATCGAAAGTACTGCTCGCCGAGAGCATCAAATATGTCGTCATTATCATTTCCAGTTTGCCGGTATTAGTAATGTACCCGTTTGTACAGAGGCATTTTGTCAAGGGCGTTATGATCGGCTCTTTAAAAGGATAATCGGAGAGAAAGGATGCGTTGATTTCCATGGTGCAAGCAAGAGCTAAAATACAGGTGGATACGAATCAAATCGGCAAAGATCGAATCAATCCTTATTTGTTCGGTCATTTTGTGGAGGACATTCGCGATCATATGGATGCTATGCTAGCCTATCCTTTATCGGATATGGATTTTGAAAGTATGGATGATTCGTTCCGAGGGCTTGCCGGATGCTGGCGTCCTTATACGAACGGGAAAAGCACCGTCTATGCGCTCGAACCGGCGGCTGCGCATCATTCAGGCCATAGTCAGCTGGTGCGCAGCTTTAGCGGCGACGAAGGGTACGCGGGCATAAGCCAATCCATTGCTGTGAAACAGGATCGGAATGGTTACCATTTGCAGGTGTACGCAAGAGCTTCTATCGAGATCAAATGGCTCATAGCTGAGATCGTAGATAAACATAGTGAAGACGTGCTCGCTTCGACGCGATTGGACCTAGTTAGCCATAACTGGGCGCATTATGAGTCAAGCCTCAAAGTGTCACGCGACTGCGAGCATGCGGAGTTCAGGCTGTACGTTTCTTCGGAGCATGAGCGCTGGTTGGATCATGTTTCCACAGGGATGCTGTGGATTGATCACGTATCGCTCTTGCCCTCGGACAGTGTAGGCAATGTTCGCAAGGAAGTCATTGAGATGACGAAAGACTTGAATGCCGGCATGATGCGGCTCGCCGGGAATTATATTAGCGCCTATCATTGGCAGCAGGCTATCGGCCCTGTTTATGAGCGGCCTTGTGTGATCAACGAAGCATGGGGCGGATGGACGAACAAGTATTTTGGCACGGACGAGTTTATCCGATTTTGTCGCGAGCTGAAGGTGGAGCCGCTGATTTGCGTCAACGACGGTTCGGGTACGCCGGAAGAAGCGGCCCAATGGGTGGAATATTGCAATGGCGATGCGAATACGCCTATGGGTAGGCTGAGAGCCGCTAACGGGCACGTCGAGCCGTATGGCGTGAAGTACTGGGAGATTGGCAACGAGGTGTGGGGGGCCTGGCAAGTGGGCCATTGTAGCGCAGAGACATTCGCAGAACGCTGCGTGCGGTTTGCCCAATCCATGAAGGCGGTCGATCCAGAAATTACCTTGCTGGCATGCGGAGACGCCAAGATGGATTGGAATCGAACCTTGCTGGAGCGGGCTGCTGAGCATTTCAATTACTTAACGCTGCATTTATATCACGGTTACGGCCGATTTGGAATGAATGAACGAACGCCAAAGGAAGATCGCTATAAAGCAATGGTCTCTTATCCGGAATGGACGAGAGATACTTTGAGGAAATTGAGGGAAATGCTTGACTCCTCTGAACGTTACTCCCACCTGAAGGTGGCGATCACGGAATACAACACGATGTATTATCCAAATACCATTCGTAAAGGTCTTCCGAATGAACATACTCTGGAAGCGGCTGTCGCGAATGCTTCGAATCTGAATGAATTTATTCGAAATTGCGATCTGGTGGAAATCGGCAGCTTCTCCGATCTGGTCAACGGCTGGCTCGGAGGATGTATCCGGGTGGGGGACTACTTCGCTGATCAGTTCCGCGGCAAAGCCCCAGGCTGGAGCGGTAAATCCCTGACCGTATATGGAACCCCAAGCTATTACGTTATGACTATGTATGCAAATAGGGACTTGGCTTATGTCGTTAAGAGCCATACGGAATGCGGCAGCTTTGAGGTTCATAGCCCTCTGTCCGAAGCGCCTCAGCTGAGCGGCCTGCCGAATCTGGATGTTGTCGCTTGTATGAACGGCGATGAGGATAAGCTGACTATCTTTATGGTCAACCGCAGTCTCGAAGAGACGATTACCGAAGTGCAGCTAGGCGGATTCTCAGCATCTGGAACAGCTCAGCTACTGGAACTGACCGCCGACGATTATGAAGATATCAATAGCGTACATAAACCGAATCATATGGTCTGTGTAACCCATGAAGTACCATTTTCTAATGATCATGTAACCTGCCGTCTGAAGGCGTCTTCCGTCTACGTCTTGGAACTCTCACGCTAACAGGGTCATAACTAATGGAAAAGATGATACGGATCAAGAAAGCAGGACTCATAACCGGTGCGGCGGTTATCATTCTCCTGGTTATTGTGATGATAATTCAGCCTTGGGAAAAGAAAGGAGCGGACCGAATGGTTTTATCCATGCAGAGGACATATGAGAATCCGTTCACATTAGATCAGGAATGGGAAGATTACGGGATCGGCGACCCCTACGTTCTCCGTTATGACGGCAAATATTATCTGTATTGCAGCACGAAAGACCGGAGAGTCGGGATCAAGGCCTGGAGCTCCGATGATCTTGTGAACTGGCGCTATGAAGGCTTGGTGACGGAGGAGCCCATTAGCGTTGGAGCCTATGCACCGGAGGTTGTCTATTGGAACGGAGCGTTCTATATGTACACCTCTCCGGCGGGCAAGGGACATTACGTCTTGCAAAGCGACAAGCCGACGGGACCCTTTATGAAGAAGACGGATAATCTCGGCTTGACGATCGACGGCTCCGTCTTTATCGATGACGATGAGAAATGGTATTTCACGCATGCCAAATTCGGTGGCATTATGGCGAGCCCGATGACCGATCCGTACACGATCGAACCGGATAAGCAGCTGAACACTTCGCTCGGGCATTGGACGGAGGGGTCGATGATTATCAAGCGCAACGGACGCTATTTCATCACCTACACGGGCAATCACGTGTTCAGCAGAGGATATCGCGTTAATTACGGAGTAGCTCACAAATCTCCGACAGGAACCTATACGATACCGGAGAACAACCCGATCCTGATCTCCACCGACAACGACTTCAACGGGCTCGGCCACAGCGCCACCGTGATGGGCCCGGACCTCGATTCATATTATATGGTTTACCATAATCTGATCGGCCGTTCCGCGGAAGGACCGCCGGTACGCAAGCTGAACATGGATCGTCTCGTATTCAACGGTGACAAAATGGCGGTGCTTGGACCGACGCACGGAACTCCACAGGAAGCGCCAAGGCTTCCCGAATTTCAAGATCTGCCGGGTGCGACACCATCCCAAGATAAGTGGGAGTCGGCTGTTCAACCCGGTGGTGATGAGACCCTACTGAGCCGAACAAGCTCAGGCAGCCGTTATACGGCGGAATACAACTTCAGTTTGAAGCAAGTTCCTAATACAGGGCATGCATCTTCCTTGGATGTAGTATTTGCATACAGGGATTCGGGGAATTTCCGCATAGCTCGGGTAGAAGCAACGACGATGGAGCTGAAGTTGATCGATCGCGTGAACGGGGTCGAGGCAACGGCTGCAGTGATTCCGCTGCCCAAGGGCACCGACCTGACGAAGCTGCACACGGTTCGCATCGAGTCGGATTCAAGCGGCACGAAGCTCTACTGGGACGGGCTGCTGAAGATAGAGCAGGCTGCTATGACAGCCGAGCCGGGACGCATCGGCTATGCATGGCCGGAAGGAGCCAAGCCGGACCTGCACTACACCGCTTTCTCTAATGAAGCGGGGGGCAGCAGCGATTCGAAGGTGATTAAGCCGCTGCCGGGAGCGGTAGAGGCTGTTCATGGAGAACGTGACGGCAATGCGGTCATTCACTCGGGAATAACACCCGATGGCAGCGATGCCGTGGGCCTGACGAAGAAGGGCGATAGGGTCTCGTTCCCGGTGAATCCTCGCCAGGACGGATCATATCTAATCTCCGTTAACGTTTCCAAATCCTCGGCTGGCTCCACGCTGGTGCTTGAAGCTGGCGGACGAACAAAGGAAATTAAGCTGGATGCTTCCTTATTCGCAGAAGATTCAGATTGGACAAAAGTACCTCTGGGCGCGTTTGAGATGAAAACAGGTCCGCAATGGCTGACGATTCGCCTCCAGAAAGGCGAGGCTGCCTTGAGGTTCATGGAGGCAGGTCTAACAGAGCCCGTGCCGGAGCAATCGGTCATCAAGCCGTCCGACGTCGGTATTGTGAATCGTTTCGGCGGTAATTCCGGGTGGACGGACTATACCGTAAGCTTCGATGTGACCCTGAAAGAAGCTGCGAAGGACGAACTAGGCGTCCTGCTGCGGACAACCAACGAATCTGAATTCCGAGATCAGGTCAAGGATGCTTACATGGGCTATGCGCTTGTATTTCGGGGTGACAAGGTCGTCCTGACTAGAGTGAGCTACGAGAAATTAGCGGATAAGGTGTCCGGTTCCCTTGCTTTTAGTCCCGGTCAGACTCGCCGGATTACCGTAAAGCTGCAGGGAGCTTCAATAGCTGTTTACTCTGACGGCAGCAAGGAACCGGTCTTGAAGTGGACGGATCCGTCTGCGTTCCTTGAGGGCAGAGTAGGGCTAAGGGGCGTTTCGACGGCCTGGACCGTATCGCCGCTTACTGTAACGAAGAACAAATAAATAGCTAGAACTGAGGGAGTGGAAGAAATCAGATGACAACTAAAAAATATATAAAGAACTATCCAAGGCCTCAATTCGTGAGGGAGAACTGGGTCGATCTGAACGGAGAGTGGCGCTTCGGCTTCGACGATACCCGCACCGGTGAAGCCGAGGGCTGGCAGCGAAGCTTCGGGGGAGACCGCAGCATTGTCGTCCCCTTCACATACGAGACGAAGGCTAGTGGCATCGGGGAAGAAGCTCATCATCCGTGCGTCTGGTACAATCGACAGCTGGATATTCCAACAACGGCTGAAGGCAAGCGCATCCTCTTGCATTTTCAAGCGGTCGATTATATAGCCAAAGTATGGGTTAACGGTGAATGCGTCGGAAGGCATCAGGGCGGTTATGCCGCATTTACGTTCGATATCACTCCATACGTAATTTTCGGGTCCTTAAACGAGCTTACCGTCAAGGTGGAGGACAGCAAGGACGCTACCCAGCCGCGAGGAAAGCAGCGGTGGGTGGACGATAATTTTGAATGCTTCTATGTGCAGACGACGGGGATCTGGCAATCCGTTTGGCTGGAATACGTCGAGCAGGAATACGTCGATTCGGTAAAAATCACACCGGACCTTGATTTCAATAACGTTAAATTCGAGTACCAGGTTAAAGGAGAGCTTCACGCCGGCAGAGGGTTAAGGTTGGAAACGATCATCACCATGAAGGGCCGCCAGGTCAAACAGACTAGCTTGATGATCGACCGCCCTTGGCTGTCGTTAGAGGTCGACCTCATTCACGAAATGAACGGACCGTGGAAGCGCTGCTATTGGTCGCCTGCGCATCCGAATCTGTACGATGTGGAATTTATTCTTTACCGTGATGACGAAGTGATTGACCATGTCTACTCCTACTTCGGCATGAGAAAGATATCCATAGAGAAGGATAAAGTGCTGCTGAACAATGTTCCGATCTATCAGCGCTTGCTGCTCGATCAAGGCTATTGGCCGGACAGTCACTTGACGCCTCCTTCCGAGGAAGCGCTGATCGAGGATATTGATCTCCTTCTGGAGATGGGCTATAACGGTGTCCGTAAGCACATGAAGGTGGAGGACGCCCGATTCCTGTATTGGTGCGATGTCAAAGGCGTGCTGGTCTGGTCGGAGATGGCGGCCACCTTCGAGTTTAACGATCAAGCCGTGCAAAATTTCACAACCGAGTGGATGGAGGTTGTCCGCCAGCAGTATAACCATCCCTCCATTATTACATGGGTTCCTTTCAACGAATCTTGGGGTATTATGAATATTTTCAAGGATAGTAGACAGCAGAAGTTCACCGAAGCGATCTATCATATAACCAAGGCGTTCGATCAGAACCGCCCGGTGGTGACGAATGACGGTTGGGAGCATACGGTATCCGATATCTTGACACTGCACGATTATGTGGAAAAGAAAGAGCGCTTCCTGAAGCGCTACGCAAGCAAAGAGGACATTGTAAACAACCGGAAAACGTTCAATCAATGGAAATATGCCTTCGCTGACGGCTACAGCTACCAGGGTCAGCCGATTATCATTAGCGAATTCGGCGGCATCGCCTTCAAATCTGACAAAGGCTGGGGGTACGGAGGACAGGTGGCCTCGGAGGAAGCGTTCCTTGAACGGTTCCGCGGCATTCACGAAGCGATCAAACAAACGGATTACATCGTCGGGTACTGCTATACGCAAATTACCGACGTCCAGCAAGAGGTGAACGGTCTGTTGACAGAGGATCGCAAGCCGAAGGTGCCGATGGAGAAGATCAGGGAGATCAATCTTGCCTGAAGAAGAGGAGCGGTCCACGCCGAGCCTAAAAGACAACCCTCCATATGGGGTATACCAAAATTATCCATCTTGAGCAGCTGCAAAGCCATGGAATGACTAAGTAATAGTTAACAGACCGTCAAGAAATCTTTCTTGACGGGTTTTTTATATGTAAATTAATAATTCCTGATAATAAAAGTGGGTGGAGATGGATACCCTTCAAGGCTCCACCAAGATACATATATAGAATCACACATAATAACAAGTATTACGACAATTAGAGCATTCGTTACGCGGGGGACGAATGATAAGCTAAATAGTATCCCAACCATAACGATTTCCAAGGCACGAAAGAGCAGGCGAATGGCGAATTGAGGGAAATCCTTGCCAACCGGCAGCTGAGGATTTGTTCTTGAACGTCTTGCAGGTGAAAGTTATGGACGGTCCGTCTGCACTCTCATCGGAAAAAGTAGAAACGGAATCGATGGTTGGTGCACAGATAAACGATGGGTACGTTCTGTTCAGCAAAGCGGCCTAAAACAGCAGGAAGCCATCGTGTTCCCTGCTATAAGCAGCGATTCGGCGGATATCGGACGGGAATGGACGTTTTGGGTAGCCGATGATTCAAATGAGGGAGGGAACTACAAGTGACCGAGAAGCCGAATATCGTTATCATTATGGCTGACCAGCTCCGGTGGGATGCATTCGGCGATCATACACCGAACATCAATCAACTAAAAGCAGAGAGTGTCGTATTTGACCGGGCGTACTGTGCATCGCCTCTATGTGTTCCTGCCAGGGGAGCTTTTTTTACCGGCAAGTATCCTAATATAACGGGCTCGCTGATCAATCCATGGACGGAGCAAGAGAAGGAGCACGGCATGGTTCGCCCGGGACATACGAACTTGTATGAGCTGCTCGAGGAGCACTGGGACAGCTGGCATACCGGCAAGCAGCATCTGTACACCGAACCTAAGCTGGAGCACAGCGAGAACAACACAACCCATTGGCTTCACCTGGAACAGCGATATGAAGCGTTTCTGAAGACCAACGGGAAAAAGAAGCCGGGAGGACCGGCATTTCAAGGACCCGTGCCAGAGCAAGCCTTCGGTAAAATAACACGAATGCGCAAATATTCGATTCCAACTGTCGGACGGTATGAGGAGGAGCTTGACTATTTCTTCGACGGGTTCATTCTCAACGATTCTTTGGAAGCGATTCGCAATAGAGACCGAAATAAGCCATTTGCGCTTAATGCCATGTTTCTTGCACCGCATCCACCTCTTGAAATTCCGGAGCCGTGGTATTCGATGATCCAGCATGTGAAGCTGCCGGATAATGTTGGTATGTGGGCTGACAATCAATCGCCGCTTCAGCTGTACAATTTGACAGGAATGCTGGGGACTTCCTATACCCGCGAAAAGTGGGAAAGCATATGGAAAGTGTATATCGGACTTGTCGCACTGCTCGATCATTGTGTCGGAAGACTTCTCACTGAGTTGAAACGGGAGGGCTTGTACGACAACACACTCCTATTGTTCACCAGTGACCATGGGGAAATGCTTGGCTCGCATCAGCTATGGCAAAAGATGTGTATGTACGAGGAATCGGTGAAAACCCCGTTGTACATGAAGTTCCCGTCAGAATTTAAACCCATGGTTAAAAGGTCAGACGAGGTGATCAGCAGCATCGACGTGCTTCCAACACTATGCGAATATCTCGATATCGAGACACCTGATGGTGTGTCGGGTCTGTCCTTAATGCCGCTGATACTTGGAGAGCAGGAACAACTCGAACGCGATCGGATCTTCATCCAGTTCGATGGCAACGGGACGCGGAGCAACTTTCAACGATGCGTGATCGAGGGAGATTTTAAGCTCATCGTTGACCTATTCAAGGATGAAATATTTATCGAGCTTTACGATGTAACGAATGACTCGCAGGAAATGACTAATTTGGCATTTCAGTCGGATGAGCATGGCAGCCAGATCGAAAGGATGCTGGACGGCTTAAGGCAATACATGCAAAATACGAACGATCTGCTTAAATTGCCAGACGACTTGTATGACCGCTTTTTGGGGGATTACGCACAATTTAAAATATAAAGTCGAGCGATATTGTAGCTAAGAGAGTTTTACTAACTATAGAGTTTGAAGTAACTAACGAAGGAGGATACGAATATGCAAATCAAAATCGGTTATATCTCATTTACGCTCTTTTTATCGGTAGCATTGCTTGCAGGCTGCAGTTCCGCCCCTCGTGGCGAAGAAAATATCGATCAACAGCAGCAGCCCGTTACGTTGAAATTTTATACGGGTGACAAGGATTACGAAAATAGGTTCAAAAATGAAATTGCTGACAAGGTGAAAGCAAAGTATCCGTATATTTCCTTTGAATTCCAAGCCGCTGACAAAGGCAAGGAAATTAAGGACCTCGTACTCGCAGGTGATAGTCCGGATCTGTATTATCAAGGCTTATCTGCACTGGATAACAGTCTTGTGAATTTGAATTTGCAATACGACCTGTCTGATATGATCAAGAAAACGGGCTTCGATCTGAACCGGATAGACCCAGCGTACTTGGACATTATCCGCAGTGCATCGCAAAGCTATGGCGGCACTTATTTTGGTCTACCTGTTACCACGTTTACCCCTGTGTTGTACTACAATAAGGACATTTTTGACAAATTCGGTCTTCCTTACCCAAAAGACGGAATGACTTGGGATGAGGCTTATGATTTGTCTGTCAAGCTGACGAAAGTGGTTGACGGTGTGCAGTACAAGGGGATAACGATGAATTTTCAGTATTTATTTGATAATAATCAGCTGGCAGCTCCTTATTTACATCCTAAGGAAGATAGGGCAGCGGTCAACACGGATGAGTGGCGCTCTGTTTTTACGACACTTGGCAGGTTTTATCAGCTTCCACTGGACAAACCGCTTGACGAACGGAGCCGGGTCAAAGAGGTGAATGATTTCACCAAGGAACGGATCTCCGCCATGCATGCGGACGTGACCGCAGCAATCGAGAGCTTCCCGAGCGATTTTGTCAACTGGGATATGGTTTCGCTACCCACGATGAATGAGGCAAGAGCCACTAACGCGCAGCTGAATCCGCGGTTTTACTACATCATGAGCTCCAGCAAATACAAGGAAGATGCGTTCAAGGTTATCGATTTCGTTCTGTCTTACGAGATGCAACTGGCGGCAAGTAAAGCTGGAAAGGCAACGGTGCTAAGCAATGAAGATGTGAAGAAAGCATACGGTCAGGATTTTGCGATGCTAAAAGGGAAACACACAGGTGCACTCTATATCAATAAACCGGTAAAGCCGGCTCCTTCCCGCGATTCCAAGCTGACGACGGTTCCAACGGCAAGCATTGCGAGTAAGGTCTTCAATGAGTACATCAAAGGTACGAAGGACATTAACACGACTTTGCGCGATTTCGACGAGTCACTTAACAGAGCCATCAAAGAGGCGAAAACAAAATAATATAAATCGTGTCGGATAGGGCAGAGGAGACCGTAGTATATACCAAAAGTTCCTCCGGATAAGTTCTTGATTTGTGTGTAGCTGGGGGATCACCGGATAACAGCTTGCGGTCATACTTATAAAAGAGGCTTGATTGTTTGAGCCTCTTTTGCTTATTTATACAGGAAGCAATACTCAGCTACAAAGTGCGCCATGAAGCAAACTTCCTATTAAATTGTCGCGGGCTTTCGCCAGTATGCTTCTTGAAAAATTTCGAGAATGAAAACAAATCATTAAACCCGAGATCTTCGGCGATTTCGGAAATGCTTTGTTCTCTGTAACGGAGCAGCTCCTCGATTTTCTGGATACGTACATGATCGATATAAGATTTCAAATTTTCTCCGGTAATCTCTTTGAATTTCTTCGATAGATGGCTGCGTGTATACGATAGCTCTTCAGCAAGCTCGTTGATCGTGATGGCTCTTCCGTTTCGCTTATTTACCTTTTCCATAACAAGCTTCACTAGCAGCTCGGAGGAATCGTCCGTTCTATGGAATTCGTCGGACCGAACGTAATGAAGCATCGTCTCAAGAAAACCGTTAATAAATGTTTTCTCGTAACTCCTGTAAGGGGATTCATGAATCACCGTCTTGAAAGAGGAGACGAGCCTGCTCGTGAACTGGTTGCCGTGAATGATTCCTCCCCATACAGGAAGGTCATCCTCTTCACGCTCGAACTTTAAGGTAAGCCAAGAAACGCCTTGCTTATTATATGTAAATCCATGCTCCCAGCCTGGAGGAACCAGCAGCATATCACCCATTTCCAGAGAAAGCTCTTCGCCGAGCATTCTGCTTTGGATTACACCTTGAGTGACGATTTCCAGCTGCCAATACTCATGCGTATGCAATTCTCTAAAAGATTGATACGTCCGCGAGCCGAAATAAACGGAAAGCACTTTGGATTTCATAAACATCCTCCCTAGACGTGGAAAGCAAATTAAGTTACATCACACATTTTTACAAGTAATGTGATTATTCGGACATTCGTTTCCTGAAATATACATGGTAAGTTAAAGGTATTATAAAACAATAAAGTCCGCGCTAACAAGGCGATGAAGTCAGGAATTTTAATCATTAATTCATACTGGGGGAAATGAGAATGAGCAACCAATTATCTGAGAATCTTGAATATAAGAACAATAAGGTCGGACCTGTAACCGTCGTCATAGTGGGCGCTGGTCACCGCAGCCTTATTACGCCTCATGCGCCAAGCAGCATCCTGAACAAATGAAAATTGTCGGAGTCGTCGATCCAGATGACGAGCGTAGATCTCTAACCAAGGAGAGATTTGAATTATCTGAAGCATGCTGTTTTGCTGATATCGAGGAATTTATCAGAAAACCTAAGATGGCAGATGCCGTTATTAACAGCACAATGGACCATTTGCATGTTTCAACTTCGATTCCTTTGCTTACGGCCGGATATGACATTATGTTGGAAAAACCGATTGGCATTCATGCGGACGAAGTATTGAATCTGTATAATGAAGCGCAACGCTGTGGCAGAAAAGTAATGATTTGTCATGTGCTTCGATATGCGCCATTCTACGAATCTATTCGTCAAAAAATAGCGGATGGAGTCATTGGTGATATTGTCAGCTTGACGACAACCGAGAACGTCACATATCACCACATGGCGATGGCTTATGTCAGAGGAAAATGGGGGCGTCAGGATAAAAGCGGTTCCTCCATGAGCAGCGACTGTGGAAGGCATATGTAACCTACAATACCCATTTGGGTGTTACGATGAGCGACGAGGATTTGGCGGAATCGCTGCGGAAGGATAGCCCGTACGGTCGCTGTGTCTGGCATTGCGATAACGACGTGGTTGATCATCAAACGGTAATTATTGAGTTTGCTGACGGTAGTACGGCAACGCATGTAATGACCGGAGGCGTTTCTAGGCCATGTCGTTCCATTCATATTGTGGGGACAAAAGGAGAAATTCAGGGAGACATGGAGGAAGGCTGTTATGTCATTCGACATCCCGATGCCCGCAAAGGCCACATCTATTCCGAGCAACGAATCGAGCTTGGGGTGTCAAAGGATATGCATGGCGGAGGTGACTTGCTTCTTGTCGCCGATTTCGTCAAGGTACTAAAGGGGGCAGCACCATCGATTTCCTCCACGTCTCTGGAGAAGTCGATTTACGGACACTTGATCGGATTTGCGGCAGATCAATCGCGACTCGAACAAAGAACCGTTGAGCTCCAGCGAATATAAACCATTCTAACAGACTGCTTCGGAGGGGATATGGATATGAGAAAAGAACACCCTAACCTCATCATTATAATGGCGGATCAACTAAGGCTGGATGCCATCGGCAGCTATACCCCGAACATAAATCAACTGAAAGAAAACAGCGTCGTATTTGAAAGAGCTTACTGTGCCTCTCCGATTTGTGTACCCGCACGCGGGGCATTCTTTACCCGTAAATATCCTAACGAAACCGGGTGTTTAATCAATAGAGGAGAGGATAAGCATTCCCGAGTAAGCCCCGAGCATCCCCATCTATATGGGCTTATGGAGGATACGTGGGACAGCTGGCATACAGGGAAACAGCATTTACAAATGGCACCCAGCTTGGATAAGTCCCCTGACAGTAAAACCAACTGGAGGAAACTCGAGGGCAGATATGAAGCGTTCTTACAGGAAAATAACAAGCGAAAACCTGACGGACCGAACTATCGAGGAATCGTACCCGAAATGACGAATGGAACGATTACTCGTCCAAAAACCTATTCGATACCGACTGTTGGCTGTTACGAAGAGGAATCAGAATACTTTATTGACGAGTTTATAGCAAGAGACTCAGTTGAAGCTATTAGAAGGCGGGATCGGACCAAACCGTTTCTTCTCAACGCAATGTTTCACGCTCCTCACCCACCTCTGAATATTCCTGACCCCTGGTTCTCCAAGGTCGAAGAGGTGGAACTGCCAGTGAATGTCGGGGAATGGTACAGTAATCAGTCTCCACTTCAATTGTATAACTTGACCGGTGCGATTGGAGCCCGATTTCTTCAAGTTTACAGCGAGTTCAAAGTATGAGTTAAACGTAAAAATTTCCTGTTTAAACCCTTTACCATTTTACCATTAAATGGTATTATGAATCCAATACTTTTAAATGCAATGATGAGAAAAGTAAATGAAGCGTTCTTCCACAGAGAGCTCCGGCAGTTGAAAAGGAGTGAAGAATTCTTGATTGAAGAAAGCCTCTGAGCAGTACATCGGAACCTAAGAGGGGATGGTGTAACAGGAGCTCCTGTTATAGAGCTAGAGTATAATTATCTGTGTAGTTTATAGATAACGTACTTGAAGAGGCTGATATGGCGACATGTTTGCGAATCCGGGTGGTACCACGAGCACAAAATCTCGTCCCTGAGACTATAAGTCTTGGGGGTGAGATTTTTTTTATTTGTAAGTTTCGATATCCTTGAATATTTGATTGCGCAGGTTACTGTAGTTTGAAATATGATGTTATGGGAGAGTGAAGAAAATGGAACAACGTTCCGATTTTTATAGTCTAGGTATAGACGAGTTAAATAAGCGTTATCAAGAATTACAAGAAAAGTACAATGAGTATAAGAGTCAGGATCTCAAATTAGATATGTCGAGGGGCAAACCTTGCCCAGAACAGCTTGAACTTTCCATGGAAATGCTTGATGTTTTGAAATCCGACGAACGATTAGCTGCTGTGGATGGTTCGGACTGTCGAAATTATGGGGGAGTTGATGGAATACCTGAAGCGAAGGAATTATTTTCTCAAATGCTTGAGGTGAGTACAAAAGAAATTATCATTGGTGGGAATTCTAGCCTGAATATGATGCACGATACTCTAGCTAGAGCGATGCTTTTTGGTATTAGTGAAGGTGAACTGCCATGGTCTGAACTTCCCAAAATTAAATTTCTTTGCCCTAGTCCAGGTTATGACAGGCATTTTGCTATATGCGAACTCTTTAATATCGAGATGATAACCATAGAAATGAAACATGATGGTCCCGATATGGATACTGTTGAAATGCTTGTAAGCGAGGATGATTCAATCAAAGGGATATGGTGCGTTCCTAAGTACAGTAACCCTGATGGAATCACCTACTCTGATGAGACCGTAGATAGACTTGCTTCCATGAATCCAAAAGCAAGGGATTTTAAGATCTTTTGGGATAATGCATACATCATTCATCACCTCACTAATAAGCCCGACCAATTGAAAAATATTCTTAATGCTTGTAAGGCCGCAGGGAATCCTAATCGTGTTTATATGTTCAGTTCTACGTCTAAAATTACGTTTCCTGGTTCTGGTGTTGCTATGTTAGCATCTAGCGAAGAAAATTTGAATTTTATGAAGAAACAGATTGCTGTTCAAACGATTGGTCCTGATAAGATAAACCAACTTCGACATGTTCGTTTTTTGAAAAATATAGATAATCTTAAACTGTACATGGAGAGGCAAGCAGCCATAATTAAACCAAAATTTGATTTGGTATTAGATTATCTAGAGTCGGACCTGGGCGGCAAAAATATTGCCGTGTGGAATAAACCTAATGGGGGGTATTTCATTAGTCTTAACATATTAGACGGTTGCGCAAAAAGCGTTGTAAAAATGGCAGCAGAAATTGGTGTCACATTAACGAATGCGGGAGCTACGTATCCATATGGAAACGACCCGAGGGACCGAAACATAAGAATAGCTCCTACATTCCCATCCATTAATGAACTGAAAATAGCAATCGATGTGTTATGTGTCTGTGTACAATTAGTAAGCATAAAGAAGATTTTAGACAACAGATAAGAAATTTCAAAGGCTGCCGCAGCATATTGATCGGCAGCCTTCTCCTCTTATTTGACAGTATAGTGTAAAAAGACGTTTAACTATGTAAATGTCAAAAAATGTACCTAAAAAAGCATATCGAATCTTCTGTTCCTGTGGTATCCTACATACAAACAACTTTTTGAGGTGAAATGTATGCAGTCGACTGTAGTGCCAACAACTTATTCAAGAACAAATCCATTTCAAGCGCAAGTTCTCAAGAATGAAAATTTAAATGGAGCAGGTTCTAGCAAAGAAACAAGGCATCTCGAGCTATCGCTAAAAGGATCTGACCTTTCATATGTTCCAGGTGATTGCCTTGGTATTATCCCTGAAAATGATCCAGAACTAGTGGCTTCCCTTCTTGAAGAAATGAAATGGGATGCAGAACTGCCTGTTTCAGTTAGTAAGCAAGGCGATACACTTCCATTAAAAGAAGCGTTAGCAACACACTTCGAAATTACGCTATTGACAAAAAAAATTATCCAGCAGGCTGCGGGGCTTTCAGACAACGAAGAGCTGCAAAAGCTTGTGTCGGATGAAAATATAAATCAGCTGAAAGAATATGCCGACGGACGTGATTTGCTTGATTTGTTAAGAGATTTTGGTCCATGGAAAGCTTCAGCACTAGAGATTGTTTCTTTATTAAGAAAAATGCCGCCACGTCTGTACTCCATTGCAAGCAGCATTGCCGCTAATCCTGAGGAAGTACATCTCACTATCGGTGCTGTGCGCTACACGGCTAATGGACGCGAGCGTAAAGGAGTTTGCTCAGTTCAATGCGCTGAACGTCTTCAAGAAGGAGATACGCTTCCGGTATTTATTCAACAGAATAAACACTTTAATCTGCCAGAATCTCAAGATAAAGATATTATTATGGTTGGTCCAGGAACAGGTATTGCTCCTTTCCGTTCCTTCATCCAAGAACGTGCAGTAAATAAAGCGCCTGGTAGATCATGGCTATTTTTTGGAGACCAGCATTCAGCATCGGATTTTCTGTATCAGAACGAGTTAGAAAAGTATCAAAAAGACGGGGTATTGACAAGATTAGAGGTTGCTTTCTCCCGAGATTCGGCACAAAAAGTATATGTACAGCATAAAATGCTTGAAAACAGCAAAGAATTGTTTGAATGGTTAGAAAATGGAGCATACTTCTATGTTTGCGGAGACAAGCAATATATGGCGAAAGACGTCCACAACACACTTATCGACGTGATTGAAAAAGAAGGCTCGATGACCCGTGAAGCAGCTGAAGCATATCTAAATGGCATGCAAGAGCAAGGTCGTTATCAACGTGACGTATATTAAAATAAATATTAGTTCGTAGCACTAATAAAGAGTGACTTTATTCCGCAAATAGCGAAATAAGAGGGTCACTCTTTTTTTACATGTTTTTCCGCTCTCCACTTTGCCGCTAGGTAACCTAGGTGGGTCTTTTTAGCGTTCACAAGTAATAAGGTAACCGTTATATCCAGTAGGTGAAAATTGAATAGTAAATTCCATTGTTTATTTGGGCTGGAAACTATAAAATAAAGGTAGCAGAAATGATCGGGGGGAGATAATAGTGAGCGTTAAAATACAAGAAATTCCTCGATTCATATTTGATGAACTACTTGTTCTTATTGGGGAAAAAACAAGGGAACGGCTTCTTAAGCTGATCCATAAAGATGAAGAAGATTCTGATTTTGCTCTATCGATTGAAAACTACATCCGAAATATTATGAATAACATTTTTTTTAATGACGATGACGTAGTGGACTTACTTGAAATAAAGTCTACTTATCATAGAAGGCGCCAATTAACGAAAAAAAACTGGTATAAGCAGCTAAAAAAAGAGGTAGAAAGCAAAAATAACACCAGTATTCATGAGGAACGAGAAGTTTTACTTCAATTTCTCAACAGTAAAAGCGCTGATGCTAACTTTAAAGAAATGCTTAAAAATATTAAAGATGAGCCTACTTTTGTGCAAAATCGACTAGAAGAAATTGAAGCTTGGGCTAATGACACGGAGACGCGCCTTACCGATTACCCCTACCTAGAATCCAAACAGCAATACCAAATTGAGAAAGCATTTGAAAATGATCTCGTGTTTATCATCGCTGATTTTTTGAAGAATGCGCCTCGCAATTGGATCACCCATCGCTTTAAGGACTTGATTGATAATCCGATATTTGCCGATGGTAAAGCAAAGTTAAAAGGAAATGTTCTTTTTGATTCCGAACAAAAGGCAACCATCATTTATGACGACTATAAAATGAGTGACAATCGAGTGCTCCGCTCTTTTATATCTATTGAGGAAAATGAAGAAGTTCAACTGGATAAAATGTTTTTACTAGATGAAACGGATTCGGAGATTTTAGAGCACATTATAGAGCACAGATCGGAACGGTTTTATACGGACAAGACCATTGCTTTTGATATTCGTCCACTTTTGACACGGATTTATGGAAATACAAGTCAGAAAGCCTACGATCTCATCACGAAACGATTGCAAAAAATAGGCCGATTCAGCTTGGAAGGTAGAACAACAGGACCAAATAAAGAGACTAAAACTACGTTCTTATATAATTTATTCGAATATGTCATCGTCTCGAAGGAAGATGCTACAGGCCGGCGATATGCCGAAATCAAATTCTCAGATACGCTACATCAGCAATTTATTACGAAGCAAACGGTACAAATCTACAGTCACTTTATACATCGTCTGGAGAACCGTCTGTCTAAAATATTGATCTATGCCTTTCAAAAAGAGCGCCTGGACGCTTACTTGCAAGGTCGCAAGATGAAGCAGCATTTTGAGTACAGCTTCTTCTCTGATCGTATCCGGTTTCGTTCCAAACGAATTGACAGCAATCTGAAGCAAATCGATGCTTCTCTTCAGGAATTTAAAGAAGCCAATATACTCATTAATGATTACAAAAGAGTAGGGAACGGGTTTGAAATTATTTTGACACCGGTCACGGAATCGGAAAAAGCCGACTTCTTTACAGCCGGATCTACTCCGTCACTCATCCAGTAGATTTTACTTTTTACGAAATTGACGTACTTTATTAATGTAAAAAGTGAGGGTGTGCTTTCATACACGCCCTCTTTTTTTATCTTTTTACGGTTTTTAACCGCAGTTTTTAACAAAATAGCGTACCTAGAATTCGCTTTTTACAAATATCACGTACCGAAAATAGGCTTTTTACATGATTAGCGTACCGTAGAAAGAGCTTTTTACAATCTTAACGTACTCTTTGAAAGGCTTTTCTTTGTTAATTATTTACAATTTAGGTGTAAATCGTACTTATCAAAATCATTTTTTTACAAAAATCGCGTACTTCTATTTCAGTTTTACAAAATACACGTACTTTAATCATAGTTTTTACTATATTCACGTACCATACTTCCTCATTTTTTTTTCGATAAACCCTTGTGGGTTGAGAATCCGCGGTGTATAAGGGGTGATTAGGTTTTTACTAAAAACGCGTACTCCACTTTCGCCTAGAAATGATACGACTTTTACAAAATACACGTACTCTATGAAGTCTTACATGATATTACCAAGGTTGCTATAATGGATGATGTTGAACTATAACTTATCCACATGTGGATAAAAAATCTACATATTCTATCCACTTGAATAGAAAAAAAGCCTCCATATAGAATGGAAGCTTTACAAAATGGAATGCTACCAACACTCCATTTTACCGAGCACTACCAATGCTCAGTTTCAAAGGAAAAACATTCGGAATCGATCCCTGCCGCTACCAACGATAACGATCGAAACCTCACGTGACTAGCTTCTTCATCTTCTGAAAAAAATCAGAAGGCTAAGAGGCCTATTTAGCTGTTGCCTTTCTCCTATTCTACCAAATCTCATGATAAAAATCTATGAGGGAAGAAAGCAAACTGTGACTAACTGACAAAGGAGGGTTCCCTGCTTGAAAAAACTCGTATTTTTAAATAATCAAAAAGGCAGGGTCCACCTCCAACCAACAAACCCTGTTGTGATCAGTTATCGTTTTTATAATGCCTTTAAAAAGATCGAGGAGCAGTATGAGTATAACCGAGATCAGTTTCAAGTCAGAAAAGATGGTAGAGGAAGACTGATTCACCATATTACTAAATCCGATATCCAGCTTTTTATAACTGTACAGACTGTTTTTAATACAAAAGGCAGATTAGAGTTTTGTAACCGCAATCGAATCTATCAAAAGCAGGTAGAATTGTTTGAAGAGCCTGTTACGAATGATCAATTCTATGTTTCTTTTCAAAAATTTATTGAGCTTGGTTTGATTCAACTTGTAAAAGAAGAGATCACAGGAGCATACCACTACACCTTAAACGATTATCTTCAGGACGATACCGGAACGATCGGTTATTATTTCTTATTGCCTCCTGCGGTCTATACCCAGGCTTTTTACAAGCTCCCTTTAGCTGCACAAAAGTGGTATTTAGAGGGCGCTGCGCAGCAGAATGACAGCCCCTTCAAAGTGCTGGAAAAGAATTTGCGCTCCGATGGTAAAGACGGTGGACTATATAGCTATTTACATAAAACAAATCTCAATCAGATTAAACAATTGATCGAAGTTCTAACCGATACACCGGTTTTGGACGGACAACCTTTATTTGCACCTAATGCCTTAATCAAACCCAATTCAACCGGTTACTATAAAGCCTCTTATTCTATTAACCCCTACTTCATCATACCGAAAGAAAAGGGAACCTATTATCATGAAGTGATCAAGCCGAAGAAAACCTATCATCGGATGACCTCATATATTAAGTCCCAATTATACACAATGGGAATAGGCGACCTGGAAGAACACAATGATGGCCAAACCCTAATCCAGCTTGTCAATCTAATGAAGAAAAAAAGCCAGTCTTTCATTCGCTATGTATTGGTAAAAATAAAAGATCTGCATAGTAAACACCTTGTGTTTCCTTCGGACATTGTTCGTTTTATAAGGGAAGAAGTCAAAAACAAAGGAATGGCTGTCTACTTGGATATAGCCAAAAAAACAGGGGTTTACTCCTTTATTGCACCTAAAAGTACAGATGAATTAAGCGGCCGTTTATCCGAATTCACAGCGGCGATGAGCCGGTTCGATTTGAATACGTTCCGCAACCTTTGCAAGTCGGCTTTGCCTATCCTGAACAGGCAATACACCCGTATGCCTGTACTTAGTCAAGTTGCGTATAAACGTGCGAACGAGCAGCTGGAACGCTTGCTGGGAAGGTCGTCGGCTGAAGAAATATATTCTTATGCCTATAAAATGCAAGTAGACCTTCATGAGTATCGTATGATTGAAGATATCGCTTTACGGAAATTACACCGAGGAGCTCCTTTTGAAGTAAAACAATGGATGTTAAGCGAAATCCGAAAATTACCTAAATGGGAGCCGATCCCCGATGTTCCACTCAGCTTTAATGTTGAGGATCTCCTTTTAAATCTACATAGCAATTGTCACTAGCTCTCTTTTTTTTAGACAAAGGAAGAGGGCTCTTCGTAGTGCGGCTAATGCTTGGCAACCAACATCCCCATTATTTTTTAATATTTAAGATCGTCTAATTTTTATTCACTCATCCCATCTCTCCTTGTTAAAATGATCATGAAGGTAACGTAAACATGTTTTTATAAGATAAAAACAGATCTATCTATGTTAATACATTGGTTAATGTGAATAGTTGAGGAAGCTTAAATAATGATTGCTTCGAAATATAAATATAAAAACAGATTCACTTATTGGGAAAATATGAACAGTGTGGATAACGAACTACAATATCAGAAAGAAAGCAGCGTATCCGTGGATATCTACAGTATTCATTTTTATTTATCATTATTCATCTGTTTTATTCTCTTAAAAAGAAATAGGTTCTGTTTTCATATGGTTTAATATTAATTAATCTGTATTTACATAAAAAAAAAGCTCAAATCGCTTGTTGCACCGATGCTGCTTCATTCTATAAGAGATTTATTATTTAAGAGATTTTTTTTATAAAGAGAATATTATTAAAGGTGATCACTCTTGACTATAATGATATGTATAACACCCAACAGATCTATTGGAGAAAGGTCCATTTCATTATGTATATTGAGATTCAACGCAACGCAGGAGCTTCTATTTCAGATCAAATTTATCAATCTATTGTGGATCATATTCATTCAGGACTTCTCCAAGAAGGGGCACGATTACCTTCTGTTCGGAATCAATCAAAGCAGCTTGGAGTGAGTCTGGTAACGGTAGTGAAGGCTTATAAGAAACTAGAGGACGACAATTATATTATCTCTGTTCAAGGCAAGGGAACATTCGTAACAGAAAATAAGGAGAGAGAAGTGTTAGTAGAGGGAACGTCCCCTTTTGATAGGCAGCTAGCTTTTCAGGATTATTTGCCTAGAGCTCAGTTTGCCCGTTTTCTTCATACTTCCGAGAGAATTCAATTATCCTCTTCCATGGTAGATCCTGGACTGCTTCCTACCCAATGGTTTGAAAGAGAGATTAGTCAAATTTTGTCTAGAAATCCAAGGGTTTTATCTCGTTATGCTGAGATTCAAGGAGATTCACAATTAAGAAATGCAATTTCCCAGTATCTGGATAACCTTGGAGTTACGACTACGCCTGAACATATATTAATTACGAACGGTACCCAGCAAGGATTGGATCTTATTGCCCGTACATTTATTGGAAGTGGGGATGTGGTTGTAACAGAAGCTCCCACCTATCCAGGAGCCATTGATGTATTTCGAGGTAGAGGTGCTACCATACTTTCTGTTCCAGTAGACAGCGAGGGAATTCGAGTCGATTTGCTGCAAAATATATGCGATAAATACAAGCCCAAAATCATCTATACAACAGCTCCTTTCCATAATCCAACGGGTACGGTCATGTCTCTAAAGCGACAAAGACAGATACTTGAAATCGCTCAAAGCATCCAATGCATTATTATTGAAGATGATTCAAGCAGCGAGATTTATTATGAAAAAAAGCCACCTGCTCCGATTAAAAATAGGGATACTAGTGGACATGTGATTTATTTGAAAGGTTTAAGCAAAATATTGGCGCCTGGCTGTAGAACGGGTGTATTAGTTGCTTCCGGCTCTATATTTAACCGTCTTTATGCAGCAAAAGCCAATGCTGATCTAGGTAATTCTTTGCTAACACAAAAAACCATCTTACCCTTAATTGAATCCCCCAAAATGCAAGAACATTTGAGAAAACTGAGAATTGCCCTAAAACTAAGACGTGATTTGGTACTCGCGTTACTTTCAGAACATGCACCGTCAGGAATCACTTGGTTGGTTCCTCAGGGGGGATTAAACTTATGGATTAGTTTACCTTCCTGGATGAATGCGGATCACCTCTTAATTGAGGCCAAAAAACAACAGCTCAATTTTTTACCTGGATCAGCATGCTACCCTGTCGAGCAAGAAAATCATCATTTACGATTGAGCTTCTCTTATGTCAATGAAAACCTTCTTAGTGAAGGAATTAAAATTTTGTGTACAATCCTCCATTCAGGATTTTCATCCAAAGCTATGCATGAAAGATCTCCCTACTTCTAAATTCCAATTCGAAGGAGGAGGGGGAGTATTATCATTTCAGTGTTATACATACATATTGAGTGTTATATATGGCTTCGATATACAATAAACACTGATGAATGATATCCGAAGGGGGAATATTGAATGAATCGCCAAGTCTCATTTCAACAAGTAGATGTGTTTTCTGAAATCCCATTTAAGGGGAATCCCGTTGCGGTGGTACTAGATGGCAATGAATTATCAACGGCTGAAATGCAAGCTATTGCCAATTGGACGAACTTATCTGAAACTACCTTTGTATGCACGCCGACGGATCCACAAGCTGACTATAGGTTGCGAATATTTACCCCACAGAGTGAGCTTCCCTTTGCGGGACATCCTACAATCGGGTCGGCTTTTGCTTTACTTAAACATGGTTTTAAACCAAAGACACCGGGAAGCCTTGTACAGGAATGTGGCAGTGGGCTAGTGTCTATTTCTATGGATGCCGATAAACTTTTCCTCACGCTGCCTGAGCCGATTATTCAAAGCATTGACCACAAGGAATTGGCTGATATTGTAAGTGCATTAGGCGTACCTTTGACTAATGTTAGAGCGAGCGCAGCTATTGATGTTGGAGCGAAGTGGATTACGTTACAATTGTCTAATTCTGAAGAAGTACAGAGCTTACACCCGGATATGTCCAGAGTGGCTGTATTGACTCCGGTAGGTGTTACCGGCGTAACTGTGTTTGGAATGGCGGCTCCCGATACAGATTCCTATGTTGAAGTACGCTCATTTGCCCCTAGTGAAGGAATCGCTGAAGATCCAGTATGCGGTAGCGGTAATGGATGTGTAGCCGTGCTTATGAGACAGCTCGAACTTATAGAGGAATCAAACTACGTTGCAAGTCAAGGTTATTGTGTAGGTCGAAACGGTAGAATTGAAGTTCGGTATAAAGAAAATGGTAAAATACTGCTAGGTGGACATGCAGTGACTTGCATCGAAGGTTTATTAAACCTTTGAACTAATAGTAGATTAATTTCTGAGCGCACAACGCCTGAGGCAGCGTGCGCTTTTACTTTTACAATTTATTTCCCCCACATCTTTTGATAGTTGCACGTTATTATACTGCTTGCAATGGCTTACCTCAAACGTTGAAGACTAATGTAGCGTTTGCTAATCATGTGGTATCCATTCTGGAACAGTATTTTAAATCTATCGACGGGTCCATGATTAAAGAGATTGATCAGAATGAAGATTTAAAGGAGTACCTGTATACTTCGGATAGAGTGAAAAAATATTATTATGCAAATAAGGTTTCGGATACCTTAAATAATATCGTCGTGAATAATAAATGGATTCATTCCATTTATTTATACAATATCGAGGATCAAACCGTACTAAGCTCCAATATCTCTACAAAAGTAGATTCCTTTGGCGATGAGAAATTCATTCGGGAATTACAGAATGGCGGCTTCCCAAAAGGCTGGACTAACAAAAGGGAATATCATGAGCTTGAATATGATAAACCTGTTGAGGTTTTTTCGCTTGTGAAACCGTTCCCGCTGTTTACCGCGGAAAAAGGCTATATCGTCATTAATGTTAACGTACAGACAGTGAAGAGTATGCTTGACAGCATGACCAATTTTGAAATCAGCCATATCAATTTGTACGATAGCCAGGGGCAACTTGTCATTGGTTCTTCGATAGAGGATATGTCTGAAATTAAATCCAACTATCTAGGCTGGACCCATAGGTACTAGGATTAAGCAAACAGGGCTGCTGGAGTGGACCTCTGCATTCTCGATGCGGTGTATGGAAGGAAAAGGAAGAAATTTTAAAAATCGATGATAGTTGCCGCAAGTTGGCAGGTTACCCTCAACGAAAGGCGGCCTTAGCTCACAGAGCAAGCTATTCAGGACGCCAAAACGATTTGGGAAGAGGGGAATGGAAGAAAAGTCGAGCATTGGTATCAAGAGTGGTATAAACAAAATAAAGAGAAGTGGGTATTTACTAAAGATTTGTACAATATTGATATCAAATAGGAATAATTAGGTTTCCGCTCAGCGCCCTATTGGGGCGCTTTTTTTTATGCTATGTCTTGATGGGAGGAAGCTCTAAACTGTCATCCAGCACGGTGATTGCAAGCAGAGGTTTTAGAAGCTGCGAGTCCTGAGATGCAACTGTTCGACCTCTTCTGTATTACCTATGCGGTTCTCCAAAGGCGGGAGAACTAGATGATACGCGTCTGACAAATCGGGTATCCACCCGAATCTTGGCTTTGGCCTCTTCGCCGAGCTCTATGGATTCCACGAGAAGATCGACAGCCAGCTGCGCCATTCTCTTCTTTTCCACATGCACGGTGGTGAGCTCGGGGGAGATGATGCGTGATTCTGAGATGTTATCGAAGCCGACGATGGACACCTCTTCTGGAATACGGACACCCAGCTCGCTCAGTGTCTTCACGGCACTGATCGCAATATAATCGCATTCGCAAAAAATGGCTGTCGGCATACGAGAGCCTTCTTGTAGCAGTGGCTTCAGTTGGGCTTTCAGCTCCTCCTGAGATGAAAGCATGGTTGGTGCGACGGAAAAGCAGCGGTCTGCCGCAATATCCAGCTCATACGCTTGAAGAGCTGCGATAAAGCCATCTTTTCGCTCGTCAAAATTTTGAATTCTAACGTTCGAAGCAATATATCCAATTTCCTTGTGTCCCAATTCACAAATATGGCTGCCGGCCTGATAAGCCCCCATGAAATTGTTAATGCCTACGAAATGAATGGGCAGAGACTCAAAACAAGTATCCAGCACGACAAGATGCGTACCTAATCTTCCGGCAATATCCATAATCACACTTTGGTTTAAGTTCGTGCCGAGTAAAATGACTCCCTCGCTTTGACGATCTTCGGCTACCGTACGAATGTCCCTATCGAAAAATTCCATATCTACCGTAGAGAAACGAAGAGAATAGCCCTTGGTACGGCAGCGATCCTCGATATAATGAATCAGCTCGCGAAAGAATGGCTGCTGATAATACTCCTCAAGTACAATTCCTGAATTGGTGAACACGAGGAAGGATAAGGATTTGATCCCGTTATCCGAAACCGGCGATTTCGTCTTGGGTAAGTAGCCGCTTTCCTTGGCAATTTGCAGGATGCGTTCGCGCGTCTCCTGACCGATCCCAGGCTTGCCGCTGAGTGCGAGTGAGACTGCCGCCTTAGAGACGCCGGCAAGCTTTGCGATATCTTCCATTTTCATAAGTGGATAGTCCCCATTCTTAAAAAATCAATCGTTTAGTAAGTTTAGTTTATTACTTTACAGATGTTTATGCAATAAAAAGTAGAATTTTTTACTTGTTTTTTAGTTATATCAACTAAAAATAAACTAAACAAATCGTTGACGACGAAAAAAAGCCGTGATAACATGAATTTAACTTTATATATATAATTATATTTTAGTGTTAATTTAGTTTAGTTTAGTTATTTGGAGGTGTAACAGGTGAAAAAATTAAAGCTAGGCTACGCACCTACGCGCAGATTCGTGTTCAGCGCTGAGGATGCATTTAAGTACAAGGTTATGATTAAAGAAAAGATTGAAAGCTTTGGACTGGATATCGATATTGTGGATTTGGAGGGAATCAACTCGGAAGGTTTGCTGTATGACGACAATATCAATGCTGACCATATCATCGACCGGTTCAAGAAGGAGCAGGTAGACGCGGTATTTGTCCCGCATTGTAACTTTGGAACAGAAGATACAGTAGCACGTGTGGGAAAAGCGTTAGGCAAGCCGGTGCTGCTGTGGGGGCCTCGAGATGAAGCGCCGCTAGAGGATGGCATGCGGCTCAGGGATACGCAATGCGGGCTGTTCGCTACTGGCAAAGTGCTTCGCCGGTTTAACGTTCCGTTCACTTATGTTACGAACACCCGGGTAAACGATCCGGTCTTCGAGAGAGGATTCACCAATTTCATAGCAGCGGCGAATGTCGTTCGTCAATTTCGCGGGCTGCGTATTCTACAAATCGGACCGCGTCCTGCCTCCTTCTGGACGATGATCTGCAATGAGGGTGAGCTGCTTGAGCGTTTTGGCATTGAGATTCATCCGATTACGCTCGTGGACATACAACGTGCTTCTTCGAGAATTGAGAAGGGCAACTCCTCCGAACTTGCTGAAGCGATTGACTATATCAAGGAGAAGCTGGATTGGTCAGAAGTGACGGAAGCAGACGTCAGACGGATCGCTTCGCTTAAGGTGGCAATGAACCAATACGCTCTGCAGACAGGCAGCTCGGCGATTGCCATCCAGTGCTGGTCTTCGCTTCAGGATGCGATGGGTATTATGCCCTGTCTTGCCAATGCCATCTTAACCGACGAGCAAATTCCAGTTACCTGTGAAACAGATATTCACGGTGCTATTACCTCTGTTATGGTGCAAGCAGCTTCGATGAACCAATCTCCGACCTTCTTTGCGGACTTAACGGTACGCCATCCAGAGAATACGAACGGAGAGCTGTTGTTCCACTGTGGTAACTTCCCGGTATCCCTATCTGTCGAGAGCAAACCTAAGCTGCGGAAGCACTTCCTGTTCGACGATCACTCACCGGGCACCCATGAAGGTGAGATCAAGGGAGGCAGCATGACGCTGGCACGTTTTGACGGAGACCATGGGGACTACCAGTTGTTTCTAGGCCGTGCAAAGGGCATACCTGGTCCTTACACACGCGGATCTTATGTATGGGTGGAAGTGAACGATTGGCCGTTATGGGAAGAAAAGCTGGTGCAAGGGCCCTATGTTCATCACTCTGTAGGGATTCATGCAAATGTCATTCCTGCTTTATATGAAGCTTGTCGGTACATCCCAGGCTTGACACCGGATCCAGTGGATCCGACAGAGAGCGAAATTCAGGCTTGGCTGAGAGGGAAGGGACTATAATCCTAATCCTGAGGAGGAATGACATATGGAAATTAGGGCGCTTCAAGTCAAAGCTACCGAAATTCGGATGACGCTGCTGAAGATGATTCATCGGGCCAAAACCGGTCATACGGGAGGCTCGCTGAGCAACACGGATATTTTAACGGCTTTATATTATCGCATTATGACCATTGATCCGCTACATCCTAAGGCGGCTGAACGTGATCGGTTTGTGCTCAGTAAAGGACACTCGGTGGAGTCGCTGTGGGCGATTTTGGCTGACCGTGGCTTTTTTCCAAAGGAGGAGCTTATGACCTTCAGTCAGTTCGGCACGAAGCTGATCGGCCATCCTAATAATAAGGTACCTGGAATTGAAATGAATACCGGCGCGCTGGGCCACGGACTGTCGGTTGCTGTCGGCATTGCACTGGCGGCCAAACGGGATGGCAAGAGCTATCGTGCGTTCTGTCTCATGGGCGACGGGGAGCAGGCGGAAGGCTCTGTATGGGAAGCTGCCATGGCAGGGGCACATTATAAGCTCGATAACCTCGTGGGCATCATCGATCGGAACCGCTTACAAATCAGCGGCACCAATGAAGAGGTGATGGGGCTTGATCCATTGGAGGACAAATGGGCTGCATTTGGTTGGAATGTCGTCTCGATAGATGGAAATGACATGGGGGCGCTCGTCGAGGCGTTCGAAACGGTACCTGCTGTCAGTGGGAAGCCTACGCTTATTATGGCGAATACCGTGAAGGGCAAGGGAGTATCGTTTGCAGAAAACGTGCCCCATTGGCACCATCACGTTCCGAATGATGAAGAGCTGGAACAAGCGCTGGCGGAGCTAACAGCTGAGCTGGAGCTGTACAGTCAGGAAGGTCAGGTGAGCTAGCGATGAATACGATTCCTAACCGGCAGGTCATTTGTGAGACGCTGCTAGAGCTTGCGAAGGATGATCGAGATATTATGGTGCTTACGAGCGATTCTCGCGGATCCGCAGCAATGGCTCCGTTCGCCAAGGCTTATCCCGAACAGTTCGTTGAGGTCGGCATCGCGGAGCAAAACATAGTCGGCATCTCGGCAGGCCTTGCTCATAGCGGGAAGAAGCCTTTCGTAACTTCTCCAGCGTGCTTCCTCAGTATGCGCAGCATTGAGCAGATCAAGGTCGATGTTGCCTATTCAGGCACGAATGTGAAGCTTGTCGGGATTAGCGGTGGTATAAGCTACGGCGCCCTGGGAATGTCGCATCATTCCGTGCAGGATTTGGCGGTGGCACGTGCCATTCCTGGTCTGGCCGTGATGATGCCAGCCGACCGCCACGAAACGAAACGGATGACCGAAGCGCTGGTTAAGCACGACGGCGGCGTTTATGTCCGCATTGGACGTAATGCGGTTGAGGATGTGTACGAAGCGGATGACTTTGAATTTGTCATCGGAAAGGCCGTGATGATGCGGGAAGGATCGGATCTCACCATCATTGCGGCAGGAGAGACGGTTCGCATCGCTCTGGATGCCCACGAAGCGCTGAAGGAGGCAGGCGTATCGTGCAGGGTAATCAATATGCATACTATTAAACCTCTGGATGAAGAAGCGATTCTAAGGGCGGCAAGGGAAACGGGACATCTAATCACCGTAGAGGAGCATAGTGTGCTCGGTGGCTTGGGAGCCGCGGTAGCAGAGGTGGTCGTGCAGAATAAGCCGGTACCGATGAGAATTCTCGGGATTCCTGACGAGCCTGCAATCGCGGGCAAGACGGCGGAAGTATTCCGCCATTACGGGCTTACGGCAGACCGCATCAAACAGATCGCGCTTGAGCTGCTGGACCAGCAGGAGAGGTAGCTATGGAGAAACGATATATCCTCGTGATCGATCAAAGCACTTCCGGTACGAAAGCGCTTATCGTGGCGCGTTCAGGAGAAATCGTCTCCCGAAGCTCTGCCGAACACAAACAGTATTATCCGCGTCCAGGCTGGGTTGAGCACGACCCTATCGAAATATACGAAAGAGTAAAACAAACGGCTGAGCAGGCACTTCAATCGGCTGGCATCATACCAGACGAGCTGGCGGCTATGACGCTGACAAATCAACGTGAAACCGCTGTGCTTTGGGATCCTATCACGGGTCTTCCGGTGCATCCCGCCATCGTATGGCAATGTCAACGCACCTCCGAGCAGTGTGCGCGATATAAATTATCGGGCTTGGAAGCTAAGGTCCGCTCCAAAACCGGGTTAATGCTCGACCCCTATTTCTCCGCCACCAAATGGGCCTGGATGCTGGAGCATGCTGCTGAAGCAAAGGAGAAGCTGGCTGATGGTCGCTTGCTTGCCGGTACAATAGACAGCTGGCTGCTTTGGAAGCTGACCGGCGGGAACATGCATGTGACCGACTATTCGAACGCCAGCCGTACATCCCTTTATAATATTCATACATTGAGCTGGGACGAGGAGCTATGCGAGCTGTTCGGTGTTCCATCTGTGCTGCTGCCTGAAGTGAAGTTTTCTGACGACAGCTTCGGATACACCGGGGACCCAGATCTGCTTAACGGCATTCGGATTCCTATATCCGGTATCATTGGTGACTCTCAAGCGGCGCTTTTCGGCAATCTGTGCTTTCAGCCCGGGATGGCAAAAGCTACTTATGGTACGGGAACCTCCGTCCTTATGAATATTGGTGAGAAGCCTCCGGCTACGGAGAGTGGACTCGTCAGCACAGTCGCATGGGGGGCCGGAGGCAAGGTAATCTACGCGCTTGAGGCGATCATCCGCACCTCTGGAGATTGCATCAAGTGGGTGCGCGATAACTTGGGGCTGTTTCGTACTTTTGAGGAGATGGAACAGCTGCTGAGAGAGACGAAGGATAGTGAGGGGGTCTACTTGGTGCCGGCCTTTGTCGGCCTTGGAGCACCGCACTGGGACCCTGATGCTAGAGCTTCCATCTCCGGGATAAACCGAGGGACTCATAAGTCACACATTATCAGGGCTGCGCTCGAGAGCATCGCTTATCAAGTGTATGATGCTGTTCAATTGATCGAAGCCGAGTCCGGCGTTCCACTTAAAGAGCTGCGTGCCGATGGAGGCGCAACGGGAAGTCAGTTGTTAATGCAGTTTCAGGCGGATCTTTTGTTGCGACCCGTGATCAAGTCCGACGTGGCTGAGTTATCGGCCATAGGATCTGCGTACATGGGAGGGCTGGGCGTTGGCTTCTGGAGTTCTATGGAAGAGATCGTATCTGGTTTGTCCAAGCGGCAATCTTACGTGCACTACAGCCCTCAAATGGCGGAGAAAGATCGAGAAGCGTACTGTCTGGGCTGGCAGCGTGCTGTGGCCTCCGTGCTCCAGAGGAGCGTTTAATTCATTTATTATGACGGATGTAGACGAAAGTAGTGCGAATTAGGCATTTTTATTTATAGAAGCAGAGGCAGATAAATGAAAACGACATGGATGCCGTACGATGTGCCTAAGGGGAAGCAACTCCGAGTGATCATGTGATTACGAGCTTAAGCCGGCGCTCGCATTACTTGCTTCAGGAGAACAGCAGCAGCCGATGGGGAATGGTTAGTGTATAAGCAAATATCAATGGACCGGATCATGAACTGATTCGGTCATTTTCTGTTATTACGGTACATGAAAATGACAAGGGCGTATTCAGATTTGAGGACATGATTGTTCTTGAAGAAAGGTTACTTTGATCCAGTACAGGACAAGGCTTAGATAGATTTAGTATGAGAAACGGCTAAAATTAGATATGTACAAGGTGAAGCATGCCTCCTATAATTGATAATAATTATCAGTATCAACTGAAGAGGATCTATTTACGGGGGGAAGCAAACAAATGAGAGCAATTAAAATGATATTGGTGCTATTCTTGGCGCTGGCCGTTTCGGCTTGCGGACAATCGAGTGCAACCGGAGGCGGAGAGAAAAGCAATGGCAGTCAGCCGACAGATGGCGGAAAGCCGACGCAAAGCACAGCAGCGAATACAGAGAAGACGATTAAGCACGCTATGGGTACCGCTACGTTGACAAAGAAACCGGAACGCGTCGTTGTGTTGTTCAATGGCGCTGTAGATATTGTAGTCGCGCTGGGTGTGAAGCCTGTCGGGGCTGTTGAATCGTGGGATCAAAAGCCTTGGTACAACTACTTGCGCCCTCAGATGGAAGGCGTGAAGAACTTGGGTGATGAGCTTCAGCCGAATGTGGAAGCCATTATGGCTTTGAAGCCTGACTTGATCATCGGACAAAAAACCCGTGATGAAAAGATTTATCCCCAATTGAACAGCATAGCCCCTACGATTATTATGGAGGAATTGTTTGACTGGAAAGAAAACATGAAGATCACTGCCGAAGCACTCTACAAAGAAGACGAAGCGGCGAAATTCTTGAGCGATTGGGATAAACGTGTAGCGGATTTCAAGCAAAAGGTTGGCAATAAGCTGGCGAATACGGAAGTATCGCTTATCCGCTTCGAGAAAGACGGCAGTGCACGGATCTACGTTACGGGTTTTGCGGGGACGATATTTAAAGAGCTTGGACTTAGTCGGCCAAAAGCTCAGCAGGTGGAAGGAAAGAACGTGGTCAACTTAACTTCGAAAGAACAGATGTCTCAGCTCGACGGAGACTTCATTTTCGACATCACCCAGAGCACTAGCGATCCTAATCATGCGAAATCACAGAACGATTGGACATCTCATCCTCTATGGAAGGGCCTAAAAGGGGTCAAGAACGATAAATACTTCAAGGTCGACGTCGTGTCGTGGAATTTAAGCGGCGGTGCCTTGGCAGCAAAAGCATTGCTGGACGACTTGTACAAATACTTCGACATTAAATAGCTTAGAATGCCAAATGAATGAGCAGGGTGCTCATTCATTTGTGCATCACAGGGAGATTCTAGGATGACAGTAAGCAAACTTACAAATGGATGGAAGTGGAGCGGGTTGCTGATAGGCAGTATCGTCATGCTCTTGTGTGTGGCATCGAGCATCCTGTTCGGTGCGACCAACTACAGCTGGCATACGGCTTGGGACGCAGCTTTTCATTACAATGAGGAAGTAACGGATCAAGTCATTATCCGCACAACCCGGATACCAAGGGCATTTATTGCAGCGGCGATCGGTGCGAGTCTCGCCATAGCTGGAGCGCTTATGCAGACCTTAACACGCAACCCGCTTGCCGCACCAAGTGTGCTTGGTGTGAATGCCGGTGCCTCCTTCCTTGTCGTATTGGGGGCAGTCGTATTATCGGTTTCATCCATGCAAGTGTTGATGTTGCTTGCCTTTCTCGGAGCAGCAGGAGCTGCAGTCATTGTATATGTGCTGGGCTCGGTTGGTCGTGACGGATTGACCCCACTAAAGATTGTTTTAGCGGGAGCGGCAATGACCGCCTTATTTTCTTCATTTACCCAAGGCATCCTCGTCTTGAATAAGCAAGGACTGAACACGGTGCTCTATTGGCTAACGGGAACCATAGCGGGTCGATCGCCTGATAATTTAATCGCAGTTCTTCCATATATGGTCATTTGCTGGGTGGCGGCTTGGGCTATCGCGAGGGATATGAATCTCCTGATGATGGGGGAGGATACGGCCAAAGGCTTGGGACAGAAGACGATCTGGATTAAAGTGACGGCTGGGACCATCATCGTTATATTGGCTGGAGGCTCTGTATCCGTAGCAGGCCCTATCGGCTTCATAGGTATTGTCATCCCGCATATATCCAGATTCTTCACAGGTGTGGACCATCGTTGGGTTATACCGTACTGCGCAGTGCTAGGAGCGATTCTGCTTCTTGCAGCCGATTTAATTGCGCGCTTCATCATGATACCGGAAGAGATGCCTGTTGGCGTCATGACGGCGATTATTGGCGCCCCGTTCTTCATGTACATTGCGCGGAAGGGGTTGGCACGATCATGAAACAATATGTCCCTTTTCGCTCAAAGCAAGGCAGTCTGTCCATTCTTATGCACAAGAAAACGTTGTGGGTTTCGCTAGGGCTTCTATTAACATGTTTGCTTATTGTGATCCTTAGCACCGGGATGGGAGAACTGTATATTTCTCCGTGGAATGCCATCCTTGGCATTATTGGAGCTGGTTCGGACGACTATTCGATGGTCATACAGAAGCTGAGGCTTCCGCGAATTATTGTTGCCTTACTGGCAGGAGCATCGCTTGCTGCGTCAGGAGCGATGCTGCAGGGCATCGTCCGTAATCCGCTCGCCTCTCCGGATATCATGGGAGTGACGGGCGGAGCATCTGTTGCAGCTGTAGGCTTTCTTACTTATTTCGCCGGCGGCGTGAGCATTCGCTTTCTGCCATTTACAGCTATACTGGGAGGCACCGTCGTCTCCATAGTATTGTACTTGCTAGCATGGAAACGCGGCATAACCCCGTTTCGGCTTATTTTGGTCGGTGTCGGCATGTCCTCACTTATGTCTGCGGCAACCACGATGATGATCATGTTCAGTCCTAAGAACGATGCAGGCCAAGCGTATTTATGGCTAACTGGTTCAGTTTATGCCACCAATTGGGAGAACGTCCTGACAATATTACCGTGGACGATCATATTGCTTCCGCTTTCCTTCTTGCTCGCTCGCCATGTCAATATTGGACAGCTTGGGGATGACATTTCGGCCGGGGCAGGAAGCTCAGTTGAGCTGAATCGGCTTCTTCTGCTGCTTGTCAGCGTCGCACTCTCCGCCTCAGCCGTTGCTGTTGCCGGCGGCATCGGATTCGTTGGACTCATCGCACCGCACATGGCGCGCAAGCTGGTCGGCTCTAGCTTCGAGAATGTGCTGCCAGTCTCCGCTTTGTTGGGAGGCGCTATCGTAATGCTGGCGGATCTTGTAGGGAGAACCTTTTTTCTACCGCTGGATGTCCCTGTTGGTGTATTTACTTCCGCTGTAGGAGCCCCATTTTTTATCTATTTATTATACGCAAGACGGAACTCAAGATAGGAAGGGCAAGAGACGACAGCTGGAGTACGATCTAGTTTTAAAGCATGCAATGGAGAACAAGGAGGTTTTACAAGTATGACAAAGACAGATACGAAGCCAGCAGGAAGTGTGGCGGAACTGATTAAGCAAAGAAGAACCGTTAGATTATTCAAGAGTGATGCGGTCTCCACCGAGCTTCTGAAGGAACTGCTGAATATAGCGGTGTGGGCACCGAACCATGGACACAGAGAGCCTTGGAGGTTCATTCTGTTTCAGGGTGAAGGGAGAGCTAAGCTTGCCCAAGCGATGGTGCAGACCTATTCGGCAGAGGACCGGGAGAAGCATGGAAATAAGAAAATGGAGTATTTCATGCAGGTTCCGGCGCATCTCGTTATTGTCATGCAAGAGGATCCCAGGCAAAAAGTATGGGATGAGGATTATGCGGCTGTCTGCAGCCTGATTCAGAACTTCCAGCTTGCAGCATGGGAGCGGGGACTTGGTGTCGTCTGGAAAACGAATAATTATGGTTACGATCCTAAATTTAGGAAGACGATCGGAATGCAGCCGGGTGAGAAAATTGCTGGTGTGCTTCACGTTGGATATCCAGAAATCATTCCACCTGCAAGGCCGCGCACTTTAGCTGAAGAACGATTGACTATTATAGAACATATGTAAAGTTAAAAAAGCACTTGAATAACCCTTCCCAACAGCAGAAAAACCATCTATACTACAATAGGTGATAATGATTCTCAATGCTGTTGGAGAAGGTGAAGTGTGATGCTGCAGATGTCGAATTTACAATATCCCCTGATTTTCCTCTCCTCTATTCATAAACGACGGTACCGTAAGTACCATACCCTACAGTTTCCAAAGATTCCTTCTGATCTATTATGCATAGTGACCGGTGGTAAGGGATTGGTGCGGATTCAGAATCAAATGGTCCCCTTAGGTCCTAATCAAATATTTTATTTGAAGCCTTCGACCGAGATTGAAGTCATGCTGGAGTCTGATTATGTGGACTACTATTTGCTTATGCTGCGTCCTGTAACGGTTACTAGGAAGAAAGGCAAATGGTCATGCAATGGTTCGAATGATAAGGAAAACTTATTCCCTACGGGGAAGCTGCCTTTTCAGCATATAAAAGTATGGCTTGAACAAGTAGAGCGGTTGTATGCTGCCAGTAAGGAGCAGTCGTTATCTGCTTCTGATGTACAACAACTTTTCCAAAGATTCATCCAAGACCTGCTTCAGGAATTGCCGGGGCAAGTGGGAGCAGAACAATCGAGCAATGGAATCGATGAGAGCATCGGGTATATGTATAAGCATTATTCCGAGAAAATTAAGCTGGATACTTTAGCGGATATTGCTGGTTTAACCGAGACGTCCTATTCCAGAAGCTTCAAGAAGGCTAAGGGTGTCACGCCGGTCCAATACTTGAATCAAATTCGGATTGAAAGCTCTAAGGAGTTTTTGAAGCAGGATTGCTCGATCCAAGAAGTTTCCGAATCCGTCGGCTTCGGGAATGAATTTTATTTTAGCCGTATGTTCAAAAGAACCATCGGTCTATCCCCAACCATTTATATGAAACGCAAACAGCTGAGAGTGGGTGTGGCATCCTGCTATAGATACCAGGAAAATCTCCGCACCTTGGGAACCGATGCCTTGTATGAAATGAATGGATATACTATTGAACAACTGAATGCGGAAGAGCAACAAAGATTCGTCCAGGTACAGCTGGATGCTTTGCGGGAAGCGCAGCCTGACATGATTTTGTCCGACTATCGGCATTTGCCTTTCTACGACCGTTTAAAGGATATTGCTCCGACGATTTGCCTGGACTTCACGATGGACTGGCGCCAAAATCATTGGAGAATTGCCGAGCTTGTAGGCAGGGAGAAAGAAGCACAGCATAATTTTGATCAGATGGAGCTAAAGGTAAATTATGCTCGAGAAGTGCTGTCCCAGCTGATCGGAAATGAGACGCTATCCATCATGCGCTTTTATTATGGCAAATTCCGCGTTTACGGCATGACCGATCATCCCTTGAATCACTTGCTCTATAAGGAGCTTGGCCTGAAGCCGGGAAGCTGCGTGCCGCAGCATGAGAGAAGCAAGGAGTATATGCTCGGCAATATGCCGCCTTTTGAAACTGACCACCTGTTGATTTATAAGCATCACACTCAACCCGAAGATGAGGCAAATTTCGCTGCCCTGTTGGCAAGCGAAGGATGGAGCACGATGAAGGCCGTACGCAACCGTCAGATTCGATTCACCCCAAATTGGATTGGCATGAGCTGGTCGCCTACTGGACAGAACCAGATTATCGACTATTTGCTGGCCGCATATTCTCATGATCGAAATGTTATTTAAGGTAGCCTTAGGCAGGGATGAGCGAGAGATTTAGGTAATGTACTTCATTCATACTTGTAGAGCAGGCCACAGTCCGACGAAAAGAAACTCAATTTCACTTGTAAAGTGGAATTGAGTTTCTTTTGTTAACCTAAACGGGCTGCACCTTCTGGCTCAATAAAGGAAGGAATTGCTTGGCTGCCGGTGAAAGATGCTTATTGCGGTGATGAACATAGCTGATTCCCCTAATAAATTGAATTTCTTTGATAGGTACCTTAACGAGCAACCCGCTATTTATTTCCTGCTGAATGGCAAATCTGGAAACGATGGAGACACCCAGTTCATATATAACCCCCTGCTTGATCCCTTCGAGATTGCTAATTTCCATATAGTTGGACGGGACAAATCCGTTCATTCTGAATTGTTCATCCAAATAGCTGCGTGTGGCTGATTTCTCAGGCTTTAATATAAAGGTTTCGTTGACTATATCATCCAGCGTACACTCATCCTTTTGTGCTAGTGGGTGTGACGGATTCACGATAAGAACCAGTTCATCCTCATAAAAGGTCGTTCGCTGATAACGAGATTCATCCAGGTTAACTCGATCCGATAAAATCAGGAACTCAACCTTGTTGGAGTCCAACATGTGAATCAAGTGATTGGATGACGTTATGTTCATATTGATTTTTATGTTTGGAAATTTCGTTGAGTATTCCCTTAATAGTCGGGGGAGTAAGTAAACTCCAACAAAATTACTTGCTCCGAAGGATAAAGTTCCATAAGATAAATCCTCCAGCTGTCTGATATGGTCCTTAGCCGAGTGAAGCAGATTGATAATCTGTTCCGCATACGGTTTGAAATGCTCACCTTGCTTCGTTAAGTATAGCTTTTTTCCGATTCGGTCAAAAAGGGGAACTCCCAATTCCTCTTCAATGCTTTGGATTTGCATGCTTACAGAGGGTTGAGAGCAATAGAGCTGTTCCGCTGCTTCGGTAAAATTAAGGCATTCTGAAAGAGTTATAAAGGTCTGCAATTTATTAACGTTCAACTTGGAACACACCTTTTTAAATGAATTTACTATAAGGAAACGTTATGATTATTCAAAAATAATCAAATTGTATAATAACAATACGGCAAATATAATGAAATTGCAATCAATTGAAAGCGATAACATTATAAACCATGAGGAGAATGATCGATGGCTAATGACTTGGCACCGTTAGAGAGGAATGGCAAGGAGCCGCCTCTTGAAAAGAAAAGCAGACTCGAAGAGGGGATGAAAAGGTGGGGAGTCCCCCTTGCTGTTATTGTTGCCCTAGTATTATTCTTCATGCCAACCCCCGCAGGGTTAAGCGTAGAAGCACAAAAATCCATTGCTATATTTACAGGGTCCCTCATTCTCTGGATTACCACACCTATACCCATATATTTAACATCTATGATTGCCATTCTGCTGCTTCCTTTAGTTGGAGCGGTTAAAGATCAGGATGTAGCGTTCGGCACTTTAGGCTTCGACGTGATTTGGTTAATGATTGCAGCATTTATTCTCACTTCGGCTATGATGAAGTCTAATTTGGGAAGAAGATTCGCCTTGTGGATGGTCACATCCTTCGGGAAAACACCGAAAAAGACGCTGCTCGTGCTTATCATTATTAATTTTGTCCTTGCCTTTTTCGTACCATCGACAACTGCCAGAGCTACATTAATGGTACCTATATGCTTGATTTTACTGGAAGTGTATAAAGCCGTACCCGGTAAAAGCAATCTAGGGAAAGTAATGATGCTTCAAGGTGTTCAAGCCGATGCGGTTGCTACTTCAGGCATTACGACCGCTACCTCGGGAAATATCATTGCCGTTGGATTTATCAATGAACAAGCGGGAGGAAGTATCGGCTACATCGATTGGTTGTTGGCTTCTATGCCTACGGCGATCATTACGATGCTTCTGACATTTTTCATAGGTCTAAAGCTTTTTTCTATAAAGGGTGAGGCCAATTTTCAGAATGCGATGGACACGCTGAAGGATGAATTGAAGAAGCTAGGATCGTTCTCTTTAAATGAAAAGAAGGCGTTAATCATCTTTGTTGGTACCGTTATCCTGTGGGCCACTGGGGATTATCAGAAGGGCTGGTTCGGTTTTGCAATCAGTACTGAACAGACAGCGGTTCTTGCAGCGCTCTTTTGTTTGCTGCCGAGGATAGGAGTGCTGACCTGGAAGGAAGCAAACATCAAGTGGGAACTCATGATATTCGCTGCAGGCGCGTACGCCGTTGGCAATGCATTGGATAAGTCGAAGGGCGCGGAATGGATTATTAAAAATGTCGTGAGCTTCCTCGGACTGGAGCATATGAATCATGCCTTGGTTTATGTGGTAGTTGTGTTCCTGAGCACGTACAGCCATCTCATCTTCACGAGCAAAACCGTGCGTGTCACGATTTTAATCCCGGCGTTCATTGCATTGGCCAAGTCATTAGGCATGGACCCAGTTCCTCTGGCATTAGCTGCTGCTATGACGATGACTTACACTATAACGCTTCCGCCGCATTCGAAGGTCAATACGATTTATTTTGGAACCGGATATTTTTCCGTGTTGGATCAAGTGAAGTATGCAATTGTGACTTGTTTTATTGGCGCAAGCGTGATCAGTTTATCCATTTTTACCTGGTTTAAGCTGCTGGGATTATAAACATATTCGGAGGAAACCATGCTGAAAAGAAAAGTTATATTGGCCATTGCAGACGGATTAGGGGATCGTCCTCATCCTTTACAAGATCATAAAACACCTTTGGAGTATGCCCAAACACCCAATTTGGATTGGTTGGCAGCAAGAGGAACTACGGGAATAATGGATTTAATAGCTCCAGGAATTCCAGTAGGCACCGATATGGGACATCTCATTTTATTTGGATACCAGCCGGAGCATTATCCGGGGCGCGGGCCAATTGAAGCATTAGGAATTGGAATGAGCATTAAGCCAGGCGACGTTGTGTTTCGGTGTAATTGGGCTATGGTGGATGAGAACGGTATCGTCATCGACCGCCGGGCTGGACGGATAAGAGAGGGGGCAGATCAATTAGCTGCTGCTGTAAGCGGCATAGAAATCGATGGGATTGTTTTTTATGTAAAAGCGGCTACAGAGCATCGAGCGGTTCTGATTATGCGGGGAGAAGGGCTAAGCGATAAGGTCAGCGATTCTGACCCCAAGGCTCCTAATGATGGAATGCCATATCATGAGGTACAACCGCTGGATCAATCGGAAGAGGCTGAGAGAACGGCTGCTGTATTAAATCGATTCCTTCGAATGGCTCATGACATTTTATCCGTTCATCCGGTCAATGCAGAGCGCGCTGTACAGGGGAAGAGGCCTGCGAACTTTCTGCTGACCCGTGGAGCTGGACGTATGACGGAGATCGACCCTATCACTAATAAGCTTCAGATTCAAGGGAGCTGTATTGCCGGGGAAAGCACGGTTCTAGGTGTGGCTCAATTAGCAGGCTTCCGTACGATGACGGATAGCAGCATGACGGGGAATATCGATACGAATATACAATTAAAAGCTAAATGGGCAATCGAGGAAATAGCTAACCAAGATATGGTCTATGTGCATATGAAAGCACCTGATGTGAAGGGACATGACAACTTGCCATTTGAGAAAGCAAAAGCTATCGAGCTATTTGATCGGATGGTTGGGGTGATTTTGCAAAGGCTGCCTGAGGATACGTATCTGGCACTGGCTGCCGATCATTCCACACCTTGCGAAATAGGGGAACACACGGGTGACCCGGTACCTATCCTTATTTATGGACCAAGTATCCGTAAAGATCGGGTTATGGAATACAATGAAATGGAATGTGCTTACGGGGGATTGGGGCGTTTAACCGGAACGGATTTTGTTCGAACGCTGCATGGTCTGATGGGAATTGTGAAGAAGCAAGGGAATTGAACAGACGCTTGATAACCCTCGGTTTTTACACTTTTGAAAATTAATGAAATGATAGAAGGCTGCCAAATGGCAGTCTTTTTGCTGTTTTCATGGTTTACAAACTCTTCAAGAAAAACGCTAATCGATTTTACATTATAAATTTATACGCTATTTTTGTTATCCCCTGTGATGATTATCACATTGCAGTCGCACGAAAGAGAGTATGATGAAGATATTGTTAATTGAGGTCAATACTGGAATGAGGGGACATCGAATTGGGTATGAAAAAGGACACAGAAACGATCTATCAATCCGTATTAAGACGCAACTTCACCCGACGTGAATTTGTTAAAATGTGCGCGGTCCTGACCGCCTCGATGGGCTTGGATTACTCCCAAAACAATACCGTTGTTAAGGCAATGGAAGTCAGCAAGAGAGTACCAGTCATCTGGCTGCAATTACAAGATTGCACGGGCTGCTCCGAATCCTTCATCCGGTCTTCCCATCCCAAGATTGAAAGCGTTCTATTCGATATGATTTCCCTTGAGTACACCGAAGCGTTGTCAGCCGCATCCGGTCATCAGATCGAGGAAGCCAGGAAGCATGTCATCGAGAATTATCCAGGCGAATACGTTCTTGCCGTTGAAGGCAGCATACCGATTCATGACGAGTATTTAATGATTGGAGGCGTCTCGGCAAAGCAGACACTGCTGGAAAGTGCGAAGCACGCAAAAGCTATTCTTGCCTATGGCAGCTGTTCGTCTTGGGGAGGGATTCCCGCAGCTTATCCCAATCCGACAGGCGCCAAGCCAATAACGGACTTGATCAAAGATAAGCCGATCGTTCGCGTTCCGGGCTGTCCACCGATTGCCGAAGTCATGACGGGTGTTATCGCGCACTTGATTACTTTTGGTACGATTCCCGAGTTGGACCACCATGGACGACCCAAAGCTTTTTATCGACATCGTGTTCATGATAAATGCAACCGCCGAGCCTATTTCGATGCGGGTCTTTTTGCTGAGTCATTCGACGACGAAGGGGCGAAGCAGGGCTACTGTCTGTACAAGATGGGCTGCAAAGGGCCAACCACGTACAATTCCTGTGCCGAAATGCGGTGGAACGGCGGTGTCAGCTATCCGATTCAATCAGGGAATCCGTGTATCGGCTGCTCAGAAAGTAATTTTTGGGACAACGGCCCGTTCTATACGCGGATGGCCGAAATCCCCGCCACGCAAACGACGATAAATCCAGAGATGGTCGGCGCGGGTATTGTCGGTGCCGCAGCTGTTGGGATAGCCGTGCATGCAGGCGTGACAGCTTTTCAAAAGCATAAAGACAGCAGCAAGGAAGGAGACGAATAAATGGCCGAACGTATTGTAGTGGATCCGGTAACAAGAATTGAAGGACATTTGCGGATTGAAGCGGATATGGAGAACGGGATCATCAAAGACGCATTCAGCTCGGGAACTGCCATCCGTGGCTTAGAGCTTATCGTGCAGAATAGGGACCCCCGTGATGTATGGGCGTATGTGCAGCGAATATGCGGTGTATGCACTTCAACGCATGCGCTGGCGGCTATTCGTTCTGTCGAAGATGCACTCGGTATCAAAGTGCCGAGAAATGCTCATCTGATCCGCGATTTGATGAATGCTGCCGTTATGCTGCACGACCATGTCGTCCACTTTTATCATCTTCACGCGTTCGACTGGGTCGATGTATTGAATGCGTTGAAAGCCGATCCGGCACAAGCAAGTGCCATTGCACAATCCATTTCGGATTGGCCCAAGTCTTCACCGGGGTATTTTAAGGACATCCAGCAAAAAGTCCAAAAGATCGTGGATAGTGGTCAATTGGGTATTTTCGCTAACGGGTATTGGGGGCATAAAGCGTATAAGCTGCCTCCCGAAGTGAACCTGATTGCTGTCGCACATTACTTGGAGGCGCTGGATTGGCAGAAGGAAATCGTGAAGGTGCAAACGATATTTGGAGGCAAAAACCCGCATCCTCACTATGTAGTCGGAGGTATGGCGACACCTCTGGACATTAACAGCGACAACGGGATTCATGCTGAACGATTGTCTCATGTGTCCCAACTGATTGATGAGGCGCTTGTGTTTGTGAATCAAGTGTATATCCCCGATGTGCTCGCTATTGCTTCTTATTATAAGGATTGGACCTACGGGGGTGGCTTGAACAACTATTTGAGCTACGGTGATTTCTCTACAGGAGATATTTCTGATGTAAACCTGTACCGCATGCCGAGAGGTGTCATTCTAAATGGCGACCTGAAAACCGTACTCGATGTCAATCCGAAGGACCCGGATCAAGTAAAAGAGTTTATCGATCACTCCTGGTATACATATGATGGACAGGCTTCCGGCGGTAAGCACCCGTGGGAAGGAGAGACAAATCTGAGCTACACCGGCCCCAAAGGCTCCTACGAGACTCTGAATACTAACGACAAATACAGCTGGATCAAATCCCCCAGGTGGAAGGAGCAGCCGATGGAGACAGGGCCTCTAGCGAGGATGATCATCGGTTATGCGGCGAAGAAAGAAGAGTACATCACTTCCGTCGATAGCGCGCTGCGCAAGCTGGAATTGCCGTTCTCTGCTCTGCAGTCTGCGCTGGGTCGCACTTTGGCACGAGCTTTAGAAGCCGGTCTGGTGTGCAAATGGATGCGGGACGATATGAATTCACTGCTCCAGAATATCCGCCAAGGCAACCAGGTTACATTTGATAAAACGAAATGGGAACCATCAAGCTGGCCATCCCAGGCCAAAGGTGTCGGTTGGATCGAGGCACCTCGCGGTGCGTTGGGGCATTGGATTCGTATTGAGAATGGGAAAACAAAAAACTACCAGGCCGTCGTGCCTACAACGTGGAATGCTTCGCCCCGTGATCATAAGAATCAGATCGGTGCTTATGAAGCCGCCCTGAAGGGAACACCCGTAGCGGATATCTCGAATCCGCTGGAAATTTTGCGAATTGTGCATTCGTTCGATCCATGCCTTGCATGCGCGGTTCATTTGACAGACATGCATAATAAGCAAATGACAGAAATTCGGATTGGTTAGGAGCTGGGACTATGTCGATCCCCGTTGAAAAGATGAAGCATGAGCATCCCACTTCTCGAATTAAAGCTAAGGCTAGACGTTCCGTCCGAATTCAAGACGACCGCAAAGCGTATGTCAAAGTATACGTATGGGAGCTGCCCGTACGCATATTCCATTGGATTAATGCAGCAGCCATTTTGCTGATGATCATAACGGGTATTTACATCGGTAATCCATTTCTCGGATCACTAGTCCAGGAGGAAGCCTATTATTCCTTCGTCATGGGCTGGGCGCGATATGTTCATTTCTTGGCGGCATTTGTGTTCACGGCCAATCTGCTGGTGCGATGGTACTGGGTGTTCAAGGGCAATAAATACGCGACTTCCAACCCTTTGCAAAAAGCCTTCTGGATGGAAACGTGGGAAACAGCCAAATTTTATCTCTTTCTGCCTAATAAAAAACCGCACTACACAGGACACAATCCGCTAGCTCAACTAAGCTATTGGATTTTCATTGGAGCCGGGTCCATTGTAGCGATGCTAACGGGGTATTATTTGCTGTTTGAACCCCAACCCGAATCGCTGTTTGGACGTATGTTTGCATGGATTCCACTGATATTCGGCAGCAGCTTTACGATCCGTTCTTGGCATCACTTGGTCGCATGGGCTTTTATTACTTTTATTGTCATTCATATTTATATGGCGTTTCGCGAAGATTGGATGGAGCGGAATGGGACTATGAGCTCTATTTTTACTGGGTATAAATCTGAGAAAAAGAAGACGGTCGAAGCTCATGACAAACATTCCGAATAAAACGATTTCCCCATCTGTCACCATATTGGGCATTGGCAACACGCTTTACAGTGATGAAGGTGTCGGCATTCACATACTGCCACTTCTTCGTGAACGGCTACAGACCTATCATCATGTGGAAATTATTGAAGGAGCTACGGATGGTATTCGACTGCTCGGACCGGTGGAAGAAACCGAACATTTGATCATTGTTGATGCCATGAACGGAGGCGAGATCCCGGGTACCGTCTATAAAGTGGTTAATGAGGAGATTCCCGCCTATTTCGGGGTTAAGATGTCTGTTCATCAAGTCGGCTTCCAAGAAGTGCTATTCGCAGCGCGAATCCGTGAGAGACTTCCTGCTCACATGATAATGTTTGGCGTTCAGCCGGCTTCTTTGGAGTTTGGCATTGGGCTGTCCGCGACGGTCACGTCTGTTCTAGTTGAATTGGTGGATCGAATAGAAGCCCAATTGCGGGAATGGACGGCACAAGATGAATAGACGGGATTTTTTCAAAGAAATCAAAGAGTCGTTAACTGTGACACTCAAAGAAATTATGACGCCGTTTATTGAACGTGATGTGGAAAAGCTGAATCTTGTAGCAGAAACGTTCAGCGGCATCCGTTTCTATCCTGTCTCTTTTCCAAATGAGGATGCTCCATTTGAGGAGGTTCTTATTCGATCTGAGCCAATTATCGTTACTCGAAGCCATAACGTGTATCTTGCTTTAAGCAAAAAGTGCCCGGAATGCGGTCAGCTTCTGCATTATTTGGCATACAAGGGCAGCTTCAAATGCTTTGTATGTGAAGATCGTGAATTCACACTGACCTTGCCCCAATCTTTCGTTTCGTTTCGGACGAAAGTCGATAGAGGGCGTTTATATGTCGGCATTCCAGAGAAAGAGGAGTCTCATGCATGAACTGGCACTGATGGGGGATATAGTGATTCTAGTAGAAAAGGATGCAAAGCAGCGAGGCATTGCGTCGCTAACCCGTATTACGCTGGTGGTCGGTGTGCTAAGCAATGCCATGCCTGATGCGCTGCTGATGGCCTTTGACATGTTCAAAGCACAGCGAAATACGATGCTGACTGAGGATGCCACGTTAAAGATAATAACCGAGGAAGCGGATGCATTTTGTCCACATTGCCAAACGAATTATGAACCGACTCAACGCATCGCGATATGCCCTGATTGTTCACTGCCAGGAGGGCAGCTGATAAAAGGTCAGACATTTCAAGTGGAATCATACGAAGGGAGCTAGGATGATGCAAATTATATTGAACGAAGATGTGCTAAAAGATAACAACACGGCAGCAGCTCATAATCGCGATCAGTTTCTTCTTAACGGTACGCTTGTTATCAACCTTATGAGTTCGCCTGGAGCTGGTAAAACGACGCTACTGGAAGCAACGGTGAAGGCCTTGGCGGACCGATACCGGATCGGGGTCATTGAAGGTGATTTGGCAACGGAGCTTGATGCCGATCGCATTCGGGCAGTCGGAGCACAAGCCGTACAAATCAATACACACGGCGGCTGCCATCTTGATGCGCGCATGGTTGCGAAAACGCTGCCCGAATTTCATTTGGACGAGCTGGATCTGTTATTCATTGAAAATGTAGGAAATCTGGTCTGTCCTTCCGGCTATGACTTGGGTCAGCATCATAAAGTGGCGGTGCTCAGCCTACCGGAGGGCAATGATAAAATCCCGAAATATCCAACGATGTTTATGAGAACGGAGCTAGTGCTGCTGAACAAAATAGATCTGCTGCCTTATTTGGATTTTAGCATCGAGGAGGCGGTGAGGGATTTGAAAGCGATCCAGCCGAATTCTGCGCTGCTGCCGTTATCGGCTAGAACGAGCGAGGGAATGGAGTCGTGGTTCGGATGGATCGACAATGCCTACCAGGCCATGAAGAAGCGGTACTAATCATCGTAAAAGGTAGGGTTCAAGGGGTCGGGTTTAGACCTTTTTTATATCATTTGGCGGAAGAACGCGGTATTAAAGGTACGGTTCGGAACAGTCGGGAAGGCCTTCAAATTATCGCTGAGGGCTCTAGTGCAGAGCTGGATCATTTCATCAGAAACATTCAGCACCTTTCACCTGTGTTGGCTAAAGTGGAAGAGCTTAGGGTAACGAAGATATCCGCCATTGGGTATGCATCTTTCTCGATTATTGAATCGGATTCAACTGGCCCAAGCTCATTGTCTATAGCTCCAGATATCGCAGTATGCGAGGAGTGTCTGAAAGAATGGAGAGACCCGAGGAGCCGCTTCTATCGATATCCTTTCATAAACTGTACGCAATGCGGTCCAAGATACAGCATTATACGCAAACTGCCATATGACAGGGCAGCAACCTCCATGAGTTCATTCTCTATGTGTGAGGATTGTCGTAACGATTACAGCGATATCCGGAACAGACGATTTCACGCCCAGCCGATCGCTTGTAGAAAGTGCGGACCGAAGCTCAACCTCCTGGATAGGAGCGGGAAGACAGTGGCTTGTATGGAGGAAGCGGTACTGCTTGCCAAAAGACTGCTGAAGAAAGGTTGCATCTTAGCCGTCAAAGGCGTAGGCGGGTACCATCTGGCTTGCGACGCGCTAAGCAGCGAGGCTGTTCGTCATATTCGTCTACGGAAGAAAAGGCCGCGCCGTCCGCTGGCAGTCATGGCAAGCTCGGTTGATATATGCGAAACGATCAGCGTTCTATCGACCGCTGAGAAGAAATTATTGACCTCCCCCCAGCGGCCCATCGTTGTCGCGCAGCTAAAACATCAAGCACTGCTGCCCGCGGAAATCGCACCGAATATGAAGACCATTGGCTTAATGCTGCCCTATACACCATTGCATTATTTGCTGCTGGAAGATGACGATTTGCCTTGCTTGGTTATGACTAGTGCTAATTCATCCGGTGATCCTATAGTGTATAGGGACGAGGAAGCATTGTGCCTACTGAAGCAGTCTGCTGATTATATACTGACGCATGACAGGAAAATTGTGAATCCGATTGAGGACACTGTCGTTCAGTGGAAAGAAGGGGCGATTGATTTCCTTCGTCGCGGACGAGGATATGTTCCCGATCCCATCGATACGAACTATCCAATGAACAGTATCGTCGCACTCGGCGGCCAGCAAAAGAGTGTGGTGGCGATTGGACGAGGAAGACAAGTGTTCCTTGGCCCCCCTAATGGTGATCTAGGAAACCTCGAGATGGAGCTGCACGGACAAGAGCAATATCAGCAATTCTCACAGCTGTTGGGTGTTTCATCCCATACAGCTGCCGTCGATTTGCATCCTGGTTATACGACATTGTCATTGGTATCTGACTCCGGGGTAGCTATCAAATACGTCCAGCATCATCATGCTCATCATGTTTCTTGCATGGTCGAGCATGGTATAACTGAGAGGTGCTATGGATTAATCCTAGATGGAACCGGCTTTGGTATGGACGGCTGCATTTGGGGCTTTGAGCTGCTGTACGGGAATGCGGCTGCATATGACCGGCTCGGTCATTTGCGTTATACGCCGTTACCTGGAGGAGATGCTAGTGTGAAGCAGCCGTGGCGAACCGCTGCAGCGATGGTAATGACGCTTCTGCAGCAAAGCGGTGAGCGATGGCTGCGCAATCGGTATCCGAATAAGGAATATGAAATCGGACTAATTCGGACACTGATGGAGAAACAAGTGAATGCCCCTATGGCTGGAACTTGCGGGAGATTGTTCGACGCTGTCAGTTCCCTGCTTGGATTATGCGATGAATCGACTTATGAAGGGGAAGCTGCGATCGTATTGTCGGAGCTGGCCTCATTTCACGATGGTGAACCGGTTTCCACATATCCATACGCTATTGTTACCAATGGAGACCTATTGGAAATTGACTTCTCTTTGATGTTCCGAAGAATGCTTCAGCATATCGATCAAGGCGTATCCCACGAACACATCGCGCTGAAGTTCCACGAAACTGTCGCTGAGGCAGCGGTGAACTTATTGCTTCAAGCGCACGAGGAGAACACTGAACGACGCAAGGAAGTCGTACTGTCAGGGGGGAGCTTCCACAATAGGCTGCTTTCTAAGCGTATTGGCTACAAACTTGCAGAAGCGGGTTTTACTGTGTATGTACATAAACAAATTCCTTGCGATGATGGCGGTATCGCTCTGGGACAGCTCGCTATCGTGTCACAGAAGGCCTCGTGGGATCGAATAAAGGAGTGAAAAAGCATGTGTGTAGGCGTGCCTGCCCAAGTGATTGAGATTGATCGGTTTGCTGCCGTTGTAGATGTCATAGGCTCATATATGAGCATAGGTATTATTTTCGTACCGGGAGTTCAAGTCGGGCAATATGTCATCGTCCATGCGGGACAAGCGATGTCCATTATCGATGAAGATTTCGCCCGTGAGAGCATTGAAGAATGGAGGCGGCTGATCATTGAAAGAGATGTTAGAGGAGCTTCATAGCCCTGAATTAAGCCAAGCCTTGTTGAGAGAAGTATTCACACTTGCAGATGCGTTCACAACCCGTTACAACCGTAAGCCGGTATTTATGGAGGTATGCGGTTCCCATACAATGGCACTGGCTCGAACTGGCTTGAAAACAAGATTAAAAGATCACGTTACGCTTGTTTCCGGTCCTGGCTGTCCGGTTTGTGTAACGGATCAAAAGTCTATAGACAGCATGATCGCCCTAGCAGAAGGGGAGAATAGAATCATTTGCACCTTCGGCGACATGATGAGGGTACCAGGCAGCCGGAAGACTCTAATGGACGCGAAGACGGAAGGCAAGGACATCCGGGTCGTCTATTCGCCAACGGATGCTATTGGGATCGCAGAACGAAATCCGGAGCGCGAAGTCATTTTCTTAGGAATCGGTTTTGAGACAACGATACCGATACTGGCAGTGGTTTTGAAGGAAGCAGATGAAAGGAAGCTGTCCAATTTTTCCATGTGGGTAACCACCAAGCTGATTGAGCCGATTATGCGTCATTTGCTGGATAGCGATGAAGTGAAGCTGGACGGCTTTTTACTGCCTGGGCACGTCTCTATGGTATTAGGAGCCGAGCAATTTCAATATTTGCCCCGTGAGTACGGTATTGCCGGTGTAATCAGCGGCTTTGAACCGGTGCAGCTCGTTGGAGGCATTTATCGTTTGCTTGAACTAGCCCTCAATGAGAAAGCCGACATTGTTAACGAGCTTGCCAGCATCGTCAGTGATCAAGGGAATAAGGTCACGCAGCGCTTGATGGAGACCTATTTTACCCCCTGTACGGAGGAATGGAGAGGTATTGGAAGCATTCCCGATAGCGGTCTTGCCATTAGGAAACAATATCGACATCTCGACGCAAAGCTCAAGTTCGATGTTCCGAACATCGAAGTGCGCGCAACCAAATGCCGATGCGGCGAAGTGATCCGGGGGTTGATATCGCCTCCACAGTGCCGTCTATTCGGAGCGGCGTGCACGCCACTGCAGCCCGTCGGACCCTGTATGGTATCAACGGAAGGAACCTGCGCCGCTTATTATGCTTACACAAGGGAGGACTAGCACATGAACAGCAAAATTATGCTCGCGCATGGAGACGGTGGGGAGCTGGCTCATCGTTTGATTCAAGATGTATTTTTACCCGCTTTTGGTAACCCATCCTCCCCGTTGATGGATGCTTCAATCCAAAGCCTTCCGAATACTAAGCTTGCATTGACTACGGATAGCTTTGTCGTGAAACCGATCTTTTTCCCAGGAGGGAATATCGGCAAGCTTTCCGTTGCCGGAACCGTGAATGATCTGGTTGTCAGTGGTGCTAAGCCAATGTTCCTAACCTGCGGTTTTATTATCGAGGAAGGCTTTGCTATGCATGATTTGAAACTCATTGTACAATCGATGGCTGAAGAGGCAGCGAAAGCCAACGTAAGCATTGTTGCAGGAGATACGAAGGTCGTTGAAAGAGGAGCCTGCGACGGAATCTATATTAATACAACCGGTATTGGCGCAATGATCGAACATAACCAGCCTCGGCCGACTGACATATCCGAAGGCGATAGTGTAATTGTAACAGGGAACATCGGAGACCATGGCATGGCCATCCTTGCTGCAAGGAATGAGTTAGGCCTACGAGCGGATATCCCATCGGACTGTGCCTCTTTGAATGCAATGCTGGAGGAAGCCTTGTCCTGTGCAACCACGATTCGCATCATGCGAGATCCTACACGTGGCGGCTTGGCAACTTCACTGGTAGAGATTAGCGATAATTTCAATGTTACTATTGAATTGGATGAAGAGCGGATTCCAGTTCGACCGGATGTGCTGGGAGCTTGCGAGCTGCTTGGTTTTGAGCCCATCTATCTTGCGAATGAAGGCAAGACTGTCATTATAGTCGGTCAAGAGGAGGAGAGGCTGCTGCTGGATGTGCTTCGCCGCCATCCGGAAGGAGCGAATGCTGCCGTCATTGGCCGTGTAGCCGGGACTGGCAAAGGACGGCTTCAGCTGAGAACTATCTTTGGCTCGACACGCAGACTGGATAGGCTAGCGGGAACGCTGCTTCCGAGAATTTGCTAGCATGGTTGCGTTAGAAGAGCGTAAGAACGGGGCCTGCCTAGATCGCAGGCTTATTTGTTTTTTCCTCCTAAATCCAATCCTCTAGCAGGAATAAAAACATTTTCAAAAGGATATTGCATTATCTCTAAATCCCATGTAGTATATGGTTAAGCGCTTTCATGGAATATTAAACCAATTAAGTATTAAACCGGTTTAATGAGCGGCACGTAATTTATTTTCCATGACATCCATTGCTTTACTACATAAAAAATGTTTCGTCGGTCTGTATTATGCGTAGCATTAAACCGGTTTAATTTGTATATTCATCTTATTAAAGCGTTTTCAGTCTAAGGGGTCTTCCATGCATTAAACCGGTTTAACGATAAAGGAGGTGAGGAGTACAGGGGTGCATTATTGTTTATGAGGTTTTGCTTGGTAGGATGATGTGCTAGTTATGATCATGGAGGGGATTATCTTGAAACGAAGTTGGTCTCTACTTTGTATGATTTTGATTTTTGCAGTTGGTTTAACAGCCTGCGAAAGTGATCCAAGCGCTAAGACAACCCTAGAGGTAACTCCAACAAAAGCCCCTGCTCCTATTGCACCAGAGAAAATAGAAGCCTTCAAAGAAGCACCTATGCTTAGCAAGCTGGTCGGTTCGGGTACTTTGAAAGCAGTCGCAGAACGCATGCCGGCAAAAGAAGATATTATGGTGGAAAAAGTGTTAGAGGAAACAGGCGTATACGGTGGCGATTGGAAAATGCCGTGGGGAGGACCTAATGACCGTTGGACAGTAGGCCAGCCTACGGAAGAGCCGCTTTTTCGCTTTAATAAGGATGGAAGTACGGTAGAGCCTAACGTAGCCAAAGGCTATGACGTCAATAAAGATTCAACTGAATTTACCATTTATTTAAGAAAAGGCATGAAATGGTCGGACGGTATGCCTTTCACAGCAGACGATGTTTTGTTTTACTGGGAGCATATGCTTACCAAAGAGACGTTTGGTAAAAAAATATATGATGCTTATTATTCCGTCGACCCGGTAACGGGAGATAAGGCACTGGCCAAAGTAACCAAGGTGGACGATTACACGTTCAAGGTCACTCATAAGTATCCGAGCGTGCAGTTTCTGGAGAGGGTTGCTATCGATAACAAGTGGTTCTTTGCACCGGCCCATTTCCAAAAGACAATACTGCCGGAATTTATTGGCAACGATAAGGCACTGGAGGTTGCTAAAAAGTGGGGCTTTGAGGATACCAAATCGTTCCTCGTAGCGACCGGTTATTATTACTGGATCTATCCGCAAATACCGACATTAAGAGCCTGGGTAGCGAAGAACGATCCGAACAGCGATCAATTTATTATGGAACGTAATCCCTACTATTGGAAAGTGGACGCGGCTGGTAACCAGCTGCCTTATATGGACCGCATCGTAGCTTCTAAGGTACAGGATCCGGCTCAGCGAATTCTCGGTTCTTTGGCGGGTGATTTTAATCTTCTGGATTTTGATTTTAAAGACTTCACCGTATTAAAGGAGAATGAGAAGAAAGCAAACTTCCGGGTTATCCCTTGGAATACCCCGTCTTGGTCCAGTGCGGGTATCGAATTGAACCAAACGATTGATGATCCTAATCTGCGCAAGCTATTCCAGAACATTAAGTTCAGAGAAGCGCTGTCTATTGCTGTAGACCGCAAAGAGGTTTCAGAGATTGTAACTAACGGCCTTGGAGCGCCGCAGCAAGCATCGGTTCCAGAAGGACTGGTCGGCTATCAGAAGGGCTGGGCTGAGCAGTGGAGTACGTTTGATCCCAAAAAAGCAAATCAAATGTTGGATGAATTAGGTTTGACAAAACGCGATAAAAATAATTTCCGATTGAATGCAGACGGCTCAGATCTAACTATTACGATCATTGAACCGAATACGAGCACGGCATCCTTCCTGGAGCTAGTTAAAAAATATTACGAATCCGTTGGGATTAAAGTAGATATCAAAGTGGTGGATCAAGGCACACATCAAGAGTTAAAGTATTCCAATAAAATCCCGGCTACGACCGAAAATATTTCAGTAGTGAACGTTTCCTTCAGACCGGATACGCTCGTGCCTCTTAGAGTATTGACCCCTTGGTACGGCCATTACGGGTTGTATAGCCAATCCAATGGAAAAGAAGGGGTTAAGCCCGAAGGCGATGTAGCCCTGATTCTCGATTACTGGAATAAAGTCAAAGCATCCTCATCGAAAGAAGAGATCAATAAATGGAGCAATGAGATCATTAAGCTCCATCAGAAGAACCAATGGGTTATCGGATATGCTGGACCAACCCCTAAGCTGATTGTGGCTTCAAATAAAATGCATAACGTACCGAAGGATCTGATTTATTGCGATGAATTCCGCAGTATAGGCCATGGGCATCCGTCGCAATTTTTCATCAAGTAGTGGATGAAATCCTTATGATAATAGCGGGGGAAGTTCAGTATTCCCCCGTTGTTACCGTAGCCGGCAGCTTCGAAAAAAGCGGAGAGGATAGGATAGAAGATGCTCCCTTATATTTTAAGAAGGATTGTATTAGTCATCCCGGTCGTAATATTTATTTCGATCATCGTGTTCTATATCATCCAGCTTCCGCCCGGCGACTATGTATCTAATTACGCTTCTAAAATGTCTATTGCAGGCGACGTCATGTCACAGCAAGATATGGATGAAATGCGTGCCAACTTAAAGCTGGATCAACCCTGGTTTGTACAGTATCTGTTATGGATGAAAAATATCATTTTTCACTTTGATTTCGGCTATTCCTTTAACTATAACAAGCCTGTTCTTGCTGTTATCGAGCAATACATGGCATTGACGTTAATCGTTTCGCTTGTAACGATGGCGTTTACCTATTTAGTCGCGATTCCAATCGGAATCTACTGTGCGGTTAAGCAATATTCGGCCGGCGATTATGTATTTTCAGCTCTAGGCTTTCTCGGTATGGCGACCCCTCACTTTTTAATGGCCATAATTTTAATGTACCTCTCCTATGAATATTTCGGCGATCCACTGCTGGGCCTGTTTTCAAGCGAATATGTCAATGCGGCATGGTCCTTAGGCAAGGTGCTCGACCTGTTGAAGCATATGATTATACCTGTTGTTGTTATTGGGTTAGCTAACACAGCGGAGCTGATTCGTGTCATGAGAAGCCAGATGCTCGATGAATTGAACAAACCGAATGTGATCACGGCTCGTTCCAAAGGCTTGTCGGAAACTCGAATTTTACTAAAATATCCGACAAGGGCGGCCATGAATCCAATTATAAGCACCATCGGCTGGTCGCTAACCTCAATTTTTACGGGATCGACGGTTACCGCCATTGTTCTGAATCTACCGATTCAAGGCCCCGTTATGTATAACGCTTTGCTGGCTCAAGACATGTATCTGGCGGGGACATGGTTGTTATTTATGGCAGTGTTAACCGTGGTGGGAACCTTGATTTCGGATATTTTGCTGGCATGGCTTGACCCCAAAATTCGTACCGAGTTCAGGGGGATGTGATTGATGAAAACAATAACGATATTCAGAAAGCCGCCGCTTATCAGCAGGAAGTCTGCCAAAAATGATGATGTTTACTACAGCTCCCAATGGCGGCTAATGTATCAAAGATTGAAAAAGCATAAGCTTGCCCGCGTCAGTCTAATCGTGTTATCGCTGTTTTATTTGGCTGCCATTTTTGCGCAGTTCATAGCCCCTTATGGTTTGCAAAGCTATGACAGCAAATATGTGAATGCTCCTCCAATGAAAATCAAATTTATCGATGCAGACGGTAAGTTTCACTTCAGACCCTTTGTCCATGAATTGAAGTCAGGGAGAGATCCGGTCACTTTCCGCAAAACGTTCGTGCAGGATGATAAAATCAAGTATTCGGTCCGCTTCCTTGTTGAGGGAGAGAGCTATCAATTCTTAGGCTTCATTCCGACCAAGACGCATTTGTTTGGTGTGGATCAACCGGGACGGCTCTTTATCTTCGGTACGGACGGGATGGGCAGAGATTTATTTTCGCGAATAGTGCTGGGAAGTCAAATTTCGCTTAGTATCCCGCTGATCGGGGTAGCAATAAGCTTTGTCTTGGGGTTAATCATTGGGGGCATCTCCGGGTACTTCGGCGGGTGGCTTGATTCGGTTATCCAACGGGTGATTGAAATTATTCGTTCGTTTCCGACGCTTCCCTTATGGATGGCTCTCTCGGCTGCTATACCCCCACGTATTCCGGTAGTCACCATGTATCTTTATATTGTTATCATTTTCGCTTTTATCGGATGGACGGATTTGGCCCGTGTGGCGCGTGGAAAATTTATTTCACTAAAAAATGAAGAATACGTATTGGCCGCCAAAATAGCAGGTGTCAGCGATACGAAAATTATTGTTAAGCATCTTCTACCCGGCTTCATCAGTTACCTGGTTGTAGCGACCACACTGGCCATTCCGGGGATGATCCTTGGTGAGACAGCGATGAGCTTCCTTGGCCTAGGCATTCGTTCACCGGCTACAAGCTGGGGAGTACTGCTTCAGGAAGCCCAGCAAATCGATAACGTGGCTTTGTATCCATGGAAGCTGATTCCTTTAGGTTTTGTTATTATCACGGTCTTAACATTTAATTTTTTGGGTGATGGACTGCGCGATGCAGCAGATCCTTACAAAAGATAAGGAAATATCCAGTATAAAGCGAGGGGATAGGATGACATCTCAAGCTTCCCGCATGGAGGAATCGCTTCTTACGGTTCAGGATTTGAAGATACGAATTCAAATGGATAATGGTGAAATGAAGGCAGTAGACGGAGTAGATTTTGAAATCAAGAAAGGGAAGACTTTAGGACTTGTTGGCGAGTCAGGATGCGGCAAAAGCTTGACCAGTCGGGCGATAATCAGCATTAATCCCAAAGAATGCGAAACATCAGGTCAAATTGTGTATCATTCTGCCTCGGAGAAGTCTACACAGCCTGTCAATTTATTATCATTAAACCCGCGAAGTAAGCAAATTCGTTCGATCCGGGGCCGTAAAATCGCGATGATTTTCCAGGAGCCAATGACCGCCTTTTCACCTATGTATACCATCGGCAATCAGATTATGGAAGCCATCCTGACCCATCGCACGAAGGACAAGAAAGAAGCAAAGCAAATAGCGCTCGAAATGCTGAGCAAGGTCGGGATCTCCGATCAGGAAAAACGGTTCGATCAGTATCCACATGAATTTTCCGGAGGTATGCGCCAGAGGGCGATGATTTCTATGGCCTTGTCCTGTAACCCGGAGCTGCTCATTGCCGATGAGCCGACCACTGCTCTTGACGTAACGATTCAAGCTCAGGTGCTGGAATTGATGAAGAGCTTGCAAAAGGAATTCGGTATGGCCATTCTGCTCGTAACTCATGATCTAGGCATTATTGCGGAAATGTGCGATGAAGTGGCTGTCATGTATTTGGGCAAAATTGTCGAGCAATCGACGGTGGATGAAATTTTCTACAATCCTAAGCATCCGTACACAAAAGGACTGCTTAATTCGATGCCCAAATTAGGCGGAAATAAGCATAAACGGCTGGAATCCATCGAAGGGACCGTTCCTATTGCTATTAACATGCCGCCGATGTGCGGCTTTTACGACCGCTGTAAGGATAGGATTGACGGTGTGTGCAATATGCAAGCTGTACCGAAAACCCAAGTAGGCGACAATCATATGGTGAGATGCTTTCTGTATACGGATAAGGGAGGGGGGAAATAAGCGTGTCCAAGCTGCTACTGGATGTAGTTAATTTGAATAAAGATTTTCAAGTGAAATCCGATAAAACGTTCTTCCGTAAACCTTCCTCTATCCGCGTGCTAAGCAATGTTTCCTTCAAGTTGTATGAAGGCGAAACGTTAAGCATTGTCGGAGAGTCAGGCTGCGGTAAAACAACATTAGGCCGCTGTATTGTAAGAGGAGTGAATGCCAGCTCCGGGCAAGTGCTTTATAACACGGATCGTGGGGAGCAGGTCGACTTTCTAACCTTGAAGGGCAAGGAGTTCAAAAGCTTAAGAAAAGATATTCAAATGATCTTCCAGGATCCATATTCTTCACTAAGCCCAAGAATGAGCGTCTATGACATTATCTCCGAGCCGCTGCTGGCCAACTTTAAGCTGTCCAAGTCCGAAGTGGATGAGAAGGTGACGGAAATTGCCCAAAAGACCGGGTTGAATGTCAGCTATCTAAAAAGGTATCCGCATGCGTTTTCCGGAGGTCAAAGACAGCGCATCGCCATTGCGCGTTCATTAATTTCCCGGCCTCGGCTTATCGTATGCGACGAAGCAGTGTCAGCTCTGGATGTATCGATTAAGGCGCAGATCATCAATCTGCTTAAGGATCTGCAGCAGCAACTGCAAATTACTTATATTTTTATTTCCCATGACTTATCAATTGTCCAAAATATTTCGGATAGGGTAGCGGTGATGCATCTCGGTAAAATTGTAGAGCTGGCAACGGTAGAATCGCTGTTTGAGCATCCAAAGCATCCATATACAGAAGCGCTGCTATCAGCTGTACCCGAGCCCGATCCTCATCTGAAGAAAGATCGGATCATTCTGGAAGGGGAGGTACCTAACCCTGCAAATCCGCCAAGCGGATGCCATTTTCACCCGAGGTGCGCCTACAAAACAGATAAGTGCGTTCAACAGGAGCCTGAGCTGCAGCCTATTCATGACGAGCATTTCGTCGCATGCCACTATGCTAATGAATTGAAATTGAGAGGTGTAACCAATGAGTCATAGCCAAGAGAACGCCTTAGAACCAAAGAAATTAATTATATTTCTAGATTGCGGCGATACGATTATTGATGAAGGAACGGAAATTCGCGATGAGCACGATATTGTGATTCAGGCCGACATCATCCCCGGTGCGGACATCATGGTGAAGACACTTGCCGAAAGAGGCTATACATTAGCCATTGTCGCTGATGGTTATGCCCAATCGTTCAAAAATATTTTGACCCAAAACGGCCTGTATGATTATTTCGAAACGATGGTCTATTCGGAGACTGTTAAAGCATTCAAGCCAAGCCCAAGAATGTTCAAAGCGGCAATTGGGGCATTAGATCTGAGCGAGCAGGATTGCTCCCGGATTATTATGGTAGGCAATAATTTGAGCAGGGATATCAAGGGAGCTAATCAAATGGGAATCACGAGTGTCTTCCTAAGCTGGACTCCCCGATATCCTAAGCAGCATGCTGACGATAGCGAAAAACCGGATTACATCATTAACAAACCGACAGAATTAATTGAATTGGTGGAAAAGCTGAATCAGCAATTAGCATAACGAATTACCGAGAGGATGTAAGGGTTCAAATGGCAAAAATCGACGATGTTGCAAGGCTGGCAAAAGTTTCAAAGGGTACCGTATCAAATGTGTTTAGCCAAAAAAGACGTACAAGTAAAGAAGTGACAGAAAGAGTGCTCAGTGTTTCAAGGCAGCTCAATTATGTTCCGAATCATATTGCGCGAAGCTTGGTCACGAAGAAAACCATGGCTATCGGATTGACGATCCCGCATGGCAATTTCTTTTTTAGCGCTTTTCATAATCAGTTCATTAATGGAGTGATCCTGGAGGCGTCCTATTACGGGTACCGGGTTTTGCTGGATATGATTCCTGCCCAAAAGGTGAGGACACCTTTCTTATCGAGCTATCCGATTGATGGGGCGGTTGTGATGAGCCCTACTACGGAGGACGAACGCATCAATCTGATGCATATGGAAAACATCCCTTTCGTTACCGTAGGTAGAGTAATGAATGAGAACATTGATAGCTCACCTAGCGTGGATAATGATAATCAAACAATAATTTACAATATATGTAAATATCTGATAGATAAAGGGCATCAGAATATGATGTTTTTAAATGCCAACGAGCTTATGACGGTAGCTATCGATAGAAATGAGGGCTTTATTCGAGCTATGGAGGATCATCATATTCAAGTGGAAGAACATATGATTCAACACAAGCCGGCCATCCTCTCAACAGAGTACATGGACTATGGCTATGATGAGACGATTCAAATACTGGGCAAGCTCAACAAAAAGGTGACGGCTATCATTGCCGATGACGACCGAACTGCCTTTAGCGTGATGAACGCTATTAAGGATCTGGATTTGCGGGTACCGGAGGACGTATCGATATTTGTCATCTGCGGAGATTTATCTATGATGGTTCAATCGAATCCATCCTTGACCAGTATGGATCTTCAGCCTTCAGAACTGGGGGCGCAGTCGGTTCGATTATTAATGCACAAGCTGGGAGTGCTTCAGGGTGATTTTCCGGAAAAAATAATCGTTGAAAGCAAAATCGTCGAACGAAATTCATGTACTGAACTTGTACCACCTCATTCTATTTGATGTTTAGGAGGATTGAACCTATGAGCCAGAAAGTTTGGAATGTGGGCATCATCGGACTAGGAAGCATTGGCGACTATCACATGAGTCATCTAGCTAAAATTCCGTATACCCGAGTGGCCGCAGTTTGTGACATTAACGCTCAGGCTGTGGAACAAACGGGAAACCGATTGAATTTGCCTGCGGCAAAAAGATATACCGATTTCAAACAAATTATCGAGGACAATGAGATCGATTTTGTTATAGCAGGAGTATCAAATAAATTCCATGCGGCTATTTTAAAACATGCGATTCATTGCCATAAGCCAATTTTTGCTGAGAAGCCCTTCACAAGAACTATGGAAGAGGCGAATGAGTTAATAAGCTTGTATGAAAGTAATCCGATTCCTTGCATGATTGGTTTCTCCTACCGATACAGACCTTGCTTTCAATATGTAAAGCAGCTGTTGGAGCAAAAGACATTGGGGCGGATACGACATTTGGCTGCTCATTATCTGCAAGAGGAAAACGCACCCATGTTCAACAAAGAGTACACATGGCGGTTTAGCAAAGAGGTGGCAGGGTCTGGTATTTTGGCCGACATTGGCTCTCATATGATCGATTCAGCCCGTTTTTTTGTAGGGGAGTTTACCCAAGTTGCCGGAATGCTGAGCACATTTATAGACACCCGAATCGATTTGCGAACTGGGGAACCGGTGAAAGTAGATGTGGATGACTTTGCCGGATTCCAAGGTGTGTTGGATGACGGAGTGATGGCAACCTTCTATACGCATAAAAATGCGATTGGTGCGGGGAATCAATTTCAAGTTACCTTATTCGGGGATCTGGGTACTGTCAGGGTATCGGTTGAGAACCCGAATGAGGTTCACTTGACGCTAAGAGAAGGGGACGAACGGGAGCTTACCGAAAAAGTCATTTATTTGGATGGCAAGCCAATGAGGCTGATGCTGCAAGACTTTGTAGATTCCTTGACTGATTCCAAATCTTCAATATTTCCATCATTTATGGATGGTTACCGCAATCAGCAGGTGCTGCAGGCTATTCTGGATTCGGCGGAAGACGGTGTTGCGAGACGGTTATCACTGTAAAGGCAGTGTAATATCCATATCAAAGGAGCTGAAGGATAAATGATCAAAATAACGATTTTTAATGAATTTATTCAAGAGCAGCGCAAGCCGGAAGTCGCAGCCATATACCCTGAAGGAATCCATGGAGCGATTGCACAAGGAATTAAGCAGGATGGCTTACATATTCAATTTGCAACCTTTGATGAGCCTGAGCATGGGTTAACGCAGGAGAAACTGGAGGATACGGATGTACTCATATATTGGGGACACGTTGATCATAAAGGGTTTCAGGATGCCGTTATTGACCGTATTTGTGAACGGATACATAAAGGAATGGGATTAATCGTGCTGCATTCCGGGCATCATTCCAAGCTGTTCCGAAGACTGATGGGGACATCATGCGATCTTTTATGGAGAGAAGCAGACGAGAAAGAACGCTTGTGGGTTGTTGATCCTTCTCACCCTATAGTAGAGGGCATAGGCCCTTACATCGACTTGCCTGAGGAAGAAATGTACGGGGAGCATTTTGATATCCCTGTTCCGGACGAATTAATCTTTGTGAGCTGGTTTGCGGGAGGAGAAGTATTCCGCAGCGGCTGCACGTACCGCCGCGGTCAAGGCCGAATCTTTTATTTCCGTCCGGGCCATGAAACCTACCCTACCTACCATAACAAAGAGATTCATCGTGTGATTTCCAATGCAGTGAAATGGACAGCCCCGGTTCAAAGAGAAACCACCTATTATGGCCACCATACTCCTTTGGAGGAAATAAACAAGTAGTGTGTGCAGTCTTGGTTAAAGACTAATCGGTGATTTTACTAACCGACATATACTTGCTCCAGACGGTCCCGTTCATTTGGGACAGCTGATTCAATAATTCCGTTTGGAACGAACCTGGCTTGTCCGGTGAAGAGGCAAGAATGGCGGTGTCCGCTGCTGCGCTATAGAAGGACAATGCGGAGACAGCTGCAAGCATGAGATCTTTTTCTACGGCAGAAAATGCGCCGATGATTGAAGTTAACAAGCAGCCCGTTCCTGTTACGCGAGTCAGCAAAGGAGTTCCGCCGCTGATCTTATAGGTATCCGTTCCGTTGCTGACATAATCATCTTCTCCAGTCACGACAACCACACAACCGAGAGCTTGTGCCGCACGCTTCGTAAGCAAGCCAATATCTTCGGTCAAATCTCCTGCGCTATCGACACCTTTAATGGACCAGGACTCGCCTATGACATTGGCTATCTCTGCTGCATTACCTCGCAGGATGGATACTTGAAGCTCCTTCATAATGCGGCGGGAGGTTTCCGTGCGATAAGGAGTGGCTCCTGCACCAACAGGGTCGAAGATGACGGGAACCTGATGCTCGTTCGCGGAACGGCCCGCAATCAGCATAGATTCAACCACGGTTTCATCCAAGGTTCCGATATTCAACACCAGAGCGCCTGCGATGCGTGCCATGTCAGCCACTTCTTCTTTGGCATAAGCCATCACGGGGGATGCACCCAATGCCAATAGGCCGTTCGCTGTAAACTGGGTAACGACGACATTCGTAATATTGTGTACTAAAGGGCTCATGGATCTTACTTTGTCCAAGGTTCTGATCATGCTTTGGTTATCCATTGACTTTGGTCTCCTTATCATTAACTCTGGGATGAAGGTTCATCTTATCGTATCTTTTTTAACTGTAAGTCGGTAAGTTAAGCTTCCTAACTTCTTATCCATTTTAGCACTAATGGGTGCGGATTTGCCAAGAACTTTGGTAGTTAGAATCCCCATCAGAGTACCACGTACACATCTGAAGCTTCATGGGTTTTACGATTCTATGGGAGTGGGGAACCACTCCTTTTTTTGTGTTTGCTGGTATGGGCTTCAAGTTATTGAAGAACCAGAATCGGAAGCTTTCAGCATTTGCTTTACAATAACGGACAATTTGAAGATGCCTGTTTCCAAATCGTCCAAGGAAGCATATGCGTAAGATATACGAAGATGGCGGCTGTTTTCCCCATCGTACAGATGACCTGGGTTGAGCAAAATCCCCTCTTTCAGGGCTGCTGCAAACAATGCCTTTAATGGCAGAATCTTAGATAAGCAAAGCCATACATAAAACCCTCCATTAGGTATTTCCCAATGCGCAAAATCCCCCAAATGCTTCTCCAAAGCCGTAATTGCAATCGCTCTGCGGACAAGCAGCTGTTGTCTCAACGATAGAATATGCTGCTGGTATAAGCCGCTTGCAAGCCATTGAGCGGCAGCAGCTTGAGAGAGGGAGCTCGCCCCGTAATCCGTTTGCATTTTAATGTCTGCCAACCGGTCCATAACTGGCTCGGGGCCGATGACCCACCCGATTCGAAGTCCCGGACTGACGGTCTTCGAAAAGCTGCCCACATATAAAACATTACCCCCTGAGTCTGCTGCTTTTAAAGGCTGAGGGGGCGGGGCATCAATCCATAACTCCCTATATACATCATCCTCAATCAAAGGCAGACCTTCCTTGATGCAAACCTGCAGCAGCTGTTCCCGTCGATTCCGGGACATGACTATTCCCGTCGGATTATGAAAGGTAGGAATGGTATACAGGAGCGCGCCGTTGTACTGCTTCTTGTACTTAGGAACAAGGTCTGCTCGAATCCCTTGATTATCCATCGGAATGCCGGTAAGCTTCATTCCCGCAGATTGGAATATAGGGATGGAGTAAAGATAAGATGGTTTTTCCAGCAGGATCGTTGATCCTCTATACAGCAGTCCTATAGAAATGAGATGAAGAGCCTGAAGGGCGCCGGACACGATCAAGATGGAAGAGGGAGCGGCATGAATACCGTAATTCTCCACGTGTTGTGCAATGAGCTGCCTTAGTCTTGCGCTGCCTTTGGGCTCCTCGTAGCCAAGTGTCATTGTTGTTTCATTAGACAATTTTTGAAGCACGGTTCTCATTTCTTGATGCGGCAGCAGGTCGGGAGCTAATTCCCCTGTCCCAAGTCGGATGATATCCGAGCGAAACTCGGCTTGATTGATTTCCTGGACGGTTGAAATATTTGAGGATTGAATGCCTGATTTCACATAAGAGGTCCAGTCGGGTGGGGGAGCAGAGTTCTGGTCATGTTCAGTGAAATTTGCCACGGTGGTACCGCCCCCACGATTGCCCTTCAAGTAGCCATCTGCAGTCAATTCGTCGAGAGCTACCACGATCGTACTTCGATTCACACCAAAATCTTTCGAAAGCCGCCGCTGTGACGGAATTTTCGTTCCCGCTGGCCACTCGCCGCGAATGATTTTGTTTTTGATGTGCAGGCTGATCTGATAATGGAGCGGGAGATCAGATTTACGGTCCGGCTGCCATTCTACTTGCGAAGTCATTACTGTTCCTCCGGTTATTTTTAATTATCTCTTATTATACGATTTGGTTGGTTTGTTATCCATCCAAATGGATGGAGTCAAGGACCACCTCTTGTTCTACAATAGACCGATAAGCGCATCAAGTTTAACTGGAGGATATACGATGATTGAAGCAATGATTCACGGGTTTATATTGGCTGGGGGGCTGATCCTGCCTTTAGGTGTACAAAATTTGTTTATTTTCAACCAGGGAGCGAACCAACGGCGCCTGATCCGTGCCATGCCTTCAGTAATTACAGCCGCGTTATGCGATAATTTGCTGGTCATCCTCGCGGTATTAGGAGTGTCCGCAGCTGTTTTTACATTTGGTTGGCTCAAAATGATTTTGCTAAGTGTTGGCATAGTATTTCTAATCTATATGGGGTGGCAGACATGGAAAAGCGATCAGTCCAATAGTTTGTCTGCTGCAGAATCTAATTATGGGCTGCGTAAGCAAGTGCTGTTCGCGGCTTCCGTGTCTTTACTGAATCCGCATGCCATTATGGATACGATCGTCGTGATCGGGATGAATTCGCTGCAGTATTCAGGAGCAAATAGAGCCACATTTACTTTATCTGTTATTTTGGTATCGTGGCTATGGTTCATAGGGTTATGCGCAGCAGGAAGTCTAATGAAAAAGATGGACAAATCCGGCGATTGGATGAGACGGTTGAACAAGGCATCTGCGGTTATCATCTGGGGAACGGCTCTCTATATGGTTTGGAGACTTTTGGATTAAGTCGATCAATTCAATAAAGGTTTATGTCGAATTATACAAGAAGATAACGCAAAAAGGACAGACGGTAGAATCCGGCTGTCCTTCGTCTTGGCTGTGATGCCGCTTACTTGTCGCGAAAATAAACAAGAGGAACCAAAGCCAAGCTCTCTCCAGTGGAAATCGGTTCAATAAGAATTTCGATAATGGCATGATTTTACAGACAACGACACATAAACTAAATATAATGAAGTCAGTGTAACTCTTCATTTTCCGGGAGGTCATTATGTACAATATTCTTATTGTGGACGATGAGAAGATTGAGCGAGAAGGGATCAAGCTGTTAATACGGCAATATAAGCTTCCGTTTCAAATGGCTGAAGCTGAGAATGGTTTGAAAGCGCTTCAATATTTACAAATGAACCCGGTTGATCTTCTGTTGACGGATATTAAGATGCCATTTATGGACGGCATGCAGCTCGCGGCTGAAGCGAGAAAGCTAGATCCGTCGCTGCAGATTTTATTTTTGTCTGCATATGGGGAATTCCATTACGCTAAGCAGGCGCTTCAGCTGCAAGCGGCAAATTATATCCTAAAACCAGTAGAAATAGCAGAATTTCTGAATGCAATGCAAGAAGGTGCTCAACGTTGTGAAGAGCGCAGAAGACAGCAGCTTCTGGAGTTGCTCCACGGAAGAAAGCCCAGTATGAGCCGCAGCCGCTGCTGGAATGTGTTCCCTTATAAGCGGATGATGGTGATGGAGAGCAGACTGAAGTTTTTTGATACCTGTTCGCAGGATATAGAGCAAATACTAAGAGAAGTGCTGAAGCAGCCCTTCGATTATATAAATTTGAATGAATTTCAAAGTCTGCTGCTATTTCAAGACCGCCTTTGCGAGGGGACATGCCATGAGGAACTTGACCTTATAGGCAGACGGCTACAGGCTGTAATGCACAAATGGTTCCAGTCTGATTTCTTTATTGTGTTCAGCTGCGGCCTGTATTCGGAGGAGAGCTTTTATTCGGAGTGGAGTAAGATGGAGAAGCTTCTTGAAACGAGATTTTTCTCAGAAGCGCCATTTATTTTGTTTACGGAATCATCAGAGTGGAGCCATAACGGCCCGACCGATTCGGTCGATGCATTGGTGGAGCGGGTTCAAGCGGCGCTGGAACAGAAGGATCTTCAACTCGGCCGTGAGGAGTTGGGACGCTTATTTCTTAATTTGGAGAACAGTACTTCGTTCTCAACGATTTATGTAAAACACCTATGCATGCTGCTGGTAAAGTATATGGTGATCTATCTGCGAGGCTATGTCAAAAAGTCTGTTCAGGAAGCAGCTCAAGACATTTACCATTGTCATAACCTAACCGAGCTGAAGGGATTAATGCTGCGTTTTTTGGAAGAAAGTATTGGAGGGGTCATTCATGACGATATGGGGATGAAACCGGGACGCAAAAATATTACTCATGTACTGGAAATCATTCATACCGAATATCAGACCGATATCCACCTAGAACAAATTGCCGAGAGAGTGTATTTATCCCCCAGCTATTTAAGCTATTTATTCAAGAAAGAGACCGGACTTAGCCTTGTGAAATATGTTACGCAATACCGTATGGAGAAGGCGAAGCATTATTTGAGCAGCACCAATATGAAGATAGTGGATATCGGTCATGAAGTGGGCTACACGAATTTATCTTACTTTGGAGCACTGTTTAAAAACTACGTAGGTGTCTCTCCGGCCCAATATAGGGAGGAGAGTCCATGAAACGCTTTATGCATTATTTCCTGAATCTGCGGCTTAAGCAAAAATTGTTGTTTACCTATATCGTTCTCGCGATCATTCCGATTCTGGCTCTGGGCATTTATTCATATCACCAATCCAATCAATTCCTCCAAAGACAGGCTATGCAGGGGATGAAGGATACGGCAGGAGTACTAGCGGATAAATTTAATTATAAAATCGGGAAATACAACAACTTAACGAATCTGATTGTTTTTAATTCAGGTATTCAGCGTATATTCGCAAATCAGTATGAGGACCTTGACAATTTGGCGTATGATTTAAGGCACGATCTGGACCCGTTCTTCAAGATGATTTTATCTATCGATAAGGAAATATCCCAACTGACCGTATATTCACAAAATGATCTTCCGGAATATGGAGACTATATCCAATCCGCTGATAGGGTAAAGGATACATTATGGTATAAAAGCTCCAACAACAATACAAATTCCACTGGATGGTACTACGAACAGGGGGATCTATTACTAACCCGAAAATTCCCCAATTTTTTCACGAACGGCAAATATGTGCTGCTTACCATGAAATTTCGTTATACCGATATTTTTCAGGATATTAATCCTCCTGATTTAGGAGAGTACGGAATCGTCATAACCGATTCCAACAGTCGTGTCATTTATTCCAAAACAACCGATTCCGGTGCCCAATTAAACCTGGAGAAAGCGGGTGCAGCCGGTGTTCCGGAGGGGATTGCCTCTTTGAACGGAATAGACCATTTTGTTATCAAGAGCATGATGGAACAGCCCAATTGGACGCTTTACTTTTATGCACCGGTAGCTCAAATGTCTCCAGGACTCATACAAATCGTCGGGGCAACGATCGTCATTATTATGCTGTGCCTTTTCGTCTTAATGATTCTGATGGGTCTCTTTTCCAATACATTGTTGAAGCAAATTCTCATTCTGAACCGCACCATGAAGTCAGTTGGCGACGGCAATTGGGACATCGTCATTCCAAAAGGCACCAAGGATGAGATTGGAGAGCTGGCTGTCCGTTTCAGCGATATGCTTCGCAAAATCAAGGAGTTAATTAACGAGGTATACCACAACCGCTTACTGCAAAAGGAGGCCGAGTTGAAGGTATTGCAGACGCAGATCAATCCCCATTTTTTGTACAACAGTTTATCGATTATTAATTGGAAGGCGCTTCATCTTGGTGCGACGGATATTAGCCATATCGTGACGACGTTGTCCAAGTTTTATCGAACGGCATTGAATAAGGGAGAATCGGTAACTTCTGTTCGGAGTGAGTTGGAAAATATGATAGCGTACTTGGAGATCCAGCTTATTATGCACGATAACAGCTTTGATGTGGAGTACAGGATCGATGAAAGTCTGTATCGCTGCCACACGTTGAATTTTATTCTTCAGCCTATCGTTGAGAATGCGATTGAGCACGGGATTGATCAGAAGCTGGAAGGGAGAGGACGGCTAACGGTTACAGGAGTGCTAAAGGAAGATGCCATTGAGTTTACAGTAGAGGATAATGGTCCGGGTATGAACAGGGAGCTTATCGATTCATTGTTCGGCAGTATGGCTAAAGGCTATGGTCTGAAAAACGTTCATGACCGGATTCGACTCTCTTTCGGTGAACGGTACGGGGTTACAGCAGAGAGTGTCGAAGGAGAAGGAACTCGGATGCGTATCCTTTTGCCTCAAGAAGATAAGAGCATAAAATTATGATGCTTTTCTAAAAAATCTGATAATTTAATTCGCATAGTTATTGTGTATAGTTAAAACATGAAATGTAAGCGCGAACAAACATGAAGGGAGGCCTACTTAACCCTATTTTTCCCGCCCAAGGAGGTGTCCGATGAAAAGCGCAGTGCAACTCGGCGAGCCCGTCCGTGAAGTCGTCAAGCTTCGGTCTTACCGCATTAAGCAAATAAAAGCTCATAAAGCGTTGCTGCTCATGCTGGTACCCGGTCTGCTTTATTTTATCATTTTTCACTATATCCCGATGTTCGGTGCTGTGATCGCATTTAAGGATTTCAAAATTCTTGGAGGCATCAGTGCAAGCCCTTGGGTCGGGATGAAGCATTTCAATAAAGCTTTCTCCGATCCTTACTTCTACATCGTACTCAAAAATTCACTGCTTATCAGCTTCTATAAATTGCTCTTTGGGTTCCCAGTACCGATTCTGTTCGCCTTGCTGCTCAATGAAATCCGCCACGTGCATTTCAAGAAGGTCGCACAGACTGTATCTTATCTTCCGCACTTCATCTCATGGGTCGTGCTTTCCGGTATCTTCATCAGCATTTTCTCCCTTGACGGGATCGTTAATAGCTTTCTGAAGCTGCTGAGCAACCAGCCGATTCTGTTCTTGGCCGACGAGAGATATTTTCGGAGCATTCTAGTCATAACGGATATATTCCAAAGCTTTGGTTGGGAATCAATCATCTATTTTGCAGCGATTGCTGGAATTTCACAGGAGCTGTACGATGCTGCTGTAATCGATGGGGCTAGCCGAATGCAGCGGATTGTACATATTACATTCCCGATGCTGCTTCCCACAATCTGTATTCTGCTGATACTACGCATGGCTCATGTGTTGGATGCTGGCTTTGATCAGATTTTTAATATGTACAGCGCAAAGGTATACGAAGTGTCGGACATCATAGACACCTATGTATATCGGAAAGGCTTGATCGATGCCAATTACAGCTACTCAACCGCAGTAGGCCTATTCAAGTCGGTTGTTGCTTTAATCCTCATTGTTACGGTAAACAAGATTGTCCGCATGATGGGGGGGAGGGAGCATACGCTATGGTGAGCAGTCAGCAAACGAGAAGATCGGTAAACGAGAAGCTGTTCGATGTATTTCTGTATGTGATCATCCTGCTGATGATGGTCATTACGCTGTTTCCTTTCTGGAATCAGGTGGTCATTTCCTTAAGCCCAGGCAGCTTAGCCTTCTCAACAGGCGTTCAGCTATGGCCATCACGCGTAACCTTTGATAGCTATGTGATGGCAATGAAATATCAGTCGCTCTGGACCGGGTTTGCCAATTCTGGAATACGCGCCATAGTCGGGGTCGTGCTCAGTCTCATACTAACCTCTATGTTCGCCTATCCTCTATCTAAGAAGGGGCTGCCGTTCAACTCACTGCTTACAGCGTTTATTATATTCACCATGCTGTTCAAGGGCGGCTTAATACCTAATTATATTTTGATCAAAAAGCTTGGTCTGTACAACTCGATGTGGGCCCTCATTCTACCCGGTGTCATCAGCGCGTTCAATGTGCTCATTATGCGGAATTTTTTTAAATCGATACCTGAGGGGTTGGAGGAATCTGCAAAGGTGGACGGGGCCGGTTATTTCCTGATCTTCTGGAAAATCGTCCTTCCGTTATCCAAGCCGGTATTGGCTACTGTCGCTTTGTGGGTGGCAGTAGGTCACTGGAATGCCTGGTTCGACAGTCTGATCTACATATCAGATCCGAACAAGCAGGTGCTGCAGGTAGTACTCCGCAAAATTATAGTCGATAACAACATGGATGAATTGAATGCGATGCTGTATCGAACGGATCAGTCAGGTGCTTTCTCGGGCAGACAGCTTCAGGCGACCATGATTATGATGTCTATCATTCCGATGCTGCTCGTTTATCCGTTCGTTCAGAAATATTTTGTCAAAGGCATCATGATCGGTGCATTAAAAGGTTAGTTCATAAGGAGGCATCTGTATGAAAAAGAAAAGTATTGCCGCCTCACTAAGCTCTGCCATTTTGCTTACATCGCTTATCGGCTGCAGCTCGTCCGAAGGTCAGCCAGCAGCCCCCTCAGCTGATGCAGGTACGACCAATAAGAAAATGAAGCTGACATTTTTGAGCGCTAACTATGACAAAGTGACGGCGAACGGGTATGCCAATAATCAGATCAAAGAGAAGTTCAATGTGGATATCGATATTTTACCGATTCCCAACGACGCTAATGCCCGAAAGGATGCGATCCTGCTCAAGATCGCTTCTGGAGAAATACCGGATACATGGGCGGATCTGCCTTTTACAGCGTACAACAAGCTGGTAGATCAAGGAGCGGTTGCCGAAGTTCCTCAGGAAATGCTGGAAAAATATGCTCCGAAATATATGGCATGGTTGAAAAAGTATTTGGGTAACGACCCTTTCATTTATACGCGAAGGAACGGTAAAAATTATTCTTTGCCGATTGTCTGGAGTCTCGGACCGACTTGGCAGGTGCTGGGAATCCGTCAGGATTGGCTGGACAAGGTCGGCCTATCCAAGACGCCTGAGTCACTCGATGATCTGGAAGTCATGCTGCGTAAATTCAGAAATGACGATCCTGATGGGAATGGCAAGAAAGATACGTACGGCTGGACGGTGAAAAGCGAAGCGATTGAGAATTTATTCTCACCGATATTCGGTGCCTTTGACTTGTACCCCGGAGCCTTCGTCGATCGGGGAGGCAAGCTTGTCCGAGGAGAGGTGGAGCCGGGTGCTAAGGAAGCATTAACCCTCTTGAATAAATGGTATAAGGAGGACCTAATCGATCCGGAGTTTGTTCTTAACAAACAGAAGAACGTAGAGGATAAAGTCATTTCGGAGAAAATCGGCATGGTTCAGGATGCCTGGTATAAATTCATTCCGAGAGATGCTTTTAACTCCGGCTTATTTTACGAAAAGACGAAGGAGAAAAATCCGAACGCGAAATGGACGACGATCTCCGGACCGAAAGGACCTGCCGGAAAGCTCGGTATTACCCAGCGTAATCCCATTCCAAGCTCAGGTGTCCAGTTGGGAGTACATATGAGCAAAGATCCGGACAAAATGATCCGCTATATTCAGTTGTGGGAGGAACGGTCCTTTAACCCGGAATTTTATGAGAAGCTCGTATACGGAGAGAAGGGAAAGACATATAAGATCAACGCTGATGGTGATTTCGAATATATCCCTCCTTATGATAAGGAAGAGGAACGCATTAAATTCGGTATCGGCGATCAATATGGAACCTCCTTCAACGACTACGATTTGCAAGCGCCCTATATGACGAAGAGCAAATTAATGCCGATTCGTAAGCAAGCTGAAAGTGTGGCTAAAGGGGAATATGATGTGATGAGCCCGGTAGAGCTGCCTATTTATTATGAAAATAAAGACCGGCTGGATCAACTGACTATCAAAAACTTTATCGATTTTATTACCGGAAAACGGCCAATCTCGCAGTTTAATGATTTTGTGGATGAATGGAATAAATCCGGCGGTTCCAAGGTCATGGAAGAAGCGCAAAAGGAATACGAGAAAATGAAGAAAAAATAGAACGATCCATGAGTGAAAGGAAGGGATGAATGCATGGAGACGAAAAAACAGGTGGAATGGTTTAAGGATGCCAAATGGGGCGTCTGCTGCCACTATTTGCCGACCCCGCCGAATAATCAGGAAGGGCGCCATATGACAAGCGAGGAATGGAATGATCGCGTAAATCGCTTCGATGTGGAGGGGCTTGTCTCCCAGCTGGAAAGTGTCGGTGCAGGATACTTCCTCATGACGATCGGCCAAAATACAGGGCACTACTGCTCGCCGAATGCTACCTATGATTCCATCGTTGGCATCCATCCGAGCAAATGCTCACGCAGAGATCTCATCAGTGATCTGGCAGACGCGCTTACTGACAAAGGGATCAGGCTGCTTGTATATCTTCCGAGCGGTGCTCCCGCGTCCGACGCTGTTGCGATGGAGAAGCTGGAATGGGAATGGGGCTATGAGGAGGATTGGGGTAAACCGCGTAAGGATGTCATAGCAAGTCACCTCACCGTCGTCACAACGGAGCAGGGCACCCGATTAGCTGTGCCGCAGCGCAAGCTGGACCAGAAACGTAAAGGGAAACGGCTGGCTGCGTTTCAGCGGAAGTGGGAGTCTGTCATTACAGAGTGGTCAGAGCGTTGGGGGAACAAGGTCAGCGGATGGTGGATCGACGGATGCTACTTCGCTGATGAAATGTACCGTCATCCGGATGAGCCCAACTTCCAAAGCTTCGCGGCTGCGTTGAAGTCAGGAAATCCAGACAGCATTGTCGCTTTTAACCCGGGGGTTGTTGTACCTGTGAAATCACACACAAGCTTCGACGATTATACGGCTGGAGAAATCTCGAAAGTATTTCCTATGCGGCACAGCCGCTGGGTGGATGGAGCCCAATATCACACATTAGGTTATCTCGGTTTGACCTGGGGGGCTGGCAACCCGCGCTTCCCTGATGAATTCGTAATCGGTTATACGAAGCACGTGAATCTTAACGAAGGTGTTGTGACTTGGGATGTGCCGATCTCGCATCAGGGCTACATCGAAGAACCGTTCATTCGGCAGCTGAAGGCGCTTCGACAAGGATTGGACACTTAGTACTCGTTATTATCCGAAATGGAGCAGGTAATGAAAGGAAGGATAAAACGATGGAGACAAAGCGAAACGTAGATTGGTTCAAGGCTGCTAAGTGGGGAGTATTCTGTCATTATTTACCAACCCCGCCGCATGATCGGAAAGGATGCCATTTAACGCCGGAGGAATGGAACGAACGCGTAGACGCATTCGATGTGGAAGGCTTGGCTGCTCAGCTGGAAAGCGTTGGAGCTCGGTATTTCTATCTCACTCTCGGTCAAAATACGGGACATTACTGCGCACCTAATGCAGTATATGACGACATCGTGGGACTGAAACCGAGCAAATGCTCCAGACGGGATCTGGTTAGCGATCTTTATGAAGCATTAGCTCCCAAGCAGATTAAGCTGCTCGTTTATTTGCCAAGCGGAGCTCCAAACGGTGATTCCGTAGCAGTAGAGAAGCTTGAATGGGAGAATGGATACACGGGTTCCGGAATGCGGCACAATCGACAACGGACCGGCAAGCGATTGGCGGAATTCCAGAAGAAATGGGAGGCCGTCATTACGGAATGGTCTTTACGTTGGGGGAATAAGGTGAGCGGATGGTGGATCGACGGCTGCTATTTCGCCGATGAAATGTACCGTCACCCGGATGAACCCAACTTTCAAAGCTTTACAGCAGCTTTAAAAGCAGGCAATCCCGACAGCATCGTTGCCTTCAATCCCGGCGTAATCGTACCTGTGATCTCTCATCGAACGGAACATGAGGATTACCTCGGGGGAGAGGTGATAAGGTCGTTCCCAGTATGTGAGGGACGTTGGCTCGAAGGGGTTCAATACCATATCCTTAGTTTTCTAGGCAAGGATTGGGGGTATGGAGAGCCGGAGCTGCCCGATGAGTTCGTCATTGGTTATACGAAACATGTTAATGAGCATGAAGGGACTGTGACGTGGGATGTTCCGATTTCGCATCAGGGATTAATAGAGGAGCCATTCATTCGCCAGCTGCAAGTCCTTAATCAAGCTTTAAACGCAGAACTGTAATATTACGGTGTCCTATTATTTCTTCGAAAGTCCTCGATAGAGGTTTTCTAATAAAAAACTTAACCGATGGAGGGAATCACATGAACGAGAAGGAGAAATATTTATTTGATGTTCAAGGTTATCTTTTGGTGGAAGATGTGTTAAGTCAAGAAGAATTGACTGCAATGAACAGGGCTATTGATGAGAAACAGGCAGCAGGGGAGCCTATACGTGATTTCTTTCTGTGGGATGAACCGGGATTCCGCAATTTGATCGATCATCCGAATACTAAGCCCTATTTGAACGCGATGTTCGGCCAGCACTACCGTCTGGATCATGAGTATGCGATCATCCATCGTAAAGGGGATAAACAGCTGCAGCTGCATGGCGGCAACAACCCATTTGACCCTGGACAGTTTTATCAAGTGCAGAATGGCAACATATTCAGCGGCTTAACAGTATACTCCTTCGCTCTATCCGATATCGGTCCGGATGACGGCGGTTTCTGCTGCATCAGCGGCAGCCATAAAGCGAATTTTGCATTACCGGAGGAATACCGGCATTACGAAGAAATCGGGCCGACCGTGCATGTGCCCCAGAAAGCAGGCAGTCTCTTAATCTTCACCGAGGCGCTCACGCATGGTACATTCCCGTGGCAGGGAACTCAGGAGCGAAGATCGTTTCTATACAAATATTCACCTCTTATGATTGCGTGGCGTAAATATGACCGTACTCCAGAGCTGCTGGATCGATTAACACCGGAGCAGCGTCTGATTTTGGAACCGACCTATCATCCTTATCTGCGTAGAACCAAGGTATACGAAGGCTAAATAACCTTTAGCCAGTCGACGCACCTTCGTGATAATTGCTTGCAATGTCTCGAAGGTGTTTGTCTTGCCAAGAAATGGAGTGACGTGAGATGCCATGGAATCATAGATCGCTTTGGGCTCTGGCTTGGCCTATTATGATCGAGATGTTCCTGCAATTCATGATCGGGATCGCAGATACATTGATGGTTAGTTGTATTTCCGATCATGCGGTAGCGGTTGTCGGCATCAGTAACCAATTTTTTATGTCCGCCATCGTGCTATTTATGCTTATAACAGGCGGTGCGGGAATCGTCATCGCGCAGAAGCTGGGGGCGAGGCAGGAGCAGGAAGCGCGGACAGCAGCGGTAATGACTGTGCAGTTGACATTCATTATAGGCACGCTAGTCAGTCTGCTCCTATATACAGGAGCGGGACGGATAGCAGCCTGGCTGCAAATTCCCGGAGAGCTGCAGCCACTAGCGGTCACATATATTACCGTAGTGGGAAGCGGCACTATGCTCACTTCCTTGATGCTTGCCCTAAGCACGATCATTCGTAATACGGGCAATACCAAAGGACCGATGGTCATTTCTCTTGGGATGAATACATTTCATGTCTGCTTGAACTATTTGTTTATATTCGGAGCCCTGGGTTTCCCGGAATGGGGGTTGTACGGGGTGGGTCTATCTACTGTCATTAGTCGGGGCATTGCGGTCATCCTGCTACTTGTACTGCTTCGGCGTTCTTTCGCCATTCCAATCGGTTGGCGGGATGTACGACTCTTTTCGATACCGATCCTGAAGGATATTTTGCGTATTGGATGGCCGGTATCGCTTAATGGGGCCTCATGGACTTTTTCGCAAATTTCCATTTTCGCCATTATAGCCTCGATGGGGGCGCTACAGCTGGCAACCCGAACTTATATGAACACGCTGGAATCGTTCTGTTTTTTATGTGGGATGTCTCTGTCAATGGCTGCGCAAATTCGAATTGCACAGCAGTATGGTGCAGGGCAACTGGGAGAAGTGTATCGGGGCGCTTGGGAGGCGCTTAGGTCAGGGCTTTTCGTAGTTATTCTCAATACTATTCTTCTAGTTATCTTGTGTAGTCCGATTCTGCACTTTTTTACGACCAATCAGGATGTCATCGCTTTGAGCAGCGCTGTTTTGCTCATGAATTTGCTGCTTCAGCCTGCAAAAATGTTCAGCAACGCTTTCATTAGTTCTCTGAGTGCAATAGGGGATACGAGGTTTATTGCCGTTGTCGGCATTTCTTCAATGTGGGCGGTATCCGTAGGCTTAACGTTTGTGCTGGGTGTGGAGCTTGGCTGGGGACTCTATGGAGTCTATACAGCTATGATTGCCGATGAACTCGTTCGCAGCACTTGTTACATCGTCCGTTGGAGAAGCAAGAGACGATTATGGGATTTGGACAGAAGTGTAAAATCGGTACATTTTTCGTTGGATCGTCGTATGTAAAATAGGTGAGCTATTGCTTACAATTACGTTATAAGCAGTTGCAATATCCCAAATTATTCGTCAAAGGGGCAGGGAGAGGAGTCAATCAGATGGCTAATAAAATTCAGGTTACAGTATGGAATGAGTTTTGGCATGAGCAGCACCAGGATAACATTAAGGCGGTCTATCCGGAAGGAATTCATCGGGTGATCGCGGCTCATCTCGAGCAGCACCAGGATATGGAAGTTCGGACCGCAACCTTGTACGATCCGGAGCACGGTTTGACGGATGAAGTGATCGAGAAGACAGATGTGCTGATCTGGTGGTCCCATCTAAGAAATGATCTGGTGCCAGATGCGCTCGTCGATAAGCTATATAAGCGTGTACTGGCGGGTATGGGAACGATTTTCCTCCATTCGGCTTCGGGTTCGAAGCTGTTCAAGCGGCTGTTGGGTGCAGCAGGAGGCCACAAGTGGCGTGAGGCACACGAGAAAGAAAGGCTGTGGGTGCTAAAACCAGGCCATCCGATTGTAGACGGCATCGGCGAATATTTCGAATTAAAGGAAGAAGAGATGTACGGTGAGCATTGGGACATTCCAGAACCGGATGAGCTGGTATTGGCCAGCTGGTTTGAGGGAGGGGAAATATTCCGCAGTGGAATCACTTATACAAGAGGTAAAGGGAGAATGTTTTATTTTCGTCCGGGGCATGAAGAGTATCCTACCTATTACAATGCTAACGTGCTCAGGATCATTGAGAACGGAGTGCGCTGGACCAAACCGCAGACGGCTTCACCGGTCATTACTAGCGGTAATGTGCCTTCCATTGAACCGATTAACGGTTGTCTTCGGGACGGTCGCGGCAATAGGATCGAGTAACTAATTTGCGTGCTTTCGCTTTCTAACCGGAAGGAGAACAACGAATATGTCGACAGATCAAGCGGAGAAGGCGACATCGACGGTCTATCCCATCTTGATTGCTATCAGCATCGCACACCTACTTAATGATGCCCTTCAAGCTGTTATCCCAGCTTCGTACCCGATCCTAAGGGAGTCTCTTCATTTGTCCTATACACAGCTTGGAGTCATTACATTCATTCTTTACTTCTCTTCTTCGGTCATTCAGCCATTCATTGGGGCTTTTGCGGATGCTAGGCCAACCCCTTACATTCTGCCAGCGGGCATGGCGCTCGCTCTTCTGGGGATGCTAGGCCTTGCATTCGCTCCAGGCTATATAACGGTTCTTCTCTCCGTTATTATCGTAGGAATTGCTTCTGCCGTGTTCCACCCCGAGGGGGCACGAATTGCATACCTGACTTCAGGGACGAGGAGGGGTCTCGCCCAATCAATCTTTCAAGTCGGAGGCAATGCAGGGAGCGCTATGGCCCCATTGATGACGGCCTTTATATTTTACCCTTTCGGACAGTTAGGTGCCGTATGGTTTACCTTAGTTGCGGCTCTCGGCATAGCGCTGCAAGGTTGGGTTGCCGGCTGGTATAGAGACCGAATGCAGCAAGCGCGGTCAGCCAAAAAAGGAAACGTATCAGAGGAAGAAAAGCTGCTGCACAAAACAGTCATCGGTGCCATCGTTATCATCATCATGATATCGTTCGCTAGATCATTGTTCGGGTCGAGTGTCGGTACATATTTTGTTTTCTATCTTATGGAACATTTTCATATGAGCATCCCGGAAGCGCAGATGTATATTTTCGCCTACGCGGGAGCAGGTATTGTGGGAACATTTCTGGGTGGACCGCTATCCGACCGTATCGGGAGGAAGAACGTGATGCTTTTGTCGGTGTTGGGAGATGCGCCTTTTGCCATGCTGCTGCCGCATGTTGACCCGATGTGGATTTTTCCGCTTTTAATAGTTCTAGGAGTCATTACTCACAGCAGCTTCTCGGTAACTGTCGTCTATGTACAGGAGCTTGTACCCGGCAAGGTTGGTATGGTCTCGGGTCTCATTACAGGACTCGCATTCGGAATGGGGGCCATAGGAACTGTTGTTGTCGGAGCATTAATTGATCTGACGAGTTTGACCACGATCATTGTCGCGTGTTCATTCATGCCGTTATTCGGCGCAATCGGGTTCCTGCTTCCGTCGGATCGAAAGAAACGCATTGTGCCGCAGAGTATCCAGGGCAAGGCGGAGGGAGCAGCAAAAAGTTAGATCAATACGTTCTGAACCAGTTGAAGTTACATCATTTATATGGGAGGAATGAGATATGGAAAGGATGAAAGTGATTCAGGTTGGAGTGGGCGGCTTCGGAAAGTATTGGCTGGAAAACATCAAATCTGTTGAGTCGATTGAGCTGGTGGCCATTGCCGATGTACAGCAATCGAATTTGGACGAAGCGCTCAATGTGCTGGGCGATTTGAAGGTGCCGGTGTTCTTGTCTCATGAAGAAGCTTTTCGGGAAGTAAAAGCAGATCTAGCACTGCTAATCACTCCACCACCGACTCGTCATCGGTTGACACGGGACGCACTTGAAGCCGGTATGCATGTCATTGTGGAGAAGCCGATGGCCTCTACCTATAGGGAAGCGCTGCAGTTATTAGAAATCGCACAGTCATATGACTTGCTAGTTTCCGTGAATCAAAACTATCGCTGGACTCCTGAAATGAAAGCCATTCGGACCGCTCTGGAATCAGGTCTTATTGGTGCCGCCGAGGTGGTGGAATGGCAGTTCAACCGTGACGGTTCCAGGAATCGCGGCCCTCAATCTGAATGGAGGAAGAATAGGGAGGAACCTTTGCTTACGGAGCTTAGCATTCACCACTTCGACCTGATGAGATATTTGCTAAACGCTCAGCCGATATCGCTGTTCGCCAACAGCTTCAGTCCTTCATGGAACGAGAGAGGGGGCAACGTATCAGCCTCCGTCATTCTTAAATTTGCGGGAGGGACACATGTTAACTATTTTGCCAGCAGCGGAAATAAGGGCAAAGACACTACATGGACGGGGAACTTCCGCATTGTAGGGAAACTTGGGGCCCTCGAGTTCTCCGATGGCCTAGCTTACCATGTTACAGAGGACGGCGAGAGCCATCTGCTGGAGCTGCCTGTACAAAAGTACAGCAACGTTGCCTACACAGTGAACGAGTTCGTGCAGGCGGTGCGGGAAGGTCGCAGGCCGGTGACCCATATTGCTGATAACTTGATAAGCTTCTCGATGGTCGGAGCAGCAGTGGAATCGTCCAAGACAGGCAAAGTCGTACGGCTGGATACAGGGTATTACCACGCTTATTGAGAGCAAGAGGAACAGGGTCCAATCCAATGAAACCGGAGGGGAGGCTGCTTCTATGAAGGAGTCTCCGTGATCGGATATGAAAGGGGTATAGTCCGCATGGCAGCGAACATTCGTGTAACGATATGGAATGAATTTTATCATGAGCAGCATCTCGATATTGTGAAAGAAATTTACCCGGATGGCATTCATCGTGCGTTGGAGAGTCATCTGGCACAGCAGCAGGGTCTACAAATAACAACGGGTACTTTATATGATCCTGAACATGGTTTGCCAGACGAGGTCATCGAACAGACCGATGTGCTGATCTGGTGGTCGCATATGAGAGACCAAGAAGTACCAGATGTGTTGGTCGACAAGTTGTACGATCGAGTGATTTCAGGAATGGGGGCTATATTCCTGCATTCGGCTTCCGGTTCCAAGCTGTTTCGAAGGCTTATGGGCACAGGAGGTGGAGGGAAATGGCGTGAAGCCCATGAGAGGGAGCGTCTCTGGGTTTTGAAGCCAGGCCATCCGATCGTTAACGGTATCGGCGAATATATCGAACTCCCTCATGAAGAAATGTATGGGGAGCCCTCGAATATACCGGAGCCTGACGAGCTGATTTTCATGAGCTGGTTCGAGGGTGGGGAAGTTATGCGCAGCGGTAATGTTTACACTAGAGGTAAAGGGCGGGTGTTCTATTTCCGGCCGGGGCATGAAGAATACCCGACTTACTATAACAAGGATGTGCTGCGGGTAATTGAAAATGCAGCGCGCTGGGTTTCGCCTCACGATGCGCCTCCTTCCATTACTACAGGCAACGTGGCGTCCATCGAACCGATAAAAGGCGTACGTCGGGATGGACATGGCAACCCGCTTGATTAACATCAAGAGGAGGGGAGATGCGGCGAATGGATAATAAATCGGCAGCCCTACAGCAAACAGCTATGCACTTACCTAAACGCTCCGGCTTTTGGGAACGTGTAAGGCAGCATAGAATGATGTATCTATTTCTGTTACCGGCTTTCGTCGTAACTATCATCTTTGCGTTCATTCCAATGTTCGGCCTTATCATGGCCTTCCAGGACTATACTGCCGTGCAAGGATTTATGAATAGTCCGTTTGTCGGCTTGAAGCATTTTATCAGTATGTGGTCCAATCCTGAGTTTATTCTAGGACTGAAGAACACTGTGTTTTTGAACGGTATGCTGATCCTGATCGGTTTTCCGCTGCCCATTCTTTTTGCACTTCTGCTTAATGAAATCCGAAGTATGCTGTTCAAACGTGTGTCGCAAACAATCTCCTATTTGCCGCATTTCATTTCCTGGGTTGTCGTGGCAGGCTTAGTCTATAAGCTGCTGGAGGAGGATTTCGGAAGCGTCAATCTGCTTCTTCAAGCGCTTGGGTTTGAAAAAATATCATTTATGCGGGAGGTCGATTACTTTCGCGGTATTTTCGTCACAACGGTCATTTGGAAGGAGCTAGGCTGGAATTCGATTATTTTTTTGGCAGCGCTTACTTCAATTGATCAGGATCAGTACGAAGCAGCGACGATAGACGGAGCCAGCAGATTTCAAAAGCTGTTGTACATTACTCTACCCGGCATTGCCAATGTTATCGGGCTGATGTTCATCTTCAAAATTGCTACCATTTTTGGAGGAGGAGGCGGGGGAGCGAGCTTCGATGCGGTATACAATATGGGCAACCCATTGGTTGCGGAAGCTTCTCTCACGCTCGACTACCATGTCTATTTGGCCGGAATTCGTCATGCCGAAATATCCTACGGAACAGCCGTAGGACTTGTCCTCTCGATCTTATCGTTCGGCATCCTTATATTGTCCAATAGGATAAGTAAGAAAATAAGCGGCTACGGAGCCTTCTAGCAGATACTGGCCCCAATGTGCTTCAAGAAAGGAGGACGATCCGGAATGAGTCTGCGAGCTAAAGTTCCGGTTGCAGATATATTGATTACACTTGTGATGCTGCTTCTTTGTTTGGTAACGCTGTATCCATTCTGGTATGCCATCGCGTACTCATTAAGCAGCAGCAATGCAACGATGAGCCATCCAGTAACTTTTCTGCCGATTGACTTTACTTTTTCAAATTATCATACCGTGTTTGAGAATCCTCAAATTTTTCGGGCTTTTCTAGTAACGGTTGGAAGGACGTTAGGAGGCATTGTTTATTCAGGTACTATCGTTGCACTGGCCGCATATGCCATATCCAAACGATCTTTGCCGGGTAATCGTGTCATCGCAATCATTTTGCTTATACCTATGTATTTCAGCGGAGGGCTGCTTCCTACGTATATTTTGATTTACAAGTTGGGACTTTTTAATCACTTTCTCGTATATATTTTGCCGCATGGCTTTTGGGCATTCAACATGTTAATTATGCGCACGTTCTTCGATTCTTTGCCAGCTAGTCTGGTGGAATCGGCAATGATCGACGGAGCGGGAGATTTGAAGGTGTTCTGGAAAATTATTATACCGCTCTCCATGCCGGTTACCGCAACAATAGCCATGTTCAATGGAGTGTTCCACTGGAACTCTTGGTTTGACGCTATGCTGTATGTTAGTAACGATAACCTGCAGCCTTTGTCGTTTATATTGCAGCGCATATTGAAGGAAACGCTTGCCGCACAATTGCTCGCTTCACAGGGGCTAGTTATGGCTGTCGATACAGGATCGAACCCGACATCACCCGAATCGCTCAAGATGGCTACATTGGTCGTGTCCACCGTGCCGATTATATTGATCTATCCGTTTCTTCAAAAATATTTCGTCAAAGGTTTCATGATTGGAGCCGTTAAGGGATAAGTCGGTTGATGACGGTACTTCTTCCGGTTGCTAGTAAGCTCATGTGACGTGTTCAACCAAACTTTTGAATAAAGGGGATATGTTCATGGCAAAGAAGGTGCTTCAGCTTCTTTTGATCGGTTCATTAGGGTTCGTCACTGTGACAGGGTGCACGGACGGAGGTACGGTCAAGCCGGATGCTTCCAAAATGCCGGATGGTAATAAGCAGCAGGCAAAAATGCCGATTCGATTTTACAGTCAAGGCTATCAAACCAAGATCGATGTGGCATCGCATGATGTGGTAACACCCTATGTCGAGAATAAGTTTAATCTGGAATTTACGGAGATGTACGTCAATAACGATCAGCCTCTTAAGGAACGGCTTAATCAATGGATTGCGACCAAGAACCTGCCGGACGTTATGATGATGGATAAGGCCGGGGCTAGTTATGCTGTTAGCACAGGGCAGTTTGCCGATTTGACGGACTATATCAAAGATATGCCTAACTTGCAGAGATGGTTTCCGCAGCAGTACTGGAGTCGATTTACGAATGACGGTAAGAACTATCAAATCCCAACTCCTGTTGTTGATACGAATTCCAACGATCCCAAATACGCCGACGACCCTTACAATTCGGGCAAAAGACTCACCTCGCTCTACGTGCGGGAGGATTTGCTTGCGAAGGCGGGTTACAAGTTCAAGCCATTGAAGGACATCAGAAGGGATACAGTGGATCAAGGAAAGAAACCGACTCTTCAGGACTTTGCAATTGAGCCTGCGATCAAGACACCGGAAGATTTCTATCAGCTGCTTAAAAAAATGAAGGATTTAAATGTGAGTGCGAATGGGAAGCCCCTCATCCCGATATCGTTTCCGATCTGGGCACAATTTCATTTTGGCTCCATGTTCGATTTCGGTCATTGGACGCAGGATAAAAACGGCACAGTCGACGGATTCCTCGGATCAAAGGATGCTAAGAAATATCATGAATACTTGAATCGTCTGTATCAGGATGGTTTGCTGGATAAGGACTTTATTATCCAAAAGGACGATCAGTTGCAAACAAAGGCGGCTACTGGTCAGCTCGGCGTCATCTTGGCTGTGCTGAATTTGGACGCAGTGCGGCAATCTCTGCTGAACATTGATCCTTCTATGGAGCTTCGCGCCATTCCATGGCCAAAGGAGAATCCGGACAAAGGGTATTACGATATTTATGAAGGGTCATTCTGGCGGATCCTCATCCGCAAGGATTTTCCGGATATTAAAAGGCTGACGCAGTATCTGGATTGGACGCTCAGTGATGAGGCACTGGATCTCATGTCGTGGGGGCCGGATAATGCAGGTATTTGGAAAATGCAGGACGGCAAAAAAGTATTCATCGATCCGCAAGTCGAGAGCGACATGCTTACTGGAAAGCTGGGGGGTAAGGGCGCTGACTATTACGGCCTATATTCCCGTCAGTTCTACAGCAAGGCGTCCTATTTCGGGCTTGGCTGGTATTTAGTCAGGGACTACAATCCGAAGAGTCCGCTTCGCAGCTATCCGCCAAAGTATGATCTTTATGTGATGAACAGCGGCATGATTGCCAACGGCTCGTACAACGTGTCGGGAACGGCATCTTATGGCGACGGAAGCAAGGAGGCTGAAGCGGCCTCCAACTCTTACTGGACCTTCACAACGCTCGATGTCGCCAAGCTGCTTACACCGAAGACAAAAGATGAATTCGATAAGAACTGGAATGCAATTATCATGAAATATATGAAAGATACCAATTATGAACAAGCCGCCAAAAATATGATGCAGTGGTTTAAGGATAATCCTCCGGCAAAAAAATAAAGCCTCAATCCAACCAAACGGGACGCCTCTATCGAGAGGCCCCGTTTGGTTCACTTTCATTTTGGACAACGGGGAGGTCAAAGATGATCAATGTATTGATTGTAGACGATTTTCAGGTGGATCGTGATAATCTCAAGCAGCTTCTTAAGAATGACCCTGCGTTCAGTCATGTGAATGTAGTCGCTGCGTGCGAGAATGGAAAAGAAGCGCTGGAGTATATGCAGAACCTTCAACCGGATATCCTTATCACCGATATTGAGATGCCTGTGATGAATGGTTTTGAACTGGTAAGGACAGTTCGGCAATTGTATCCGCAGATCAAGATCATTTTTTCCAGCGTATATAACGAATTTGAGTATGCCAAGAATGCTCTGTATCTTGGAGGTTACGGGTATCTATTGAAACCTGTGGCAGCAGAAGAACTGCTGCAGTGTGTCAGCACGGTCAGTGATGAGCTGGCCAATGATTTAAAAGCCCGGAAGGACTATGAACTGCTGTACCGTCAGCTTGTGGAAAATAAGCCTTATTTAATCGAAAATTTAATGATAAGCCTAATCTATGGGACCGCCGGAGATATGGCCAGGGTACAGGAAAGGCTGGAGCTTCTGGAGTTGAAGCTATCAGACTGCCGATTTGTTATAGCGCTGATAGAAATAGACGGCTTTTCCCAGCTGACCCGAGAAATGAATATCGAGGAGAAGCATTTGTTTCAAATGATGATTCTTAGTAGGATTCGTTGTGCGCTCGGAGCAGTAGGCAACTACATAGCGGTTCCACTTCAAGCGGCGCATATCGGAATCATTTTCTACGAGCAAGGCGAAGACCAGCTTTCAGTACGATTGAGGCATATTCACAGTTTGCTAAACGGAATTCAATTGGAATTTGGCAACTCGGATATCAGCATATCCATCGCTGTCAGCGGTTACTCGAACGATATTGTATGTATTAAATTTTTATACGAGCAGTGTCTATACATATTGCGGTATAAATATTTGCTGGGCAAAGGAAAGGTGATGTACACGAGTGACATTCCTGCCAGCAAGGAGAAGCCTCTTTGGGATTATAACGGGATTGAGAAAGAAATGCGTATTCTGTTGAATACAGGGTCATCCGAAGATATTAGGGCCTACGTAGGAAGGCTTGCGGATGGAATGACGGATAATAGCTCACCAGAGGAGCTCAAGAGCTTTTTTTATTTCCTTATGATTTGCTTGCAGAACATTGTTAGCGCGAATCCTGAAGGGTTTACAGGACACGCAGAACTAACCTCACCGTCAGCCTGGGAAGTCTTATTAGGTCTAGAAACGATCTCAGACGCCATAGCTTGGATACAAGAGCGGCTCCTTTTTGTTAACAAGTGCATACGAGAGAGAGAGTTTCATAAAAATAAAGCTGTTGTCGATAAAATCAAACGTTTTGTGGAGCAACATTATCGTTCTAATATTACTCTTGAAATTTTGTCAGAGGAGTTTTATTACAGCCCGAATTATCTAAATCAGATTTTTAAGCTGGAGACGGGCAGAACAATACTGGATCACGTTACTCGGTTCAAAATGGAGAAGGCGAAGGAAATGCTGATGGACAAACAATTTAAACTATACGAAATCGCAGAGCAATTGGGATATCAGCACACAGCTTATTTTAGCAGCTTGTTCAAGAAGTTCACGGGCATTACCCCCAAAGATTTTCGAAGGCAGCTTGAAATATGACAGCTCTGCTGCATGATACGGCTGCTGCTGTTTTCAGAATACATTCGAATACGAAGCTGAAGTATAAGCTCATGCTGGCTTACTCGATTTTGTTTATTATTAGCATCCTGTACGTCGGATTGACCTCTTACTATCATTCACGGAATTTCATGACGCAATCAGAGAACAATGCAGCTGCACAGAGTATGATCCAGCTTCATAATACGATGGACAGCTTCTTGGAAATGTATTTCAACAAAAGCGAGATGGTATTTTTTAACTTGCAGCTTCAGAAGCATTTGTCCGCTCCTCATAAAGAAATCGACGATCTGGTTTATACACTCAAGGATATCAATGATACGGTTAATCAAATCATGAGCGATGTGAAGCGACCTTATTTAAAAAACTCTTATTATTTCGGCGGGAACATTCAACTCTTGCTTTATCCGAAAAACAATACGATATTTTCGGACGGACAAACGATTTTTAGTTATGACGAGATCAAAGAGGAGCCATGGAACAAGAAAATGCATGATACGGACACGTATTTTACATGGGAAAGCGGCGTCCGATTCAACCATCAAAATTATGTGGCCTTGAACCGGAGGCTGATTGACTTTGGAACCTCGACAGATCTTGGCGTTATGAGAATCCTTATTCCTGTCGAGCGTATCCAAAATATTATCGAACGGAGTATCGGCCACTCTGACTATTTGCTGGTTTATTCGGATCAGGAAGATAAGACAATAACAAGCTATGGATCTATTCAGCCCCAATCTGCGGGCTTCCAGGAGCTTGAGAAACGGCTTATTCCTAATTCGGGGGTAACGGAAGAGACAATGGACGAGACACGCTATCTCGTCGGTGTCATGAAATCGGAAATGACCGGCTGGAAGCTTATTTATATGATACGCTTGGATAATATTACAAGTAAGGTTAGCAAGATTACATATTCGATTATTGTTTCAGTTGTGTTGTCCGTTGTACTGTGCATCTTCACCGCTCTGGTAATCTCGAGTTACATGACAAAGAGAATTGATGTTCTTGTTCACAAAACGGATCTGGCCAAGCAAGGGAATTTGATTATGACGGATGTCATTAGAGGAAATGACGAAATCGGACGTCTAGACCGAAATTTTAACGGCATGATGGAGAGAATTCATCACCTCATTGAGGTCGAGTACAGGTCTAAAATTATTTTAAACCATACGAAGCTGGAGCTTCTTCAAGAGCAAATCAATCCCCATCTTCACTATAATACTCTCGCAATGATCGCATCGCTGGCTCAGAAGTCTGGTCAAAAGGAGATCTATGAGGTTACTCATCATCTCATTGATTTTTATAGAACTATGTTGAACAAAGGGAGGCTGATTATCGGGTTAGCCGATGAGTTCGAAATCATTAGGCACTACCTGGAGCTCAGCAAATTCGTTTATTCACTTGATCTCGATGTAATATTTGAGGCGGAGGATGATATTCTGAGCTATTATTCCGTCAAAATGCTGCTTCAGCCCTTGGTTGAAAATGCGATCTTTCATGGCATCATGCCGGTGAAGCAGGGGACCATTATTATTGGAGGCAGGGTGGCCGATGATGTAATTGAGCTCTATGTCTCCGATGACGGAGTGGGCATGCCCGAGTCCATGCTTGAATATATCAGGGCGCTGCCGATCGCCGTGGATGATCGACACGGATACGGGTTAACGAATGTGTTCCGAAGGCTTCAGTTATTTTTCGGTGAGTCCTTCCGTTTTGAATGTGAAAGTGAGCAGGGCATGGGAACTACGCTTGCGGTTACTATTCCTAAGTTTACGGAGGCGGAGATCACTTCTTATCTAAAAGGAAAGTCGATGTACTCATAAGGTAGAGGATATTCAGTAAGCTTATGTATTACATAACCATTAAGGTAAGCATCAAACTATTAAAAAGGCCTTTCTTTTTGCAATTTAGAAACTAGGGAGGCCTTTGATGGATTGACAGAGCCATAGGGATCATATAACATTTCAGTATTAACGTTAATATTAGAGTGTGGAGGGAGCGATGACATGAGCAGCGTAGAACCTAACGAAGAAGTGTCCAAACACGTTTACGAGCACATTCCGACGAGCCATTATTTAAGGGATATACCCAAGGGTCCATACTATAAAGGGGATTTTAAGCTGGGCCTTAATTTTTACAGCTTCAGCCATAATTTGAACTCATGGATTAATGGAAGCACGGAAGGTGCGCCTCCAATAGATACGATGCAAGTAATTCGGTTTGCAAAAGAAGCGGGATTTGACGCAGTTGATATTACATCATACTACATCCCCGGTTATGACAATATGACAATGCCAACAAGACCGGACGAAGAAATTTTCGAATATGCAAGAAACATTAAGAAGCTTTGTACCGAGCTCGGAATCGCTATTAGCGGAACAGGAGTTAAGAATGATTTTGCAGATCCGAACGAGGAAAGACGGCTGCTTGACATTAAACGGACGAAATATTGGATTGATGTTGCGGCTGAGATGGGAGCTCCTGTTATGCGTGTGTTCAACGGCGCGGTACCGAAGGATATAGAACAACTCGGATGGGAGGCGATCGCCAGAGATAGGATCGTTCCTGCGCTTAAAGAATGTGCTGAATATGGCGCGAGCAAAGGGGTCATTATTGGCATGCAGAACCATGGCGATATGGTATGCACGGCTGATCAGGTAATTCGAATATTGAATTGGGTCGATCATCCTAATATTGGACTAATCAATGATACCGGTTTTTTTAAAAAATTTATGCATCCTACCGGATTGAACTATGCTTGGTACGATGATATTGAAGCGGTTCTTCCGTACACAGTGAACTTTCAAGTAAAGAGAAAACCGGCTGGATCGAACACGGACCAATTAATAGATCTGGAGGAGCTGTTTAGACGGATACGCGGCAGCAATTACCGGGGGTACATTCCTATAGAAACATTGTGGGTAAATGGAGACGAGAATCATCCCCAGCAACTGTCTGAGCCTCCTTATGAGCAGGTCAAACAATTTCTTGCCCAATTAAGAGCAGCATCAGAAAGCACGAAATAATAAAGGCTTAATAAATCGATCTTGAGTTGTTACAAATACAAGGGGTTCATCCTATTATGGGGTGACTCCTTGAGTCTTTTTATAGAGACAATTTTACCAAATAAATCTTGACTAGGATAAAGATGGATATTATAGTGTTGATAAATCAGACGTATTAACGTTAATTTTTTTGTAAGCGCTTATTGTTTTGGTTGGCGTTTGCTTATAAGCCGGGTGGTGATCTTAATATGAAGAGACAACAGAAAAACAAACACGCCACCCTCAACGATGTGGCCAAACGGGCAGGTACATCAATCGCAACTGTATCGTACATTCTTAACGATTCCAGTAAACGCTATGTCAGCATGGAATTAAAGGAACGGGTGCTAAAGGCAGCAAGAGAGCTGAATTATATGAAAAGTGCTGTAGCTAGCAGCTTGAAAGGGAAAGACAGGGGCATTATATCCGTCTTGGTTCCCCAGTTTGACAATCCTTTCTTTACCCGGATTATCGCTGCCATTGAAGAAGTAGCATATCGACATGGGTATTTTATATCTATAAGCACAACGGTCGACGAAATGGCGAAAGAAAGAGAAATCATCAAGAAAATGATTGAGCAGCGAGTTGACGGTCTCATCATAAGTCCGACCTTACAAGGAACGGAGAATACGGATCATCTTCGCAGTCTCGGCATTCCATACGTCATTATGGAGCGACCCTTGATCGGGATAGAGCACTATGATTTTGTCGGTTGTGACAACTGGAGCTGTGGATATACCGCTACTCACCATTTGATAGAGAACGGGCATACCCGAATTGGATTTGTAGGTTGGGATACATCCATTAATGTTCAGGAGAGGCAGAATGGATATGTTGATGCGATGCAGCAGAACGGACTGACGATAGCTCCTTCATGGATACAGCTGGGCTGCTTGGATATTGATTCGGGCTACCGCTTAATGGAGCATTTCCTCCATTCCGATGTCACTGCAGTTGTATTTGGCCACCATCTGTTGGCTCAAGGTGGAATTCATCTGCTAAGAGAGAAAGGTATAAGAATTCCTGAAGAAATGTCCGCTGTCATTATCGGTACTCCGAGCTGGGCGCAATTGAATATCCCGAAATTTACATGTATCAGTCAGTCGGAACAGCAGATCGGTGAAACGGCGGCACAAGTATTGTTAAGGAACGTGTTAAACGAGGAAGAAACGAATGATGAGCCATGGCACCAGGAGAAAATACCCTGTAAGCTATTGCCCGGGGATTCGGTTATGAAGAGGATCTAGTCCAGGGCTGCTCTATACCATAGTGCAGCTATTTTTTGTCGGGAAATAGTATAACTGGACCTAAGAGAAGATTTCCTCAGATGCATTTAAAGGATATTCGAGTGCTGGTGCAGAAAGGTATAAAGTGCGAAATCAGCTTAAAGGTCTAGGCAACGGAATAACCCAGAGGTGAACTTAATGAGAAGGCGAGTACGACAAGAGGATATTGCCAAAGAACTTGGACTCTCCATCAATACCGTATCTTTGGCCTTAAAGAACAGCAGACGAATCAACGAAGAAACAAGACAAAAGGTGCATCAGGTAGCGAAAGCCTTGAACTATATACCGAATTCTATAGCTCGTTCTCTCGTAGAGAAGAAAACGCGGGTCATTGGATTTATCGTTCCGAAAATAACGAATCCAGTTCAGATAGAAACGGCCCAGCTTATTGAACGAAAGCTAATCAAATATGGTTATAATATGATGCTTATGACTACGGACAGTGATAAAAACTATGAGTCATTTGCACTGGACATTATTGTGTCGCGTCAGGTTGACGGTATCTTTCTATTTCCAACGAATAAGCAAAATCAGGAAAAAATCAAAATGTTGCGGAATGCTAATATCCCGATAGTCCTCTTGTCTGGTGGAAACTATGAGCCCGCAAGCGACTCCGTGTATATGAATCAGTTTAAAGGGGCATACATTGCAACATCCCATTTGGCCCAATTAGGTCACCGCCGTATCGGATTTATTCACGGTGGGGCCGGGAATATAGAGAAATATACGGGATATCAGCAAGCGCTGGCGGATCACGGAATGGAGTTAAATCCCGAGCTCGTTATAACCGTAGATAAATATAACTACGAGCAGGGATACTTATCGGCAGCCGAGCTTCTTCCGACCAAGAAAGTGACCGCTCTTCTGGCGTCAAGCGATTATTTGGCACTTGGAGCGATTCGATGGTGTCGTGAACAAGGGATGAGCGTTCCTGAAGATATCGCTATAGTAGGCTTTGATAATCTGGAAGCAGCCCATTATGCCGAAATCCCATTGACAAGCGTAACCTACAAGGTGGAGCAGTTAACCACTTCGGCTGTAGAGCTGCTGCTCAAATTAATCGAAGAGCCGGAGAAGCTTACTTCCCAGCAGCCTGAAAGAATTGTGTTCGAACCATCCTTGGAAATAAGGAGCTCCTGCGGCTTCAAAAAAACGCAGCGTTAAAAGACATCCAACTAGATGTCTTATATACACAAATAGCAACGGAGCCAAGGGAAATAAGCCATTGGCTCCTTTACCATTATTTCGGATGATATTGCCGAATCAGTTCAACAATTTGAACATCGGGAATCGAGTAATGTGGGGGAAGCTGCTTGGCAATGTCATCCCATTGCGATAGGTGTACAGTATTTTGAACCGGCGACGGCTCAGCCGCAAAAATCGTTTGATAGGTTGGAGTTGGGGCAGGTTGTTCAATAACCCTCAGCTGAACTGTTGCTGCATGAGCTTTCTTTGGCATTAACGAATATCTTTTTCTTTTTTTGAATCTTGGTTTTCGTTTGAGCTTGGTTTGGGGTTTAGGCTGCATTCTTTTATATAGCTTACGATTATTGGAATGCTTTCTGGTGGTTCTTTTTCTTCCTTGTTTATGGATAGTACGCCTCGATCGTGTCCTTTTTTTCAGTATCCTCATCCTCCATGTCTCCTTCAGAAATTATAGAATAGTCTTCTTAATGCTGAGGGAGATAACGTAGTTGAATGGCTTGATGGTAAACATGAAGGTTCCGCTTAGTCATAGCTGAGAGAGACCAATATTTGTTTGCCCAGGTTTGAGCATGGTACCCCAAGCGACGGCAGAACTCTGGATGATCCAAGGCATATTGAAGATGCTGATACAGCTCTACATGATTGGCAGCCTGAAAAACAAGACCAGTTAATTGATGAGCCACCATCTCGGTAATGCCCCCTGCATCGGAAACGATAATCGGCTTACCGGCGAGCTGGGCTTCTATAACGGCGAACGGCTGGTTATCCTGCAAGCTCGGAAGCACGAATAGATCTGCCATGTCCAGAAGAGCACGAACATCGGAACGATCCCCTAAGAAAACAACATGATCTTGAAGCCCTAATGAAGTCGTTAGCTGTTTCAGTTCATTTGCAAGCGTCCCGTTACCTGTCAGCCAGCAGACCCAATCGCTTCGCTCTGCGGCAAGGATAGCCAATGCTCTCAAAAAATGCTCATGACCTTTTACAACATCGAAGCGGGCTGAGCATAGGATCACTTTACGATCCTGAGGCTTGTTTAGATCAACCGGTGGAGTACTCGGATGAATCCACGGTTCCTCGTCCATGCCGTAAGGTACAATAATGAGGTGCTTTTCAGGGACATGAAAATCTTTCATTAAAACACTTTTTAGCCAATTGGACGGAATAATGGTTAGATCGCCTGAGGTAGCTCCGATATGCTCGCGACCAGCGCAATAATGCCACAGCAATGAAGCGTGGTCTTGCTCAGGAATACCTAAATCTTTAAGATTGACAAACCATTCCAGCGCTAGGCATCCATGAATGGAAGTAATCAATGCGGTCTTGCCAGATTTCACTCTAGCCATGGCATGTGCAGATATACTGTCTTGGGCATGAATGACATCATATCTATTTAACCCCCAGCATACAGCTGCGATTTCGAGGCAATACCGCTCAATTTCACAATCTTTTATCCAGGAATCCAATCCTGGAAAATGCTGATTGAAGTATTGATTCGCTTTTTCAGCAATAATAGGGGCGATTTTACTTTTCTCCAGAACGAATGCCTGATTGTGAACATAGTAGGACTGGCCATCAGGTGTCGGGCTGAACAGATCCACATCGTGACCCTCGCGTTCGAGACCCTTCCTTAACTGATCTACATAAGTGCTTACTCCGCCAACATGAGGGAGAGCCCAGCTGCAGACAATTAAAATTTTCATGATCCATCCCCTTTTGGAGTATTGTCAATTCAGCATATGAAAGGTGCCCGTTAATGGAGAGGTACAACTACCCGATTATGTAAGATTACTGCTAGACGATTCCCCGCTTTTAACAATTGGATAGGCTTGGGCATCAGAAGTGGACGCTTAGATATAAACAACCCAAAGCGTATAGTCACTTTGAGTTGTTGTGAATCTTGTTATTTTAAGTGTGACTTAAGAATCTTGAATTCACCACCCTGAAGATCGATAAAGTCCTCATCACTGTGTCCAAAGAACGCGACTTCGGCATAATGAGTTATTCTTCGGAGTTTCACTTCATCCATATAATAGACTTCCGAGCGGGAGTTACGGTAATACTTGTAGGGCAACAAGCCATGGTTTAATAAACAATCGTCATTAAGGGCGTAACCAATGGGGAGACTTTCAATCAAGCTATCCGGCAGCTCAAGTACATTGGCCATATTGAACCGCAAGCGGTGAAATACGGCTTCTGAGGCAAAGGGGTAGCGTATCATGTCCTTGATCCAGTAAATGGTATATCCTGAGCCTTTAGCTAGAAACTGCTTGGGACTCGAATCAAGATCTACGGATGCACCGATTGATTTTCCTGTTGGATATTGGCGCAGCTCATAATCCAGTACGGGTATGACGTCATGGAAATTGTATCTATATAATGAGAATGCTTCAAGGTTTTGGATAGGACGTTTAGTTCCATTTTCCAGTAAGAACACTTTGTGTGAACGTGCGCCTTTTATCAGAATCCCGTTAGGGAACCGATATAGGGAAGAACGCGCACGGTTGGCAGAGGTTTGATAGGATTGCCGGATAGCATTCATGATCGGGATCAGTCGAGTTCTAAAGGCTTCGATACCAAAGGACTTCATTGCAAGCTTTCGGTTGAGCACTCCTCTAGCTATGCGTTTAGGCTTATCATCAATCAGCTTTTGGGCAATTCTTGCCAGACCGGCTACATCACCGGGCTCTACAGACCATTCCAAATTATTCGTCGGAGTGACTTGCTCCAACAGACCGCCGGAGCGATAGCATAGGACAGGCTTCTCGAAGAGCATCCCTTCCAATGCAATCAAACCAAAGCCTTCGGGGACAAGGCTTGGAACGACTACAATATCGAGCGCAGGATAAACTGAACCGATATGCTTCGTAAATGGAAAATGGTGGAACTGGGACGAGTATCCGTGTTGCTGAATACGGGCAACCATACGATGAAATACGTCGTCTTGTTCAAATGGATTGCCTATAAATGAAAAATGAACGTTGGGATTGACTGGGCAAAGCAAAAGAGCCATTTCGGTAAAGTCTTGAACTCCTTTCTGCGTTACCAGATCGGTGGCTATAATGCCTATATTCACATGCTCATCATCGGTAATACCCAGAATCGACCGCCCCGTGCTCCTTTCTATATTCCACCGAGAGGGGATAACGTCCTCTTTATAGAACGAGGGATATAATACATGCTTTGGTATATGAATTCCTTTAAAAGGTAAAAGTGTTGTACGTGAACACCCGATCAACAAATCGGCATGTTGTGCAATTTCTTCCGCTGCTGCGTACCCGTAGGGTGTGAGCGGAATAACCTCGTTAACAATCCAGCCAACCGGAATATGCATTTCCTTGGCCGCTAAGGCGGGGGCAAGATTGATACATGTATTCGTAATAACGAAATCCGGTTCACATAAATGCATTAAATCGATAAGGGGAGCGATGTCATACAAATGCTTGAACAAGGAGATGTCCTCTTTTACATTGCTTTCCGGCTTGTACAGTGACCAGAGCAGTGGAATAGGCAAGATTTCAACTTTGATTCCGGATTCGGCAGCAAAATCCGCGAGCACGCCTGCGGAAGGTACCACGAGAGTACAAGCATAAACTTTCCTAAGCTCCTTTAGAAGGAATAAAAGGAATTTTTCAGCCCCCGTGATACGATTCGCTGAGCATATATGCGAAAATGCCATTAGTTTTAATGGATGCGAGTCCATCACCTCAGCTCCTTCAATCTAATTGACACACAGTTATTCAGTGAAGCCATGCTCGTACTCGACGCCAATTTTAATAAGAGAGTCGAGAAGAGGGGAACTGATGAAGCCGGCACCTCCGGTAACAACGGCTTTTATGCATTGTCTCTTCTTAGTGTCCATTGGGTTGCTTATATCGATAATTATTGTACGTTCGCAGTCTGGGAGCTGTGTGGATTGTTGTCATGTGTTGAATGCAGCTGGATACAAAAAAGAGGTCGGAGTGGCTGAAAGAGTGAATTTTCTTTGCTGCTTAATGAAAAAAAAGAGTGTCCTGTTCTTCAAACAAGAGGCACCCTATTGACCGGTTCTTATTCATTTAGCGTCATGAAAAATAATGCCGAGACTGTATCTTGTCCCCGATGTGACGGTGCTTACTCCATGCCGAAGCGTCGTTCTATAGAAGCCGCGTGCTCCTCGAACAGGACGATGATGGGTCGGGAAAATAATACCTTCACCTTGCTCCAGCGTCAGCACGATGCCTCGGCTTTGTGCTCGCGGCCGCTGCTCTACAAGCATAAATTCGCCGCCTGTGTAAGCTTCCTCTCTTTGATTGAGAGAGAAAACAACCTGAAAAGGAAAATATACAGCTCCGTACAAGTCCTGGTGAAGACAATTAAAGCCGCCAGTCTCATATTTCAGAATGAGTGGAGTAGATCGGGATTGTCCTTCTCGGTGGCATTTCTCCAAAAATTTCGCTAGTTTCTCCGGATAAACAGGAGGATCGCCTAACTGCTCTAGCCAACGATTGGCGGTTTGGGCAAGCGGTGAGTATAAGCTTTCACGCAGCTGCTGAAGCAAATGAGGGAGTGGAGCATTATAATATTTGTACTGCCCTTGCCCAAAACGATATCTTGCCATATCAATGGTGCTGCGAAAGTGTGCCTCATCCTCGTATGTTTCGATGAGCTTAAGACACTCGGTCTTAGTTAACAAGGAGGGTAGTTTGGCATAGCCGTTATCGTCCAGAGATTGCTGCACTACACTCCAGTCCAGACCGGCTAATCGCTCATCGAGTAGTTGCTGCACGAAGTATTCCTCCTTCCGGGCGTCTGACATCATCCTCTAGCTGTAGGAGTTTCTCCTTCATAGCTATACCGCCGCGATAGCCCGTTAACGCTCCATTTTTGCCAATGACACGATGGCAAGGGACAGCAATTAATACCGGATTGGCGCCTATTGCCGCACCGACTGCGCGGACAGCGGCCGGCTTTTTAATCTGCTCGGCAATGTCTGAGTAAGATTGAGTTTGCCCGTAGGGAATGCTGCAAAGCGCGTTCCACACTGCTAGTTGAAAAGGCGTTCCTTGATAATCGAATGGCCCGGTAAAGCTGGTGCGTGACCCCTGGAAATACTCGACGAGCTCTTCGGCATAAGGTCGCAGTTTTTCATCATCTCTAATCCAAGTACAGGCTGGGAAGCGGGCTTTTGCCCAATCGGTTAGTTCTGTAAAGGGTTGATTGCGGGAACCGACATAACAAAGACCGTTCGAGCTTGCTGCGATGTGTACATTCCAATCCTCGTATTGTAATAAAGTCCAATAGAGTAGACCTGTCGTTGAATTTTTCATCTTCATTCACCTCTACGAACAGTATAACCTCACGAATGAGCGTTTGTACGCATTTCGGAATGGAATAGCAAGATATCGAAAGGCTTCTAAGGGCAACAAAGCGGGATAAGCAGTTCAGCTTTCATCTTTCTGGTATAAAGTGCCTATATTATATAGTCCTATGGATGCCGATAAAGTATGAATATGAATAAATTGTAAAACCATCATTCCAGAAGAGAAAGTAGTTGAACAGCATCGTGATTAAGCTTGGAGCAGAACGATTAAAGCAAATTCAGTTTATCGGAATAACCGAAGGGGATCTGCAGCTGTTGCAAAGTAAGCAAAATGAATTCGGCTCTATTGTAAATGAGCTTGTTGATGAATTATATCGCCAATTGACAGCTGAGCAGGAGCTTCTTCAGATCATACAGCAGCATAGTACATTAGAGCGCTTGAAGGAAACACAGCGTTGGTATTTTATGTCCATGACCTCGGGAGTCATCGATGAAGCATTTATCGAGGCTCGACTTCATATCGGAAAAGTACATTCTCGGATCGGATTAACTTCGAATTGGTACTTAGGAACTTATATGCTGTACTTGGAAATTGCTGCGTCAAAACTTGAACAAATGCTGCCGCATGAATGGAAGCCTGTTATTCATGCGTTAGCCAAAATGTTTAATCTGGATTCCCAATTAGTATTGGAAGCCTATGAGACCGACGAAAAGGCCAAAATAGAATGCTTACTGGAGCAGCAAAATCAGCTGCTTACAGGGGTCACCTCAGCAGTTCAAGAGCTGGCATCCTTGATGGTGCAGCTGAGTGAAAGCAGTGAATCCGTGGCTGCTTCTGCAAGTAAAACAGCGGAGTTTCAGGAACAGACTCACCAAAATGTAGTCTATTTAGCCCAAGAGGTAGAATCCGTTCATCATGTCGGTACAATCATCAAGGAAGTGGCGGATCAGACCCATCTCTTGGGGCTGAATGCAGCGATTGAGGCAGCTAGAGCAGGTGAGCATGGAAGAGGCTTCGAGGTTGTAGCTAACGAAGTCCGTAAGCTAGCTCATAGCACCAAAGAATCATTGGGAACGATAGATGAAAAGTTGAGAAATATTAATACGACCCTTGAGCGAGTGCAAAAGGATTCAGGTCAAACATCCGTTCATTCAAAGCATCAGGTGGATAATTCCAAAGAATTAGCTTCCTTCGTTAAAATGATTGAGAAGGTTACTGTTGAATTAGAAGAGTTAGGCAGATCTACCGAAGCGAACTAAATAAGAAAAGAACAAAGACCGTCCGGGGATGTGATAAGCCGGACGGTCTTTGTTTTGCCGATAGTTGGAGGACAAAGAAACAATATGAGGTCTAGCTTGTCGGAAAATGAATTTGATATATTTTCTTCGGCCTGCCTCGTAATTTTTCCTGTTTTTTGTAGGCGAAATGGGCAATGCCCTTTTCCTCGAGCTGATTGAGAATCCGATTAGCGCTTCGGATCGTGATCCCAAGGTGAAAGGCGATTTCCTCTGAAGTCAGCTCGCTGCTCTCCGTCTTGGAGATGACAGCCATAATTTTTTGAATTTGAAGCGACGAAATGTCCAGCATTTCGCTTAGCCGTTGGATTTGTGGATTTACCTCGTTCAAGTAGGCTAAATTCGATTCTTCGCCTAACGGACCTAAGACTTGCCCGTTCATTTGAATGACGAAAGTGCCGCGAACAGGGCTGGACTCTGATTGCTGATTGGCGAGCTGCGCGTTCATACGTGCTTTATACATCGTATCGCCTGTTCCCCAGCCTAGATTCACCTCGAAAGGAACGTGCTGGTTCAGGAATGTCATCAGCTTGCAGCGGGTGAAATTGTCTGTGATGATTTTCAGATCTTTTGATGAGCTAATGACTTCAAAGCTGACGTTCGTTTTTTGAATAATGAGAGGAATCTTCTCCACCATAGTAAATTCCAGCAGGCTCTTATGAAGAAGCATTGTTTTTAGTTCCAGATCATTCATGGTCGAAGGCTTATCGTTCAGCTTATGAATGGACACATATCCGATAGCGATCTGATTATCTGCCAGCTTGATCATTTCGATCTCGGTAATTATAAGCTCGAACTGCTGAATGATCGACTTATGGGATGGTACCAAGTAAATATGGGGGACGCCCTGCTGCTCAAGCTTGGGCACAATGTTACCGACACGGGTAATTGAGAAATCGATCTTGTTTTCTCTCCAGAGTCCGATATGGTAATCCGACAGTTCCTGATAGATTTGGTCTGTGATGACGGTATACGGATAGGTTTGCGGAAAATGCTCAGCATCCAATATCGGCTTGAGCCCCAAATAATCGTTATGGCTCATAATAAAATCGATGCAGACGCGGGAGAAATCAATCTCCTTATGCTCCACGCTCAGCTGAAAGAGGCATTTATAGAAGTCCTCTTCGCTGATTCTATAAATATAAGTGGGAACAGGGAAGGACCCCTGTAGTCTTTCTTCTAAATAAAGGTAACCTAATTCGGTGATAATAATTCCATCTACATGAGCGAAATGCCGGTTGTAATGTTCGTAGGTGTCGCTCAACTGCGAATAAGTCAAAATTGTCAACTCACATCGTTCTTGTAACGATTGTTGCACTGCTTGCATCCGCGGCAAAAACTGGTGTGCAATGATGACAGCTAATCGAATCAAATGGGCGAGCCTCCCTTACTCTATGAATAAATATGATAGTTGGTTGCAGTAGATTCGCAGCTTTTTGAACTATGCTTACCTATTTTCGACAGCGTGGTTCCTCTTTATATCCATTATAGCGAAAAAGATCCTGTAAAGAAAACATTGTAAACCTGAAATTACGATGTAACAAAAGATTACATGCATATTGCATTATTTTAAATTGTATATTATATTAAATTTAAAGAAATGTCCAAAAGATGACCAAAAATAAAAAATCTCGAAGGAGGACGAACTTTAACCACTGCTTCACACTTCAAAGAAAACGCTATCAGGGAGGCACACTATGGAAAACAATTCAGCTATCGGCAACCGCAAGTATTTAATTCTCGGTCTCTTATGCTTTACGTGGATCATCAATTACTTTGACAAAATTGCTATTAATGTGGCTGCGATTCCTATTTCCAAGCAGTTTGGGTTAAATGAATCTCAAGTCGGATTAATCCTCAGCAGCTTTTTCCTTAGTTATGCGATTGTTCAGCCTATCGGTGGTTGGTTGTCGGATAAGTTCGGATCAAGAAAAGTCATTCTTGTATCAGCGTTGATGTGGTCCCTTTTCACAATCATGACAGGATGGGCTTGGTCGTTCACGGCACTTTTGGTCATTCGTTTTCTGTTCGGAATCGGGGAAGGAAGCTATCCTTCTGCAAGTACGGTAGCGGTAGCTGAGACATTCCCGCATAAACAGCGGGCAAGAGCCAAGTCGGTTTTGACCTCGGCTACAACAATAGGCGGGATGCTGGGCTCCTTGATTTCGGCCTTCCTCATTACCAAGCTGGGCTGGGAGAACATGTTCGTGGTTCTTGGGGTTGTAGGGCTTGCGGTATGCGTAATCTTATTCTTCTTCTTGAAGCCGCCAGCTCAGGAGAAGAAGACAGCAGCTCAGGCTGTAAAAGTAAAGGTCCCTTTCAAAAAGCTGCTGACGAAGCCGCTGATCTGGCAGATGATGCTAATGTATTTCGGTTCCAGTATCGTCACTTGGGGAATGAACTCTTGGATGCCGACTTACTTGGTTAAGGTGCGTCATCTGAGCATGGTTTCTATGGGCGCGCTGTCTTCGATTCCCGCTTTAGTTGCCTTTGTCGGTGTGCTTGTGCTGGGCTGGCTGTTGGATAAGAAGTTTTTGGCTGGCCGTGAGAAGTATGTCATTATGATCGGTGCACTCATTTCGTGTTTATGTATTTATATGATGTTCCAAGCACCGTCGGTATCTTTTGTTGTTTTCTATCAATGTTTGGCTGCTTTAGGTTCTCTGTGTGTTATTACGCCAGCACTAACGATGCCTTTGAAGTATTTGCCTAAAGAAATCGTAGGCTCTGCAACCGGTATCGTCTATTTCGGAGGCCAAGTAGCGGGTATTATTGCACCTTCGCTTATGGGATATATGATCCAAATTAACAACGGCTCCTTTACCGCAGCATTCTGGGTCATGATTGTCGCAATGATCGTTCCTTTTATTACAGGAATAACCTTACGTACCAAAGCCTTGTCCACGGAATCCGAGAATCGTACAGAAGAGCAAATGGGTGCTTCCATAGGAACGAAGGAAGAAGCAGCTCCGGAATTCGTAAGATAAGAGCCGAGTGAGATTTAATACCAATTCAGTTTTGAATAGACACAGCCTAGATAAACATAGGAGGGATTAGGATGAGAGGTAATGAACAACTAGCCGCTATTATTGAAAGTAAAAGAGATTTTTTCATTCAAATCAGCGATAAAATATGGGAATATGCGGAAACCCGTTTTGAAGAAAAGCAATCGGCTGAGCTTTTGTGTCAAGCGCTGGAAAAGGAAGGATTTAAGGTTGAACGCGGCGCCGCGGGGATCGAAACCGCTTTCATAGGCAGCTTTGGTACCGGAAAGCCGGTTGTAGCGATTTTGGGCGAGTTTGATGCGTTATCAGGCTTGAGTCAAAATAGAGGCGTTGCAGCGCACAATCCGATTCAAGAAGGCGGTAACGGCCACGGCTGTGGTCATAACTTGCTCGGAACGGGATCGCTGGCTGCAGCAGTCGCTCTAAAGCAGTATATGGAAGAGCACCAGCTTCCGGGAACCGTACGGTATTACGGCTGTCCTGGGGAAGAAGGAGGCTCCGGCAAAACGTTCATGGCAAGAGAAGGCGTATTCGATGATACGGACTTTGCGCTTTGCTGGCATCCGGCTCCTGTGAACGGCATTATGCCGGGCAGCTCGCTTGCAAATTATCAGGTGTATTTCAAATTTAAAGGCCGCAGTTCTCATGCCGCTGCAAGTCCTCACTTGGGAAGAAGCGCGTTAGATGCTGTAGAGCTGATGAATGTCGGCGTCAATTACTTAAGAGAGCATATTATCCAAGAAGCCAGAATTCATTATGCGATAACGAATTCTGGAGGAACTTCACCGAACGTTGTACAGGCTAACGCGGAAGTGCTTTACTTGATCCGCGCGCCGAAGACGCCGCAGGTGGAAGAAATATATCAGCGCGTCTGTGATATTGCCCGCGGAGCGGCCTTGATGACGGGTACCCAAGTGGAAATTGTGTTCGATAAAGCTTGTTCGAATTTGATCGGCAATTCAGTCCTTGAGGAAGTAATGCATAAGCAGTTCACCAAGCTGGGCGTACCGGTATTCGATGAATCCGAGAAGGAGCTTGCAAGAGCGATTCGAGAGACGTTAACTGATGAGGATAAAAAAATGTTCCGCCGCATGAAGGGACTAGAGAATAAGGATTTGGCAGATTTCCTATTGCCTTACTCTAAGGCGGGACTTTCCGTCGGATCCGGTTCAACTGATGTCGGTGATGTAAGCTGGATCGTGCCGACGGTTCAATGTATAACCGCATGTATGGCCATCGGAACTCCGTTCCATACTTGGCAGCTGGTAGCTCAAGGTGGAACTTCCTTAGGCCATAAAGGCATGCTCCATGCTGGGAAAGTCATTGCAGCTACTGCGCTCGAGGTTATGCAGAACCCAGAGCTTCTGGAAGCTGCTAAGGCTGAACTGAATCAATATTTGGATGAAGAACCGTATGTGTGTCCAATCCCGGCAGATGTAAAACCTTCGGCAATAAAATAAGGAACACGAGCTGAACTTATAACTTTTTTATTCCTACTATATAGCGAAACACCATGCAGTGAAGATTTCACGCATGGTGTTTTTTTTTGCAGCATATGAACGAAGCATACAACAAGTGAAGAGCTACTTCTTCTCGGCGAATTTTTGATTTATTTTCTCATCTGCCTGCCTTAAAGCCGTGTTGACGTCAATGTTGTTGATTATCATGTCCGTAAAGGCATCATTCACGATATTAATGGCATCCTGTCGGATCGCATTGTTCAATCCGGATGCTCTTGCAGGTTCAATAGGTGCATAGGTGTTGAAGTAAGCCGCTTCAAGGTTTTTCCCTTTTAGCTCTGGAGCATCGGTACCAAAGGCTTTGCGAATTTCAGGCTTATTCACAGGAGTGAGTAATCCCTTCTTGGAATTCTCCATCATTCTTTCGTCGTTCATTAAATACATGATGACTTCAAAGGCATCGTCTTTATGCTTGCTGGTTGGGGTGATTCCCCAGAAGGTAGGGCTGCTCTGCTGTCCGACTTTTGGCTTGTCTTTAAATGTAGGCATCGAAACGACATCCCAATTTAGATTAGGAGGGAAATTGACTTGACGGCCATACCCGGATATAAGAGTTGCGACATTTAATTGTTTTTCAAATTGCTCGACTTCTGGTGTGATGGATCTTGTGTTAGTGGGGCGGTTATTTCCGGGAATTTTATAAATTTTATCTAGGGTGAGCAGCAGCTGCTTCCATTGGTCAGTGTTAACATTTGCTTTATCCTCGGTCGGACTTAGTGGCGAAATGGACAGCTGATTTTCCCTGAGCACCGTACTATAGAAGCTGCTCATTCCCCGATATGCGGTTCCATCCACGGTTTTTGTCATGTTACGAGCTAATTCATAGGCATCGTCCCAAGTCATTCCGTCCTTAGGGTAAGGAACGCCAAATTTATCGAAAATGTCTTTGTTATAGTAGAGGACGGATTGGCTGATTTCTTTGGGAATGCCAAAGATGCCTTTGCCGCCGGTATAATATTTCAATGTTTCTAAAGCCTGAGGATAGTAGCGGTTCATATCGTAATTGTATTTTTTGATAAGATCGGTTAAGTCATAATCGAGGCCTAGCTGCTGGATGGTGTTGGCGAAGGAAGAATGGACGAACCAAGTAATATCCGGAGCTGTTCCAGCTGAGACCAGGTCGTTCAAGTTAGTTCCAGTGCCTCTTTCAATATATTTGGGAGTAATGTAAGGAAACTTCTTGCGTATCGGGTCACCGATTTCTTTATTAAATGTTTCTTGGCTCATTCCCAGGTGGGTTGCGAATACTAATTCTATCGGCTCCTTTTTTGATTCAGTACCAGGACTTGATGTGGGTTGGGCGCTATTGCTGCTGCACGCAGACAGGGCTATGACAGCAGTTAGAGATAACATGGAAACCATTTTTACTTTACGCATACAATAACCTCGCTTTTGTTTGTATTAGTAATGTCAAACGAAAAATGATAGCGTTATCATTTGGTTGTCGCGTATCCCTCCTTACCCTTGCTCCCCCTAAATTAGCTTGCAGTCAGAAATGGTTTTTTAATGTTTCTAGAAACTTTCTAAACCAGATTATACCACTACATTGTAATTTGTAAATCGTTTCCGGGAAAGTTTCTGTGTGTTGACAATGATTTGGGCATTCGCTACGATGGGATAAATATCAGAAACGTTACAGATCGTTTCCTAAGGGGATTTACATGGCTAACTTACAAGACATTGCAACCAAAGCGGGAGTGTCCAAGGTCACTGTTTCCAAGGTCATTAACAATTACGAGTCCGTTTCTACAGCGACACGGGAGAAAGTGCATAGAGCGCTTCGGGAAATGAACGTTCTTGCCAGCGATTTGAAACGGTCCAAAGACAGCTCTATGATGATCGGAATGCTGATGCCTTTAGGAGATATGACCGGCAATCGATTTAGTATGGGGATATTGGCTGGTGCAGAAGAGAAGGCATTGGAAAAGGATTATTTTATATTGATAGGCAATACGGTTAGTATGGAAAGAGAAATGAAGGTTACCGCTAAAATGCTTCAGCGGGATGTGGATGGGCTCATCTTGTTAAGCGTTAGCGGCGAGCTGGACGGCAGGCATTTGGAAGAATTAATTAATAAAAGAGTCCCTGTAGTATTGGTAGACCAGACATTTAAGGATTTTCCGGCTCATGTTGTTCGCGGAGATAATTTTGCAGCGGCTATTAAACTCATCGATCATCTGGTGGAGCTTGGACATTGCCGTATTGCCTGCATCACGTTGAATCCGGTTCGCTCTACTCATGCTGATAGGGTCAAAGGATATAGAATAGGCCTGATGAATTCAGAGATTAAAGGACAAGACTTGTATTATAAAATTGTAGGCAACGGAGTTAATTCGTATGAAGCAACCCGAAGCTTATTGTCTATGGATTCTCCTCCAACTGCATTGTTCGTTGCCCAACCTTCGATGCTTATGAATGTATTTAAAGCGGTTCAGGATCAAGGCCTTAGAGTACCTGAAGACATCAGTATTGTTGCATTTGATGAACAATACGCGATTCTTCCAGAGGAATATCGAGGCTTCTTCACTTCTATTAATCAATCAGCCAAACTAATTGGTAGTATAGCGATTGAAATTTTGTGCCAGCAAATGAATGATACATCATTAGAGTATCAAGAAATTATATTACCGGGAGTAATGAACGTTAGAAATTCAACGGGGCCAGCACCATCAGTGTGAATCTTAGTCATAATACCGTGCGAGAAGCACGGTTTTTTGTGTGGAAAAAAAGGCTGAATTAAGACAGAAAGTTTCCGGAAATGATTCAATCTAAGGAAAAATATGGTATAGTAAAGTTGGAATAAAAGGAGGGAGGGGCACTAATAGAATATTTGATTGAATGTTTGTGGTACCGCTTTCAATGCTAGAAACGTTAGGAATGCATCTGAATGTCTAGGTAGAACAAAATGATTTCATACTGGAAAGGTGATGATTTTGTGTACACTGTCCGGAAGCCGCTACATATCGGTATCATTCTATTTCTTGTCCTTGCGCTAATGCTTCCTGTCCAAGGGTTCGTTCCGCTTACAGTTGCGGCGAGCGAGCTGAATTATGCTTTGAATAAACCAGTACCGGGCAAGAGCTCAGATACTTCAGCCGGTCGGGCAACCTCTGCTGTTGATGGGAATGCCAGCACGTATTGGCAGCCTCTGGCAAGCGACCGCGGAGACGATCTCAATGTATGGATGACGGTGGATTTGACGGCACAGCAGACTTTCAGCAGAACCGTGTTGGATTTTGCAGGTACTCATGGCATTGTGAATGGTTATACCATCTTGTACTCAGATAACAACAGCAGCTGGACAGAAGCGTATGCCCGGTCCAAATCGACCGGTGCTATACAGGCTAAGGAGATGGCCGCCTTTAATTCGGTAACAGCACGCTATGTTAGAGTTTCGATAAATTTGACACAAAATTCGCTCTTCAAGCTCGGTGAGTTCGAAGTGATGGGAGAAGGAGGCTCTGGCTCTCAGCCCGCTTTGAAAAGAATTTACATTTCGGATGAAGCCGGCCAGGAATACACTGAAAATACAACTATTAAGCTTAATGTGAATGATCAAGCATCGTTGAAGCTTCATGGAGTGTTGGTAACAGGTGAAGACGCCGATTTATCTGAGTCAGATTTTGCATTCTCCTTGCAAAGCTCGAAGCCTGACGTTGTATCGTTGGATTCATCAGGCAAGGTGATTGCCTTAAAAGCAGGTGTAAGCCAAATTACCGGAACGATCATCCAAAGCAATATCACGATGACTTCGGTCATTTGGATTGATGTCAGTGATCCGGCACAACTCATAGCCGACCTCCAAATTACCCATCCGAGCATGGCTATTCAGATCGGGCAGCCTGCGTTAGTGAAGCCTGGAGACTCCTATCCGACTCTTCAGGTTAAGCCGTACGTGGAAGGTGTATTAAACGGAGAACTGGTAGACGGTTCACAAAACAAAGTGTATCAGCTGCCTGAGACACCATTAACACCGGGACAAGCACTTCAGCTGCAAATCCCAGGTGCTGTATCCTCAATAGGAGAGCATCAGCTTCGTCTGACGGTGACCCCTCCAGGCAAATCGCCGGTTTATGATACGTTTTATTTCTTCTCGGCAGATGCTAATACGATCCCTACAGGTCAAAGCAAGCTTGCATTTATAGGCACGGACGGTAAATTAGTATATACGCCAGACTTTAAAGGTAATAAATTGATCGACTATTCCAACTCCGGGTACATGGGCGGAGGTGTCCAGCTACCTGATGTGCCAGTCAGAGTGACCTTGACCCCTTCCGATGAAGGCGATGACACAGCACGTATTCAAGCCGCTATCGATGAGGTCTCTCAGCTAACGCCATCTCCAGAAGGATATCGGGGTGCAGTACTACTCTCTAAAGGAACTTACCGAGTAGGAAGCAAGCTGTATATCCGTGCGGGAGGTGTTGTCCTGCGGGGAGAAGGCCAGGATACGAATGGCACTATTCTGTATGGTACGGGTACCGAGAAACGTAATTTATTGGAGATTGGCGGTGCAAGCGGTCCGGTTATAAGCTCAACCGTCAAAACAAGCATCACAGATCTCTATGTGCCGTTAGGGGCACGCAGCTTCCGTGTAGCCGATCCGAGCCTGTTCAAGGCGGGAGATACGGTTATGGTACGCCGAAAAGGAAATGATCGCTGGATTCACGAGCTGTTGATGGACCAGATTACGGACAGGCCGGGGACAACGGACAGTACACAGCAGTGGGGACCGTTTGATCTTAATTTCGATAGAATCATTACGAAAGTGGACGGTAATATCATTACGGTAGATGCACCCTTAGCTAACTCGATTGAGTTAAGATGGGGCGGCGGAGAGCTCCTTGCTTATGATGATTCTGCACGGATCCAGCAGGTCGGCATTGAAAACCTGCGTGTCGATGTTAATTTTGATCCGTCCATCGTCAAATCCGACGGTGGGGTCAATTATTATGCGGATGACAATCATCCTGAAACGTTCATTGCTTTCAAAAGCGTAAAAAATGCGTGGGTTCGAGATATTACGGCTCTTCACCTAGGCTATGCTATGGTTTACACCGGAAGAGATACCAAGTGGACGACAACTCAAGACAGCACCGTTCTCGAAATGGCGAGTACGCTGGATGGAGGACGCAGATATCCTATGTTCTATGAAGGACAGCTGGGATTGACGCAGAGGGTTAATGTCGATACAGCCAGACATTCCTATATCGTGGGAAGCCGTGTGCCAGGACCGAATGTGTTTCTTGACGGCGTAGCAACAACGCAGTTCGCTACAAGCGAGCCGCATCACCGTTGGTCTGTCGGGGGCTTGTTCGATAATATCGATGCAAATATTGCGATTCAGGACCGCGGATGGCTCGGAAGCGGACATGGTTGGGCTGGAGCGAATTGGGTTGCATGGAATACCAAGGGCGGTCTTGCGCTGCAAAATCCTCCGACTGCACAAAACTATGCGATAGGCTTCACCGGAAAAGTAAATAAGCCCTATTTGCCGAATAAAGACGATCTGAGACCGCGGGAGGGCGGTTATTGGGAAAGTCTCGGTACCAACGTTTATCCGCGCAGCTTGTATTTACAGCAGCTGGAGGATCGAAGCGGAAGTGACGCTGTAAGCAGCATTCAAAAGAGCAGCTACGGGGAGCCGGCGCTTACTAGTCTGATTCTTAGCGACGGAATTCTTAACCCGGCCTTTACGCCGGAGCAAACGAATTATAGTTCTAGTGTGACTTATAATGTATATCAGGTTACCGTTACTCCGGAGGCTCTTGATACCGGTTCAAAGGTTTGGGTTAACGGAACAGAGATTGCAAGCGGACAGACGACTTCTGGAATCGGACTAAACTACGGTGCTAATACGGTTCAGGTTGCCGTTTATTCACCGAGCCTTAATGCTTCCAAAACGTACATGGTAACGGTGAATCGAGAGCAGCCTCAGCTGCAATCCGTTGCCATTAAGCCGAAATATATTTTTATCAGGTCCGGTGAAACGCAGGCAACCGAGCTGCAAGGTACTTATGAGGATGGAGCTACTAAAGCTATCGTATCCGGTGCATCGTTCCAATCGTCTAAACCTGCTGTAGCCCAAATTAGCACAAGTGGTACTGTGTCTGGAGTAGGTCCCGGCGTGACGACGATAACCGCGCAGTACGAGGGACAGAGCGCTAGCGCCAAAGTGATAGTGTATGGCAGACCCGTGCAGCTAGTCGGACTCGACCTGGATTCCGAACGGTACAACCTTAAGGCCGGAGATACGCATCAAACGGTCGTGCAGGCAGTATATTCAGATCGAAGCCAGAAGAGAGTGACGACGGGTGTAACCTACCGCTCATCTAATCCAACCGTAGCCCAAGTGGATGCGAACGGACTTGTTAAGGGAATCAAGGCTGGTAAAGCGGATATCATTGTGGAATACGGCGGGGAGCAGGAGAAAGCTAAAGTGACCGTATTTGGGAAGGATGATGGAAAACCGGAGAAAGTGACGGAGATTGAGCTTGATGACAGCTCTTACATTTTGAAGGTAGGGCAGACTCACACTACTACCGTCTATGCCAAATATTCCGACCGCAGCAAGAAGAAGGTGTCCGAAGGCGTAACTTATCGTTCACTGAACCCGTCAATCGTTCAAGTAGATGCTAAAGGTATCGTTAAAGCATTGAAGGCAGGTAAAGCTGAAGTCATCGTAGAATATGGCGGCAAGCAGACGAAAGCTAAGATTACAGTCATTCCTTCAAGCGGACATTGGTTTGATCGTGACGAGGATTAGCACTTAGTGTCACTTAGCCATGAGTGAATAAATGCTTATATTAAAAAGAATGGTTGAGCAGTGTTTTATGACTGCTCGACCATTCTTTATTTATTGACTGTGGTTTATTTCAAAAGATCATTAATAGCAGTATCGGTCTTCAAAGCTCGAATAATAAGTGTCAATGCCTCAGCACGAGTAGCTGTATTCTCAGGAGCAAAATGATCTTTGCTCACGCCTTGAATGATGCCGGCGTTTGCCGCTTCCTTAATGGTATCCTTTGCCCAGTAATCGCTGTTTACGTCAGCAAATGATGGCTCCGCGCCTTTCTTGCTCAAATCTTTGAGTTTAAGAATCCGAGAGATCATCGTCAGCATTTCAGCTCGTGTAATTTCACTGCCTGGTTGGAATGTCAGGTCTTCATAACCATTGACGATATTATTGGAAGCTAGTATCTCGATATACGATTTGGCCCAGTGATCTTGCTCGACATCACGGAATGATGCGCTGTTAAAGGCTGCAGTCAAGTTAAAAGCTCTGACTATCATCGCACTGAATTCAGCACGTGTAACGGAAGCATTCGGCTTGAAGCTTCCATCTTGGTAGCCTTCAATGATGTGCAGTCGTGCTGCGATGCCAATATCGCTAGCAGCCCAATGGGAAGTCGTATCAGTAAAGGTGACTTTAGCTGCCTTGTTAGCTTCTAGTAATTGTTTGATATTGGAAATTAAACCATCAATATTGGTTACTACTGAAGATACGAAAGGATTATGCCTAGGCTCTTCTGTAGTTGGTGCAGGTGTCGGGTTCGTTGACGGACTCGTTGTGCTGCTTGTTCCGCCCCCAGATGTCGTCGAACGCGATCTGACCGTAAGGCTTAATTGCGCCGTATGTTCTCCGTAAGTGGCCGTTGCTATCGTGGTTCCCGGTTGAATACCAGTTACCACACCCTTATGAATGGATACAATATCAGGTTGACTAAAGGTCCAGATCAGATCATTCGTTACAACTAAATTCCTGGCATCTGAGTAAGCAGCTGTGGCTTCTGTGGTTGCTGAGCCTCCAGCAACAATAAACAGTGAATCTGGCGTCAATGTCAAACCCGTCATAACCGGAGTAACAGTGATATTCAACTGTGCTGTGTATTCGCCATAGGTTGCCGTAGCTACCGTTGTACCCGCATGAATACCGGCTACTATCCCATTACGAACCGATGCGATACCAGGATTGCTGAAAGTCCAAACCAGATCATTCGTTACAATGAATGTGCTTGCATCCGAGTACGTTGCCGTTGCTACCGTCGTGGCTGAAGCTCCTTCAGGTACGGTGAGAGACGATGGAGTCACTCTCAGCCCAGTCATATACGGCAAGCTTACAGCTACAGGAGTAACGGTGATATTCAATTGTGCGGATTGTCCGCCGTAGGTTGCCGTAGCTACCGTTGTACCTGCATGAATACCGGAAACTATACCATTATCGATGGACGCGATGTTGGAACGACTAAAAGTCCAGACCAGCTCATTCGTTACGTCGTAGGTGCTAGCATTCGAATACGTTGCCGTCGCCACTGTCGTAGCCGAAGCTCTCTCTAGTATGGAGAGTGACGATGGCGTCAATGTCAAGCCAGTCATAACTGGAGTCACAGTGATACTCAACTGTGCTGAGAAATCTCCGTAGGTTGCCGTAGCTACCGTTGTACCTGCATGAATACCGGAAACCACACCATTATGGATGGACGCAATGTTGGAATGACTAAAAGTCCAGGCAAGCTCATTTGTAACGTCGAATGAACTGTCATCCGAATACGTTGCTGTAGCTACCGTCGCAGCCGAAGCACCTTCTGCTATGGAGAGTGACGATGGCGTTAACGACAAGCCAGTCATCGTAATCACCGGCAATGTAGCGTCATAGGTAAAGCTGGAGGTGCCTGATATCGAGGAACCATTGCTATTAATAGACTCTACACGCCAATAGTAGGTGGTGCTATCCGTTAATCCCGTGGTCTGCCAGGAGGTGGTTGCGGGATCCGGTATGGAAATGGTTGTCATCGCATTTCCTCCGCCATTAAGAAACAGCGCATTATTGGAAATATAAAGCTTGTACGAGTCTGGCTGTGCTGCTTCGTTCGAGGGGCTCCACGTTAACACGGGCATACCGGGTCCAGCTACACTTCCAGCTGTTGGTGAAGAAAGAACCGGAGGAGCGGGAATCGTGTTGTCCGCTACGTAGAAGTTCTCGTACGCTGCCGCGCTATTCATGGTGTAATTGGAAATGGTGTCATCTACCTTCGTAAAACGAATGGCTTTTTTCTCGCTGATTGCATTTGCGGTGCGATAGGAATACTTAATCCCTGAAGCGGGATTCATATTATTTTGAATGCCTATTGTAGCATTACTACCGGTTGATAGGTTCCCGCCAAACACGCTCCGGTATTGGATTTGGATATCATTGCTTCCTTCATATAAATAGACCTGAAAAGTTCCCATAGGTGTCGTGCTGTTGAAAAAATACATATTCGTCCATTGAACGATCAGCACACGGTTAGGTGCCGTTCCGACTGTTTTGTAATAAATCGACGGTTGAAAAGGAGCATTTTGCCCCAGTACAGGTCTTGTGTCGGTTGGAGGAGCCATAACCAGATCGTCCCAAAAAGCCGCAATAAAGTTGCGATTCATTTTATTGGAGAGATTTGTGGTAGGGTTCGTTGGTATCGGCTGAGAAGTAGAATAATAACCAACCGCATTGGATGATAGATCATTGGTTGCGCTATGAGGCGCTGTAAATGTTAAAAAGCCGTTGGTGTGTACATAAGCTTGCGAGTATGTATTGTCATAAAACTTAAAATCAAAGCCAATGGGTATAGTCTGGAATTCATCGTCATATCCAATTCCAGTATTGGTTCCGATTTCAGTCGTTTCCGCGGCTTTTGCCGAGAGGTTGACTGCAAAGAATAGAACAAAAAAACAAAATGACATTAAAAACATGCTTTTTAAAGCTGAGTTAACCCTTACCATTGAAATTCTCCCTTTGTAGTTTTAAATTTATGAGTAAAAAGTCCTATATAATCTTATTGCTTCTCGTTTTAATAATGCTAAACCTAAAAACAATTAGGCATATAGAACTAGCGAAGTATTATAATTAGACAACAAAAGACAAATTCCTTCAAGTAAAAAATATTTTTTTAAAAGGTTTCAAAATAAAATAAATGAGAGGAAACCATTTGAGAATTCTTAACAAAAAATGTTCAAATTCTGCCTCTGACTTTGTGATATTAATCACATGTAAGTTAGAGGCTTCGATCTATACTAACATCGTATAGAAGGGAGGAATTCAATTGGATACATTGGATTTGAGCAGGTGGCAATTTGGTATAACAACGGTTTATCATTTTTTCTTCGTACCCTTGTCGATCGGGCTTGCCTATCTCATTGCAGTGATGCAAACGATGTATGTGGTCAAGAAAGATGATGCGTACAAAATAATGGCTAAATTCTGGGGGAAATTGTTTCTACTGAACTTTGCTGTAGGGGTCGTTACAGGGATTATGCAGGAATTTCAGTTCGGGATGAACTGGTCAGACTATTCCCGATTTGTAGGTGCGGTCTTCGGGGGGCCGTTAGCTATCGAAGCGCTGGTTTCCTTTTTCCTGGAATCAACCTTCTTAGGAATATGGATTTTCGGGTGGGATCGTCTACCCAAAAAGGTGCATTTGGCATCGATCTGGCTGGTGGCGATTGGAACGACACTGTCTGCTCTTTGGATATTGAGTGCGAATTCCTTCATGCAGGAGCCGGTAGGATATGCTATCCGCAATGGCCGCGCTGAAATGACGAGTATTTTCGCGATATTAGGGAACAAACAGCTATGGGTGGAGTTCCCGCACGTTATTTATGGAGCGCTCTCGACTGGAGCCTTGTTTGTAACGGGTATCAGCGCTTATAAAATCGTTCGTAAGCAACAGCCGCAGTTGTTCAAAACTTCGTTCACGATCGGTATTACGATTGCACTCGCAGCAAGCTTTATGACTGCTGTGGCAGGGCATGAGCAAGCACAGCACTTGATGAAATCGCAGCCGATGAAAATGGCCGCTTCCGAAGCGTTGTGGAATACGACAGGAGATAGCGCTCCATGGACGGTGTTTGCTTGGATTGATGTGCAAAAGCAGCAAAACCATGCGCAGATTGAAGTGCCTTATGCGTTAAGCATTCTGTCCTATAACAAGCTGCATGGCAGTGTGCCGGGAATGAATGAATTGCAATCCGAGTATGAAGCGAAATATGGTCCGGGCAACTATATTCCTCCGGTCAAAACAACCTTTTGGAGCTTCCGAATCATGGTGCTCGCCGGTGTCTTGATGATCCTGCTGAGCTTATTCGGCACATATGCCGTCTGGCGCAATAAATTGGAGAAATTTCAGCGTTATTTGAAATGGATGATCCTCGCGATCAGTTTGCCCTACATAGCCAATTCGGCTGGGTGGATTATGACGGAGGTCGGCCGACAGCCTTGGCTTGTGTTTGGCTTGCAGAAAACGGAAGCAGGTGTGTCCCCTACGGTTTCGCCTGCTATGGTAGCGACATCGCTCATCGGCTTTACCGTCGTCTATGGACTTCTCGCAGCCGCTTTAATCTATCTCATCATCGTATTCGTTAAAAAAGGCGCTGTCGATGAAGAACATGAGCCTGAGGATAGGAAATCCAGTCAACCAAACACGGCCACTCCCTTGTGAGAATTTAGGGGTTAATATACGAAAGCGAGGCGAATGATTATGCTGGAAACCCTATGGTTTATTCTTATCACGGTGCTGTTCGTCGGATTTTTCTTTCTGGAAGGATTCGACTTCGGTGTAGGTATGCTGACTCCGTTTCTTGGGCGTACCGATACGGAGCGCCGTGTACTTATCAACACCATCGGGCCTGTTTGGGACGGAAATGAAGTATGGCTTATCACGGCTGGAGGAGCGATGTTTGCAGCCTTTCCGGAATGGTACGCTACCTTGTTCAGCGGCTTTTATATGGCGCTCTTCCTTATGCTTCTCGCGTTAATAGGTCGAGGGGTATCATTTGAATTTCGCAGCAAGCTGCCGAATCCGAAGTGGCGCAAGTTTTGGGATGGCGTCATATTTACAGGAAGCTTGCTCCCGCCACTGCTATGGGGAGTAGCGCTGGCGAACTTAATGAAAGGCGTCCCTATTGACGCTAACAAAAATTATGTAGGATCTTTCTGGGATCTGATTTCCGTGTACTCGGTTACGGCAGGAATTAGCATCGTGCTGCTCTTTCTTCTGCATGGAGCGCTCTATCTTTCGCTCAAAACCGAAGGGGAGCTTCGGGAGCGTGCCAGGAAAGCGGCCAACCGGTTCGGGGCGTGGGCAAGTATCGTACTTCTGTTATTCGTATTCCTTAGCTATTTCCAGACCGATATGTTTACCCGTGATGGTATCATCCCAGGCATGGTTCCGCTGACGGCGGGATTCACACTATTGTCCGTGCATTTCTTCCTTAAAGCGCAGCGTGATGGCTGGGCGTTCATTATGACCGGTTTGACGATAGTGTTATCTACTGTCACTGTCTTCATGTCTTTGTTCCCGAGGGTTATGATTTCGTCTTTGAATCCGGAGTGGACGCTGACTATCTATAATAGCGCATCGAATGACTATACTCTGAAGGTTATGACCGTGATTGCTCTCACTACGGTCCCGATTGTCATCGCATATCAGGCGTGGACGTATTGGGTATTCCGCAAACGGGTGAGCATCAAGGATCATTTGGACTATTGATATGATGAAAAAGCTGCTGGGCCGCGTGTCGGGAACGTTCCATCTTTTGCTGATTAGCATCGGGTTTAGTGTCGTCGGCGGTATGCTCATGATTCTGGAGTCCGCCAGCTTGGCTCGTCTGGTACATGATGCTTTCCTGGAGGGACTTGGCGTCTCCTCCTTGCTGCCGATCTTCGGCGTTCTGCTGGGCTGGATTGCCCTGCGCGCGCTCATACAGTCGATGAGTGATTATGCGGCATCCCAAACGGCAATGCGTATCAAAAGCGAGCTACGTCAACAATTGTTGCACAAGCTTGTCGCTCTTGGCCCCAATTATGCCAAGGGAGAGCGGAGCGGAGAATTGATCGGCACGATATATGAAGGTGTGGAACAATTGGAGGCATACTTGGCGCGTTATCTACCCCAAATGGCATTGTCCATGCTCATTCCTGCCGCCATATTTTGCGTAACGGCCAATTTGGACTGGATTTCCGCCATCGTGCTAGCAGTGACATTGCCGCTGCTAATCTTGTTCATGATTCTCGTGGGCCTAGCAGCTAAATCCAAGGCGCAGCGCCAATTTGAGCGGCTTGGTCAGCTCGGAGGCCATTTTATGGATGTGCTGCGCGGTCTGACCACTTTGCAAATATTCAATCGAAGCCGTGCGCAGATCGGGATTGTCTCGCAAATAAGCGAAGAATACCGGAAGACGACAATGGGAACTCTGCGCCTTGCATTTTTATCTTCCTTTGTTATGGAAATGTTCGCAACGCTGAGTACCGCTATTGTTGCAGTATTCCTGGGACTGCGGCTCATCAGCGGTGAAATTGGTTTTGAGCATGCATTTCTTGTTCTTCTCTTAACGCCAGAGTTTTACGCTCCCGTGAGGGCACTGGGAACACAATTTCATGCCAGCACGAACGGGATGGCCGCGGCATCACGCATAATAAGCATCTTGGAAGCGGGGCTACCTGAACCCGCAAGACCGGGAGAAGGTTTAAAGCTGGAGGCAAAGCCAAACGGCTATCGTATTGAATTCAGGGACGTCAATCTGACGTATCCCGGTGCAGCGAGTCCGGCGTTGTCTAAGCTTACCTTTACACTGGAACCTGGCGAGCGAATTGCCGTCATTGGTCCTACAGGTTCTGGAAAAAGCTCGCTGCTGGATGTACTGCAAGGCTTTGCTCCTCCAACGAGCGGAAGCGTGTGGATTGACGGAGTGAATATGTCGTCTCTGTCAATGGAAGATTGGCGAAAGCAATTGTCGAGTGTGAATCAAAATCCCAAGCTATATTACGGAACCTTACGGGGAAACTTGACTCTGGGATGTACGGCTCCTATATCCGATGAGCATATGGCTGCGGTTCTACAGGCAGCGGGCGTTGATTTTACGAATCAGCTTCCTGACGGTATGGATACGATTATGGGTGAATCTATTCCACTATCAGGGGGGCAAATTCAACGAATCGCTATTGCACGAGCGCTTCTGAAGGACGCGCCGCTGCTGCTGCTGGACGAACCTACGTCAGGCTTGGATTTATGGCTTGAAGCTGTCGTACGGCGAGGCCTGGATTTGCATTTGCATGGTCGTATGTCCGTAACGGTTGCGCACCGATTGGAGACGGTTCAACAAGCAGACCGCATCATCGTAATGAATCGTGGGCGAATCGCCGAGATGGGAACCCCTGCCGAGCTGCTGGCAGCCGGAGGACTGTACGCTCGAATGATGCTTGCATTGGAGCAAGAAAAGACAGAGCACGACTTCATCGAATCGAGCTCAGGGGTCTGGAAGGAAGCTCAAGAGAATGAGGAGAGGCATGGAAATCATTATGCAAAACAGGATGAGGATAAGTCACTTAGCCGCCGGGTAGAGCAAGGTCTCTTGCGTCGCGTCCTGACTTTCTTACGACTTTATCGGGGAAGGATGCTTGCAGCGGTATTGCTTGGATGCCTGACGATAGGTGCAAGCATCGGTCTGATGGGAACATCGGGTTACCTGATTGCCCAGGCTGCTTTGCGTCCGGAATCAGTGCTGTTATTATGGGTTCCTATAGTAGGTGTTCGGTTCTTCGGCTTGTCCCGTGGCGCATTCCGGTATCTGGAGCGGCTTGTTTCACACGATCTGACATTCCGTATACTTCATCAAGTACGCGTATGGATTTATGAAAGCTTAGAGCCAATGGGCGTAAGACTGCTTGAAAAAAGACGCAGCGGTGAGCTGCTCCAGTCACTTATCAGCGACGTAGAACAGCTGCAGCATATGTATTTGCGCGTCCTGGCTCCTCCGCTTATTGCTTGTGTAACAGGCGCTCTGGGCTGCATCCTGCTCGCTGTGCATCAGGTGCAGTTAGGGCTGATCCTCATGGGAATGCTGATGATATCCGGCATTGGTCTTCCTTGGCTCAGCTCCAAGCTGGGCAGGGAGCCTGGCAAAGCTATTGCTCGTCAGCAAGCACAGATGTATGCACAAACGAGTGATCTGCTCATGGGCATGAAAGACCTTCTTATTTTCGGTCAGGATCAAGATCGATTGTCTGCTATTAGGCATCAGCAAACGCAGGTGAATAGGAATCAGACCCGTGCAAACCGTGTCGGCGCCATAGTGAATGGAGCCATGCTGGGAGCGGCCCATTTGAGTATGTGGCTGGTCCTGTTGGCCTCAGTCCATTTTACCCGCACAGGTCAAATAGAGCCCGTGTATATTCCGGCCCTTATCCTGATGACGCTCGCTTGCTTTGAAGCTGTCATTCCGCTGCCGTCAGCCTTTCAACAATTGGGGCAAATGTTGTCCTCAGCTAGCCGACTGTTTCACTTGGTCGATGAGAGTAAGGCCATAAACCTTCATCATTCAGAGCAGCTTCCATCCGCTGAGAATATTCAGGAGGAGGCAAATGACTGGGAAGTGGAGGTCAGAAATGTTTCTTATCAATATGAACAGGGGAGAGAGTACGCCCTTCACAACTTGTCCTTAACTTTAAAGCCAGGGCGTCGGATCGCTGTCGTCGGTGAAAGTGGCGCAGGCAAAAGTACGCTGCTCCAGCTGCTCCTGGGCCTCAGGGAATGCACGGAAGGAACCATTCGCCTGAATGGCCGGGAGCTTCAGGGTCTGCCGGATGCGTTCATCCGTTCCCAGTATTCGGTTGTTTCTCAGGAGGTGCATTTGTTTAACGCATCGGTTGCGGCCAATCTTCGTTTAGGCTGTCCTGAAGCGACGTATGAACAACTGCGGCAGGCAGCGCGTTGGGCGCTGATTGACGATACGATCATGAATTTACCACAAGGCTACGATACGGTTATCGGTGAACGAGGAGGTCTGCTATCCGGAGGAGAACGGCAGCGTTTGGCTCTAGCTCGCGCCCTGCTTCGGCGGACACCGGCACTGCTGTTGGATGAGCCAGTCACGGGACTAGACGTGTTGACCGAGCAAGCTTTCATGAGCAATCTGGAACGGATATGGAAGCAAAAGGCCGTCGTGTGGATCACGCATAAGCTATCTGGTCTCGATCGGATGGATGAAATTCTAGTGATGCATAACGGAGAGGTTAAAGAGCGCGGGACTCATAAACAATTACTTCGGCTTGAAGGCTACTATTATCGTCTATGGCAGTTGGAGAAAGAGAAGGATTGTCTGTTCTCAAGCTTCCATAAAGCGGAAGTACGAGATAATGACACGCTGCTGCTCGCTTAACCGTGGAAAAAACGTACAATGAGGCTGTAGGCGTCGCTTTGAACCAGGATATCAATACCGCGTTGCGGTCGGCAGAAGCAAATAAATAAAAGAAGAGCAAGTGCTCCAGGCCCTGTATAAAGGGCATAGGAGTACTTGCTTTTTTATAACTTCAATTCATGGAGTTTAGCGATCTATGCATAAGGATAGGACCCTATTCTTGCATGAGGAAGGTCTTCAAATGCCTGGATAGCAGCGTTAGCGACTATGACATCGTTCGCGCTCGTACTCCCACTGACACCAATCCCACCGATGAATTTCCCATTCCATTCGATCGGAATGCCTCCACCCAACACAACGATCCGTCCATGGTTCGTCGTATTAATACCATAAGACTCCGCATTGGGCAGGGCGGCTTTGGCCAGATTAGCCGTCGGTACTCTCATGGCTAGCGCTGTCCAGGCCTTATCCTGGGCAATAGAGATGCTTCCTAGCTTGGTGTCATCCATCCGCTGAAAAGCTAACAGATTGCCGCCCTCATCGACGATGGCGATTGACTCGTTAATGCCAAGCTCTTTCGCCTTTTGCTCGGCGATCCTCATTAAATATTTGGCGATTTCTAATGACAAAATAGACATTTGCTTCGCTCCTTCAACTACGGTCACTTGCCTACTGCATAGATTATGCAAGGATCGAGCAAGGGGTTCTAAGTATCTATTTTAGTCTAGTCATAAGTGGTGTCCATCATGTATTACCATTTGATGCAGCTAGATAAATAGATGGATTTGTGCAATGATTAGATTATAATAGAGTAGAATATAATAATAGAAGGATACAGCGATGAAAAAATTCAAAAAGTTTTATATTGAAATAACTAGTGTGTGTAATCTGGCTTGCACCTTCTGCCCTCCGACGAAGCGGGAAGCCAATTTTATTAAAATCGACGCGTTTACTCATATACTGGATCAAGTGCGTCCTCATACGGATTATATTTATTTTCATGTAAAAGGAGAGCCACTGCTTCATCCGAAGATCGATCAGCTGCTAGATTTAAGCCATGAGCGCGGGTTTCAGGTGAATTTGACTACGAACGGAACGTTAATTCCTAAGGTAAAGCACAAAATACTGATGAAGCCGGCCCTGCGTCAGGTGAATATTTCTTTGCACAGCTTTGACGGACATGTGGGGTCTACGGATAAGGAAGGCTATATCTCTAACGTCCTTTCATTTGCCAGAGAAGCTTCCGAGAAGAACAACGTCACTATTTCATTACGACTGTGGAATCTGGATACGGATAATGCTACGAATGCAGAGCGGAGCCGAAATCGAGAGATTCTCAAGATGATAGAGGACGAGTTTCAGTTGGATTATAAAATTGAAGAGAAAGTCGTTCGCGGCAGCGGTACTAAGATTGCTGAGCGCATCTATATGAATCAGGATCATGAATTCCAATGGCCGGATCTTAAAGAGGATGAGGATGACGGAAAAGGCTTTTGCCATGGGCTGCGCAACCAAGCGGCGATTTTGTCCAACGGAACGGTAGTTCCGTGCTGCCTCGATGGCGAAGGTGTAATTAATTTAGGAAATGTGCACGACAAGCCGTTCGCAGAGATTATTGAGGGTGAGCGGGCGAATAGGCTGTATGATGGTTTTTCGCGGAGAGAAGTTGTTGAAGAGCTATGCAGAAAGTGCGGCTACCGCAGAAGATTTAATATGTAAACATGTTACAGTATGTCCATCTTGGATGGTCATGCTGTATTTTTTTTATGAGTGATATATGAACATGAAGCAAAAAGAAATGAAGACTGGACATTTATTGTGATTATGCGCCGTTATATGCTTCATAAGAAGCATTTGTATAAAATTAGGAAAACTATCGGAGGCGTAACTATGCAGTCAGATGTTACAGTATGGCAAGACGAAGCTGCTATCGAGCTAGTGCATAAAGGGATGGACATTCGAGTAGGCTATCCTGCTCTATTGGCACCTGGGGATGCTTATCCGAGCGTTGCAGTAACCGCAAACAACGGAGGGAGTGTCACGGTAAAAATCATTCATCTGCTCACAGGTGATGTTGTAGCATCCGTTGTGAACCGGAGCATTGAAGCATATGAGCAAACATTGGTCTGCTTTGGTGAAGAGTCCGAGCTGTTGGGAAGCTATAGAGTGGACGTGGAGCTTTCGCTTAAGGGGAAGGCGAATCGGAGCGATCTTTTCTATTTCACTGTCCTCTCGGAGCTTCCAGCCCTCAGCAGCAAGGCTGCTTACACTAACGAAGCAGGTGCTATGGTATATTTACCAGATTTTCGTGGTAATCGGCTTCCAGACTTCTCAGGAGTCGGATATCGAGGGGGCGGCACAGCCATTCCGGACGTACCGGTTCAGGCAACTTTATTCCCTATACCTGGAGATAATACAAGCCAAATTCAAGAAGCGATTGATCGCGTATCTCACCTCCCATTAGATTCTAATGGCTTTCGGGGAGCTATCCTATTGTCCAAAGGTGTTTATGAGATCGCCTCGACCTTAGAAATAAGAGCTAGCGGGGTCGTACTGCGAGGAGAAGGTCAGGGAGAAGTTCGGAAGCTGTGGTACGATCCGGACCAATGTGCAACCCTTGAGCAGTTGAAAACTCAATTAGAGGGACAAGAAGCGACGATTCTCATAGCTACTGGAAACGAAAGGCGAAGAGTAATCAAAATTCACGGTTCGGAAGCAGCATTTCGGGAAAAAATAGGAGAAAGCAGCGAAATCATCGACAGCTATGTACCCGTTGGCGCCAACACCTTCCGCGTGGAGCAACCTGAAAGATTCAGCGTTGGGGACGCCATTATAGTTCAGAGAAGCGGCAATGCAGCGTGGATTCACGAAATTGGGATGGATAGCATTCCACCGCGTTCTGACGGCTCCAAGATAACCCAGTGGTCGCCGTTTGAGCTCGAATTTGAACATGTCATCACAGGGATTGAAGGAAATCAGATCACTGTCGATTCCTCTTTGATGAATGCGATTGAAAGCCGCTGGGGTGGAGGAAGAATCTATAAGTTCGATGATACAGCCCGGATTCACGAGGTTGGATTGGAAAACTTGAGGGGTATCGCGTTCTGGGTACCGAATACTGACGGCGTTGATGACACGCGCCATGCCAACGAGTTTGTTGACCTGGATTATTGCAAAAACGGCTGGGTTCGGAATGTGACGCTTGAGCATTTTAACAGCACCAACGGCGCTTTCAGGACAGGTAGAGGATCCAAATGGATTACGATACAGGATAGTTCCAACCTGATTGCCGACAAAAAGTTTTACAATGGCAAAGGTTATGATCCTACCGGTCGCACCTTTTATGAGACGAATATTTATGTAGGCCGTTATGGTTTTTATTTGATCGGGCAGTCGGGACTGGTGCTTCGCTGCTTTGCGCTGAACAATCGTCATGGTTTTACGCTGGGATCCAGAGTGACAGGACCAAATGTATTCCTGGATTGTGAAGGTGAGCAGCCGTTGACCTGGAGCGAGCCGCATCATCGGTGGTCGGTTGGCGGCTTGTATGATAACGTTCACGATATGATCTCGCTTATGAACCGTTTGAACATGGGCTCCGGTCATGGTTGGGCGGGGGCGAATTATGCAGCCTGGAATACGGAAGGTACGCTGGTCGCCCATCAGCCTCCAACAGCACAGAACTGGTCTATTGGTCATATCGGGAAAAAAGATAACGGCGGTAACCGCGGCCCGGATGGCTTCTGGGATTCCCATGGGGAGCACGTGGAACCGCGAAGTCTATATCTGCAGCAGTTAAAAGATCGGCTCGGTGAGTCGGCGTTGCAGCGGATTGGTTATGGTAAAGGTTTGTAGAGATACTGGATAGTTTTAATTAGTTGTGACGGTAAGGCTTTGCTTTTGCAAAGCCTTATTTTAGTTGGGACAGGACAGTTACACACGTATGAAAGAGGATGTAAGTTTTATTAAAATTTAGGTTTATCCGATTTTTTCTTGCTTCTTTTAAAAATCAAGTCTATAGAAATGTAAGTAATTGCAATTAAAATAACGTAAAATGAGGTGTCTTTAAATCTCTCGAAATTAAAATTTTTAACATACATTATAAACCCAAGGAGATAAGTGCCTAGCGTTATTGAGGAAAATATTGTGAACATCCTTTGGTTCACTTTTTTAAGCTTTTTAAAAGGAAGAAGCGTTATATATAAAGTTGCAAAAAAGGATGATGAGCATTAAAAACATAGCTGCACCTCTGATGTTTTAATATGTCCATAAGTTTAGGGATGTTTAGTCTCGCGGATTCACCTCACCAGAGCTTTATTAAATACCCATTGCGTTAAAAATAAACCAACCAATTATTAATGATATTATCAAAAATAATCTCATGAAACATCCTTTATGGCGTTTGACTCGTCACCGCCTCAGAAAATTTTATAATAATTACGCCAAAAAATGCAATTATTTTCCACATAAAACCTGTACAATAGTAGCATATAAAGTAAGCGCTATCATAAAATGAGAGATGCTCCTTGTGCCTTACTATTTACATTGTATAGGAGGTTATCGATATGAATACAAAAAAACGATTGCCTATTGTTGGAGCATTCCTAGCTATTGCAGTATTGACGGCGTGTACGAGCCAACCGAAGGACGATAACACGGCACCACAGCCGAATAATCCTACTCCATCCAAGGAACCGATTGCTGATAAGAGCAGCGAGAAGGCTGATCTTGTTGTTTACGGCGGAGCAGGCAATACGGAGGAGGAGTTCAACAATCGCTGGGGGAATGCGTTAAAAGCCAAGTTTCCTAATTACAACCTGAAATACATTATGAATCAAAAAGGAAGCACGCTGCCTGAGCTCATTACAGCCGGTCAACCGATTGACATCATCTTCGACTCGATTGGAGGTGCTGCGGGCAACCTGATTCAGAACGAATTCCAGTTCGACATAACCGATCTCGTCAAAAAGCACAATGTAGATTTAAGTCGATTTGAACCTACTTTTCTCGAAGCAACGAAGCAATTGGGTGGATTGTACGGACTACCCGTCAATGGGGGCGGCCTTGTTTTATACTATAACAAAGATATATTCGATAAGTTCGGCGTAGCTTATCCGGTGGACGGGATGACTTGGGACGACCTGCTGGCCTTATCCAAGAAAGTGACGAAGAATGAGGGTGGGAAGCAATATGCCGGATTTGCGACCTCCGTAACTCACCCGATGAGAATGAATCCTATGTCGATGGATATTGTAGATAAAACAACGTTGAAAGCTGCCGTCGAAAATGACAAGTGGAAGCAATTCATACAAAATGTCATTGTCGATCCAATCGTTCAGGATGCGGGCTACAAGACGTTTATACAGGAAAAGAAAGGCATGCTCTTTACGAACGATTTTGCTAAGGAGCAGAATTTGGCCATGTTTGCTATGAATTTCGGCTTGCAATATGCGGTGAAGGAATTCGAAACGCTGAATTGGGATATGGTCTCTCTGCCTACTTTCAAAGATAAACCGGGTATCGGTTCACAGCCTTACCCTAACTTTTTCTTCATCACCGCTTCCAGCAAGTATAAGGATGCTGCGATGGAGGTGCTGAAGTATGTAACATCGGATGAGCATGAGTTGATTGAATCCAAGAAAGGAAACATTCCGGTTCTGAAAAATGAAGAGATTAAGAAAGTATTCGGTCAAGATACCGCATTTAAAAATAAAAACATGAAAAATGCAGTGTTCCATAATCCTTTTGCCGCGCCTCATGCGAGAACGATTTATGATGATAAAGTCATCGGGGCTATTGACGCGAATATAAAAAAAGTCATCTATGGAGAGGCGGATCTGAATACTGCCTTCCGTGTGGCCCAGGAAGAGGCGAACAAGGCAATTGATGAAATGAAGCTGAAGAAATAACCAAGTGTGCAGCAGTGATTGTTCATATAAACCTAGCGCCAGCCGCTAGGTTTTCTTGCTATGGTTGAGATCGGACAAGCTGACTGAAAATTCAGCAATTTGGTGTTGACAAAAAGCGGGAAACCGCGTTTAATTAAATACAACTAATCAAATAGGAATTATATAGTATCGACCGGATGGACTGGAGATACATCTGCTTCTGTAAGAAGCCGGATGTATCTTTTTTCTTTTCCATGGAGGCTGCGTATGAATATTGAAAGTATTGAGGCATTCGTTTACGTCATTCATTTTAACAGTTTTAATAAAGCAGCGGATGCGCTGTTCCTTTCTCAACCTTCCATCTCAGCACGCATACAGACACTGGAACGGGAGCTGGACGTCAAGCTTTTCGAACGGGAGGGGAGACATTTTACTTTGACAGAGAAGGGAAAGCAATTCCTCCCTTATGCACAACAAATCTTACAATCCATGAAAAAAGGGAAGCAGCAGCTTCAGCAAATGAAGGCTGCTCTAAACGAGATAACCATAGGCTGCACCGTTTCTGTTTCAAACTATATTATTCCTGAGCTGGTGCCTGTCATCCAAAGAAAATTTCCTGAGCTCCAGTTAAAGCTCATTACGGCTTCAAGTGAAGCGATTATGGAGAAATTGATGAACAAGGAAATCGATTTGGGCTTGACACGCAATATGACACATCCGCACATGGATTCCGTCAAGTTTTATGAAGATCCCATTCGGCTGTTCGTTCATGAGAGCCATCCATTTCTGGAAATGGATCATGTATCGATTGAAGATGTAGGCAAACAACCGTTAGTGTTCTTCGAATGCGGCTCTCTTGACTGGATGAAGCTTCATCGATGGTTCGAAACATTGGATCATCCGCCGAATATTGCTTTCCACATGGACAATTTGGAGACGGCCAAGAAGCTAATTTTGAAACAGGTAGGAGTCGGCTTCCTGCCTTCGTTGTCAGTAGCGGAGGAAGTAAAGGCTAGGCGACTGTTACCCATTGATGTCCCTTCGCTTGCCAGTCTTTCCTTGAGAACCAACTTGATTGCACGTAAAGGGGAAGGCACTGACTTTTACAAACCGTTTTTGGAGATTAGCAGGGAGATTCTTTTACAGTCAACTTTTCCATAGAATGTTTGAATTCAAGGATAGAAAAAGCCTATTATCCAGGCCGTTGACGCTCTATTAGGGCAATGATAAGCTTTATTCATGCAAATAAAACCGACAAATCCAATAGGAAATATGGTTATTTTAATTTGCGAGGAGGAGTGGAATTTGAGTCTTAAATTAAGCATTCTGGATCAGAGTCCAATAGACGAAGGGGAGACGGCCGAAGAAGCATTCCGCCATACAGTAGAGCTTGCAAAAAAGGCGGAAGAGTTAGGTTATTATCGCTTTTGGGTATCTGAGCACCATGACTCGGATAAATTGATGGGGTCTTCTCCTGAGGTTCTGATTTCCTACTTACTGGCGCATACGAAGCGAATTCGGATCGGCTCCGGTGGGGTAATGCTTCAGCATTACAGCCCCTACAAGGTGGCAGAGAATTTTAACGTGCTTGCCTCACTTGCCCCTGGACGGGTAGATCTTGGTATCGGCAGGGCGCCAGGAGGACTGCCAAGGTCAACGAAGGCGCTGCAGCAGGAAAGCTACAGGGGAGCGAAGCCGTTGGAGGAGAAGCTCGTTGAGCTGGAGCAGTACCTTACTAGCAGCCTGCCAGAGAGCCATCCGTTATATGGAGTGAAGGCGGTGCCGGCTCCTCAAACCTCTCCAGAGCTATTTTTACTTGGCACGAGCGCATCCAGCGCAGCCCTGGCAGCACAAACCGGAATTCCCTATGTATTTGCAAAGTTTATAAACGGTGACGAAGCTGTGATTGACCACGCACTGCGTACTTATCGCTCGAAGTTTACTTCTCGCCATGGGGCAAAGCCGCAGGCGATATTGGGAGTATCTGTTATTGTAGCGGATACGGATGAAGAAGCTAAAGCATTGGCTGTTGATTCCAAGCATGTGAAGATCCAGCTGGAAAACGGAAGGACCATTAATGTAAAAAGCTTGGAGGCTGCTGAAGAGTATGGTAGACAGTCCGACGAGAAATTTACAGTCGAAGTGAAGGATGCACCCATCATTCATGGCTCGAAGCATACGGTTCGTGAGCAGCTGTTGGATCTTCAACGGCGCTATGCTGTAGATGAGCTGGTCATTATCGTTGCTATGAAAAGCTTTTCTGAAAGACTTCATGCCTATGAGCTGCTGCAGGAGGCTTTCTCGGAATTGACGGTGTAGCTATAAGCTGCCTGTCGTAAATAGAACATTATACATTTAAGGGAGGAATTACAGTGAGTAAAAATAGACAAATCAAATTCGGTGCAATCATCCATGGCGTAGGTGGAAATATGGCGGCTTGGAGGCATCCGAAAGCGACCGCCGATGCAAGTGTGAATTTCGAGTTTTATAAGCAGCAGGCGCAAAAAGCCGAAGAAGGCAAATTCGACTTAGTGTTTATCGCAGATGGTCTGTACATTAATGAGAAATCGATACCGCATTTTCTAAATCGGTTTGAACCGATCACTATCCTGTCAGCGCTCGCTGCGGTAACATCCCGTATCGGTCTTGTCGGAACGCTGTCCACTTCCTATAGTGAACCGTTCACGGTAGCAAGGCAGTTTGCTTCACTCGATCACATCAGTCATGGGCGAGCTGGCTGGAACGTAGTCACTTCACCGCTGGAAGGCTCAGCTCTCAATTTCAGCAAAACGATAGAAGAGCATCCTAATCATCCGAAGAGATACCGCATTGCTACCGAATACCTTCAAGTGACGAAGGGGTTATGGGATTCTTGGGAGGATGATGCGTTTGTCCGGGATAAAGAATCCGGTGTCTTCTTTGATCCGAATAAGCTGCATCGGTTGGATCATAAAGGCGAGTTTTTCTCGGTCCAAGGACCGCTCAATATCGGCCGATCCAAGCAAGGTCAGCCTGTCATCTTCCAAGCAGGGTCATCGGACGACGGCAAAAACCTGGCAGCCAAAGAAGCGGATGCCATTTTCACCGGACATCCAACGTTAGCCGATGCGCAGCAATTTTATCAGGATGTAAAGAACAGAGCCGTTTCGTTCGGTCGTTCTCCTGACGATATTGTGATCTTGCCCGGCATCAGCCCGATTATTGGTCAGACCGAAGAAGAGGCAGAACGTAAATATCAGGAAATTGTGGACCTGATAAGCATAGAAAAGGCGCTGGATTACCTCGGAAGATATTACGAGCATCATGATTTTACTCAATATCCGCTGGATGAGCCATTCCCTGACCTGGGTGATCTGGGCAAGAACAGCTTCCGCAGTACAACGGACCGGATCAAGAAAGAAGCGGAGGAGCAAGGCTTGACACTGCGCCAAGTAGCACTAAGAGCAGCTACGCCAAAGACCCAATTCATCGGAACGCCGGAGCATGTCGCTGACCTCGTACAGGAGTGGTTTGAAGGGCGCGGGGCGGACGGGTTTATCATTGGTTCGGCGGTTCCGAACGGATTGAATGATTTTGTCGAGCATGTCGTGCCGATCCTGCAGGAGCGGGGTATTTACCGAAATGAGTACGAAGCCGATACGCTGCGCGGTAATTTAGGTTTAAATATCCCTGTAAACAGATATGCAAAGCAGGAAATTCGTAGTTAGACTAGAGTGGAGTGGATAGGATGATAATGAAATCGTTACTATGGATGAAATATATAGCGTTGGGGTCCGTCTTGCTGCTTACCTTATCTGGGTGCGTCAAAGACGGCGGAGCTGCAGCAACGGGCTCAACACAAAATGCCAATGGGCAGCCTGCGGCACAGGGTGGGGACCTGAGCTTTGCGTTAGCGACTTCGCCAGATACGCTCGATCCCCATCGGAGCGGGCTTGCTGTAGCCGTTAGAGTGATCCGAACGATCTATGACAGTCTGGTCGTCCAATTGCCGGACAATACGATCAAGCCTTGGCTCGCTACGGAATGGTCGATATCACCTGACGGCAAAAGTTATACCTTCAAGCTGCGCAAAGACGTAGTTTTCCAGGACGGAACTCCCTTTAACGCTGAAGCGGTTAAATTCAACTATGACCGAATCATTAATCCGGAGACAAAGGCAAGCAATGCGTTAGCCCTTATCAGACCTTATAAGTCTTCTGAAGTTATTGATGAATATACGATTAAGCTGAATCTGGAAACACCGTCGACTGCATTTCTGGGCAATTTAAGCCAAGCGCTTCTGGGTATCGTATCTCCTACGGCCGCCAAGCAGTACGGAGACGATTTCGGCAAGCATCCTGTAGGGACCGGACCGTTTACTTTTGTTAAATGGAACGAAAATGCGGATATTCAGGTTGCAAGGAGCTCTAATTACCATTGGGCGCCCGATCTTGTCGACAATAAAGGGCAAGCCTATTTGGATAAAATTACGTTCAAGATTGCACCCGAAGAAGCAACGCGCATTGGGAGCGTTCAGAGCGGTCAAGTGCTGGTAGCGGAGACCGTTCCACCGCAAAATGTACTCTCCCTCAAAAATGATCCGAAGACGCAGCTTCTTCAAGTCAATACGGTTGGCTTACCGTACACGCTTTTCTTCAATCAAAGAAGAGCGCCATGGAACGAAGTGAAGGCAAGACAGGCGGTGCAGTACGGGCTCGATGTGGATGCCATTGTCAAAACTTTGTACCTGGGAACCTATCCTAGAGCTTGGTCGGCTCTGTCGCCAGGAATTTTCGGATACGATGTTTCCTTGGAAAATGCAATTAAACCGGATATCGCCAAAGCCAACAAGCTGTTTGATGAACTGGGATGGGTGAAAGGCGCAGACGGAATCCGTGAAAAAGACGGCAAGAAGCTGACGCTGCATTACGTAGACGGTTCTCCGAACCGTGAGAAGCGCAACGATATCGCTGTTATGGTACAGCAGCAGCTGAAGCAGCTAGGTATAGTGGTGGAGGTTGAAATTACCAAGGATACGGCAACGGTCGTCTACAAGAACGGGGCACATGATTTGTACGGTAACAGCCAGGTCAATTCCGACCCCGATGCGCTTCGTAACTTCTACCATACGCAGGACCCGAAAGCTACCAAGCTCACCATTGCCGGAGCATCGGACCCGGAGCTTGATAAGCTGCTGGAGCAGGGAACCGTGGAACAAGATCCTGCCAAGCGTGCCGATATCTATAAAAAGGTTCAGCGTAATTTAAGCGACAATGCCGTTATTATTCCAGTTTATGTATTTCCATACACGGTAGCGGCCTCCAAAACCGTTAAAGGCTTGAAGTTCGATTCCCTAGGCTACCCGTTATTCAATGATGTAACCATTCAAAAATAAGCAATGAAGGAGTTCATGGTTATGGTCAAGACGCTGATAGAACGGCTGTTGTCCTCCGTGTTAGTCATCCTGGGATCGCTGGTACTCGTATTCACCATTATTTATGTGCTGCCTGGTGATCCGGTTCTCTCGATGCTTGATCCATCATCGGCAACTCCGGAAATGATCGCCAATTTACGGCACCAATTAGGACTCGATCAGCCGTTCCATGTACAATTTGGCCGCTATTTTGCAGGGATTTTGCAGGGGGATTTCGGCAAGTCGATGCTTAATAGCGAGCCGGTGCTGCCCAAGATTATGAATCATTTTCCGGCAACCTTGACGTTGACCTTAGCGAGTACAGTACTGTCGGTCGCTATCGGGGTATTGCTTGGAGTATTGTCTGCTGTTCATCGAAACCGATGGATAGACGTTGCAGCACGGTTAATAGGGTTATTTGGAATTTCCATGCCGACCTTTTGGTCGGGCATCCTGCTCATTCTCTTGTTCTCGGTCCATTTGGGCTGGTTCCCGGCCATGGGTTCCGAGGGAGTGGCTACCTTAATCCTTCCATCGATGGCATTGGGGATCGTGGGAGCCGGATTTATCGTACGTATGGTACGTAACAGTATGGTAGAAGTTCTAAATGAACCCTTTATCGTAACACTTCGTTCGAAGGGACTATCGGAAAAAAAGGTCATGTATCTTCACGCGCTGCGCAATGCGCTGATTCCGGCGATTACTGTGATCGGAATTCACATTGGTGATCTGATGGCGGGCACCGTCGTAGTGGAAACGGTGTTCTCGAGACAAGGGATCGGAAGGATCATTGCTGATGCCATAATGGCTAGAGATTTACCGGTTGTACAGGGTGTCGTGTTTTTCTCAGCCATCGTCTATGTCGGCGTCAATTTGCTTGTGGACCTTTCGTATTCCTACATTGATCCTCGGGTCCGCCGTTCGAATGCAAGCTAGATCATCCATGTTTCGCTTATGCGAAAACTAAAGTATTGCTCTTGGGAGGGACACGGTTATGAAGGAAGTGATATCCGCTAAGACTGTCTGGAAGGAAAGGAGTGAGCGCACACCCATAATCAAGCCAGTGAGGTCTCTATCAGCTGCAGAGCTTTTTGTCTGCGCAGCGGCATTGGTTGTTCTGTTTATTATCGTGTGCGCCGTTATTCCTGGGTGGGTTGCACCCTATGCTCCGACACAGATGTTTACGGACCATATTTTACAGCCGCCTAGCACGGCTCATTTGCTCGGGACAGATTATTTTGGTAGGGATGTATTCAGTCTGGTAGTCTACGGAAGCCGTGATTCGTTATTTATCGGAACTGCATCCGTTCTTGCAGGAGGAATCCTCGGCGGGACCATCGGAGCGCTATCCGGTTATGTCGGAGGCTTGCTTGATCGAATCCTGATGCGGTTCATTGATGTACTGATGACGATTCCAGGTATTCTGCTTGCTCTGGCTATTGCAGCAGCTCTAGGCCCTCACTTATTCAATATCGTATTTGCCGTAGCGGTATCTGCGGTGCCTGGTTATGCAAGAGTCATGCGTGGACAAATATTGAGCATCAAGAACCGTTCTTTTGTTACGGCTTCTCGTTCCATCGGAACTTCCCCATTACGGAGATTTTGGTGGCATGTATTGCCAAATGCCTGGTCTCCCTTATTGGTTATGGCGACAATAGGGCTCGGTTCATCGATATTGGTCGGCTCAGGGTTAAGCTTTCTCGGATTAGGCGTCATTAAGGAAATTCCAGATTGGGGCACCTTGCTGTCACAAGGAAGAGGCTATCTGACGGTAGCCTGGTGGATTGCTACTTTTCCCGGCTTGGCAATTACGTTATTCGTGCTATCTGTCAATTTGATCGGGGATTACATCCGAGACCAACTGGATCCGAAGAAAAGCAGGGCTTAGAACAAGGAGGCGGCACAATTGAAACCATTGCTCGATATTCAACATTTGTCGATTGACTTCGCTACCAAAGAAGGGGCGCTTAGAGCCATTACGGACGTAAGCTTGCAGATTCAACCCGGTGAAACGGTCTGCCTGGTTGGGGAGTCGGGAAGCGGCAAAACCATCACCTCCAAATCGGTCATGCGATTATTGGAGTATGAGAACGGCAAGATTGCCGAAGGGAAAATTACCTTTAATGGTGTTGATTTAACGGCACTTCCTGAGAAAGAGCTGCGTTCCTTGCGGGGGAAAAAGATCGCGATGGTATTTCAGGAGCCTATGTCGGCATTTGATCCGGTCTTTACTATCGGAAGTCAAATTACGGAGGTTATCCTGGGACATAGGCAGGGGAATAAGGTGCAGGCATGGGAACGTGCCGTACATTTATTGGGAAGAGTAGGCATTCCTGAACCGGAGCTAAGAATGAAGCAGTATCCCAATGAGCTCTCGGGAGGCATGCTTCAGAGGGCCATGATCGCAATGGCTCTGGCATGCGGCCCAGAGCTGCTGATCGCTGATGAACCGACTACCGCTCTGGATGTGACCATTCAGGCACAAATCCTGCACTTACTTCAGGAGCTGAAGAAAGAGTTCCGGATGTCCATTCTGCTAATCACACATGATATGGGGATTGCCGCTGAAATGGCGGATCGAATCCTCGTCATGTATGCAGGCAAGGTAGTGGAGCAAGCGACGGTGCAGCAGCTATTCGAACAGCCTCATCACCCTTATACAAGGGGACTTCTGCAATCCATTACGACATTGGATAGCGAGCATGGTGCGAAGCTATTCTCGATTGAAGGCTCGATTCCAAGTTTAACGGAGCTTCCGTCGGGCTGCCGGTTTCATCCCCGATGCCCTTACGCAACAGACCGCTGCACGAAGGATAGTCCTCCCTTGTTTCATGTGAACGGCCGACAATCGGCTTGCTGGTACGCAGAGGAGCTTGTTCAAGAAGAATACTGGAAAGCATGGGAACCTTTATCATCCGTTTCTTCTGCATCCGATCTTATTGTAAGAGGACTTCGGAACAAGCCAAATACTCCTGCCGTTGAGCCTGCCTCAGCTCAGAGCAATCTTATAGAAATACAAGGGCTTAGCAAATATTATCCAATTAAAAAAAGCGTGCTAAGCCGTCCGGCAGCTTATATCCGTGCGGTCGACGACGTGTCCTTTGCGATTCGAAAAGGGGAAACGTTCGGCTTGGTAGGAGAGTCCGGTAGCGGCAAATCAACATTAGGACGCTTAATCCTACAACTGGAAAAAGCGACCAAGGGCAAGGTTCATTTTCAAGGAGAGGATTTATCCCAATCCAATTCACTTGGCCTATTGAGGGCACGCCGAAATATGCAAATGATCTTTCAAGATCCTTACGGTTCCGTAAATCCCCGTTGGAAGGTCGGTGATATTATCGCCGAACCGTTCAAAGTGCATCGATCGGTCAGCGCAAGCGAAAGGCACGGTCGGGTAGAGGAGCTTCTGCAGGCAGTCGGCTTGAATCCGGCGTGGCATGACAGGTACCCTCATGAGTTTTCCGGAGGACAGAGGCAGCGAATAGGCATCGCACGCGCGATTGCATTGAATCCGCAGTTTATACTTGCCGATGAAGCTGTATCTGCATTGGATGTATCCGTACAAGCACAAATCGTGAATTTGCTGCAGGATTTGCAAAGAGAACGTGGCTTGACCTATCTGTTTATCGCTCACGGCTTGAATATTGTCCGACACATCTCGGACAGGATTGGGGTCATGTACCTAGGCAAGCTGGTGGAAGTAGCCCCAAGTGAAGAGCTCTTCAAGCATCCTGTTCATCCCTACACCAAAGGTCTCATTGCCTCCATTCCCTCTGCCGATCCTACCCGCAAAAGACCGTTCGCTTCCATTGAAGGGGAAATTCCGTCCCCCTCCAACCCACCGTCAGGCTGCCGATTCCATACGAGATGCCCGGCTGCAACTGCCAAATGCCGGAGCGAAGAGCCTGAATTAATGCAGGTAGCAGAAGACCGATGGGCAGCTTGTCACTATCCTTTATAGCGAACCAAGAGGAACCACACCCCACAATGATGATGAAACCAGAGGAGATGATCCATTTTGATGAAAAAAAGCATCGCAGCATCCATAATCGCTCTATTATTCCTTACAGCAGGGTGCGGCTCGGCACCGGCAGCCAAAGATACAGTTTCCGACAAGACCGCAGCCGGAGGCACGGCTAAAGCCAAAAAAATCATCGTCGGCACGGGGACGCAGTTCGCTAACATTTGCTTTATCGACGACAAAGGGAATTTGACAGGCTATGACGTTGAGCTAGTTAAAGAAATTGACAAGAGACTGCCTGATTATGAGTTTGAGTTCAAAACGATGGATTTTTCCAACCTGCTGCTCAGCCTTGAAACGAAGAAAATCGACTTTATCGCTCACCAGATGGAAGTGAATAAGGAACGGCAGGAGAAATTTCTGTTCAATGACGAGGCCTATAATATTTTTCCTAACAAGGTTGTCGTTCATAAGGATCGGAATGACATCAAGTCCATCGATGACTTGAAAGGCAAGAAAGTCATTGTAGGTGCAACCAGTAACGCGTCCGTCCTACTTCAGGATTATAACAAGACCCATAACGATGCCATTAACATCGTGTATTCGGGAAGTGGGGGCACGAACGATGTGATCGCCCAGCTCAAGGCCGGGCGCGTTGACGCCACGATTAGTACGCAGTTTGCCGTAGACCAGCGTAACGAGAGTGCAGACGCACAGCAAAAGACGGTCGGACCTTCCATTTCCAACTCAAAAGTGTATTTTATTCTCCGCAAGGATGAAGCTGAGCTGAAAACCAAAATCGACGAGGCAATTAAAGCCATCAAGAAAGACGGCACTTTATCCAAGCTAAGCACGAAATGGCTAGGTGCAGATTATACCGTGTCGGAATAACAAGACGCTGCGGTCAGAAAGGATTAAGATGCACAATGGGCAAATCGTTTGATATCCAGCTAGTAGCAGTGTTTCTGCCTAAATTGTTATCCTACCTGCACATTACGCTATTCATCCTGGTTGCTGCCATGCTGCTTGGGTTGATTATCGGTTTTATTATCGTCTTGCCCAGGCTGTATCAGGTTCCACTGTTGAACCGATTGGTCATCATTTATGTTTCTTTCATCCGGGGTACGCCCATTATTATTCAGCTTTTCCTTGTTTACTACGGCTTGCCCGAAGCATTGAGGCTGCTCCATATTGACGTTACGAACGTGGAGGCCATCGTATTCGTCATCATTACGTATGGGTTACATATTGGAGCCTATGTGTGTGAAATCGTCCGTTCAGCCGTTAACAGCGTGGAGCGGGGGCAGTTGGAGGCGGCTTATTCGACTGGGATGACAGGCAGGGACGCCTTTCTACGCATTGTTTTGCCTCAAGCACTGGGTATTGCGCTTCCGAACTTCGGCAATCTGGTCATTTCCAGTATGAAGGATACTTCACTTGCTTTCTCGCTAGGAGTCATGGATATGGTAGGTAGAGCGGAAACACTTCTAACAACAAACCATTTTTTAGAAATTTATATATCGCTAGCTATTATCTATTATGCAATGTGCATCATGCTGGAGCGGTTGTTTGCTCTATCGGAGAGACGGCTGTTGCGACATGAGCGTAAGCTGAGCTCGGGCCAAGTGGGAGGGCTGCACTATGACGCTTGATATTCCTTTTATCGGAAAAGCGTTCGTCGAGATTATTAAAGCGCTGCCCTTAACGCTGGTTATTTCTCTAGTTCCTCTGCTCTTTGGTTTCATTCTTGGTATTGGAATAGCAATAATTCGTATATACAAAATCAAATTTATTCACTGGATTGCCGATTTCTACGTTTCTTTCGTTCGTGGTACTCCCTTGCTGCTGCATATTATGCTCATTTATTTCGGCCTGCCGATGCTGTTCGACTATTTATCTGACCTGTATGGCTGGGGCATTCGCTCCAAGTCCGTACCTCTCGTTACCTTTATTCTTATCGCCTTTTCTCTGAATTCCGCAGCTTATATGTCGGAGGCTATCCGCTCAGGAATGATCTCGGTATCGCACGGACAGATGGAGGCTGCCTATTCGGTAGGGATGACGACTGCACAAGGGTTGAGGCGAGTCCTTATTCCCCAGGCACTTATGGCCAGCTTGCCTAATTTGCTTCACAAATTCATTGGTCTACTGCATGGTTCGTCGCTTGCTTTTACGATTTCACTGGTGGAATTGAATGGTAAAGCGAATATTGTTGCAACTTCCAATCTGAAGTTTCTTGAAGCCTTTATAGCCGCAGCATTGATTTATTGGGGGTTGACCTTGATTTCAGAAAAAATTACGTCCATGCTGGAGCATCGTTTAAATCGGTACAACCGGGGAGGAGTCGTATGATCCAACTAAGCAACATTCAGAAATCGTTTGGCAAAAATCAGGTTCTTCGCGGCATTGATCTAACGGTCAGGAAAGGGGATGTCGTCGTTATCTTGGGTCCAAGCGGTTCAGGGAAAACTACGCTTTTGCGGTGCATTAATTTTCTGGAAAAGCCGAACGACGGCGAGGTGCGAATTGGAGATTACCGCGTGCAGTGCAAGCATCCAAGCAAAACAGATATTTTGACGCTGCGCCGGAAGACGGCTATGGTATTCCAGCATTACAATTTGTTCAAGCACAAGACCGTATTGGAAAATGTGATGGAAGGACTCGTCGTAGTCCAGAAGCTCTCTAAGGAAGAAGCACGTAATAAAAGCCTGCTTATGCTGGAGAAGGTTGGCCTATCGCATAAGGTGGATGCTTATCCGGTCGAGCTGTCGGGTGGACAGCAGCAGCGGGTGGGAATTGCCCGTGCGTTAGCACTAAATCCGGAGGTGATCTTGTTCGACGAACCGACGTCGGCACTAGATCCTGAGCTTGTCGGGGAGGTGCTGGCTGTTATACGAAGAATCGCCCGGGAGGGTGTAACCATGATCGTTGTCACACACGAGATGAGCTTTGCACGTGATGTATCCAATCATGTTGTATTTATGGATGAAGGGAGAATCGTGGAGGAAGGCAATCCGGAAGATATTTTTGCAAGACCAAAGGAAGAGAGAACAAAGCAGTTTTTGAAGCGGATTACGCCGGAATGGAGCTATGTGATCTAAAGGAGGTGCTGTCTATGAGTTACACGTACCGATTGGCGTCCGAGGAAGATGCGGAGCAGGTGCTTCATGTCATTCAAGGCGCTTACGAATCGATTCGGGAGCTTGGCATTGAATTTCGAGCTGTGCACGCCGATTTGGATATGATTGCTACGAATATCAGGGAAAATTCCTGCTATATATTGATTCAAGACAGCTCCGTTGTGGCAACCCTGTCACTCAAATCGCTTAAAGAAGTGACGCCGTACCCCTTCCTGTACTGGTTCGCGGTTGATCCGTCTTACAGTAGTCAAGGCTGGGGATCTCTTCTACTAACCTATGTGGAAGAACGAATCGTACGGGACACTTTGGGGGCTGATGGGGTTACGCTTGCTACTTCGAAAAAGCACCCTTGGCTGCTCCCTATGTACGAGAGAAGGGGCTATGAACGATTTTATGAAAGGGATTTAGGCAAAGACGATCAGCTTGTTTATTTAACAAAAAAACTAACCGCTGCCGAAGCAGCTATTACGAGATTGGGAGGAACATATCATGAGTCAAACCGTCATTGATCTTGCCCCATATACGAGAACATTGGATCAGTTAAAGGAAGCGATTGAAGGGCTTACGGAAGAACAGCTGAAGCGCAAGGAGGCTCCGGGTAAATGGAGTGTGACGGAGGTTTTGTCCCATTTGGCGGATCATAGCATCGTATTCTCATTTCGCGTTCGCAAGGTTATTTCCGAAAGTGAAGTGCAGCTGGCTGCTTTTCAGCAGGATCCATGGGTAAGCCAATCTAGAGCCAATGAGGGTTCAGCTTCTGATATATTAGATGTTTTTGGTGCGCTGCTAACCTATAACAGCTTGCTGTTCAAACGTTTGAGCGCTGAAGATTGGCAAAAATCAGGCGTTAACGTCAAGGGAGATACTGTAACGCTGGAAAGCTCGTTTCGTGCTTTTATTCAGCATGTTCAAACGCATTTAGGGCAAATTGAGCGAATTAAGCGTGGCTTGTGATGAGTACCGCCGGTGATCTGAAGCTGCTGCCGAAGCAGTGGCTGGAGGAAGCTAAGGTATTGTTTCCGGTGTTGTCGGAGTTCCGACGAGAGCTGCATCGTCATCCTGAGCTATCTATGCAGGAAGTAGAAACGACACGCAAAATTAAAGCGTTTCTCGCTGAAGAAGGGATAACGCTGCTGCCATTGGATATGCCTGTTGGTGTCTTGGCTGAAATTGCAGGTGCCTCTGAAGGACCGACCGTGGCTCTTAGAGCCGATATCGATGCGCTGCCGGTTCAAGAGGAGACCGGGCTGCCGTATGCTTCTATTGAAGCAGGGAGGATGCATGCGTGTGGGCATGATTTTCATACTGCAGCTATTCTTGGGGCAGCGGTATTGTTAAAGCGACATGCTCATAAGCTTCGAGGTAAGGTTCGTTTATTATTTCAGCCTGCGGAAGAGAAGGGAACCGGAGCTAGAGTGATGATCGAAGCAGGTGCTCTGGAGGGCGTTGAGGCAATATTCGGCATGCACAACAAGCCGGAGCTGCCGGTAGGCACCATTGGCTTGAGTACCGGTCCGTTGATGGCCAGTGTAGATGGCTTCAAGATTAAAGTACATGGAAAGGGCGGCCATGCGGCGGTACCGGATGCAGCTATCGACCCGATTGTAGCGGCCAGCGCTATCGTAGGAGGAATTCAAACGGCGGTCAGCCGCAATACGAGCCCTTTTGACCGGGCGGTAGTTAGTATATGCAGCTTTCATTCCGGTACAACATGGAACGTCATACCGGATGTGGCCGTATTGGACGGCACCGTCCGGACATTCCGCCAGGAAGTCAGGCACGATATGCCGGACCGGCTTCATCGGATCGCAATGGGCATCGCCGCAGGCTATGGAGCCGAAGCGGAGTTAAGCTGGTTCTCCGGCATCCCATCGGTAGATAATGATGCCGCAGCTGTAGAAACCGTACGCAATGCTGCTCAAGCATTGAAGCTGAAAATCACAGAAGCAGTCCCCTCCGCCGGAGGCGAGGATTTTGCCCACTATCAGGAGAAGGTCCCCGGTTGCTTCATCTGGATGGGCACGAGCGGGACGGAAGAATGGCATCATCCGAAATTCACTTTGAATGAAGAGGCGTTAATACCCGGTGCGGCGCTATTTGCTTTGACCGCTGTTCAAGCTTTGGAGAAGGACAGGTGAGGGGGGGATGGGGAGTCTGAACACCATTACGATAAGAGATGCTGCTGCAAATGACAAGGAAGCGATTCAGCAAGTGATGCTTGCATCCTATGTTCAATATGAAGCCGTAATGTCTCCCCCTCGTTGGGAAGCGTACCGGGAGGGGATCCTTGCTGCGGTAGATAGCGACAGGGCGCTCGTAACAATCATCGCAGAACGGGACGGTGTTATCATCGGCAGCATGCAAATGTTTGTATCGTCAGAAGCGGCCTACGGAAGACCAGAGATGGAAATTCATAGCCCGATCATCCGCTATTTGTCCGTTCTTCCCTCAGTGCGAGGACAGGGGGTGGCAACGGAGCTTATCTTAGAAAGCGTGAGAAGAACAGCAAGTTTAGGAGCTTCGGTCTTGCATCTGCACACATCAGACCTGATGCAGTCGGCCGTTCGGCTGTATGAGAGGCTTGGCTTTGAGCGCGCCTACGACAAGGACTTTTATAATGGCGAAACACTGGTTAAAAGCTATCGTATGCCGCTGCATGCAAATGTTCTGGAACAGTTGTCCTCCAAAGCTTTACGATCGGGCCAAGCGAGCCATAGCGTAGATTGAATAAGAAGTGAAGGGGTTCATTGTATATGAACTCCTCTTTTGTGTACTTTATCGAATCGTAATGGATAATAAAAAAGGATAATTGGATAAAAAAGGTATTTTTATAACGGTGAGTTATTGTTATGATTGAACTAACGCAAATGGGCAAAGAAGGAGGGTGACATTTATTCGAACTTCATACGATGTCATTGTGGTTGGAGCCGGTTCGATGGGGATGAGTGCAGGCTGCTATTTAGCAAAGCAAGGTGTGAAGACACTGCTGCTCGATGCATTTGACCCTCCTCATACGGCAGGAAGTCACCATGGAGAAACCCGATTATTTCGACACGCATATCCTGGAAGTCCGACATATACGGCCATGGCTTTAAGATCGGATCAGTTGTGGACGGAATTGGAAGCCCTATCAGGCGAGTCCCTATTAGTACGCTCCGGTGTTTTGAATATGGGTTCTTCTGAGGCTTCCGGTTTGAAGAGTAAATGGGAACGATCGAGAGAATACGGATTATCAGTTGATTACCTAAGTGCAGAAGAAATCCGTTACCGATGGAACGGAATTAACTTGCCCGAATCGTATATCGGACTGTATGAGCAGCAAGCGGGCTTTCTGCTTAGCGAAGCTTGTATCAGAGCCTTCCGGAAGCAGGCTGTCGCAAATGGAGCAGTAGTCATGCCGTACAGCCCTGTGGTGCGAATGGAACCAAGAGCAAGCCATGTGACGATACATACCCATACCGGGACGTTTACTGCAGACCGTGTTGTTGTAAGCTTGGGAGCCTGGTTCGGCATTCTCGATGGTTTGGCTGGTCTTCCTATTCAGCCTGTCCGAAAAGCGGTAGGCTGGTTTGAAACGGACGAGACTTTGTTCGATTACACAAAATTTCCCGGATTTACGCTAGGAGGGTCTGAGGGAGGTTACTATGGATTTCCGAGCATGAACGGCTCCGGTGTCAAGATTGGAAGGCATGATGCCGGCCAGCTATGGCAGCCAGGACAGAACTTCGAGCCGTTCGGAAATTATCCTGAGGATGAAAGGGAATTACGCCAAGCGTTAGAGCAGTTCATGCCCCGCGCTTCAGGTCGTTTAATTCGCGGAGCCGTATGCAAATACGAAATGACCCTGGATGAGGATTTTATTATTGATAGGCATCCGGAGCATGATCGCATATGGCTAGCCGGAGGGTTCTCCGGTCATGGTTTTAAGTTTTCGAGCGTGGTTGGGGAAATATTATCCGAGCTTGTAATACGAGGAGAGACGGGGCAGGACATCAGCCCGTTTGCACTTTCAAGGTTTAACACCTAGTACTCCGGTGATATCCCCTTCCGTCTTCATCCAGCTTCTGAATAATTGGTTTTCTAGACAATCTGAGGACGCCTGCGAGCGTCTCTTTAATTTTTCTGGATTTGCAAACGGTATTGGTGCGGTGTAATTCCCATCGTTTCTCTGAATATTTTACAAAAATAAGAAGGATTAGGGATGCCCGCTCTTACTGCGATCTCAGGTATGGTAAGCGAGGTTTTCGTAAGCCAGACGCAGGCGTGCCGGATTCTCGTCGCATGGACATATGCAAGGATGGTAGTTCCTGTCGCCTCCTTGAACAGGTGGGCGATGTGATAGCGGGATACGTGCAATTCACTTGCCAGCTTTTCCAATCGGAAAGGCTCGTGATAATGCCGCTCAATCCACTGCATGACTTCCTCAGCACGGTGAGAAAATTTGGAGCTGTGAGTGAAGGAGCCTTCAGGCTGACGTTGAATTCGCTGCAGCTGCTTAAGAAAGCTAAGTAGAAAAAACATATACTCCTCCTGATGCTCGTGGGGGCTTAGACTATGATTGACTTCATGAAATTGTTTCATAAGGCTTACGAGGGGATCCGACTCTTTCAAATGATGCAGAGGTCTCCCTCCCGCTTGCTGCTGCTTAAGAGACTGAAAATAGTGTTTGAGTTGGGGGAAGTTGTCCCAATAAGGCTGCAGCAGCAGCGGGTCGAACATGATTAGGCTCCTTACAAAAGGGTGCTCCGGTGTGACATGGACTTGAACTCGATGCAGCTGAAAGGGTTGAAATATCATAAGAGTGCCAGGCTCCACCGAGTAGCTCTTTCCCTCGATAATCAAGTTGCCTTTACCTTCATGAACATAGGTAAACTCCATCTGGAGATGTGCGTGAAATACTTCCTTGAATGCAATAGCCGAAGTTCTTTGATAATCGAACTCAAACGGTCTGGACCCCATAGGTATCGTTCACTCTCCACGCTTCAATCGAAATCATTTTTTTCCATTATAGCAATATCCCAACATTAAATCACAATATTGCTTCATAATTATATTAGTCTTTCTTTTATTATTAAGATGAACAACCAAATAGCTGAAGGGTGGAACCGTATGATACGAGTAGCTGTCATTGGTGCTGGAGCCATATCTAGGGCACATATCGATGCTTATCTTGCGTTCTCGGACCGATGCCAAATTGTTGCGGTCGCAGACGTGTTCAAGGAAAAAGCGGAAGAGGCGATAAGAAAAAACGATTTAAATGCAGTTGCCGTTCAAGACTACAAGGATCTGCTCGGACAGGGTATTGACCTTGTCTCGGTTTGTACGCCTCCTTATACCCATTCCTTTATAACACAAGATTTTTTGAGGGCTGGTTCTCATGTCATTGTAGAGAAGCCTATGGCAGCTTCCCTCCAAGAATGTGATGAGATGAACAGGGCTGCCGAGGAATCCGGCAAGATTTTATCGGTGATCGCTCAAAATCGTTTTACGAACCCAATGATGAAATTAAAGCAAACGATAGATCAAGGCTTGGCAGGCAAGATCGTTCATGCACAGGTCGACTCCTACTGGTGGAGGGGACACTGCTATTATGATTTATGGTGGCGCGGCACTTGGGAGAAGGAAGGCGGCGGCTGCACGATCAATCATGCCGTCCATCATATCGATGCGTTGCAGTGGATGATGGGAATGCCGGAAGAGGTACAAGCCATCATGAGCAATACCTCGCATGATAATGCGGAGGTGGAAGACCTCTCCGTAGCGATTTTGCGTTATGCAGGAGGCTCACTGGGGCAAGTCACCAGCTCGGTAGTTCATCATGGAGAGGAACAGCAGCTTATTTTCCAAGGGACTGCAGCGCGCATATCCACGCCGTGGAAGGTTAAAGCCTCTGTCTCCAAAGAAAACGGGTTTCCTGAGCCGAATGTTCAGCTGGAGCGACAAATTCAAGCTCAGTATGATGCTCTGCCTGATCTGCCGCATTTAGGACATAGAGGGCAAATTGATAATGTCCTGCAAGCAATTGATAACGGTTCCAGCATACTGATCGACGGAGTGAGCGGCCGCAATACACTGGAATTGATTACGGCCATTTATAAATCAGCCAGTACGGGAAGTCGGGTGCAGCTGCCGCTGTCTAAGGAGGATCCTTTTTATACGAGGGAAGGAATACAGGCGAACGCAACCCATTTTTACGAGAAGACGCGCTCTGTTACTGGGTTCGGAAGCAATGAGATTAAAGTGTCAGGTGAGTGAGAAGAAGAGGACGCACAACTGCGTCCTCTTTTTTTAATCATAGGAGGGGCTGAAGCCTTCTGGTTTACCTCACGTTGTTTTTTTGTACGAACCGGGATTCACCCCGTAGTGCTTACGGAATTGATTTGTGAAATGATTATAGTTTTGATAGCCGACATCGAACGCAATTTCCGTCAGGCTGCGGTCCGTGTGCTCAATCATAAGAGCGGCTTGACGGATTCGCATCCGGTTCAGTGTATCGATTATGGAATATCCCGTGCTTTCCTTGAATAAATGGGAGAGTCGGGAGGGGGACAAGCCGATGTTTCGTGATAATTCTTCAATACGAAGCGGCTTGCGCATATGAAGGGATAAATAGTTGAGCGCTTCTTCTATTCTTGCGTCTAGTCTTTGGATACTTTTTTGGGCCAATAAAATAAGGATTTCACGCAATCCGTTCAAGCACAGCTCATGCCAGTACTCGCCGCGTTCCCTGGAGTCATTAATAATTTTTTTAAAGGTACGGTAAATGCGTTTGCGCGAGGAGCTATTGTCAACAGGCTGAACAAGAATATCCGCCTCCGGAAGCAAACTGGATTCCATGAAACGATCAGAGAAATGAGCCCAGACAAAATGCCAGTTCTGTCCCTTCACCGTACCGTATTGATGCGGAGTGCCTGCTCTAAGCAGCGTAACATCCCCGGATTTGCAAAGGGTCTCCTTACCTGGGGTCATAAAATATCCTTCGCCGCTTAATGTATACGTAATGAGCCAGTCGGTCATGCCTTGAGGGCGTTTGGTCACATAAGTATCAGACTTATCAAAATGCCCCGCAATCACGATTCCGTACGCTTCCCCATCATACCGGAAGGTTCTGTTATCGAAATTCATGCTCGTAGGCTCCTTTCTTAAACAAATGCGTTTCTCCAAGCATAATCCATTATTGGCTCTTTTGCCAGAAGGATAGCAGGATCGTAAGATTACTTAGCATCATTGTTACTTCATCCTCACAGCAATTTGCATTATGCTAAGAGCATAAATGATCATCCATACCTTGATTAACGCAAAGGGAGATGTTGAAGATGAGTATTGCTTTGCAAACCCTCTCGCAAGAGCAGAAGGAGCATTTTGAAACAGAGGGCTTTTTAATTGTCAAAGGGCTGTTCAGCGCAGACGATATTGCCGAAATGGAACGTACTTTTGAGCAAATAAGTGAGACAACGATTCCGGGTCACTTCGAACCTGTTATGGATGATGAGAACAACGACCCCTTAAAGCGGTATCCGAGAGTCATGCATCCGCATCGATTCAATGAAACGGCTAAAAATTACATGCTGCATAAGCCTGTCATGGATGTGCTGGCGGATTTATTCGAGGAGCAGCCGTTGGCGGCACAGAGCATGTTTTATTACAAGCCACCAGGTTCTAGGGGGCAGGCGCTCCATCAGGATAATTTTTATTTAAAGGTAGAGCCTGGCAACTGTATCGCGGCTTGGACGGCAATTGACGCGGCCGACGAGGACAATGGAGGACTCTTGGTTGTGCCCCAAACGAACCATTATGAAATCATTTGTCCGGAGAAAGCGGATGCTAACGAATCGTTCACAAACCATTATGTGAAGCCTCCCAAGGACCAAAAAGCGATTCCTGCCATCATGGAAAAAGGCGATGTGTTATTTTTTAACGGCAATTTAATTCATGGATCTTATCGTAATAAATCAAAGGATCGGTTCCGCAGAGCATTTATTTGTCATTATGCCAACGAATCCGCGGCACGTATAAGCCACCACTATCGGCCGTTATTTCGCGCAGATGGAACGCCGGTTGATTTGGAGATGAATCCGGATGGGGGGCCTTGTGGAATTGAACACCAAACCGTCTACCCACATTAATTCTAATAAACCTCGATTGGATGTACAGATGTCCTGGTGGGCCATGAACGGTCTTCGCAACAGCAGCGAAGATCGGGATTCTGCTTGGAGTCAGGAAGCGAAGCTGCGCAGCATTGCAGATGCTGGTTTTGCTGGTGTTAATGCCGCTATCCCGGAGCCTGCGCATGCTGAAGAATGGAAGAGACTGCTTGATCAATTCGGCTTAACCCTCAGTGTCAATGCGTATCCGAAGACCACAGAGGAAATGTCTGAATTTATAAAAAAGCTTAGAGCCTATGAAGGCACCGTTCAGTATGTTAACGCTCAGGTGCTGACTCCTTTTATCATTGATGCGCAAGCGGAGAAGCTGCTGTACGACATCGATCGTTTAGCACAGGATGCAGGCATTCATGTGTTTATTGAAACCCATAGGGGGACGATTACACAGGACCTGCTGAGAACGGTGCAGTATGTGAACAGCCTTCCTTCCTTGAGACTTACGATCGATTTCTCCCATTATGTCGTTGCAGGAGAAATGAGAACGATTAGCGATGAAGCGGAAGGGCTGCTGCAAACGCTGCTTGCCCGAACATCATGCATTCATGCGCGAGTATCTAACGGGGAGCAGGTACAGGTGAATGTTGGAGAGAACGGCGAGCATCCGATGCTGGTGCATTTTGAACGCTGGTGGGAGTGCGGGATGAAGCACTGGCTTGCACAGGCGAGCGATGACGATCGGTTTCCTTTTGTATGTGAATTAGGACCTCCTCCTTACGCAATAACCATGGACGAATACGGGGCCAAAACGGAAGAAATCAGCGATCGCTGGACACAGTCATTATGGTTTGCGGAGAAAGCCCGCAGCATTTGGAACCGCATATCCAAGTAACGCATGTAGATAGCACCAGTCCGACGTAATGTCAGGCTTGGTGCTTTTTTGAACAACGTCAGACAGCGAGAAATAAAAAAAGTTTGCAAGAAGACAGTATTCCTGCTTTTTCGCGTACAAATAGGCTATAATAATGTCTGAATTGACCATGATGCATCTCGATACTTCCCGTATGATAATTGTAGAGGGCATACAATGGGTAATCCCGATAAGAAAGAGAAAATGTATTTTTTCTTTCTTAAGAAACATGTCAGCTGCTTTCGAATCAAGTTCTACTTTGTAAAACTTTTAGGAGGTTTTCCAATGGAGAGACAGTTACACAGCAGCCAATTTATTAAAGAACAGTCGTTTCCGTTCTGGATCCGGCGTTTTTTTCATGACCATGAGCATGTTCCGCTGCTGCACGGCCATGACTTTGTCGAGCTGGTTTATGTTGTCCGAGGCGAGGCACAGCATGTTTTTGAAGGGAACTTCTACGAAATCCGCTCGGGGGATGTATTCATTATCAATCCGGGTGAGGTTCATACATACAGCATCAATCCGGGTAAAGAAATAGAAATCATCAACTGCCTGTTCATGTCAGATTTGATTCAAGGCAATTGGCTTCAGGATTTGGGCGTGTCCCAATCCATGGACTATTTTTACGTGCACCCTTTTCTAGATAAAAGAGAGCGTTTTCATCGCTGCTTGAATTTGAACGGGCAAGATGCGACCCGCACTCAATTTTTGCTTGAAACGATCATCCAAGAATTTGAAAACCGGCAGCCAGGCTTTGAACCGTTAATACGTCTTCAGATGGTAGAGCTGCTTATTTTGCTGTCCCGGGCATACCGTCATGCCGAAGGGCAAAGCGGAAGAGAAAACGTGCGCAGCAGCGCAAAACAGTTGCTCGTCCGGCGAATTTGCGGCTATTTGGAACGCTACTATGATAAAAAAATAAGCATTACTGACCTGTGCGAGTTATACAGTATCAGCTCTCGTCAATTGAACCGGATTTTTAAAGAATCGCTGGGCATGACAGTGGTCGATATGATTCACCGAATTCGTATCGAGAGGGCGAAGCACCTACTGCTGGAAACAGATGAGAAGGTCATCACCATCGCTGGCCGCGTTGGATATGAGGACCCTGCCTTTTTCAGCCGATTGTTCCATAGAGAGGTTGGCTGCTCGCCTGGAAAATACCGCGAATCCTCATGATTCATATATCCCGGGAGGCTCCTATGCGCCATTGGAATGATCAGATGCTGAAAACGAAAATGTTCATTTCCTTTTCCTTCGTCTCCCTGCTCATTGTTGGAATTACCTGCGGCATTTTTTATTACAAAAATACTAGTGATATTAAAGATCAGACGTTCTCATTATCGAACATTATATCTAAACAATTTTCGGAAATGATCGATTTATACATCCAGAACATTGAGGAGCTGTCGCTTGCGATCTCGATTGATCCGTCCATTCAGGGCATCCTGTTTGATTTCTATAAAGCGTCTGATCCTGTTGAGAAAGAAGTGGTCGGTTACAAGCTGAATCCGATTTTATTTAATTTCTCTTATCCCAAGACCTACGTCCAGAGCATCTCCATTTACTCGCTGGATAATCATCTGTACCGATATTCCAAAAAGGTGGACCCGAAGCTGACGAATCAGTTAACTCCAGATCAACTGGGGGATTTAGCGATTTCTTTAAGCAAGCGACCGTTTGTGATTCTTCCTTTAAACGAGATACAGACCGATGAGCAGCGTTCCGAGAAGGCGATATCGTTTGTACGTAAAATTACGAAAATTCCAACACAGACGATCATCGGCTTTGTGAATATCGACATCAATGTAAACGCGTTCAATATGGTGTTGGCTAACACCAATGCCAATGAAATGGAACACACGATGAGCGTGCTGATTGTGAACGATGAGGGTCGAATCATATATGAAAATGGAAACAATAATGCCGGAAGCACCCAAGAAGCCTTTGATCAGGGAGTTTTGACCCAAGCCGCCACAGAAGGTGAGCTGCACTGGAGACAGGCCGATTACCTATACACGGTCGTCAAGTCTGGATATACCGGCTGGAATACGATCATTCTCATTCCAAAAGATGTGATTTTGCTTAAACAAAAAAGGAGTCAAGACATTGTGCTGCTGGTAGGGGTTCTGACGATGCTGTTGATCGCTGCGGTCTCCTACTTATTGTCTCATCAAATAATGCGACCGCTTAACAAGCTGATGCGGAACATGTCGAGAGTAGAGTTGGGCGATTTCAGTCATAGGATGGAATATTCCGGACGAAACGAGATTGGCAAGCTGAGCCGGATGTATAACCACATGCTTGAGAGTATTTCCCGCTTAATCCACGAAGTATACGAGTCGAAGCTGGCAGAGAAGAATGCGCAGCTATCAGCCCTGCACGCACAAATTAACCCTCATTTTTTATACAATACCTTGAACATAATGAAGTCGATTAGTCGTTTGAGAGGCATTGAAGAGGTCGCCGAAATTTCCGAATCGTTGGCCGGGCTGTTTCAATATAGTATGAAAAATCTCCAACACCCGGTTGCGCTGCATGAAGAAATCGAGCATATTCACAATTACTTTAACATTCAGCAGCACCGGTTCGGCAACCGGATTCAGCTTCACTGTGATATTCCGCGAGAACTACTCCAAGCCTCGATCCTAAAGTTAACACTTCAGCCCTTGGTTGAGAATGCTTTTAACCATGGACTTCGCAGAACGAAATCGGGAGGCTGCATTACGATCCAGGCTATTGCAACCCAAGGGGTGCTCACGATTACCGTACGTGACAATGGAGAGGGCATGCACGACAAAGCTGTGGTTATCCTGCAACGAGCATTTCGTACGTCCAATCCATTAAATTCCTATGAGGATGCTGCCCATGGAATTGGATTATTAAATATTCGCCAGCGAATTCAGCTGTATTACGGTAAAGAGTACGGCTTAACTTTTACTAGCAAGCCTGGTGAAGGAACCTCTGTATCCTTGATCCTACCGTTCGTTACGGAGAACATTGAGTGTGATAAAGAGGGAGAGGCTGCGCTATGAATATTTTTGTAGTGGAGGATGAACGCTGGGCACTGGCGGAGCTGGAGCAGCTGTTGGCCTACTATAGCCCAAAGCATAGGATACATGCATTTGATAATGGCGACGATGCGTTGGCGGCTGCAATCGAGTTGCGCCCCAATCTTGTGCTGACAGATATCAATATGCCGGGAATCGATGGTTTGGAATTGATCGAAGAGCTGACTAAACTGGATTCCACGATCAAATGCATAATCCTTAGTGTTCATGATGAGTTTGAATATGCCCGGCAGAGCATGAAGTTTGGAGTGGGCGATTATTTATTAAAGCCGGTCAAAAAGGAGATATTGATTCAAGCAGTGGATAAATCGATTCTTCTTATCGAAGAAGGGAACAGGAGAAGGGCAGAATGGTTAGTAGGCTCCCTTGCCCAAATGCTGTTATCTGAAGATGAAGTCACTGAGAAGTCGGAGTTCGGGAGAGAAGTGAACCGTCAGAGGTATGGAATGGTACTGCTTTCTCTAAGCAGTGGGGAGCTGATCAAATGCTGGAAAGAGGTAGATCTTGGCGTGGATGAGCTCCAAAGTCAGCTTGCCGATATCCTTTATCCAGGTGCACCGATATTATGCATTGATCTGGACTCTCGGCAAAGATTGCTGCTTGTTCCCATGTCCGGAGTGACAGAAGAAGAGGGAGTTCAGCCGGTGTTATTGCGGTTTTATGAGCGGCTAAGAGAGCTTCCCCTTCAGGCACATATGGGCTTTGGTGTGAAAAGGGAGTTGGAATCGCTTCGCAGTGTTTTTATACAACTGAAGCAGTGCATCGAGGAGCAGGCGATCTTCGGAATGCCGACTTTTCTTACATTAGGGACGAAACGGCGTGAGGCGGATCTGCTGAACGTATGGGATAAAGTTCGTGTGATGGAGGTTCATTACAAGAAAGGGGATTTACTGAAGGGACAGAACATGATGAAGCTCATACTTGAGGACTTGTGTCAAAAGCGTATTACAAAACGTCAGCTGCGGCTATTTGTTCAGGATATGCTATTTTCGTTAAAGTATCGCCTTCTTTCTTCAAGCAGCGGAATGGTGAGCCTGAATGATTTGCAGGAGGATTTGCGGAGTTTGAACGGATGCTCCGGTTACGATGAGCTGTCCGAATGGTTGCGGGAAAAGCTGCTTGACTTGTACTGTGGTATGGCTACGAAAGAATTGAATCCTAAAGGACTTGTTCCCATGCTGCTGCAGCATATTCACAATCATTATCAAGAGAACATCTCCCTGCAGCAATTCGCCTCGGATCATCATATCAGCCTTGGTTACTTGTCCCGCATATTTAAAAGCCAGACAGGCACAACCTTCTCCGACTATATTACCGGTTACCGCATACGAAAAGCGAAGGAGCTGCTGAGTGGAGGCATTGAACGGCTGCAGGAGGTCAGTCAGCTTGTCGGCTATGAGGATACGAAGCATTTTAGCTTATTGTTCAAGAAATATGTGGGTACCACTCCAATGATGTACGCAAGAGAGCATAACATATATAGGAAAAATCCCCCCCTTTAATCCGTACAAATCGCATGTATTCGCTCCATAAGAGGTCGGCTTACAATAAAGCTACAGCAAATCAAACCCTTGTGCGAGTACATAAAGATCGGAAGATGATCATAAGCCGGTTTGCAAAAAAGGAGGAACGAAACATGAAACGAGCCCACATGTTTACAGTCATTTCCTACGCAGCGTTGATTTCTGTACTGGCAGCGGGATGCAGCTCTTCGACACAACCGACAGGAGGTGCTACATCCGCACCCGGTACCAACCCGTCTGCCCCCCCTGCAGGCAAATCTAGTGAACCGACCACACTTACTCTCCTTATTGGTTCCACGGGTACGCCATACCCTGCTACACAAGCGGTTGCTGCAGAAGCGGAAAAAAAGCTGAATATCAAAATCAAGTTTGACATTAAACCGGACGGCACTGAAGGGGACAACCTGGTCAAGACTCGTTTGGCGACAGGCGAAATGGCCGATATTTTGTACTACAACTCAGGCTCGCTGCTGCAAGCGCTGAATCCGGAGGAAAATTTCGTCGATCTATCGAAGGAACCGTTCATGGCCAATCTGCTGGATTCGTACAAGGAGACGGTCAGCTCCAATGGAAAAGTCTTCGGTGTTCCCGGGGGATCATCCAATGTGGGCGGTATTTTGTATAACAAAAAGGTTTACGCCGAACTTGGACTAACGGTCCCGAAAACGTGGGCTGAGTTCATAGCTAACAGCGATAAAATCAAAGCAGCTGGTAAAACCGCTATCATCGGCTCGTATAAAACGACCTGGACATCGCAGCTGTTCGTGCTTGCTAATCAATACAATGTCCAGTCACAGCTGCCGACGTTTGCCAAGGATTATACAGCCAATAAAGCCAAGTATGCTACAACTCCTGCGGCGCTTCGCGGCTTTGAAATGACCAGCGAGGTGTTCAAAAAAGGTTATTATAATAAGGATTTTCTCGCTACCACGTATGATACGGCGTTAAAAATGCTTGCGGAAGGCAGCGGCGTCCAGTACCCGATGCTGACCAGTGCCATCGATGCCCTAGCACAAAACTATCCGGATAAGGTCAAAGATATCGGCGTGTTTCCAACCCCTAGCGATAACGCAAGCCTGAACGGCTTCACGGTATGGATGCCGAGCTCTTACTATATTAATAAAAAGAGCAAGAACGTCGAAGCAGCCAAGAAATTCATCGACTTCCTGATTTCTCAGGAAGGACAGAAAGCCTATATGTCTAAGAGCAAGGCGAATGGACCTTTCGTTGTCAAAGGAATTCAGGTTCCGGATGATGCATACCAGGCGGTCAAGGATATGCAGCCGTACTTTGACAATGGAAAAACGCTGCCGGCGCTAGAGTTTATTTCTCCCGTCAAAGGCCCTAACTTGGAAAGTATCTTGATAGAAGTTGGAACCGGGCAAAAATCAGCAGCGGACGGAGCTGCCGACTATGATAAAGATGTAAAAAAACAAGCGCAGCAGCTTAATCTTCCAGGTTGGTAAACGGTCAGAGGCCAGCATGGCTTGTGGATTTCATTCACAACTCTCAGTAAAATGATATGCCGGCCCTGCAAAACGCTGCAGGGCCGATTTTATCCACATGAAAGGGAAGGATCCAGATGACGCTAAGTCAAAAGAAAATGTACTCTTATTTGTTTTTGCTGCCTGCCGGAATCATTTACTTCGTGTTTTACCTGCTTCCTACCATCATGTCTTTATTTTTCAGCTTGACGCGCTGGACATTAACTAAATGGCAGTTTATAGGTTGGGACAATTACATTATGTTTTTTGACGAGTCTTCGCTCAAAATTGGGTTTAAAAACACACTGATCTTCGCCGTTGTTACATGTGGATTAAAGGTAATCCTTGCACTGCTGCTCGCGACCTTGTTGACGTCGAGAATCTGGTTTAAGGATTACTTCCGTTCGATGGTGTTTTTTCCTACCTTATTAAGTACTATCGCAGTCGGAATTGCCTTTAGTACCATGATGCACCCGACGCAAGGGGTTATTAATACTGCGCTTGCCGCAATGGGTATTAATGGACCTGACTGGTTGGGAAATACCAGCATCGCCTTGTTGTCCGTTGCTTTCGTGGATGTTTGGAAAGGCGTCGGCATCGCTACGGTTATTTACATCGCCGGGATCATGTCTATTCCCCAGCATTATTACGAAGCTTTGAAGATTGATGGAGGTAACGCCTTCCGGGGCTTTTGGCATATTACCCTGCCGCTCAGCAGACCTGCCATGAACTCTATTATCATTTTGGCGTTTATTGGAGGCTTGCGTACATTTGACCTGATCTGGGCAATGACGAAGGGAGGACCAGGCTTTTCAACCGACCTCATTGCTTCCATTATTTATAAGCAATACCAGGCCGGCTTTTACGGACTGGCTACAGCAGGTAATGTAATCTTGTTTATTGCCATCTCGGTCCTCGCGTTTCCACTATACATGTTCTTAAACAGAAGAGAGGTGGACCTGTGAACCGTATAGTGCAAAAGACGGTAGTCAGCGTTATTCTTCTGCTGGTATCTACCGTCATTTTCTGGGTCCCTTTCTATTTTGTAATTATTAATTCCTTCAAATCTCCGACCAAAGCAGCGGATATGAGTATGGCTTGGCCTGACTCTTTTCATATTGTAGATAACTATAAAGCGGTTTTGTCGGCGGCGGATCATATGCTGGTTCGCGCGTTTTATAACAGCACGCTCCTGACGGTCTTGTCAATAGCCGGACTGGTTATTGTCAGCTCGTTGGCAGGCTTTGTTCTTCAGCGGCGGGAGAAGGGGAGGGGAGCGGCGACTATAAATTTTTTGGTGCTAGCCGGATTGATGATTCCTCCTGCCGTCGTGCCTACTATCTGGGTGCTGAATTCCGTGGGACTGTTCAAGACGCTGCCGGGGCTCACCTTGGTCGAAATTGCTTTGCATTTCCCGTTTTGCGCTATTTTATATAAAGCGTTTACGGCGACGATCCCCAGGGACATCGATGAAAGTGCGTTCATGGATGGTTGCGGTGGGCTAAAGCTGTTTACGCATATCATTTTTCCGCTATTAAAGCCCGTATCCTCAACCATCATTATTATTCAATCCGTCAGTGTGTTCAACGATTTCGTCAATCCGCTTTATTTCCTGCCCGGCTCTGAGAATGCCACCGTACAGCTTACGCTTTACAACTTTATGAGCATGTATATCACTTCTTGGAATTTGCTGTTCGCAGATGTGGTGTTGATATCCATCCCTCCATTAATCTTGTTCATTTTCTTTAATAAAAAAATCGTCGCCGGCATGACGGCCGGCTCCGTTAAAGGCTAGTCTATAGCGGATTTAAGGCTGCTTTGACCATGTAGTTGGCTGAATGCACAATGAACCCCCTTCTGGAGCGAAGTAAACTAAAAGAGATAAGAAGCGAGTTTTAATATGAAAACTCTATGCAGTTGCTTACGAAGCGAGTTTCGCAAGAAAACTCACCAGGTTGGAGTGACCCTTATTTCAGAAAAAAGCTAAAGGCGGTAGGTGGGGTATCCCCTGCAGGAGCGATAACAACAGCGGCCGGAAGGGGATACCCCACCGGAGTACCTCAACCACTTCTGAAAGGTTAGGTTTTCTCTACAGCCCAGGTTTTCTAACGAAAAGGAGTCAAAGCTTACGAAGTGAGTTTTCATAAGAAAACTCTAAGGAGGAGAGTACATGGAAAGCTCCAGCGGTAGTGTACTTTGGTTCACAGGTCTCTCAGGTTCAGGGAAAACAACCACTGCAATGCAAGTATACGCAAGGCTGAAGGAAGCTGGACGCCCCGTTGAGCTGCTTGATGGGGATGCGATTCGCGCAGCGATTGGCAATGGGTTGGGTTTCAGCAGGAAGGACAGGATAGAAAATATTCAACGGATGGCTTACATTGCAAATCTGCTGTCCAGACACGACATCATCGTCCTGGTCTCCGCTATTACTCCCTACAGGGAAATGCGTGATTATTTGCGGGAACACGTGAACGGATATGTAGAGGTGTATGTGAGCTGTTCCCTCGAGCTATGTGAGGCACGGGACGTGAAGGGGCTGTATGCCAAAGCGAGACGTCAGGAAATTCAACATTTCACAGGCATTTCCGATGCATATGAGGAACCGGACGAAGCGGACCTCATCATTGATACGGAGAAGCAATCTGTAGAATCGAATACAGAGCAGATAATGGATTGGCTGCTGAGAAACCGTTGGAACACGGCAGAATGGACAGTGCAGTCGTGTATTGCGGCAGGTAAGGAAGGCCTAGATGAGGTGAAAGAAGGCGCGCAAGGGAGAGACGACCGATGAAAATCATTATGATCTCCCTCGATACACTGCGTGCGGACCGCCTTGGTTGTTATGGATATGGCAAACCGACAAGTCCCCATATAGATCGGATTGCATCGGAAGGCGTATTGATGGAGCGTGCCTACGCAGCTGATATACCGACGGAGGTAGCGCATACGGCAATTTTCACCGGAAAAGTGGGGCTGACGAGCGGAGTAGTGTCCCATGGGTCGGATCTGAGCTACTTGCCTAAACAGGTAAAGTGGCTGCCTTCCATGCTGAAAGCTGCCGGCTTCACAACCGGTGCCGTAGATAATCTCTATAACTTGAAGGAATGGTTTGCCCGGGGGTACCAATACTATTTGAACAGCTCTGGGAAAAAACGCTGGATCGACGGCCGTACCGTCAATGATCTTGCACTGCCATGGATTCGCGAACATAAGGAGGAGGATTTTTTCTTATTTCTCCATTATTGGGATGCCCATACGCCCTATTTGCCTCCTGAGAGCTACGTTGCCCCCTTTTATGAAGAGAATAAGGACCCTTATGGGGAAGATGGCTCCGGCATGACCTCGGCTTATGAGCATCCGGCATATCCTTTTTTTAAACATCACCATTACAAGCTGTTAGGCCCTGTGACGGATGCGGCGTATGTGAATGCGCTGTACGATGCTGAAATTCGTTACTTGGATGATTTGCTACTTGAGTTGGACGAAACCTTGCAACAGCTTGGCATCAAGGAAGAGACGCTGCTCGTCCTATTCGGCGATCACGGGGAAAGCTTGACCGAGCATGATATTTATTGGGATCATTGCGGATTGTATGAGCCTACGGTACATATTCCACTCATTATGCGATGGCCGGGACATGTTCCGGAAGCTTTGCGAGTTAGAGGCTTTGTCCAGCATGCGGATATAATGCCTACAATTCTGGAGGCAGTAGCAAAAGCTTCTCCATCAGGACTGGATAAAACGGCAATTACATATCCGGAAGGGATGGACGGACAAAGCTTATGGCCTTCAATTCACGGTGAAGCTGACGGAACGCTAGAGGAAGTGTATTTGAGCGAATGCGCATGGCAGGCGGCAAGGGCAATTCGGACGGAAAGGTATAAGTTTATTCGTTATTATGATTCGGGACCCTTTCAGCGGCCGGTAACGGAACTATACGATCTGCATCAGGATCCGAATGAGTTAGTGAATTTGGCCGATTCGGAACCGGAATTAGCTGAGGAGCTGGAGAATAAGCTGATTCAGTATGTGACGGGTAAGCTGGTCGGGAGGCCGGACCCGATGATGAAACAAATTCAAGAAGCGCAGCTGCCATTTCGGCATCGGATCGAGTCAATCCTTGGAGCAGTAGGCTTAACGTGGGAGGAGTGGATACAGAACCCGCATCGGGACCGCTATGACGCGCTAGAGAATGCTCGTACAAAGCATAGTTTGTAGATCATCATTCGACACATAACTTTGACGCAATCGACTCTAAGGATGTCTCAATCAGCAATGCTGTGGCATATGGCGTGGATTATGATATAAGCAGATCGGATATATGGCAATAGGGTTATGACGGTTAGGTTTCGTACTCCAGAACAGGAAAGGTGGTGCAGTCCCCGCTTGTTTTTTGAGCAAGTGGAGGGGCGTGAACGATGGCACTGAAAATCGGAATTGTCGGAATGAACGGAATTGGGATGCGTCATGCGGAATGCTATGCGACGGATCCTTTGGGTCAGGTCGTTGCGGTTTGCGATGTTGTGAAGGAAAGAGCTGATAAAGCGGCTGAGAAATATGGCGTTAGGGCTTATTACCGCTTGGAGGACATGCTGGAGCAAGAGCCGGATTTGGATATTGTGGATGTGACGACCGGCGGAATTGACAACGGGAGCTGGCATTTCGAGCCTGCCATGCAGGCGATTGCTGCTGGGAAGCATGTGTTGATAGAAAAACCGCTTGCTAATGATATCCGCGAAGGCAGAGAACTAGTCCGGTTCGCAGCTGAGAAGAAAGTGACCCTAGGCTGTAATCTGAATCATTATTTCTCAGCTCCGGCCGAAAGAGCAAGACAGTATATGGATTCTGGAGATATCGGTGAAACTGTTTATTGCTTGGCCAAAATGGGCTTCAACGGCGGAGAGGACATGTATTCGGCCCCGAAATCCCCAAAAGATAAAGGTCAGCCTTATTTTCATATGAAAGCGTTCTTAACCCATCCGTTTAGCGTCATGCGTTATTATTGCGGAGATATCACGCATGTTCAGACGTTTTCTAATCAAGCAGGCTTTCGTAAAAGCTCCGGTGATATTACCGTTTCGATCAACAGCATTCACGTTAAGTTCGCGAGCGGTGCCGCAGGCTATTTGCTCAGCCAGAGAGGCGATGCCACTTACGGGTTGGGCGGTTGGTGGAGTATGGAGGTTGGCGGAACGAAAGGGACGTTCAACATTGAAAACTGTGTGGAGAAAGTATCCTATTGGCGTGCACAAAAAGGGGTGCCGGTTATTGGAGCCCATCCTCAGCCGGAAGTGACGTCATCTGGTGTGACGGAGTTTAACACCACCTTCAACAATAGGCTGCATGCTTTTCTGGAAGATATTTCGAACGGAGTTCCCCGAGAGCATATCCGTGCCTCCGGCCGTGATGCGCTGGCTGTGCTGGAATATACGTATGCAGTTATCGAGTCGTATGAACAGGGTGGTGCGGTAGTCAGACCTCACCCGCTGCCGGCATTCCACGGCGACCCGCTGTCCATGAAATAAGCCTTTGCCTATAGGATTTTAAATAAAAGGGAGCGTGTGATCTATTATGATAAAACTTGGTGTCAATTCAGTATTGTTTAAAGAGTTTGATTTTGCCGATGCAGCACGGCACATAGCGCTTAGCGGGTTTGACGGAGTAGAGATTTCAGCGATTCAAGGCATGTGCGAGCACTTGGATCTTGCTCGCTGGAAGGAACAGGCGGCTCAGCTTCGATCGGTTGTGGAAGACAACGGTTTGAGCTTTCTATCGATGGAGTTCGGCAGCGTCAAAGACGAGCAGCGGCTCCTGACTGCATTCGAGGCTGCGGCAGAAATCGGTATCCCGATCGTCAATATAGGTCCGGGCGGCAAAACAGGTGTGGAGGAAGACATTCAACGCTCGATTGAACAGCTTCAGAGAATGTCGGAGCAAGCCTCTGCCTTGGGGGTCACCTTGTGTGTGAAAGCGCATATTGGTCAAGCGATTCATGATACGCCTACTACGCTCAGAGCCATGTCGGAAATATCTTCCTCGGCGTTTGGAATCGACATGGACCCAAGCCATATTTACCGGGCAAATGAAAATCCGGAGGATGCGCTGCCCGCTGTGATCAGTAGAGTGAAGCATGTTCATATTCGAGATTGCAAAGGAAGAGAGCAGGGACCGGGTCCGATAGAGCTGCAGGCATGCGGTCGCGGGGACATTAACCTCTTCGATTACTGCAAGGCTATGGTTGATCACCAATACGACGGGCCGGTCGTTCTGGAAGTCATAGGTGCGAAGCCGGAACATTCCCTGGCACAAGTATCCATTATTGCTGCAGAAACGTACGGGTACCTCAATGCTTGCTTGAAGCAGCTGGGAGCCAGATAATCTTGGACACCCAAAGGGTTCTACGGAAACTAAAGGAGAGTGAAAGCAATGTCCACATCCCAAAAGAAGCCTAATTTAATCGTTCTAGGCATTGATAGCCTGCGAAGAGATAGAATGAGCGCTTATGGCTATAATAAATTGACGACTCCGCATCTAGATAAGCTTGCGGATGAAGGTGTCTTGTTCGAGCAGCACTTCAGTCCGAGCATCCCGACAACACCGGCATATGCAGCGATGCTAACTGGGAAGGACTGCTTCGGTACTGACGTGGTTGCCCTTCGTCATAAGGGGCCACTAGAAGGCAAGACATTGGCCGAGGTTCTTGGCGAGTCCGGTTACAACACGACATGTGTGGGCTTTACGGGTAATCCTTCTTCACGAGGTTTCGACAACTATTTGGATTATGAGGCATGGCTGCCGGATGAAACAGGAAGATGTCCGAAAGCGGACAATTTAAATAAGGTCGCTCTACCTGAACTGAACCGTCTGGCAAAGGACGACAAGCCGTTTTTCCTATTCCTCCGGCATATGGACCCACACTCTCCATATTTACCTCCGAAGCCGTTTGAAAGGATCTTCTACGGAGGCGACGAACAAGACCCGTCCAATCAATCGATGGAACCGGTGTATCAGTTTAAACCGTTTGCGGACTTTCTACAGTCTTGGATTCCTGAAGGAGTTACAGATCAGGAATATGTGTGCGCCCAATACGATGGAGCCGTTGCCTACATGGATGCATGCATCCAAAATATCATCCAGTCCGTTGATTCGTTGGGCCTGACAGAGGAGACATTAATTGTTGTCACCTCCGACCATGGGGAGACTCTATATGAGCATGACTGCTATTTTGATCATCATGGACTTTATGATTGTACGCTGGTCGTACCTTTGATTCTCAAGTTTCCGGGAAAGGTACCTGCCGGAAAGAGAGTGTCTGACGTCAGCGTGATACATGATATTATGCCGACCATATTGGAGCTGCTTGAAATTGAAGAGCCGATGGAAGCAGACGGACAGAGCTTATTGCCCTTCATCAAAGGGCAGCCTGATCGTCGCGTTAGCGAACTGTATCTTACGGAATGTACATGGATGCGCAAGCATGGCTGGCGCACGCCTCATTGGAAGCTGATCCGCGCTCTTGAGCCTGATTTTCATTTCAAGCCGGAGGTTGAACTCTATAATTTAATTGAAGACCCATTAGAGAACAACAACGTGGCTGAACAAGAGCTGGAAATTGTCGAGCTGCTGACCGCAAGGATGGAGGCGCATATTCAGCGTCGTGAAGAGCAAACGGGACGTACGAATCCGATGTACAGGAACCTTGGGTGGCATGGCAAGGGAGATGCACCCTTCACCTCCTCCCAACAAGCGTATGACACGCTGCATATCGGCAGCTCCCTCACGGCTCGTTCGCTTCAGGCGAACAAAGTGAGCAAGTAGTCTCACGAGAACTTTTAGGAGGCAGCCACCATGATACGAACAGCTGTAGTCGGCGTGAATAACATTGGGAAAATCCATTGTCGTTATTATGATCAACACCCGGATACCGAGCTTGTCGCAGTTTGTGACATTATGGAGGAGCGAGTGCGGGAAGCTGCGATAACTTACGGGGTTAAGGCTTACACCGATCTCAGGCGTTTGTTGGAGAGCGAGGAGATCGATATGGTCTGTGTGGCCACAGGAGGAGAAGAGAAGGGGAGCCATCACTATGAACCCGTGATGGTCGCTATTGAAGCGGGCAAGGATGTGCTCGTTGAGAAGCCGATCTCCAACCGAATCGAGGAAGCACGGGCTATGGTGAAAGCGGCTGCGGACCGGGGCGTACGTTTTGCTTGCAATCTGAATCATCGATTCACCCCGGCAGCCGCCAAGGGAAAAGAATGGATCGAACGCAGTATGCTCGGCACTCCGCTGTTCATTAACATGCGTCTGACCATCGACAATAAAGCGGATTTTACTGAGTGGTTTCATATGAGGGCATTGCATCCACATTCCATTGATGTCATGCGGTATTTTTTCGGTGATGTGAAGCGGGTACAGGCTTTTATGAATAAAGCTCCGGGACGTAAGACATGGTCGACAGCAAGTGTCAATATGGAATTCGCCAATGGGGCGGTCGGCCATTTGACAGGGAGCTACGATATGTCGATGCTGCACCCGATCGAATGGTGCGAAGCTGCTGGAACGGAAGGCAGGTTCGTCATTGAGAATGTGTACGAGAACATCACCTATTATCCGCGCCAGAGCAGTGAAAAGCTCGTTATGCAAAACTCGATCATGCGAGGAATGCAGGGCTTTAACGATACGTTTGGCAATCGAATCCATCGCTTTATCGAACAGTTGAAGGAGCAGGCTTTGCCTGAAGAGATCGAAGGATCGGGTGCTGAAGCATTGGCTGCGCAGGAAGTCATTGAGGCGGCCATCCGATCACATCAATCTGGCGGTAATGCGGTAGAGGTACCCGCCATAGGGTAAGGAGGTGGACGAATTGGCAAAACGGATGTCCATGGATCGTCCCGAACAAATCCGATCGGGCGGCTACTGGAAAAGGCGGCTAGCGAAGCATTTCAAAGCGTATTTATTTCTAGCTCCAATTCTGGTATCGATTGGGATGTTCAAATATACGCCGTTCGTCCATGCTTTCCTTCAATCGTTCTATGAATGGAACGGAGCGAACGTGAATCGGTTTATCGGGTGGGACAATTTTATTACCTTGTTCCACGATACAACCTTCTATGTTTCGATGAAAAACATTGCTCTCTTCACCGGAAGCTTTCTTTTGATTCAACTGACGTTTCCTCTGTTGGCCGCCATCGGTGTATTTCGCATAAAACAAACAGGGGTAAGATCTTTTTATAAATTTATGTTTGTTCTCCCGATGGTCGTGCCGCAGATTATCGTATTTTTATTATGGAAGTGGATTTACGTTAGTGATGGATTATTGGATCGGCTTCTTGAGGTCGTTGGGATGGAGCAGCTGAGTCACGCATGGCTGGGCGAGAGCGGCACCGCTTTATGGTCGATCGTATTCATCAGCTTTCCGTGGGTATCGGGTATTTCGTTTTTGATTTATCTGGCAGGATTGGTTGCTATTCCTCAAGAGCTTTTTGAAGTCGGAGGCATGGATGGGATGAACAGCTTGCAGAGACTGCGTCATATTGAGCTCCCCCTGATACGCAGCCAGCTTCGTCTTATTCTCATCCTTGCATTCATCCAGCAGTTTCAAAGCTTTGAGAATGTGCTTGTCCTTACTAACGGCGGACCTGGATTCTCCACTCTGACGCCGGCCCTGTATTTGTACAAAAAAGGCTTTGAATACAACGAGCTTGGTTATGCATCCGCCATCGGAGTTGTCGTATTCCTTATTCTGTTGGTGTGTACCCTAGCGGCTAACCGTTTTATCAAGCCTGCCGATCGGGCCGAATAGGAGGGATGAATCATGAGAAGGTTAGGTACGGCAACGAACTATTCGGTTCTGACACTACTGCTGCTCTTGACGCTCGTTCCGTTTTATATGCTGATCATTACTTCACTGAAATATCGCGAACAAGTCATCCATCAATTCTGGTCCCCATCGTTTCCAATGCACGTGAACAATTATGTGCAAGCGTTTGTTCAGCTGTCCCCTTATTTATGGAATTCTATTCTTATCACGTCCGGGATTATTATCTGCGTGCTTGTTAATTCAACATTGGCAGGGTATGCATTCGCCCGATTTTCTTTTTTTGGTAAAGGCATTCTGTACTATTTGATTATTATGCTAATGATGGTGCCTTCCTTTCTTATCCTTATTCCGCAATTCATCCTGTTCAAAAACTTCGGTCTGATCAACACGTATTGGGCGCAAATCTTCGGACCGATGGCCGGAGCTTCCGCTATGGCGACGATGCTGATTCGAACCTTTTTTGAAGGGCTATCGAACAATCTGCTTGAGGTGGCAGAGGTAGACGGGGCAGGTGATGTGAGGATCTATTGGCAAATTGCGCTCCCCTTGTCCATCCCCATTGTATCAACGGTTGCGGTCATCAATGCGCTGTTAGGCTGGAATAATTATGTATGGCCTCTGGTTGTTACCTCCGGGGACAAAGTAAAACCGATCATTCTTGCATTAGGAAGTGTTCATGGGCCTCTTGATCAAGTGCAGGGGATGCAATTTGCAGGATATGTCATATCCTCCGTTCCCTTGCTGCTGTTGTTTTTGTTTGCAACGAATACATTCGTATCCGGCATTACGGCAGGGGCAGTTAAAGGATAGCTTCTATAGTGATTTGAACAAATGAGGTGATGGGATTGAACGCTCGCAAACGATGGACGATTCCACTAATTGCCGCGACTTTCGGGATGCTGCTGCTCAACGCATGCTCTGCCGATACGAATTCTAAAGCTGGCAGTAATCCGGACGGCAGCGGGAAAACGATCGATTTAAACGTGATGGTCATGCTCGAGAGCGACGGGGACGAGGCGGAACGCAAATCATGGGAAAGCATCGCCAAAACTTATTCGGACTCTCATCCGGGTATTAAAGTAAATCTGCAAATGCAGAGCTTTGCCGGGGTTGAACAGCATCGTACTTGGGTAACGACTCAGTTGATCGGAAAGACAGCCCCGGATATTTTTACAACTCGCTATATTTGGGACCAAGAGGATTTGAAAAAAGGACTGCTGGTCGATCTAACTCCTTATTACAAGCAAAAAACGGCTTATTCCGGGGATCAGCCTTGGGAGAAGTTGTTTCCTCCAACGATTTTGCAGCAGTTGATTGGAGACGATAAAACGTATGCGAGCGTCCCTAACTATGTCAATTCAGTAAGGGTTTTGTACAATAAGGATTTATTTGCTCAGGCGGGCATTACGAATGTGCCGAAGACTTGGAATGAGTTTCTCGATGCTCAGGAAAAGCTTCTGAAAATCAATGTCGTGCCTTTTGCATTCCCTAATTCAAAGCCAGGTGACTATAATTACAACTGGACGATCCGGATCTTGACGGAGGAGCTGCTGGCAGGCTCGTACGGAAAGCTGGATATTGATAAAAGCGGATTTATAGAAGTGAATGAATACGCGAGAGGCGTGGATCAGGGGATTATCGATATTGAGAAAGCTCCATTCCGGGATGTTTTTGCAATCGTCAAAAATTGGAGCAAATATTGGCCGAAAGGCTATAACGGACTCGATTTTGAAACGGCGGGGGATTTGTTCCTGCGCGGCAAAGCGGCTATGGTGATGCGGACGTCGGGGCAAAGTAAAGCTTTATTCGAAACCAACGCCCGTAAGTTCGAAATGGCTGCCTTTCCACTGCCGTATTTGACGAAAGAGAACCATCCGGATGCGTTGGGTAAGCTGATGGAGATCGGGGGCGTGCCTGCGGGCAATATGGCCATTCCCAAGACCATTGCCCCTGAGAAAATGGAGGCTGCCGTCGATTTTCTAGCCTATACGACATCTCCGAAGGTTCAGGGACTACTGGCGGAGAGTCTATATCGCACTCCTGTTATAGAGAACGCTACGCTACCGGATAAGCTGAAGGGATTTCAGTTTGTCGGTGAACGGATGCAGCTGAATATTTATGCGGGAGAGGTTGATAAGAACGTCACGGAGTATAATCAAAAGCTGGGCCAGCTGTATCTTGAAGGCTCGAGCTCGTTGGATAAATATTTGGCTGAGTTAAAAAAGCTGATGGTAGACGGAGTCAAGAAAAAAATGAGCGACAATCAATGGAACAAAGAGAATAATTATGGAATCAAAGCGCCATGAAGACACCCAACGTGCTATTTATTATGCTGGATCAGCTTCGCTTCGATTGCCTAGGCTACAGCAAAGCTTACCCGGTCCAGACGCCGAATATTGATCAGCTGGCTTCGGAAGGGATATGGTTTGAGAATGCATTCACTCCCATACCTACCTGCTGTCCTGCAAGGCAATCCTTAATCAACGGCAGAAGGCCCGAAGCGTTCGGGGCGCTGTGGAATTTCAAGAATGGCTTGCCCGTTCAGGCGCTTGAACCTACAGAGTACGCATGGCCACGGGAGCTCAGGCAGCTATCGTATCGAAATGTGCTTCTCGGCAAATGGGATGTTCATCCACAGTATACCCCCTTGGATTATGGCTACGATACCTTTGTCGGGTTTGAAGCTTATAAGGAATTAATCAATCAGAAATATCCAGAGGTCAAGTTTCAGGCAGGGTACGCCGGAGAACGAAATCCGATACCGCTGGAGGATGCTCAAACCCACTGGTTGGGCGAGCAGGCGTGCAGCTTCATTCGAGAGCTGACGGCAGGAGAGGCTCCTTGGTACATTCAATTGAACTTTACGGAGCCTCACCTACCTTGCCGCCCATCGGAGCCGTTCGCATCCATGTACCCGCTCGAGTCAATTCCCCAATGGGGCGGTTTCGAGGAGACATTCAACGACAAGCCCTATATTCAAAAACAGCAGCTGTGCAGTTGGCAGGTGGATACTTTTACATGGGAGGACTGGGCGCCTATCGTTGCCCGGTATTATGGCATGATCAGTCAGGCCGATGATGCAATCGGCAAGGTTCTTCGGACTTTGGACAAATCAGGTGCAGCTGAGGACACGATGGTCATCTTTACGTCTGATCACGGGGATATGTGCGGCTCCCATAGGATGATGGATAAGCATTATATTTTATATGACGATGTCGTCAAAGTTCCTTTTATCATTAAATACCCCCCTCTGATTCGACAAGGAGGGACGAGGTGCGACTCCTTCATAAGCAATATGCTGGATTTGCCGCCCACAATACTTGAGCTGTTGGAGCTGCCTGTCCCGTCCTTCTTCCCTGGCCGTTCGCTAATCCCTCTGTTAGAGGGAGAAGAAGTGCCTGATTGGAGAAAGAGCATCGTCTCCACTTATAACGGGCAGCAGTTTGGACTATATACCCAGAGGATGCTTCGCACAAAACAATGGAAGTACATTTGGAATACGACCGATATGGATGAGCTTTACGACTTGGACCAGGACCCTTATGAACTGACGAATCGTATTCATGATCCGGCCTGCAAGGAGCTTGTCGCCCAATACCGGGTCTGGTTATACGAGCGCTTGGAAGCTGAAGGCGATGGATTGGTGCAAAATGAATGGATGCGAAACCAATTGCTGCATAATGCGATAGTGTGAAAATGGAAAGGAGGGGGGAACATGCCTGCTCCTTTTTTCTTTTAAATGACTTTACGGGAATTATTTTGAAAGCCGACGGAGGTTGGCTTGCTAACGGATATATCTGATTGTTCTGAATCGGACGAGTCCCGCTGCCTTGTTTCCTTATAGGGTTCTTGTTATATTAGTAATACTAGATACTTCGGAGGAAACAGATGGAACTTCATGTAGATGCACTGCAAGGGAATAAGGGACTCATCCGGGATTACGTCCATCAGACACTTAAGAAAAATATTATGGAATTGCGCCTCGAGCCCGGCCGGTTTATTTCGGAAAAAGATGTCATAGAAATGCTTCAAGTCAGCAGAACACCGATTCGTGAAGCTTTTGTCCGGCTATCGCAAGAGGAACTGATCGAGACAGTCCCGCAAAAAGGATCTTTTATATCGCTGATTGATATGCAGCATGTCGAGGAGTCCAGGTTCATTCGGGAAACATTGGAAACAGCGGTCGTTCGTGAGGCATGCATGGTGCTAAGCGCCGAGCAGGTGATGCATCTGCAGAATTTGCTTAACCTGCAGCAGCTCTGCGCATCGGAGCAAAATTACGAAAGATTGTTCGAACTCGATGAAGAGTTTCATAAAGCCATAATTACCGGCTGTGGTAAAATCCGGACTTGGAGCATGATCCAGCAAATGAGTACTCATTACAACCGGATTCGTTTTTTGCGGTTAGCCTCTAATACGGATTGGGAGAGCATTCTAAATCAGCACCAGGGCATTGTTCAAGCCATTCGTAATAATAACGGCGATGAAGCTGAAGGAATTATGAAGGAGCACCTCAGTATGTTGGATATCAACCAAACGCAGCTGAAGGAGAAATATCCAACCTATTTTAAGTAAGCTTATGCGGAATGCCTTGACTAAGGCATTTTTATTCTTAACAAATGAAAGCGCATTCTTGAATTGAAGATTTTACAAATGGCAAAGAGGGTGTGTTCTATGACTAATGTATTGAACGATATGATGGGTGAAGACAAAGAGGAATGGTTTGCTGTAAAGACACATGCGCAGGGGCCAGCAGGATCGCTGCCGTTGACCTCAGAAATGCTGATGAACTCGCCGAGCGGGGAGCTGTTTGGCCTTTCACAAAATGTGGGTATGGGATGGACTCCATCTAAATTGAATGGTCATCAGTATTTGCTTTTAAGTACACAAGGTGGCATTCGAAAGGAAGACGGAAGCGCTGTAGCCTTGGGCTACCATACCGGACATTGGGAGGTCGGCTTGTTAATGCAGGCGGCCGCAGAAGAAATCACCAGGAGTGGTGGCATTCCTTTTGCCGGTTATGTCAGCGATCCATGCGATGGGCGTACCCAAGGAACGGAGGGAATGTTTGATTCTTTGCCCTATCGCAATGATGCCTCCATTGTGTTCAAGCGCCTGATTCGTTCTCTCCCTACGCGAAGAGGCGTTATGGGAGTAGCGACCTGCGACAAGGGGCTCCCCGCTATGATGATGGCTCTTGCAGAAATGCATGAGCTTCCCTGTATTATAGTGCCGGGAGGCGTCACTCTGCCGCCGACCGAAGGAGAGGATGCGGGAAAAATACAGACTATCGGTGCGCGATATGCTAACGGCGAGATGACATTGGAAGAAGCTGCTGATCTTGGCTGCCGTGCATGTGCAACACCTGGTGGAGGCTGTCAGTTCCTTGGAACGGCAGCGACTTCGCAGGTGGTGGCCGAAGCGATGGGAATGACCGTCCCCCATGCCGCCCTCGCCCCGTCGGGACAGCCAATATGGAGTGAAATGGCCAGGCAATCAGCCCGTGCCCTGATGTTAATGGACAATAAGGGAATTCATATGAAACATATTTTGACCGACGCGGCTATCCATAACGCGATGATTGTTCATGCGGCATTTGGAGGTTCCACGAATCTGCTGCTGCATATTCCAGCCTTTGCTCATGCTGCAGGTCTGACTACTCCGACCGTACAAGAATGGATTCGGATAAACCGCACTGTCCCAAGACTTGTCAGCGTGCTTCCGAATGGACCGGATTATCATCCGACTGTCCGAGTGTTTCTGGCCGGCGGTGTGCAGGAAGTGATGCTCCATCTACGCCGTTTGGGGGTGCTTGAGGAACAAGCACTGACGGTAACGGGTGAAACGATAGGCTCTGTGTTGGATTGGTGGGAGCAGAGTGAGCGACGGAGACGAATGAGAAGCAGGCTTCTGGCGCAAGACGGAATAGATCCTGATGATGTCATTATGAATCCTCAAAAAGCACACGAACGAGGACTCACCTCTACCATTACGTTTCCTATTGGCAATCTAGCGCCTGAAGGCTCCGTGATTAAATCCACGGCTATTGATCCTTCTGTGGTTAGTGAAGACGGCGTATACCGACATATGGGCAAAGCCAAAGTATTTACCTCGGAAAAGGATGCCATTGCCGCCATCAAACAAGGTGGTATTGAGGCAGGAGACATTATGGTGCTGATAGGACGCGGACCGTCCGGAACAGGGATGGAGGAGACGTATCAACTGACGTCGGCTTTAAAGCATTTACCGTTCGGCAAACGGGTGTCGTTAATTACCGATGCAAGATTCTCAGGCGTATCGACGGGTGCCTGCATCGGACATGTAGGTCCGGAAGCACTTGTTGGGGGCCCTATAGGAAAGCTTCGAGACGGGGATATGATTGATATTAAGATTGACCGGATTCGCCTGGAAGGAAGCATCCATTTTATAGGACACGGAGAAATGTTGTTGACTCCGGAGGAAGGAGCAAAGGTGCTGGCAGCTCGGGATCCTAATCCCAAGTTGGCGGCAGATCCGAGGCTGCCTGACGATACGCGGTTGTGGGCTGCATTGCAGTCCGTCAGCGGAGGCACGTGGGCTGGTAGTGTGTATGATGTAGAACGCATCCTCGCCGTACTGGAAGCGGGCAAAAAAGCGTTAAATAAGGTGGAGTAGTGCAAACTGGATCCGCTTTAGCGGATCCAGTTTGACGAGAAACCCATAAACTTGAAATATTGCTAGTATGCTCCGGTGGGGTATGTCCCTCCAGCCGCTGTTGTTCTTGGGAAATTTTCAATTTATTCGCTTAACAACGGGGATTTCCCAAGAACAAAGGCGGACGCTTTCGCTCTTCCGAGGCATACCCCACCTACCCATATAGCAAATTTCTGGGAGAAATAGGTTTCTCGACAAACACAGGATCCGTGTTAGCGGATCCTTTTTGCACTACAAGTGGGACTAGCGAAGAGGAGCAAATCCGGCGACTTGCTTCAATATGCGTTCAATTTCATCTAACGTATTCTGCTGCAGTGTAATGTCTACCGCTTTAACATTTTCCTCAATTTGCTGCGGGTTGCTTGCACCGATCAAAGCGGAGCTGACGCCTGGTTGTCTGAGCACCCAGGCTAGTGCTAGTTGGGAAAGCTTCACATCAAGCTGCTGCGCCAATTGATCAAGCTCCTGTACACATAACAGAACTTGGTCTTGAAGATAACTTTTAATGACATGGTTCACGGAGCTGTTCGCGGCTCTGCTGTCCGCGGGCAGCTGCTGAGCCGATTTATATTTACCTGTCAAAATGCCCTGGGCAAGAGGCGAAAAGACGATTTGACCCAATCCGGCAGCTGTCGAAACCGGCAGCACTTCACGTTCAATATAACGCTCGAACATATTGTAAATAGGCTGGTTCGAAATCAATGGACGCAATCTTAACTGCTGTCCAATTCCGACTGCCTTTGTTATTTGTGCTGCACTCCATTCACTGACTGCTGCATACAATATTTTACCTTCCGTTTGAAGATCGTCCAACGCACGCAATGTTTCTTCCATAGGGGTCTGATCATCATGGCGGTGGCAGAAATACAAATCGACATAGTCAACGCCAAGTCGTTTTAGGCTGGCTTCGCACTGCTCTTTAATATGTTTACGGGATAATCCGCGGTCATTAGGACCTTGTCCCATTGGAAAATAGACTTTGGTAGAAAGCACGTAGCTTGATCTTTCATAAGGCTTCAAGGCCGCACCGATAGCCTTTTCTCCCTCGCCACGATTATAAGCATTCGCTGTATCGAAGAAATTGATACCGCATTCAAATGCCTTGTTGATGCAGGCATCCGCTGCTTTCTGCTCTGCAGCAGTTCCATAGGTCAGCCAGCTTCCCAATGCAATCTCGCTTACTTTTAAACCGCTCGCTCCCACACGTCTGTATTTCATGAACCTCATCCTCTCCTTGTTTACTGGAGCTATTATACCTTCAATCCTCTAAGGGGAGAAGTACGCAACTTTAGCATATCTAGTTACTTTTAGTTAAGTAGATCAATGAGCGAATGACGTGACTCGGCAGTCCGTGTAAAGCTTCATATGCTCAATTGACAACATTCACGGGACGGCCTTCTAGGAAAGCTGACACGTTATCAGCAGACGTTTCCATAAGCCTTGCCCGTGCTTCCTGTGTTGCCCATGCAATGTGAGGGGTAATGATGCAGTTTCTCGCTGATAATAGCGGATTATTAGCTGAAGGGGGCTCTACAGAGAGCACGTCCAGCGCAGCACCTGCGATAGCTTGTTCATTCAGCGCATCAGCCAAGTCTTGCTCTTGAATCAAACCTCCACGGGATGTATTGATCAAAAAAGCCGATGGTTTCATCCAACTTAGACGCTGACGGTTTATTAACTGCTCGGTATCCGGCGTCAATGGGCAGTGAAGGCTGACAATATCCGATTCTTTCAATAACGTCTCCATATCCGTCCATTCAACGCCTTCCATTGGTTGTGGACGGCTGCGCCCGCTTCCTACGGCTAGTACGCGCATGTCCATTGCAGTTGCGATACGTGCTGTCTGAGTGCCGATTTTCCCGAGCCCGATCAAGCCGATGGTTTTGCCGGATAATTCGATTAAAGGGGATTTCGTAAAGCAGAAGTCGATACTGTTGGACCAATCTCCCGCTCTCACGGCTGCATCATGACGTCCGATGTTGTGGCACAGCTCAAGAATCATTGCAAAGACGAACTGTGCTACAGATTGGGTTCCGTAAGTAGGGACGTTGGAGACCGGAATGCCTTTCTCGCGAGCAGCATGGATATCTACAATATTATAGCCCGTCGCTAGGACAGCTATATAACGAAGGTTTGGAAGCTTCTCCAGCGTGGCAGCCGTAAGAGGTGTTTTGTTAGTTAATACGATCTCAGCATGAATAGCGCGTTCTACGATAAGCTCGGGAGCTGTGCGATCGTATACAGTCAGCGAACCCATTTGTTCTAACCGTTCCCAGCTCAAGTCTCCAGGATTTAGAGTATATCCATCCAGTACAACAATGTTCATGATGCCATGTCCTCCTTTGAAATAGGGTACTTTGGAACCCATTATACTACGTTCTCAGGTACAAGCCTAACCCCAGTGAGCAATTTGAATGATCGAACAAAATGTTTGAAAAATGGGAGTGACTTTTTGGTTTGAAAGGAGTATGTTTTATATAGGGAAGCTAAATAAATTAGGAGAGGAAGAACAGGGCCTTGTCGTTCTTTAAAAAATACGTTCGCAAGTATTGGAAGCAATTTTCGATTGCGGTATTATTTTTAACTTGTGAAGCTTTAGCTGATTTGACCTTGCCGACGGTGATGTCTCACATTATTGATGTGGGCGTTGCCGGCAGCGACATGCATTATGTGCTCAGTATGGGCGGATTTATGCTGCTTATTACTTTTCTGGGGGCGCTGGCGGCTACAGGACGCAATATATTGGCGAGCCGAGTGTCACAGAAGTTCGGAGCAGAGCTGAGAAAGGATTTGTTTGCAAAAATACAAACGCTTTCATTCGAAAATATCGATCAATTCGAAAGAGCCTCCTTGGTCACTCGACTTACGAATGACGTGACTCAAGTGCAGAACTTTACGAATGGACTGATGCGTATTTTTGTAAAAGCGCCTCTATTGTGTATAGGAAGTTTGATTATGGCTACTCGTTTGAATCCGCAGCTGTCAATCGTTTTGGCTATAGTCGTTCCTATCGTCGGTATTTTAATCGCCTTGAACATGAAGATCGGATTTCCACGCTTTATCCGTGTGCAGAAGGCTTTAGACGCGGTCAATGGCGTGATGAGAGAGTATTTGTCCGGAGTGCGTGTTGTCAAAGCCTTTAACCGGTTCGACTATGAGGTCGATAAGTTTAACAATGTGAATCAATCGTACCAAGCGCGCTCTATTGAAGCGATGAGAGCGATGTCGATCTTCAACCCTGCTATTATGCTTACGGTCAATGTAGGGATCATTGCGGTATTATGGTTCGGCGGCTTGGGTGTTTCTAATGGCAACATTCAGGTGGGGCATATTATTGCCTTTATCAACTACATGACTCAAATCTTGTTTTCTTTGATGACAATTTCGATGGTGTTCAATATGTTCATTCGAGCCAAAGCCTCCGCACTGCGGATCGGCGAAGTGTTCGACCAGCAAGCCAAAATGACATGGCAGCAGGATACCCGCCTGAACCCTCACATCAAAGGCAGAGTGGACTTTGAAAATGTGAGCTTCTCCTATGAAGGGGCTTCTGGCGATCCGGTTATTAAGCGGATTACGATGACATGTCTACCAGGAGAAACCGTAGGGATCATTGGCTCAACCGGTTCGGGTAAAAGCAGCCTTGTCGGGTTAATCCCCCGATTCTATGATGCGATATCCGGTACAGTAAAAGTTAACGGTGTTGATGTTACTCAGATCGATCCGGCCAAGCTAAGAGAGAAAATTGCGATCGTTCCCCAGAAGACGGTGCTGTTCACAGGTACAGTGACGGAAAATATTCGTTGGGGCAAAGAAGACGCGACGATGGAGGAAATTGTTCAAGCGGCGGAAATAGCAGAAGCTCATCCTTTCATCACCTCGTTCCCGGAAGGGTATGAAACGCGCCTCGGTCAGCGCGGAGTCAATTTCTCCGGAGGCCAAAAGCAGCGGGTATCGATTGCGCGAGCTTTGGTTAGAAAACCGGAAATATTAATTCTGGATGATTGCACCAGCGCGGTGGATACGGCAACAGAAGCGCGGATTAAAGAAGGATTGAAGAGATACACTCAGGAACTCACCTGCATTATTATTGCTCAAAGAATTACATCTGTTATGGATGCTGATAAAATCGTTGTGCTGGATCAGGGCGAGGTTGTTGGGATAGGCAAGCACGAAGAGCTGATGAAAAGCTGTCAGGTCTATCAAGAAATTTATTTATCCCAGATGGGAAAGGAGGCGCATAGGAATGTCGAAGCCTAATGATTCTTCCAGAGATAATCAGCCGCCACAGGAAGTTCCTATGCTGCAAGCAGGAAGACCCGGGGGATTCGGACCTCGTCCCGGCGGGCGTGGAGGTCCTGTCGTTAAACCGAAAAATTTTAAGGCGACACTGCGTAGAATATGGAAATTCGTCGGTACCCAGAGAAAACGGCTAACAATCGTATTTTTGTTTATTTTGGCTGATGCACTCATTACTTTGACCGGTCCTTATATTATAGGAGAAGCCATTGATTCAATGACGGCATCCAATGGTACGGTTCAATTTAGAATGCTCGAGATCATGATATTGGCGCTAACGGCGGCGTATTTAACGGATGGCGTACTCACCTTTTTGCAGAGCTGGTTTATGGCTGGGGTGTCGCAGCGGATTGTCGGTAATTTGCGCACCACTTTGTTCGACAAGCTGCAGAAGCTGCCGTTGTCCTTCTTCGATTCCAGGCCCCACGGGGAAGTGATGAGCCGTCTGTCCAACGATATCGACAATGTGAGTAATACGATTTCGCAATCTACCACCCAACTGATGTCGGGTACGATTGCCATTGTGGGCTCCTTGACGATGATGATCATTTTGAGTCCGATATTGACTCTGGCTACATTAATTACAGTGCCGTTGGTCTATATTCTCGGGAAGACCATAACCAAGAAAACAAGTGTACTATTCAAAGATCAACAAGCGCAGCTTGGAAAGCTAAACGGTCATATCGAGGAAACGATCTCAGGCATTCATGTCGTTAAAGCGTTCAATCATGAGGCAAAGGCGATCCATGAATTCAATACTGTCAATGACAAGCTGTATGAAGTTGGCTTAAGGGCGCAAATTTATTCCGGGTTTCTGATGCCCCTGCTCGCCGTAATCAATAATATCGGCTTCGCGGCAGTTGCTATTGTTGGGGGAGTATTGGCTGTTAAAGGGCATATTACGGTCGGCGTGATTGCAAGCTTTCTGAGCTATTCCCGTCAGTTTGTACGGCCTCTTAACGAGATGGCTAATACGTACAATATTCTCCAATCCGGTGTTGCAGGCGCGGAACGGGTGTTCGAAGTACTGGACGAAAAAGAAGAGCCGGCAGATTTGCCAGATGCGATTGAACTTAAGGATACGAAGGGGCATGTCGTATTCGATGATGTAACCTTTGGCTATAGACCGGATGTTCCGATTTTGAAAAACATCAGCTTCGTATCAGAGCAGGGAAGCAGCACTGCATTGGTCGGTCCGACCGGGGCAGGGAAGACGACGATCGTTAATCTGATCACCCGATTTTATGATATTCCTTCCGGTACCATCTATATTGATGGCAGGGACATTAAGGAATATACACGGGACAGCCTTAGGAGATGCTTCGGAATCGTTCTTCAGGATACGTATTTATTCTCGGGAACGATCAAAGAAAATATCAAGTACGGCAAATCGGATGCTACGGACGAAGAAGTAGAAATGGCAGCGAAGATGGCAAACGCTGATGCATTTATTAAGAGACTCCCTAAGAAGTATGAAACAGAGTTATCTGAGAACGGCGGTAATTTGAGTCAAGGACAGCGGCAGCTGCTGGCGATCGCAAGGGTTATTTTGGCAAAGCCGTCCATTCTTATTCTTGATGAAGCGACCAGCAGCATCGATACGCGGACTGAACTGCACATTCAAGACGCGCTGCTGAACATTATGGAGGGAAGAACAAGCTTCATTATTGCTCACCGGTTGAACACGATTCGGGATGCAGATACGATCATGGTCATCGACCATGGTGAGATTGTTGAGCAGGGTAGTCATGATAAGCTTATTGAACGTCAAGGCACCTATTATCAAATGTTTTATAATCAGTTCAGGAATATGGAAGGATCTCATTAAATCTTGAAAGACCAGGTTCTGCGGATGCGGAGCTGGTCTTTTTTTTGCATTCGGATTGGATGAAATGAAAGATGGTTTAAGCATGCTCGGATGTGATAAACGACTATGACAAGAATAACCTCAAGCGGTAACCGTTAATTTTGGTTGGTGACTCCACCGTATCGGACTATTCCGACAATCAAGCGCCCAGAGCTTCAAAAATGAACAAAAAAATGAAATTTATGGGCAAAAATTATGAAGAATGTTGAATTTCTTTATGATATTGTTAAATAGATGATGAAATGAAGCGCTTTCTTGGAAAAGAAAATATAGGGGGGATTTCAAAGATGATAAAGAAAAGTTTAATCGTATCAACGGCAATGTTAGTTGCTCTGACGACAGCCTGCAGCAGCAAGCAAGGAGCGGATGGGAATGCGACAGATCAGACTCAGAAACAGCCAGCGGTAAGCAATGAACCTGTGGAATTGGTACTCTATTCTACGGCTGCAACATCCGAAGAAGAAGTGAAGCTGAAGTTTTCCGATCCGATCAAAGCCAAATTCCCGAATATTACGATTAAGTATATTAAAAAAGGAACCGGCACAACGATCGATGAAATGGTTGCCTCCGGTCAAACTATCGATATTTATTACGAGAGCACCAATTATTTCTACACGGTTGCCAACTATGGTCTTGCATACGATATGACAGACCTGATTAAGAAAAATAACATAGATTTAAGCGCTTTCGAGCCGACGATGATTGACTTTGCTAAAAATATGTCTAAAACCGGGATTTACGGCCTTCCAGTATGGTCGCAAAACGTGATCCTGTTTTATAACAAAGACATTTTCGATAAATTCGGCGTTCCTTATCCGAAGAATGATATGACATGGGATGACCTTGCCCAAGTGGCCAACACTTTAACGCGAGCGGATGGAGATAAGCAGTATTTGGGCTTTGCGGCTTCACCGGCACATACGATAAAAGCGAATCAATTGGGGTTAACCTTCCTAGATCCGAAGACGGATAAAGCAACAATTAATACGAATGACAAGTGGAAGCAGCTGTATCAATCTTATTACATCAACACGGCCAATAATCCTGATTACAAAAAGGCTATGGTTGCATTGAAGAACAAGCTGCCGTACAAGGATCCGTTCTTGAAAGACAGAAACCTTGCCATGATGGCCTATTTATCCGAACTTGACTGGGCTGGCGGGGGCGCGGAAGGTATGAATTGGGATATTGCGGCATTGCCGACATTTAAGGATCAACCGAAAATCGGCTCGCAAGCGTATCCATTCTACTGGGGCGTTACCCAACAAAGCAAGCACAAGGATGAAGCTATGAAGGTTATCCAATACTTGACCAGTGTAGAGTACCAAACGAAGCAGGCTCGTGGCGGAACGATGACGGTTCTTAAAGATGATGCGATCAAAAAGCAATTCGCTCAAGATAGCAAATATAAAGACAAAAATACTAGCGCGGTGTTCTTTAATCAGTATGCACCTATGCCGACAAGATCATCTTTTGAAGGCGAAGCGCAAAAGGCTTATGAGGATGCGATTCATGAAGCGGCTCTTGGAGATACGGACATCAACTCCTTGTTCCGTAAAATTGAAGAAACAGCAAATAAAGCTGTAGATGCGGCAAAAGCCAAAACAAAATAACAGTATAAAAGAGAGCATAGGACTCCGAAAGCCGGAGCCTGTGCTCTTTTCATCATACACCCGGCTTTTCAATGAAAAGGAATAAAATGCTATAATACAAGGAAAGGAGCTGATAGTATGTCCAAAATGGTCTGTGTTCATTCATTAACTCCGCAGCAGGAAGAGCAAATAAAACAAATGGCACCCGGCTGGGAACTTGTCCATGGTAAGGAAAAAGAGCTATGGCTCCCGCATCTGAAGGAAGCGGAAATCGTTATCGATTGGAAAACCGCTTGCGAAACCGAATGCCTGCAGCCTGGTACCAGACTTCGTTGGGTGCAAAATTGGGGAGCTGGCGTAGATATGCTGCCATTACAGGAATTTGCCTCTAGAGGTATTATGCTGACAAATGCCAGTGGAGTGCATGCTTACCCCATCTCGGAAACGATCTTCAGTATGATGCTTTCCTTTACTCGGAAGCTGCATCTCTCCATGCGCAATCAGCTTCAAAAGCAATGGAAGGGAACGGGATCGCTTGGAGAAATCCATGGAAAAACCATAGGGATAATCGGAGTCGGCGCTATAGGAGAAGAAACCGCAAGGTTGGCTAAAGCGTTCGGTATGACGGTTCTCGGCATTCGCAGGTCCGGAGGAGCGAGTGAATTCGTAGAACAGATGTACGATAACGACGGTCTGGAGCTTGTTCTGCGTGAAAGTGATTACGTTGTCGTAACACTCCCGTTGACCAACGAGACAAGACACCGTTTTGGCAAAGCACAGTTCGAGCGGATGAAAAAGACAGCCATGTTTATTAACATCGGACGTGGAGGTACGACAGATACGGAAGCTTTAATAGAAGCTTTGCAAACCGGAACGATAGCAGGAGCTGGTTTGGATGTGTTCGAGCAGGAGCCGCTGCCGGAATCAAGTCCGTTATGGGACTTGGAGAACGTCATTATGACACCGCATAATTCGGGTTCTACGGATCAGTATAACGAGAGAGCTTTTGAAATTTTTATGCAAAATTTGCAGCAATACCTACAAGGACATGAACCGATTGTGAATCGGGTAGATTACAATCTGCAATATTGAGTAAGCATGAATCGGAGCCTTAAGCCTCATCGTTTTCGCGGCTGTTGGAAGATCGCGGCCAGCTGCGGAATTCGGATGGGGCTACTCCGATTCTTTTTTTGAACGCCTTGGAAAAATGGAATATATCATGAAACCCCGTTGCTTGAGCTATTTCCCCAATGGTCATATCAGAGGCCATTAGAAGCTGCTTCGCTTTCTCCAATCTTCTTTCATAAATAAATGCCATTGGTGTCATGCCCAAATGATTTTTGAAAAAACGGATGAAATAATTCGGATGGTGATGTACGAGCTCGGATAGCTCCGCTACTGTCATATCTTTGGTTAAGTTAGCGTCAATATATTGGAGTGCAGTACTCAGCTTATTACTTGCGAGTGTAGCGGGAACTTGAGGCTTAGCTTGCACGGCCTGTTCAATATAACAGGAGATCACCTCCAGCAGTGCCGATTGGATACGAATCGATTTGGCGGGACCGTTGGCCCTTCTGGATTCATATACCAGTTTCTCAAAGGCTGTTAGGATAGCCGCAGAATCTGTCGATGTAATGCAAAACGGGAGCTGAAACAAAGTGAATAAGTTCAAAAAGCTTATGTTGGACGTAAAGTGACACCAGTACATTTTATAGGTATGGTTCGTGTCGGTTACAGAGAAAAATTGCGAGAGCCCTGCGGGAGCGAATACAAGCTGTCCTGGTTGAGGGAACAGTTCTTGACCGCCTATCATCATTCTGCCTTCCCCTTCCAATATGTAATAGACTTTACTGTACGTCGGAAGGAAAGGACCTTGAACCCAGTTGGGCTTGCATTTGCTGAGCATCGAAATCATAAGCTCAACCTTAACTTCAGCCAAAAAGTGACTTATCGCCATAAACTTTTGAGTTTCCATAGATATAGACCACCTTGTTTTGAAAAATGCAGTCTTGAAAAAGGTTAGTTTCGTACAAATAGGAGTTAACCGCGTCCATATGGATTATAGCATACCCGGCGTACAATAGAGGAGAACGGTTAGAAAAATAACGGAGGGTTTCTTATGACTAAAAAAGACATGTACATGGATAACGCTGAAGCGGAAGCAGTCGAGTCGGTAACGGCCGTAACGGAATATACAGAAGAGGTTCAAGACCGTAGGCTAGCCTGGTGGAGAGATGCACGCTTCGGCATGTTCATCCACTGGGGATTGTACTCGCTGTTAGGCGGAGTATGGAAAGGCAAAGAAGTACCGGGTGCTTATGGTGAGCACATTATGCTGAGAGGGCAAATTCCTGTAAAAGAATATGAAACTCTTGCCGAAGACTTTAATCCGGTGAACTACGATGCAGATGCTTGGGTGAAAGCAGCTAAAGAGGCAGGCATGAAATACCTGGTTATTACGGCTAAACATCATGACGGCTTTGCGTTGTATGATTCCGCGGTATCCGATTTCAATATCGTGAGGCGTTCACCGTATGGACGTGACCCGATGAAGGATTTGGCGGATGCATGTCACAAGCATGGCGTGAAGCTGTGCTTCTATTATTCACATTCGATGGACTGGCATCACCCTGATTCGCAAGGAAATACTCATGACTACCCGAACAATATCGGGGCTTGGGATACGCTGGAGTCCTGGATTGACGATGAAGATAAACGGACCCGTTATGAACGGTACTTGAATGAAAAAGCGTTTCCTCAGCTTAAGGAGCTGCTGACGCAATATGGCGATGTTGCGGTCATCTGGTTCGATTGCGGACACAAAGTTACCGACGAGCAGGGACAACGCTTTGTCGATTTTGTGCGCAGTCTCCAGCCGAATTGCTTGGTCAACCGCCGCGTAAGAAGGGATGGATTTGGGGATTACGGCAATTCGGGAGACAATCAGCTTCATATCCGGATTAATCGTAAAGACTGGGAATCGATTCATACGATGAACAATTCTTGGGGATATAAAAAAACGGACCATAACTGGAAATCGGTCAAAAGCATTCTGCATAACATGATCGATGTGTTCAGCTTGAACGGCAACTATTTACTTAATGTTGGACCGACACCGGAAGGCGAATTCGACGAAAAATCCACCGAAATATTGCATGGAATCGGACAATGGATGAGTGTGAATGGTGAGAGTGTGTATGGAACGACAGGTAGTCCGATAGGTAAGCCTCAATGGGGACGCTGCACGGCAAAAGGACAAACGTTGTATCTGCATGTATTTGATTGGCCTGCTAGCGGTGAGTTGATTGTTCCTGGCTTGAGAAATAATGCTACAAAAGCATATTTGCTGGCGGATGCTAAGCAAACTCCACTAGACCATAGCCGTTTGAACAAGGAGGATATTGCAATTTCCGTACCTGCCGCTCCGCTCGATCCGAATGCTACTGTTGTTGTGGTGGAAATGGAGGGAGCCGTCGATGCGAATCCGATCAAACGTCTGCATCACAACGACTATATAAATGTGTTCGGTGCATTTGACGGAGACATTGAAGGGGATCAACTCCGCTACGATACAGGTAAAGCAGGTCGTGACGTCGTAACGAATTGGACGAACGCATCGGACAGCATCAGCTGGACATACCGCGCGGCGGAAGCAGGTGCTTATGAAGTCAAGGTAGTCTATGGTGCGGAGGAAGGTATAGCGGGAGGTACCTTTACCGTTGACACTGCGGGACATAAGCTTCAGGGTCAAGTCTCTGCAAAAGGCGATGGGTATACCTTCATCGAAGAAACGCTCGGCGTTATCCGCTTGGAGCAGCCGGGAAACTATAGATTGACTGTAAGCGCGGATTCGATTACCGGCGAAGCGTTGATGAATTTGAAAGAAGTTCAACTGAAGCCTTTGGCTGAGTAGGAACTTAGGAAAAGTAAAGATAGAAAACCGGAGATTCGCTGGATGCGAATTCCCGGTTTTTCCTACATATAGAGGCAACTATGCATCAGTGGTTATATTTTTGATTCTTTGGCAGCGCCGGGTGCAACTTCTGGAAGGCTACTACCGGCTTGGTTAGACTGAGTCTCTCCTATTGGTCGTACGTGCCTAAGCCGCGTAACGATAAGGATGATGGTAACCAGCATGATGGCGCCGCTGGCTGCAGCAACGGCGTGCATCCCGCTCGTAAAGGCTTCGCGTGCCCCCGTGAGCAGTGTCTTGCCGACTTGTTCGGATAGGCCTTCCGCTATAGCCGTGGCACCGGCCAAGCTGTCGCGGGAAGCTTGTATCGCGGACACCGGCAATTCGGCGGGAATAGAGTTCGCTACCTGGTTGCGGTAAACGACCGTGCCGATGCTGCCTAAGACTGCGATGCCCAATGCGAAGGCGAATTCGCCGCTGGTTTGCAGCAAGGAGGCCGCCGATCCTGCCTTCTCCGGCGGGGCGGAGCCGATGACAAGGTCGCTGGACAGGCTTGGTAGCGGGGCTGAACCTATATTGAAGCAGATGTACCCGAGCACCAGCAACATGAGGCTTGATTCAACCCCCACCTGGCTTAGCAGAAAACAGCCCGCGGTCGATATCAGTAGTCCCGTTCCGATAAGGCGCGCCGGTCGGATCCGGCGTGCGATTAGCGGTGAGAAAAACATACCGACCATCGAGGCAATTACCCCAGGGAGCGTATACAATCCTGCCTGAAGCGGCGACATTCCTTGCACGAATTGGAGGTATTGCGCGATAAAGAGCATGGTTCCTCCTGTCAGTGTAATACCGAACATGCCCCCCAGTGCAGCGCCGAATCCGGGACTCGTGAGCAGGCGTAAATCGAGTAGAGGACTCGTCAGCCTGCGCTGCCGCGACACAAACACCGTGCCTAGGACGAAACCCGCTAGTATTAACAGCGCAGGCACCATCTGCAGACCGTACTTAGCGATTTCCTTGAGGCCGTAAATGATCGGCAGGATGGCACCCAGCGATAACGCAACGCTGGTCAAATCTAGCCGTCCGGCTTCGGGGTGCCGGTATTCGGGCAGCAACATGGGTCCGGTTATTAGTAGAAGCAACATGACCGGCACGCCCAGAAGGAACACCGAGCCCCACCAGAAGTGATTTAGCATGATACCTCCAACCACAGGCCCGAGCGCCATGCCTCCCATAGAGCACGTTAACCAAATGCCGATGGCAAGGGAGCGCTGCTTATGGTCACGGAACATGTTGCTAATTAAGGCTAGTGTAGAAGGCGATACAGTCGCTCCGGCTATACCGAGTATTGCGCGGGCTGCAATGAGCATCTCAGCGTTTCGGGAGAATGCAGCCAGTATCGAGGCTATCATGAATGCGCTCCCGCCGATCAACAGCAGTTTGCGGCGGCCGATCCGATCTCCCAGCGTCCCCATGGTGATTAAGAACCCGGCGAGCATGAATCCATAGATGTCGATGATCCACAACTGCTGAGCGCTATCGGCGCCGAGGTCGGTACCGATGTGCGGCAGCGCGAGAATCATTACGGAGAGATCGATCGAGACAAGTAGGGCGGGCAGAGCTAGTACCGCAAGCCCTGTCCAATCCCTTATGCCGGCCTTCATCTCAATTCCATGCAAGGCGTTTTTCATTCGTTCTTCAGCTCCAAGCCTAGCTTATTTAACATAAATTTTGTGCCGTGCTCGCGTTGTTCTGGTAGATCGTGACCATCGAAGAAAGCTCCTTGTTCGGTGTAGATGAGTTGAGTGCCGTTATCTGATCTCTTAATTTCTACTATCGTCAAGGAGACTGACATTCGTATCTCCCCTTGGTCCAATGTGTAAGTATAAACGATGCGATTGTCCTGAACGATCTCTTGGTAGCAAGCGTCGAAAGTATAAATCGGACCGTTCGGTTGGCCGCCATGGTTGATTTCTCGACCACCAACCCGAAAGTCGAACTCGTCGGCTTTCGGGTACCACCGGGCTTTGGCCGACGGGTCCGACCAGGCGGAGAATACCCGCTCGGGCGAGGCACTATACTTTTTCTCGATAACAAAGGTAGAGTACTTTACAGATCGTTCGTTCATGGTTTATTTTGTCCTCTCTAGGAAATCGTTAAATGGATGTTCGCCAAGATAGTCGCCAAGCCGATCTGGTCGTAGTATCGAAATGTTCGAACCGTTAATCCCGCTAATTTCGCAAGTTCTCCAGCTTTCCATTCCCCGTTTCGTGATCATCCCCTTTTTTCGCGCGAGGTTTTTACCGGTATCCACATCATAAGACATTCCGTTACGTAAGGTTCAAGTGCACAAAGTGAAATTTTTAAATAATGGAATGCTGCATCAGAATTTGGGGGAATGCTTGCGGGAATACATAGAATCAATTTTTCGGACACGGAGCTAGAGCTTGGATAATGACTCATTGATGATCTATCAGATGGATATCAGTGACTTATAATTGTAATAATTGGAAAAGTAAGCGATTCTAATCTTGTTACCGTATTTCATGCCATACATATTAAAGGGGGATTGACATGAAAAAGAAAAAAATCATGCTCATTTTCGGAACTCGTCCAGAGGCGACTAAAATGTGTCCGGTGGTTCAGGAGCTTAGGAAGTATCCCGAATGGTTTGAAACGAAGGTCGTTGTTACTGGCCAGCACCGAGAACAGCTTCAGCAGCCGCTGTCCCATTTTAAGATTATTCCAGATATCGATCTTGATCTAATGAAAGAAAATCAAACGCTAGCTTATTTTACATCAGCAGCCATTAAAGGATTGGATCAAGCCATTGCAGAAGACAAGCCCGATATGATTTTGGTGCACGGGGATACACAAACAGCTCTTTGCGGCAGTTTAGTCGCGTTCTTTCATCAAATTCCCGTAGGGCATGTTGAGGCCGGATTACGGTCGCATAACAAATGGTCTCCTTGGCCTGAGGAGGTCAATAGAAGAATGGTTGATGTAGTGACGGATGTACTGTTTGCACCCACTTCAGTAGGAAGGGATAACTTACTAAGGGAAGGATTCTCATCCAACCAAATTTTCGTCACAGGTCAAACGGCTGTTGATGCTGCAATATTGACAAAAAAGTCTGATTACACATTTCAAAATGATAGCTTGAATAAGCTAATTCAGCACCCTGGCAGAATCGTTACTATAACAGCTCATCGTCGGGAAAACCTAGGGGAACCGATGAGACAAATGTTCAGCGCTATTCGCCGCTTGGCAGACGACCACCCCGATGTCATGGTCATTTATCCAGTCCATCTTAATCCTGCTGTTCGTGAAATCGCAATTCCTATACTATCCGGGCATGAGAGAATTCATCTGCTCGAGCCTATCGAATATCCGGATATGATCAATCTCTTGTCACGCTCCTACTTAATATTGAGTGATTCGGGAGGAATTCAAGAGGAAACGACGGTGTTCAATAAACCTTTAGTACTAATGCGTGATACAACGGAGAGGCCTGAAGCTATCGAGGCTAATGCAGTTGTTCTAGCAGGAACGGATGAGTTGTCCATTTATGACAATGCTGCAATCCTTCTTCAAGATCCCCAGCGGTATCTTGAAATGGCTAATGTCAAAAATCCATTCGGAGATGGTCATGCATCCAAGCGTATCGCACTTTATTTGGCTTATTATTTCGGACAGCTGTCTGAGCAGCCTGAACCATTTTATTCACACTTGACTGATAGGAATTGATGTGATAATTTTTGTGATAGATGTATTTTAGTATAAAAATAAGCAAGCCTACTGGAATAACCAATGGCCCCGATACATTCAGCATGACTGAATGATTTTCGCGGGTCTTTTTATATTTGAAGGTGGAAGGAGGTAATTGAATGGACGCAGCTCCGCTTTCTACAATCGTCCAGTTGGACGACCAGTTTCGTTCTATGATCAGAAAATATGTAGCTGAGCGCGACAAAGTGATTATAGGGGATACGGTAACACTTCAGCAGCTGCATGTGCTGACGAGGTTGAAGCAGGAAGGGCCAATGAAGGCCGGGCGGCTGTCAAAAGGGCTTCAATTCTCTGCAGGAGCAATGACAGCCGTATGCGACAAACTGGTAAAAGGGAACTACATCAACCGTATAAGACCTCAAAATGATAAGCGCATTATGCTGTTAAGCATTACGGATAAAGGAGAACGACTGTTGAAAGAGGCAGCATCTTTACAGCGAGCGCATTTAAAATTGTTGTTCGATGGATTCTCTGAGAAGGAGATGCAGATGCTGTATAGTTTTAGCCATCGGCTTCACCATAATTTAAATTGGATATTCGGAAGTACTTCTGGATGTAGTCGACTTCATTGGCACAGATGTAGATGAAACTGAGATAGTCATGACAAAATGAACGATGCTGATTTCTCCCATTTTAACGCAGCTGCCTTACCTCAGCTTGAAATTAAAGGCACTTGATAGGTATTATTGAGGTAGTTCGAATCGGCGAAGTCAGCCGTGTCATGGGAGGTAAGGATGAACTATAAAATCAAATTCGCTATTATTGGCGGTGGCTGGCGAACAGAGTTTTATTTGCGGATAGCTGAAGCATGTCCTGAGCGTTTCGAGATCGCGGGAGTTGTTGTAAGGGATGAGGCTAAACGGCATGCTATCGAAAAAGCTTGGGATGTGCGGGGATATGCAACACTGGAAGAATTATTGCATTCGGAGACACCTTCGTTCGTCGTTGTTTCCGTATCATGGGCGTCTTGTCCCGTTATTCTGGAACAGCTTGCAGAGCGCGGGATCCCAGCATTGTCCGAAACGCCCCCAGCTCCGGATCTGGAGGCTCTGTTGAAGCTGAACTCAAGGCTTGGAGAGCTTGAAGCTCGCGTACAAGTGGCGGAGCAGTATCTGTTCCAGCCTTTGCATGCAGCCCGGCAGGCATGCATTGAATCTGGCCGACTCGGTCAAGTATCGCAAGTACAGGTATCGGCAGCACATGGCTACCACGGCATTTCGCTGATGCGCCAGTGGCTTGGCGCGGGCCATGAACCGGCTGTGATCCGAGCTTTCACGTTCGAGTCACCGCTCACAGCAGGACCTAACCGTATGGGAGCGCCTGCTTCCGAGCAAACGGTTGTTTCCAAGCAAACCATAGCTTCCTTGCAATTTGCAAGCGGACGATTAGGCATTTTCGATTTCACGGGCGACCAATATTTCTCTTGGATTCGATCACAGCGAGTGCTTATACGTGGTGAGCGCGGTGAGATCGTTAATGAGACTATGACCTATTTACTAGATTACTTGACCCCTATCGAGACTCCGCTGCTCCGCAAGGATGCCGGGCAAAACGGAAACCTGGAAGGCTATTACCATAAAGGAATATTGGCAGGAGAGCAGTGGGTTTATCAGAATCCATTAGCACCGGCCAGACTAACGGACGATGAAATCGCAGTCGCCACCTGCCTCCTGAGGATGGACGAGTATGTCCGTACTGGCAAGCCATTCTACAGCTTGGCTGACGCATCTCAAGATCACTATTTAAATCTTCTTATACAGCAAGCAGCAACCGGCGGGGAGACCGTGACCTCAGTCCTGCAGCCATGGTCGGAGAAAGCCTAAGGCTGGATCGGTCTTCCACGGAGACACTTTTTTAGCACAGAAAAATGGTGCTAAGGAAGTGTCTTTTTGTCGTTCTATCTGCCACCGTTCTACAACAAATTCAAAAATGTTGTAATAAACTGATGATAAACCATGATATCTTAGGGGGATTGTAAGGATGAGAATGAGCTGGTATTACCGTATACTGTTGTCCTATGCTCCGATTTTTTTTCTCGTTATTTCCATCCTGATCTTTGCTTTCTTCGCTGCATTGAACGAATCTGCCAAAGGACAAATCTCTCTGACCGATGAAGCTATAGCCACCAAAGTCATGCAAGCGGTGGACAATAACCTAAAGGCTGCCGAGCGTATGCTGATCAAGGAAATGGATGTGAATGAAAAAATCACGTCTTTTTTTCAAGATGACGGCAGCAAAACGGTATATGACTATTTTCTTATTTCACGGAAAATGGACGACCTATCCTCTATGCTGCCTTTTTCCAATTCCATCTACATGTATAACGAAGCCACGGGTAAAGTATTAACACGAAACGGATTGTCCTCTTTAGATCAATTCGGAGACAGCGAGTTTCTGCTCGATAGTTACCGGAAAGGCTCCTATTCGGCAGGTTGGACGAATCCGCGTTATTTTAAGGAATTCAATCATGAAGCGGGTGGCGAACGTGTCGTTAGCTTATACAAATATTATCCAGTGACTGGAGATAAGCAAGGGGCGGTTGTGATCAACATCCGAGTGCCCTCACTGGTCGGTTTTATTAAGGATTTAACTCGTTATGATGCCGGATTTATTCGTCTGATCGCTCCCAATCGGGAGCCCTTTGATATAGTTAACACTCAGCAAGCCAGAGAACTGAACGAGGACACGAATACTGACCTAAAGCGCAAAGCATCGGATTACACGGGCTGGTATTTTATATCCGGTGGACAGAGCAATAAGCAGCTGTCGCTGCTCTCTTTGTTTCATGAATTTTGGATATTTGTCGGACTGGCGGCTGTCGTAGCCGGCATTGTGTGGTTCACTTATGTGACTCATCGCAACTTCAAGCCGATTCATACGATTGCAGGACGAATTCAAGATTATACAAAGCGCAAAAGCGGAGAGTTAGCACGCCAACCCGCCAAGAATGAACTGAAGTTTATTGAAGCAGCCATCGATGGGCTGATCGAGAAGTCTTCGCAGTATGAGCAGCTGTATCACGATGATTTGCCGGTACGCAAAAGGCAGTGCTTAGCCGAATGGCTGGAAGGAAGCACAATGATGAGCGAGATGCAGTGGAGGAAAGAGATGCATAAGCTGCAGGTGCCGGCCAATTTTGAGAAGCTAACGATTGCCGTAATGGAAATTGATAGGTATCTGGCATTTACAGGAAGCTATAGTCCGAGTGATCAGTACTTACTTAAATTTACTGTGAGTCATGTACTGCAGGAAATCGCCCAATCTGGCAATGTAGTTCTGTGGAACGAATGGCTGGAGCCGCACCAAATGGCAATTGTATTTTATTGGAAAGACCAAGAGGGAACTCATCGTGATCAAGCTGTCGAAAGCATGAAGCAGCTGCAGGATTGGATATCAACCAATCTAGAGTTCAGCGTATCTGTCGGTTTGGGCACCGAAATCACCGATTACACAGAAGCTACGCGATCTTATGAAGAGGCGCGGGAAAGGTTGTCCCTTAAACCCTTGTTCGGAACTAATAGTTTAATGGATAAGGCGGATGTTCGTTGTAAAAGAGAAAGAGAAGCGGGTGTATTCTCGCAAATGCAGCTGTTGTCTACACTATCCAAGTCATTTCGTCAGGATGACGGGCAGTGGCAGGTTCATTTGGACAAGCTTGCTTTCAGCTTGCGGACAGGGTTATTTTCCCAAGCGGATATACAGCATATGATGGACTTCTTATTATATCAATTCCATAAGGAATGGGCTGAGATGCCCGGAGAAGTTCAACAGCTGTGGATTGACGATTATTTGCCCCAGCTGGAAGCCGTAACAGCAAAATCGCTGACTTTGGATGAATGGCATGTACAGGTACGTACACTTCTATCCGAACTAGAAGGGCGGATACGCGAAGTGAGGTCGGTTCGCAGCAATCATCTGCTGATGTCTCGGGTAAAGCACTATATTGATGTTCATTATGCCGATCCTGACTTATCTTTAATGAAGCTGAGTGAATTTTTTGAGATGAATCCGCGCTATTTAAGCAAGCTATTCAAAGAAGAGTTCAGTGAAAAGTTCATCGATTATATGTTAAAAGTAAGGTTAGAAGAAGCCAGCAGACTGCTGCTTGAAACGGATCTCCCAGTCCAATATATTGCCGAGCGGGTAGGATATCAGCATGCGATATCGTTCCATCGTGCGTTTAAAAATATGTTTGGGCTGCCGCCCGGAGACTACAGAAGGAAGACGGACACAGTCCGCAGCACAGTAGATTAATGTGGATTAACGAAATAATCATGGGATCATGTTGCGATCTTTGTGCTCAACGAAAATGTTAAATGCTTCTGACAAAATGTTAATTAAAGGTTTGGGGAGCATCCAAATGACATATTGTTAATCGGCGATTCATGTAAATTGACCATTTTGTTAAGAATGCATTACTGTGAAAAGCAGGTAAATACCTTGCCCAATGACGTTTGAGGAATGGAGGAATTCTATGTCCGGACTCGGCAGCAAGACGGTGGTGGAGAGCGAGCTGGCTCAACCTCTTGCTAAGAAAAAAACAATCAAGTTTTTGGCTAATCAGGACTGGCAGCTGTATGCTTTGCTATTGCTGCCTATGGTGTACTTCATCACTTTCAAGTATATCCCGATGTACGGAGTCACTATTGCGTTTAAAGAATTCAACATGTTTCAGGGCATAATGAACAGCCCATGGGTTGGATTTGATGCGTTCCGCGAAATTTTTCTAATGAAGGATTTCTACAAAGTGCTTCGCAACACAATGCTGTTAAACCTTCTGGATCTGGTTGTGTCATTTCCTGCACCGATTATTTTAGCGATATTTCTCAATGAAATTCGTATCAAGTGGTTTAAAAAAGGCGCTCAGACGATTTTGTATTTGCCTCATTTTATTTCCTGGGTCATTATCGGAGGGATGGTTTACCAGCTGTTGGCTACCAATACGGGACTGGTCAACATTATCATTCGATCCGCAGAAATGAAAGCGATTCCTTTTTTGACTGAACCTGTCTATTGGGTCATTACGTATGTAGGCTCAGGAGTATGGCAGAGTGCAGGATGGGGGACCATCATTTACTTGGCGGCACTGACGAGCATTAACAAGGAGCTGTATGAAGCGGCAGACGTTGATGGAGCAGGAAGGCTTCGCAAAATTTGGGATATTACGATCCCAGGCATCAAGCCTACGATCATCATTCTACTGATCATTAATATTGGACATATGGCGAGCATCGGCTTTGAAAGACCATTTGTCATGAGCAATCCGCTAGTAACGGATGTTTCGGATGTTATTAGTACCTTTGTGTACAAGGTGGGGATTCTATCCGCCAGATTTACAATAGCAACGGCGATCGGGTTGTTCCAAGCGGTGGTCGGGCTGATCTTCCTGTTATCCTCCAATTACATTTCTAAGAAAGTGACCGATCAAGGCATTTGGTAAGGGAAGGGGTTGTTGAGAAACCAATGAACACAGGACGTATAGACAAGCTGTTCGACGCATTCATTATAGCGTTTGTAGCGATAGCGTCATTTTTGGCGCTGGTGCCCATTCTTCATTTGGCCTCGGTATCGTTAAGCTCCAATGCTGCGATTTTATCAAACAAAGTGACGGTGTTTCCGGTGGAATGGAGCACAGTTGCGTATCAAACCGTTTTCCGTGATGCCAAGATGATCGGCTCGCTGCTGTTCACTATTGGTTTGGTGGTTCTGTTCACTCTCACCTGCATGATCATGACCATCTGTGCGGCATATCCGCTTACCAAAAAAAGGCTGAAAGGCCGCGACTTCTTTTTGCTCATGATTGTATTTACGATGTTTTTTAGCGGGGGCCTGATTCCGGAATATTTGCTCGTCAAAACATTGAAGCTGACGAATACGATATGGGCGCTCGTTCTGCCAGGCATGATTAACGCATTTTATCTGATCATTTTGAAAACATTTTTCTCTTCTATTCCTGAAGAGCTTGAGGAGTCAGCCCGGATAGATGGGAGCTCGCACTTCGGCACCTTAGTCCGGATTGTATTGCCGCTGTCCTTGCCTGTACTAGCAACGTTAAGCTTGTTCTATGCGGTAGGTCGGTGGAACGGCTTCATGGACGCGTTATTTTTTATCACGAATCAAAATCTGTATCCCATTCAATTAAAGCTGTACCAGCTTGTTATTTCCAATCAGATGAGCGACGCAACGGCAACGGAAGGCATGAATTCGCTCGCTCCTATTCCAGAGAGCTTGAAGGCTGCCAGCATAATGTTCGCGACCATTCCAATTCTGCTCGTCTATCCATGGCTGCAGCGCTATTTTATATCCGGGATGATGATTGGTGCGGTAAAAGGCTAACCGATGTTTCGAATTAAAGGGTACCTAGTTCGACAACATTCCAAAAGGGAGTTGATCCATATGCGTATGGACAAGTTAAAAAGGACAACAGCCAGTTTACTCGCCATTCTTATGCCTGTTCTAACGATTGCAGCCTGCTCCGATAACAACACGGCTGCAGGAACAAGTGACGGAGGGAAAAAGGGCAATCCGGTAACGCTCAAAATCGAGCTCTTCGATCGTGGTAATACGCCGCCAGGTGCGCCTCCGCTGACTGAAAGCTGGTTCGTCAAATATATGCAGGAGAAGTTCGGCGATCCGAACAATATTAAGCTGGAATTTGTATCGGTTCCCCGGACGGAGGAAGTGCCTAAGCTGAACGTTCTGATGGCAGCGAATGAAGCGCCGGACATTATTTTCACTTACAGCGACCCTGCCGTACAAAACTGGGTAAAGCAGGGCGGATTAACCGACCTTGGAGATCTGCTTAATCAACATGGGCCTAACTTGAAAAAATATTTGGGCGACCAGCTGCTCAACTACGGAGTTATTAACGGTAAGCAGTATACGATTCCAGCAAAGCGGATTATTCTTGCTTCGAGCACCCCGATAATTCGAAAAGATTGGCTGGATAAGCTCGGTATGCAGCCTCCCAAAACGACGGATGAGTTCTATTCAGTTTTGAAGGCGTTTAAAGAAAAGGATCCGGGCGGAACAGGCGGCAAGGTCATCCCCTACGGTATCCGTTATAATAATAACCTCGATCCCCTCGTTCGCACCTTCTGGAAGAAAATGTCGGAAGAAGAGTACTACACGCTGCCCGATTGGATGAAGCCCGGCAACAAGGATGGTTACAAGTTTTTGAACAAGCTGTATAACGAAGGACTCATCAGTCCTGACTTCGCTTTGGACAAAGACGGTAAGAAGTTCCAGGCGGACCTGGTTAACGGACAGATCGGATTCGCCATTACCAATACGAATGAGCCAGTCTATCAGGCTTACTATTCCACTCTGCAGAAAAACGTACCGGCAGCCACATTGCTTCCCGTCGATCCATTCACCAACTATGAAGGCAAGCATGTCAAACAAATCTACCATCCATTGTCTGCACACATCATGATCCCAAAAGCAAGTAAAAGGGCAGTTGAAGCGATAAAATGGCTGGACTGGATGTCGGATTATAAAGTGATTTTTGATTTGCAGAACGGCACAGAGGGGGTTACCTACAAAAAAGGCGACGATGGTATTCCAATCTTCCTTGATACGGACGAAGCGAAAAAGATTATGTACAACTATCTAGATTACAGCATGATGATTAACGGTAAGGATATGGGCGATCCCGAAAAAACATTGAAGGCGAATGCGGCTGATCCAAAGTATAAAGATTTTACTATGGATAGTATCAAAGTAGGGGATACAGACGGTCAGCTTCCGGCTCGTTTCAACAGGCCGATCGAAGCACAAATCAAGTATAATCAGACGCTTAGTGATAAGGGAGTGGAAATCACTGTAAAAACAATGACGGCGAAACCTGCCGACTTTGATAAGCTATACGACGATATGGTGGCAGAGTATATGAAGATCGGCGGTAAAGAGGTACAGGATGAGATGCTGAAGGCCTATCAGGAGATGAAAAAGAAATAATAAGATATCCGGCAATCCTAATGTAAAACAAGCCCCTCTTATGTTGATTAAGACAACAGAGGGGCTTGCTGATTTTACCTGTCAATGAATAACCCGCTAACCGGATTCATCTATGAAAAGGACAGCCATGTGCGGCCGCGGTAACTATAGCTGATGTATTTTTGTGGTCTACTTGAGCTTCATCTGAAGCATAGGGGACAGGCTGATAGGAAAAGCTCGGTTTCATCTCGATTTCTGTGAAATAATGGTCCCATATCGGAGTTGCTGTCGGCGACATCGGCGGAATTAGCCATGACCACTTACCATTCACCTTGCGACCGGCATCAAGCTCCTGCTTCTCAAAACGCATAAACTGCTCGGACGCAGTGTGATGGTCTACTATACTGACACCATTGCTTTTGTAAGAATGAAGCACAGCCGCATTAAGCTCAACCAATGCTCGATCCTTCCATAAAGAGGAGTTCGTAGATCTATCAAGCCCCATAAGATCCGCAATAAGCGGCAGTTGGTTATAGCGGCTTGTATCGGAGAAATTTCGGGCGCCGATTTCCGTTCCCATGTACCATCCATTAAACGGTGCAGCCGTATAGCTTAATCCTCCGATTTCTAGGCGCATGTCCGAAATACATGGGACGGCGTACCATCTCAAGCCCAGCTCGGCAAAACGCTCTATGGTTGGATGAGTAAGCGGAACCTCCAATATAAGCTCTGGAGGAATCGGATACCATCTTGGTTCACTCATGCCAATTTGAATAACTAATGGCAGTATATCGAAGGGAGTGCGCTTACCTTGCCAGCCTAGCCGTAAACACTGCTTGGTGAAGGCAACGGAAGCAGGATCACCTATAATCCCTTTATCTGTTTCGTATCCGGCATAACGAATCAACTGATGATTCCAGATTCGGATCGTCTGCTTGTCCGTTTCAGGAGCAAAGAGGGTAATAGCGGGTCGAATACGGCCGCCGTTCGTGGCGAATTCAATATGCTCGAACAGAGACTGTGCAATAGAATCTTCGGTCAGGAGATCCCTATGATCGAAGATTTCAAGCGACGACCAGAACAGCCTTCCTATGCATCGGCTGTTGTTCCGCCATGCCCATTTGGCACCGAATCGCAGTTCATCTATAGTATGGGAATAAGTTCCGGTTTGGTTAATGCTCGCCGTGACTTCTTGTATCCGCCGCTCCGTTTCCTCGGGCTGTTTTCCGTTCTCGGTATAACTCGCACGGATGAAGGAGATGGCTTCGTCTAGCTGTTTATTGTTCATACGGCTGATCCTACTTTCGTAAGTTCTTTTGCGTCATTCCTACTATACTGTATTTGAATAGGTGCTGCCACATAGAGGTTTGACAAGTTTAAGAACCGGATATATGATGTTGTCAAACTGTCACCTTTTAAGGGAGTGAAATAAGATTGCCGCGTAATGTGGAGCGGGATCAGGAAGCCCGTAAAGAACGATGCGAACAAATATTATCTGTAGCCGTAGAGCTTTTTGCCAAAAAAGGCTTGGACGCTACCAAAATATCCGATATTGCCGCCAAAGTGGGGATCAGCCACGGCTTGGTGTACAACTATTTTCAATCCAAAGAAGAAATTTATGCTTCTCTTATTAATAAAAATTTAAATAGTATGAGGGAACTTATAGAGAAAGTGATACATTTACCGGTTTCGCCTCTAGAGAAACTGAAGATTCTCGTTGACCATATGCTAAAAAATAAGTGGGAAGATGCTCTGTTTCATCAAATATTCGTCGATCAAATGCTAACCTCTGAAAGTATTGCTGAAGATATCAAGGCATCGGTTCGTAAACGAATTACCGACAATCTGGATACGATAGCTGAAATATTTGCGGAAGGGCAGAGGAAGGGTGAGCTGCTCGACGGGAACCCAAAGGAGCACGCTTTATTCATCATGTCCTGTATTCGTGCTTCATGTTTAAGCGAAAGGCAGGAGCTGTACGTAAAGTCGGATTCTCAGAGCATTTTACATTATTTTCAGCCTAGATAAAACCAATTAAGCATAATAAGTAGATTTGCTGGCCTGTTAATGGAGTTATAACCCAGGGCCGGCTTATTTGTGTTAACGGAATTTGTGCTCCGGAAAGTTTTTTTAGAATAATTTCACAACTTGACTACAAGTCAATCTATGAGGTAAGGTGAAAACGAACCGTTCTAAAATATAGAGAAAAAAACGGATGGAAGCTGATAGTAAAGGGAGAGAAAATTATATTATGAATACAAGTCAAAGCCGTGTATCCCCTCTAATGCTGCTTATGGCGAATATGTTTATTGCCATGCTGGGGATCGGTCTCATTATTCCTGTACTGCCGGAGTTTCTGAAGGAATTCGGAGCAGGCGGTAAAACAGCGGGATATCTCGTAGCCGCATTCGGGCTTACACAATTTTTGTGTTCCCCCATCGCCGGAGAGTGGTCGGACAAATACGGCCGTAAAGTTATGATCGTTTCTGGTCTGGCACTTTTCACATTATCCAATTTTTTATTCGCGGCAGCATCGGATGTATGGGTTCTATACTTATCCCGCTTGCTCGGGGGAATCGGTGCCGCTTCAATGATTCCTTCCATCATGGCTTATATTGCCGATGTGACAACGGAAGAGAAGAGAGGTAAAGGTCTAGGGCTGCTGGGCGCCGCTATGTCGCTTGGCTTTGTCATTGGCCCTGGGATCGGCGGGTTCCTAGCGGAGCTTGGTCTGCGTACTCCATTCTATGTTTCTGCTGGAGTAGGTGCTGTGGCAATGGTTTCTTCCTTACTGCTGCTGCCGGAATCTTTGACGAAAGAAATTCGTCAGGCTAACCGCAATAAAGTGGTTCAGAAAGTAAGTATGTTCAAACAATTCGCGCAGTCCTTCAAAGCTCCGTATTTCATTTTTCTACTGCTTATTTTTACATTAACCTTTGGTTTATCCAATTTTGAAGCGATTTTCCCGCTCTTTGTAGATAAGAAATATAACTTCACCGCACGTGACATCTCTATTCTTATTACAGTAGGCGCATTGATCGGAGCTATTATTCAAGCTGTTCTGATCGACAAGCTGATTCGCAGATTCGGAGAGCGTACGTTAATTAACAGTACCTTCCTGTTGTCTGCGGCTTCGTTGATCCTTATGCTATTATCCGGGAATTTCTGGTACATTTTGCTCGTAACGTTGTTTTTCTTTACATTTACGTCGATCATGAGACCTGCGATCAATACGCTGCTGTCCAAGATGGCAGGAGAAGAGCAAGGTTTCGTTGCTGGAATGAATAATGCCTATATGAGTCTCGGCAATATTTTTGGTCCGGCGTTGGCAGGGATTTTATACGATGTTCACTTGGATTTCCCTTATATTTTTGGTGCTATTATATTGCTTGGCAGCTTTGCGTTGTCGGTAATGAAGGGCAGAACGAGAGATGTTCGAGGCGAATTGAAAGCCGATGCTCAATAATCATGACAAGTGGTTGAGCAGTCTAGAATGGGCAATGGTCAGACTTGATACTGCAACTGCAACAAGCAATGTTTAATTTAATCTTTATTTGAAAGGGTGACCTTTAATCCGATGAAGCACTAATTCCTTTTTCCACGAAAACCATCATTTTAAATAACGACAGATGTTTCTGGATAGGGATAGGTGCGGGCTTTTTGAGGGATATCTTTGTGTGTAGAATTCCGGTTTACTGCAGAAGCAATGACTGAGGCTTATTGCCGACGTCTGTTGGTATGCCGGTACTCCTTATACACCAAAAGACCGATAGACCTCCTGTCCAGAAATGGATAAAGGAGGTTTTTTTGTGATTATTTTAGAAGCCAATGGAATTCAATAAAGAGTAGGAGATTTGCAGTGGAGCGTCTGCGTGTGGATGAGCGGGATCGGATCGGCATTATGGGACGGAATGGGGCAGGGAAGACGTCTTTATTAAATATTCTCGCCGGCTTGACGGAGTCGCATGACCGACAATTTATTGAACGAACAGCTGGACGGATATTGCAGATATCAGATAAAGCTGTTGCTCTTATGAAGGGACATACAGAGAATATGAGGAGAGTGGGAGGCGGCAAGGAGCCAAGCTGCGCGACAATGACATGGAGAAGCTCCATAGAGTGGAGATGAAGCTTACGGAGATCGTGAGTAAGCTCAGTGATCCGATAGCGTCAGCGGGTAAAAAAGATCACAGTTCCAGCAGCTGATTCAGCAGTGAAATGAGCTGAGAACATGCTGAAACGTTCCTAGATAAGTGCAATAAATCACTGAAAAAATATATTGATAATTATGGAAAAATTTGATATAAATTCATTATTGAGAATAAAAAGTATTTGGTCTTTGACCAAGTACTTTTTTTGCAGTCTATGTTCGATTTAACGAACACTAATGGTCTATATAAGAGAGTGGGTAACGATGGATCCGTTCAATTTTGTTCTAGTACAAGATGATATCGTAGAGGATATGGAGTCGAAATTTGGTTGGAGAATTTTATCCGCAACACCAAGTCCGAAGGGCAACGGAAATCTGTGCAGGATCATGAACACGGATAATGGACCTGTTTTTGTCAAACAGTTCGGCAAAGCAAGAAACAAAAAAGGCTTGGCTAAGACGAGGGAAGCACTGAAATACCAGGATGCACTTCATCATGCCGGAGGCTTGTGCCAGCCGGTGTATTCGTATGCAGGCGAACCTATCCTTGTTACAAAATCGGAAGAAGAATACATGGTTAGCGGCGTTAGCAAAGGACAGCATATCGAAGCTGGCGAAGCGAACAAGGATCAGATGTTCAGTTTGGGAAGAGCAACGGGCTTTATGCATGCATGGATGAGAGAGAACTTGCCTTCTACTCAATCCTTACAGTGGGAACTCCCGTCCAAAGAGGCGATGCACAAGCGGCTGGACAAAAACCTTCAAGAGACGTTAGCTGCCGATCATGTGAGGTATGCCCAGGCAATTGAAAAGCAAAGCAGGCTGCTGGAGCAGCTGAGCTTGGACGAGCTGAAAGCTTCTACACCCGGTTGGACCCATTGGGATATGCATGTAGATAACCTCATGTTTCATGAGGATCGGCTCGCGGATATTTTGGATTTCGATCGTGTTCATTACGTTTATCCAGACTTTGATATATCACGTGCTCTGCTCTCCTGCTCTTATTCAGCAAATACGATTCCGATTGATAGCATTAAAGCCTATGTGGAGGGCTACACTGAGTATGCACGTTTAAGTGAAGAGCAGTTGGTGCGCTCTATTAAGCTTACATGGTATAAGGAATTCAAATGGGTTCATGCTATGTACAGCACGAATAAGCCGATGAGCCGTTTTATTGAAGAGTTGATCTGGATCGGCGATCATTGGCATGAGTTGCAGGAAGTATTTATAGGAGCATGTCCTTCTGTGAGTAATTAAAGGATTGATCTAACATGATATGCATCGAATAAAAGCCTTGACATCATATAGGTCTGGATATAAAATAAGCAAATAAATTATTTAATCCGACTAAATTAATCGACATTAAAACAGCCGGTAAATAAGGGGTAACCTTTTTACCGAATTTTTATTTTTGTAGTATGTCGAATTACTAGATAATCTGTCGAAATTGTAAATAATTAGTTAATTAACGCTTTAATTCCTAGTATTTCAATCTGATATATAGTAAGGAGCTTGATCATCTATGACTAACGAGAAGAAGCATTTGAAAATCGGTGTGTTCTTGGCTGGAACCGGCCATCATGTTGCCTCATGGCGTCATCCGAAAGCTCAAGCTGATGGGAGCATCAATCTCGATTATTTCAAGGATCTGGCCAAAACGGCGGAGCGCGGTAAGCTGGACATGCTGTTCCTTGCAGATAGCTTATCCATCACACCGGATTCCCATCCGAACGTATTGGCACGATTCGAGCCGTTCACCCTGCTGGGCGCATTAGCTCAGGTTACCAGCAAGATCGGCTTAGCGGCAACAGCTTCCACAACGTATAGCGAGCCGTTTCATGTTGCGCGCCAATTTGCTTCTCTCGATCATATTAGCGGCGGACGAGCCGCGTGGAATGTTGTGACCTCCTCCATTGAACTGACGGCACTCAATTTCAGCAAAGAAGAGCATTTGGAACACAGCAAAAGGTACGAGCGTGCAGAAGAATTCGTCGATGTAGTCAAAGGCTTGTGGGATTCATGGGAAGAGGGAGCTCTGATCAGAGATAAAGAAGCAGGGGTATACTTCTCGCCGGACAAGCTCCACGAGCTTAATCATAAAGGAGAGTTCTTTTCGGTTCGAGGGCCATTGAATGTACCTAGACCACCGCAAGGACATCCTGTTGTGATTCAAGCCGGTTCTTCCGAGCCTGGACAGCATCTGGCAGCCAAGACTGCTGAGCTGATCTTCACGACACAAAATAATTTGAAGGATGCTCAAGCCTTCTATAAGAGTGTGAAGAGCAAAGTCATCTCCTATGGTCGGGCACCGGAAGAAGTGGGCATCATGCCGGGAATATTCCCTATCATTGGTGAGACCGAAGAAATAGCCAAGCAAAAGTATCAAGAGCTGCAGGATCTCATTATTCCTTCTGTCGGGTTGAAAATATTGTCCGGCTACTTGGGAGGATTTGATCTGTCGCCTTATCCTTTGGATGGGCCATTGCCTAATCTTGATCATCTTGAAGTGAACGCGGTCAAAAGCCGCTTCGAACTAATAAAAGATCTGGCTAAACGGGAAAACTTTTCGATAAGACAGCTTTATCAATATATTGCTGGCTCCCGCGGGCATCATATCTTTGTTGGCACTCCGATCCAATTGGCAGACAAGATGGAAGAATGGTTTACACAAGGGGCTGCCGATGGCTTCAACCTGATGCCGCCGCTACTGCCTGAAGGATTGGATCTGTTCGTCGACCAGGTCGTTCCGATATTGCAAGAACGCGGATTGTTCCGCAAGGAGTACGAGGGAAGCACACTAAGACAGCATTTAGGTATTCCTGAACCAGCCAATCGTTATCATAAATAAAGCAAGGTTGAAAATAAGTTATTCGAATAAGAGAGGTGCATAAGGGTGACGACTTTCAGACTAGCTACAGAAAAAGATGCGCCGGAGCTTCAGATTTTATCCCATGCGGCCTACGAACCGATTCGTCAGCTGGGCATACATTTTACGGCAGCTACCGCGGATCTGGAGACAGTGTTGACGAATATTAACAACAACGCCTGCTATGTGATGGAAGAGGACGGTAAGATTATCGCAACGGTGTCAATTAGAATGCCGTGGGGGTTGCAGCCCGGTCCCGCAGGTGTTCCTCATATCTGGTGGTTTGCAGTAGATCCGACTCTTGGGAAAAAGGGAGTTGGCTCAACCTTACTTACCTGGGTAGAGGAAACGGTGATTCGCGATACGATAAAAGCACCGGCTGTAACTTTGGGTACTGCGGATAAGCACCCTTGGTTAATCGAAATGTATGAGCGCAAAGGATACAAACGTATCGGTGAAAAGGATTTGGGTAAAGGACATATTACTGTGTACCTTCGAAAAATTTTGCGAGCCGATTTAATTCAACCAAACAACAGGGGAGATTAACATATGAAAAAGAATAACAGAAAGCTTTGGACAGCAGCAGTCATGATTACTTTACTATTCGTACTAGCGGCATGCGGCACTGCCTCCAAAAATCAATCGGACACAGGTGCTGCAGGAGGCACGAACTCGGCTGCTCCACAAGAAGAGAAAGTATTGCGTGTCGGTGCAACGGGCCAAAGCTATCCATATGCTTATAAAGAAGATAACAAGCTTCAAGGGTTCGACGTAGAGGTGGTTGAAGCTATTGCCAAAAAGCTCGGCTACAAAGTGGAATGGCAGCTGACAGAGTTCAGCGGTGTTATGGCCCAACTGGAGCTGGGCAAGCTTGATACAGTGTCCAACCAGGTCGCTATCACTCCTGAACGTCAACAGAAATATGATTTCTCCCAAACCTATGCTTATGCAGGATCTCAGGTTGTTGTTAAGGATAGCAACAATGATATTAAATCCGTTGCCGATTTGAAAGGCAAAACGGTCGCTGTCGTTCTTGGCTCGAATCACGCCAAAAACCTTGAAAAGCAGGATCCGGACAAGCAAATCAAAATTAAAACTTACGAGTCCCAAGAGGGAACGATGAACGACGTAGTCTATGGTCGTGTGGATGCTTATGTGAACAGCCGGAACGTTCTGCTTGCTCAAATTAAAAAGAATAAACTGCCACTGAAGCTAGCAGGCGAGCCATTCGTCTATGAAGAAGTTGGCTTCCCATTCGCGAAAGACGAGAAGCATGCCAAAATCAGAGAAGAATTCAACAAAACACTGGACGAGCTTCGCAAGGACGGTACTTTGAAAACATTGTCCGAGAAATATTTCAGCGAAGACGTGACAGTTAAAAACGCAAAATAAGATTTTAGGCGGTGTGTGAAAGAGATGAACTTTGATGTACAGGCGATGTTGGGAGCTTTTCCAATCCTAATCAAATATATTCCGATCACGATTATGATGGCAGTCGTGTCCATGATTTTCGCAATTATTATGGGCTATGCTATCGCAATGCTGACGAAAAATAGAACTCCGGTTATTTATCAATTGGCATCGTTGTATTCGTCTTTTTTCCGTGGAACACCGACACTGGTACAGCTTTTCCTGATTTATTACGGTCTTCCGCAATTGTTTCCGTCGTTTAGCGCGATGGATTCATTAACGGCTGCCATTATCGGATTGAGCTTGAAAAACTCCGCCTATTTGGCTGAAATTTTCCGGGCAGCCTTGAATTCCGTGGAAAAGGGGCAATTGGAGGCCTGCTTGTCCGTAGGGATGACGAAAGCGCAGGCTTTCCGCCGCATCATCTTGCCTCAAGCGATCCGTAATGCGATACCTGCTACAGGAAACACGTTTATTGCACTGGTTAAGGAAACATCGCTTGCATTTACCTTAGGTGTGGCTGAGCTGTTTGCAGAAGGGAAAATGATTGCAACGGCGTCCTTGAAATTTTTCGAGACGTATTCGGCTATCGCTATTGTGTACTGGGTGTTGACCATCATCTACAGCTTCCTGCAGGAGCTGCTGGAGCGTAAACTGAGCAAACCATATAAGAGCTAGGAGGGGCCCGATGATTAAAGTAACAAATTTGCGCAAAAAATTTAAAGATCTCGTCGTCCTTGACGGAATCGATATCGAAGTTAACCGCGGTGAAGTGGTTGCTATTATCGGGCCGTCTGGTTCAGGGAAGTCTACGCTGCTGCGCTGTCTCAATCTGCTGGAAACTCCGGATGACGGAGTGATCCAGATTGGCGAGGCGACCCTAAATGCAAAAAGCTATTCCCGCAAGGAAGCCCATTTGCTTCGCCAGCAAACGGCGATGGTGTTCCAAAACTATAATCTGTTTAAAAACAAAACGGCTCTTCAAAATATAACGGAGTCGTTGATCGTGACGAAGAAGATGAAGGCTGCTGAAGCTAAAAAAATCGGGGAAGCTTTACTGGAGCAGGTGGGTCTGGCAAGTAAGGCAGACAGCTACCCGATTACTTTATCCGGCGGCCAGCAGCAGCGTATCGGTATCGCCAGAGCATTAGCTGTGAATCCTCATGCCATATTGCTGGACGAACCGACCTCGGCTTTGGACCCTGAGCTGGTATCCGAGGTGCTTCAGGTTATTAAAGGGATTGCCGAGAGGCAAACGACCATGGTGATTGTCACCCACGAGATGGCTTTTGCACGTGAGGTAGCAGATAAAGTAATCTTCATGGCTGATGGTCATATTGTAGAGCAAGGTACGCCGGAGCAGTTATTTGAAAATACGCAAAATGCTCGAACCAAACGGTTCCTGCAGCAAATCGGTTAAAGACGGGCTTCCATTGGAAGCCCGCTTTTGGCTATCTTGGAGTAAAGGGGAATAATGATGAACATTTCAGATAATAGCATATCCGCATTGCAAAATAGATTGGTTCAAATGCGCCGTGAGCTGCATGAGCATCCCGAGCTGTCCATGGAGGAGTTTGAAACAACGAAGCGTATACGCAGCTGGCTGGAAGAAGCGGGTATTCCTGTTGTCGATTACCCAGGCTTACAAGTCGGGGTCATTGCAGAAATTGTAGGGGATCAAGCAGGTCCTACTATCGCCTTGAGGGCAGATATCGACGCTCTTCCAATAAAAGAGCAGACAGGCTTGCCATTCGCTTCGAAAACAGACGGAAAAATGCATGCCTGCGGTCATGATTTCCATACAGCCTCCATGATTGGAGCGGCCGTCGTGCTTAAGAAACGCCGGAAGGATTTGAAAGGGACGGTTCGGTTTATTTTTCAACCGGGGGAAGAAGTGGCAGCTGGAGCGAAAGAGGTAGTTGCCGCAGGTGCACTGGACGGTGTCGAAGCCGTATTTGGCATGCACAATCGACCCAATCACCCGGTAGGAACGATTGGGGTTCGTCAAGGACCTTTGATGGCTAGTGTGGATCGTTTCGAAATCGATGTCATTGGCGTCGGAGGACATGCCGGTATCCCTAATAACAGCATTGACCCTATAGTTACAGCAAGTTTGATCGTGAGTGGCTTGCAATCGGTCATTAGCCGGAATATCAGCTCGCTCCACAATGCGGTAGTCAGTGTATGCCGGATTCAAGGAGGGACGGCGTGGAATGTCATTCCGGATAAAGTAACTCTGGAAGGTACGGTCAGAACATTTCAGCAGGAAGCGCGCGAGGCCATACCTCAATTGATGAAACGGATGGCTGAGGGAGTCGCAGCGGCCTATGGAGCCCGAATTGATTTTCGCTGGTTTCCCTATATTCCGATGGTGAATAATGATGCGAAATTTACGGGGATCGTGTCTCAGGCTGCAACCGAGCTAGGCTATAAGGTCGTGGAGGCTGAGCAGACCTTGGGTGGAGAAGACTTCTCCGTCTATCAGGAGCGAGTGCCCGGTTATTTCGTGTGGATGGGGACGAGCGGGACTGAAGAATGGCATCACCCTGCATTCACGTTGAATGAGGAGGCGCTGACAGTGAGTGCGAACTATTTTGCCCATTTAGCAATTAAAGTGTTGGAGGAGTGGACATGAGCGAAAATAAGCTAACCAAATCATTGGCTGAGCGGATACTTCAATCCCGTCCGGAATCGGACGAAAAGGCGATGTTTGCTGCACGCATGGGATTGATCGATTACTTGGCTTCATCGTTTGCAGGGAGACAAGACACAGGGATCGCCAAGCTATTGAGTATCATTGACTCGGAAGGAGGACATGCTGTCGTTCCCGTTGTCGGACAGGACCGAAAGGCTGGCTCCCGCCAAGCGGCGCTGTTGAACGGGTTTATTGGACATGCTCTCGATTATGACGATGTTCATTCCGATGTCCGAGGGCATCCAAGCACAGTCATTCTTCCTGCTCTTATTTCTGCAGCTGCCACTAGCGTCGCGGTGGGAGGCGAAAGGCTGCTGGCATCCTACATCCTCGGTGTGGAGACGATGGCGAGATTCGGTAAATCCATCGGCTCCGAGCACTATTTGAAAGGCTGGCATAATACTTACACTTTAGGAGTCATTGCTGCTGCAGTTGCAGTTGCTTATTTAAAGAGCTTCACACAAGAGCAGCTTGAGAAGACTATTGGTTTTGCCGCGACGCAGTCGAGTGGACTTCGCAACCAATTCGGTACGGAAGCAAAGCCTCTTCACGCCGGCATGGCGGCGCAAGCTGCACTGCTAGCTGTGAGTTTGACGGAGGTTGATTTTGGAGGAACGCGTACCGCCTTAGATGGCAAGAACGGCTTTTTCGGTGTGTATGGCAATCTGGAGCTTGCTGAACAGACGCTGCTGGAGGATTGGGGGCAGTCTTGGAAAATCGTTGAACCCGGCTTATGGTTTAAAATTTATCCGTTCTGCTCTGCAGCTCATCATGCGGCAGATGCTGCCGTAAGACTGGCGGAACAGCATAGCTTTGATCCGAAGGATATCGAACAAATCGATATTGTGTTTCCAACTGGCGGAGATGCCGCTTTGATCGAAAGAAATCCTCGCACAGGCGAGCAAGGAAGGTTTAGTGTGGAGTATGTGACGGCAGCGGCAATATTGGGACTTCCACTATCGGTTGACAGTTTTACAAACGCTCCTATTCCCAAGCGCGTGTTGGAATTGCTTCCTCGCATTCAAAGAAGCTATGACGATACGATTGAACCTGCTCCAAATGCTGTTCCAAAGGGGCGATTCACTATTGTTAAGATCGCAGTTAAAAATGGTGAAAGCTATTCTGAGCGTGTAGACTGCCCAAGAGGAGCGCCAGGCAATGCATTGTCACTGGAAGATCTGAAGCAGAAGCTGGAGGCTTCGCTATCCTATGCTCCCGGACATGCGACCACTCTATTGAAGACGATTCTTAATCTTCGATCAGAAATGGATATGCAGACACTTCTCCATCAGCTCTAGGGACTTAGACAGAATAAATGCTTCTATGCGGGCATATGATGTAGCAAAAGCAGCAGCCTGGAAGTTTCGAAAAAAACGTGATATAACAGCGATGATAACGCTTGCAAAAATAGGGTATCAGGATTACAATCAAGATATTAGCAAAAAAGAATAGCTTCTAAGGCAACGGTGCCTTGGGTGAACAAGAGATACGACAGCAGTCGTCCTCTTCGATCCCGGGCATCTTTTTGTTTTTTTCGGCACTAGCTCGTGAACAATTCATGATGAAGAGGTGTGGAGGAGTGAGACAACAACCAATTCGAGCCGTCCCGCTTGCAGTCAGAATCATCCCTAATGTTGACAGAGGGTTGGCTTCAAAGCTGGAATTAAAGCCGCACATTCGCAGCATCGGCCTTCTCACGTCAAGTATTGATGACGTAGGATATACGGCTATTGATGAAGCTACTAAGAAAGCGGCGGTCGAGGTCGTCTACGCCAAGTCCTTCTATGCCGGCTCTGGCCATGCATCAGGACCCTTGTCGGGAGAATTTATCGGAATGCTCGGCGGAGAGACGCCAGCGGAAGTAAAGAGCGGTCTGGATGCTGCGATTGCTATGATGGAAGATTCAGCTTGCTTTTATTCCCTCAACGATGAGGGAACACATGCATATTACGCTCATGTGGTTTCCAGAACCGGTTCTTATTTATCGAAAACAGCAGGAATAAGGGAGGGCGAGCCACTTGCCTATTTGATCGCACCTCCTTTGGAAGCCGTGTATGGTTTGGATGCGGCTCTGAAGGCGGCGGATGTCACGATGTGCCAGTTTTATGGCCCTCCTACGGAAACAAATTTTGCAGGCGGTTTGCTTACGGGTACACAATCTGCATGTAAGGCTGCGGCAGAGGCTTTTGCAGAGGCGGTTTTGCAAGTTGCGCGTGTGCCGGTCAAATATGGTTGAGAAGCGGGTGAATGAGCATGAGCCTACCGACAAGCTTTAACACAATGGCATTAGGAATGATCGAAACGTTAGGAGTTCCTGCTCTAATAGCGGCGGCGGACGCGGCGGCCAAAACAGCGGATGTCCGAGTCGCTGCATACGAGAAGGCAGATGCTGGAATCGTTACGGTGTACATATGGGGGGATGTGGCCTCTGTTAAGGCGGCAGTGGAAGCAGGAGAAGCGGAAGCGCGAAGAGTGGGACAACTTTTGTCCGCTCACGTCATTCCTCGACCGGATGGAACTGTTGCTGCCATGCTGGCAAGGCTGCAATCGGACGAGAAGAAGAGTGAAGGACGGGAAGCTTAAGGATAGATGAAAGGGGAGCATGGCATGAAGCTTGACCCGGATCTACAATCCATTCAGGAGGTGCGCAATTATCTTCAAGAAGCCAAGACGGCTCAGAAGCAGCTGGAGACTATGTCTCAGCAGCAGATCGACGCTATCGTAGAAGCTATGGCCCAGGTGGCGGAGAAGGAAGCGGAGCGGCTCGGAATGCTTGCCGTTGAGGAAACCGGATTTGGGAATCCGGCGGATAAAGCAGCCAAAAATCGCTTTGTGGCCGCCGATGTCTATGAGGCGATCAAGGATATGCCAACGGTTGGAATCATCAGAAAAGACGAGCAGCTCAAAGTGTGGGAAATCGCTCAGCCGGTCGGCATCGTCGCCGCCATCATTCCCTCGACGAATCCAACCTCTACGGTACTTTTCAAATGTATGATCTCCATCAAGTCGCGCAATGCGATTGTCATCAGTCCACATCCATCAGCGCTCCGCTGCTCTCGGGAGGCGGCAAGGCTAATGCAGCAAGCGGCACAGGACGCTGGGGCACCTGCTGGCATAATTCATTGTCTTACACAACCAACACTGGAAGCTAGCGCTGAACTTATGAAGCATAAATTGACGGATGTCATCCTCGCTACGGGTGGTACAGCGATGGTTAAGGCAGCGTATAGCTCTGGAAAGCCCGCTTATGGCGTGGGGCCAGGCAATGTTCCGGTATACATTCACTCGAGTGCCGATATTTCTAAGGCCGTAAGGCAAATACTGCAAAGCAAAACGTTCGACTACGGAACAATCTGTGCATCCGAGCAAGCATTGGTCGTGGATCAGGCGATTAAACCTCAGTTGATTCAAGAACTGAAACAGCAGGGAGCCTATTTTCTGAATGAGCAGGATAAACAAAATATCGAATCGATTTTGATGATTGGTAAAGGCTTGAACCCTAAGGTTGTCGGCAGATCGCCTTCGGTCATTGCCGGCATGGTAGGTATCTCCATTCCGACGGAAGCACGGGTGTTGATTGCCGAAGAAACGGCAGTCGGTCCCGCACATCCCTTCTCGATGGAAAAGCTTAGTCCACTGCTGGCTCTCTATACAGTGAGTGATTGGAGAGAAGGCTGTCGTCGATGTATCGAGCTGCTGGAGCTCGGCGGATTGGGTCATACGTTAGGCATCCATTGTGAGGACGATACAGTTATTGAAGCGTTTGGGTTAGAGAAGCCGGCTTCCCGAATCGTAGTCAATGCTGGTACTACATTCGGAGGCATTGGGGCAACGACGGGCATCATGCCGTCCTTGACGCTTGGTTGCGGATCGTTCGGCAATAATATTACATCGGACAATATCGGTCCGCAGCACTTGTTGAATATTAAGCGGCTAGCTTTTGGAATCCGCGAGATGCCTCCCTCGGTACCGTCTGAGGCTGATACAGCTTTGACAATAGATCGAGCGGTTGAATCCGTTCAAGCTCGAACTAAGCTGGGCATTTCGCGTGAAGAGGTGATGCAATTGGTCAAAAGTGTACTCGCCGAGATGCAGCTTCATTAACTCTTAAAGTAAGGTAGAAGCAAGAGAAATGACAACTAAAAAATTCTAGGAGGCAATCATATGGCAGGAGAAATGGCAGCACTAGGAATGGTAGAAACGAAGGGGCTGGTCGGATCTATCGAAGCGGCTGATGCTATGGTGAAGGCGGCTAACGTGAAGCTGATCGGGAAGGTGCATGTTGGTGGAGGACTCGTAACGGTTATGGTTCGTGGAGATGTAGGCGCCGTGAAGGCGGCGACGGATGCAGGCGCAGCTGCTGCTGAAAAGATCGGAGAGCTTGTTTCAGTTCACGTCATTCCGCGTCCTCATACGGATATTGAATTCATCCTGCCTAAGCTTGAAGGATAAAGACTATGGCGCTCATAACGGAATCCTGTCTTCGTGCCCAGCTGGTCAAAGGCATACCGAATCCGTTTCCCGTAAACGAAGAGGATAAGCTAACACCAGCCGCTTCAGATTTTTTGAAAAGCAGAGGGATCTCCCTTCTAAGGAAAACGAAGGCGGAAACATCCCTTCTACACAACGGATCGGCTGAGGAACTTCGCATCCCCGTTGGTGTATCGAATCGCCATGTTCACTTGTCAGAGGAGCATGTCGAGCTGTTGTTCGGGGATGGATACCGATTGACACCATTCAAGGAGCTTTCTCAGACAGGACAATTTGCCGCACGCGAAACGGTTACGTTGGCTGGCCCCAAAGGAGTATTGCCACAGGTCCGCGTTCTGGGGCCATCGCGTGGTGCATCGCAGGTTGAAATATCCCGGACGGATGGATATCTGCTCGGAATTCATCCTCCTGTGAGGCTTTCGGGTCACTTGCAGGATACTCCTGGGATCGCCCTAATTGGGCCAAAGCAGATGGTGATGCTGTCTGAAGGCCTCATCGTAGCCAAAAATCACGTTCACATGTCGGTGGACGATGCCAAACAATTTCAGGTTGAGCAGGGTGACCGGCTCATCCTCCAATCAACGGGAGACCGCCCTCTCTTGTTTGCCGATGTGGTAGTTCGTATTCATGGGCAGTATTCACTCGAGCTTCATTTGGACACGGACGAAGCCAACGCTGCACAGCTGCGTACCAAGGACTATGTAAGAGTTATTGGCTGTAATGGGCAATTCACACACACCATAAGGGGGTGAGAGAGATACGATCGGAATGGAAATCAACAGTCGAGTCGATCATCCGGGAGATCCTGCTCACGATACCCGAGGAAGCAGTCAAGTCTCCCAAGGTGCTGTATGTCTTTTGCGACAGTACGGCTCATGAAGCGTTTACGGACCACTTTATCCTGCTTGCCAACCATGGCATTTGCCACGATTTATTATTTCTGGATGGAGAGACTTCATCTTGGCTTGGACTGCATAAAATTGAATGTGGAGGTCCAGGTTTAATCATTGCTGCCGACGAGTTCGCTCCGGCCCCCATCGAGGTACCGCTCGATTATGAGGGTATTGTCATTCCTGAAATTGACCTGGATAATGCGGGGAGGGCGGCTGCTGGGCTGAAAGGAACGGTCAAATCGGAGCTGATTCTATCCGCCCTGCTGCTGAATAAGTTTGTCCTCATCGGGGATGATGTCCCTGGAATTAAGAGGGCGGACCGCCGGACGTTGCAACTATTGTCAATGTCTGAGCCCTATCAGCTCTTATTCGAGCGCTACAAAAAAGACCTGCAAACGCTTGGAGTGGAGTTTGCTCCGCAAAAGCAGCTCGCCGAGCGAGTGGTGGGTAAATGCTCGATACTTACCACGAAGGCGAAAGCTCGCGAAGCGCATCCTCCTGTGCTGGAGGAAAGCTTCACTCAGCATCAGCAGGAAGATGAAGATCAGATTAGTACAAGCGAGATGATCGCTTTTGAAGGACGATTAATTAGTGCGGATTGGGTTCAACAACAGGTAAGGACTCGGACTTTCACGAGTATCATGATTGGCAAACGGACCCTCGTGTCCCCATTGGCCAAGGATCTATTGAAGGCAAATGGCGTAACGCTGCATTATGCAGATCAGGTTTAGGGCTAAGGAGGGAGACGCTTGTTTCTGGGGAAGGTGATAGGCAGCGTATGGGCAACACAGAAGGAAGAAGGTATGGACAACTTGAAGCTGATGGTGGTTCAGCCGATTGACTTTAAGTATGGGGAATCCGGGCAGACGGTTATTGCCGCAGATCGGATTGGAGCAGGCGTCGGAGAGAAAGTTATCGTATCGCGGGGCAGCCCCGCAAGAGTGCTATTCAGCGGCAAAATGGTACCCATTGACGCCATGATTGTCGGGATCGTGGATAGCTTCGAGGTGACGGACGATGCCGAGTAAAGGAGAGTGGACATGGAGCAGCCAAAGCAGCGAGTCATTCAGGAATACGTGCCGGGCAAGCAGCTCACGCTGGCTCATGTAATTGCAAACCCGGATCAAGTGCTATATACGAAGCTTGGTATTGAAAATGCGAATGCGCTGGGCATATTGACTTTGACACCAACAGAAACGGCTATCATAGCAGCAGATATAGCAACGAAAGCAGCCAATGTGGATATCGGTTACTTGGACCGCTTTACGGGCTCACTTGTTATCGTAGGTGATGTGTCTGCGGTGGAGATGGCCATCGAGGCTGTGAACAGCTTTTTGCACGAAAAGCTGCAATTTTCCATTGCTCCGCTAACGAGGTCTTGATGAGATGAAAAAAGTGATGATCATCGGAGCCGTCGGAGCAGGAAAGTCAACCTTGGTTAAAGCGCTTTTCGGCGAAAAGCTTCCGGCAGCCAAAACGCAGAGCCTTGTTTATCGAGAATGGATTATTGATACCCCGGGTGAATACAGTGAGAATCCGATGTATTACCGCTCATTGATGGCTACGTCACATCAAGCAGGTGCGATACTACTGGTTCATGATGCGACAAGAACGAGAAATTATTTTCCTCCAGGTTTTGCAGGGGGATTTCCCATACCGGCTTTAGGGGCTGTTACAAAAATTGACCACCCGGATGCCAACACCGATAAGGCGGTAGACCTCCTACGGCAATCTTTACCTGGAGGAGATATCTTAATGACTTCCTCCGCCAACGGAATAGGGATTGAAGAATTAAGGAACAGATTGCTCCCCATTGTATATCCGGGAAGTAACCAATAGGATTTTAGCAAGTTTTCTAAGGGATGGCTTCCTAAAGTGTGTCTATTGTGTGACAATGAAATCATTGGAAAACATTCTGAAGGCGGCGAGGGATACCCGATGATATCAATCATGACAATGTGTATGGAACGCACCCTATTATCCAAGGAGGAAGCTGCAGTTATTGAAGATTTGGCTCGACATTTGCAGCTGATCGCTGATGTGTCGCAATCGGATGTGTTCATCGATTGCCCTTTGCCCGATACAGGCACGGCGCTGGTCATTGCCCAAGCGCACCCTGTAACGGCACCGTCGTTGTACAAAACGTCCGTTGTCGGTCAGCTCGCCTATGCTCACAATGAGCCTGCCGTTATGTTTTGTCTGCTGTCGGGCCAGCCTGTTATCGGCTCTCGTGGGATCTCGCAGGAGCATATTGCGATGCAGCAGCATGTCGTGCCGATCCGTGTGAACGGAAGTGGAACAGTAATAGGCGCCCTGATCATGGAGCAGGACATTTCCAAGAAGCTTGAGCAAGAAAAGCATGTGGAGCAGCTGATGGAAACAACGGAACAGCTGAGCGAGACATTGCTGAAGGTGGCAATGTCGGAAGGCAGTATGCCCCTTTTGATGCATGAAGGCATCGTGCTTTTTGATGAAACAGAACGCGTAACCTATACTAACCCACGGGCAGCGGCGATGCTTCAGGACATCGGTCATACCGGCATGATTCAAGGTCGGACGCTGGTCGAGCTGTTTTATGATCGTTTGGAGAAACAATCCGTGATCGGTCACAGCGGGATATATCATGAGGATATTCAAATCGGCACGACAGCATTTGAACTTAAGGCGGTATCTATCTACAAGGAACAGCGAGTTGTCGGAGGGCTGATGCTTATTCGGGATGTATCCGATTTGAAAGAAAAGGATAAGCAGCTGATGATCAAATCCGCCGTCATTAAGGAGATTCATCATCGAGTAAAGAACAATCTTCAGACGGTATCCAGCTTACTGCGTTTACAAATGCGCAGAACCAAGCTTGATGAGGTGAAGACCGTATACCGGGACAGCATGAATCGCATTAATAGTATCGCGATTATTCATGAGATGCTTGCATTTGACGGCTTGGATACGATTCGATTCATCGATGTGGTGGACCGGATCGCCAAAAATATTGTCTCTTCAACAGCCAAGCCTGATCAGACCATTCGTGTCCAGCTATGTGGTGATGAGCTGACGCTGCCATCGGATATGGCAACGACGCTTGCACTTGTTGTGAATGAGCTGGTACAAAACTGTGTGATTCATGCGTTCGTAGACAGGGAAAGCGGCGAGATTGATATAGCTCTTCATCGAAACGGTCAGATTGTGAGTGTAAGAGTGGCTGATAACGGAGTTGGTATTGATTCGCAGAGGCAGATCCATCCGAAAGGTCATCTGGGTTTGAAAATTACAGAGACTCTGGTTAATGAAAATCTTGGAGGCATTCTTAATATCACGTCGGACGAGAAGGGGACGGAGGTTCTGCTCACATTTCCGCTATCCAAACCATAGTTGAGGGGGCTGCAGCTATGAAAAACTCCATTGTCGTTGTAGATGATGATCCGATTATTCGTATGGATATCCGTGAAATGCTGGAGGAAGAAGGCTACACAGTAGCGGGGGAGGCGAAGAACGGGGAAGAGGCTGTAGCGCTCGTTGCCAGACTGAAGCCGGATCTTGTCATCATGGATGTGAAAATGCCGGTGATGAACGGGATTAAGGCCACCCAGATTATCCGAAGAATGCAGGATACATCCGTGCTGCTGCTAACCGCTTACAGTCAGAAGGAGCTCGTGAAGGATGCAAGAAGCGCAGGAGTTGCTGCCTATCTTGTGAAGCCTGTCTCCGAGGAGGACTTGATTCCTGCAGTCGAGATTGCTTTGAGTCAGAAGGAGAGAATTGACGGTTTGAAGAAGGACCTCGAGGAATTAAAGCAATCGCTTGAAGACCGCAAACGCATTGAAAAGGTAAAAGGGATGCTTATGAAGGCTTATGCACTAGAAGAGGAAGAAGCTTACCGCAGATTGCGTGAGGCTAGCATGGCGTCGCGGATAACTTTGGGCAAGCTGGCAGAGCAGCTGCTGGCTGACGGTCCAGAGGCAGGCTTTATGACGGCAAGAAATGGGTGAAATCATGGATAGCCGTAAAGATGACCCGTGGATCACCAGTGTAGGAATTGATATCGGAACCAGTACAACCAAAATGATCATCAGCCGTTTAAGACTCGCGCGAACCTCGGGATCTCTGAGTCTTCCCAGATATGACATTGTGGAGAGAGAGCTGTTATATGCAAGCCCTATATACAGTACTCCCTTGAAAAATGCCGATGAGGTCGATGCTGAACGGATCGGGGAGCTGCTTGTAGCAGATTATGCGCGTGCTGAAGTACAACCGAACGAGCTGAAATCGGGTGCCGTCATCATCACTGGAGAAACGGCCAATAAAGCGAATGCAAGACAAATCGTCCATTTGCTTGCAGAGCGTTCAGGTGATTTTGTCGTAGCTACGGCAGGAGCAGATCTTGAAGGGTTATTAGCAGGGAAAGGAGCCGGTGCGGAAAGGCGCTCCATGCAAATCCGCGGAGCGGTCGCTAATATCGATATCGGAGGCGGCACGGCCAATACGGCGGTTTTTCATAGAGGCAAGCTGGCTGGAACAGTGACCTTTCATATCGGCGGCAGATTAATTCAAGTCAATAATCTAGGGACCATCACAGCTATCTCCGATTCATTGCGGCCATGGTTAGAAGGCAAAGGCTATAAGCTGAAAGCGGGTCAAACCGTGAGCTATGAGCAGTTGCAGCAAATATGTACGGCCATGTGCCGGGATATGCTTCATATGTTATGTCACTCGATGGATGGCAGTCTGGAGGGGACGGCGAGCAGGCTGTTGCTGGGTCACCCGTTAGGAGACGTTCCGGCCATTGAAGAATGGATGATCTCAGGGGGCATCGGCAAGCTGATGACTCAGCCTAAGCCAACGACGATGGATCAGATTGCGATCCATGGTGATATCGGACCGCTGCTTGCGCACGCGCTTCAAGATTGGATGGATATCGCAGCGCTACAGATGATTCAAGCTGAAGAAACGGTGAGGGCGACTGTCATTGGAGCAGGAATGCAGAGTACGGAAATCAGCGGAGCCACTGTTCATTTGGACGCGTCGCTGCTGCCGATACGCAACATGCCTGTGATGAAGATTGATCTAACAGAAGATGTCGTAGAGCGACCCGAGCTTCTGGAACGAGCTGTTGTTCAAGTGATGCGTATTTCTTCGAGCTTGTATGAAAGGGAGGAAGCGATAAATGCTTCGGTCGCATTTGCTCTTCCTGCTCTGAAGCACTGGAGCTATGCATCACTACAGAACATATCAACACTGATCGTTGAAGGCTATAGAAGGTTTTTTCCCGCGAGCGGTGTGATCATTGTCATCTGTGTCAATGATGTCGCCAAAGCTTTGGGGCAATCCATTGCCCGGCGATGCGGTGATTGGCCTAAGGTCATTTGCATTGACCAAATTAGGGTAGAGCATGGCGATTATATCGATCTGGGGGAGCCGATTGGAGGCATTATGATCCCGGTGGTGGTCAAAACTTTAGCATTTCACGGCGGGAACAGGAGGTAGAGGCTTTGAGGCTGAAGGTTGGTTTGCAAGGTTCTGTATTTCAATTTAAAGATTTGAAGGAAGTGTTCGCTAAGGCGAACGAAGAGAAGTCAGGCGACCAGCTGGCCGGAATCGCCGCTCAGGATGCCAAAGAGAGAATGGCAGCCAAGCTGGTATTGTCGGATCTGACGCTTGCTGACATTCGTAACCATCCGCTGCTTCCTCCTGAAACCGATGAGGTGTCCAGGGTTATTGAAGAGGCTGTGAATGAGAAGATTTTTGCTGAGATACGAGGCTGGACTATAGCGGAGCTTCGTGAATATTTGCTGCGGCAGGAAACGGGCAACAGCGAAATCCACCGTATCAGCAGGGGGCTAACGAGTGAAATGGTTGCAGCAGCCGCAAAGCTGATGAGCAATCTAGATTTGATTCAAGCAGCCTCGAAGATGGAGGTGACCAGTCATTGCAACATCACCATTGGCCAGAAGGGTGTACTTGCAGGGCGCGCACAGCCGAATCATCCGACAGACAATATCCAGGGAATCAAAGCCTCCTTGTTTGAAGCTTTAAGCTATGGAATTGGCGATGCGGTTCTGGGGATTAATCCCGTCATCGACACGGCGGAGAGTGTGAAGGATATATTGCTTGAGACCAAAGAGGTCATGGGGAAGTGGCAGATCCCAACACAAAACTGTGTGCTTGCCCATGTCAAAACGCAGATGAGAGCGATTCGCCAAGGAGCGCCTGCGGATCTGGTATTCCAAAGCTTGGCAGGCTCCGAGGATGGTAATAAAGCTTTCGGCATCCATATCGAGCTGCTGGATGAGGCCGACGAGCTGATTCGAAGAGAAGGTACGGGCACGGGACCGAATCTGTGGTATTTTGAAACGGGCCAAGGCTCAGAGCTGTCTGCAGAGGCGCATCATGGGATCGATCAAGTGACACTTGAATCCCGCTGCTATGGCTTGGCTCGGAGATATAAACCGTTTATTGTGAATACGGTTGTCGGGTTTATAGGACCTGAATACTTGTATGATGCCAAGCAGGTGATTCGCGCCGGACTGGAAGATCATTTCATGGGCAAGCTTCAGCAGCTGCCGATGGGAGTCGATGTGTGCTACACGAATCATATGAAGGCCGATCAGAATGATATGGATAATTTGGCTGTACTGCTGGCTGCTGCAGGCGTCAATTACATTATTGGCGTTCCGATGGCTGACGACTGCATGCTGAATTATCAATCAACCAGCTATCATGATATCGCGACACTACGAGAGATGTTGGGGCTTCGGCCAGCTCCTGAGTTTGAGCGATGGCTGGAGCGAATGGGGATTATGGAAAATGGCAAACTGACTTCGATAGCAGGTGACCCGACGATTTTCATGTAGTAGAGGTAACAAGTCAGGAGGAAGGAGCAGTGCGATGAACCGAACGATTCCGTTGGAACAGTTGGTCGATCAGGTCATGGCCCAGCTAGAGAAAAGGAAGCTTCTGGAAGAGATAGCTCCCCCAAGAGATGGCCTTGCTTCTAGTAGGGATGACACGCTGAACGGCAGACCTGACACGAAGGAACCTGTAGACACCGAAGTGACGGGGTTTGCCGGTCGTGCTGATGATGAAGTAGTCGGATCCCATATTCCTCAACCCAGGTGGAAAGAGGGAATTGGAGAGCTGTTGTCCAGCACCCCCTCTAGACTCGGTGTTTGGCGTACGGGTACAAGGCCATTAACTAAAGAAATGCTAAAATTCCGATGCGATCATGCAGCAGCCGTAGACTCCATCTATGGCGAAGTTAGCCCGTTACTGCTGGAGTCATTCGGTTTGTTTCAGGTTGAGACGCATTATGAAAATACGGATAACTATTTGAAAAGGCCGGACAGGGGGCGAGTTATTATTCCTCAGGGGGTAAATCTCATTCGTACCAAATGTAAAATGAACCCTCAGGTACAAGTCGTTATCTCGGATGGCTTAAGCGCAAATGCTATTGATGCCAACCTACCGGATGTATATCCTTCCTTGCTTGATTCCATTGCCTCTTACGGATTGAGCGCAGGCACGCCTTTCTTCGTCCGGGGCGGAAGAGTCGCGGTGATGGACCATATCGGAGAACTTTTGCAGCCGGAAGTGCTAGTACTGTTGATAGGAGAAAGGCCAGGTCTTGTTTCGTCCAAATCAATGAGTGCCTACATGTGCTATCGACCGCGCAAAGGGACTGTGGAGAGTGAGAGAACTGTCATATCCAATATTCATCGTGGCGGAACACCGCCCGTTGAAGCGGGAGCACATATCGGAACTTTGCTGAAAAAAATGCTTGAGCAGCAGGCCAGCGGCGTCAACATGGAGCTATAGGCTTAAAATGCTGGTTTTACATACAATCTACTTTAAGGAGGTGACCCACATGTCCACTTTTATAGGGATTGTTATTATATTAGTTACATGCTTGTTTGCACTGAGCGTCGTCCGCATTGCTAACAACAGTATCCGCAATTACAAGGAAAGTGAACACGAGAGCTTCTTAGGAAAGTGATCTCTCTCGTTAACTGGAAGTAACTATGGCTCGTTATCCTTTGGAGGAGGTTGAATCCATGAGTGCACAATCTCATCATCACGATAAGGACAAACAAGATTTGAACAAGTTCGGTTACGCACAGGAGCTTCTTCGCAGTATGGGTGGTTTTTCTAACTTTGCCATTTCATTCTCCATTATTTCCATTCTTACAGGTGCCGTTTCATTATACGGACATGGATTGACTTACGGCGGAGCAGGCATGATGGGCTTTGGTTGGCCGATTGTTGCACTGTTCGTTATGTTCGTGGCTGCAGCAATGGCTGAGCTGGCATCGGCAATTCCTACGGCAGGGGCATTGTACCACTGGGCTGCTATTCTTAAAAACAAACGCTGGGGCTGGTATACCGCCTGGATTAATCTGATTGGGCAAATTGGGATCGTTGCGGGGATTGATTATTCGGTCGCCTTGTTCGCAGACCCGCTGCTGGGCAGTGTATTCGGCTATACGTCAGATAACACATCCGTTCTGATCGCATTTACGGTTATCCTTCTGACCCACGGCATTCTTAATCACATGGGGATACGTATTGTAGCAAAATTAAATGATTTCTCCGCATGGTACCATATCATCATAGTTGCAGTGCTGGTCGTTTCCCTAGCTTTTTTCACCAAAGGGGGATTGAACGGAGTAGACTACTTGTTTAAAGTTGGCGAAACGTTCTCTGATAAACCGTACATGTTCGCATTCTTAATAGGGCTTCTCCAGGCGCAGTGGACGTTTACGGGCTATGATGCTTCCGCACATACCATTGAAGAGACGATTAATCCTCGCGTTCGTGCGCCTTGGGGAATTTTTACCTCAGTTGCTTACTCTTTCGTTATCGGTTTCCTCATGCTGGCTTTCGTTACACTCTCGATCAAGGATGCCGGAGCAGCGGCCGGCTCTGAAAATGCCTTTATTTACGTCATCAGTCAGGCGCTTGGCGGTACGTTCGGTTCTGTCGTTCTTTGGCTGGTTACAGCCGCGATGTGGTTCTGCGGTCTTTCTTCTATCACTTCGTTCTCTCGAATGATGTACGCTTTTTCCCGGGACAAGGGCATGCCGTTCAGTAGGCAGTGGGCACAAATTTCCAAAAAGTTTCGTACCCCGGCAAAAGCCATTTGGCTTGCCATCGTGCTCTCATTCCTTCTTGCTTTTGTAGATTATATCATTAAGCTTGTTAATCCTGATGCCAAATATACGACCATAGCATTCCTTACGGCTGTCAGCGTTGTGGGCTTATATGTAGCGTACGGTATTCCCATTTGGTTGAAGCTAAGAGCCAAGGCAAGCGGGAGATTCCAGGAGAAACATCTCGGACCATGGAATCTCGGAAAATACAGTGATGCCATCTCTATCGTTGCGCTTATATGGATTGTGTTTATTTGCATTATGATGGTCATTCCTCCAAATGAGACAGCGGGTTATGCTTTGGCGGCCATGCTGGTTGTTCTTATTATTATGGATTTCGCATATTACAAAAATCATTTCCCTGGTCCTCAAGCTGCGCTGAATACGTCCATGGACGAGATTCTTCGTCGGGAAAAGGAACTTGATAGCGGTTCTTCCACTGGTTCGGGAATATCTCATAAAGCATGATAAGGTTGAAGAGCAGCCGGAAGTCTGTTGGGTCTGTTAAGAAACAGGTTTCTTGACAATCTGAACAGTCGGAAGGCTGTTCTTTTTTCAAGCTTATAGGCTTTGAAGATGCTCTCTTTTGTCATGGCTTCTTCTGATGGTACAATAAGATGTGATATGTCCTAATAAGTAGGACTTCTTTTGAGGTGCATTTTTAGAATTACTTGGAGGTTGTTATGACAAAGCTGTTAGTTGTAGGAAGCATTAATATGGATATTGTGACTCATGTTACAAAGCTGCCTGTTCCAGGGGAGACGGTGAAAGGTCTGAGCACGGCGTATTTTCCTGGTGGTAAAGGGGCGAATCAAGCGGTTGCAGCCGCTATGGCGGGTGCGGATGTGACATTGGCTGGAGCTGTTGGGGAGGATGCATACGGACCGAAGCTTATTGAATCACTGGAAGCTAAGGGTGTACATACGAATTATGTATTGAAAAAGTCTACCGGTTCTGGAATCGCATATATCAATGTCGATGATGGGGCTGAGAATCATATCATTTTATCAGAAGGGGCAAACGGCCAATTCACGGCTAATGACCTGATTGAAGCCTCGCAAGCGCTTGAGGGTGTGAGAGGAATGCTATTACAAAACGAAATTCCGTGGGAAACAACGGTGCAGGCCATGAAGGAAGCTCGTCAACGTGGTGTGTTTATCTGCTACAATCCTGCCCCAGTAGCACCCGTTCCTAAAGATGTATGGACCTTAATTGATCTCGTCGTTGTGAATGAAAGCGAAGCGGAGCAGTTGACTGGTGTCCCTGTAGAACAGGATGAGTCCTATAAACAAGCCATCGATGCTATCATTGAGCAGGGAGCTACAGCTGTGCTTTTGACACTAGGGGAGAAGGGTTGCATTTATGCGAATCGTGAAGGTATGATGGTGAATCAACCAGCGTACCGGGTGAAGGCAGTTGATACGACGGCAGCCGGGGATACTTTCATAGGTAGCTTTATGGCTTCATACTTGGATGGACGAAGCTTGGAGGACAGTCTCCAGTTCGCATCTGCCGCTTCAGCTATTGCTGTTTCTCGGGCTGGGGCGCAAGCATCGATTCCTTCTCGTGAAGAAATAGAAAATTTTCTTAATAATCTTTCATAGGATACACAAAACGGAGCTGCTTATGCAGGTCCGTTTTTATTGCTGGTAACAGCAGTTGCCTATATAACTGGCTGTAATTTTATAGTGTTAAGCCCATCATAATATTCACGAGAAAATGGCATAGTAAAGACGCTGAAAATTAAAACATATAAGCAAAAGGAAGGTGCCTGTTTCGTGAAGGAATTATTGTGGAAAATCGCTTCAATTGGCAAAAGCGCAGGGAGATACGTAGGTGTTGCTCTGCTAGCTATCATGCTTCTAATGTGGGTTCCTAGTACAATATTGGCTGTAGGTAAAGACGCATCGGGACCCGAAGTATTTGTTATCCAGGGAATGCTGAAGTCCCTCGGTAGTTATTCAGGAGAAATCAACGGTTACTACAATGAAGCGACAGTTCAAGGGGTAAAGTATTTTCAGAAAAAGCATGGGCTACCTGTAACAGGATCAGTGGATGATCGGACGCTAGAGTCCATTACTTATTCTTATAGTAAGCTGAAGAACCTGCCACAGCAGCAAGGACCTGAAGGTGGCAAGGGCAAAGGTGGTCATGGACCTGGTGAGGGTAAAGGACCGGGTGCTGGCCATGGACCAGGCGAGGGTAAAGGGCCAGGTGCTGGCCATGGACCAGGCGAGGGTAAAGGACCAGGTGAGGGTAAAGGACCAGGTGTTGGCCATGGGCCTGGCGGAGGTAAGGGACCAGGTGTTGGCCAAGGAGCCGGAGAAGGCCAAGGGCCAGGTGCTGGCCATGGACCAGGCGGAGGTAAGGGACAAGGCGGAGGCCAAGGACAAGGCGGAGGCCAAGGACA
>NZ_KK366025.1:0-41319 GCF_000686845.1 Paenibacillus sp. UNC451MF | reverse complement strand
GGAGGCCAAGGACAAGGTGGAGGCCAAGGACAAGGCGGAGGTAAGGGACAAGGCGGAGGCCAAGGACAAGGCGGAGGCCAAGGACAGGGCGAGAACAAGGGACAGGGTGAGAGCAAGGGGAAAGGCGGCTGGTTTAAGGGTGGAAAAGGGAAAAGTGAGAACCAAGCCCCAGAGGAAGGACAAGGTAAAGGCGGTAATATGAAGCAAGGCCCCGGCAGCGAGCAAGGTAAAGGCGGCAATATGAAGCAAGGCCCAGGTAGTGGACAAGGTAACGGAAGCCAAGGCCAAGGCAATGGCAGTCAAAATAATAATCAAAACCATGGTCCAACCGAAAACCAAGGTAATAACGAAAGCAATAACCAAGGTCAAGGTAGCGGTAAGGAAAATAACGTACCTAAACCTAATTCATCAATAGATCAGTAGAATAAAATAAGGCGAAAGAGCTGTCAATCAGGACAGCTCTTTTTTTAACATTATAGAATTTATAAATTTTCGGGGTGGGAGCAGGACTACCACTCTGTTTTTGTTTTTGGTAAGGTAGAGGTATGAGAAGACCGGCGATAGCGGTTAGCCGAAAAGAAGAGTATGACGGGAAAATGGTAATGTTTCGTTACCGAGATAAGACGGACGGAGAAGAGAAAAGAGAAATGATCTCCGCACACCTACTTGTGGGAGGACAGGCCATGAACAAAGAAGAACAGGTCATAATGGGTTTCAGGGACTTATATAACAAGATGGTTTGGCTTAATAAGGATAAGATGGAAGACAGACTTAAGGGTTATAAGCCTTCTGAAGTACATTGCATCGAATACATTGAAAGAAATGTAGATTCCAACGTGACAAAACTTGCGGAGTCTTTTTATATGACTCGCGGTGCTATAAGTAAACTAACTAAGAAGCTCGTAAAAAAAGGCCTTATCGAAAGCTACCAGAAGTCGGATAACAAGAAAGAAATCTATTTTAGGCTTACAGAGCAAGGTAAAGTAATTTATAAAATCCATGATGACCTGCACAAAGAGTTTCAAGCTCGGGATACAGCCGTATTTGAGCAGGTAACCGAGGAACAGTTTGACAGTATGCTTAGCTTCGTGGAAAAGTATAATAGGCACTTGGATGCAGAAATAAAGAAACTGGGTATAGATATTAAGTCGGAATAAATTTGAATAGTGAAAATGAAACCACAGGCAGCCGGGCTCTATTGAGAACGGGCTGCATTTTTATTGCTATTAATTTGTTGACAAGGAAACAAAATAAAAGTTATTATTTGTTGACAAGGAAACAAAATGATAATTTTTGAGGAGAGAATTTATATGTCCATATTTAGATCGCACAGTGAACAGAACACAGAACAAACCGTAGATAAACACGCTTTAATATTCGGTCTTATCTCTGTGTTTCTTTGCGGAATAGGCTTCAGTATCATAGCACCTGTCGTCCCATTCTTAGTGCAGCCCTATACAAGAAATCCAGGAGAACAAGCTATAGTTGTTACTCTGCTGACCTCTGTTTATGCATTCTGCGTGTTTTTTGCGGCACCCGTTCTTGGAGCTTTGAGCGACAAATATGGCCGTCGTCCATTGCTCTTAGTGTGCCTTTTGGGTTCTGCAATCGGATACTTCGTTTTTGGCATAGGAGGAGCTCTATGGGTCCTATTTGTTGGGCGTATAATAGAAGGTATAACAGGCGGGAGCATAGGCACGATTTTCGCATATTTTGCGGATATCATTCCTTCGGAACAGAGAACCAAATACTTTGGATGGGTGAGTGCGGTAGTAGGTGTAGGCACCGTCATTGGCCCGACTCTAGGCGGATTACTTGCTAAGTTTGGCTATTCTGTACCTATGTATTTTGGAGCAATAATAACTTTGTTGAATGTTGTTTATGGATTCTATTTTATGCCTGAGAGTCTTGACAAGAATAATAGATTGAAAGAGATTACCTTTGTAAGACTGAATCCATTTTCACAGCTTGCAAATCTGCTTTCCATGAAAAACTTAAAAAGGCTGCTTATCTCAGCGTTCTTACTTTGGATTCCCAACGGATCTTTACAGGCAGTTTTTTCACAATTTACAATGGATACTTTCAGTTGGAAGCCTGCACTAATCGGACTTATGTTTTCCATTATGGGCGTCCAAGACATCATTTCACAAGGTTTCATAATGCCAAAGCTGTTGACAAAACTGAATGATAAACAGATAGCAATTCTTGGAATGGTTTCGGAGATTATAGGCTACAGTCTTATTGCAGCCTCGGCTTTGTTCTCATTCTATCCTCTTTTTATCGCTGGAATGTTTATATTTGGTTTTGGTGATTCGATCTTTGGGCCTTCATTCAATGGGATGCTCTCCAAGTCTGTCGATTCTAGTGAACAAGGAAGGATTCAAGGAGGCAGCCAATCTATTCAGGCTTTAGCAAGAATGATTGGGCCTATCATTGGAGGCCAAATCTATGTATCACTTGGTCATGCCGCACCCGCTGTTATGGGTATGATCCTTATAGCAGCGGCATTACCAGTTTTATATAAGAGAACACATGTAAATATGTAAATACTTACTTTACATTGAATGACAATGCAATAGCGGCAAGACCAAGCGGCGGTTTTGAAAATAACAAATCAAAGCCGCCGTTTTCCTTTGTTTCACGCTACTTTATGGTCCGTAATACCTAGAAGGTCCTCGACGGATACAATCTAATATGTTTATAGGCAATTACTCCCGAGCTGGGGCTGTTATAGAAATGGTTAGGTATATACTTTGATTAGATTGACAAAAAAAATAAATTTTTCAATAAAATCAGCAAAAGCTTATAAAGATTCCAGCATGTACCTGTGCTATTATGTAACCGCTATCATGAAGAAATGATATATGACAACGATTATCCAGATGAAGGGGAAAGCGAGGGAGGAAACACAACTGATTGCGAGCCTACATTCAATTAGGTAAGCAGACCTAAAGTTTATAAAACTACAAGCTCAGCTTGTACAAAGATTTTTGAGGAGGAGATACATTGCAATCTTTAAGAAGAAAATTGTCCTCACTTATGGTTGTGACACTAACGGTATCCATGTTCGCTGGGATTGGCAATATCGGGATTGGACAAGCTGCAGCAGCATCCTCTACGAGCCCATCCGGTTCTAAATTCGACTTTGGTTCTGATAGCAGTCCTGTAGCTGAAGGCTATACTCAGGTTTCCAGCTCGTTAGTCTATAGTGCCGCAAAAGGATACGGCTTGAATAAAGCTGTGAATAACCGTGATCGTGGCACGGCTGATCCTTTATTAAGGGATTTTGTCCTTTCTTCGGATTTTAGTTTTATGGTGGATCTGCCCAATGGCGAATATTCTGTACGTATTATCGCAGGGGATGCTATCGCTTCTAATAAAACGGATGTCAAAATTGAAGGCGCTTCCACAGAATCTCTTTCTTCGAGTACAGGGAATTATGCCGAGCTGACAAAAACCGTTCAGCTCACAGACGGTCAAATGAATTTTCAATTCAGTAAGGACGGACGTGTGAATGCTATCGAAATAACCCCGAAGAAAGCTCCGACGGGTTTGACGGTATCCGCCGTTACTTACTATCCCAAATCGTCCGTTAGTTTGTTATGGGAAGCTGTTTATGGTGCGACAGGCTATAATATTTACCGAATGGGCGAAGGAGGCAGTGACTTTACTAAAATCGGTGGCAGCTCAGGAACCTCTTATACTGACAGTACAGTACAGCTCGGCAGTACATACCAATATCAAGTGACGCAGCTGATGCAGAAAAATATCGAATCAGCAGCCAGCAGTCCGATTACGGTTGCCGTATTGGATCGCTCTGTTGCTGCACCCGCAGCACCTACCGGTCTGAATGTAGCCAATGCCGCTAAGGATCAGCTCACCATTCGTTGGAATGCTGTTGAACAGGCACTTCAATATAACGTGTATCGCTCCAAGAGCGCACAGGGGCCATTTATCCTTGCAGGTACGACTACAGAAGCATCATATGTTGATCATGATGTTTTCACAACAATGCCTTACTACTATCAGGTCGCGGCTGTCAATTCCGGTGGCTTATCCAACCGATCAGAGGTGTTGGCGGTACCTGTGATGACAATCTTGAATCGTCAGATGGAGAGCTTGGACCGCAGCCCGGTCGCTGTAAAAGTAGAAGGTGGTGTATACACGGGATGGCGTTTGTTTGGTACAGATGATAAATCGACGACCTTCAATCTGTATCGAAACGGTCAAAAGGTGAATGCATCGCCTATAGCAGACAGCACAAATTACTTAGATGCTGCAGGTACGCAAGATTCCAAATATGAGATTCGAGCAGTAAGGAACGGTAAAGAAGAAACTCAAGGTGAAGAATTCAGCGTTTGGAATACGAAATATTTGGATGTTCCTTTGCAAAAACCGGCTGATGGTGTAACGCCTTCCGGTGAAAAGTACACATATAACGCAAACGATGCCAGTATCGGAGATCTGGACGGTGATGGGAAATACGAATTAATCCTTAAATGGGATCCGTCCAACTCCAAAGATAACTCACTATCGGGTTATACCGGCAATGTGTTCATTGATGCTTATAAACTGGATGGAACGCTTCTGTGGCGTATTGATTTGGGGAGAAATATCCGGGCGGGAGCACATTATACTCAATTTATGGTCTATGATCTGGATGGTGACGGCAAGGCGGAGGTAGCCTTCAAGACAGCGGACGGAACGGTAGACGGCACAGGTCAGGTCATCGGGAATGCCAATGCGGATTATCGCAACTCAAGCGGGTATATTTTAAGTGGTCCTGAGTACTTGACTATTTTTAACGGACTGACAGGAAAAGCAATGTTTACAACCGACTATGATCCGCCACGCGGCAGTGTATCAAGCTGGGGAGACAGTTACGGTAATCGTGTCGACAGGTTTTTGGCGGCAATCGCTTACTTGGATGGTGAACGGCCAAGTCTTGTCATGGCACGCGGATACTATACTCGTACTGTGCTAGTGGCCTACAATTGGCGGGATGGTAAGCTGACCAAGCTGTGGAAATTCGATACGAATGATGCCGAGAATGCCAAATATACAGGGCAAGGAAATCATAATCTTTCCGTCGCGGACGTAGATCATGACGGTAAAGACGAGATTACTTACGGTGCTATGGCCATCGATGATAATGGGAAAATATTGTACTCGACCGGTCTTGGTCATGGAGATGCAATGCATCTAGGGGATCTGGATCCGAGTCGTCCAGGAATGGAATATTTCGGAGTGCATGAGGAATATCCGAATCCTGCAGGGCTTGAATTCCGCGATGCGGAGACAGGTGAGCTCATCTGGGGTGTTCCGACAAACTACGATGTAGGAAGAGGGATGTCCGGAGACATCGATCCACGTTATCTTGGTGAAGAAATGTGGGCGACAGGTGACGCAGGCGGTGTTTATAACACAAAAGGCGAGAAGATTAGCTCATCCAGACCTTCGGTAAACTTTGGGATTTGGTGGGATGGCGATTTGCTTCGCGAGCTGCTGGATCACCAGTGGACGGATCCGATAGGTATAGGCAAAATAGATAAGTGGGATTATACGAACAGTAAATCCATAAATGTACTAACAGCAACGGGGACTAACTCCAATAACACTACTAAAGGAAACCCGTCTTTGCAGGCGGACTTGTTCGGTGATTGGAGAGAGGAAGCGATCTGGCGTACGGATGATAGCAGTGCTCTTCGCATTTATACAACGACAGATATTACATCGCATCGACTGTACACACTGCTAGACGATCCAGAGTATCGCTTGTCTATTGCGTGGCAAAATGTGGGTTATAACCAACCTCCTCATCCGAGCTTTTATTTGGGGGATGGCATGGCGGAGCCTCCAGTGCCGCATATTAACCGCGTTCCGCTAAAAGCAACCGAAATTTCGATAACTTCTCCAGTAAATGAGGTGGATGCCGGACAAAGCCTGAAGCTGAACGCGCAAGTGAAACCGGACGCAGCTTCTAATAAATCCGTCATCTGGACCGTTCAGTCACCTGATGGAGCTTCGACTGCACTAGCTACGATAGATGCTGAAGGAGTTCTTCAAGCGCTGGCGCCAGGAGCAGTTGTAGTTAAAGCAGCGGTGGCTGATGGCTCCGGTATATCTGCACAACGGGCTATAACAATTCAAATACCTGATGGCCCTGCATCAAGTTTACCCGGTAAAGGAGTGCTTTCCAGCGATAATGGCTATGATACTGGCCTCCAGGACGGTGAATACAAGATTACGATGAATATGTGGTGGGGCAGCAACGGTACAGTCTACAAGCTGTACGAAAACGGCAAATTGATCGATGTGAAGACACTTGCGGATCAATCACCGAATGCTCAGACTGCCTCTACTCTCGTCCAGGGAAAACCTAACGGATCTTACAAGTATACTTGCGAGCTAATCAATCGTCACGGCACGACGACTTGTGAACCGGTTACCGTACAAGTCAATCAAGCGGTTCCTGCTAAGCCTGTATTGTCTCATAATAACTGGGATGGTGACGGCAGCTACGATGTACAAATGAATATGTGGTGGGGAACTAACGGCAAAACTTATAAGTTGTACGAAAATGGTGTGTTGATCGACACGCAAAATCTTGTATCGGCAACACCTGCCGCTCAGTCTGCAATAACCGTAATTAAGGGGAAACAGCCTGGAACCTATCAATATGTAGGAGAACTCATCAACGATGCGGGAGCTGTTTCTAGCGAGAAGATAACGGTGAATGTAACGAAATAAATTCTAATAAGGCTTAGTAGGTCAGTTGTTGACTGCTTACTAAGCTTTTTTATGTCAGTCCCCATTACTATACCGTGTATCCATGCTGGAACTAAGCTATAATAGAAGAAACAATGTAAACAGAGCAGAAGGGAAGGGGAACTGTGTTTAGCAGAACAGAGAGCTTGAAACAGTATATACGGTTGTACCCGGTCAATACTGCCATATTGGTTATTCAATTGCTTGTGATGGCCGGGATGACGATATACGGCTCATCCAAAGATAATTCAACCTTAATAAGGTTCGGGGCGATGTTCGATCTTCCACGCATGGAGCCGGAGCTATGGAGATATGTATCGTCTATCTTCGTTCACATCGGTTTTGAGCATTTACTGTTTAACAGCTTCGCGATTTATGTGTTTGCCGCTCCGCTTGAGAGGATGCTTGGCTCGTTTCGGTATGCGATATTTTATCTTTTGAGCGGTATTGCCGGTAATATAGTCAGCGCATGGCTGCACAAAGATTATTATATTGGTGCAGGGGCATCAGGGGCGATCTATGGCGTGTACGCTGCTTACTTGTATTTATCTGTGTTCCGTAAGGATCTGATCGATTATCAAACCAAGCAAACCATAAGAATTATTGTTATCATTGGGTTCATCTATTCCGTCGTTATACCGAATGTGGACATTTACGCTCACTTAGGCGGATTCATTGGCGGATTAGTCTTCACAGCATTGATGACCTTGTTTATCAAACGGAAGAAAGCAGATCAGGAGCAAGATCAGGAGAATCAACCATATCAATAACGCATACATATATAGACGGAGCGGCAGCTTAGGATCTCGGGAATAGTCCTTGGCTGCCGCTATTTTTATTAAAACGATAGAGAAAGAACTGAGTTTGTTCAATTAATCCTTCACTAATCCTGTTCTCAAATCATTAATTCCAAATTCCAGATAACCTTTTAAACAGGACAAAACAAAAACCCAGCCCTCTTTATTGCCAATCATATTATTTAATAGGTCATCATCCTGTTCATTAAAGCCTTCCTCGTTAACCTCGATTATGGTTGCGGAATGATCCAATTCCTTGAGATGTATTGTAACTACATTTCCTTCTGAACCCCATTGAAATACAATCTTCTTATTAGTATCGATTTCCAGTACTTCAATATTCCCTTTTGCGTTGTATTCTTCATAAATCAATGTAATCGTCTTGCCCTGCTCCCATTTCTCCGAGCTGGAAGTAAACCAAAAGTTCCCGATTTTTGAAGGATCGACAAATGCTTCGAATACTTCATTTGCCGGTTTTTTAATTTTAAATTTCGTTAGGTTGTTCATTGAATTTGTCATCCTTTTTCCGTGTTAGATTGAAGAAAAACAGTTATTTTATTCATCATGTACAGTTACTATTAAAAGATACATAGTGTTTATGAATTTCCAATGCGTAGAATTCGATACTGACATTCCATTTAACTCCACTTTTAATTGGAATAAAAAGCCAGTCATACTCATAGTAGTGTACGCTTGCTCTCATGTAAAGGGGATACCCCACCGTAGTATAATTGGACATCTGAATTTTCATGGGTTTCTCAGCATACTCGACGTCAATCAAACGGTTTTTTAGATGGAAAAAAGGACATTTCAACAGCAAGAAGAATTACTACTAAATGGAAGTTGTAGTGAGAAAAGGAGGTATACAAATGGCTTGGCTTCATATGCATTATCATTCTGAAACGCTGAGAATGCCTGTACCGATGGAGGTTCTTCTGCCGCAGCATGTGGCTGGAGGATCACGTAAGGTGAAGGACCCGGGTCCTTACCAAACACTCTATTTATTACATGGGATGAGTGACGATCATACCGCATGGTTGAGACGAACCAGCATTGAAAGGTACGTAGAACGTTTGCCGCTTGCGGTTGTCATGCCTGCTGGACATCTGGGCTGGTATACGGATATGGCAAGAGGCAGGGATTATTTTCAATTCATTACAGAAGAGCTTCCGGAGTTTTGCGAGAGACAGTTCCGGTTATCAAGCTCCAAAGAGGACAGATTTATCGCCGGCTTGTCCATGGGCGGCTACGGCGCAATGAAAGCGGGGCTTTTGGCGTCGGACAAGTACCGTGCTGTCGCATCGTTTTCGGGTGCACTGGATGCTGTCTATATGTATGACCGATTATCGCCAAATCTTGCCGCCGACATTTTTGGAAACAAAGAGTCGGTTCGAGGGAGCGTCAACGATCTTTTTACAGCGGCTAAAAATCTTTCGCAATCCGAGCAGCCACGTCCTGATTTATATATGTGGTGCGGCACGGAGGATTTCTTATATGACAGTAATGTGCGATTCAGAGACCACGCTAGGGAGCTTGGGCTGCCCCTCACTTATGAGGATGGTCCGGGGGATCATTCATGGGGCCACTGGGATACATGTATTGAACGTGTGCTTCACTGGCTGCCCTTGCGTAAAACAAACGTGGATTGAGGAGGGGATAAGTATGGCTTTATTCGAAACGCATTTTTTCTCTGAAGCACTAGGTATGGAAATGACGGTTAATGTCGTGCTTCCTCAAGAGAAGCGTCCTTATTCGGGAGATGGCAAGCTGAAGGTACTGTGGCTCTTGCATGGAGGTTCAGGTGACGAATCTGCGTGGCTGAGAATGGGGAATGCAGAACGCTATGCAATGGAGTATGGCTTAGCGCTCATTGTACCGGGAGGACTTCATTCTTGTTTTACCGATATGGCTCATGGCGGCCGGTTTTTGACTTACTTGACGGAGGAGCTTCCGCTCAATCTTCGCCACTTGTTTCCTCGCTTATCTGAAGCACGGGAAGACAATATGATTTCCGGCTTCTCTAACGGGGGCTATGGATGCTTAAAAGCGGGTCTTTCCAGGCCTGATCTGTACGGGGCTATTGGGGCGTTCTCGGCAGGCGACAAGACGGATGTGCCTTTTGTTAACGATGGCTCCCGCAAGGCTCTTGACCGGATTATTTTATTCGGAGACGGCGATATGAGAGGGACGAAAAATGATCTGCAGCATTTAGGCAAAGAAGCCCTCAAGAAGAGTACTCCGTTGCCTAGAGTATATCATGCTTGCGGAAGTCTCGACCCGTGGTTGGATTTGAATGAGCTGGTAAGAGATTTCTTTGTGGGGCTGGAAGGCAATACGTACGATTATGAATACCATGAGGCGGAAGGCTTCGGGCATACGTGGGAGTTCTGGGAGATGGAGCTGATTCGCTTCTTGAACTATTTAGGGCTGGAAAAAAACGATTCCAAGTACTTAGCGTTGTAAATGCAATATGGATATTCATATTAGAGCTTTTGTGGAGAAGGATCTCGATGCGGTACAATTCATTTGGAATGAAGTGATACAAGAGGGCGAGAGCTTTCATTGGACTGAACCGTTTGACAGACAAAAAATAGAGGATATTATCCGGCGGCAGGATGCGGTTTATTGTGCTGTCCATGAGACCGGAGATTTGACAGGCTTTTATATTCTGCATAAAAATGCATCGGGCAGAGGCTCTCACGTAGCTAATGCGTTGTATGCCGTTCGCAGCGATTACAGGAACCGCGGGATTGGTAAAATGCTCGGCTTACATTCCATAGAAATCTCAAAGCAATTCGGCTATCGAGCGCTTCAATTCAATTCGGTCGTATCCTCCAATACGGGTTCGGTCCGTTTATGGGAGTCATTGGGCTTTCAACGAGCTGGAACCCTTTTTGGGGCATTTAGAACCAAGACAGATGAGTTTGTCGATGTGTATATTTACATGAAGGTACTCTGTGACTGGAGGTAAAGTCATATGGAAACGAGAAAAGCAGACCTAGAAGAAATCCCAGCAATTGTGAAGTTGAAGTACAAAATGTTCGAAGAATCCGGGATGGCACCAAGATTGCACGCTGATTTTAACCGGATGGTCACAGAGGATTACAGGGAGCTGTATCGAGCAGGCACGGCACAGCATTTTGTTATTGAGCAGGAAGGAAGCGTCATTGCATGCGCAGGCGGATTTATTCGCAATGATGCTCCATATCGTTATCTCAAGCTGCAGGTTTACGGCTTTATAGCGGACGTTTATGTAGAGCCTGCCTATCGAAGGAAAGGCTTTGCTCGCACGCTGACAAACGAAGTACTGGCATGGTTCGCTGTGAACAATGTCCGTCTATACCGGCTAGGGGCGACCGATGCAGCTAGACCGTTGTACGAGTCTCTAGGGTTTACGTCAACCAATGAGATGGGCCTGTTTCGTTGAATGAATTTCATCCGTATGACAGCAGAATTGACAGGTGAAGATATAGCAAAACCTGGGCTAACATGGTATAGTGAAGCGTATTGATTTATGAAAAGGGGACTTAAGATGATCGATCACATCGTATTGGTTAAATTCGGCGAAAGCACGACACAAGCACAGCTTCAAGAGGTTGTAGATCGTTTTAAAGCACTAAGAAGCGAACTTAACGGCGTCGTCGATTTGCAAGCAGGCATTAACTTTTCTGAAAAAAATCAGGGCTATCAGGTTGTTCTTTCCGTTCGTTTCGAAGACAAGGCTGCGCTCGAGGCATACGGTCCAAATCCGAAGCACCAGGCAGTCGCTGCTTTTATTAGAGAAGTTGGTCGCGTAGACAGCATCGTATCTGATATCGAAATTTAATGCTATCATTGACTACATATCTACACCAACATTCAGCTTAGTTCAGGAGCTTTGGCTCCGGCTAAGCTTATTTCGGTTTCTCGGTGTAATAACAATCTAAGCAAGAAACCGTTCTCTAATTTGAAAAAAAGGCCGTTTTATGCTATAATTAAGTTAAATTCGAGGAAAAAGGAGGTGAATGTGTATGTTATCTCGCGATACCTCGTCCAATCGTTGGTTATCATTGATTTTAATCGTTGTATTCATGCTGTTTGCTACACCTACTCCAAGCTTAGAGTCCAACGTAAGCGAAACGGCACGCACCTCGGTCCAACAAGGGGTAGAATATTTTACGAGCAAGGCTACTGTGCGCAAACAAAATGCTTCCTCGGATTCGATGCGTTGGAGTATGTTCTTCTCCGTACTTTCTTTTCTCTTGATTAGCATGAGTCAAGGCTTACGCTGCGCTATTCCGGAAACCCACGTTACGTTTCAACCCCTGATTGCCCGCCGTCTCATTCGGCAGATTTTATCCCCCATCAAGTTTACTTCTCTCTTCGTTTAGTATCATTTCGGGTTCACTCCAATTGATTTTTTCAAAGTCAACCGTTCCTACAGCCATTTTTTAGCTCAATCCAGACGGTTTATTTGTGTTGTTCATTTGTACGTATTCGTTTCGTTCAGATAAAAGGATCAGGCATTGCTCCCAAGCTCTATGTCTTCTTTTTGAAAAAAAGGAGAGTCTGAGGGTCTGTTTGCTTATGCCTAAAAACGAAATAGGACAAAGGAGGATGGAGATATGACCATTCGAGAAACCGATCTTCCAGGGATCGGAAAAAAATTTCAAATGACAACGAGGGGAGGAGACAGGCTCGTTATTGTCGTCCATGACGACGGCAGACGCGAATGCTACCATTATGAGTATCCTGAAGCGGATGAAAGCATTTCGATGATTTCTCTCGATGATGACGAGGCTCGCATAGTTGCGGGGATCATCGGGGGAATGACGTATAAGCCTAAGGCGCTTGAAACGATAGAAATGGCGCTGGATGATCTCATTATTGAATGGTACCGGGTTGAAGACGATTATCTCTGTGTCGGAAAAACGATAGGAGAGCTGAACATTCGCCAGACGTGCGGAGCGACTATTATTGCTGTTGTAGAAAAGCATCAAGCCGTTAAGCACATTAATCCGGGACCGGAAATTGTGCTAACGGCGGATTCAACACTCGTAGTAGCTGGAGAGAGGAGGCAGCAGAAGCTTTTTAAAACAATTTTGACGAATGGATGTGATGGAACGCATGAACTACATCGTATTTGAGATTGGAGTGGCTATTGCGCTCATCGCGTTATCAGGCTTATTGTCGGCGAAGCTTCGTTTCTCCGTGATTCCGTTCTATATATTGGTTGGTATGGCGGTCGGGCCACATTCCTTTGAAGTGTGGCATATTGATCTCCGCTTTATTTCGAGTGCGCCGTTGATTGAATTTTTGGGAAGGATAGGGGTTCTATTCCTATTATTTTACTTGGGGTTAGAGTTTTCAGTGGGGCGGTTAATTCGATCCGGGCGGTCGATTGCCGTTGGAGGCACGATTTATATTTTGATTAATTTTACGCTCGGATTGTTGTTCGGGTTTGCCGCCGGGCTGCCCTTATTAGAGCTGCTTGTAGTAGCAGGGATTACAACGATATCTTCGAGCGCCATTGTTGCTAAAGTATTGGTCGATTTAAAAAGAACGGCTAATCCTGAGACCGAAATGATTCTAGGCATCATTATGTTCGAGGATGTATTCCTTGCGATTTATATATCCATCATCTCGGGTCTCATACTAAGCGGCTCCTCTTCTATAGGTGGGATCCTCTTGTCTGCGCTTGTTGCACTTGGCTTTATGCTGTTCGTACTGATCGTAGGCCGCAAGGCGGTGCCATTCTTGAATCGGATGCTAAATATTCGGTCCAATGAGCTGTTTCTACTTGTGATCTTCGCTATATTATTCATTATCGCAGGTTTTTCCGAAACGATTCATGTGGCAGAAGCCATTGGAGCGCTGCTTGTCGGCTTGGTGTTTGCAGAAACGGAGCATCGCAAACGGATTGAGCAGTTGATTATGCCGTTTCGTGATTTTTTCGGCGCCGTCTTTTTCTTCAGCTTCGGTTTGACCATTGACCCCACTACCCTTGGAGGAGCGGTATGGTTGTCCTTGGGAGCGGTGCTTCTGACACTGGCCGGTAATTTTGCCGCCGGGATGTGGGCTGGACACAGTGCGGGGCTTTCCCCGAAAGCATCAGTCAATATCGGCTTCACTATTGTAGCCCGCGGGGAGTTTTCGATCATAATGGCGAATCTTGCAAAAGCAGGAGGCTTATTGCCGATCATTCAACCTTTTGCCGCCTTGTATGTACTAATTCTTGCTGTCATCGGACCGCTGCTGACGAAAGAGACGAAGCATATATACCGTGTGTTAGACCGAATGTTCAAGCTGTCTGCAAGAGAGAAGCAAAAGGAAAGAAGAGAGCAAGCTGCTGCTTCGGATAGATGAGCCTATACGGTTAGTTCGAAAGAAGAGTTTCTAACTCATTATAGTGAGGGGGAATTCAATTGAGACATGTGAGGGACGTAATAGGGAGACTTGTGAATGAGTCCACTTGGACTCGCAGCATGATTATCCAAACGAGCTGTGCAGAAGAAATTGGAGAGGCTATCCAAAGGAAGTTTGGACGGAAAGTGGAGCTTTTGGCTAGCAGAGATAATGGCTTTGGGGTTTCGATTAGTAGTTTGGGGCTAGTGATTTCCAGGCTGGAGGAAGCAGCTCTGACTGATTGGATTACCGAAATAGACGCGGATGCAGTCATAGATGTTGTACCCACTTATGGCAGGCGAGAACGGAGGGGAAGATGGAAGCGGCATACGAATGATGACCTAGAGGACGTATCCAAATATGGTAATAAACTATCGGATTAAAAGACAAAAACCTTAGTGGCTTCGGTTGCTAAGGTTTTTTCGTATGCTCTAAGGGGGAGTTTACTTGATATCGCTATACACGATTTTGAGACCAATAACTTCGCCAGTTTGAGCATTCACATCAGCGTAGCCTTTGTAAAAGTAGCTGCATACCCCCAAAACGAAGCAATATTTGGCGGATACGTCTTTATTGTCTACGAAGTAGGGCTGCTTGATTATGAATCTGTAGCTAATGGTATCTACGTTATCTTCAGCGGGATGATCCGCTAATACAACCTCTGACTGGGAGTAGGGGAGGGATGGAAAAAAATGCCCCTCTGTTCTTGTTTCATTGCCATAGTTTCCTTGAGGATCGATGGGCCGGGCCCATACTGCATGATATGAAGAAGCTTTAATGTCAAGAATGACCCCGGGAAGCTCTCGGCTTAAGGTGTTCTGCAAGTTAAAATTCATCCGTTGATCCAATCCTTGCCTGACAACAAAAACAAGAAGGAGTCCAAGAAATAAGGTGCCTGCAATCGTCTTCCAATCGAATCTGTACCGTTGAAGCAGCAGAAGAAAACAGGTAAGGCACAATACTATAATCAGACAGGCTGTGGAATAAAACAGAAGCGGTTGATTCGTGTTATGCAGTAAATAATAGTATAGACAGCCGAACACAAAAAGAAATAGCCAAATAAGAAATAATCCAATTCGTTTGCCCATTACGTACCCCTATCTTCTGCCCGGTAAAGTGATATCGAATCCCAAATAATGGAATGGGTTTATCATAGCATGGCCACAGACTATGCTGCAATCTCGAAATGTCATTGGCTGTTTGCTGCGAGATATTGTACGATAGGTAGAAAACGAACAGCCTCGAAGGAGGAGCCGCTTAGCATGAAACGGTTTGCATTTCCTTTTTTCCAGACAGCTGTCAACTGGAAGATCAAGCATAAAGTATTTTCGCTTATCTCTCTTATTATGGCGGTTTGTTTTCTTATTACGTATTTTTCGCTGCAGTATGCTTATTCGATCTATGACGAACAGCTTTATTCTAAATCCTCTCAGCTGCTCAACCTATCCTCAAGCGGGATTGAGAATGAACTGAAGAAGATGGACAGGCTATCGTTCAGTATAGCAACGGATTCGCAGATTCAAAGCATGCTGGTCTCAATCACTGACGATACGCCGGAATTTGAAAAATTGCGCATTCGTTCGTATATATCCGATAAGCTGGTACAATACGCAGGGTATGAAAAATATATTTACTCGATAGAGGTTACCGACTTGCTAGGTGAACAGGCTTTGGCAGGTCAATCCTCAACAGTGTCAAAAGAAAAAAAACAAATGATTCTTGACGAATCCGCCAAAGGCTCCGGAGAGATTCGCTGGATTCTCCCGGACTCCGAGGACGCGAATTTAATAGCCGCCCGTGAAATTCGCTCTTATCAAAATCAAAACTTCAGTCTGAATCGGATCGGAACGCTGGTCGTTCGTATTCGATTTGAGAAAATAGTAGATGACGTTATTGCCGGTACGGAGCTGAAGAACGGGGAAATGAGAATCGCTTCTGGTGAGCATATCATTTATCCGACCAAGCCGGATTATGAGCTAGGCTCGTTCGTTCCGATTACGGATCAATGGCAGCACAATTATGAGATCAAGCAATTCAACGGGCGATCTTATTTCTGGACACAAATTCAGTCAGGCTATTTGGGCTGGGCCTATCACAGTCTGGTCCCGTATGACACCATCTTCCAAAAAATCGTCCTGATGAAAAGGTTTCTGCTTATCGGTTTTATTGTTAGCTTGCTTGCGGTTATGGCGCTAGCCATTAATTTTGCAAGGAGCCTGACACGACCTATAGAAGACTTGATCGGCCGGATGAAGCAGGTCCAAAAAGGGGATTTCAGTCTTAGTGAATCGGAAACGGCGGATCCGATCGCTTTGCAAATGGATGAAGTCGGCCAGCTTCACCGCACCTTCCGCATGATGATGCAGCAAATCAACGAGCTGATTACCGAAAACTATGCCAAGCAGCTAACCATAAAAGAAACGCAGTTTAAAGCGCTTCAGGCGCAGATCAATCCGCATTTTTTGTATAACACATTGGAGTCGATTAACTGGCTTGCCAAAACAAACGGTCAGCCTCAAATTTCCAAAATGGTTGAGGCGCTAGGATTTTTACTAAGAAGCTCGATCAGTATGCGAGAAACATTGATTACGGTTGAAGAAGAATTGGAAATCGTGATGTGTTATATTACGATTCAGAAATACCGTTTTGAGGAACGGCTTGTGTTCGAAATGGATATTCCTGATGAAGTCAAAAGGCTCATGCTGCCTAAGCTGACATTGCAGCCTCTGCTGGAAAATTCCATCCATTATGCGCTTGAGCAGATGCTCGAACCGTGCACGATTCGAATTTATGCCAAAAGGGAACCCGATAAGATGCTTATCGTGGTGGAAGACAATGGACCCGGCATGGATGAAACGCTGCTTGAACAGGTTAGAAAAGGAGAAGCCCGCACGCGCGGCAGCGGGATCGGACTGAAAAATATAGAGGAACGTATCATCTTGGCCTATGGAGAAGAATACGGCATTCGGCTGGACAGTCAGCAAGATAAGGGGACAAGCGTCGCCATCATCATTCCGGATGAAACGAGGGATTAATGTGTACAAAGTACTGCTAGTAGACGATGAACGAATCATACTGGACGGCATATCTAGAATTGTGGATTGGGAGAGTGCCGGTACCGTTTTGGCGGGAACTGCTCGCAATGGTATTGAGGCCTACGATAAGATCATAGAGGATCCGCCTCACATTATTATTAGTGACATTAAAATGCCTGGGATGGACGGACTCCAGCTAGCGGCTAAAGTATCCGCTCAATTTCCGGAGATTAAGCTTATCCTTCTATCCGGCTTCGGAGAATTTGAATATGCTCAATCGGCTATTGAGTACGGTGTAAAGCATTATTTGCTAAAGCCATGTAACGAGAACAAGATAATGGAGGTTCTTCAAGAGCTGGTCTTGGAGCTGAACGAGGAACGTCAGAGCGAGCAATTCGTGAGCAATATGAAGGAAGGCTTGGCCAAGGTGCTGCCCCATGTGAAGGAGCAGTTTCTGAAAGAGTTTGTAACGAATAAAACTTATGGAAACCGGGATTGGGAATATTTCAGCCATTTGTTCCAATTGGATCTAGGCGATCGCAAGGTGAGACTGATCTTGTTTCATCTCGATGGTCCGTTCGAGTTTGAGCATTTGTTTGCTGTGAAAAATATTGCCGAAGAGCTGTTGGAAAACAACGTGTTAAGCTCAACCGTCGGAGATCACGTCCTTATTGTCGTGGAGAATACAACTACGGAGGGTATCCTTCAGGAACGGATTGGACTTATCCGTGAAACATTCCTGCGGTACTACAAGATTGATCTCACTATAGCATTGAGTGAAGCGGGTGAAATCACCCAGGCACGCAGCTTGTATAAGCAGACGCTTGAATGCTTAAATTACCGTTTCTACCTCGGTGAGGGAAGCTTGATCACAGAATTGGATATTGTCGGTTTGGGAAGAACGGAGATCGAGGAGCTCGGTTTTAACGAAGACAATTTGATTATGCAGATCAAAACAGGGAATAGGGAAGAGGCAGTACGTGAAATCGAGCTATTTTTCCTGAAGTTATCGGAGCTTCGTTCGGATATTACTACAGCCAAATCTTACGTTATTCAGCTGTTTATGGCGATGATAAGGCTAGGCGATTCCGAGAACATGCACGGATATATGGACAAAGTCGTGAAGCTGATGCAATTAGACACACTGCAGGCCATTCAATCGTTCTTTAAAGAGACTGCGGATGAGATCACATCAACGCATTACGAGCAGACGAAAACTAAGCACAGTGCCATCGTAAGCAAGGTAGTCGATATAATCAATGAGCATTTGGGAAACCCTGAGCTATCGCTGAATTGGGTTGCCCATCAAATGCTTTACATGAACTCGGATTATTTGGGCAAGCTATTCAAAAAAGAGACCGGCGAAAAATTTTCCAACTATGTGATGAGGGTCAGAATCTCCAAGGCCATTGAGCTAATTCATCAAAAATCCGACATTAAAATATTTGAGCTTGCCGAAGAGCTTGGATTCGGAGACAATCCTCAATATTTCAGCCAAGTATTCAAAAAGTATGCAGGCTGCACGCCGTCAGAATATATGAAAACGACTTAATGTTGGGCGGAACAACTCTGTTTTTTAAACAAGGTTGACGGTTTTTTGAATTCTTTTTCCTGGTCCAAAGCGAGATAATAGCAATGTAAAGACGAAGAACAGGGGAGGAAATAGAGATGAAGAAAGCGTTGCCAATGGTACTCTCGCTATCGATGATATTAACCGCTGCAGGGTGTGGAGGCGCGGCTTCCAGTGGGGATGCCGGCAAGAAGACGGATGCAGTAAGCTCGGGTTCGGGCAGTAAAGATCCGGTTACTTTGCGCATTGCATGGTGGGGCGGTCAAGCAAGACATGACTACACACTGAAAGTTATTGAGCTCTATCAACAAAAAAATCCTAACGTTAAAATCGAAGCTGAATATGCTTCCTTTGACGACTACTGGAAAAAACTAGCCCCGCAAGCGGCTGCTAATGGATTGCCTGATATCATTCAAATGGATATGTCTTACTTGAGCCAATTCGGTGGCAGAGGCCAGTTGGAAGATCTTCGTCCTTATACGACCAACGGTAAGCTGGACATGAGCGCAGTAAACGCGAACACGTTGAAAAGCGGCGAGTATGACGGCAAGCTGTATCAAATTCCTTTGGGCGTCAATGCTCTGGGAGCTACAGTTGATCCAGACATGCTGGCTAAAGCCGGTGCAAGCATGCCAGCAAAAGATTGGACTTGGGATGACCTCGATGCCTTAGGTGCAAAGCTGAAAGGCAATGGGAAAATCTTGATGGACTACTTGCGGTATGATGTATTCTTCCCTTACTACTTGCGTACGGTAGATCAAAAAATGTACAGTGCTGACGGCACAACCTTAGGATATACAGATGATAAAGCTTTCGTAGATTACTTCAAACGTTACCAAAAAATGTATGATTCCGGCTATTTGCTGAGCTTGGATAAATTGGCTCAAAAGAAATCTACACCAGAGGACGATGAAATGGTTCTCGGCAACGCCTTCGGCAGCTTCGCCTGGTCCAACCAATACGTAGCTTGGTCCGCTGCTGCTAAGCGTAACACGGAGCTCATTCCTATTCCAGGTCCGAACGGCAAAAAAGGCTTATTCTTGAAACCTAGTATGGGCTTCTCCATCACTAAAAATTCGAAGCAAAAAGAAGAAGCAGCTAAGTTCCTTGACTTCTTCATTAACGATATCGATGCGAACAAAATTATTAAAGGCGAGCGCGGTGTCCCTATTTCTTCCAAAGTAAAAGAAGCGCTGAAACCTACATTGACTCCTGCTGAAGCAAAAGTATTCGACTATGTAGCTTGGGCAGAAACCAACAGCAGCCCAATGGATCCTCCGAACCCTGTTGGTTCCGTAGAGGTAGAAAAGCTGTTGAAAGACTTGAGCGAGCAAATTTTGTATAAGAAAATTTCGGTTGAAGATGCTGCGGCGAAGTTCCGTAAAGACGCCAATGCCATCCTAGCAAAAAATAAAAAGTAACCCGTGAAGCGGATCAAGACAGTCTCCTGTGAGAAGTCTGATCCGCTTTTTTTGTATAGAAAGCCGAGTCTGTTTTTTAAACAAAATGAACGGTTTTTTGCATTCTTTAGTCTGAGAGCAGTCTTTATAATAAGGTTATAAGCTAAGAGAAGCAAAGCAAACTACATGCATAGGGGTTGAATACCATGAAGCTGCGGGACAACAACAATGTCGTCGGATACGTGTTTACCGCTCCGTTTATTATCGGCTTTCTTATCTTCACATTGTATCCTATTCTATCGTCATTGTATTACTCATTTACCGAGTATAACTTGATGGAAGCCCCCCGCTGGATCGGGTTTGATAACTACACCAAAATATTTACGGATGACGACAAAATATGGAAGTCATTTCAAGTTACTTTTACTTACGTATTTGCCAGCGTTCCGCTGAGACTTGGTTTTGCCCTGATTGTAGCCATGCTGCTTAACAAAGCCGCACGCGGCATCGGCGTTTATCGCTCGGCCTATTATCTTCCTTCCCTGATTGGAGGCAGCGTTGCTGTTTCCATCATGTGGACGCAAATCTTCGGTGATAAAGGGCTTCTCAACTCGTTCCTTGGAGTCATTGGGATTCACACGGAAACATCCTGGATCGGAAGTCCTGGAACGGCATTATGGACGTTGATTGCTTTGTCGGTATGGCAGTTCGGATCCTCGATGCTTATCTTCCTAGCAGGTTTGAAGAACATTCCTGCATCTCTGTACGAAGCGGCTAGCGTAGATGGAGCCAATAGCGTGTATAAATTTTTCAAAATTACGCTTCCGCTGTTAAGCCCCATTATTTTGTTTAACTTGATCATGCAGACGATTTCTGCGTTTATGACCTTTACTCCCGCTTATATCATTTCTCGTGGTGAAGGTGGACCGTTAGATAATACTTTATTGTACTCCTTGTACCTGTACCGCAGAGCGTTCGTTTTCTTCGAAATGGGTTACGCTTCGGCTCTCGCGTGGATTATGCTCATCATCATTGGCCTTATTACTTTGGTAATCTTCAAATCATCCAAGTACTGGGTGCATTACGAGGCGAAAGGAGACAAATAAGATGGCTGGAACCAAAACAATTTCAAACGTCTTCTATCACTTGATTGTTGGCTGCCTGGCGCTGCTCATGCTGTATCCGATAATTTGGTTGGCTGTAAGCTCGCTCAAGCCTAACGGTGAAATTTTCTCTCAAGCATACAGCTTGATTCCGAGTCGGCTTGAATTCGTAAACTACGCAACCGGCTGGAAAGGGTTCGCAGGGAATACGTTCGGCACATTCTTTAAAAACTCGTTTATTATCGTTATTTTCTCTACTATTGGTGCCGTAGCTTCTTCCGCACTCGTTGCATATGGATTAGCAAGAATCCCGTTCAAGGGAAGCGGCTTCTGGTTCGGTTGCGTCATGATGACCATGATGCTGCCGCATGACGTTACTGTCATTCCGCAATATGTTATGTTCGCTAAGCTGGAGTGGTTGTCTTCGTTCAAACCGATTATTGTACCAAGCTTTTTCGGAGTTCCGTTCTTCATATTCTTGATTATGCAATTTATCCGTACCATTCCGCCTGAAATGGATGAAGCGGCAAAAATGGACGGTTGCAATAAGTACTCGATCTTCTTCCGGATTATCGTTCCTATGATCATTCCGTCGCTGGTTACAGCAACCATCTTTCAATTCTATTGGAAATGGGACGATTTCATCAATCCGTTATTGTACTTGAATAAGCCTTCCCTGTATCCTGTATCGCTAGCTTTGAAGCTGTTCCTAGACGGAGATTCGATCAACAACTGGGGCGGGATGTTCGCCATGTCGACGCTTTCGCTGCTCCCTATCGTTATTGTGTTCTTTATATTCCAAAAATATATCGTTGAAGGGATCAGCACCAGTGGTCTGAAAGGTTAATTGGAGCCTAACCATTATCGAGTCTGTTCGAGAACGATCGAACAGACTCTCATCTTAGAGGAGGAATTATGGACATGCCAGCACTTATATATGATGAACAAGAAATCAGAACCGCTATCGATCGTGTAGTCCGGCGTACATTTCAAATGGATTACAACTGGGATTGGCCAGGCGGTGTTGCTTTTTACGGAGTAACAGAAGCTTATGAAGCGACTGGCAATCAGGAATATATCGAGCTGTTAAAAGGCTGGGTCGACGAACAACTGGAGGACGGGCTGCCGAAGCTGACGGTGAACGGGGTTTCCATCGGTCATTCGCTACTTAGCTTGTACAAAGCGACAGGAGACCAAAAATATTTGGATTTCGCGGTACAAATGGCAGATTTTCTGAAAAATGATGCAGAACGTTTCGCAGACGGTATTTTTCAACATACGGTGAACTCAGAGGACTATAACTTTCCTGAGCAGGCATGGGTTGATACGATGTTTATGGCCGGATACTTCTTGGTCAGAATCGGTACGATGCTGAGTCGCAACGACTACTTGGAGGATGGCATTAAGCAGTATCATGGTCATGAGGAGTTCTTACAGGACCCATCGACGAACTTGTATTATCATGGCTGGGACAACCTGGCACAAAGCCATATGTCCGGCATATATTGGGCGCGTGGAAACTCTTGGGCGGCCATCACAATGGCGCGGGCATTGAAATTAATTCACGTGACGCATCCTTCGTTCATGGTCATTGAGGGCTCCTTGCGGGATCAATTGGCCGCACTGGTACGCTTGCAGTCGGAAACTGGCCTATGGCACACGGTGTTGAACGATCCGACCTCCTATACCGAAACTTCAGGATCGGCAGGGATCGCAGCCGCGTTGATCTCGAGCGGTAAAATGTATAACAAGTATGTGAACAAATCCGTCGTAGGCATCCTTAGTCGTATTGATGAGGACGGTTCAGTCAGAGGCGTTTCGGCAGGAACTGCGGTTATGCGTGATGCGGAAGGCTACAAAGGCGTTCCGCACAAACGGATGCAGGGCTGGGGTCAAGGTCTGGCACTGACCTTCTTGTCTTCGCTGCTTACACGTCAAGAGTGGTAAAATGATTTGAGATGCCGACTGAAAAAGTCGGCATTTTTTTGCGTTCGGTTCTATCGGCACAACCCCATATTTTTTCAAATGTATAAGCTTACGCCCTACCCATCCAGAAAGGCTGACGTATGATAATACAAAAGTTTAGAAGGTGGTTACCTATGCCGATCAAAAACGGAAAGCAGTATGTCGATCGTCTGAATAAATCCAATCCGCATATTTGGGTTCAAGGGAAGCGGGTAGACGGTCCAGTATCCAGTCATCCTGCTTTTCGCGGGCTGATTTCTACCCAGGTGGAGCTCTATGACATGCAAGGGGGAGAGGGGTATAAGCCGCGGATGACTTATACGTCCCCCACAACCGGAGATCCGGTTGGATTATCTTTTCTTCGCCCGGAATCCCGTGAAGATCTCGAACGGAGAAGAATCATGATGTCGTTATGGTGTGATCGCCATCATGGATTATTGGGCCGTGCTCCGGATTACATGAATACTGCCATTATGGCGTTCGGTGCGGCTGCAGATTTGCTGAAAGAGAATAATCCACAGTACGCCGAGAATATGAAGAAGTACTACGAATACTGCCGGGAAAACGATATTACACTCTCTCATGCGTTTATTCTGCCTCCAACCGCGAGAATGTCGAGCTTTATGCGGACATTGGAAGAGCCGGATGCTCCGAGAGTCATCGAGAAGACGAAGGAAGGAATTATCGTAAGCGGTGCCTTCTTACTTGCAACTCAGGGTGCGACTGCGGAAGAAATTCTTATATTCCCGCCTGCACTGCCTTCGTTCGCGGATGAGAACCTCCATGCCTTCGCATTTGCCATTCCTAATGATCTTCCCGGCTTGAAGTTTATTTGCAGAGAAAGTCTGGTTGCAGGGGATTCAGCACACGATTATCCACTTAGCTCGAAATTTGAGGAGATGGATACGCTGGTTGTGTTGGATCATGTGCTTGTGCCGCATGATCGTGTGTTTATATACGGGGATGAGACCCTATTAGGCAAATTTATCGAGGAAAGCCATTTTCACACTCATGCTACTCATCAAGTATTGTGCAGATGCATTGCTAAGACGGAGCTTATGCTCGGAACTATAGAGTCTATCGTTCAAGCACTTGGACTCCGCACTTATACGCAGGTGATAGAGAAAGTATCGGAAGTGATTACAGTACTTGAAACTTTAAAAGCTTTGCTTATCGCATCGGAGGTTCAAGCTAAACCGGACCAATGGGGAACGATGCTACCGAATCCAAGCTCGCTATATACGGCGAACTGTTTATACCCGAAAGTGGTTCCACGGTTAATGGACATCATTCAACTGATTGGAGCCAGCGGCTTGGTTATGATTCCGAACGATCAAGATTTTCAGTCGGAGATCGGTGCCGATTTGACTAGGTATTTAAAAGGAATAGAGGTGGACGCTCAGCAAAAAGTACGTTTGTTTCGACTGGCGTGGGAGCTGAGTTCAAGCTCCTTTGCAGGAAGGCAGAGCTTGTATGAGCGGTTCTTCTTCGGAGATTCCGTGAAAGTCTCTTCACGGCTTTACTACAACTATGCTAACAAGGATGCTTGCGCGGATAAAGTGAGGCGCTTATTGACCTAGAGGGATAAAGAGAAACGCTGAACGAGGGTTCAGCGTTTTTAACGTTGTCTGCCATAGTCGTATTTAAAATAGCTCACAAAGAGCAGTATAGCGGTAATAATGTGACAGATCATACCAACAATCGGAATCCAGGCGATGCACGAGGTGACGATTCCGGCAATACTTCCATGCTTATCTTTATACTCTTTCAACGCTAGCACGAGCGTAATGATGTGGAGGACAAACATGATAAATAATGGAACATAGGCAAAGCCGATCACGATCGATCCGCCTAAAATCGGAATCCCCAGAATACCTTCCAGAAGGGCTGTTATAAGTAAAAAAATTCTTGCATTACTCACTGTATCCCATCCTTTCATGGTTATTTTATACTAAAATTTACTATTCGCCATAAAAGCCCAAACCCCTGCAAAGTATGACAAATTTCAACTCCGATTCCTAAAAAAATCCAATTGAACACGTTAACATGTTATAATAAGCGAGATATTAATAATGGGAGGATTCATGAAAGATGGGGACTTTGTTTCTGAAGGATGGGGTTGTACCCGGTTCGCTTAAGATTGCCTTTTTGGGAGATAGCATTACAGATAACGGTCGTTATATCGCCTTTGTACACGCTTACTTTACACAGCATATGCCGGGTCAAAACATAACTTTCATTAATCTTGGAGTGAGCAGTGAAACCGCTTCAGGACTTAGTGAGCCAGAGCACCCGTTTCCACGCCCTTGTATCCATGAGCGGATCGATGCCGCGCTGAAGGAAAGCAACCCGGACTGGGTTGTTGTCTGCTATGGAATGAATGACGGTATTTATCATCCGTTTTCAGAAGACCGCTTTGCAGCGTATCGTAACGGGATACTTTCCTTAATTCATAAAATTATGCAGGCAGGGGCCAAGGCGATCGTGATGACGCCGCCACCGTTTGATGTCAAATCAATTAAGCGAGATCTGGCAGATGAGTCTGATACGAGAGATGGAGAGGGGGAGAGTCCTTCTTACAGCTGGAAAAATCCTTATGCCCGTTATAACGATGTGTTAAAACGATATGCAGACTGGTGCCTTACTCTTAAAGACGAAGCTGATGCAGTGATCAATATTCATGATCGGTTAGCTAAAGACTTTGAGAGGGCTCATGCCGAGAATCCTGATTATTCTTCAGGTGACGGCATTCATCCGAACCAAAGAGGTCACTGGGTCATCGCCCAAACCTTGCTCAGTCGATTGTTCAATATTTCGCTGGAGAGGACACCGGATTATGTAGGGCTGCCGGATAACGCGCTTCCGAAATGGTTTGCACTAGTCATGCAACGCCATCGATTTCTAAGTGCCGGATGGAAGGAGCATGTGGGCCATACAAACCCGAGTAAGACACCGGCGCTTCCATTGGCGGAGGCCATAAGTCAAGCAGCAGAGCTTGATGCGGAGATACATCATGCGCTTGCTGAATATCGCAGCGTTAATGGCAGTATTGATTCGGAGTGGAAGGGTTATTCCCGGACGGATTATGATTTTGAAGGGCGGGAAGTAATTGTTGTTGCACCGCAAAAACCTGCTTCGGGGCGTCCCTGGATCTGGAGAACGGAGTTTTTCAATGCATTTGCCTATGCGGATATGGCTTTACTTGAACAGGGCTGGCACATTGTATATTACAGACTGAGCAATATGTACGGTTGTCCGGGTGCTGTGGAGCGGATGCATCGGTTTCACGCTCATGTGATCAGGCAGTTTGAGCTGGCAGCGAAACCGGCATTGTTCGGCTTCAGTCGCGGAGGCCTTTACGCGGTTCAATACGCAGCTACATATCCGGACGATGTGCTGGCGCTTTACTTGGATGCTCCGGTGCTTGATATCACGAGTTGGCCTGGAGGTAAAGGCAGTGGCGTTCCTTCACAACAAAATTGGGAAGACTGCTTGGCAGTTTACGGTCTAACCGAATCAACAGCACCTTATTTCAAAGAAAATCCTTTGGATAAAGCTGAGGTATTGGTTAAGGCTGGCATTCCTATCTTGATCGTTGCCGGAGATGCGGATGAAGTGGTGCCTCTGGAGGAAAATACGGCTATTTTTGAGAAAAAGCTGAAGCAATGGGGAGGCAAACCGCAAGTTATCATAAAGCCGGGAGTGGGACATCATCCTCACAGCTTGGAAGAGCCGCAGCCGATCGTAGATTTTATTCAATCCGCCAAAGCGAACCGAATGTAATGATATAAAACAAAACGCTCCGAGCAAAGGCGTTTCGCCTAACGTCGGAGCGTTATTTTTTTATGCCTTTACATTGAACCCATGGCCATTTTGCCCTGTGAATGACGGTACAATTGGTCATAGTAGCCTTGTTTTTCAATCAGCTGCGTATGATTTCCTTCTTCTACGATTTCACCTTGCCGCATGACGATGATACGATCCGCCTGCATAATCGTCGATAAACGATGCGCAATAACCAGGGTAGTTCTACCCGCAGAAACGACATTCAGTGCCGATTGGACTAACTGCTCCGTCTGGGAGTCGAGATTCGCGGTTGCTTCGTCCAAAATTAATATTTTCGGCTGGAACACTACGATCCTTGCAAAAGAGATAAGCTGACGTTCACCTGCTGAGAGACCACTGCCTCTCTCTGAGAGCAGAGTATCATATCCGTCCTTCAAGCGTTGAATAAGCGGATCTGCGCCTACGAACGTACAGGCCTCAATAACCTGTTCACGGGTAATGGTCTCATCGAAAAGGCGGACATTATCTACAATACTTCCCGAGTAAAGGAAAGGCTCCTGCTGAACAAGGCCGATGATTCGGTGAAGCTGCTCCTGCGGAATGTTCCGAATATCGGTTCCGTCAATGAGAATGCTTCCTTTGTTCACGTCATAGAATCGGCAAAGCAGACTCATAAGAGAGCTTTTGCCGGCACCGGTCGTTCCAACGATTCCGATCATTTCACCTGCATGGATATGCAGATCAAGGTCACGAATAACGGGGATTCCTTCTTGGTAACCGAATTGAACGTGATTGTAGTCAATTTGGCCTTTAAGTTCTGCTAAGTCCACTTGAACTGGCTTATCAGCGTCCTTAATGTCCGGTTTGATGGAAAAGATTCGATGCAGCCGGTCCATGGAAACCGTAGTGGACTGAAGCGTATTCCACTGCTGGGTAATGGAGTTGATAGGCTGGAAAAACTGTCGTATATACGTAATGAAAGCATATAGAACACCGAATTCTATCGTATGATGAAACACCGCCATACCCCCGATCCAGGTTAGGAATGCGACAGATAAATTGCCCAGAATATCAAAGGAACGGTTAAACAGCACATTGGTACGAATTTCGCGCAGGTTGGCACGGTAATAACGGGTGTTTTGCTCTGTAAACCGCTTCTCCTGCTCTTTTTGCTGATGAAATGCTTGAATCAAATTCATGCCTGCCAAATTCTCAGCAACGAAGGCGATCAATCGAGATAATTGCGTACGTGCGATTTGATACGTCTTGCGCATATACGAACGAAAACCAATGGCAATGATCGCAATAACAGGCAGCAGAATCATGCTGTAGCCTGCCAATACAGGATCAAGATGGAACATAAGGATGATGATGAATACTAAGGTCATCCCATCCCTAATCAAGCTTAGGAACACTTGAGTAAAGAACTGGTTCAGTGATTCGGTATCGCTCGAAACGTGGGTAACGAGACTGCCGCTTTGAAACCGGTCAAAGAACGGCATCGACAGCTTGGAAATATGCTCGAACAGCTCTTTTCTTATCCGACCTACGATGCTTTGCCCCGTGAACTGGAGCAGATTGTTCTGAATGTAGGTAAATACAAGGCTGATGACGGAAAGCAGTAAATAAACACCACATATGACTGTCAGCATACTAAAATCATTCTTGCCGATTAACAAATTGTTATCTATGGCGATCTTCACCAAATAAGGCTGCAGCAAATCGGCCGCGATAACCAGCATTGTACAGCAAAAGATAAGCAGAAACTTCCAACGGTGAGGTTTCGCATAAGCTAATGTAGAGCGAAATGCCGCACGCCGGTCTTCCTTGCTGACGTGGTAAGCGGTGCTGATTTCCTCCTGCGGCTTCATGCTACCTGTTTCCTTCGGCATAACGGGTTCCCTCCTCCTGAATGGAATATAGGGTAGCGTAAATTCCTTCCTCTGCCATCAATTGATGGTGAGTTCCCCGCTGTACGATCCTTCCCTCATCCAGTACTATAATTTCATCTGCGTGTTTAATGGCGCTGATCCGGTGTGCGATAATGATCGTCGTTTTATTTTTCCGCCCGAGACGGAGGTTTTCGATGATCTTCGTTTCCGTAACTGCATCGACCGCACTGACGCTGTCGTCCAAGATTAGTATAGGTGCGTTCTTGATGAATCCACGCGCCAAGCTCGTTCTTTGCCTTTGTCCCCCAGACAGTGTGACGCCGCGCTCACCGAGCTTGGTCTCGAACTGGTCGGGGAATTCCATGATATTATCATGAATTTGTGCCTGCTTGGAGGCCTTGGCAATTGCATCAAATGCGGAATCCCGATTAAAGAAAGCAATATTGTCGCGAATTGTCGTGCTGAACAGAAAACCATCCTGAGGAACGTAAGCGATATCATTTCTCAGGCTTTCCAGTGTTAGCTGGTGAATATCATCATTTCCGATTGTGATTGTTCCTTTAGGAGGATCATAAATCCGCAGGAGCAGCTTCACGAGCGTCGTTTTGCCGCTTCCGGTTTTCCCGATGATGCCAACCGTCTTGCCAGGCTGTATTGTAAGGTTGATATCGTGCAATGCCGATTTGGGTGAGTCGGGATATGCAAACGTTAAACCTTTGATACGAATTCCTGCAGAGTTGAGCTGCAGCGGTTTTGCTTGAGCGGTTTCCTGAATGTCAGGCTTAAGATCGAGCAGTTGATTGATCCGTTCAAGCGAAGCGCGAGATCTTTGCATTGTATTGATAACGTTGCCAATTTGCTGAAGTGGGTTGACCATCATACGTAGGTACAAGGTTAGTGATACGAAATTACCTAATGTGATCTTATGCTGTATCGTCAAGTAACCGCCGAAAAGGATCGATACGATCAGCGACAGTGCACCTAAGAAAGGCAAAATAGCTTGGAATAAGGAAGAAAGTCTAACTAGTCTCAGCTGATTGTCGGTGATGTTATCGACGGTTTTGCCGAAACGCTTACGCATAATGTTTTCAACCGCAAATTTTTTGGTTACTCGGATACCCCCGAATTGTTCCTCTGCCGATTCCGTCATTTTGGCTAATGATTCCTGTACCTTCATAGAACGCTTGCGAATGAGCGGTCCGAAGTATACGACGACAATGGGAATTGCGAGAAGCGGGATTATACAGACGATAATCAGGTAGAAAGGAATGTTGGTTAACGACATCATTACAATTACGGAAATAATAAGGATAACCGCGTTCGTCGTTTGGTTAAAACCGCTGGAGATGGCCTCTCTCACACTAGTCACGTCGTTCATCACATAGCTTAACAGTCGTCCGACGCCATTCTTTGAATAGTAGCTCTCGCTAAGCGTTAAGAAATGCTGGAACAGCCTTCGGCGGGTAAAGAATTCGAACCTCCGTCCAAGACGCATGACTGTGTACTGGCCAAGTCCGACCAAAACCCCGTAGATGAGTCCGATTTCCAACAATAGTACGCTGTAGTCGACAATGATCTTTTCCGTGATTCCATCCGATTGCAGCTGATCCGTAAAATTACCCAGAACCCTCGGATAATAAGATTGAGTAATATTTGCAACGCTGGTGAAAACAATAGCCAGTAAGTAAAATAACCAATGAGCTTTAAGATAATCCGCTAGCAGTCGCCGCTCCTTCAATAGAATCCACATCCTGTTTGTTATTATGGTCTCGATTGTTAATTATACTTCGGCACACTAAATATTTCATCCATCCTTAGCATACTCCAGATGTTATTTTCAGAGTGAAATCCCGAGTATGGAGGAATAACAGCTGTTATTCTTCCAATTTCTCCTTTTTACGGCTATTACAAGGTCCATATGAAAAAAGGACAAAACGGACTGTATGACCATCCGACTTTGTCCTATATGTTAAAGACATTAAACCATTTACTTCTTAACTAGGAATTTTCTTTCTGTTCTCTATGTACTGGATTCAGCGGGATATTGGGACTGAATACGAGAGAATTTGCAGGCGTATCAAAGTAAGAGGAGTTAGCTATAGTCTCTGCATCTCCAACTAGAACAATGGATGCTCCCCCGACGCCGCTAATTTTCATATCGCCGACATGAATGCACTTATTTTTGACGGTCATTTTCATTGTGGACTGCTCTCCTTTCATAAATGGATGAATACATGGAAACACCCGTCATAAACTACAATAAAGACATTTTATTAAAAAGGATGTCATGATATGCCGGCCTTGGTTGGAGTGATTAACGTAAATATTATTAGCGGCGTGTTCAATGTTGGCGATGTGGGGATCATCTCTCCAAGTACGTTCAGTACAACATATGCAGGTGGAGGATCATTCAATTCCGGTAATACGTTGAATATTCACAATGAGTCGAGCGTCATCAATGTGTACGGTTCTGAAGCTTATGTGCAAAGAAGCGTTGACTCATCACAAACCCCGGTTATCCAAGAGGAGGAACAGACATCATGAATTTGTTTATTCAGCAAAACATTGTCATACATACCCTGAAAATTGAAGCAATATCGAATTCGTCTGTCCTTCAGATTGGCAGCGCCGGTATCATTAAACCGGTATCTCAGCTGTTTAATACGGGGGGATTCACTGAGCCTGCTCCGGCTCTAGGAGGATCTACAATTCCGTTTATTCCTCTATCTGAACCCAGATTATAAAGGTCGTATTGAAACGTCTGGTAATTGAACCCGTTAGGTATTGTGGGAGAGGTTGATCGATATGTACTACTTGAGCCCGGAAATAATGCGCTATATGCAGCAGGTGAACGAGTGCTTACAATATCAGAATCAGCAAATACAGCAGTTGAATGTAAAGATCGATGAGCTGATGAAAGAAATCAATGCTTTAAAAAGAAAAAATCCCGAACCTCCTGTGGTCCGTAACGAATACCGGTTTGATTTGCTAAAGGTGGAGAAGCTGGAAGGAACCTTGAACATCGGCATCAATCCGAATGCGCAGGACTCTGACTCCTCCATCGAGGAATACTCAGTGGGGCAGTCCGTGAGCGCTCCATCTTCCGGGGAAATGAGCACTCCACAGACGTTCGAGGGAATTCAAAGCAAAGTGGATGACTATTTCAACAGCGGAGCTTATCAAGCATTAGAGCATTATGAACAGATGTATCAGAACCCTTTGGATGAACCCTACCGCAGGTTTATTGTAGAAGATGTAAAAAAACAAATCGACAAGCGCATTCATTATTATATGAACAAAATGGGATCAGAGCGGAACGGGAATATGCAAGATTCTATCTTTGAAGAAGTGAAGCGAGATATTGAAAGAACCTTTGAAGCGTTTATCAAAAATTTGCCGCGCAGGGAGGGTGGCGCTTAATGGAATTTAATGTTATTAACGGAGAAATTAATGTTAATAAGATCGATATTACCTACCTAAGTACTTCATCCGTGTTTTTCGTAGGGGATATCAGGTCGATAACGCTGCTCGGCGCTTTTGAATCACCACCCGAGAAAGTGATAGTTGGGGTAACGATCCCTTTCATTGAGTAAATCCAGCGTTATATAATTGAACAAGGAGGGTATTCAGTGGATCAGAGAGTGTCGACTGTTGGCTATTTGAAGATCAATACGTTGGGGGTCGCCACGGTTCTGGAGATTGGTGATTCCGACCAGCTGACGCCATTCAATTATACGATCGCTGTACAACGGGAGAAAGCGATTTTTATTCAAAACGAATTTCGTTTCTCCGATTATTCCTTGTTCTCCCGATCACTTCTGGTGCCGATAATTAATGAAAATATTTACATGTCCCGAGTTAACGAAACGCCCAACATAACCGTGAATAAAATCAATATGTTCCTAGCATCATCTTCTTCTATCTTTCATATCGGTTCGAGCGATAATTTGCAAGCCCAGTCACGGATCAAGCATATCCGGCATCTACTGAAAGAAAGGCCTGATATGACATGAATGAATGGAGGGGGGAATTGCTTTGCCATCAATTGTTCAGTCCGTGAATATTAACAGCAACAGCGGGACGGTCAATTTTGGAGATGCACTGAGCATTTCACCTACGACCAATTCCAAATCCGTTTCAGGTCAAGGCGGAAGTAATACGGGCAATATCGTCAACACCTTAAATGGCCCAAATATTAATAATGTGTCGGATGCTGCTTTAATCGATCAGCCTACGGCTACACTGAGATGAACGGTCGGTAAAAGGGGGAAGGCTTAAATGGATCCTAAACATAATCCCTTTTCGGAATTTGACTGGAGCCAGTTCGAACAATATTTCCGCGGTATATTACCGCAAAGCTCAGCTGATCCAAAGAACAAGTCCCATTGGGTAGAAGATTATGTACAGCAAATATTGAAGGAAAACGTGCCAACCATGGACTCCAATTCTAATGTTACTCGTTATGATACAGAGATTATAGAGACCATGGAGCATCTTATCTTGAAAATTAATATTCCGGATAGAGCTCAAGCACGAAAAGTTAACGTGTTTACAGCTGAGCATCAAGTCAAGCTGGAGGGGAAGGATAACCGGGAGATTCAATGGCTCCGTCTTCCGCATCCGGTGGACCCAACGAGCTGTAGGGCAGTATACAAGGACGGGGCATTACAGCTGCAGCTACGCAAACGGGGGAAGGAGGAGCCGTTTCATCAAACGGAGGTTGAATTTCCTACTTAGATGGGAGAAAGGCAGAGGAACGTAGTGTTCTTCTGCCTTTTTGTTTGTTCGTATATAAGGCTACTCTTGTTGTTGAACACAGTACAAGCGTCCAGTTTCTTCCCAAATCTCTCCGGGGTTCAAAGAGATCAAGCCTGTTTGCTCGGCTGGAAGTGGAACCGAAGGAGCGTTGACCAGATTGATCTGCGGCTCCGGGCAAAAGAAGCCTTCAGTCGCATTATTATTCCAGATCATCCATTGCTTGAAGGAGGTACCTACGTCGTAAACGAGAGTGACACGATTATATGTATCCGTTAGTTCCATACGGTTACGGCCATTTTGCGGCTGTGATGTATAATGGTTGTCCATCGCTTCGAAGTAAGGAGAGAGACCCGTAGTTTTCATAAGCTCTTCCTCCTCAGTAAGAGGTTGAAACTGTCCTGTAGGTAGCATGCGTTCATTGAGAGCCCAACGCTGTCCTGTAGTCATCTTGAAACGATAGTCCGAAGCTTGGCTATTGGAAGCGAATGGAGCATTAATGGATGTGTGGAACGCTAATAGACAAGGCATCGATTCCGCACCGTCGTTGCGGACGAGAATGTGCTGGTGCAAGCCCATTTCATTTAATGTGTAGCTAAGCTTCATGGAGAATTCATGAGGGAAGTATTTATAGACCGGATGCTCCGTACCGACTTTCTGAACAAGCGTTATTCGGCTGGAGTAGTCATCTGCGCTGAACTGCTCTACTGCCCAAGGAATATCATGGAAAAAACCATGTAAATGGTTTCCTGTACTAGGCTCGTTCACCGGAAACTCGTAACATTTGCCGTTCCATGGGAATTTGCCGTCTTCATACCGGTTTGGCGGGAAGAGTACTGGGATGCCGTGAATGATGGGTTTTGCTTTAAAAGATTCCATCTCCGAAAGTGTAGGCTCATGCAAAAAACGATATTGATTCACCGTGTCGCGAAAAGCGATGCAGTTGCCTCCAATGGCAGGCAGGATAACAGCTTCATAAGAACCATACGTCAGCCATACCGCGGGCTCACCCTGGTAAGGGGCTTCATAGGCTTTGGATTGTAAAGTAATCATAATTGCCTCCTAAATTTCTATGTAAGATCTCCTTTTCAGAATACCATAAGGAATGAATGAATAGAATCTTGTTATGTGTAAACTACTAAAACCAATTGGAAAATAGAGGATATGAAAGAGTTCTCAAGAATATAGAAACTAGGAATAAATAATGGCGAGGTGAACGTATCCATGGTTGAGAAATACCCACTGGCAAATGAACCCGGTCGAACAATGGTTGTTTTTGCTAAAGACGGAAAGTTCTATGGTCATATTCTAAAAGATAAGACGGATAAAGCGCCGGCAAAGTTTGTTTTTGAAACACAACGATTTCAAACGATTGAAGAATTGAAAGCGGAGTATCCAGGTAGCTAGAGTTAGAGATACTCCAACATTATACCACTAGGAGTCGAGAAGATGAAGGAAGGCTGGGAACGGACTGGGGGGACAACTCCTTTAAATTTAGAGCAGTTGAATGAAATCATTCATCCGGCTTTTACAGGCAAACGGATCGTTGCGGCTGAACGACTGGGCGTCGGTTTAAGTAACTCGAATTACAAAATCTTTCTCGAGTCTAAAGACAATCCCTACGTGCTGCGGATATTCAATGGAAGCGGAGATGTCTTGCAGAAGGAGAATGCTATAGCCAAATGGGTTCACGAAACGGTACCGGTTGCTGAATATATTCATATGGATACGAGTTGTAGTATATTGGATAAACCTTGGTGTGTGTTGGAATGGAAAGAGGGCACTCTTCTACGTGATGTTCTGAAGCACGGGACTACTGAAGATATTGCTGCAGCAGCGTCTTCTGTAGGCGGTGTACTTGCCAAAATCCACAAGTACAAATTTTCGAATGCCGGCTTTTTGGATAAAGATCTATGCATCCATCATCCTCTTCCTATGAGCGGTGAGCAGTTTGCTCTGATTATGGAACAAATCTTGTTCCAGAGCCCGTGCTGTAGCTGGCTTGGAGAGGAGCTTTCACGGAGGCTTTGGTCATTTTGCCAAGCCAACAGCTTGATATTGTCGGAAACTAGGGACAAGCCGGTACTCGTTCATTCGGATTTCAATGGCCTAAATATATTGATGCAGCAGGATCGAGCTGGTTATTCCGTCTCGGCTGTTCTCGATTGGGAGTTTGCCTTTTCGTGGAGAAGGCATGTCGATCTCGCCAATATACTGCGGTATGAGGAGGATGGGTCCCTTTTTGAAAAGCATTTTATTAGGGCCTATCAGGAACAAGGAGAAGAACTTCAGGAAAACTGGAAGCTAATATCCAAATTGGAGGATCTCGTGGCCTTATGCGACATGCTGAGCCATTGTACTGAGAGTACGCCTAATCGCACCCGTGATCTCCAGCAGTTAATAGCACGGACCATTCAGAAGTAGTGTGGAAATAGTTATAATATAACAAGCCGGCTTCTCAAAAGGAGGAGCCGGCTTGTTATTATTTAGGAAATGAAGCTTATTTAATCAAGCCCATCAGTGTCGTGATTGTTTTTTTCTGATGTGGTAGTGGCTGATTAAGCCTATTGCGGTCAACCAGCTCGTTCATTAGTCCAAACGTATGAAGTGATTGATTTAAGGAGCTGAAGCATAATGTCTTGGGCCAAATCCTCTGCTTCCTCCCGATTCTGTGTTCGGTTGGAAAAGGTTGGGGATTGCAATATTTTTTAAAAAATAATGGACTATCGAAAAATGAAAAAATCGGTTCTTTCATTCATCTAGTAAGTAGATTAATATGATGCTTACATAAATGTAAACTAAAAAGGAAGTGGAATGATGAATTTACAATCAATTGATCTTGTGGGCGTTCGCGCTAAACTGATTCCTCTTGATAGAGAGCATGCTGAAGGCTTGTACAGGGCTGCATCAAATCCTGAAATATGGACTTATCTTCCGGAGAAAATTAACTCCGCAGAGGATGCACGTAATTTTATAGAGAAGGCTTTGATTGAAAAGGAAAAAGGAACGGAGATCCCTTTCGTCGTATGGGACCAGGAAACTCAAAGTATAGTAGGCTCTACGAGGCTGATTAATATTTCCAAACCGAATCGCAACGTGGAAATCGGATGGACATGGTATCATCCGTCCGTATGGAGATCACGTATTAATACAGAGTGCAAATATTTGCTTTTGAAGCATTGCTTTGAAACCATGGGCACCGTTCGTGTGCAATTTTGTGCGGATAAGAGAAATGTGCGATCCAATCAGGCGATTCAAAGGCTTGGTGCGGTCAAAGAGGGGGAGCTGCGACGTCACCGGATATTGAACGACGGTTATATACGCGACACCTGTGTGTACAGCATTGTTGATCAAGAATGGCCTCAAATCAAATTAAGACTGGAAAGCTATTTGGGGTAAGGAGAAGCGGTTGCTGAAATCAGGCAGAAGCAAAGTTGTCTTTATTTGTAATCAACTTGTAATATGTTTTTCACCTGGATTTAATGTACACGATCTATAATGTACTCAAGACCCCCTTTTTAATATATAACTTTAGACCCGCATCCCGTTGATGTGGGTCTCTTTTTTTTGGTTAATGAAAATTTGAAGCTGTCGACATAATGCAGCAGTCCTCTCCCTATGAATGAATTACAATCAAAACATCTATGAGTAGGGGGGATATCGTATATTGAAGACCTATGATGTGATTATGATCGGCAGTGGGCATAACGCTTTGATTGCAGCAGCTTATTTGACACGCGCAGGACGCAGCGTGCTGGTCCTTGAAAAGAACGATCGACCGGGAGGCTTCCTGAGAACCGAGGAGCTGACGCTTCCCGGCTTCAAGCATGATGTCTACGCAGCTGCTCATCCTTTATTGCTGACAGGCCCAGCGTATGCCGACCTGGGTAAGGATTTGGAAGCCAGAGGACTACGTTACATCAATACGGACTTGCCGACGGGTGTTTCGATGGAAGACGGAAGGACCGGGATATTTCCTCGTTCCATGGAGGCGTTTGTGGAAGAAGCCGAGTCTATCTCTCCTGGAGACGGTGCCTCGTTGACCCGTATGTTTGATGAATTCAATCCATATGCTGGAGATGTATTTGGATTATTTAATCTGGATTTAACGTCGCCGGAAGCAACCGCAACGCTGAAGAAACTGCTTCACGACAAGGGACGGCCAGGCTATTCAGCTTTCGCTGCTTCCGTGTTGTCTACTGCTCGTCAAGCGGTTAGTTCATTTCATTCTCCAGTCATGCGTTCTATGCTGGCTCCATGGGTTACACATCTCGGTCGTACTCCAGATGAGGTTGGAAGCGGGATTTGGGTTCCGCTAACAGCTATGGCACTGATGGCAGGAGGCATGCCGATTCCAGAAGGCGGAAGCGAGATGCTTGCTCGAGCCCTTGTGCAGCTCGTCCGAGATCACGGCGGTACAATTCAGACGAACAGTCAAGTTCATCGTATTAAGGTGGAGCACGGTCGCGCTGTCGCCGTACGTACGGTTGGAGGCGAAGAATTTCATGCTAAGCAAGCAGTTGTTGCTTCGACCGGACCCGATCAGCTGTACCTCTCCCTCTTGGCTAATACGAAAGTAAGTCCTGTTTTGCGTGAGCAAGCCAAGCGATTCCGTTACGGCCGAGGCTGCGTACAAATCCACCTTGCTTTGAGTGAGCCGCCTAGATGGCCGGATCCACGGTTCAATAGAGTCGGGCAGCCTCATTTGACTGATGGGTTAGATGGATTTACACAGGCGATAGCGCAGGGAATGGCTGACTTACTTCCGACTAAGCCGACTTTTACAGTGGATTGCTCCACTAATCTGGACCCAACCCGCTCTCCGGAAGGGAAGGCCATTATGCGGATTCAAGTACTCGAGGTGCCTTGCCGTCCTCGAGGAGATGCGGCAAGCCAAATCGATGTGGGTGATGGAAGCTGGACCGAGGATCTGACGGAACGCTTTACCGAGCGTGTGTTGTCTATCGTAGGTAGACATATTTCGAATATCCCGAGCGCTGTAATCGGCAAGTATGTAGTCACACCAGATAAAATTGCTCGATTCAACATCAACTCTGGACCTGGAGATGCTTATGGAGGATCACATGATTTAGCGCAAAGCTATCTGCTTCGACCGCTTCAAGCGCAACCGAGTCATCAGACGGAAATACCGAACCTGTACATGCTCGGAGCTGCGACTTGGCCGGGACATGGAATCAACGGAGGGTCAGGCTACATCGTAGCGCAGAAGCTGCTTTCTAAATAAACAGAAACCAGGCTGCTATGAGAGCAGTCTGGTTTTTTGGTATACAAGAGCTCGATAAGCTTGAATATAATGCAATTAGAAAGAAGGAGATGTTCAGTGACAGTTTCAGCTGAAACTCATGCACTAGAGGATTCTATCATTCGCGAGGAGATTTTCGCACATCTAGAACAAGAGTTAAAGGTAAAGATTCGTAGCTATAGTGCTGTTCATATGGGGTTTCGTAATTGGAAATGGATTGTAATCACGCAATCTGGCAAGCTGTTCGTAAAATGCTATCATCCCAAGCGTTATCCGTTAACAGATGTAAAATGTAGATTAACTATCGCCAGATCATTATCTATTCAACAAATAGTGCATGAACAAGCTAAAGTATGTCCAGCCATATTAAGCCAGGACGGAAAATTTATTTTCGAATCGAATTCAGGTTATTTCTATGTGGTTATGGAGCATTATGAAGGAACGACGCCGGCAGGGGCCGGACGTTTGGATCCAGAGATGATGTTCCGATTTGGACAGGCTGCCGGACGTATGCACAGTGTACTATCCCGTCATCCGGGAGAAGGAGAGCCTTGGACGCCTACTCTTGAAACAATGCAAGAGAAATGGAAGATGCAGTTTGAAAGGGCAGCAGATTTGCCTGCTTCCAAAACCCGGCTCAAGCGTGTTCTTGAACGACAGGGACAGCTGCTGTCCCAACTGGATCTATCTATATTCCATCATTTGGAGCCTGGTTGGGCACACTGGGATTTATGGGTTGATAATATGCTGGTTGGAGCAGACGGGGATGTATGTTTTGTCGATTTTGATACGATTCAGTTCGGTTATCAGGAAATCGATGTGGCAAGAGCGATCTTATCGGCTGCCTTACATGAAGGGCAGCTTCGTCTTGGACCAACAGCAGCGTTCTTGAGGGGATATAGAGAGGAACGCCCGTTTCCTCTGGGGAGATTATCGTTATCCTTGAAATTATTATGGTGCCGCGAGGCCCATTGGTGGTTAAAAACGGAGATGGACGCGTTCAGCGCGCCCCCCAAGCGCTTTGCTGAGGAAATGATCTGGCTAATGGAGCATTGGGACTATTTGGATGGCTGGTTCGGACCGAGTGGGGCGGTAATCAAATAAAAAGAGACATGCGCCGTGAAGGCATGCCCCTTGAGTAATTTTTCAATCTAATTTGCTCTTATTTCCAACAGCTCGTATTTGATTTCACCCATTGGAGCGTTGACTACGACAACGTTTCCAACGGATTTGCCCATAAGCGCACTGCCCAAAGGACTTTCATAGGATATTTTGTTTTCGAGCACTTCCGCTTCGGAAGGGCCTACGATCCTATATTCAATTTTTTCCGAAAACTCCATATCCAGCAGAACGACTACTGAGCCTACATTAACGGCAGAAGTGTCTACTTTATCAACGACACGAGCTCTTTTTAACATTTTCTCAATCGTTAAAATTCTTGTTTCCATGAATGACTGCTCATCCTTGGCGGAATGGTATTCGCTGTTCTCCTTTAAATCGCCATAGCTGATAGCAGTTTTAATGCGGCTGGCTAATTCCTTGCGTTTTACTGTTTTGAGCTCTTCGAGCTCCTGTTCTAATTTGGCCAGACCATCTGGAGTTAATATAATTTCTTCGTTTGCCATTCCTGCATCTCCTAATTCCCTATACAATTTCGATTCATGTTCATTATTGCATTGTACACTATTTTAAGCCGTGATGCGAAAAAGTGACGATCATTTTCTTGTAACAATTTGCCTGCTGATACGTATGTACTTTCTAAGACTGTTACGAACAGCTTGGAAGGTGGAAAAGATATGGATTGGAATTATCATTTTTTTTGTAATGTAGGTGATGGATATGAGTAGTCTGCTTTCATGGGCTTCAGTCCTTGGAACCGGCATATTGGAACTATGGGCAGCGATTCCGCTTGGCTTTGCTCTTAAGCTTCATCCTGTTATGACAGCATTCCTGAGCTCATTAGGCTCTATAGCCAGTGCAATTGTCGTTATTTTCTTCGGATCGTCGCTGCGCAATTGGCTAGTACGTCGATTTCAAAGCAAATCGGGAGGAAGAGGCGGCACTATGACCCGCATTTGGCATAAGTATGGCATTGCTGGACTTGGTTTATTGTCTCCACTTATAACCGGAGCTCCATTGGGAGCAGCAATCGGTATTTCGTTCAGCGCCGAGCCACGAAAGCTGTTTTTGTGGATGACGATCGGGATTGTATTTTGGAGTGCAGTTCTGACAGCTGCGGTAGCATATGGAGTAAGCTTTACTCCGCTGGGTGGAGAATAGAGGAGCAGGATAGGGCGAACAAGTTGTAACCCAGCATTGCTCGATAAAAAAAGCCGTATCACGGCTTTTCAGGCTGTCGAGAAAGTAAGTCTCGACAGCTTTTCTTTTGTTCAGTTAATTCAATACAGCACCGCGTTAATATGGTATAATTATTGTAACATTGATAACAGAAGGTGTAGGGTATGCTGCGTTCGAATCGAGATAAACAACAAAACTACGAGCTGGTATCCATTGAAGATTTAGTTCCAGCTGATCATATGCTCCGCAAGATTGATAAGTACATCGATTTTTCCTTCATAGATGAAAAGGTCCGTCACCTCT
>NZ_JMLS01000009.1 GCF_000686845.1 Paenibacillus sp. UNC451MF | reverse complement strand
AAATGTTCCAAAGCGTTCATTTCTTTTATTTCCGCATGCCCAAAACACTAACCTTACGGGTAAAAATGCTTTATTTCCTACGGACCACTAGATTCCAACGTGAGAAATCCTGCGAATGACTGAGTTTACGTGAGAAAAACCCTTAAAACCGAGGGACGGGTACGATAGTTTAACAAAAAGCCTAAAGCGCTGCTGACGGCATCGATCGGCAGCCGTGTTGTGCTAATGGGCAGTAATCTTCTAAAAAAGGAGTTTAATAGTATACAACGAATGTATTATTAATATAAAATATGGAATTTACTGAAATTGCGGGTGAGCTATTTTGAATACAACTGTAGGTATTCTAGGAATGGTACATAATGAAGCTATGCGGCAAAAGTATAACTGTACATTGGAATTTTACAAAAAGCTGATTTTAGAATTTTCTCCAGATGTTATTTGTGGTGAAGTGCATCCTTCTAGCTGGGAATTGTATCTAAAGGATACAACATACAAGGGATATAGGGGAGAACCAGCTAGTGAGTATTGGGAACTGATTTTTCCATTGATTGAGGAGAACAACATAGAGTTTATTCCGGTTGATTGGTTTGAACTCGATATCTGGTCCAATTTTGCTCCATTTATTAATTTTACTGAAGCCCAAAGTAACGATCTAAAGCAGAAACTATCTGAATTAGAGGAAAAAGCAAAATTTATCGGTAGTCAATGTCCTATTCCTTTCAATTCATTAGAGTATGATGAGTTCACTAAACAAAGGTATAATTGGCTTTATCAAGTCAGCCCCGATTCAACCAATGTACATTGGATTTGCAGAAATCAAATAATGATTCAACGTATTAGAAATGCAGTAAAAAAGCATAAAGGCAAGCGGATCCTTTGTACTGCTGGGAATGATCATAATTATTGTTACTATGACGGGTTAAAAAACGAGAAAAATATTAATCTTATGTACCCACTGAGATAGTCCCTCTTTTTTTCTTCTCCGCTAGCGGGAACTATGGCTTAAGAAATTTAAATTAAAACCTCAATTGTTGTGACCATAATGGAACGAAAATAAACAGAAATAGTTCTACTACGCCTCAATAAAAACGGAGGAATTCAAAGGCTGATGAACCTATTAGGTATCCGATACGAACACTTCAGTGAAAAAGATTATAATGCCGCGAGAGAATTATTAGGCTATGACGTCGACGCGGGTGAAAACATCCTTCGGGTGCTTGTTGAAGAACCGAAACTGTTTATTACCGCGTTTATTGAGAATAAGCTTGTTGCACTGGCCCAAGTGAACGAGCCAGCTTCACAGACCTATTTGACTGTGTTCGTCGATCCACAGTTTCGCAGGCAAGGAATCGGTTCTGCAATGGTAATGCATGCTGAAAACCAATTGAGGGCAGGCGGAACCCAAAAAATCAGGAGTTCCTTTCGTGCCGGTCATCAATCATCTCTTGCGTTTGCGTACAAGCTCGGTTATGATAAATATTTTTCATCATCTTACATGCAGTTAACCAGCGATACCTTTGCATTAGAGAAACTTCCGGTAAGGCTGTATACAGACGAAGACTATCTTGCTAGTCAGTCGCTGTATGCCGCAGCTTTTCATGAAATGCGCGTCCGCGTCGGATGCTTTCCTGATTCTGTGATTGCCCAGCCCAGTGAAAAAGAACGAAGAGCATGGAAAGAGGATGCGGAAAACCGTTTTGTCTACGAAATAAATGGGGAAATCGTCGCTTATAGCCACCTTAGTGGTAATGAACTTAGCAGTATTTCCGTCCGTACAGACTTTCAGGGGCTTGGAATCGGAAGAAAGTTTGTTATGTATTTATGCAACGAGATCTATCAGCGTGGCAGCACAACCGTTAACCTTTGGTGTGTCGTCGGGAATTATGCCAGAAGTTTGTATGACAGCCTTGGCTTTAAGGAAAAGTATATTATGGAGTTTATGCGGAAAACGCTGTAATTCGTTGTTGATCCTTTCTGAATTATCGGCAACGACAAAGCAACCACGGCATTAGGCCGGGTTGCTTTTTTAGGCTCGTTCTGCATAACCCCTTCGCTCCACTCGCCTCATTTTTCTGAGTACATACGTGGCCAATCCTTTTTGAAGGAAAACACTTGGTTTTCCTTACTTGTATTTACTCGATAAGAAAAACAATAAGCCCGCAGCCTGGTGCTGCCACTTGATTCAACGCGGATTTTTAAAGATTTAATGCCCGATCCTCCTGGTAATAGCAAATACCCGATTTTCTTATCATCCATTGCGATTTCTTCTTCTGAACCATTATCGTATTCAGCTATAAATCTATTACCGTCAATATTATCGGCCCCAATCACTACACGGTAAATTTCACCGTCTGTTGTCCTTATGTCTTCTTGCCCGTTAGCCATGGAAAAATAATAAGTTCCTCCTTGCCCATTAGGCAGGTTTACGCCGAAATAGTCGTTAATTTCAAACGATACCCGTTTAAAGCCCGCAGGGTCGTTCGAACGTTCGTAAGCATATGTAGACGTTGAAATGGAAAGCAGTATAATCAAAAGCAAAAAACAGATTTTTTTCATAAATCCTCCAGACAATGGGATGAATTTGCAGATATTTTTCTTATTCGACGATTCCCTACTTTTACCTTTTTTGGTGTGTGGATTCATTAATAATCTCAATAATAGATGAATGAAAGCTTAACTTAATATTGGAAGATTCGAGTAAGTGGAGATACAATCCGGTTAATGGAACAATTGGAATGGAGGGGCGAAGCTATGAGATATGCGTTCTGCCCTAAGTGCGGTGGAGTTTTCTCTTTTAATTAAAAGAAGAAAACATTATTTTATAGCATCGCGTTGAGCTTCTGATTTATATCCATTTCAAGGAGTGAGGTACTTATGTCTATACCTTGGGAAGAGCATTATATCTACAAATTACGTACAATGGTTGATGGTAAATTGCCGTTGATCGTTCCATCTATTAAGACGGTCATTCGAGATAACGAAGGAAAAATCTTATTTATCGAAAGACGAAAACCTAATATTAAGCATACTAATTCGTGGGGACTGATAGCAGGTTCGATAGAGCCGGGGGAATCTATTTATGATTGTATGAAAAGAGAGGTGAAGGAAGAAGCAGGTCTTGACGTCATTTCGGCTACACTTTTCTCTATTTACACCGGGCCCGAAGGATTAAGCGAGAAAGGTCAACTGTTTGAATTTTGCTTCAGGGTAGACGAGTGGTCTGGGACTTTACTAACGGAGACAGAGGAGAGCACGGATGCCAGGTTTTTTCCGCTTCATGAGTTACCGTTGTCTTCCCACAACGAATTTTGGGAAAGGCATAATCGAGAGGTAATCCATGATTTTATGAATTATGACGGGCAATTGATTTTGAAGTAAACGCGAATTGCTCAAAACATAGTATCGATAAAAATCCCGTTTGTGGCTTGAGGCCAAAGCGGGATTTTTCTTTTCATATCTGAAGAAGGAAACCATTGCACAGCTCGGTAGATCTTTACCGTTTCTTTACATGCGGATAATATCCCGATAACGAAACGGAGGTAAGCTTAAACTACGCTTTCGGAAATGAGACAAGCAAGATACACCCATGAATGATGAGCGGTGAAGGTTAGATTTCACAATAATTTATATAAACACGATTGGGTGGAGACTCTGAGAAAACCCGAAAGTAAAACAACGACATGTTTTCATGCGGAAACAGCTTGTTTGCTTTTGGTTTACCGGGGTCTTATTTTGTTGCCCGATTGCGGTTTGTACTCAATTTTGACAGGGGGAAAAAAGGATTGGAACATGCACAAACCCAAGCGATGGCGGCTATGTCAGGAGGACGTAAACGTCAGGGCAGGGTAATTCGAGCAATCATCCGCCATTGGCAGCTGTATGTGCTCATAGCGCCTGTACTTGTCTATTTTGTCGTATTTCATTACATACCGATGTATGGTGTACAGATTGCTTTCAAGGATTTTATCGCCACCAAAGGAATTGGAGGCAGTCCCTGGGTCGGATTCAAGCATTTCATTCGATTCTTCGACAGCTATTTCTTTTGGCGGCTGCTCAAAAATACGCTCGGCATCAGCTTGTACGAGCTTGCGGTCGGGTTTCCGATACCGATTGTACTTGCGTTGTTGATTAATGAGGTTCGTCATAAGGGATATAAAAAATTCGTACAAACCGTCACTTATGCTCCGCACTTTTTGTCCACGGTCGTGCTTGTCGGGTTAGTTATCATGTTCTTATCACCGACGAGCGGAATCATCAACACGCTTATGAAGGCGTTAGGCGGGGAGCCGATTTCCTTCATGACGAAGCCGGAGTGGTTCAAAACCATCTATGTCTTGTCTGGCGTCTGGCAGCAAATGGGGTGGAGCTCGATCATCTATTTGGCGGCTCTTGCGGGCATTGACCCGGGACTGCATGAGGCAGCTAAAGTCGATGGGGCTACTCGGCTGCAACGCATTTGGCACATCAATTTGCCGGGCATTATGCCGACTGTCGTTATCCTGCTCATTCTGAACATAGGCAGCTTGATGGGAGTCGGCTTCGAGAAAGTGTTTTTAATGCAAAATTCATTGAACAACGAAAGCTCGGATGTAATTTCCACCTACGTGTACCGAAGCGGGTTGTTGGGGGCCCAATACAGCTTCGCAGCGGCGGTCGGACTGTTCAACTCAGTCGTCAACTTTATATTGCTGCTGACGGTGAATCGAATCGCGAAGGCGGTTAATCAAGCCAGCTTATGGTGAAAAGGAGGGGTTCCATGGAAACCCGCAGCTTGGGGGACAAATGGTTCGATGCGGTCATCTATGCGCTGCTAGCCGTGGTCGCCGTTCTGGTATTGTATCCGCTCGTATTTGTTCTGAGTGCTTCGATAAGCAACCCGGCGACTGTTCTGAACGGGGACATGTGGCTATGGCCGAAGGATCTCAGCTTCGTCGGATACACGAAGGTATTGGAAAATAACGACTTACTGAGGAGTTACTTGAATACGATCATCTACACGGTCGTCGGCACTGCGATTAATCTGGTTATGACGGTGATGGCGGCGTATCCGCTGTCGCAAAAAAGCTTCTATGGACGTAATGTCCTGACTGCCGTCATGGTATTTACGATGTTTTTCAGCGGGGGACTTGTTCCTGCTTATATGCTGGTCAAGCAGCTTGGAATGCTCAATTCGATCTGGGCGCTTGTTATACCGAGTGCAGTATCTGTCTGGAATATTGTTATTATGCGCACCTTTTTTCAGACAAGCATTCCCAATGAAATTCAGGAGGCTGCGTCAATCGACGGCTGCTCGGATTGGAAGACGCTGTGGCGGATCGTACTGCCGTTATCGATGCCCATTTTGGCCGTCATGGTACTGTTCTATGCAGTCGGTCATTGGAACGCGTACTTCAATGCCTTGATTTATTTAACCGATCGTGGATTGTATCCGCTGCAGCTCATTTTACGAGAAATTCTCGTACAGGGGGAAATGGAGCACATGGTCAATGTGGGGGACAGCTCGCACGCCAAGACGATCATGGATCAAGAAGCAGTCAAATATGCGGTTGTCGTCGTGGCTAATTTGCCGATTTTGCTGCTGTATCCTTTTCTTCAAAAATATTTCGTCAAAGGCATTATGATCGGAGCTCTCAAAGGGTGAAGTGGTATTTCGGACAAGGCTTTTAAGGGAGAGGCTCCCTTTAGGCATATAGAGAAAATATGGAGCGGGAGGAATCATACACATGAAATGGACTAAACTAACGGCATTAACGGTGACATCGGCCATGGCAGTGAGCTTGGCTGCAGGCTGCAGCAGTTCGAAGGAAGCAGATAGCAAGCAAGCAGCGGGTAAAGAGACGGCTGTGCAGAATGTCAACCAAACCGGTATGCCCATCGTCAAGCAGCCGATCGAGCTGACGTTCTTCACTGGACTCGCGGATACGAACGGCAGCAACAGCTTTGAAGACAGATTGGTGTGGAAGGAATACGCCAAAATGTCTAACGTAAAAGTCAACTTTCAGTTTGTTCCCTTTGGGAGCTTGACGGAAAAACGGAATTTGGCACTTGCAAACGGTGATTATCCGGACGCTCTTTATTCTGCCCGTGTGCCAGCTTCCGATTTGATGAAATACGGCAGCCAAGGCGTCTTCGTCAAGCTGAACGACTATATCGACGGATACGCTCCGAACTTAAAAAAGCTGATGGACAAATACCCGGACTTACGTAAAGCACTGACGATGCCGGACGGCAATATTTATTCTTTCCCATCCTTTTATAACCCGGAATTTTTGCCGATGTTGATCGGTACGCCGCTGTGGGTACAAAAGGCTTGGCTGGACAAGCTGAACATGAAGGAGCCGCAAACGACTGATGAGCTGTACGCTTATTTGAAAGCCGTCAAAGCAACAGATCTGAACGGTAACGGTCAAGCGGACGAAATTCCGTACAGTGGAACTGGCATCGGTCCATTGATCGATCAAATAAAAGGGGCATGGGGAGTAGGTAACCGTGGGTTAGGTCATAAGTTCGTCGATGTGGATCCCAAAACAAACGAGCTTCGCTTCTTCCGTCTGACCCAAAACTATAAAGAAGTGCTTCAATACGTCAATAAGCTGTACGCGGAAGGCTTGATTGATAAAGACATCTTCACCCAGAATGGCAATGCGCTTTACGCCAAAGGTGCTAAGAATGTTCTCGGATCAACCATCAATCCAAATCCTAAAACCCAATTTAATGGAGATGGATTTCATGGACTAGGCGCGTTAAAAGGGCCGCACGGGGATCAAATGTACACACACATTAAAGTACCGATGGTCTGGCCGGGTGCTTTTGTAATTACAGATAAAAACAAAAATATCGAAGCCACGATCCGTTGGATGGACCATTTCTTCAGTGACGAGGGCGCGCAATTCTACTTTATGGGCCTAGAGGGAACTAGCTATACCAAGACAGCGGACGGCAAGCTTGAATATGTCGATGAGATTAAGAAAAATCCGGCCGGATTGACAATGGATCAAGCGTTAACGAAGTATGTAACATGGATGGGGGGAAGCTACCCAGGTTATGTGCAGGAGAAATACTTCAAAGGCTCTGAGACGCTGCCTGAATCTGTTGAAGCGGGTAAGAAGGCGCAGCCATTTGCGCTTAAGGATCTGTGGTACAATTTCAACTTCACCGATGCTGAGAACGAGTATATGAGCACGAAAGGCTCAGATATTCAAACGTATATCGGCGAGATGGAGTCGAAATTCATTACCGGCGCCAGTTCCTTCGATGAGTGGGATAAATATGTGACCACGGTTAACAACATGGGCGTTGATCAATATTTGAAAACATACAAAACAGCCTACGATCGTTACAACAAAAGCAAATAACCTTTGAAGATGCAAAGGGCCCTCCTCGCTATTATGGCGATAGAGGGCTCTTTAGGTTAGGGATGGCTAGTCCGAAGCTGCTCTTTGTTAGAAAGAACGGACAGAACGACATCTCTGTCATTATAATTATTTATTACCTTTATCTGGGATGCTAGCGGGATTTATAATTAGCCTAGAAGAATTTGGAATCGGGAATGTATATTTCGCTCAACACAAAGTAAAGGAGAAGGTCTATCAAGGACCGATTAGTTGAAACCCAATTTACAACAGCCCAATTACGCTTGTACTACAAGTATGAGTTTGAACTGATGCTGGAGAAAGCCGGGTTTAGAGATATTAGCATTTACGGTGGTTATAATTGTTCCTTTGTTCAAGAAAACCAGTCGTTTATGATTTATCGAGCGAGAAAGTAACCGAAAGAATACCTATATTGAAGGAGTGCATAACTATTAAACAGGAGGATTTTGTTGATCAGGCCATACAATGGGCTCTAGGTAAAGTAGGTTCTACGGAATATAGGCTCCGTTGTCTCGCATTTGTAGAAGATGCCTATGAGCAAGGGAACAGAATTGAGATTTTTGGTGGAAGTAACGCTAAGGAGTCAGCCGATATGTATGAAGCTTGGAGGAATACTACAACGCCTCCGAAAGGCTCCTTTGTCTTTTATGATTGCTCGGGTCTAGTGCAAGACGAAGTGAAGCATTGGGGACATGTTGGTTTATGTGTAGGTAATGATGAAGTCATTCATGCTTGGGATAAGGTGAGAGTCGATAGCTACATGGAGATAGAGAATCTTAAACCTGCACCAGGCTGGACTAAGCCTCAATATATTGGATGGGTGCCGATAGAGAGGATACTTGAAGGTTTTCATAAAAAGGACTGGGAACAGTATGATTGATCGTTCTCTTGCTTGTGCATTCTCCATAACATTACTGCATTTACGTTAAGCCCGCATCAATTACTAGAAGAAAAGTTAGTTTACGAGCAATAGGCAGGATACCGCGTACCAAAGATCTCGAAAGCAAAGAACTGTTGCAGAGCATCATAGCTTCTAAACAATAACCCATATTGTTGTAAAATGAAGGGATTCAGTTGCTAAGGAGGATTGAGCATGCCGATTACCCGCGAGACCATCATTAATGAAATTGTGTCGGATTTTGGAAGTGAAGACTATGTATTGGCTATCTGGCTGGAGGGCTCGGATGGTACCCAAAGCTTAGACGAGCATTCTGACATTGATCTGGTATGTTATACCCAGGAAGGCTTCGTTAAAGATGCAATTACGCGACTGGATGCTAGTTTGAATCGAGTGGGGCAAGTGGATATAGCTTACGAACAATCGGGTCGACCCGACAATAACCGCTTTAAGGTATACCATTTACAGGGGACCTCGGATGCCCTTTTACTTGACGTAACGTTTCAAAGTGAAAGCTATCCTGTCTCATTCATTAAAGAAGATCAGTCCGTCGTACCGGTTGTTTTAATAGATAAGGCAGGCATCATAAAGTATCGAAATGCGGATCGAGAGTCCCAAATTTCACAATGGCGTGCACAACTGAAAGAAGCTCAAGGGATGTACAGTCAGCGGAGCAGGGCGGTGAAATATACGAAACGAGGGCTCTTTCTAGAGTCGTTGATTTACTACCAAAAGTATGTGTTGCAGCCGCTTGTCGAGGTACTTCGCATCGTCCACACCCCCTATCAAGCAGACTGCTTTCTGGTTCATGCGTCTCGGGATTTTCCTGCAAAAGTAGTGCTGGAACTCGAAAGTTTATACGGTGTACGAACCGTACAAGATATATCGGAACGGATTCAATTGACTGAAGACATGTTCAGACAAGCTGTGGTTGAGGCAGAGCTTATGCTTGAACAATTTTGCATTAGTCAGCATGATCAATAAAATTGAACAAGAGGTGCTATCATCGTGGATGATCGAAAATTTTTATTAGAGGCATTCCTGGAAGCCGAACAAGCTAAAGATGAAGGTACGTATCCTATCGGGGCAGTCATAGTAGATTCTGAAGGTACCATTATTAGTAGAGGGCGCAACAGGGTCTTTTCGAGCTGTGATACAACTGCTCATGCGGAAGTCGATGCGATAAGAAGAGCGGGCTCAAGTATGGTAGATATAGAAAATAAAAAGTTTCTGAAGAAGAATTATACCTTATATACCACATGTGAGCCTTGTCCGATGTGCAGCTGTACGATACTGCTTTCTTTTAATATTAAAAGAGTAGTATGGGCAGCAAACGATGTTGAGATCGGGGCTATGAGAAAATTTAAAGAGGGACCTCATTTCCTGAATCGCTTCAATAAAATATCCATCGAGGCAGCTCCTTTTAAAGATTTGGAAATAAGACAAAGAACCATGTTAGCAGAATGGTTTATAAGGCGTGGTTATCCTGATACTAGTTGGCAATATAACAATGAGATTGTGTGAAGCAATAGTTTTACAAAAAATAAAAGCAGCGGCACAGATCCTTGTATCTGCAGCCACTGCTTTTTATCGTAGGGTCACCTAGACTACCCAGCGCAAACTATTGATCCCGATTATAGCTTCTTAATTCTACCTTTAAACTGTTGAATGAAGCGGGCATTGGACTCATCTCCGCCGCTTGCGTTGCCGCTCATCCATATCGGCGGTTGAATACCATCCTTGACCAGCAGCTCAATCGTTTCCGAGACGAGGGAATTTAATAGATAGGCATTGGCGAAGGTGGACATGGCAGCAACCCGCTGATCTAGGCCCTCGATCTCGACTACAGCATCACCAACGTTGATTTTCGTGTCTAGCACTACATCCACCAGATCATGCAGATTTTGCTTGGAAGGATGACGGGCCACATGATTTTCAGGTGTGGCGAGCGCGTGCCGGACGGAAGTGACTCCGATGGTTTTGACTCCGCGCGCTTTGGCCTGAAGGGCTGAATCAATGGTGGCCGAGTTGATGCCGTAAGAATTAATAATGATCAATAAATCCCCTTGCTTTAACCCGTAATCATCCATCACGATATTAGCGTAGCCTGGTGTCCGTTCGACAGCCATGGATCTGAGCGCTCCTCCGCTGAGCAGCGTACCCTCATCTAGGATGGCGCTGATATGCATAAGCCCTCCTGCACGGAAAAAAATCTCCTGAGATCCGAGATTCGAATGTCCTCCCGGTCCATAAGCATACACGATGTTGTCCTGCTTGATGTGCTCAGCCATCATACGAGCCGCTTCGGTAATCGACGCTTGTTCTTCTTGATGAAGCAGCTCCAGGTGCTGAATTATTTTATGAAGGTATTGGGTCATAACAGCCGAGCTCATGCTTATTCCTCCTCCTTGGTCGATGCAATCGAATGAAAGACTCGTTGGCCTTGTTTATAGGTTTGAACAATGGCAATGCTGTGGTTCTTCTGTTCAAATAAGACCAGATCCGCCGGCGAACCGACAGCCAGCCCGTTCTGAGATGGCAATTTCATAAAAGCGGAGGGACGGACGGAGGCCATATCCCAAGCTTCCTCCAGCGCTGCCATCCCGCATTTCACTAAATGGGAAATTCCCCACGGAAGCAGTTGAACCGATCCTGCCAGAAGTCCGGGATTTTCTGCAAGATGCAGTCGCCCTTCCGGCGTCAGTACGACCCGGCCGCCTATATGATTGTCATACATGCCAGGAGCCATGCCGCTTAAGTAAACGGCATCACTGACGAGCAAGGCTCGTTCTCCCTTGGTACGCAATATGACCTTCAAAACCGATTCCGGCAGGTGAAACCCGTCGGCAATAATACAAGCGGTCAGCGCGTCTTGGCTTAATTGCTCCCAGATATAGTTGGGATGGCGTGGGAGCATCAGATGGGCGCCGTTTCCGAGATGAGTGGACATTCGCGCACCGGCCTTAACGGCTGCTTCGATTTGCTCCGCTGAGGCGGAAGTGTGCCCGATCGATACGGTAACGCCTTGATCTACGCAGTTCTCGATAAATTCGATCGAACCAGGCCATTCGGGAGACAAGGTGATAATCTTGATGCGGCCTTGTGCCGCTTCCTGCCACCTTTGGAATAAGGGCCAGCTCGGCGCTTTGGCGTAGCTCTTGTCATGCGCTCCACGGGGGCCATCCTCCGGCGAGATGAAAGGGCCCTCCAGATGGATGCCTGCAACCCCGGCATGGGAAGCAGGATCTCCCTCGCAGGCAGCTGCAATGGACTTCAGCGCCTGTTCGATCTCCTCATCCCCGTTAGTAATAACCGTGGGATAATAGGAGGTGACTCCTTCTTTCCAAAGCTCGCGTGTAGCTCGCTCAACCGATCCCTCGGCAATAGGGATGGTGTTAAAGTCAGAACCGAAGTACCCGTTAATTTGTAAATCTACCAGTCCAGGAGCGACCCAGGGCAGTAAATCTTTGTTATGCTTCGAAGCTGTCGGTTGAATATCTTTGATCCGGCCGTGTTCGATGTGAATCGTAACGGGTTCCTTTGTCCTATAATGAATTCCTTCCACCGTCGTTACGTTTCCCAACATGTTACTCATCTCCTAACTCATGTCTCCAGCATATGCGTCTGGGTCCAAATATAGCGTGCAGTCCGGATGCTTGCGAAGAATAGTAGAAGGACATTCTGTTGAAATGGAACCATTCAGTGTTCGATGTACGGCCGCGGTTTTCGTCTTGCCCGGAACCATGCAAAATAAGTGTGCGCCCGAGAAAAGGGCTGGTATTGTCAGTGTAAGAGCGTGGGTTGGAACTTCCTGCAGGCTGGCAAAACAGCCGTCATTGACCTGCTGCTGCCGGCAGGGCAAATCAAGCTCAACGCTCTTCACCAGCGATGGGTCGTTAAAATCAGCGACAGGCGGATCGTTGAAGGCGATGTGGCCATTCTCACCGATGCCTAAGCAAACGATATCGATCGGTGCTGCTCCAAGCAGTTCAGCATACCGTCGACATTCCTCATCAATATCGCCGGCACTGTTGATCAAATGGACTTCTCCCGGCTTTACTTCGTCAAACAGCCGCTCACGCAGGAATGTTCCGAACCGCTGTGGCGCTTCTTGGGCAAGCCCGATATATTCATCCATGTGAAATACCGTAACTCTGGACCAATCGATCCCTTCGGTGCTTTTTAAGGCTTGCAAAAATTCATTTTGAGATGGCGCTGCAGCGAATACCATTCGAATACGGCTTTTGCTGTCTAGAAGCTCCTTCATTTTATGAGCTACATGGCTAGCTGCTGCTGTTCCTAGCAGAGCTCTGTTATCATAGATATGGACTTGCAACTGGTCGACGGTTTTTATTTGTTGGGGTTGTATGGTTTCATTCATAATTCGGTTCCTCTCCTATCAATTGATATATAGCACTGCAGATGATGTCCTCAGTTTGAGGGGCAAAAGGCGACGGTAGACCGAAGTAAGGGACGGAGTCCCGAGATTCGTAACCGCCTTGAGCAAGCTGTTCTGTAGTAGGTACGTAGCCAATCATGCCATTAGTGTAGCCTAAGGGAAGCATTCTCCCAAGGGATGCATCCCTTACCACAAAACCGTAATTCACCACCATTTCTGCATTGAAGGTGACCAATGACAGCTCTTCCGCCAAATCAAGCCGAGTAATCTCCAATGGGATGCTCTCTTGTCTTCGCTCCGGCTGATTTAGCAGCAGGCGAGCCCACTCGCCGTAAATGTCTGTCTGATCGGCTTGCGCTTCGAGCTCGATAACGGATGGAAGCGATTCAAAAGGCAGCGGTACCACCAACGTCTTGCTTTTTAAATCAGTTGGAGTGAGCTCATCCATCGGCAGGCTGTTGATGCGCAGAACCTCTTCGCTTAACCAGCTTCCGAAGCGTTCCACCTCCATACGGTGACCTCTATAAAATTCATCGTCGCCCACAAGCTCAGGCCGAATATCCCCGCAGCATCCTTGTAGAAAGGCGCCGACAATGTTATTCCCCAAGGCTTGCTCGATGCGATCCAAGGCCACTCCGCAGTATTCGGACGAAATCTCGTTGTCTCCGGTCGTTGTAGGATGGCAGGTATAGTGCACGAGCAATCCTTTGATCCAGCCGCCGTTTACCGCACGGAAACGTAATACAGTTACGTCCGAATCGACGGGCCCGTTTTCGTTAGGGGCCATTTTGATGCGGCCATCGATTTCTTTCCTGCGGTTCACTCCGACCCGGCATTGCCCGACACCTCGTTCTATCGTAACGGGCTCCCTATTTTGCAGTGCTTGTTCAATGCCTGCCAACAGCCTTTGCTCCAGCTCTTCCCAATAGTCAGGGTCAGGCTTACCGAGAGCTTCTGTGAAGCAGCCGCTGGTTTGGGGGCCGGAATGGGTATGGGTCGCATGGAGTAATACAGTTTGGAATCCATAACGATCCTTCAACTGAGGTATCAGCTTCATTACAAGATCGGTTCCCCACCAGATCAAATCCGCTGAGATCAAGAGGGCAGCGGTCTTGCCTTCAGATCCATCCGATTGCTCCAAACAATGGATTCTCGCGTATAACGGGTGAGCGATATGCTCGAAGGGTCCAGTTCGATGCGCAAACCCTGCAAGTGGCACAGGTTTTGACGGTGTGATATCGATTTTGGCTGTGCCTAGCTGTAATGGCGTCTTCATCGTGCACCTCCTCATTGATCTGAAGCTTTAGAATAAAGCTCGATGATGAGCAGCACGTTGCGAATAATATGGAAAGGGTCTTTAACGGGCAGCGCTACGACTTTCTCCATTGGATTTCCATTACGATCGCGAATCTGAATCCATTCTCCGATCCGTTGATCCGGTTGAGGGAAGGTTCGGAAGACGTAACGATGTGTTTGCAAGTAGAGCTCCTTGAAGCTCTTATCTTTAGATAACTCATACGCTAATAACGAGCAGTACAATGCTTCCGAATGAGGCCACCACAGCTTCGAGTCCCATGTGTCCAAGATTAGTGTTTCATAGGGATCACCCGTTTGCTGTCCCTTGGGCTGCCCGCCTTCTTGATCGACGAAGCGAAGTAATCCGCCTTTATCCGAATCCCATCCCAATTCGAACGCTTTTTGGATGACGGGCAGCGTCTGCGCGACAAGATCCTCCCGCTGAAGGCGGGTTGACGCTTGGATGACGAACCACATACACTCAAGCGTATGTCCCGGGTTGACGTGTCGGCATAGAACCGTTGAGGGCACTTCGCCCCGGACAGGAAGCAGTTCGGCAATCCGGTGGTCGGGCATTCGGAACTCCGTCATTATTTGCTCCGCATAGGCAAGGCAATCTTTCTCCAGACGATCGTAAGCAGGATGCTGAAAGCCTTTCAAAGTCTCCATAAGCTGCTCCGAAATGTTCAATAAAATCATAGTGACGGAATGGGATTTCAGGCCGGGCGGTACTGGGTAGGGCTCACTACGGATCTGCCCGCTGCTGCAGCGGGTCCGAATACGGTCATATAGTGCGAGCGCCTCCTCTACGATATCCCTTCGTTCGCTCAAACGGCCAAATTCGGAGAAACCCAGCACCACGAAGCAGTCCGCATAAAAGCTCGTATCATAGCCTTCACCAGGGATGCTCTCTTTCTTGCGCCCATCCTCCGTCAATAGAAACGCACAGTTTCCATTGTCCAAAAAAACGTGGCTTAGCAGAAAGCCTACAGCGCGTTCTGCCTCTAGTTTGAAGGCAGAGGCATTTCCCGGCAGTACCCCTTGTTCGATTAACCGCGCAATCCGCGACCATATCCAGATGAATCTCCCTTGGGACCAGGTGTATTTATCGGTACTTATAAGTGCATCGCCTGAATTCGTAAAGCAGGTGTACATACCGCCGTTATGTGGGTCTACAGCTCTGCTCCAAAAGGGAAGCAAATCTTCCAGTAGATGTCGCTGGTAAAATTGCAGCAGTGTGTCGGTATCCCATGCTTCATTCATGATGTTCATTCCAAGTCCCTCCCGATATTACCAGGAGCAGGTCCAGTAATAGTTGGATAATCGGTCCTGCTCCAATGGCATCGTTCGTTTTATGCTTTGATACCTTTTCCTTGAGAATTTGCTTCATTCACATCGGAACTTAGTGAATCCAGGAGTTCCTCCACTTTAGGCGCGACCGGTTTGTTCCGATTCAACCAGCCCATTCCGATGAACAAGATAGCCGATACGAGTACAGGAGAAGCAACCAGTGTGGCTGTGCTGACAGTAAGAACATATTTTACAATGACAAACGTAATAATCCCGGCAGCCCATGATACAATAGCTGCTTTTGAGTCGCTGCGCTTGAAGGCGGGGATCAATCCGAGCAGCATCGGAATCGAGATTGGACCAACTAAAGCGCCGAACCATACAATAAGCAGGTTCAATATACCGCCGAATGTACTGGAATAGACCGCAATAATTAAGGTAAGTACAACAAAGGTAATCATGGCCCCACGGGCTACGCGAAGCGCGGTTTTCTCGCTGAGCGTACGGTATTTTTTGGACATAACAGGTAGGATATCGCGCGTAATAACTGCTGTAATGGCATTAGCGTCCGAGGTGGTCATAGCCATCGTATGAGCGAACATGGATGCCAGCACCAAGCCGATCAAGCCGTGCGGCAGTAAATCCATTGTCATCATAGAGTAAGATTGGGTCGGATCTTTTAAATTTTGGTAAAAGAGAGGCGCAGCCCACATAGGGAAAAACAGAATGAGCGGCCAAATCAGATATAAAGCGCCGGAGAGGATAGCGGCCTTACGTGCTTCGGAACCGTTGGGAGAGGCGATATAACGCTGTGCCAGGTTCCACGTGCCGCCGTTGTAGCTGAGAAAATCAATCAGGATATAAGCGAGTACAAATCCCATCGTATAAGGCCCAACAAGAGGCTGGCTATGTGATGCCGGCAGTTGATCCCAAATGCCTGTAATTGCACTAAAACCGCCTAATTTCATAAGTACGATGACGAACATAGCGATTCCTGCGATCAATTGAACGATAAACTGGGCAAAATCCGTCCAAGCATCCGCCCACAGGCCGCCGATTGCAGAGTACAAAAGGGAGATCGCACCGGATAAGAAAATGCCCACCGTCAAAGGAACCCCTGCGAATACATTCAAGATAACAGCGATGGCTGCCCATTTGGCACCGACGTCAAAAAGCTTGAGCAGCACGCCGCTCCACGCCATTAACTGCTGTGTGGGCACGTTGTACCTTGTAGAAAGATACTCCATGGGGGATTCGATGTTCATGCGTTGACGCAAGCGAGCCCATCTTGGAGCAATTAGAGCAGCGCCAACAAATACGGCAATGGATACCGGAACGGCCCACCAAATGTAGAGGGTAAACCCGTAAGTATAAGCGACTCCTGCATAGGCGACAAAGACCGCCGCACTGTAGCCGGACATGTGATGAGAAATACCGGAAAGCCACCAAGGCATTTTACCGCCAGCTGCAAAAAAGTCCTGAGTACCGCTGATTTGTCGGAAAGACCAAACCCCAATGCCCACCATGAGAAGGAAAAATAGTCCCAACACAATCCAGTCCAACATTGACATAATGGAGCTCACCCCTATAATGTGATGTAATTCGGATCAATTAATCCTAGACTAGGACTAATTGTTAATAATAAATTAACACGCTTACATTTCGCGTGTCAATCGTATTTTCACAATTTCGTCACTTTCATTTATTTTCAAAAAAAGCTGTTATTCTTTTTCAAAATCAAGAATAACAGCGAAAGCAGCCCCAATACTGGAGGCAAAATGGCTTTTAATGAACAATATTTTGGTTTTTTCGGTAGGAAACCTTAACGCCCGGCTTTCTACAGTCGATATAACCGAATGCTTGAAAGAGTCCAGCTTTTCAAATGGACTATCGATGACAATATAGGCCGGATTCAACAGCAAAATAATTTGCGAGACAGCCATGCCGACATACTGGCCGGATTGCTGCATGATCTTATGGAAAGAAGGGAGCTCAGCCCCATTGCCAGTTAGATAACGCTCAAGATCGCCGTCGTTTTTTATGTCTGGCTGCACTTTTTGAATTTGTTTTATGATCGCTGGAATGCTGACCAATGCTTCCAGGCAGCCCTTTTGACCGCAGCTGCATAGCGGACCATCCGGCTCTACGCACAAATGTCCTGCTTCTCCCGCTGTCCAGCTGGCTCCACTGTAGATTTGGCTATCCATAATATGGGCGCCGCCAATCCCTTCATCAATGCGTAAATAAAATGAATTGGCTGCATTTTCCTTTGGAAGTCCTGAAGAAGGAGCGAGGGCAGCGGCTTTCACAAGGTTGAGCACTTTGGTTTGGATCGGCAGCCTGGCGTCCATTTTCTCCTTCAAACGGACACTTCTCCAGCTTAAATGGGAGGAGAAGTGAACAGCCCCCTCGATCGGATCTACAAGAGCCGGGACGGCTACACCTATACCAAGCGTTTCCGGATGCTGTTCTATCAAGGTGCTGCATAATTCAATAAGCTTTTCGATATAGCGTTCGGGATCATCCTCATCCATCGGGATGCTGCCCTTGTCCAAAATGGCAGAGCAATAGTCTGTAACGACATACTGAAAATACGAGTGTTGGATCAAGATCCCGATGCTTTTATAAGCTTCTGTCTGCAGCCGCAGTTGAATTCGGGGTCTACCGACGCCTCCTTGTTCATTGATACCGACTTCCTTGATGACGCCGTCCTTAATAAATTTATCTACAATTAACGAAATGGTATTTTTACTTAAACCCAAGGCTGTAGCAATTTCTTGTCTGGAACTGTGCTTCCCCGCACGAAGGAGCGCCAATGTCCGTTTTTCATTTTGCTGCCTTAACAGGGCTGTACCTTTGCTCATGAATTGGGGGCCCCCTTAGTCATAAATAACCCTTACGCTTCATAATAGCATATTTTAAAATGACCTAGCTAATCGTCCTTAGGCCGGGAAAAGAGAAAGCAGCGCTTGAAAAAAGCGGTATCTTCCAGCATGATTACGTTAGGTATTAAGATTGAAGGTTTTTGGTTACCAAAACTAAGGAGGATCTATCCAATGAAGGTGCATTTTCTGGGAACGGCTGCCTTTGAGGGCATCCCGTCGCTGTTCTGCCAATGTTCAACCTGCCAACAAGCTCGTGAGCGCGGAGGCCCCAATGTTCGTTCTCGAACATCGGTTATTATCGATAATGTGTTGAAGGTCGATTTTCCGCCGGATACGTTGTATCATTCGCACCGATATGGCATCGATATGAATCAGGTGCAGGATTTACTGATCACCCATTCGCACTCCGATCACCTGTATGCAGAGGATATGGTCATTCGGGCAGACGGCTATGCGCAATCCGGGAATAGTCCAATGCATGTCTATGGACATGATATTCCTTTGCGGCTCTGTTTCCAGGCGCTTAACGGATATACCCACAAATATCAGTTCCATCGAGTGCTTCCGTTTGAACCGATGAAGACGCAAACCGCTACGATCGTGCCTCTTTTAGCCGATCATGACAAGCAAGAAACCTGCCTGCTTTATTACATAGAAAAAGACGGAAAATCGATCCTATACGGTAACGACAGCGGTTGGTTTCCAGAGCAGACCTGGGCTTGGCTTAAGGATAGAAAGCTGGATTTGGCCATTCTTGAATGCACAACAGGACATAGTCCCCACCGCAATAATCATATGAACGTCGATGGTGTTTTGGAAGCGAAAGCTTGGATGGATGCGAATGGCGTCCTGAAGGCTGGGGCACCGGTCATTGTTACGCATTTCTCTCATAACGCAAGGTTACTGCATGAAGATCTCGTCGAAATATTCGAGCCTAATGGCATGCAAGTTGCTTATGACGGATTAATGGTTACATTGTAGAACTACTTAAGGGGATGGGCAGGTGGGATAGGTTTAGTTAGGTACTGCGACACCATAGCAAATTGACAATCGACAGGGCAATAAGTACAATCTCCTTACGAATGTTCGTTAGTCTGAACTAATGGGATAGAAGGAGATGCATCATGATTGATTTCGCGACATTAGGAACCTTTTTAGTGGTCATTATAGGGTTGTTTCTTATACCTGGACCTGCGGTGTTGCTTACGGTTACTCGAACCGTACAAGGTGGACAGAGAGCGGGCATCATGACGGCTCTTGGCATAGCAACGGGAGATTTAATTCATACTTTATTCGCAGCCATCGGATTGTCTGCGATATTGATGACTTCCGCTTTTGCATTTCAATTTGTCAAATACGTTGGGGCTGCTTATTTGGTCTATTTGGGCGTTCGAGCCTTGATGGAAAAGCCAGCAGATCCACAGCTTCCTAAAGCACCGGTTTTATCACCTCTGCGGTCGTTCGGCCAAGCGGTCGTAACCGAGCTTTTAAATCCTAAGACGGCTTTATTTTTTCTGGCCTTTTTGCCTCAGTTTGTTCATCCTGAGCGGGGAGCATCGGTGCTTCAGTTTCTCATTTTAGGTCTTATTTTTGTTATACTAGGAACGGCGTACACGAGTGGTATCGCGCTTAGCATTCGTCAGCTGGGACGACTTGTAAGAAGAGTCTCATGGCTTGGACGCTGGAGCGGGAAAATGATCGGAGCGATATATATTGGACTCGGACTAAAAGTAGCGATGCAAAACCGCTGATTGCCAGAGTATGTTGGATTTAAGATATAGAGAAGTCGATGGCTGGTGCTGTTGGCTTTTTTTGCCAATTTATGAAGATAAGCAGAGCATAGATTTAGTAGTCGACGGCGGGAGGGGCCGGCCTGCTGCTGAATAACGAATCAAACCCCATAATCCTATCTAATGATTATGCCCTGATTATGGACTTCCTTCAATCCCATCTCTATAATAGGAGAAACATTCGGCGAAACGGCTTACGAGGGAGATGCCATGAAAATTCGTTCCAGTAAATATTTCACCCGTCTCTTAATGTACAGTCTGCTGATCGGCTCTATTCCAGCTATCATCGTTGGAATCATCTCCTATTACAAAGCTTCCACTATAGTCCAGGACAAGGTCAACCAGAGCAGCATGGCGACACTTCAGCAGACCCAACTTCGTGTAGAGCAAATCCTCAAGACGATCGATCATTCGGTTACACAGTATATTAGCTCGCCCCTTGTAGTGAATGCTATGTCGCTCCCTTATTCAGCAGCCCATTATCAGGTTTATAATGAAATGTATCAGAGCATGGTGCGCACCCAAACCTTCGAGCTGACAATAAACAATATGACGGTATTGAATTTAAAAGGTCAATGGGGCATCGACAACAACAATATTTTTACATTCGACGATGTTAGGAATCTGGATCAGCTTCTTCGGTTTGAGAAGCTGCCTTCATTTTCTCTTTGGGTAACGGACGAGGACAAAAGTTCGCCAAGTATTAATCTTGTGAAGAAAATCCCGCTGAATTCACTAAAAGCCAACGGACTGGCCATCGTGACCATCGCTGAATCCCAGCTGGCGAGACTTCTGGCAGCCGACAGCCGGATTGGCAGCATTATGGTCATGGATAAGGATTACCGTCTGTTGTCTCGAAGCGATCAGAAAGTACAGCAATCCGGCTTGGAGCAGCTGGTTGCCGAGGTGCAAAGGCGAAGTGAAACGGAAGGACAATTCAATGTAGAGCTTGACGGGGACAATACAAGCGTCATCATGCGCAAGTCAAGTTACAATGGTTGGATTTATATGTCCGCCATATCCATAAAGGATATTACCCGAGATTCCCGCTCTATTGGCTGGGTTACTCTGTTTGTATGCCTGCTCATGGTTCTGGTAACCGGCGGGCTGGCACTGTTCGGTTCCCGGACGTTCTATCGGCCGGTTCGAAAATTGGTCGCGACGATGGCTGACAGATTCGGAGATCTGCCTGAAGAAGCCCGTAACGATGAATTTGCCTTGATCGGCTATCGGCTGCAATCCATGCTGCAGACGGAATCCCGCCTCTTGGCCCAGCTTACGGGACATGTGCGGGAGCTGAAGCAGTTTTTTGTCATGAAGCTGATTCGTGGTGAGGAGAAAGAGTCTCAGTTGCCTGTCAGATTGAAAGAGTATGGCTATCAAGCCAATTGGGAGTGGCATGCCGTACTCGCCATTCAGATCGATTCTCTGGAGAGGTCCCAGTATAATGAAAATGACCGTGATCTGCTGCTCTTCGCCATCGCAAATATCGCCGGCGAGCTGATTCCCGCCGAGGAGCGGCTAGATCCGGTGTTGCTGGAACAATCCCAGATTACGGTTGTCGGAGGGGCCGGAATTACGGATGAGGAGTACAAGAACCGGTTGTTTGCCGTGGCGGAGCTTATTCAGAGAACCGTGCTGCATTACCTGAAGCTGCAAATTAGCATCGGCATCAGCCGTCCCCAAAAGCGACTCATCGATATTTCTGTCTCTGCCGAGCAAGCGCTAGAGGCACTTCGTTACCGGATTCGTTACGGCCCGGAATCTGTTCTGTTTATCGATGATGTCCAGCCTGAAGACGTAGTATCCAGCGTGTTCCCACACCGTGCGGCCAAAGAGCTCTACGATGCGGTTAAGCTGGCGGAGCGGACAAGGGCTGACGAGCTGTTGGAACGCTGCATTGAACTGATCTTTCGAGAGCAAGCCGACTGGCGCCAATACCGGATGGCATTGGTCAGGCTGTACACGATGTTGACCGAGCTTGGACAGTCCGAGACAACAGCGGATACAAAGAAGGATACAGAAACGGAATTACCACCCGATCAGGAAAGGCAGCTTTTTGATAGACTACTCGATCTAAAATCCCAGGAGGAAATCCGCCTTTGGTTTTACGATACTGTCATTGCCCCGATCATGCGCAGGCTGGAGCAGCAGAGTAAGTCTCACGCCAAGAAAATATCGGACCAGATAACGGATTTGATCCACCAGCGCTTCGATACCGAGCTTACCCTTGAGGCTTGCGCAAGGCAATTGAATTACCACCCCAACTATTTGGGGCCGCTGTTCAGTAAGGAAAAAGGAATCAGCTTCAGCGAGTACCTGCAAAACTACCGTTTGCAGATGGCGAAGCGATGGCTGGTCGAGACGGATATGAAGATCGCGGATATTGCGGAAAGACTAACCTACACCAACCCTCAGAATTTCATCCGCTTTTTTCGCAAGATGGAGAACATGACGCCCGGACAATACCGGGAATTGCACTGCCATCACAAAATATGAATTCAATTGAAGACTCCCTGCGGTAGGGGGTCTTCTTCATTTTGATGCTAAGGGTAACAAGAGGTTTCCACGGCCTTGGCCTCATGATTATTCCACACGTGATGATGATTATAGCCCCAACAGAGGCAAACTCCTTTCCTGATGATTATCCCTCGATTATAGACGTCCGCCTGTCCGCCGCTTATCTTGAAGGTACGCACAAAAAAAGACAAGAAACACGAAGGTGGAGTCGAAGATGAATCAAATCGAAGGAAATCTTGCTCTTGAAATGTCTGCCGTTAAGCCGAAGAAGCAATGTTTCTGGGGCCAGGTACGGAGAAACAAATGGCTTTATGGGATGCTGGCCCCCGGGGTGCTTTACTTCTTGTTGTTCAAATACGCTCCTATGTGGGGACTTCTCATGGCTTTCAAGGATTATCAGCCTTACCTGGGCTTTTTTGGAAGTAAGTGGGTAGGCATGAAGCACTTCGAGCGGCTGTTCCATGACCCGGTGTTCTGGATGCTTCTGAAGAATACCCTGGTGCTGGCCGGGTACAATATTATCTTCTTTTTTCCCGCACCGATCCTGCTCTCTCTCATGATTAATGAAGTGCGCCGTGAAAAATTCAAACGGGCCATACAGACCGTGATCTATGTACCCCATTTTGTCTCCTGGGTTGTGGTGGTCGGCATCGCCTATACCTTTTTTACCATCGACGGCGGATTGGTGAATGAAGCCATCATGGCAATGGGCGGGGACAAGATCAATTTTCTCGCCAGCGCAGGCTGGTTTAGAACCATGATTACATTGGAGGTGATTTGGAAGGAAACAGGATGGGGAACTATTATATTCCTTGCAGCCTTGGCAGGAGTCGATCCCCAGATTTACGAGGCCGCAAAAATGGACGGAGCGGGAAGATTGCGACAACTATGGCACGTGACGCTTCCGGCCATCCGCTCTACCATTATCATTCTTTTCATCCTCCGGCTCGGTACCTTTTTGGACACGGGCTTTGAGCAAATCTTCCTGATGCTGAATCCGATTAACCGTGAGGTCGGGGAAGTGTTTGACACTTATGTATATACGGCGGGGATTACGCAAGGGCAGTTTAGTTTCAGTACGGCTGTCGGCCTTTTCAAGTCGGTTGTCGGATTTGTACTGGTTATCGGCTCAAACTGGATGGCCAAAAAATTCGGTGAGGAAGGGGTGTACTAATTTATGAATCAACAAAACCGAAGCTGGGGAACCCATCTGTTCGAGTGGACTAACGTTGCCATCCTGCTGTTGGTGTCGGCTGTGATGCTCATCCCGTTTCTTTATATCATACTGATTTCCTTCGCGACTGAGCAGGAGGTATTGTCCAAGAGCTTCCTCGTATTTCCAACGGAATTCTCGCTGACGGGCTACCGTTACATCTTCTCTACTCCCATACTGCTTCGCAGCCTGGCAGTGACCATTGGGGTGACGGTGATAGGGACACTTGTGAACCTGCTGATGACGGTGCTGATGGCGTATCCGCTTGCCCGCAAGGATTTGTACGGACGCCGTCCCGTCATGCTCATGGTTATCTTCACGATGGTGTTCAACGCCGGTATCGTGCCTACCTTTTTGATTGTCAAAGCGCTGCACCTTACTAATACCTACTGGGCGCTTATTATTCCTGGCGCGATCAGCGCTTTTAATATGATCATCATCAAAAATTTCTTCCAGCAGCTGCCTGACGGTTTGGAGGAATCGGCCAAGATCGACGGTTGCAATGACCTTGGGATTTTATTCCGTATCGTCATCCCGCTATCTCTGCCTGCTATTGCAACCTTTGCGCTGTTCTATGCAGTAACTCATTGGAATACCTTCCTGAGCGCTATTTTGTACATCAACGATTCGAAGAAATGGCCCATCCAGGTCCTGTTAAGACAGATCGTGATCTTGTCGGAGAAGGGGTTGTCCGATATGAACGAGGCGCCTCCTCCGCCGTCCAAGATTATCAACATGGCGGTTATCGTGTTCTCCACCGTCCCGATTTTGTCGGTTTATCCATTTTTGCAAAAGCACTTCGCTAAGGGAGTGCTGCTGGGTTCGGTTAAAGGATGAACCTGTTCATCTTTTGATACAATATGTTCAATATTATGAGGGGGAGTAAGATTTGAAGCAGTTAAAGCACAAAATGTCCCTAACGGGTCTCACAGTAATTCTGACGGCCGCCAGTTTGTCGGCATGCGGAGGCAATCCGGAAGAGAAGAACCCGAATGCAACGCCAAGCGGACGATTAACATTCACGATGATGAACCAGTATTCATCGACCGAGCCTCCCAAGGCCGACAATCCGATTATTAAGAAGATCGAGGAATACACGAATACCAAGATCAATGCCACTTGGGTTCCGGCGTCTGCTTACAATGACAAGGTTAACGTCTCCATCGCCTCCAATGATCTGCCTCAGGTACTGATGATTGCGGATACCAAGTCCTCATCCATCATCAATGCAGAGCGGTCGGGCATGTTCTGGGAGATCGGACCCTATATCAAGGAATTTCCTAATTTGAGCAAGTACAACGCTAGTGAGCAGGTACTGAATAATATCTCTGTGGATGGCAAGGTTTACGGTTTGTACCGCGCCAGAGCGCTGGCCCGCCAGGGCATCAACTTCCGGCAGGATTGGTTAGACAATCTGGGCTTGCAGCAACCCAAGACCATCGATGATCTCTACAAGGTCATCCAGGCATTCGCATTAAACGATCCGGACAAAAACGGCAAAAACGATACCTTCGGGCTAGTGGAGGCCGAGGATTCCGGAGGCGCAGGCGCCATGGGTCTCACCGGCTTCCAAACCATCGCCTCTTTCTTCGGAGCGCCTAACCAATGGGATATTCAGGATGGCAAAGCAGTTCCCATGTTTATGACTAAAGAAAATATGGAAGCCATGAAGTTCTACAAGAAGCTGTATGACGAAAAACTGATTAATCAGGATTTTGCGGCAACCAAAGTCAGCAAACAGCAAGAGCAATTTTTTCAAGGCAAGGCCGGTATGCTATTCACTACCCTTGACTTCGTGATCACAGGAGGAAACGAGCTGAAGAAGGCCAATCCTGCCGCCAAGATCGATATTGTCAGCAAAATTCAGGGACCTAAGGGAGAGCGGGTATTTGCAACCACGGGGTATAACGGAATGTTCGTGTTCCCGAAGGCCACCGTCAAGTCGGAGGCGGAGCTGAAGCAGCTTCTTGGTTTCTTCGACAAAATCGTCGATGACCAAATGATGTATACCTGGACGTGGGGGATCGAGGGAGTCCATTACACCAAAGGAGCGGACGGAGAACCGGCCATCTCTGACCAGACGGCGTATGCCAATGAGGTATCTCCTCTAAAGCAGCTGCCTACCTATGACGGTGCGCTGATGATCTGGAAGGGGAAGGGAGAAGCGGACAATAAATTCCGCACTATGATGAAAAACAATGAGGCCATTGCCGTATCGAACCCGGTGGAGCCCCTGATCTCTCAGACCGCTGTGGAGAAGGGAACGGAACTGAACAAGATCATTGCCGACGCCCGTGTCAAATTCATTATGGGAACCCTTGATGAGGCCGGCTTCAATAAAGAAGTGGAGAAGTGGCGCTCTCAGGGTGGGGACCAGATGATTAAGGATTATATAGAACTGTATACGAAGCAGGCTAAGAAATAATACGGCTATGTAAAGAAAATGAGGGGTGTGTTATGAGCGAGTCTTATGATTTTGATATTATCATCGCGGGCGCGGGTGTAGGAGGAATTAGCGCGGCGCTTGCTGCTGCAAGATTGCAGATGAGGGTGCTGCTGATTGAGCAAGCCAAGGAAGTGGGGGGGACAGGTGTATTCTCCAGTGTATCGCTGGTATGCACCTTCCGGGATTCCTGGGGAAGACCGATTACCAGCGGCATTCACCGGGAGTTGTTTCCCGCCTCATACACGCATTACAATGAGAAGCTTGTTCCTACTTATGATGAGCAGGAGTTGAAGGCTGCATACGAGAGGCTATTGGCTTCGGAACCGACCCTTACGTTGTGGACCGACTGTAAGGTTTCCCAAGCGGATAAGCAGAACGGACGAATTGTCCGTCTACATATCCAGGGCAGCCGAACAGCTACAGTTACTGCCAAGATATACCTCGACGCCACTGCCGACGGCAATCTTTCCGCGTTGGCGGGATTGGAGTACAAATTGGGCAGAGAAGGCGATGGTAGGTTGCAATCCGCTACGGCCACCTTCAAGGTCAGCGGCATAGACTGCTCCCTGCTGAAGGAGCCGGATATTCGGCAATGGTCGGCCATACATTCGTTACGCAGGGAGCTATTGCCTTATTACCTCGACATGAAAGCGGCAGGCCGCACTGGCAACCCCCGACAGGGCATCACTTGTTTTCCTTATCCAGACGGCAAAGCCCTGCTGTTCAATTCTACTTCGGTGCTGGATGTAGACCCCACCCGCCCAGAAACGGTTACAAGAGGCAGAGAAGAGGGAATTCAGCAGGTGCAGGAGTTGTTTGAGGCCATCCAGCAGCATCCCGCTTTCCATAATGCGAAGCTGGATTACATTGCCCCCAAGCTCGGTGTTCGAGAGGGGCGGCGAATTGTCGGAGAATATGAACTGACCGCAGAGGACTGCCTGCAGAGCAGGCGCTTTGACGATATGGTGGCGGCATGCGCCTATTCCTTGGACATTCATAGTCCGGACGGAGGCGCCTCTAGGCTTGAAAGTATTCCCGAGCCAGGCTATTACCATATCCCATACCGTTCGCTTATTCCCAAGGGCTGCGCCAATCTATTACTCAGCTCCCGTTGCATCAGCGGCACCCACGAAGCTCACAGCTCCTACCGGATCATGGCTTCGGTCAGCGCCATCGGAGAAGCAGCGGGAACAGCAGCAGCGCTCTGTGTGTTCCAGGGTCTTCAGGATGTCCGGGAGGTCAAACCATCCCACATTCGTTTCATTCTCCAGCTGCGGGGTCAGTTTATAGAAGGAGAGATGGAGCGGATTCCGATGCCCGCAAGCTCTGCATGGGCGGCGGAAATGAGTTAATAAGGAGGGGACAGCAGCAGCGGCTCTAGTAGCCTAGTGAACAACGAGCGAAGGGTCCATCTGTCTGGAAAAGCGTAAGCGTTCGTTCGCCTAAGAAAATCGGATTCGCTCCATAATCAGGAGTAAAAAATCCAAAGAATCCGATTTCCACAGCGATTGGAAGATCTAATGGACACCGAAGCGGACGAGAGCAGACAATTAGACCAACTTTGGTAACCGCTTACATATAACTTGCGATTGGTTTTCAAGCCAAGATAAGGGAGTGAACGTGATGTTCGTGAAAAAGTGGATGATCCGTTTGATGCTTGTTTTGCTTTTGTCAGTCAGCGTTTTTGGGGAGATGGCGCTCCAGGTTGTCGCTGCCCAGCCGCAGGCCGACGTCATATTTAGTTCGCCCCCCGTTTATAGCGGCGTCAGCAAGGCTTGGCCCGGCGACGCGGACAAAGATCCGACGCACGCCGCGACGACCAGGAACGGTACGGCGTGCTGGACAACGTCACAAAATCCGCTAAATCCCTACGTCTATGTTGATATCGCAAGCTCCGCGAAACCCGCGGGAGCGACATACGCGATTGTGTCCGTTGATTACTTTGACGCAGCGGCGACAACCATGGCCATCGAGTATGACGGCCAGAGCAACGCATACCAGGCCACCCCGTGGATGCCCACGAGCGGCAGTCAGACCTGGAAGAACCAGATCTTTGAACTGAGCGGAATCAAGTTCGCCAACGGCACGAACGGCGCAGATTTCCGTCTGCGCGTTCATAGTCTCAACGGTGTCATGCCGGAAATGTGCTTCGCACGAGTCCAAGTCACCTTTGCAACGACTCCAGCGTTGGCAGTAATGAACCCGAGCCTGCTCTTCACAACCAATTCCGCAAACTTGGATTTCGGCACGGTGGGTGACTTTGTCTCATATGACATTTCAGATGATCAGGGCGTGAGTTTTCGCACGGGATCTATACCCGTAGGCTCTGACGGACATGCGTTGCTATCCGTGCAGGACCTCGGGCCGGGATTCTACAACCTCACTTTCTCAAGCCTGATTGATGGTCAGACACTAACACGCATCACAACGTTTGGCATTGTGACTCCCACCCCAGCGGGTGCCTTGAGTCCTGACTCCTTCTTCGGGATCGACTCTCATTTTGGTCACTACAAATCCCTCGAAGATGGACTCATGAACGCATTGGCGACAATCGGCTACGGCCACATTCGAAGCGACATTAACTGGTCGTTAATTGAAAAGCAGCCAGGCGTGTACAACTGGGCCGGGTATGCCTTTGAAGCCAAGTCACAACAGGCTCTTGACCTCGGCATGACTCCCCAGGGAGTCGTGGCATACAACAACGCCAATTATGACAACGGGAAAACGCCGAGCTCCGCGGCTGGTCTGGCCGCATTTGGTCAGTTTGGGAAAGCTGCCGCCGAGCACTATAAAGGCAAGGTACGCGATTTCAATATCTACAACGAGTTTAATGGCACCGGCTTCAACAATGGTGCTTGCGGTACTACCGCAGCCTGCTATCTGCAGATGCTTCAGGCCATGTACGGACCCATTCACGAAGGAAATCCGGACGCGAACGTCATGGGCCCGATTGCAACCACCTTTGACGATAACTGGTATAGTGCCTTTTTCGCTGCCGGCGGTATCAATTACATTGATACGTTTGCGACGAATGTCTACGGCTACGCTTTGGAGGGGGCAAACACCCCGCCCGAGCGCACACTGTTGGTATCGAAGCTTCCTGCGTTGGTGCAGCAGGTGAAGCAGGCGGCTGGAAATCGGCACGTCCCCGTGTGGATTACGGAGAACGGCTGGCCGACGTATGCCGCCGCCTCCACGGAGCCCCAGCAAGCGGACAACCTGGTGCGTGCTCAGGTGCTAGTGATGGCAGCTGGCGTGGACGTCTTTAACTGGTACTCGGCTATGGATGACGGTACGGACCCCAATAATAGGGAACATCACTTTGGGTTGTTCAGGCAGCCCGTCGATGGCGTACTTGGCGTAGCTCCGAAACCGGGAGCTGTCGCAAACGCCGTGCTCATTCGCGCGGTGACCGGAAAGACGCTTGGTGATCGCGATGACCTTGGCTCCGCTACCGCCTACTCGTATCCTTATGCGGGAGGAGGCTCGACGACTCGGGTGATGTGGTCCACTGGCTCCGACACCATTGCTTTGCACACTACCCAGCCTCTTATTATCACTAATGAGTATGGCTCAACGCAGACGGTGAATCCGACCGACGGCACGGTCGTTCTGACACTTACCGGCAGCCCGATCTACGTCACCGGCAACGTTGAAACCTTGGGCGTGACGCAGTATGCGGTTACGATGAAAGTCGCCGACCAGTCAATCCAAGGAGATACGGTCCCTGTTACAGTGACTGCGGACCGATCGAACCGCAAGACGGACCTTCCCAATGAGTTGACAATCATGGCGAACGGGGCGCAGCCTGTGAAGCTTCGCACTTCCCCAGGCAAAGTTACGAGCGCCACTATCAGCGTTCCGGCAACCACGCTCCTCGGCCAGCGGACTGTAGCTGTCGATGTAACGAAAGTGAAGCCGGGGAACGGAGGCAATAACAATGACAAGCACAAGCCGAGTCTTGTAGCCAGCCTGAGGACGACGACAACTGTCGTCAAACCGTTCGAGATCAGCGTCCAACCTACGATCACGTCGGACGCGACGTCCAGAAGCTACTTTCTCGATATAGCGCTGAAGAATAATCGGACCAGCGTCCTCACGGCGACCCAAGTTACCTACCAAGTAGGGCCGGCATCCGGGACAGTGTCGGATAGGGTGTATGTCCCAGCAAGTGGAACCGCTTCGATGCGCGTTCCGGTCACCGGCATTCCGTTATTCGACTCCTTGAGCTATAGCGTGGCGGTCGACAGCGCCGGCGGTTCGGACGCTTCATCCGGATCGATTTCTTACGCTCCCATCGAGCGCGCGGATCGCCAAACCTTACCCGCAATCGACCTGGCGACGCAAGCAACCTGGGTATCGATATTAGGGGCGCGCAGCGGGAACAGCGACCTAAGCGGTCAGCTGCGTATCAACTACAACAACGACGGGCTTGTGATCGACACCACGATCACCGATGACAAACATTTTGGCGCACGCACACCAAACACCATGTGGCAGACCGATTCCATCCAGTTCAGCACCTACGACCGGGTGCCGGGACAGGCCGGAGGCCAGCGCGTCGAAATCGGCGCAGCGCTTCTCGACAGCGGACCGTCGGTTTACACTTTCGCAGCGCCTGCTGGCCAGCAGGCGGGACCAACTCCTGGCGCCGAAGCGAGCATCATTCAAAGCGGCAGCAACATACACTATGTCATCTCTGTTCCTTGGGCCTCGCTAGGGTTTAGCGGGCCACCAATGCATACCATCGGAATGTCGTTCCTGGTGAATGACGATGATCGGGGCTCCACGGGTGATTCCCGCGATGGTTTCTTGCAGTGGGGATCGGGAGTCGGAACGACACCTAAGGACCCCTCGCTGTTTCGCGACGCACAACTGGTGCAGTAAAGGACGGATCTGATCCGAAGATCATCAGGACTGACCCGGGAAATGGGCAACCGGCTTGGTGATCCGTGAGGAGAAAAGTTCACACTAGAGAAAATCGTAACAACATTAACGGAGCCTCGCGGATTTGCGAGCTCCGTTTTCTAATTAATTCTGGAATATCACTGGCATTGAGGATCCCTAAGTAGAAGCAACTCATAAAAGGACATCGGAAATTTCTGGAGAATTGATATTACTAAGAGACTGATTTCAGTCCTGTGAGTGCTGTTCCAGAGTGCTCTGGAGCCTCGTTAACTGAGAACGATGCAGTCAAAAATCAATAGTAAAGGATGGAAACCGATGCTGCCGGATCACATACTTAGATGGGTTGTTGATGCCATTGACCCCGATGCAAGCCTTGTCGCGGAACAAAAGCTCCAAGGGGGGATTTCCTCTTTAGTGTCGGGACTTACATTGCGTGTAAACGGAGTTGAAAGAGCCGTCGTACTGCGTCAGTTCGATAATGCGGAGTGGGTAAGGGATGAGCCTGACCTTGCTTTGCGGGAAGCGGAAAGCTTGCGCCGGGCTGCTCAAGCGCTCAGCTTGCAGACGCCTAGGCTGGTTGCATTCGACAAGACTGGAACTCAATGCGGTGCACCAACAGTGCTAATGACTCGACTCGAAGGCGAAGTTGTATTGGAGCCGAACAATATGACCCAATGGCTGGATGGAATGGCCGAAGCGCTTACCCGGATTCACGCGGTGGATGCGAGCGATTTTCCTTGGAAATACAAAACCTATTGCGATGTTTCCACGCTGGATACCTCATCTTGGTCGCAGATCCCGGATAAATGGCAGATTGCGTCTAATATTGTTCAAGGCTCCAGACCTGTAGTTACCGAGCGATTCATTCACCGGGACTACCACCCGACCAATATTTTATGGAAAGGTGAAGAGGTAAGCGGCATCGTAGACTGGGTCAACGGCTGTGTCGGTCCGGCAGGCATCGATGTGGGGCATTGCCGTGTCAATTTAGCGCAATTGTACGATGTATCGACTGCAGACGCATTTTTATCTGCTTACCAAAGCCATGCCGGGGCGTCTTTTTCCTATGATCCCTACTGGGATCTTGTCAGTTTGATCGATTTTGCCTACTGGGAGCCTGAAGTGTATGGCGGATGGACAGCTTTAGGTATGACAGGACTAACCAAACAGATGATGATTGAACGTCTGGATTCTTACTTGGTCAGCCTGTTAAATCGTTTTTCCTAAGAATAGCCATGACGCAAAATGAATACAAAAGAAGTGCGTGGGCTCTGTTGGCTCACACACTTCTTTTTTTTGAAGCATCTCCTTCATCTGGGAGGCAGGCTTGATAACATAGAGTTTCACTCGTTTCGGGCAAGCTCTTTACGTACGATAGGTGCAACGCGGGTACCTAGCAGCTCGATAGCGTGCATGACATCACGATGCGGCATAGTGCCTACGTTCACATGCAGGAAGAAACGGGTGACGCCCAAGTTTTTGCGCAATAATAGAATTTTTTCCGCCACATATTCCGGATCTCCGACATAGAGTGCGCCTCGGAGGCTGCGTGCGGCATCAAAGGTGGAGCGAGTGTAGTGCTGGCCCCAGCCTCTTTCACGTCCAATGACGTTCATTTGAGCCTGCGTTGAAGGGAAGAATAAATCCGCAGCCTGTTCCGTTGTATCTCCGACAAATCCGTGTGAATGAGTGGCAATTTCCAGTTTGTCAGGATCGTGTCCTGCACGTGCGGCAGCCTCTTTGTAAAGAGTGACTAGCGGAGCGAAGCTCTCAGGCATTCCGCCGATTATGGCGAAAGCGATTGGAAGACCAAGCATGCCGGCCCGAACAGCCGATTGGGCATTTCCGCCGCTTGCGATCCACACCGGAAGAGGGTCTTGGACGGAACGGGGATATACCCCCAGGTTATTGATGGCAGGACGATGGCCGCCGTGCCAAGTTACTTTCTCCGATGCTCTGATCTTAAGGAGCAGCTCCAGATTCTCTTCGAACAATTCATCATAATCATCCAGGCTGTACCCAAAGAGTGGGAAGGATTCAATGAAGGAGCCCCGACCAGCCATAATCTCAGCCCGACCATTAGAAATGCCGTCAAGGGTGGAAAAAGCTTGATACACGCGCACTGGATCGTCCGAGGACAATACGGTAACAGCGCTCGTGAGCCTGATCCGCTTGGTCATGGCAGCTGCTGCAGCCAGTACAACAGCAGGCGCGGTACCGGCATAATCGGCACGATGGTGCTCTCCGATGCCATAGACATCAAGACCGACTTGGTCGGCAAGTACAATCTCCTCAACCGCATCGCGCAGCCGCTCTGCATGACTGATGGTTTTACCGGTTACAGGGTCGGGCGTAGCTTCCAGAAATGTGCTGATTCCAATTTCCATGTTGTTTGATACGTTGGCCATTTGGATTGCCTCCTTTAATACTTATACTTTACTCATTTTTTTATCGTTTCTCAAATAAAGTAAGTTGATAATATATATTGTAACATATTTAAGGAGTCTAGCCATTGGAACCTATAGTAAAAAACTGATTAGAATTATGAATCCCGTTAGTAGAAATATGAAAGGATGATTCAATTGATAAAAGTAAGACATCTGCAGCCAGCTGAGTATGATTTTTTCATGGATATGCACTATGAATCCATTCATATAGTACAGGGTAAGCCACCCAAGGATGAGCTGCTTAATGCTCCGAATTTAAGGAAATACAACGAGTATTGGGAAAGGAAGGGGGATAGAGCAGTAATAGCTTTAATTGACGATATCCCGGTGGGGGCCGCATGGTATAGATTATTTGACGAGTCCAATCAGGATTATGGCTTTGTGGATGTTAAAATCCCGGAACTAGGGATTCTAATACAAAAAGAACTGCAAACAGACTGCCGGGATACTATGTATTCGGCAGTTTGTTCTATTTATGAAGCACCCCATCTCCTTAGAGGCAGGATTGACGCCATCAGGGTGTCAGAAGGTTTCTCATCTTAGAAACGGTATCTGCATCTTCTAACGGTAAATTGATCGTCACCGTGAGGTTGGGGGATGTCGTTGAAAGAAATGAGATCTGATCGAATACCAGTCGCCCCGCTGACGGATGCTCGTTGATTTTTTTTCCTTCGGGACCGCTCAGAACGTCATGCTGCGGCCACCATGATCTGAATTCCGCGCTGGCTTGATTCAATTCCTCGATAAGCTCACCCCACCAAGGGTCACCGACGAAATTACCGTATTTAGCACGAAAGTTAGCCAAACGATGGCGCGCGTGATTCTCCCAGTGTTCCTTCAGTAATTGTCGGACATAAGGCGATGTAAACGTCCGCCAGACGGTGTTCCGTTCACGAGCTGACATAGCTTCATAATCCCCGTATACGAGGCAGGCCGCCTTGTTCCAGGCAACGATATTCATGCGCTGATCCGTTACATAGGCGGGACTTGTCCCTTGCAGATCAAGGAATGCTTGAAGCGTCGGGCTTATCCTGTCATCGAACGGTGTTACTTCCGCAGGCAACTGTTGAATTGCTAACATGAATAAATGCTTGCGTTCATTGTTATCAAGCTGGAGAGCGCGTGCAATGCTGTCCAATACTTGAGCGGATACCTGAATATTTCGCGCTTGCTCGAGCCATGTGTACCAGTCCACACTGACACCTGACAGCATTGCCACTTCCCCGCGACGTAGTCCAGGCGTGCGACGTCTGCCTCCGCCAGGCAAGCCGGCTTGCTCGGGAGTAATACGTGCGCGACGGGTTCGTAAAAACTGGGCCAGCTCATGAAGCCGTTCATTAGATGTTGGTTCCATCCGGTTCACCTACCCTCAATAGTTGATTATCGTAGGAGAAATTCTCCTAGGATAAACCCTCATCTTATTTCACTCCACCATCCATTATACACTGTCCGTAAGAAATGGAGCTCATGCTTCCAGTTTACGATGAAAGGAGATTTACTATGGAAAAAATCATGCAACTACAATGCGGCAGCACCAGTAAGTGGATGAAAGTGCTGCTTCTTCTTGGAATTTCGCTCGGCTACTTCATGGTACTTCTGGATACGACAGTGATAAGTATTGCTCTGCCAGCGATTCATAATGAATGGGGTGGAGGAATGGACGGCCTGCAATGGATCGTGAATTCTTATACCATTGTCTTCTCCGGATTGCTGCTCTCTATGGGAGGAATTGCCGACAAATTGGGGGCTAAACGAGTGTACCTAGCCGGTCTTACATTATTTCTTGTCGCATCGGCGGCCAGTACCGTCGTTCCGTCACTCTACCTGCTTATTGTCATGCGCGCGATACTCGGTATTGGAGGAGCAGCGTTGATGCCTTCTTCGCTTTCGCTTCTTTCCCATGCATTTCCCGAACCGGTAGAGCGTGCGCGGGTACTAGGCATTTGGGCGGCGGTAACCGGGATAGCCATGGCGGCAGGTCCTGTAGTCGGTGGCTTCCTGGTTGACTCGTTCGGGTGGCGCAGCATCTTTCTTCTTAATGTGCCTCTCGCCGTCGCTAGTTTAACGATGACTTCGCTATTGATCACCGAAACGAAACGAAAGCGGGGGAACGGCTTTGATTGGACAGGTCAAGTCTTGGCCATCGCGGCCATATCTGCACTGTCCTTTGCGATAATGGAAGGGGAAACGTATGGGTGGAAATCAGCGGTTATTTTAGGGGCATTTGCTTTGGCGCTGCTTAGTTTCATTCTTTTCTTGATCGTAGAAGCAAAAGGGAAGGCACCGCTTCTTCCGCTCACCATTTTCAAAAATGCCACTATATCGGCAGGAATGGTTGCCGGTATGGCGATTAACATCGGTTTGTCAGCGATTCTTTTTGTCCTGCCCTTATTTTACGAACAAGTAGGCGGATTATCCGCTCATTTAGCTGGACTTGCGCTCCTGCCGATGATGATTCCTCTTGCCGTCAACCCTATTCTTACCGGACGTATTGTTGGACGTATTGGAGCCCGAATACCCATGACCGCCGGATTCAGCCTTACGGCACTGGGGATATTGCTGCAAGTGGGAGTGGACGCTAACATGAGCTATGTCCTTTCCTGGGTTGGATTGCTCTTGATAGGCTTCGGAGTATCCTTCACAATACCTTCGCTAATGGCGGCCGTAATCTCTGCTGCACCCAAGGATCAAACCGGTACCGTATCCGGTGCCCTCAATTCAAGCCGACAAATCGGCGCTACGCTCGGCGTTGCTTTCGCTGGCTCCATTGTGAGCGGTAGCGAATCTTTCATTGCCGGGATGCAGGATGCTTTTATTGTTTCAGCTGTAATCTTACTAGGCGGCGGCATACTTTCTTTCTTTTATATGGGTCGTCCGAAGCTGTAGATTTTATAATGTGCAGCACTCTTCCGAAATCTATTGATCTCTTCTGAACGCGGGAGTATAATCTCCAAATATTAGATGAAGGAGGGGGATTAAATGAAAAGAGTCGATGTAGCATTAGTATGGATAACCGATGACGCAGGCAACATCCTTATAGTTAAAAACGTGAAGGCAAATACAAGCTACTGGGATCTTCCAGGAGGCGCGGTCGAAGAAGGGGAAACTTTAGAGCAGGCGGCCATACGCGAAACGAGAGAGGAGACAGGATTTAATGTCGTCATCACAGGCTTGAGCTCGCTGAGAGAGAAGTTCTTTGCTAAGGCAGGTGCACACGCCTTGATTGTCACTTTTTTTGCCAAAATCACGGATGGGGAAATGAATATTTATGGTGATCCCGATCATGATATCGCAGGAATTAGATGGGTAGACATGAACCATGCCAGACGACTGATGCCTGTCCTGTTCGATGAATTGAGGCTAGGTGTAGACAAGCCGGCCGCTTTCTATGCATTCGAAGGAACTAGGTAGCTGGATACTCCGCAACGGCAGTAATGATCAATGAATCGCCACCCATAGAAGAGAAATTCCGGAACAGAACAGTAAAATATCTAGCACATATTGAAATGAAACGACGCTCATTCTCTGAACAACAACCTTGGCTACTAAGGTGCCGAGCATAAGTGAGCTGCCGACGATGACTCCGTTGAGGATCATGTCTGCCGGGAGAGCTCCCAATTCTTGAAAAGTGACGATTTTGCTGAAATAAATGACGAGCGAGCTCGCTGCTTCCGTGGCTAAGAATGCTCCCTTGGTTAGCCCGTACGAAGTAAAAGCAGGCACACTGAGAGGTCCTGTGGATAGAACGATCCCAGTCAAAAAGCCGATGAAAGCCCCAGAGACAGAGAGCTGCCATAGAGAGATACGTATATTTTTTGATTTTAACCAATGTCTAACAGGAATCATCAGCAAGAAAAATATAGCCAGCCCGATATCGATAATATGAACTGGTAATATCCACAACGTCCGCGCTCCTAATGCGGCAGCCGGAATGCCCGGGAGAGAATATGCGGCAAATGCCTTCCATTGAATTTCCCGCCGCCAAGTGACGACTCTTGCAATATTCGCCATGACAGCAGCTACAGCCATAATAGGTACGGCTTGCTTAGGTCCAAAGGCAAATACTAGAACAGGCATTAACATAATAGAAGAGCCTGTTCCGATGATGCCGCTTATCGCACCCGCTGCGAGGCCTACTATTAATACAAAAAAATACGATTCCAAAAGAACACTCCCTAAGGGTCTGTCTTAATAGAAAGCAATAGATTGAATGCATAACTGATTGTACCAAGGGCTCCCCTAGAGGACAAGACATAGAGCCCTTTCGGGCAAATTCTATGAATTGGCTAAGGAGGCGGAAGCGCATTACGAGAAAGTGGCAGAAGTTATCGTCTATTCCAACAGCTGTTTCCTCACCCACACGGTGGTGAACCGAACGATCCAGAGAATGCTAAAGAAGCGATTCGATTCGATTACTAGAGCTTGCTAAAGCAAGCGAAACATCAGGCTTTGCCGTTCTGGAACGGATGTACGAGGAGATTTCGCAGGTTTATATGAACTAGATTTGAAAAAGTCGTACAACCAACAAGAGAGGGACGGATCATATGCGCCGTACTATTCATCCGTTCCCTCAATGCTGCTGAGTAAAGCACATTACTCCAGTGTTCTCAGTTCTTTCTCAATCAAAGTATATACGTCGTGTCCATCTTCAAATACGTCCGTCATGGCGTAAAATAAGTGGATCATGCCTTCATAGCGTTTTAATGTCACTTTAACTCCGCTCTCAATCAGCTTTTGTCCGTACTGTTCACCTTCATCTCGCAATGGATCATATTCAGCGGTTACGATCAAAGCTGGAGGCAAACCTTCCGTTTCACCGAAGAGAGGTGAAGCAAGCGGATTGGTTTTATCTCCATCATCGTTGAGATAGTGATTCGCGCAGTAATTGAGAAGCTCACTGGTCAGGAAATAGCCGGATCCGTAAGCTTGCTTGGATTCGTATGCACCAGCCCAATCGGTCAAAGGGCAAAGCAGAATTTGATAAGAAATCGTCGGCAGACCATTCTTGTGCGCTTGCTGAGCGACTACGGCCGCCAAGTTGGCTCCTACGCTCTCCCCGGAAACAACCATCTTTTCGGCATTGACACGAAGTGACTCTGCATTCTCATATACCCATTCAGCAGCATACAACGCTTCATCCACTGGTACCGGAAATGTATACTCTGGAGCTAGGTGATAATCTACCGATACGATAGCATAACCGGTTGCTGCTGCCAATTTGCTGCACATAGGATCATAATCATCAATACGGTTGAAGACGAAGCCGCCTCCATGATAGAACATAATAACGGGAAGCGTATTATGTTCAGTCGGTCGGTACATTCTTACTTTGAATTCACCATGAGGACCTTGCAGTTGAAAATCTTCTTTCTTAACCGACTCGAAGCTATCCGAAATTGCGTTAGCAATAACGGCTTTTCTGATTTCCTCTGGCGACATAAGGTGGAGAGCAGGGAACCCCGAAATATCCTCCAAAAATTGTTTGGTTTGCTCTGGCATTTTCATATGTGTTACCTTCTTTCTTGTAATTTGAATGGTTTTTATTTCTGTAATTCAACATTAATTCATAACCGCATTGTTGTTAAGAAGGCACTTTAAAGTGGCTTACCGACTTACAAGTGCCTCCATCCTATCCGATGCCAAGGAGGTAGAGGAAATGCTGCATCTAGAAACGGATCGCCTATTTTTGAGAGAATACACAGATGAAGATTTCGAACCTCTTCACGCTATTTTTTCAGATCAAGAAATGATGCAATATTATCCGGCGCCCTTCAGTATCGATAAGACGCTGAGCTGGATCGAACGAAACTATACAAGATACCAAACCGACGGCTTCGGACTGTGGGCCGTGTGCTTGAAGGAGACCGAAGAATGTATCGGCGACTGCGGCCTTGTGAAACAAACGGTTGAAGGCAGCATGGAAGTGGAGATCGGATACCATATTCATAAACGATATTGGGGTGAAGGCTACGCAACAGAAGCGGCCATTGCCTGCAAACGCTACGGTTTTCAACAATTAGGCTTGAATAAGCTTATAAGTATTATCAACCCTGGCAATCTAGCATCTATCCGTGTCGCCGAAAAGATAGGTTTTACGAAAGAAAAAGAACTATTTATTTTTAATAAGCATCATTGGATCTATTCAGGGGTTGCGGATAAGTGATACAGAGATACATATCTATTTCTCAGCAATGGCTAATCGGGACTCAGAGACATGATTTCTAGATACATACCATACTCCAAGGAAAACGAAGGCTCCTCCTACAAGATGAGCCATAGAGAAAGGTTCGTGCAGTACAGCATACGATAGTAAGAGCGTACTGATAGGGATGCACCCGGTATATACTGCGGCAGTTCCGGCAGATACTTTGGCAACCCCTCGAAACCATAATAGATAAGCTACTGCCGTGACGAATATGCCGTAATACAGCACCAGTCCAATTTCCTCCATGCTTATGCGTGTGAAATCATACTGACTGGCTTCAACCAAAGCAAAGGGTGCAAACATAACGAAGGAAAACAAGGTCACATAGGTTGTTCCGATTAATGAGGACACGCTGCTTGCAGTCATTTTGCGCAATATGGTAAGCATAGCTTCTCCGCACACCGCCGCTAGAATGAGAATAAGTCCAAAGGACGAGCCCAACGTAGGAGTCAAGGGCGGTGACACGAACCAGCCGGGGAGCTGAATACTGATGATCCCGAGTAGTGAACACATAATGCCTATAGAAAGTTTTGCCGTTAATCGTTCTTTTAAGAAAATAAAAGAAAGCACGGCTACGGCAGCCGGAGTAAAGCTGGTCAGGATACCTGCTTCTGCAGCCGGTGCCGTCTTTAATCCGTAGAGCAGTAGAACCCGGAAAAGAAACATGCCGAGAAATGATTGTAAAAATAAATACAGCAAATCTTTCTTTCCAAGCGACAACTTGGCGGTGCGGCTCATCCACACGATTGGGATTAACAGCATTAAGGCAATGGCCAGGCTCACGGCTTGTGATAGAAATACAGGCATTTGCATTGTTGTCCATTTACCGGCTACTACGGAACTTCCGATGAGGATAGCAGCAGCAGTCAACTCCAGGTAAGCAATAGTACGAGAATTTATCAAATCGAGCAGCTCCTTCATGATTTGGTCATGTATACTGTAGCAATACATACTGGTTCGCTGTAGTGCCATTGAGCGAGCACTTTGACAGTACCACTTTAAAAAGGAGGTATAGGGCTCTTGTGGTTTTCCATCGAAAAAAATACGAAGGTACCTATGTTTCGCCAAGTATTTGAGGCATTTCGAGGGGCGATATTATGCGGGAGGCTGCAGTCCGGTCACAAGCTGCCCTCTACACGGGAACTAGCTGCAGAGCTCCAAGTTTCACGCAACGTCATTCTTGAAGCGTATGAGTTATTACTGGCCGAAGGCTACATAACAGGTCGGCATGGAGCTGGAAGCTATGTGGCGGAAGGAACGTATTTACTTGGCTACAAGCCTGATATTTCGGGGCAATTAAAGGCCTCCGTCGTTCCCGATAACGAGATAGAGAACGGTGAAGATGTAATCTCTTTCCGTACGGGACTTCCCGCAGTGGACCTGTTTCCAATGAAACTATGGGGATCCATTCTTCAGAAGGTATGTGCAGATGCTTCTACCGCTCAATTAGGATATGGGGATTCTTCCGGTGATCCTAAATTGCGCAGCATATTGGCTGATCATTTGTGGAGAACAAGAGGGGTTATTGCCAAGCCGGAACAAATCATTGTTACCAATGGAGCGGTGCAGGCACTTGATCTCATCGTGAGAGGGCTGTTAACTGCAGGCGATGAAGTGGTAGTCGAGGAACCATCCAATGTAGACTTGAAAATTATTTTGTCATCGACAGGGGCTGTGCTGCAACAAGTACCCGTAGATGATTTAGGTTTAATGACGGACAGGCTCCCTGCGAAGAGCAGTCCAAAGTGTATTTATGTGACGCCATCGCACCAATTTCCGCTGGGCGGAATTATGCCGATCCAGCGGCGAATCGAGCTAGTGGAGTATGCGCGCCGACGCGATAGTTATATTTTGGAAGATGATTACGATAGCGAGTTCCGGTATGACGGCGCTCCTGTTTATTCACTGCAAAGTCTTTGCACGGATAGAGTCATCTATATCGGGACGTTCAGTAAGGTCATGTTTCCTTCGCTTCGAATCGGATTCATGGTGGTTCCTGAGCCTTTGGTGCAAGAGTGCAAGCGGCTGAAGCGGCTGACCGATTACCAGACGCCGAGTCTTGATCAGCTTGCGTTGGCTCGTTTTATGCAAGAAGGCCATCTTAATGCTCATATTCTCAGAATGAAGAAATTGTATCGGAAAAGGCGAGAGCTTCTAATTGACGCTCTGAACAAGCATGTAGATGAACCGTTTCGGATTTGCGGCCGGTCCGCAGGCTTGCATTTGGTTGTTGAATTTGATTCACAGCTTGCATCAAACTTGAACGACATATGGAGAGAACAGGGAGTCATAGCAATGGTTATATCTGAAAAACGGCTGCTGCTTGGATATGGTCATCTGAGTGGAGAACAGATTGATGAAGGAATTCGCCGTATAGGCTTATCTATAAAACACAGTGTAGGGGTATTTTGAGTTATTTTTATCGATTAGTTGGGGAGTGATTAGCCGCTTCAGTCAGAAGCGGTTTTTTGCGTTGAATAAAGTGAAAACCAAAACAAGACTTGCACACAATATATTTATGCGATATATTGCATATAACACTAAATGACTAAAGGATGATCTGAATGCCAATTCCTACTAACTTTTCTTCGCCAATCCGCATGTCGGCCAAAGAACGCGCTTTTTCTCAAATTCAACGCTGGATAATCGAGGGTACGCTTCAGCCAGGGGAGAAATTAATCGACGCCGAGCTAGCGGAATCTCTTGCTGTGAGCAGAACCCCGATACGAGAGGCGCTGCAGCTTCTGGAGGTTCAGGGGCTTGTGTCCATGCATCCAGGTAAAGAAACGAAGGTTACGAATATTGAGAAGGACGACATTTTGAAAATGTATCCTACGCTTGCAGCACTCCATGCTTTAGCCGCAGAGATGTCAGCGAAAACGATCCAGTCGCAGCAGCTTGAAATGTTGAAGGAGCTTAATTTTCAATTCTCCAAAGCAATCGAAACAGCACAGCCTTATCAGGCTATGGAGTTTGACGAGCAGTTCCACAATCTGATTGTAGATACATCTGACAATGCATATATCGCATCCTTCAGCGCTTCTTTGCAAATTCATATTAGACGATTCAAATATGTGTTCTTAAAGCAGCAGGTGACAGCGACAGTAGCATCCGTCCAAGAACATGCAGCCATTATTGAAGCGCTTGAAAAGCACGACGGTGAAGCGGCCTCGGCTATGATGAAGCAAAATCTGATCCGTCCAATGAACGAATTGCACGCGTTAATTTAATTTGGAGAGGACTGAGGGAATATGACTGACCAGGACACCAGAGATTTAAGGACTAGAAGTCACGTTATTAGTGAAGGAGTGAACCGGGTACCTAACCGCGCCATGCTTCGTGCTGTCGGGTTTAAGGACGAGGACTTCAAAAAGCCGATGATCGGTGTGGCAAGCACCTGGAGCGAGGTTACTCCATGTAATATCCACATTAATGATTTAGCCGTTGAAGCCAAAAGAGGGGTTCAAGCGAGTGGGGGAGCCCCGTTGATTTTTAACACAATTACGGTATCCGACGGCATTTCCATGGGACACGAGGGGATGTTATATTCGCTGCCGAGCCGGGAAGCCATCGCGGATTCTATAGAGATTGTGACGAACGCCGAACGCTTTGACGGTTTGGTAGCAGTCGGAGGCTGTGACAAAAACACTCCTGCTTGCCTCATGGCTATTGGTCGAATGAACATTCCCTCCGTTTATGTATATGGGGGTACCATTCAACCAGGCAAGCTGGATGGTAAAAATGTTGATATCGTAAGTGCCTTTGAAGCAGTCGGACAATATCATGACGGTAAAATGACGGAGGAACAGCTGCACAAGATTGAATGCAGTGCTTGTCCAGGAGCCGGAGCCTGCGGCGGGATGTACACGGCTAACACAATGGCTTCCGCTGCTGAAGCGATGGGAATGAGTTTGCCGGGATCTTCATCCACTCCTGCGATATCTCCCGTTAAGGCGGAAGAATGTGCCGCTGCAGGGGAGCGGGTCATGGATCTTCTTGAAAAAAGAATCTATCCGAGAGATATCATGACAAAAAAAGCTTTTGAAAATGCGATTACCCTTGTTATGGCGCTGGGCGGCTCGACGAATGCGTTCCTGCATTTGATCGCGATTGCCCACTCTGTTGACGTAGATTTGACCTTGGATGATTTCGAGCGGATTCGCCTGAAAGTTCCGCATATTGCGGATCTCAAGCCGAGCGGCAAATATGCGATGCAGGATCTTAGCGATATTGGTGGCGTGCCGGGCGTTATGAAGCTACTGCTGGAGCGAGGACTTCTTCATGGTGATTGCATGACCATTACGGGAAAGACGTTGGCAGAGAACTTAGCGGAAGCAGCGCCGCTGCATGAGGAACAAGATGTCATCCGTTCCTTCGATAATCCTCTGAAGACCAATGGTCCTTTGGTTGTGCTTAAAGGGAATTTAGCGCCAGATGGCGCCGTGGCCAAGATGTCGGGGATGAAAAAGCTGCGCTTTTCTGGTCCTGCTCGAGTCTATGATAGTGAGGAAGCGGCAACGGAAGCGATATTGAAGGATGAGATACGGAAAGGCGACGTATTGGTCATCCGGTACTGCGGTCCTAAGGGAGGACCAGGTATGCCTGAGATGCTGTCGGTCACGGCCCTGATTGTCGGCAAAGGGCTTGGCGGGGAAGTCGCGCTGATGACGGACGGAAGATTCTCCGGCGGTTCTCACGGCTTTGTTGTTGGGCACGTGTCTCCTGAGGCCCAGGTAGGCGGGCCTATCGCCCTTCTGAAGAACGGGGATATCGTCACGATCGACAGCGAGACGCAGGAGATTACCTTTGAGATTACCCCAGTGGAGCTGGATAAACGCAGCAAAGCTTGGGTTGAACCGCCGCTTAAAGCATCCTCGGGAGTTCTTGCTAAGTATGCAAGGCTAGTCTCATCTGCTTCCAAAGGAGCTGTCACGGATTTATTTGATTAATCCTTATGAAAGGGAGGGGGAAGCCCCTCCCTTTTTTTCATAACGACAAATCGCTTGCCTAAGCCTAATTGTACGGTGGATCCCGGTCTAGCTGCAGAGCAGATAACAGTTGAGAAATGGAGTCAATATTTAACAGGCCCTGCATTTTGAATGGACGCTTTTACCGTGATATGAACCTCCGACTTAGCGAAGGTGGAACTCCAAATTTCCTGTATCTTCTTGTAGTCGTTGTAGTGGTAGGCTCTTGCATAACGACCCATTCCGATAGGATCGATAGCATGCTCTTGAAAGATTCGAATTAAGCCCTCGAACTGCTTTTGGGCTTGCTTCGAGATGATTTGCTCCAGCTGCTCAGCCGTATACAGCTCACTGATAGGATATAGCACCTCCGATATTCCAATCGGCATTTGGATGTGGAAATCGAATCGAAATTTACCGTTTTGGAAGGTCGTTTTTATTTTGCTTTTCACTTTATCGGAGGAAAAACTGATTCTATTCGTTTCGAGCGGGCCGGTTTTCGGAACTCCGGGGATAGGAAGCGTCAGGCTAACCGTCCCTTGGGTATGGTCCTGCAAAATACTCAACAAAACCGTTTCTTGTGCGTCCAACGATAAGATGTATTTTCCCTTTCTGTCCAATAGGGCGGTTCCGAGAAGCCGTACTTCGTTCGAATGACCAAGCCCTACTTCCGAGATGGAAGGAGTAATCCCCTTTTCGAATATTTGCCAGTGTAAATCCTGGATCGTCGTATTAACAGTCTCGCTGCGGGCGCTTTTCGTATCGATCATTTTGCGCAGCAGCATAGGGAGCATAGGCTGATCCTTCGGATTCAAGTGAATGATTTCGGAAAGTGGACCGTCGTAGGCAATCATCCGGATGGTTAATGGATTCTTAGCATCTCGAAAAAACACATCCAACAGCTGGAACCAATTAGGGTGCTGCAGCACTTTTTTGCTGATTAGCATAACTTGAGCTTTTCTGGCTTGGAAGGTGCCCGCAGAAAAAGAGTCCGCTTTCGTTCTCGTTTGACGGAAAGTGTCCCCGGCTACGGTAATCTCATGATTAGGCTTCTTGACATTTTTTTCGAAGATTGGATAAATATCATACAGCAGCAAATGGTTATCTTTATCCATATCAATGCCTAACAAGAGGGCCAAAGAAGCGTCTTCCATATCCAATCTGTCATAACAGCCGGTAAGAGAACACATGGCGATGAGCAGTATGATAACCCACAGGCATATTCGCTTCATCCGCTCTTCCTCCATTGAAAACGACGATGCACCGCCAAATAAACCAATAAACCTAATGGAAGGGCGTAATCGATAGCCATTGCATAGAAGGACATATATTTCTCCAATTGGTCGCTCTGATTAAAGCCGGGGATGAAGATTAATGCGCTTATACCCAACAAGATACAAAGTACTCGTAAATGGCCGCGATGGTCCTTAAGTCCAAGGAGCCAGCTGGTTGAGAATACCGTCATGTACATGGTAGAAATCCACGATAAAGAAAAAAATAACAAGTAAAACGAGATAAATAATACTTCAATTCGTTCGACGAATTTAAACTCGATCGTTTTTAATACATTAATGACAGGCTCGTTATATTCCTTGATCTCGTCGGGGCCGTAGTACATTAAGCAAATCAGTGTAATTAGCAAAAATACGAGCAGGGTCATCGTATTGGAGATCACTATGCCGACCGATGCGTGTTGTTTTTTCTGAAGAAAAGGATATAAAATAAATACGATCTCTGTCCCTGAAAAAGAGAGAAACGTATTGCGCAGTGCGGAAAAGATAGGCTCCCAGCCTTCCTTCATAACGGGGAGCAGGTTGAGGTAGTGAGTCTCTTTGAGAGGGAGCAAGTATGCGAAAGGAATCCAGAGAGACATGAAGAACACCAGCTCCACATACCGGCCCAGCACACGCAATCCGTTACGGGCGATGTAATAAGCGGGAACGAGAAGGATTAGCATAATGATATAGCTCGGTGTTTGAGGCAGCAGCCATACTTTCGTATACAGAACAATTCTTACGATGCCGATGTATCCGTAAGAAAAGGTCCAGAAGGAAAAGAATAGGACAGCCGCTATGCTTGCCCATTTTCCGATAAAGCTTTGCAGCAGGTCGAATAGCGTACCATCAGGGTACGATTGCATGATACGAACCATCATGAGGCTAGCTACGATAGAACATAGCCATCCCAAGAGAAGAGAGATCCAGCTATCGGTACCTGCGTGCTCGGCCAGTTCCTGCGGCAGAGACAATAAGCCAAAGCTTACTTGCGTACCGAATAAAATGAGCACAAACTGCAAGGACGTAATTTCATTGAAAGCATACTTCTTCACTGGTTTTCACCTCACTTAACAGGTCCCATGGCTTTAAAGGTTACATTCACCGACACATGGATGTCGGCTTTAGCCAGCGCCTCTCCCCAATGATCCTCTACCTGCGCGAACTGCTTGTAATGATAGGCTCTGGCATACAGTCCGAGACCGATCGGATCGATTTTATGCTGCTGAATCTTCTTGATGAGATTCTCAAACTGCAGCTGCGCTTGCTTGGCAATGATGGTGTCCAACTGGTTTCCGTTTTTGCGCAAATTATAAGGGAACACCTTCTCCGACAAAACGGCGGGTATGTGAACTGTAAATTGGAACTGAAATTTATCGTCTCCATAAGAGGTTTTGATTTTTGTTCGGGCACCTTCAGTGCTTAAGCTGATCATATTAGTTTGGAATGGACCGGTCTTAGGGATTCCGGGAACGGTAAAGGAAAGGCTTGAGCTTTTCCTGGCTTCTTTTTGCAACAGCTTGAGCAGCACGGTTTCCTGGGCGTTAAGGGTTGTCGCGTATTTGCCTTTATGATCTAGAAGCATCGTTCCATTCAGCCTAATATCATTATTTTCGGCAAGCTTAACCTCAGCGATCGAAGGGGTTATTCCCGTTTCGAAAATTTGCCTGTGAAGCTCCTGTACCGTCGTTTTGACCGTTTCCGACCGAGCGCTCTTCGTATCGATCATGCCCTTGAGCAGCAGTGGCAAATACGGTTCATCCGGAGGATTCAATTCGATTAACTTGGAGATAGAGCCATTAATAGCGATGACTCTGTCGGTTACCGTATTCTTGGAATCACGGAAAAGAACATCCAGCATACGAAACCAGTTCTCTTGCTGCAGCAGGCGCTGACCTAGCAGGACCACCTGATACTTCCGGCCTTGAAAGGCACCTGCTGAATGAGCGTCCTGTCCGATTCTGGATTGGCGGAGCGTATCAGCGGGCTCACTGATTTCATGATGCTTCTTCTTGACCGACTTACTGAACTCAGGGCTTGTAATATACACATGAAACTTGTTATTTTCATCAAGATCGAGTCCAAGCGCAAGAGGAATCGTGGCGTCCTCTAAATCGGTTCTGTCACTGCACCCTGTCAGAAGAAGAACTGCAGCAATCGATAGGATACATACTGCAAGCATTCTTGTGTTCATGCGCTCGATCTCCTTTGGAAACGATCATAGATCCAAATGTAGGCTAACAAAAGGAACGGGAATACGTATTCCTGCAGGAAGCCGATGCTGCCGACTATAGAGTCCAGCCTCTCGCTTAGACGGGAAGAGGGCATAAAGAAGTAGGAGGCTACGGCAAGAGCAACCAGCAGAATTCTAAGGTGATTGCGGGAGTCTTGACTGCCCAGTAATCGGCTCGTGCAATACACGCCTACATAAAACGTCGGTATCCAAGACAGGGAGAAGATGAGCAAGAAGAAGGAAATGAACAAAATTTCAACCCGTTCGACGAATTTGAACTCCAGCGCCTTTAATAAAGTAATGACAGGCTCGTTATATTCCTGTATTTCTTTGGGGCTGAAATAAACAAAGCAGGCAACGGTAATAAACAAATAGCCAAGCAAGGTTAGTGAATTCGATATAATGAGTCCGAAGGCAGCCTTCTCTTTGTGCTCCAGAAAGGGATACAAGATAAACGATGCCCCGAACCCGGCGTAAGCGTAAATCGAATCCGGCAGCGCCGAGAAGATAGGACTCCAACCGGTTTTCCAAATAGGCAGCAAATGAAGCCAACGGGCGTCCTTGAATGGAATTAAATAAACGAAAGGAACCCACAAGGACATAAGAAAGATCAGCTCCGCATAACGTCCAAGAATCATAGCTCCGTTGCTCGCGATAATATAAGTGGGGATCAGAAACAAAATCATGATGATGTACGAGGGCGTCTGCGGAAGCACCCAGGTTTTTGTTATAATGATCGCGCGGACAAGCCCGGCGTATCCGAAGTAAATGAAATATAAAGCGAAGGGCGCACCGAACACCCACATAGCCCATTTTCCGATATATCGATTTAACAGCCCAAGCAGCGTTTCCTGGTTCGAGCTTCTTTTCATCACCATAATCAATGCCCAACTGGAAGCGACACTGATAGCCCATCCGATCACAAGCGAAACCCAACCGTCCGTACCGGCTCTCTCGGCAAGGATTCGCGGCAAAGCTAAGAAGGCGACGCTAATCTGAATGCCCGTAGTGAGAAAAATGTATTGTATCGTGGTCATTTTATTGACTGCTTGATGTTTCAATCTCCATCCCCCTTCGGACGGTTGGATCCTTGCTTTTCTAATTGGACAGCTCTAGTGCTGAGCGGTCGCTTCTTCATGAACCATAAGGGAAGCCGCACGAAAGTATCCTTCCAATCTGAAAAGCGAACTGGTGCGAAAGGGCTTCCGTAGGGTGTACCTAACGATTCGAGTGAAATGACATGTCCTATCATGATCATTAATCCGATAATAATTCCGACGACCCCGAACATTGAAGCCGCGATCATCATGGCAAAACGGATCAGCCTTGCGGCCGCAACCATATCGTAATTGGGTAGGATGAACGAGGCGATAGCCGTAAACGCAACGACAATAACCATCGTGTTGCTGATGAAGCCTGCCTGCACTATCGCTTGACCAATTACGATACCCCCTACAATACCAACCGTTTGCCCGACAGGAGCAGGAAGACGGACCCCAGCCTCACGCATCATCTCGAGCGTTACCTCCATAATGATGGCCTCTACGAATGGAGGAAACGGCACGCGACCTCTGAATTCTCCGATGGATAGCAGCAGCTTGATCGGAATGATTTCATAGTTGTAGGAAATGACCGCAATATAGAAGGCCGGTAAAAAAACGGCAATGGAAAAAGCGAAAAAACGCAGCAAGCGGATAAAGGTCGCAATCGACCAACGGGTACTGTAATCGTCAACCGCCTGGAAAAATGATGCGAAGGTAGCAGGACCGATCAAAACGCTAGGTGAACGATCCACAACCACAACGAATCTTCCTTGCAATAAATGCGAGGCTGCGGCATCGGGACGCTCAGTTAAAATGTACTGAGGAAAAGGAGAAAACGGATTGTCCTCTATCAGCTCAGCCAATTCTCCAGTGTTGATAATAGCATCGATCTCAAGCTGACGGATGCGATCCTGCAGCTCCTGCAGCACCTCCGGATGAGCGATGTCGCCCAGATACATGATAGACAGCTTGCTGTTTCCTCTACGTCCAACCACAATCTCCATGGTGTTTAGCTCACGGTTAGGGATATAGCGGCGAATAAGTGCAATGTTCTGGGTACCTGTCTCTACGAAGCCTTGATGCGCTCCTTTTAAGGAAGCCTCCATCTGGGGGTCTTCAATGGCCCGCTGCGGCCAACCAGCCGTGTCAAGACTATATGCATCAGCTCGGCCATCTACGAGGAGTACACTGTTGCCTTGCAGGATGATGTATTCAATTTCAGAGTACCGGTTTTTCGTTTGAATATGCCCGATCGTTAGTGCAAGGCCGAAATCATCTTCACTTCCTCCTGATTCGAACTGAAGGGGGCGCAGCACGTTGTTGTTGATCGAGTTTTTATCAGTAAGTCCGGATAAATAGAGGAGTGCAGCGCGCTCTCCCGATTTCTTAATGTGCAAGAGACGGACGACAAGGTCGGGATTTTTGGCGAACATTTGCTGTAAAACAGCCACATTCTGAGTTACATTATCTGTGATATAATCATTCACTGCCTGCTGTTGGCTTGGTTTGTAGGCGGAAGCATATTTGCTTTTACCCAGCCAGCTTGTGAAGCGCATCTTGGTTCACCCCCTTCGTATCGCTAGTTATCCAGCTATTCCCTCAGAGTTATAATTTGCCTAGATGCCTATTTTTATGAAAAATATTTCCGCTCAGTGGAGGGCCGCGATTCAAAATTTGCATTTGACTAATCAGCTGCATACAATAAAAGAGTAAGGAATGAATGTTCATTCATTTTGGCGGAAGGAGGATGATAGATGGAAGCGACTTTAAGCAAGCGGGATAAGATCGTGGAAGCAGCTCTTAGTTTGTTCGCTGAGCGGGGATATGATGGGACTACGGTGCCTATGATTGCCGACAAAGCGGAGGTTGGAACAGGCACGATATATCGGTACTTTGAGAATAAGGAAGCGCTGGTTAATGCATTGTTTCAAGACTGCGTCAAACGGTTTAATGATGTGGTAAAGCGTGATTTTCCGGACTCCGGTAGTGTTCGTGAACAATTCCAGCATGTGTTTCATGGGATGGTTCGCTTTGCTAAAGAAAATATTCACGGATTTTATTTCGTAGACACTCACAGCAATGCGAGATATTTGGATCCAGAGAGCCGGGAATCGTTTCGTCAATTGATGGATTTTTTCCATGCTTATGCTGCTAGGGGTATACAGCAGGGGATGATCCGACCTTTACAAGCGGATGTATTGATTGCTATTGTATTCGGCGCATTCACCAAGGTGTTCACTCTGATTCGCGCAGGTAAGCTGACGGAAACACCGGAAATGCTGCGGCAGATCGAGGAAAGCTGCTGGGATGCGGTTAGCGTCCATGCAAATAAGGAATGACAAGAAGCCTATAGATAAGCAAAGAATTGTGCAGAAAGACTAATCTGCGTAGTTCTGAAGATAAAACGGAATGAATATTCATTCCTATGGTTGTTTTTGTATAATAAAGTGGATTGGTGGAAACTTATCAAGATGACATTATGACTGAATGGAAAATAAAGTCCCATAGGAAAGGATGAACACCATGTCTAAACCTGAATCTGTTACAATCCCTCAGCCTAAAACCTTTGGACCCCTCGGCAACTTACCGCAATTGAATTTGGATGAGCCGGTTCAATCGCTGGTGAGGGTCGCTTATGAATATGGCCCGATATTTCGATTCGATATGCCGGGAAGAAGCGAGATCTTCATATCCAGCCTTGAGCTGGTTGAGGATGCTTGTGACGAATCCCGGTTCGATAAAAGAGTATGGGCACCTCTTCGCAAGGTGCGTGCTTTTGCCGGAGATGGTCTGTTCACGAGCGAAACCGAAGAACCTAACTGGCGTAAAGCCCACAATATTTTACTGCCGAGCTTCTCACAAAGAGCGATGCAAGGCTATCATGGAATGATGGTCGATATAGCGGTTCAGCTTATTCAGAAATGGTCACGCCTTAATCCGGATGAAAGTGTCGAGGTTCCTGAAGATATGACCCGCCTGACGCTCGACACGATCGGGCTTTGTGGATTCAATTACCGGTTTAACAGCTTTTACCGGGAGCAGTCCCATCCATTTATCACCAGCATGGTGCGGGCATTGAACGAAGCAATGAACCAGCTGCAGCGTTTGGGATTACAGGATAAACTGATGGTTATCACGAAGCGCCAGTTCAAGCACGACATTCAGGTCATGTACTCATTAGTGGATAAAATTATTGCAGAGCGCAAAGCGCACGGAAGTGAAGGCGGCGACGATCTGCTTGCTCATATGCTTAGTGGTAAGGACCCGGACACCGGAGAAGCGCTTGACGATGAAAATATCCGTTATCAGATTATCACCTTCTTGATTGCTGGACATGAGACGACCAGTGGATTGTTGTCCTTTGCCTTGTATTATTTATTGAAAAATCCCGAGAAGCTGCAAAAAGCTTACGAAGAGGTCGACCGTGTCCTCAAGGACCCGGTTCCGACTTACGGACAGGTTAGAGAGCTGAATTATATACGAATGATACTGAATGAGGCTCTGCGTCTTTGGCCTACGGCTCCCGCGTTTTCCTTGTTTGCCAAGGAAGATACTTTGCTGGCAGGCAAATATCCGATGAAACAAGGAGAGAGCGTCAGCGTTCTGATACCGAAGCTGCATCGGGAGGCCGGGGTGTGGGGCACGGATGCGGATGAGTTCGTTCCAGAGCGATTTGAAGATCCGAGTAAAATTCCATTTCATGCATATAAACCTTTCGGAAATGGTCAGCGTGCATGTATCGGGCAGCAGTTCGCGCTTCAAGAAGCGACACTGGTTCTTGGCATGGTGCTGCGGCATTTTGAAATTATAGACCATACGAATTATCAGTTGAAGGTAAAAGAGACTTTGACGTTGAAGCCCGAAGGCTTCACGATGCGAGTTCGGCCAAGAGGGGCTCAGACGCTATTCTCGTCCGTTAGCGCCGGGGCGCCTGTTGAGAAGCGTACGGTACAGGCACAGGAAGCGGCATCGGTTGCAGTAGAAGCTGCTCATAATACACCGCTTCTTGTACTGTACGGCAGCAATCTCGGCACGGCAGAAGGGATTGCCAGAGAGTTAGCGGATAAGGCACGATACCAGGGCTTCCGAAGTGAGGCAGCACCACTGAACGATTATGTAGGCAAGCTGCCCAAAGAAGGGGTCGTCTTCATAGTAAGTGCATCCTACAACGGCAAGCCGCCTAGCAATGCGCGCAAGTTTGTACAATGGCTGGAAGGCGTCGAGCAAGGTGAGCTGGAAGGTGTGCGTTATGCGGTATTTGGCTGCGGCGATCACAATTGGGCTAGCACATACCAGCATGTCCCTCGGACGATTGACGAGCAGCTGGAAGCCAAGGGAGCTACCCGTCTCGTTGTACGAGGAGAGGCTGATGCTAGCGGCGACTTCGAGAAACAGGTCGATGAATGGAGTGAACGGCTGTGGCCGGACGTACTTCATGAGATGGGCTTGAAAAGCAGCGGCAAGCCTCAGCAGGAGACCAGCACCTTGAGCATGCAATTTGTGAGCGGGCTGGTCGGAACGCCATTGGCCGACAGCTATGACGCAATGCTCGCGACGGTTGCGGAGAATAGAGAGCTTCAGAAGGAAGGAAGCGAACGAAGCACTCGGCATCTAGAAATTGTATTACCGGAAGGAGTGACGTACCAAGAGGGCGATCATCTTGGACTCATTCCTGAGAATGCACCGGAGCTTATTGGACGGGTGCTGCGCCGCTATGGGCTTAACAGCAGCGATCACCTTATCATTAGCGCTAGCGGACGCAGCGCTGCGCACCTGCCGCTGGATCGGCCGATCAGCGTTCACGATCTGCTGAGTCACAGCGTAGAGCTTCAGGAGGCGGCAACACGGGCGCAGCTGCGGGAGCTTGCTGCTTTTACCGTATGCCCTCCTCACAAGAAAGAGCTGGAGGCGCTCCTTCAAGAAGAAACCTACAAGGAGCAGGTACAGAGCAAACGTCTGACGATGCTCGAGCTGCTTGAGCAGTATCCTGCTTGTGAGCTTCCATTTGAAAGGTTCGTGGAGCTGCTGCCGCCGCTGAAACCGCGATACTACTCGATTTCAAGCTCCCCTAGGCTTCAGCAGGATAAAGCGAGCATTACCGTTGGAGTTGTTCGCGGTCCGGCCAAGAGCGGACGGGGGGAATATCTGGGCGTAGCCTCGAATTACTTGGCGAGACGGGAACCGGGAGATGCGATTGTCATGTTCGTCCGAACTCCGGAGTCCGGCTTCCAGCTGCCGGAGCAAACGGAGACTCCGATCGTGATGATCGGCCCGGGTACGGGAGTGGCGCCGTTTCGCGGCTTCCTCCAAGCTCGCCGCGCTCTGAAGCAGGAGGGGAAGACCCTCGGAGAAGCACATTTGTATTTCGGCTGCCGCAACCCTGAGCATGATTACTTGTATCAGGAGGAGCTGGAGCAGGATCAACGCGACGGGCTTGTGACGCTTCATACGGCTTTCTCGCGTGTAGAAGGGCAGGCGGGGCCCCATGTTCAGGATTTGATGAAGCTGGATTCGGCACTACTCATCGGTGTGCTGGATCAAGGTGGCATGCTATACGTATGCGGGGACGGAACCAAGATGGCCCCTGAGGTTGAAGAAACGATTAAAAAAGCTTATCGAGAGATTAAGGGAGCTTCGGAAGAAGCAGCGGGCGCTTGGCTGCAAAGCCTGCAGAACGAAAGCCGTTACGTGAAGGATGTCTGGTCTGGAGTATAGAGAAACAAGACCCATGCGAGTAATCGCATGGGTTCTTTGCTGTATAGCCCCGAACGGCTCTCTAGAGGATCGGGTCAGTCATGTATGATACAATGGAATGAACAAGAACATTTGAATTTAAGTGAAAACTGCGGCCTTAATAGCCGCACATTGTGAAGGAGGCAATCCCCTGTGAAGCGAATCGAGAAGCTGTATTCCCTTCTGGAAGACGAAGCTTTGGATATCCTATTTATCACACTGCCCAAGCTGGTTTATTATTTTACTGGTTTTTATTCGGATCCGCATGAGCGATTCATGGCGCTGATCTGCGTTAAGGGAGAGGAGCCTATATTGATGGTTCCCGTGCTTGATTACGAGAAAGCGGTACGTTCAACAAGCATAAGCCGCGTTATTTCACATCAAGATGCGGAAAATCCTTATGAGGTTTTGAAGCGTCATCTCCATAAGGGAGTGACCCGAATGGGGATTCAAGCCGAGCACTTGAATGTGAGGCGCTACCTTACCTTGAAGGAAGCAACCGGTGCTAAGGAAGTCGTTCAGCTGGATGACCGGATTGCTGATTTTCGGGTCATTAAAAGCCATCAGGAAATTGAAGCGATCCGTCGCGCAATTCACTGTATAGAGGAAGCTGTCCGGGATACCGTGAAGCTGGTTAAACCCGGCGTAACAGAAGTGGAGCTTGTGGCCGAGCTGGAGTACCGGATGAAGCGTCTGGGTGCAGAAGGTCCTTCGTTCGATACAATGGTGTTAACCGGTGAAAAAACCGGCCTACCGCATGGGATGCCAGGGACGGACGCTGTCCGTGAAGGAGAATTCTTGCTTATCGATGCCGGTGTATTTATTGACGGTTATGCTTCAGATCTGACACGGACATTTGCTGTAGGGGACGTCAGTCAACGGCACAAGGAGATATACGATACCGTACTGCAGGCCAATCTCAGGATGATTGAAGCTGTGCGGCCTGGAGCTACGTTCGGAAGTCTGGACATTGCCGCCCGAAGTGTAATTGAGAATAAGGGGTATGGCGAGTACTTCATTACCCGGGCTGGACATGGATTTGGATTGGAAATTCACGAGTACCCGTCCATTCACGGCGCCAACCAGGACCTGCTTCGCGAAGGCATGGTGTTCACAGCGGAGCCGGGGATTTATATTCCTGGACTTGGAGGAGTGCGTATCGAAGATAATGTGCAGGTCACCAAGGATGGTGTCGAAGTGCTGACTTCGTATCCTAAAGAGCTGACGGTCATTGGCGTGTAGCTTTCTTTATGAGGAAAAGGAAACAAGAATAAGGGCTGTCGCTTTTCCGCGGCAGCCCTTGATGGGTTATAAGGTTAATAATTAAGGTATACCTGAAGGCTTAGCGCTCGCCGTTCCAAGAGAATCCGATAGCGTTAAGGAATGCTCTGGCTAACGTCATATGCCCTGTCATGTTCGGATGTACACGGTCCCAAGCCAGAGTCGCCGGATAGATATGCTCCAGAACAGGCTTAAAGGCTTCTTGTGTATCGATGAAAATAGCGCCGTATTGGTCAGCGATTTTCTTGACGACCGCTCCGTATTGATCCATAGCAGCGCGCATGCCGTCGTTAGAGTTAGGCTCGATATAGTACGGGGTCATTAAGATAAGACCCTTCAGCGAAGGCTTGGTACGTTCGACAAGCTCACGCAGTGTTTGCTCGTATTCTTCTATGTAAACGTGCTTCTCGATCAGCTGTGGCAAATCGTATTGACGCCACACATCGTTGATACCGATCATGATCGATAGCCAATCCGGCTTCAAGTTTACTACATCGGTTTCCCAACGTTCCTTCAGGTTACGTACGGTGTTGCCGCTGATTCCCATGTTCGTGACGCGAATGCCAAGCTGCGGATAGACCGACTGCAGGAAAGAATCGACCAGAGCTACGTATCCATTACCGAGCGAATCATTACGTCCTTCGCCCTCGGGCTTTTTTCTGCCGCAGTCGGTGATGGAATCTCCAATCATAACGAGTCGATCTTGTTTTTGTAGTAACAAAGAGTTTCATCCTCTCTTAGGTATGGTTATTTTTACATAGTATTCTCTGCGTTGGTCCCGTTTCCTGCTTGTTATTTATGCCGTTTTTTTAATTATGAGGAGACTAAATAGGAGCAAAGCTCGCCAGACTAACAAGAGAGGGAAATAGTGGAGGTGAGTTGATGAGAGGATCATTTTTGCACATATTACTTAGCTGCACCATTGCGTTCAGTCCGCTAGCGCTATCCGGCTGTACTACAGGGTCACAACAAGGTAATTCGGCTGCCCCGTCGCCAAGTTCTGCACCAAAACCTACAGCAGCCCCAGACCCGATCCGGGAATTGGTAGATTCGATGACGATCGAGGAGAAAATCGGACAAATGGTGCTGTTCGGTGTTGACGGCACCGTGCTGGACGATACAATACGCAAGCATATTACGAAGGATCATGTCGGAGGATTTATTTTTTTCGGACCTAATATTAAAGATAGTCATCAAGCATGGAGCCTGTTCAACTCTATGCAACAAGAGAACGTATCCGGTAAGCTGCCGCTATTCCTAAGCGTGGACCAAGAAGGCGGGAGAGTATCGCGAATGCCTAAGGAAATCCCAGCATTTCCTACAAGTCAGAGCGTTGGTAAGACGAAAGATCCAGCATATGCTTACAAAGTGGGCAGTGCCCTTGGCCACACCTTGGGGGCATTCGGGCTGAATGTAGATTTTGCACCAGTTCTCGATGTGAACAGCAACCCGAACAATCCGGTCATTGGAGATCGATCCTTCGGCGCCACAGCTGAAACCGTGAGTAGTATGGGCATTCAGGAAATGAAGGGGATTCAGTCTACCGGCATCATTTCTGTTGTAAAGCATTTTCCAGGCCATGGTGATACATCAGTCGATTCACACAAGGATCTGCCCGTCGTGCAGCATGATCTGGAGCGGTTGAGAACCGTGGAGTTTGCACCTTTTGCAGAAGCCATCCGCCAAGGAGCCGACGCCGTGATGGTGGCTCATCTGCTCGTCACAAAGCTCGATCCGCAGTTACCTGCTTCGATATCCCCTGTTATCATTCAGAAATATTTGAGGGGAGAGATGGGGTTTCAAGGCGTTGTCATCACGGACGACATGACGATGGAGGCTATTGGGAAAACGATGCCGATCGATAAGGCTGCCGTTCAAGCGATCCAAGCGGGTGCGGATATTGTTCTTGTTGGACATGAGGCTGAGAAGGAGCAAGCTGTATTAAACGCGCTACTCCAAGCTGCGAAGTCAGGGACCATAACGAAGGAAACGATAGATGCTAGCGTGTATCGAATTGCGAAGTTGAAGAATAAGGCGAAGCTATCTATGGAGGGAGTTGCAGAGCCGAATATTGCGAAACTGGGTTCGGATATTAAATCGGCTTTGAGCAGGGAAGTGAAAAAATGAAATTAAGGTGACATTTAAGGCTGCCGGGAGGCGGCCTTTTTCCGTTGGATAGGTTTTCGGATTCAAAATGTTAAGTTGCGGATATTTCACTGACCTAAGTCTGGTATAAAAAAAGAGACCCACTGGCAACGGGCCGCGGGTCTTAAGGTTTATATATTAAAAAGGGGGTCATGGATTATTATAGCCCAGGAACATTAAAGGAAGATGAATAGTATATTTCAGTTGTATTACAAATTAGGACAGTTCGATTGGTTTAATTGAATTGGCCTTCATGGCAAACATAGCCTCAATCCTTACCAAAAGCTGGGTTAAGGCCTTGTTTTTTTGTGTATTCCTAGGGTTTTGTGGGAGGATTCCCACTTCTTAACTTGGAATAGCTCTCATCAATGAAATTTACCGGATTTTAAAGGCTTTTAAATACTATATAACTATCATATAATAGTAGATATATTAAATTATTATAGAGACAAATTATGACCACGTTTTAATTGATCCAGAAGAAGTGTGTGACTATGTCGCACACTAGCTTGCTGTGGAGTTTAAGCAGGAGCGCCTATATCTTTTCTTCAAATACTAGCGTGTAAGGACGGTAAACATGAGTAACAGACAAACTAGAACAGACGTTATCTTAATTGGTGCCGGAATCATGAGTGCGACTTTAGGGTCATTGCTGAAAGAATTAGTACCGGACTGGGAAATTAAAGTGTTTGAGAGACTTGAAAAAGCAGGAGAGGAGAGCTCTAACGAATGGAATAATGCGGGAACGGGGCATTCTTCATTGTGCGAGCTTAACTACACCGTCGAAAAACCGGACGGATCCGTAGATATTAGCAAAGCTATAAAGGTTAATGAAGAGTTCCAGCTTTCAAAGCAGTTTTGGTCTTATCTTGTACAAAGCAACCTGATTAGTAATCCGCGGGACTTTATCGTGCCAGTGCCTCATATGAGTTTTGTACAAGGGGAACAAGATGTAACCTTTTTGAAAAAGCGTTTTAAAGAACTGTCTAACAATCTTCTATTCCAAGGGATGGAATTTTCCGATGATCCGGAAAAACTGATGGAATGGATTCCGCTTATGATGAAAGACCGAAACTTGAATAAACCTATAGCGGCAACAAGAAGCGAATCTGGAACAGATGTCAACTTTGGCGCTTTAACGCGGTTATTGTTTGACCACTTAAAGAGTAAAAATGTAGACATAAAATTTAAAACTAATGTGGATGATATTAAACGTACTAGCGACGGCTCGTGGGAATTGAAAGTGCGGAATCTCGATAGCGGTAACGTCGAACGGCATACTGCAAAATTCGTTTTTATCGGCGGCGGGGGAGGAAGCCTGCATTTGCTGCAAAAATCCGCTATTCCTGAAGGAAAAGGTATTGGAGGATTTCCGGTAAGCGGACTATTTATGGTGTGCCAGAAACCGGAAATTGTAGCGCAGCATAATGCAAAAGTATACGGCCAAGCTCCGGTCGGCGCTCCGCCTATGTCTGTTCCGCATCTTGACACAAGAGTTATCGACAATAAAGAATCGTTGTTATTTGGACCGTTTGCAGGCTTTTCACCCAAGTTTTTAAAAACCGGTTCCATGTTTGATTTGATCACTTCCGTAAAACCGCATAATCTCATCACTATGATGGCGGCAGGGGTCAAAAACGCTTCATTGACAACATACCTGATCAAGCAAGTTATGTTATCAAAAGAACAGCGCATGGAAGAATTACGGGGATTTGTTCCGAACGCCAAAAGCGAGGACTGGGATTTGTTAGTAGCGGGTCAGCGTGTGCAAATTATTAAAGATACGGCTGCCGGCAAAGGAACGCTTCAATTTGGTACGGAAGTTATTAGTGCCGCTGATGGCTCGATAGCTGCATTACTCGGAGCTTCTCCGGGGGCTTCTACCGCCGTTTCCGTCATGCTTGAGGTCATAAATAAATGCTTCCCGCAGCATGTAAAAGCGTGGGAACCGAAAATTAAAGAAATGATTCCTTCTTATGGAGTTTCATTGTTGAAACAACCAGAGCTGCTTCACGAAATTCATACTTCAACATCGCGGACGCTAGGTCTAAGCGAAGGTACAGATAGCACATCGAACCGTATAACAAATAACGAAGTATTGGTTTGATAACCTTAAAAGCCCGGCAATACGCCGGGCTTTATATTTTGCTTTTTAGTTTCGGGCTGACCTGTTTGGTGGGTATTAAAATATGCTATCAGGCACGTAATAAATTTTCTGCGTATTTTTTTTATTTACTGGGTCTGTAACTATTGTGAAATAAACGTTATCGTTTTTTGTCTGTACTCCCTCGATTTCATGGGTTCCCACATTTGTAATATTCACAAGGCTTTTGTATGCTCCTGTGTTGGACATCATAGCAATCTGCGGAGTATCACCTTCCGCGCCTCCTGACGTATATATTTCCGTATTACTGAGCATATCGGCACCCTGGAAAGATCCGTTCGGTCTGACTATAGCACTGCCCGACTGTGTAAAGCTGGTAAAGCAGGCGCTTTTCGCCGCCGCACTGTCCATTCGTACCTGTTCATTGCTGTCAAGAAGCTGGTTCAATGCTACCGTGTCGTAAATCGACCAAGTTACAGTTCCTTCTGCAGTTTGTACGCGGAAAATAGTGTAGGTGCTATTGCCGCCGGCATCAACACGATAGGTCTCACCTAATCTTGTAGCGGTCTCATTGGCATAATTCATATAGGTGAAGCGATGAAGATCCGTATAATCATATGTCGCGCCGGGAGAGTATTGAAGTCTTGCTACCTGGAGAGACCAGTTATACGATGTTGAAGAATCCGCTTTCGAACTGAAATAAAAGTAATTTATACCATTGTACGTGTACATATCCAGTGTTTGGCAATGACCCGCATTGGTGACGGTCATTTCATCAACGTATGTGGCGTCACTTCCGTTTATGAGCAATCTTGAAAGATAGCATGTTCCCCCGGATCGCTGAGTTACGTAAAGATAGGTTGAAGCGATGTAAGCTTTCTGAACAGCCACGTTGTGATTAAGTCCTTTGAGATTGTATGCTAGTGTTGCCGAAGCGTTTACAGTTTTCTGAGGAGTTGCCGCAAATGCGGGCAAAACAGTCATTCCCATAATAAGAATTGAGAGAGCAACGGATGTGAGTACTTTTAATTGCCTTTTAATAAGGCTTAATGCTTGAACTTGGAACATAAATTTACCTCCTTTGTTGTGCCAATCTTTTCATTCCATCTTGATCCATGCTACTTGGCCATAAACCGCGAGCGGCACCTCCTCCTTGTCGGATGAGCCCGGTCAATAAAATAAAAACCCCAACAATAAGACAGGCTCGCAGGCGAGCGAATCAAATTGTTCGGGTTTCTCATGGGCTCCAACCGTCACATTAGTGTTCATATAAGGGATGAATAGTAAACGCTTTCAAAGCGATTACATGTTCATGCTAACAGTTTGTTTTCAGTAAGTCAAGTGATAATTTCCAAAGTTTTGACGAGATTCCGTTTTCTGGATTACCTCTTTGTTTGCATTTCGATTTTCCGGGTGACTCTTTCTCCCAGTTCAGCAGATGCATTGTGCAGATAGCTCAAAACAATGCTTTGAGTTTCATGGGATATGCCTGCAAGATCGGCAGAAAGGTTATCCACCAAGTGATCTTGCTGCATAGGAGCAAGCGCGCGATAAAATTGGCCGGCTTGTGTAAAATTATCCGGCTTGGGTAGGTCCGACCGTACGAGATGACCCTCTACAAATCTATCGTTGCCGCTGGTCACAAGGGAAGCAGGTGACCAGTTTTCCTGATGGTTGACAGGAATTTTGCGGAAATCCGGCCCCAACCGCCGGCGCTGCGAATCCCAGTAAATATTGGCACGGCCCTGCAGCATCTTATCGTCCGATAACTCGGCTCCTTCCAAAAGGTTGGAAGGTGAAAAGGCCACTTTCTCCACCTGTTCCATATAGTTATCCGGATTGCGGTTCAATACCAGTCGTCCAACCGGCACCATAGGATATTGCTGCTCATCCCAGATTTTGGTGTCATCCAGTGGATCATAGGGAAGAGTGGCTTCGTCACCAGGATTCATCAGCTGCACATAAAGCCCATATTCAACGGTCTTTCCCTTTGCTAGAGTATCATACAGATCCTTGCCTGCAATATCCGGATTTTCGCCGGCCAACCGGGCTGCTTCGTGACGATCTATATACTTATCGCCGGCTAACGGCATCCAATGGTACTTAACATAGCGGCGGACGCCCTGTGCAGTCCTCCACACATAGGTGTTCACACTATGACCCCGGATGTGGCGGAGGCTTTTTACTGTGCCTACGTCAGAGTAGAGCCAGACAAGAAAATTAGTTGATTCCGGTGCTCTGGCTACAAAGCTCCAGAACCGTTCGGGGTCAATCAGGTTGTTTTTCGGTGAGGGTAGGAAGGCTTTGATTGACTCGGGAAAGCGTATGGCATCTCGTACGGAAAACACGGGGATGTGATTGCAGACAAGATCAAAAATACCATTTTGCGTATAAAACTTGGTAGAGAAACCCCGTACATTCCGTGAAGTATCCGGAGTGCCTTTATTGCTTACGGCAAGCGAAAATCTCACAGTGACGGGAACCTGCTGACCTGGATTTTGTAAAAAACAGAGCTTTGTAAATTCAGTCATGGAATGATGGGTCTGAAAGTAACCGAAAGCGCCAAAGCCTTTCACGTGCACCGGTCTTTCTATAATTTTTGTGTGTACAAATGTCTCCAGTGTCTCGTGAAGCACATTGTCCTGTTCCAGTACGGGACCTCTTTCACCTACAGTTTGCGAATGTAGAGCTGCCGGTATATCTCCCGCCCAATGTTCTTTGAAAGGCGCATCGTTCTCCACATTTTGCGTTGAAGGTTTGTGAGGAGCCGTTGATTCTGAGGCATGATTACGGGTGTTTCTTCGTGATTCTAATTGAAACCAACCATTGTTTCCTTCCATAATTACCCTCCAATGTCTATAATTCAATTCTCTCTGATACTATATTGTTTATGCTGACTTCAAATGTAATTATGACTGGAGGTTACTCTCATCCGAGATCAGAGAATGAGTAGAAATAAAGGGGGGAAGCGGCAATATCCAAATACAAAGCATTTCGATATAATACTATAGTGTATTAGCTGAAGAGTACGGATTTAATGAAAGTCAGGCTTTTACTTTTCGTTGTAATAGTTTTACTTGCATGATGCCTTCATGGCGAAGTCTTACAATGTGAAAAGTAAGGGAGAGATTCTACTTATGTATAAACAGAAAACAAAAGAAACGGACAGTAGTGTCATTGAGTTTATTGAGAATGTCGAAAATCTTAAGAGGCGCGAGGACGCCTACAAATTGTTAGAAACATTCACCGAAACGACCGGTTACCCGGCGAAGATGTGGGGACCGAGTATCATCGGCTTTGGCTCATATCACTACAAATACGAAACTGGTCACGAGGGTGACGCACCATTTGTCGGCTTTTCACCTAGAAAAGCCAATATCAGTCTGTATTTTGCAACAGGGGATACGGAGCGAGATGTGTTATTGCAGAAATTCGGAAAACATAAGTCTGGGAAAGCCTGCGTATACATCCAAAAAGTAGACGACATTGATGTTGATGTATTGAAGGCGATGATTAACCAATCTATAAAGTTCCTGAAAGAGACTTACCCAAATTGATCCAGCAATCTAAAGGTGAACGAAAGCTAATAAAAAAACTAAGACGCGACTGCTGGCATCGGCAATTTCGTACACTTCGAGAAATTTTATCCAGTTAATCCTCATAATATAAAAGGGAAACATGTGGAGAAGCTTGCATTGCGAGGCTACTCCTTTTTATTGTTTATTGAAGTAAATGGCAGTTTAGCGGAACAACTGGTTAGCGTCGAGCGTCTATTGATTGAAAGAAAGTTAACAAAGGGAGCTAACTTATGAATTCGATGGAGAAGAGAGGAGGATAAGAAAAAGTGACAAGGAATCTCAAGTATATTTTCGGTATTATTTTGGCTGTATTTGGAATCATTGTTGTATTTGGGCTTATTGTTGCTTTATGGTCTGCCAAATCCTCTTCAACGAACGATATTTATTTAATTCCTGAAGGTTTTGAAGGCAACATCCAGGTGAACTATAACGTTGCGGGTGCTCCTAGTCTTGAAAAGGAAGGTAAGTAAGATGTAATTCCGATTCGATACGATGGAACCTACGATACTTCCAAGCCCGATATGGAATACGGAATTGTAACAGATCAATATTTTTATGTTAGTTATGACGGACGGAGAACTCCGATAGATAAAAGCTGTGTCTATGTTGGTGGGAATGGTTCATCCGAGATAGGTTCCACCATCACAAAACATAACTATCTGAAGATCACCCGAACAAAGTGCAGCGAAGATTTTAGAGCTTGGGGAAAGTGATTCAGCTAACGGGGGATATGAGTTCAATATGTAGATCTTTGCAACGGTCTGCGTTTTCTCTATTAGCATATAAGGGAAAAACCACTCCTAATCATGGAGTGGTTTCTTTATTGATTCTTTGTATCCCACTCAATTTTGCTTTTCCAGTCAGACCACAATGACTTTATCTTATTAACTAACCACTCTCCACCAAACGTTATTGTTCCTTCATGAGAAGCATAGATAATCCAATCCATATTCTGCGAAGTCCAAAACCTTTCACCGTCTGTGAAATCGCCATTGTAGCAATAATAAGGGTACAGATTTGAAACCTGTATGTTATAAGTCTCACCTAATGACTATCATTATGTTTTTTAACCTTCCTTAGGGCATTCATTAATAATAATGATGCCCTGCCCAAGATGTTGTTATCTTTATAAACCATGCCTATTACGACTACGGGATTAATATCGACAAAAGGTCTGATGACCAAGGTACTTTCTAGTCCCAAACCGTTATACATAGGAATAATTCCGATACCAAGACCTGCCTTGACCATTTGCCGAATGACAGAAAAACTCCCCACTTCGATACCCAAAAAAGGATTTTGACCAGTTTGACTTAATATCCTTTCTGATAACTCCCGATAAATACAGGATTGTTCTTTTAGCAGGATGGTTAGTCCTGCGAGGTCGTTCGCCTCGATGCAAGTTTGATTGGCTAATGGGTGATCAGCTCTCAGCATTACCCCCAATTTTTCCTCAATAAGTGGTTCAAACTCCAGCATGAGGTTTTCTGGTGGAGTTGCGCATATACCGAAATCCAATTCACCGGACCGAACTCTTTCCGCGATAGATTTACTACCGCTAACCTCCATGGTTAACTGCACTTGCGGACGAAGCTTACAGAAATCAGCTACGATTGCCGCCACCTTTTCACTCGCGATGGGTTCAATAGCAGCAAAACGAATGGCGCCGCCATCCCCTGCACCGATATCAGAGACAGTCTGCCTTATGGATCCTATCGTTTTCTGCAAAGCTGATGCTTCTCGATAGAGCCATCGGCCGGCCTCGGAAGCAATCATGCGTTTGCCATCACGTACGAATAAAGAGACTCCTAAATCAGCTTCAAGACGCTGAATCTGAAGGGTTATCGTAGAGGGTGCATATTGGAGTTCTTCGGCAGCTTTTTGAAAGCTTCCAAGACGCATAATAGCTTCAAATGTCTTTAATGCTCTCAGATCCATGATCATCACCTTTAGTTTAAGAAATATGAATAATTCATTCAGATAATTCAATTTTACAAAACTTTCTTGCTAATTTACAATAACTACAATAATTATTTTTCGGGAAGAGGGATGTTATGGGTTATAAACCAGCACTCAATTGGATCACCTTATGGGCATCACTTTTATTTGCCTTAATCCTTGGGTTTTCGCGGCTATCCTATGGCTTGTTCTTGCCGGGCATCCAAAGGGAAATAGGGGGGAGCTACGGTGAATTAGGCATGTTAGGAACCGTCAACTTCATTGGTTATTTGGTTGGAACCTTATGCCTCCCACCTTTTATTGCCCGTTTTCCACATAGAAAGAATATCATGAATACAATTTCGTGTTTGTTACTTGGATTGGCAGTGATGGGTTCGGCTTGTAGTGATCATTTCATCCAGCTTGGGCTATGGCGGTTCACGATTGGTTTGTTATCGGCTTTGGCCACGGTGTTGGTCTTGTCTATTGCTACGGACGGGGTTCAACCCGCTGAGCGAGGAATGGCTTCGGGCCTTATATGGTTAGGTGGATCTGCCGGAATTTTGGTTACAGGCTTATTCGCACCTTATATCATAGATCCTTCTCATTTGGATGGGTGGCGCTATGCTTGGGTGGCCATGGGTGTCTTCGGTATTCTTGCTACGATGGGTTTTCAGATGGTAACAAGAAAGGAAAGGTTCGATCGGATAATACCCACACAACCTGAATTGAATCAGCGGGACCAGGAGCAAGTCAATGTGTACAGGCTCATGTTTAGTCCAGAGAGGTTTTTGTTCTTGCTCGGATCTTATTTCTTCTTTGGCTGGGGATATATCATCTATTTCACTTTTTTGGTTCCCTATCTTGTGAATAAAGGAATTCCGTCGATTTATGCTGGGCTGATTTGGTCTGGTATCGGATTTGCAGGATTATTCAATGGTTGGATTGGAGGAAGAGCCATTGACCGATGGCCGAGCGGATATACTCTTGCACTGGGGTTAGCATTAGGCACGATTGGTGTGATAGGAGTAACGACTAATAGTTTCCTTCTTACTTCATTAGGTGCCGTAATTATTGGGTTGGTTTCATTTATTACCCCGCCGTTGATGACGACCGCACTTCTGCATCGTAATGCACCACATAGCGTATATACGGTTTGCCTCAGCATTGCCACCGCTTTTTTTGCAACAGGGCAAATTATCGGTCCCATAGTTGGAGGCTGGGTTGTCGAGCGGTATGGTTTGCAAATTGGCGTAACATCAAGCTCTATTTTTCTGTCACTTGCCGCCGCGCTTGCATGTTTGTATGGACGAAAACAACGAGTTCTTCAGAAACGTAACTACGTGCCGGTGAGTATTGATAATTGATTGTTTCAATAGGATTAGACCTAATAAGAGGGAGAGTACAACTATGGTGAATTCTGACGATAAAACTGTGGCAATTAGAAAATATTTTAAATCGGGAAATCTTCAGCTTTCCTACATTGACTTTGGTGGCGAAAGCGAGAACGTGCTTGTTATGTTACATGGGTACATGGCTAATGCAAGAACCTTTTCGGAGTTGGCCGTCAAATTTAAGGATTGGCGGGTTATATCTCTAGATCAACGCGGACATGGTTGGAGTGATCATCCCTCTGGGAAGGAATACTCAAGGAATGATTACATAAATGACATTCTGAACCTGATCCAAACGGAACTCGGGGGACAACCAGTGACGATACTGGGGCATTCTTTAGGCGGATTGAACGCTTATCAATTCGCAACTCGTTATCCTGAATTGGTCAAAGCCGTTATTGTTGAGGATATCGGTGTGGAAATAAACGCCGATTTCTCCTTTGCCGAGAAGCTCCCGTTTCGATCGGCTTCCTTAAAAGAACTAAGAGATTCACTTGGAAGTGTAGGACTTCGAGCGGTCGATTATTTTTCAGAAAGCGTGCTAGAGGATGAACTAGGCTGGGGATTCAGTACAGATTTAAAGGGACTGCAGATTTCCGTGCCCCAATCCAATGGGGTGTGGTGGGAAGACTGGTTATCTTCTAATTGCCCTATCTTGCTGATTCATGGTAAAAAAAGTTTCTTTCTTGACATGAAACAGGCAGAACAGATGGAAGTAAGGAGGCCTAACACCAAGCTTGTAGTTTTCGAAGAATGCGGCCATGGGGTCCACTCCGATGATTTAGACGGTTTTTATCAAATTGTGAACGATTTTCTTACTGAACAAAATGACAGGATAAACTAGATAAGGTGCAGAGCTCAGACGAAGTACCAGCTGCACTGTGGTCACTCAATGAAGAGGAAAGCCGGCCGTTCATCAAAAGAGCGTTGGAACTGGGCATCAACTTCTTCGATACAGCGAATATATACTCGGATGGAACAAGTGAGGAGATCGTTGGACGTGCGTTGAAAGATTTCGGCGCTACCTCATCGCTCCAATTACTAATCCCAGGCCGGAGGGTCATTCTTATCCCTGGTCCCCACCCAAAATTTCAGTTACGGAAATTAAGTACCAATATTCAGGATACGGCAGCGCAGACAGGAAACAGGGTAAACAAGGGACTTACAGCTAGCCAGCTTGCAAATCAAAGGATTTCCTTTTTGGCTAGAAGTTTTTTATTTTCTACAACCAATCGGTATAAACTAATCCCAAGCAGGCCTATAAGAGGAATATACAGGAATAGAAACGGATAGAAAAGAACATTGTTGATGTTTGTAATGAGAATAACGATTTGTGCGGCAATAAGGGCCGTAAATACACTGATGAGCCTTTTATTCCGATCGATTATGGAATCAATGTCGGTAAATATTTCTGGTTTTGTATCTTGATAGGATTGTCTCCAGATATACCAACCTGCACTGCTGTAAATTTTATCCCAACCAGTATCTTCAAAAATACTCGCGTAGTTACGATCCGCCTTTGGTTGGTAATCTACGCAATAGCTCATTTTCCGTGAGGCGCCTTTTTCAAAGTGGAAACGTAGACCATTCCAGTTTATTCGAGTCAAGTGCCAGCCTTGTGCTTCCATATTTTCCAGCCATGCGGTAATGATCTCCGATTGTGAACTGTCCCACCATTTAAACACCCTTTTGGTCTCATTCATTTAATGATCCCTCTACTTTCTTCGCATTCTGGTATAACTCCGTGATTCTGGCGATCTCTAGCTTGAGCAGTTCCTTACCAGATGAGGTAATGCGATACAGCTTACGTCGTTCTTCTTCAGCAACTGCCTGAATTAAGCGATCCCTCTCCATACGCGATAAGCTTCCATAAATGGTTCCAGGACCAAGATGGATCCGACCTTGTGTTAACTCTTCCACAAATTGAATGATGCCGTAGCCGTGCCGAACCTCGGTAAGGGAAAGCAAAATGTAATAGGCCGTTTCAGACATCGGCAAGTACTGACGGTAGATCTTTTCGCTGTCCATATAATCTCCTTTGTGTTATATCAGTAGATATTGCATCATGACTCGTTATATCGCATCGTGATATATCATGACATGAGTATATCACGATGCGATATAGAGAGCAATAGGCGATAATAAATTGGTTCTAGCGAATCAAGGACTATTGCTCACCACCTTTTGAGAATATGTTCGAGTAGGTAAGATAAAGAAACAAACCAATTGACTCTATACCTTCAAAGGTCAATGGAACACAACATAACGGGTACGATAGTGTGGAGCTGCCGCCAGGACTGCACCTTTTTAATGACCATTGAAGTATTGGGCAGATTTAATTAACATTAATGCTAAATAAATAGATGGAAGTTACATTTCCCTGGAGGAATAAATGGGGTTGAGATCTAATATATGGAATATAACCCGATATAAAGTTTCAATTTTTGAAAGGAGAATCATTATGGGAAGATTTACGATTAGCTCCATGCAAGGTCTTGATCTATAAACAACGGCGGTTGTTTGTATGGAGCTAGGATTAAATTACCGCCTTAATATCTGCGTGTTGCGATAATTGTTTATAGGATAGGCTTTGCAACCTTAAATTTTAAATAATTTTAAGGAGCAGAGCTATCATGAAGTATGTAAACGCCGATATCATTTTTCCAGAAGAACTATTAAAGGAAATACAGAAATATATCCACGGTAGCATGGTTTACGTCCCAACTCCTGAAGGACAACGGAAGAAGTGGGGCGAAAATTCAGGAAGCCGAAAACATTTGAGCCAAAGAAACGAAGCAATACGTCAACAATATACCGATGGTGCAACGATAGATGAACTCTCTGATCAATTCTGTCTTTCCTATGATAGTATTAAAAAGATCATTTATTCAAAAATATAGGTCGTAGAAATCACATCAGATCTTATGATGTGATTTTTTGTGTAATAAATGATTCTGAATTATCTTTTATATATTTTTAAACTGTTTCCTTTGCTACGATTGAAAAAATACCTTTCAGGGAGGACGTTAGGATGCCACTACAAGTTCATTCATATAGCACTGAATTAGAGGAAATAGTTAAAAATTTAAGTCACAAAGCGTGGATACTTTTTAAGCACAATAAAGATTTCGATCATCAAAGGATGAGTTGTGTATTTAATGAGGACGGAATTTTAATTTGTGTGGGATACTTACGACATGGAATAGCTGATGATCACGATGTATTCGAAATCGTTATGTACACTAATGAATATGCTTCAAGCCGTATGAATGAAGTGAGAATGGCTCTTTACCCTATATTCATAGATACCTGTCAAACGATGCGTAATCCAAACAAGAAAACAAGGTTGGTTGCCTGGAAAGATTTTTATGGTGACAAAGAGTTTTACGAGGAGAAGGGCTTTATCCCTTATCAAACTTATTATAAAGCACAACGTTCACTTGAAAAACCCATACCTGAAGTCAGAACGCCAGTTGGAGTTAATGTTAATTACCACCCAATGAAATCCAAAGAGGAAAGAATCCAATATACCGAATTAGAAAATCAATTTTATCAAGGTGTTGTATACAGAAGTGTAAATATGTTGGAATGGATGATGGGTGGTCCAGAGCTACATTCCATTTCTGCATTTGAAGGCGATGAACTTGTTGGCAGCGTTATGTGTTGGCAAACTAGTGCAGTTGACAGATTATTCGTAATTCCGCGTTGGCGTAAAAAGGGATTGGGTGAATTTCTCATAATGAAGGGTTTTGAGTACCACATTAAGAATGGTCGAAACGAAGTTGAGACGCTGGTTAATGAACAGGATAAGGAAGCTATGATGTTGTTAGAGTCAATGGGGTATACCTTTCCTGTAAGATTAGAACTCAAGGCATTGGATGTTTAGCAATATTCATGCCAGCAAAAAAACAAACAACCGTCCCTCATTGGAGCGGTTATTTGCAATTATAGCAGGGGAATCGAACCCCAGCGTGATCTCCGCCGGGCACTCCCACGCGCTGTACGACAGACCCTCGCGTTAATCACTTGCTAGAGTCTGCCCGGTCTCAAGCAAAGTCTTCATGCCGGATAGCACAATCGGCAGCCCATTTTCAAGAATTTTGGCTGTGCTCGCAGCTTGTTCGAATTCATCATGCACAACGGTGACGAGGGTCACGCCGTGAAGCTCGGGATGTGAACCAATCTCCCAAGTAATGCGCGATGGGGTGTCGTTTTCGGTTCCCGGAAACGAAGTAAATCGCCAGCTCATCACAAGTTTACTTGGAGGGTCCAAGTCGAGAATGATCCCTTCGGCTTTTTTCTCCGCTCCGTTCCATAGCTCGAATGGAGACTCGATTTCCCAAGTGGATCGGATGGCGCAGTTGAACCAAAATTTCGATGTTTGGGACGGATCTGTAAGAGCTTGCCACACTTGTTCAGGCTTCGCTTTGATCGCAATCCGGTTTACATTCCGAGGCTTGTTTTCCATATTCGTTTCACGCTCCAGTTCGTTTTGAAGTGATGTTAACCCGATTACCCAGGGTTCGGCGTATTTGCTCACCCATCGCTCATAAATTTGACGGATAGGTACCGCATTCAAATAATGCAGCTTTTCACGACCTGCTTTCCTCGTAGTAATGAGCCCAGCTTCCTCTAGTATATTCAGATGCTTCATGACGCCGAATCTGGACATGTCGAGCGGCGCGCAGAGATCGTTCAGCGTGCGCCCGTCAGAGGCGTGGAGCAAATCCAAAAGCGTACGGCGGCTGGGATCCGCGAGTGCTTTGAATATGTCATTTTCCATTCTGAACACGTCCTTCCCCGACTATTTGAAAAAAGCTGCTTTGAACCCCTTGACACGTTACCATTAGGTAACATATTATTAAAGTAACAAAAGTGACTTTATAGTCACATGTTAGCACAAACGGATTCGTTTGTCAGCCGGCGGCATGCAAATCCCTCTAATCATTAAAACAACCATTTGAGAATGAAAGGGATGTAAAAGATGAAAGTAACCTTGATCGCGGGAAGCAACCGCGCTAACGCAACGAGCACATACCTGCTTAAGTACATCGAAAGTCTTTTGAAAAACCAGCATATTTCGGTCGCACTAATTGACTTATCGGAGCTGCAGCTTCCGCTTTTTTCTCCTGACAATTGGGATTTTCATCCGAACGTCCAACGCGTCTTGGAAGCAATCGCAGAGGGGGACGGATTGATCCTTGCTACCCCGGAATACCATGGTTCCATATCCGGAGCGCTCAAAAATGCCTTGGACTATATAACGCAAGGCCAGGTTGCTGGCAAGGCGGTGCTCTCGGTAAGCTCCGCAGGCGGTCCGCTCGGAGTAAGCTCGCTATCCCATCTGCAGACTATTGTACGCAATTTGCACGGGATTAACTGTTCGGAATGGATTTCGATCGGATATGGATCTAATACTTTCGGTCCCGACGGTGCCCCATTAGATCAAGGAATGCGTGATAGGGTTCGAGATGCGGTTAACAGTTTCATGGATCTGACCCGGAAGCTTTCGGTAAGTGCCGCGGCAGCAAATTAATAGTAAAGGCTTTTTTTTACTTCAATATGTGACTAAATGGTAACGTAATATGTCGAGCATAACGCACCGCGTAGGTTGATGTATCAATTATTTATCGAATAATAAAGGAGATGTTGGGTATGAGAACGATACAACAAGAAAATGCAGCCGTGGTGACTGCTTTTATCGAGGATATTGCGAATCAGAGCGTTATGGATAGTACCGAACAATTTTTTGCTCCGCAAATCGTGGAGGCTTTCACGGGTCGACGTTATACCGTTGATGAAATTTTGGTCCAAGGAGAAAAGGTTATCGCAAGAATCTTCATGACCACTGTGCATTCAGGCCATTTTGCAGGAAATGCCCCAACAGGCAAAACCGTGAAGTTGACGCAATTCCGAGAATTCCGTGTTATCGACGGTCAAATTACCGAACACCGCGGCTGGTTTGATACCGCCACACTTTTACCTCAAATCCAGGCTCAATAACTGCTGATTGAAAACGACCTAACTAACTCTTAAGGAGATGTAGGATTATGAAAACGATAGAACAAAGCAACGTAGAAACGGTAAATTCGTTTATCGAGGCATTTTGGAATCAAAGTGAATTGGATTGCGTCGATCGATTTCTGTCTGACGATTATCAAGAGCTGTCTTATCAATCCAAAGAAGGTCTGAAGCAGTTCGCAGGCAAGATCTTGGAGGCATTTCCCGATAAACGCTACACTGTAGAAGAAATCCTCGGTCAAGGGGATAAGGTACTCGTAAGAATGAGAGTGAAAGGCACGCACCAGGGCATGTTCTTCGGAACTGCTCCTACGGGCAATACAATTGATGTTACGCTATACCGTGAATATCGTGTAATGGGCGGCAAGATTACTGAGCATCGTGGCTGGATCGACATGGTAACCATGTGGCACCAAATTCGGGGTAATGGACCGAAGATAGCGGCGCGGCGGACCATAAGAGGTCAATAAATACATGTGGGGGCAGCCGTCAGGGAGCGGCTGTCTTTTCTTAACTTGCGGCAGCAACCAGGGATAAATGTACAAAAAGCCTTAGCCGTTTGACACGGGACTAAGGCTTTTTGTTGTAATGGAAATGAGGTGAAGCCCGATTCCTATTAATTATCGGGGCAAACGCTGTAAGTTGATCAGGAAAGGTGCAAGCCGATTTGAGCAAGGATGGCGCTGCCTATGTACATCCCGCTAAAGACGAAAATGGCAACGATGGCTACCTTCCAGGATGTTTTGCGCAGGTCGATCAAACGGTCGGCAACGGAAATTCCGGCGAATGTCAGGATCGGCGTCGTGATGGACAGAAAATCAACCGCTTGAATCATTTTGATGAAGGAATCGGAAATAAGACAAAAAACTAGTGAAGTAATCGATACCCAGCCGAGCACAGGGAAATCATGAATCAGCTTGAGCGGTACTTTTTTCATCAAGCCGGAGATCAAAATGCCGATGAAGGAAAACAGCCACAGCACGATCAGCCCGTAAATCGTCATCATCGAAATCGGAGTACCGTGAGGGTTTTTGAGCAGTTTAATTTCCTGTGTGAACAAGATCAGGCATATACTCAGCAGTAAGACCAAAGCGTACTTTGCGTATTTATTTAATCCGCCTTCCATTATTTAGCACCTCTAACCAGTAGTTTATACATGAATCGTTGTATCGGCACAGCTAGGAATACCATCGTGTATGTACCCATGAAGCTGGTCAGCAGTTGGCTTGCCGAGGCATAGGCCGTGATGGTGTCTGCTTTGGCAGGAATTCCGGCGACCAGGGCCGAGGAGGCTGCCGTCATCATACTAGCGGAGCCTACACCCGCCGACATGGCTAATGCTTCTACGTCAAAGCCGAGAGACAGCAGTATTGGCGTGACAATGCTAAAGAACAGCGTTCCGAACAGCGTTCCGATGATGTACAGCGACAAGACACCGCGGCCTTCGTCCGAATCGAGCGTATATTTCTCGGAAATATAGGCAAGCTCACCTTCACGTCCTATCCCGAGCGTCGCGCCGATAGCTTCTCTTCTCAAACCGATCAAAATGGCGATCGGTAGACCGATCAAGACGGTACATAAATGGCCGAACTCCTGGATAACGAAAATCCAGCCGACTTGTAAAATTTCATGAATTTTGGGAGCGACGTCCGCCCCGTATCTAGCCATCAAGGGAAGCATGATGAAGATCAAATATTTTCCTGAGAAGTTGACATTATCTTTGCTGTAAACCTTCTTCAGAATGCCTTTGCGCACTACGGTGATCCCAAGAATCATTGTAATCAGGATTGCGTAGACCAGCGGCAGGAAGCTGATTTTGATCGTACCGAACTTAACGGCCTGAATGCCGATAAACTCTGACACGGTAATGACCAAAAGCGCAAAAACGAGCAAAAGTATAAAATTAGCCTTGGAAACCGTCGATTTCATGATGATCCTCTTTTCCGTTAATTACTATTGCGCAATCGAGTTAATTAATTTTTCATACTCCTCATAGGAACGGCGGTACAGCTTAGATGGATCGATCCGGCCGTTGAAACGTTCAAATACGTCAGCGAGAAATCTCGGGAATACTTCGTATATGAACTCGGGATCGATATCCTTGAAGTCGTCTCCATGGATGGTGCCGGTAAATCCGCTGTAGCCGATTTGAATGCAAGGAATCATGTAAGATAAATCCCCGATATCTCCTGCGGCGCTGATCGGCGTTTCGTTCCGAAAAGCGGCAATTTCGTCATTGGCATGGAACGCTTCGATAACAAATTCGGACAAGTAGCGGTCCTGTACGAACGGCAAATAGCCCATCTGCGTTTCGATCGATACGGTTCCTTGCAGCGCAAGCGCGCTTCCTTTGGCCGCATCGTCCATTTTGACAGCGGCTTCCTTCATGTAACCGACCGTCAGCGTTCTCAGGTCTGATCCGACCTTAATCCGGTTCGGAATGACATTGGTGGACATGTCGGACTCCATTACGATCGGATTCATCCGGACCTTCTCAGAGTCTTTCATTTGCTGGCGGGATAGGCCGAGAGCGACATTGAACAGCGTCGACATGCTGTAGGCGTTTTTTGCAGAGAACGGGTCGAAGCCGGCATGCGTAGCCTTGCCCTCGAACGTATACCGCTTGTACAAAAATCCGGCTAGGTCGCAGTTCGTTTCAATCGTTCGCACTGGGAATTCGCCGCCCATAGCATGGACGCAAACGCCGATGTCGATATCGTCGAACACACCGAGCTTCATCGCCTCCGGCTTGCCGCCGTAATACGAAATCTCCTTATTCTTGAGAAGCTCGTCCCGATAAGCGAGATCAAGATACTCTTCCGCAGGAACGAAGATGAACGTCAGCGTGTAATCCCAAGCCTTGTATGCGCCTGTCGTATAAAAGTATTTGTATAGCGCGAGCGCGATAGCTACCTGGGTATAGTGGCCGCAATTATGCGCCGCGCCCGTAGCTTGATCCGCACGCCAATGCGAAGGGGCATAGACGGCATCCAACTCCGCGATGAAGGCGATATTCAGCTTCTTCCCGCTGCCGAGCGACGTCTTAACCCCTGTCGTGCTGAAGGTTTCGAGTTCGATCTCGGGATGGATGCGAGTCAAAAAATCCACAACCGTCTGCCGGGTTTTCACTTCTTTATAGCCCAGTTCGGGATTGTCGAAGATCGTCCGCGCAATACGTTGAATTTCGTCGAATTGCTCTTTGAACAGCATATTTACCTCCTGATGTCTATTATTTTTCCGCTATATAATATTACTTAAATTAGGTGTGAAAATACATAGTTTTTTTTATATTCATGCAAATAAAGGTTTAAAGAGGAGCAATCCAGTAGGGAAATAGGCCGATAGATCGGTAGAGACAGGGGGAGCAGAACAAGGGTGAACAGTAGTTGAATCAATCGCATTTCACTCTCAGTTGTCAGGCTCCACTGTTTGGGATGCCAAACGATTTTTGTTATGCTGGATATAAATGATTTGGAAATAGGGAGTGGGGAAGGTGTATGAAAAAGTTATTGGTCATAGATGATGAAGCCGATCTTCGAAAACTGCTGACGGATTATTTTGAAATCAACGGGTATTTTGTTATGACGGCTAGGAACGGTACTGAGGCGTTACGTCAAATTGAAAATAAACCGGATCTTGTTCTGCTGGACATCAACATGCCTGAACTTAATGGTCTTGAACTGTGCAGGAAAATCCGGCGCTTTGTGTCCTGTCCTATTTTATTTCTAACAGCCCGCGTTGAGGATGCGGATAAGATAGCAGGGTTTCAGGCTGGTGGGGATGATTATATTCTAAAGCCGTTCAGTATTCATGAACTGGGTGCAAGGGTAGAAGCTCATTTACGCAGGGAAATGCGAAGTCAAAATAAAACGTCGATAAAGTTTAGTGAGGACTTGGTTATTGATTATTCAGCTCGTACACTGTTCATCCATGATGAACCAATTTCCTTGGCAAAAAAAGAGTTCGATATTGTAGAGCTGTTTTCCACACATCCTGGAATGGTGTTTGATAAAGAACATATTTATGAAAAAGTATGGGGTCTGGGGGAAGAAGGCGACGGCAGCGTGATAGCGGAACATATCAGGCGAATTCGTGCCAAATTGAAAGAGCATGGCTGCGAAAACATGATTGAAACCGTCTGGGGAGTAGGATACAAATGGCGAAAATCATAAGTCGGCTGCGATTGAAGAACATGACCTTACTGCAATCAATTATTTTATTATGCTGCCTTACGCTCATTACCGTTCTAGCCGTCATTGTATTGGAGTTTAGATGGGCGGAAAGCATACGGCTACAGTTTCCTGACCATTCTTTCGTTCACGATTGGCTGTTGACTTCCCTTGTTTCGATGGTGCTGCTAACGGTTGCTGTCGGTATAGTTCTAATGGCCAGCATCTTTTATAGATGGAAACTAAAAAAGCCGCTTGAAATCCTAATGCAGGCATCGGAGAAAATTTCGGCAAACGATTTGGGGTTTCATATTTCTTATGAAGGTAAGGATGAGATGGGCGAGTTATGCCGTGTATTTGAAAAAATGCGCAGTCAATTGGAGAAAAACTATAGAGTATTATGGCGATCGGTTGAAGAACGCAAAGAACTTAATGCTATTTTTGCACATGATCTAAGGACACCCCTTTCTGTCCTGAAAGGATATTCCGAGTTTCTGACCTCGTATTTGCCGCAAAACAAAATATCCGAAAATCAACTCTTGGACATGATTCAAACTATGAACGTCCATATTGTACGTCTGGAAAACTATACTGAAGCCATGAGTTCGATTCAAAAGCTGGAGGACATGCCGGTACATACCCAGACGATGGAAATGGATCATTTAACCTCCTTGCTGAATGATAGCGCCCGACAAATAACTAGACAATGCAACAAGACCTTTGGCATGTCCATGGATGTAAATTCGAAAAAATTAGTTCTCGATATATATTTGGTGATGCAGGTATTTGAAAATTTGATGGCTAATGGAGCACGTTATGCTGCCAGCCATGTGAGTATTCATTATAGCGTCAGCAAGGGCCTTTTTTCCATAACAGTCACGGATGACGGCTCTGGCTTTTCTGAGGAAGCGATTCAAAAGGCTGTCCTTCCTTTCTATCGGGAAGAGGTATGGGGTGCGAATGAGCACCATGGACTAGGACTTTATATTTGCAAAGTTTTATGCGAAAAGCATGAAGGAAATCTACTTGTAGAAAACGGCCCCAATGGCGGCGGGAGCGTTACAGCAAGTTTCTTTACGGGGTTGATAAATAGTTGAAAATTATCAATTAACATTTTCTTATCAATGGATAAGGGAGTGCTGCTATGACAACCGCGAAAAAGAAACTGATTTTATGCTTGTGCAGTGTACTGCTGATGTTTTCAATTCTGGTTAAACCTGTTTTTGCAATCGAAGTTCAAAACAAAGCAAGTATATTACAAAAAATAGATAACTATGTCGAAAATAACATGAAAGTCAACAATATTAAGGGTGCGGCACTTGCAGTAGCCAATAACAAAGAGGTGTTCTATGCAAAAGGTTATGGTGCATATTCAGATGGTCGCGAAATCACGGGCCGTACTCCCTTGCCCATTGCTTCATTAAGCAAATCTTTTACGGCACTAGCCGTCCTGCAGTTGGTGGAAAAAGGAAAAATCGATCTTGACGCGCCATACGCATCATACTTTCCCGACCTCTCGCCTGAGGATGAACGTGTTCGTACTATTTCGGTCCGGAATTTGTTAAATCAGACAACGGGTTTTAATGATAAAGTGAATCCCGACATGACACATTCCCCTCAATATCAATCGCTGCAAGAGATCAACCAATCGTTGAATACCGTTAAGCTTGCAAATGATCCTGGAACAGCCTATAGCTACCACAATCCTAATTATCAGTATTTGGCTCTTCTTGTGGAAAAAGTAAGCGGACAGAACTTCTCTGCTTATCTGGAAAATAATATTTTTCAACCGCTGGGGATGAGCCATACCTTCAATGTCAGTACCACACAGCAAATTAATGAGAATCTTGCCATTCCACGGGGGCATTATCTATTATTTGGCCATCCTGTGAAGCAAGCTGAACCCCTTTGGTTTATTGACGGTCCCGCCGGTATTATTTCAACTGCTGAAGATATGGCAAAATGGATGCTTGCTCAATCTAATAACCTTCTTCTTGACCCCCAACTGATGGAGCAATACCATACTGCCGGACAGAGCGGTAAGTATGGTATGGGGTGGCTTGCAGAAGAGGATGCACATGGGGGCCGGATGATTTCGCATAGCGGAATTTTCTGGACCTACAAAGCGGAAGAAACGATATATTTGGATGAACAGCTGGGCATCACGATGATGTTTAACTCCGGTTTAAACGCTTTTGTCGATTATTCAGCTTTTGTTGACGGGATTGCAAAGATTATTAAGGGCGAAAAGGCTAAATTCCCCATCGTTAATGACAGAAATATGGAGACGATTATGATTCTGCTGGTGGTTGCGACGATTCTTTGGAGTGTATATTTGTACTATCGTATCAATAAGAGCAACAAAGTCATCACGACCGGAAAATTGATTTTTTCATCGGTCGGAAGACTGTTCCCTACCTTGATTCTTTTGTTTCTGTCACCCTTAGCTACATTTATTGGCGCTGGGCGAGTTTTGCCTTGGTTTGGACTGTGGACCACCATGCCATCTTTGATTATTTGGCTTATTGTATTATCGCTGGTAAATATAATGTATATGGTATGGCGCTTCCGATTGAATTACCATGCTTAACTCAGAACAACTATTCCTTATTTCGATTGCAGGAATTCGAGCACGGTACTCAGGAATTCGGCTTGATACTCAACATTCGACAGATGAACTGCAGGTAGCATGACGAGCTTTGCGTTCGGCACCGTCTTGGCTATCAATTCACCGTGGCTAGGAAGAGTTACTGTATCATACTGGCCAGCAATTACTAGTGTGGGTCTGCTGATAAGAGCGACAGTCCGGCGCATATCCATATCACGGATCGCAGCCCAGCTCCCTGCAATTCCCTGCGGACGAGTAGCAAGTACCATCTTACGAAAAGACGGGACGAGTGCGTTCTCCGAATGCAGCATATGCGAAGGAAACCAGTTCTTCATGAACATATCAGCGAATTCGGTTAGGTTCCCTGGCTGCAGCACTGAAGTGATTAGGCCCTCCCATTGCTCTGCCGGCCCTAGGTAGGAGGAGGTATTGCACAGAATTAGCCGATCTATCCGATCGGGAGCATAGATGCCGAGCCATTGTCCGATGACACCGCCTAGCGACAGTCCAAGGAAATGCACACGGTCGATGTGAAGTACGTCGAGCAGTTCAATTACATCTCTTCCCAGTCTGTCGAACGAATAAGCACCGGCAGGCGTATCCGAGTCGCCATGCCCCCGATAGTCGTAGCGAAGCACACGGAAATGCCGAGAAAATTCAGGTAACTGGCCATCCCACATGTTCATCGAGGTGGCAATAGAGTTCGCAAGTAACAATACAGGCTTATCGGGTGATCCATTGATTCGATAAGCAATCCGAACTCCATCACCGGTCGTGAAAAAGTTTAACTCATCAGTCTCTATGGTTTCGTTTAATTTCATTGTTCTCATTCTCCCTTACTGTTGTTAGTGACATTTTATTGTAATCGGCCTACAATTTAAATGAGATTATTAAGAAGTTTAGGGCCCAAAAACTTAAAACTATCGTTGTTTTCCGGTCCTAACTTATAAAAATGAGGTGTTTTGATCATGGATCACATAGATTTCAAAATATTATCAACACTTCACGATAATGCCAGGATTACGATCTCCGAGATGAGTCGAATAATCGCAATGTCACAGCCGGCTGTAACGGAACGACTTCGGAAGCTAGAGGAGCAGGGGGTCATAACGGGCTATCAAGCGAAACTTTCTCCATCTAAGTTAGGCAAGTACACAACCGCGTTTATACTCTTTAAATCAAATAATTGTAAGGAGTTCGAAGCTTTCAGCGAGGCAGCCCCTGAGATAGTCGATTTCTACAGAACCAGCGGAGAGTATAATTATTTATTGAAGGTTGTAACCGAAACTAGCGGAACCTTGGAAAGCTTCCTTGAAACTTGCAACACATTCGGATTTTCATCGACCCTCGTTGTTCTCTCCACGCGATTCGAGGATAAAAGTCTTGTCACAATCGATGATGGATTTATTTAAATTTAACTGAGTTTAATAAACGACCAAGACGTGGCTGCTGGCATGGATCGGCAGCCGCGTTGTGCTAACTGGCAGTTATGCTTAAAACACCACCCACACAAGATTCAATAACTTAAGATGCTTGTTCCGTTCACATGATATCTATAAGCAGCTACAATTAATTCAACATATCCTTTGTAGTAAGGGAGTGGTAGACGTGGAAGAGAAGCATTTATCACATAAATCACAGGAAGCTGTTCAGTCCATTATTTCAGCTATTACCGAGCATTTGGTTGGACGAACCAGTCCTTTGGTCGTGTCTTTGGATGGAGGGAGTGGTGCAGGTAAATCTACGTTGGCTGCTGAGGTTGCTTCGCAACTGGGTGCAGTAGTCATCCACTACGATGACTTCTTCGATGCGACTATCACTAACGATGAATGGGACTCCTATACATCGGAGCAAAAATGTCGCCATTGTATGAACTGGCAGCGTATGCGAACTGAGGCATTATTACCAATGATTAGAGGTGAAAAAGCAGAATATCACCCTTTTTCCTTTTCGTCCGGGAATGGATTGGCATCGTACTTAGTTACAAAAGATCCTTCACAGGTAATTATTCTTGAGGGAATTTATAGCTCGCGCCCCGAACTATCCGATGTTGTCGATCTTACAATTCTCGTGGATGTATTACCCCAACTACGACGCAATAGGCATAATATTAGAGAGGGTACTGACGATGTGGAATGGCATCTTCGATGGGACTCGGCAGAGGACTACTATTTCTCAGTCCTTCGTCCTCCATCATCATTCGATTTAATAGTGGCTAACAATTGAGTTTTGGGAAACGTGAATTTCATCTGAACCTCCACTTGATGTAAATTTATACCAGAAAAAATCCACGTTAAATATTATCACTATTGAGTCAAATGTTGAATAATAAATAAAATTTGGAGACGAAAAGGCCATCAAACCCCTATAAGATCAACTCCGCAAGACGATGAATCCCCTGCTCAATCGATGCTTCATCTACTTTTGCAAACCCCAACACCCATCCCTTTCGTTTGCATTCCAAACAATAGGGCCCAAGAGGGTATATACGTATTCTCTTTTGAAGGGCTAACTTTGTCACGGTTTCTTCGTCGTATGACTCTTCAGCTTCAAGGAACATATGCAATCCCGTTTCTACTCCACTTAGTGTGAAACGCTCCCCTAAACCGCTAGCCATAATAGCCTTTGTCATGGCTTCGTGTCTTCGTCGGTACACATTTCTCACCCTTCTCATATGGCGCATAAAATGCCCATTCTTGATGAAGTGGGTTAGTGTTAGCTGATCCATAATTGGAAGATGGCGGTAAGTCAACTCCTGTACCCTAGCTAGTTGAGCAATGGCCTCGACAGATCCAACGATAGCCGAAATACGAATGCCTGGAGCAATCATTTTAGAAAAACTCATGAGGTACAAGGTATTATTAGATGCCTGACTAAACAGCGTTGGAAGCGGCTCCCCACGATATCGAAATTCACTATCATAATCGTCCTCAATGATCCAAAATTGTTCTTGAGCTGCTTTATGCAGCAATTGTTGCCTGCGCGGCTCCGACATAACGACCCCGACCGCGCATTGGTGCGAAGGGGTAACAAAGATCAGTTTGGACTGTGGGTGAATACGCTCAACCACAAGACCATACTCATCAACGGGAACCGGCACCACATTCATACGCCGATATTTCATCGCTATCCAGGCAGCTGGAAAACCGGGATCTTCTACAGAGACAGTATCCCCATCAGATAAAAGCGATTGTGCTATTAAGTCAATGCTATGCTGAGCTCCTGAGGTCAACAGAATCTGATTTGCTTGGATATGGATTCCTCGTTCAAGTGATAAATAACGCTGAATTTGCTCACGTAATGGTGTGAAACCATAGGGATTACCGTAAGCCCAGCTTGATAATTCCATTGCAGCGGAAGCGTGGAGAAGTGATTGTCGCCAGTTCTTTTGAAATTGTCCATCCAAATAAGGTTCATGGGGACTAAAATCAATATCCACTTCTCGATGTTCTTTGCCTCTGAACCAGTCATGTAATTGATCGACCGCCGAGTTCAACAAGGGGAGTGAGGGGGGGATGGGGCCATAGGCTATTGTTTCCTTCGTAGACTCAGTGACGTGATTCCATTTACTAACTCGCGTTCCTCCTCGGCGAGATGTAACCGTATAGCCCCGGCTTAGCAATTCCTCATAGACAATCTGTATAGTTGAGCGAGAGACACCTACTAGATGAGCGAGTTCGCGGGAAGGAATCAGCAATTCTCCTGGGGCCCAGATTCCGCTTGTAATATTATGAATCGCTTGATCAAGCAATTGCTGCCAGATCGGTCTCTTATCATTACGAATTACTTTCAACATCGTGCACACCTCCAGATAGAAAGCTCTAACCAAATAATAATAATTATGGATTGCTTGAAACTATGATGTTTGGATGTGTAAACACACTCCATTGACTGATATACTACCGTAATAACGCTGGTATTTGCAATCTGGTCGTTACTGCACTCTAGAAGAGAATCGTGGTTAAGACAATTGGAGTGGGATGAATATCTTATGAGTGAAAGGAGAGATTTTGAAATGGATTCGGTTCGTTACAAGATCAGGGAATGTCAGGATCAAGAGAAAATTGAAAGTTTCCTTCACCAAGCGAGAATTGGGTATCTTGGATTGGTTGATGGGAACCTGCCCTATGTTGTACCGCTTAATTATGTATGGATTGATGGGAAGCTCTATTTTCACGGAGCTGGAGATGGAAGACGTAATCAGGTCATGAGTGAAAATCCAGAGGTATGTTTTACCGTATGTGAGGAATACGGGACCATTACGGATCCGGTACCTGCCAAAACGGATACGGCTTATATGAGCGTAATGATATTTGGACAAGCAGAGCCGATCACAGATTTGGATGAAGCCACCCATGTACTTCAGGAAATGCTCAATAAATATGTACCTGGCTATTATAACCGCTCCTTGCCCAAGCAGCATGTGGAGAAGTATAGGTCGGCTGTATTCGGCGGGCCGGTTCAAGTTTGCCGGGTAATCCCGCACCATGTTACGGCAAAAGAAAGTCCTATTGAAGCAGAAAAAATGTATAGAACGGTCATGAATGTCAGACGAGAGATTTAACGACAAAATACCGTTCTACGCAAGATTCCTCTCTTCGGCAGCAGACATTGTCTCTACTTACTTAGCCATGCCAAATGAGTCGTCAAGCTATTTGTATTGAACTAGAGGGGAACTATAGCTTAATAAACAATGAAGAAGCGGCTACCGGTATGGATCGGTAGCCGCCTTACGCCGTTAACGGGCAGATAGTTTCAATATGTGGTAGTGTTTGAGGTTAGTGTGACAAATGGGAAAACAATTCTTCGCATCGTTTAGTGTTATACTCCGCTCCCTGTGACTTGGATGCGGAGATTTTTTTGTACATAATGAACTTTAATAACCTCTGCGATCTCTTATCTATGAAAAGGGGTGAGAACATGAATGTAAGCCGTCTTGTCAAACAAGCCCAAAAAGGCAACAAGGAAGCCTTATTGCAACTAATCATAGCCGATCAGGACGCTTATTATCGTCTTGCCTACAGCTATATGAGAAATGAGCATGACGCGATGGATGCAATGGAAGATATGATTGTTACGCTTTATGAAAAGCTGGATCAATTACAAAAGGGCGAAGCCTTCTACAGTTGGAGCAAAACAATTCTCGTTAATCGTTGCAAAACATTACTCCGCAAAAAGGAACGATTTATTTCACTGGAAGACGAGCGAGAACAATCAATTGCTGCCTTAACTGACGATAATCCATATCGCTATACGGAGTCTGAGATGGATATGCAACTGCTACTCTCTCATCTGAATACACGGCAACGGGAAGCGATCGAACTTCGTTACGTACATGATCTTCCGTATCAGACGATTGCGGACATGACCGGTGCACCAGTTGGCACAATCAAATCAAGAATTTCGCAAAGCATACAAAAACTGAAAGTCATGATCGGAGGTGATCGTTATGAAAACGATCGAGGAGAGATTACAGGAACACAAACAGACCTTGAATATCGTACAGGCTCCGTCAGAACTTGAGGGCAGACTTCGAAATGCACTTGAGCGTGTTCCCACTAAGAAAAGAAGCATGAGTAGAGCGATGATATGGGTTGCATCATCAGCTGCAGCATTCCTTCTGATCGCTGGAACTTATCAATATCCTGCATTTGCTTATTACGGAGGTAAGCTGCTTAATAAAATCGAGCTGATCTCTCTAAGCTTTTCTGAAGTGGCAAAGCAAGGATACGGACAACCGGTCAACAAAACCAAAACGCTTGATGATGGCACGGTCATTACCATCAATGGGATTATTGCGGACAATAACGCATTGCTAATGTATTACACTATTGATCGACCAGCAGGCTCCGTATTTACTGACAATAGCTCATTTCGTTACGACGTAGGTAAAATGAAAGGGTTCTTGACTGATTCAGATCCGAAAGAAGGAAGTGGAAATTATAGCAAAGACGAGACCCAGTACGAGGGGGTATATAAATTCGAGCCGGTTAGTCCATTCTCCAGAACATTAACCGTTACATTCAGTGAGTGGCTAGATAATGGAGAACGGGCATCATATCCGATCTCCTTCAAGTTTGAAGCGAATAAAGCAATGAACAGTATGCTAGAGAAGGGCATTTCAAAATCCGTTTCTGTCGATCAGGGGACTGTCCACTATGACTCCATTACGGCTTCGCCAACCTCAACTATCGTGAAGGGACATTATGAAATGGATTATGAGGGATACCCGAGATTTTCAGCTGAAACAAAGCTTTATGTGAATGGAACAGAAGTGAAATCATGGGGAATGCGGTCGGATCGTTTCGCTGAAGAGGGCGTTCCTGGATTTGAACTTGAATATGATGTGATTCCGACAGACAAGATAGAGAACATTGAGCTTGTACTTGAAAATTTTTCCGGATATCAGAAAGTAGAAGAGCTCATCTCCCTAGCCTCACCATCAGATCAATCCATCAAAATTGGCGATGAAAAGGTATGGATTCGAAGCGTCACAAGAACCGATACAGGCTATGACATCGTTATCGCCAGAAAACAATTTACAATCTTGGAAACGAAAAATTTATCCGTTCAAGCTAGTGGTATCGTAGTTCCCGTATCATCAATTTCCTCATCACGCCAGTGGGATCTGAAAAACGGTAACATCCTGTGGGAGCAGACGTTTTCTTTTAATACAATGGAAGAACCGGATCTCCTGCTGCTGGACGGATTTCATTATATTAAAACTTACGACAAGACAATATCTATTCCTGTAGATATAAAAAAATAAATGAATATGCTTGTTACCACCGCTTAATATATTCAAACCTATCGAGCAAGCGACTATACTATAATAAGAACACACAAAAGAACGATTTCAAGTGCAGACTAAACTGTAGCCCGGAAGTTACACACTTTTGGGACTGAACTAACGGGACACGTTAGCTGAAAATTGAGAAAGAGCTGCTAAGGTGCTCTTATACTTCCAATTCGATTAGAAATTGAGGTGTTGTATTTATGAAATTAGCGATGATCGGTGCTACCGGGCACACCAATTATGTGTTCGGTGGGCTGCGCGAGTTGCCGGAGGTCAAGCTGGCCGCCGTGTCCGTCGGTTCCGCCGGCGAGACACTGGACAAGGTCATACAAACAGCGCATAAGGAGGGCCACTCGCCCGTCGTTTATGCGGATTACATGAAGTTGCTGGACGAAGTAGAGCCGGATCTTGTGGCGGTCGCTTGTCATTTTCACGACCATGCCCGAATTACTGCTGAGGCGCTGCTCCGAGGCATCCACGTGTTTGTCGAAAAGCCAATCGCGACGACGCTGGACGACTTGGCTATGCTGCGTGAGGTGTATGCTGTTGCAGAGGGCAAAGGCGTGCATCTCGCAGCGATGCTCGGTATCCGTTATCAGCCTGCTTTTTTGACTGCATGGCTTGCGGTTTGCGACGGGGCGGTGGGCGAAGTGCGGCAATTGCAGGCACAGAAGTCATACCGGCTCGGCCGCCGGGGTGAGCCTTTTACGAAGCGGCAAACTTATGGCGGCACGATTCCTTGGGTCGGCAGCCATGCAATTGATTGGGTCCGTTGGTACAGCGGTCAACGGTTTGAAACGGTGTACGCAACGCATTCTACCTTATATAATGAAGGGCATGGCGAGCTGGAGCTTACGGCACAGTGCCAATTTACCATGTCCGGCGAAACCAGCGCCTCGGTCAGCATCGACTACTTGCGGCCGAACGAGGCGCCGTCGCACGGCGACGATCGGATTCGCATCGCCGGAACGTCCGGCGTGCTAGAGGTCCGGGATCAGCAGGTGCTGCTGATCAATGAACGGCAAAGTGGCGTGCAGGAGCTACCGCTGGTGCACAAACGCGAAATATTCGCCGACTTTGTGCGACAGATTAACGGAGAAGGGCACTGTTTGGTCAGCGCCGAGGATTCGTTTTACGTGACGGAGGCTTGCCTCCGGGCACTTATGTCGGCAGATGAGAAACGAGTCGTTCATTTTGGGTAAGGAGCCATAAGCATAAACCCCCGGGTACTAAAGTATCGGGGGTTTATGCTTATGTTCCGTTAACATTCGGGATTTTGTTATAGATCCAAATGTTGGGGCAAAAAGATTTTATGAAAAAAATAATTTTATTGAAGTTTCTTGTTTTGTTGAGCATACTTACATTTCATAATCTATCATACAGATTTTGTTGAGTTAACGGGCACGATAGTTCAATAAACTACAAAGATGCGGCTGCCGATCTATGTCGGCAGCCGCGTTATGTTATCAGGCAGTTGTATTAATAAAAGGAATTTAATGAGAATTCTAGTATTAATATACTAAATGAATTATCAGAGGAGTTGAGAAAATGAATATACGTAAAGCAGATATTAATGACATCCCGCAATTAATAAGCATGCGGTGGCAATTTACTTTAGAACATGAAGTTGTGCAACCTGAAGTATATAAAGAATGTACAGATATTTATGCGGAATTTTTAAAATCGGCATTAAATGATTCACGATGGACTATTTGGCTATCCGAAAGAGAGGGTAAAATACTGTCTCATGTTTATATTCAACAAGTGGATGTAGTTCCTCGACCGGGTAAGAAGCTTTCTCCTTTAGGATATGTTACAAATGTTTATACTCTTCCAGAGTATCGAAATAGAGGAATATGTGGAGAGATTCTTGAAAAGGCAAAATTATTTGCAAAAGAGGAAAATTTAGAGTTACTTATAGTTTGGCCAAGTAATAAAAGTATTAACTTTTATCAAAGACATGGCTTTTCACAAAATACCGAGAACATGGTTGCGGTTTTAAATGCCTATTAACCTTATACACACAGACAAGGAACAAGTTGCTAGCGCTGCTATTACCTGAATAGTTTGGGTTTTGAGATGGCCTTGAGTTGCTTTACATGTCGTTAAAAAAATAATATTTTCACATGATGTAGAAATCCATCGATCGGGCTCGTCATTATTTGTGAAAGACGTTGTGAAACAACCCACTATGAACTTTGAGAGGAGCAATAACCATGAATTACACATTGTTAATGTATGAAACGACAGAGGATTTCGCCAAACGAACCGATCCGGTTCACAAGGAGGCATATGCCGCAAGCTGGGCTCATTATGTCACAGCGTTGCGCGATTCCGGCATTGTTGTAAGCAGCGCGGGTCTCCAGTCCCCGGAGACAGGGACCACGCTCAGCCGTAAGGACGGCAAATTGCTGGTTCAGGATGGCCCGGTTGCTGAAACGAAGGAGCAGATCGGGGGTTTGATTATCATTGATGTGTCGGATATGGACGCCGCATTGGAATGGGCGGCACGTTGTCCGGGGAGCTCGGTTGAGGTCCGCCCCAACTTGCAACCGATTTTGAAATGAGCGACATGCAAACTCGCCAAATAATCGAACAGACGGCCCGTGAATCTTACGGCCGTCTGGTTGCATTTCTGGCTGTTCGTTGGCGCGATCTGGCCGCGGCGGAGGATGCGCTTGCAGACGCTTTTCTGGCCGCGCTGGAAAAATGGCCTGTGACTGGAGTGCCGGATACACCAGAGGCATGGCTGCTCACCGCTGCACGGCGTCGGCTGATCGACGGCACCCGGCATACCCGCGTGGAAGCCGGTGCAAAGCAAGCTTTGATTACAATGGCAGAAGACGCACAGCAATGGGCCGGAACCGAGACATCATTCCCGGATGAACGGCTCAAGATGCTATTTATTTGCTCTCATCCCGGAATTGACCCTGCTGTGCGCACACCGCTTATACTCCAGTCCGTGCTTGGCCTTGACGCGGCCCGCATTGCTTCGGCTTTTGTCGTTAAACCTGCTACGATGGGGCAGCGTCTTACCCGGGCTAAAGCTAAACTGAAGAGCGATGGCATTAGATTCGACTTGCCCGGAAAGGATGAATGGCCGGAGCGCCTTGATGCCGTGCTTGAAGCCATTTATGCAGCTTATGGAAGCGGCTGGGATGATATAGCCGGCATAGATCCGCGCAGGAAGGGGCTGGCCGAAGAAGCGATTTTCATGGGAAGGCTGATTGTGCGATTCATGCCGGACGAACCGGAAGCGCTCGGATTGCTGGCTCTTATGTTGCACTGCGAAGCGCGCCACCATTTGCGGCGCGAGGAGGCAGGCGGCTATGTACCATTATCCGAACAGGATCATTCACGTTGGTCGATCGAGATGATCGAGGAAGCGGAGCATTGCCTTCGTACTGCCGCTCAAGGGAAGCGCATCGGGCGGTTCCAGCTTGAAGCGGCGATTCAATCCGTACATGCTCAGCGTGCCTGGACTAGCCGTACGGAATGGGAAGAGATTGCTCTTCTGTACGAGGGGCTGGTAGGCATCGCTCCAACGATCGGCGCAATTGTCGGCCGCGCGGCAGCAGTTGCCGAAGCGCGCGGCACCGAATCCGGGATGGCGCTGTTGGATGAAATACCGGCAGAAGCGGTTAAGAGCTATCAGCCATATTGGGCGCTACGCGCCCATTTGTTCAAAAAGATGAAGAGATTCGAGGAGGCTCGCGCTGCATACAGCAGGGCCATCGGACTGTGCATGGATCAATCCATTCGAGAGTTTCTGGAGAAGCAATCCGTCGAATGTTAGGCAGATGATACGATAGCGCAATAGTCACCATCACGAGGCTGCCGTTTTGGAACCAATATATTAACACTGGCTAACCCAGGTGATTTGTATTAGTTTGACCCACGAATTTTTCCTTCTAAGCATCAATTTTGATTTGAATGACAGATATGAGATTATACGGGGTATAAAAAAAACGCCGGTGACCTTAAGCAGGTGACCGGCGTTTCCATATTAGCGTTTCGGCATTTTGCTCTCATCCATGTACAGCAGGTTCCAGCGGTGACCGTCCAGGTCGGCAAATCCTGCGCCGTACATCCAGCCGTCAATTTCACTCGGCTTGCCAAAGATGCTTCCTCCGGCAAACTCTACTTTTTGAATAAAGACATCTACTTCTTCTCTGCTTGCAGCGCTGATGGAAAATATTACCTCTGCGCTATGGGAAGTATCTGCGGTTTTTGAACCTGTAAATTGCTCAAACGCCGCATCCGGGAACAGCAGAATCGTTGTTTGGCCTATGGCAAGCTTGGCTCTCTCGTTACCAACACTCACCGCATGGAATCCAATCTCATTGAAAAAGGCAGTTGATCTCTCAACATCTTTGACCGGCAGGTTAATCCAAATCTCCTGTGACATGGCTATAGCCTCCTGGAATATATTTTCAACTACTCCTACTATACTCTACTTCTGGTAGCAAAAGCGAATCTTATAAAAGAAACCGCAAGGTATGACATTCCCGTCATGAATCCTGCGGTTTCCTTAGGAAACTTATTTACTTGTCTGCAGCTGCTCCCTGTTTTCGTTAAGCTAAAGGGCTGGATACTTGAATAGGTTGAATTACTTGGCCAATAATATTAAAATTGATAACTTATAACTTTTTAGATATTGGGGGAATGAAACAATGCAAATTCGTGAAATTGAAGAAAAGGACAATCAAACAATAGAGTTAATTATTAAACGCTCATTGAAATCATTTAACCTAAACATTCCGGGAACAGCATATTTTGACCCTCAACTGAACAGTCTGGCACAATATTACAAGGAACAATCAAATTCAAAGTATTGGGTTGCAGTGAATGATCAAAATGAAGTGGTAGGTGGTGTGGGGATTGCACCATTTGGACAAGAACCGGGAATTTGCGAGTTGCAAAAGCTATACATTACACCAGAAGCTCAAGGTATGGGTCTGTCGAAGGATCTTATGAAAGTAGCACTCGACTTCGCCAAGGAACACTATACACACTGTTACTTAGAAACATTGAAGAAACTTCAAACAGCAAATCTCCTATACATCAAATTAGGTTTCCAACAACTTGAAAGACCACTAAATGGTTCAGAGCATAATGCTACGGACGCTTGGTTTATAAAAGATTTATCGTTTTTGGGTTAGTGTAATTTTAAGAAATAATTCATTCAACTAAACATTCCTGTTAGTCCTAAGCAAAGGACTTTGTCAAAAAAGGAGCGCCTCGGTATGATGGGTTTGTCAACGGGTTTGATACCCAACACCATCAGGGAGGCGCTCTTACTATGAAATTTAAACAATCGGATAGACAAAATCAACGGCTTGAACGAATTACCACCTCTCATCTTGTTATCGGAATTGACATAGCCAAGGAGACGCATGTAGCGCAAGCTACAAATTTTCGTGGTATTGTTCTTACGAATCGGCATCTTTCGTTTAAAAAAAACACACAGGGCACTATTCGAACAACCTTGCGAATTGGCTGGTTGGGAAGGGATTCAACGTCTTTTCGTGAATCCAGCGACAACGAAACGAAACAAGGAAAACAGGGATAACTGCCCTTCCAAGAGCGGTCCCAAAGACGCTCTCGTCATTGCAGGCGTTGTCAGCTGTGGATATTACTACGATTACACTCGGCATTTCTTCTATTCCTGCATACCTAAAACAGGGTTTCCCAGTACCCAATAGCTTAGAATTCCGATAAAGGTTACATAATTAGTTGATGAAATCCTGCGAAGGAGTGAGTATATGTGAGATAGACCCTTAAAACCGGGACGGGTGCGAGAGTTCAATAAAAAACTAGGACGAGGCAGCCTGCAAAAATCGAAGGCCTCGTTACGCTAACTCGTATATTAATTTATTGAAAATTAACTAGATTATGGTAATATAACAAGCGATAATATTACCAAGGGGTGTATTTAAACTACATGGATTCAGGATCAGTATTTTCGATTTTATCGGTATTGCCGATAGTTTTGTTTATTATCTACGGATTATTTATACTGCTTGGGTTATATAGCCTCTATTTATTCATTAAATTTATGATCAGGGGGATTACAGCATTGGATATATACATTGATGAAAAGAAAAATAAGCGATTATAATCCAGATAATCCTCACATTGCGTAAAATCGTTTGAGTGGACGAAGCTTTCAACATTTTTATCCTCAGTACGTTGATTTACTCCTCGAAGCAGCCCCTGACGTATGACTTGAACCTGGTGTCCCGGATTTTTTATCAACATAATCCACCAAGATTTGAGACCAACGCCTTTTGTCACATTTTATGATAATGTCTATAATACTGGTATCCCGCGAGAAATAGGTTAGGTACATGTGGCGGGTGTAACTGTATGAACCTCCGCTCCGATCGATCGGTGACCATGGTTTTCATGAATTCAGTTGTTTACTCATGGCCGGACCGTCGTCAAGGGAGACGTCCCGCTCGCACGAGGTCGGCTTTAAAAGGAGGCGACCGTAGTGAATACGATATGGTCCATTCGAACCGGAATTCGGGATTTCCTTGAGGCCATCTACCGAACTTACCAAGCATGGATTGAGAAATATCCGTTTATTAAAACGGTGTATATGATTTTTTCCTGGTTGTCGCTGATCATGTATGTTGTAAGCTTGTTGTTCGTTAAAGAATCGCGCACCATGATGGTTCAATATTTATGGTCGTTTTATGTACTGCTGCAGTTTTGGTTTCTATGTCGAAGCAAAACCATGCCGTGGAAATCGATAGTTCTGTTCGTTCTGGCAGGCGTTTTTCTTGTCGTACCGTTCACGACGCTTACGGTCAATGCTTTCCACGTTCTTTTCGGCGGAAAAACTGCCGACACTTGGTCTATTGCTGTTATCACGCCAATTTTCGAAGAATTGTGGAAGCTCCTTCCAATCAGTATATTCCTATTGTTTTCACGTCGAGCCTCCGCCTTGAGTTTGAGCGATTATACACTCATCGGAGCGGCGACCGGCGTCGGCTTCCAACTGATGGAAGAGCTGTCCAGAAGGTGGCTAAGTACCGGGATTCTTGCGAAAAAGTTCGGTTACAGCTTTACGATGCTGGGCGGCGAAACGATCCATTGGGACTTTTTTTCGCTGTTTCCCGGGCGTTTCGAAGAAAGTGTTTTTCCTACATTAATGACCGTCGGTCATCCCGTACATACCGCCATGATCGCGCTTGCGTGCGGAATTGCCTATCGGCTGCGGGCAAGACTGACGAAATGGTTTTTTCTGCTCCCGGCAATCTTTTTGCTTTGGTCTATCCTGGATCATGCTGCGTATAACGGCCAACACAAGCTGCCACGTTGGGTGTTCCGGCTTCATGATTGGACCGGCAGCGGTTATAAAACTCAACCGGTTTTCCTGCTGATGCTGGCTGGATCGCTCGTTGCCGATTACTGGTCGCTGAACAAAATACGAAACCGTCTTCCGTTGCTGCCGAACGAGACGCTTCTTAATCCGTTCACAGAGCTGTGGAATATGATCCGCTCTTTTTGTCTGGACAGGGGGAAATTCATATATTGGCTAGGCTTTTACCGGGAGCGCAGGGAGCTGGGATTTCATATGCTCTACGGGAACGAGGAAGCGGCCGATAGGCAGGAGCCTATCCGGATGCGTGTGAATGGTCTTTGCCAGGCGCTGACCGGGCTCGCGGTAATTTTACTTGTTGCCGGTCTGTTCGCAGGCATTGGGGCTCATACGGGCGGAGGGGAAACGGCGTGTTTCGCCTGCATGTTCGATTCGCTGCAAAATTGGTGGGATCGGCTGGAATGGTATGAGCAGGGAGCGATCGTGCTCGGTGCCCTTGCCTTGTCACTGCTGTTCGTCGGATTCTGGCCGGCATTAGGCTTCGCGATGACTGCGGCGGGGGTTGCCGGGAGTGGACATGAGATTGCCGGTTACATCCGCGATCCCAGGAAGCTGCTGACTCCAGAGAATTTGCTTTCCGTGGCGGTAGGCATTGTACTAAACCGAATCCCGTTCGGCAAAGCGTTAAGATTTGCAGGAGCGAAAGGGCGCCGGTATGTGCGCAAGCTTCTGGATAAGCTCGGCTCTCGGAAGCCGGATGTTGACGTGCCGCGTAAACCTCCGAAAACCGAAGGTAAAAGTCCAGATAAGCATCCAGACGATCCCGAGAAACAGAATAAGGATACGCCGAATAAGGATAAAGCCGATGAGGGGACGGGAGACCTAAAAACCGAAGAGGTTATTGCTCCACAGAGTGGGAAAGCAATTAAGGTTTATACAGATGGGAATACGATAATACCCGTTGATAAAATCGAGAAATATTTGAGGGGTAAGGTCAACGTTAATATTCAAGAAGTGACACAAGAACTTCGAGATTTAAAGCAATTAAGACAGACTCAAAGAAAGGTATTTGATGCAGACCCTCAAAACGCCAAACGAATTAAAAGACTTGAACAGATGAAACATAATTTTGACCGTTCGGACGATATGAGACAAAAACTCGAGTCGATAGGACTTAGTGATACAATAGAGAATAACCAGTCTATTGCAAAACATTTATTAGAAGTAGGCCAACAGATCAGACCTGAAAATACGCTGGATTTCCCAAGTCTACTGGAAGGTCCTAATGGAAAACTCAAAGTTTTAACAACATGGAAGATGGTTGATGGACAGCCGTATTTATCAACTATAAAATTAATCCCAACTACCATTTAGTTATGGAGGTGTATTATGGAAGACAATAAGAAAATAGCAGACGCAACAGCCTTGGACAAAATTGTTAATTATGACACGTATATTCCCAATATGAATAACGACCAATTAATTGCGATTGTAAACAGTTTAGAAAATTTTGACGAAGTCGCTACTACTTTAACAGAACTATCAATAAGGGATAAGGATAAAGCGATACCTTTCTGCTCTAAGATACTGGAAGAAAACTTGGGTGATGAGTTTCTCCAAGCGGTTGCATTTAATTTGCTTTATGAAGGTGACCATGAAAAAGCTATGGAGATAGTTAACAAAAATGTATTAAGTGCTCCTGCGGCATTATTAGGGGCAATCATGGATAACTTGTCCACGGATAGTTTACAACCATTTGGACAGTCACTTTCTTCGGGGGTTCTAACTTCAATTATAGATAGATATTTAGAATTGAGTGATGCTGATAAGAAACGTATTCATGAGAATTATGAATGGTTTCAGGAATCCTATGAAGACAAACTTGTATAAAATAAGGTTCTAATAGTAAATACGTCAATATAAAAGCAAGAGCCACTCCTGTTTGTTGGAGTGGTTTTTTTAGATAGATCTTCTTATTCATTTTTATTTAGTATTGTTATGCTGTATAGCAACAATATGGAATTACATGGTATAATTTTATTTTAAAGGAAAATCATTTCGAGGGGGTTTAAGATGAGTCTACGATATGGGCATCCTAATGAAGCGGGAATGTGTGAATCGCGAATTGCCAGATTGGAATCATTGCAGCAGCAATGGGTTGACAGCGGAGTGTCCCCGATTATAGTTTCATTAATTGCGCGCAAAGGTATCATTGTTTCGCATAAGCTGTTTATTGACCCCGCATACGATAAAGCGTACGGTCCGATGGACCTCAATACCATATTTCAGCTTGCTTCTATCTCGAAGCCGGTGACGGCTGCAGCTATCCTGCTATTAGCGGAAGAAGGTAAGGTTGCGGTTGCTTTACCCGTACAAGATTACATACCGGAATTTGTCGGCGAGAAAAAAGAAAACGTTCTCATCCATCATTTAATGACTCATACGTCCGGAATCGATGTATCAAAAATTTGGCAATCGGCGAATAACGGTGAGGCTGGAATCGATATGAGCCAATGTCCAGAGAATCAGCATCCTGGAGTATACAAATATGTAACGGCGGGGTATGCGGCGCCATTGTCTTCATTTCCCGGGACGGAAATGAGCTACTGCAGCTACGGCTTTGTATTGTTGACTGAAATTATCCGACGTGTGACGGGTCAAAGCTTTGAGAATTTCATGACGGAGCGCCTATTTCGACCGTTAGGTATGAAGGACACATCGTTCATCGTACCGCCAGACCAATATCCAAGGGTAGCCAAACATCCGTCGAATGCACCGTTTCCGCGCTTTGCCGATTACGAGAACTTGACTGTTCCTTGGGGAAGCAGCGGGCTATGCTCAACGGCATACGATATGGCGGTGTTTTGCCAAACTTTCTTAAATGGCGGGATATATGACGGTCACAGGCTTCTTAGCAAGCTGAGCGTGCAAAAAATGACCATGAACCAAGTCCCGGGTGTTTCCTCTCGATTGGGTGACGAATTTTTTAAAGAAGCTTACTGGGGATTAGGCTGGAACGTTAGCGGGACCAAACACGATTACACGGGGACCTTAAGGTCCGAGAAAACGTATTCACATTCCGGACGCGGCAATACGCAAATTATGGTTGATCCGGAGAATGAGCTTATAACGATTAATTTTCAAGTGACGATGAAACGAGTCAAAGACCGGCCTTATCATCATTTTGAATATTTTAATGATGCTGCGTTAGCTTGTATTGTAGATTGATTTTTACTTGAGACAGCAGGGAGCTTGCTTATCAGCGGCTCCTTGTTTGTAGTTGAAATGGGAACCTACGTTTGGTAAAATAAGGATTACTTACAAACATTCGGGCTTTAGTGGAGCTGATGAAGCAGATGAAGAGGCACTCTCGCGATCCCTATTTGAGACAGATCGAATTGATACGCGATCGCATTCCTTCTTTTCAACAATACCCGTTCAATTTGGGTTCTATTAAGAGCTTGCATACATTATCCTTCCATCCCAAGGTTACCTATATAGTGGGAGAGAACGGAATGGGAAAATCGACGTTAATGGAATCTATTGCCGTTGCATGGGGATTTAATCCCGAGGGAGGCACGAAGAACTTCTCATTCTCAACGCAAGCCACTCATTCAATACTGCATGAGTACATTCGGTTGGTGAGCGGCGGGCGTAAGCCTCGGGACGGATTCTTTTTTCGAGCGGAGAGCTATTATAATCTGGCATCACATATTGAGGAGTTGGATAGCGAGTTTTCCTTCGGCCCGCCGATCAAGGATTCCTACGGTGGAAAGTCGTTACATGAGCAATCTCACGGCGAATCGTTTTTTGCCGCATTCCTTCATCGATTTGGAGGGCAGGGGTTATATATACTGGATGAGCCAGAAGCCGCACTGTCCCCATTCCGGCAGATGGCTATGCTGTCGCGTATTCATGAGCTGGTCCTACAAAATTCCCAATTCATTATCTCGACGCATTCGCCTATTCTGATGGCGTATCCAGATTCGACAATCTACTATTTGACACCAGATGGGATAGAGAACAGACGGTTGGAGGATACGGATCATTTCATCATCATGAAGCAGTTCCTCAACAATAAGGAGCGGATGATCGATGAACTGTTTGATAGTCGTGATGAAGAATAATTATCAACTATACCTAGCAAGCCAAAGGCGCTCGGTATCATCCGCGGCGCCTGAAGGAAAGCCTTATTAATCGTATTTCTCATCATCGATTCTAATCTTATTTTCCACAATAAGCTCGGCTTCTGTTTCAAAGTTCAAGTACAACGGTACCGGGAGCTGGTCCGTAATTTCTTGAACGAAGGGATGCTCTAGCAATTCATCTAGGGTTTGTGGCCGTGATTCTAACTCATTTACCCATTCGCGTACAGCTTCAATGAATCTATAAAAGGATGCTTCAAATGCATTTGCCATCTCTTCCGCCTCATCTTGGTCTGAGCGCGACATGGAATTCCAATGGTTTAAAGTTGTGTCCAGCGCCTTGGTTACTTTCTCATTCATCCTAGATCCCCCCTAATCCAATCGTATGTTTCCTATATCCTATTATACTTGCGTTTCACTATAGAATCTCTCTATCCGCTAAAGATATGATTTTTGTTTGAAAGATGACAAAAATGAGGTGTCGACATTGCTGGCTAAGGATGACCGAGTATCGATTCGTTTAATGATTGATACCAATGAAGATTATTCAAGACTAATGAAATGGCTCAATGACGAGCAGGTGCTGCGCTACATCGAAGGACCCGGAACCCAGTATACCCTAGAGCAAATAATGGATAAATATGGACCTCGGGCAAGAGGCGAGCATTACGTAACACCTTGTATGATAGAGCTTGAGCATGCTCCTATAGGTTTTTTACAGTTCTATCCTTTGCAGCAGGAAGAGATCGAAGCTTACGAGGCCAAGGAGGATAAACCGCAGTACGGCATGGATATTTTTATTGGAGAAAGCGATTATTGGAACCAAGGGATCGGGACAGCGGCCTTGCGGTTGGCGATTCATTATTTATTCGACGAGCAGGGCGTGGAGGACATTTACATCGATCCCCGAACCTGCAATACAAGAGCAATCAGAAGCTACGAGAAATGTGGATTTGAAAAGGTTAAGGTGTTGTACGGACGCGAGTTGTTCGATGGGGAGTATAAAGACAACCAGATCATGCGGCTTTCATCTGATGCATAGGAGGAGGAAACTATGGATATCCGGGAGCTTCTGAGGACGGACTAAAGTCGGAGAAGAATGTTTCAAAATGGATTGGAAAGCGTTGCTATCCAAGTACAGTCAGCGCATTGCAGGAAGCGGAATACTTATTGCTTGCAGGGGCAACCATGCAAATCTATAATGAAGCTAATCTTTCAAATGAGGTGAAATGAATGCAAATCCGTACGATTCGAGATATTTAGTTATCGGGCTGGGTAAAACGCGTGCCAGCTATCAAGGGGGAGCTCTGCTCTTTTGATCGTATGACTAAGGCTTGAGTGGTATGGATGTATGTATTCTCATTTTGAAAGGTGGTAATTCCATGAATGGTTTTGATTATAAAAACTTTTACGATAAGGTTGGAGCTATAAACGGATGGGATTTCAGTCGAATCCAGTGTCACTCTGAAGGAGTGAAATGGGACTTTTACCACGAGGTGGCACAAAGGTGCAAGCAGTCGCATCTATTGCTGGACATAGGGACTGGCGGAGGAGAGCAGCTATTAACTATCGTTAACGAGGTGCTGCTGTTAGTAGGAATCGACATTTCGGACAGTATGATTCGAACAGCGAATAGCCAGCTTGCCAAAGAGAGCAATGTCCGTTTTTTGCAAATGGATGCGGGGAAGCTATCATTTCCTGATTCATTTTTTAATGTGATTTCATGCCGTCAATCCGACTTTACTGCTCTTGAAGTGGCTAGAGTATTAGCTGAAGATGGGGTATTCCTCACTCAACAGGTTGCCGAGGGCGATAAGCTCAACTTGAAGCAGGCGTTCCAACGGGGACAAAGCTATGGTGAAGTGGATGGGCTACTGAAACACCAATATATACATGATCTGCAGGAGGCTGGCTTCAAGGAGATTCAATCCTTTGAGTATGACGTAACAGAGTATTATCGAACCTATGAAGATCTAGTATTTCTGTTAAAGTATACTCCGGTTATTCCGAATTTTGGTCAAGAGGAGCATGACTTCGACCGGCTTCGGTCATTTATAGAAGAAAACGGCACCGCCAAAGGGATACTGACGAACATAAAGAACGAGGTACCTGATGATGTTTACGATTAGAGAAATGAAGATTGAAGATTATGAGCAAATGATTGCTTTATGGCAAGGTATCGATGGACTGGTGTTAAGAGAAGCAGACTCCAAGGAAAATATTGAAGCCTATTTACTTAGAAACTCAGGACTAAGTTATGTATGTGAGGATAACGATTCTGTAGTCGGAACGGTACTATGCGGGCATGACGGGAGAAGAGGATTCATCTACCATGTAGCAGTGAATCCGGACTATCGGAAGCAAAAGATCGGACACAAGCTTGTTGAAATCAGTTTAAATAAGCTGAAAGAGCAGGGGATTGATAAATGCCACATTTTTGTTCTTGAGGACAATAGGATCGGAAATCAATTCTGGACAGCAAGAGGATGGGAAAAGAGAAGCGGGTTTTATGTCTATACCAAAAGTACCGGTCAGAAAGCAGCCATCGGTAAATAATAATCGTTTCCGAGGTGAGGTAGATGATCTTTTTTGATTTGGATGGAACGTTAATGGATTTTAAAGCGGCGGAGCTTTTGGGAGTTCAAGCTTTTCAGCAGCATTACGGCAACAGGTATGATTATAATTGCAGTCAGGAAGATTTTTACGATGCGTGGTGCCGTATTGGACAAAAGCATTACTCGCGTTTTTTGAGCGGAGAGTTGACCTTTGAGCAGCAGCAGGTGGAACGAATGAAAGAGCTGGTGTCTAAGGAGATCAATGATGAGGAAGCGGCAGCTTGTTATCAGACGTATATTCAACATTTTGAGATGCACTGGCAGCCTTATGAGGATGTAATTCCGTGTCTTCATAAACTCGCAGGTCGCCGACTAGGTGTGATTACGAATGGGGACTCCAATCAACAGAGGCTCAAGCTGGAACGGATGGGGCTGACGGATTACTTTGAAATGGTGATTACATCGGGAGAGCTGGGATACTCCAAGCCGGATGCCGCCATTTTCCATTATGCTCGTGAACGCGCAGGAACTGATTTACATGAGATGATCTATGTAGGTGATGATGTACGAACGGATATCGTCCCATGCGAAGCCCTCGGCATCAAGGGAATATGGCTGAACAGACGGAATGAAAGCCCAGCCGCACCCGTAAAATATAAGATAACTACGCTGAACGATTTATTCGAATATCTATCTTCATGATCAGAAAAGGGGAAATCCTATGAAAGCCATTCAACTTCGTCCTTTTATCCCGTCAGGGCAAGATTATGGTCTTGCTCAGCGTTTTTTCGAAGCACTAGGCTTTGAAAAAATATACTCGGATAATGGTTTGAGTATTTTTCGGATCGATGGTCAAGATTTTTATCTGCAAAATTTTCACAATCAAGAGTTTCAGGAAAATTTCATGATCGAGCTGTTAGTTGAAGATCTTGATGGCTGGTGGAATCAAATCCAAGCTTTGGAGCTTGTGAAGAAGTTTCCTGTTCGGGTGAAGGAACCGACTCTATACCCTTGGGGAAAGCGTGAAATTCATCTGATTGACCCGGCAGGGGTTTGCTGGCATATTGCTGAAGCATCCGCAAGATCCTAACAGAGCGAGGGATAAAACGATGCTTTCTATCTTTAAAGGATGAGATGGAACAAATTCCTCGATAAATTTCAAAAAAGCGTTGGGCTAATGTCAGATTATCAGCTTGTGATGGCATCCTTCATTTTATCAGGCAAAATGCCCTGAACAAATCCATTATTCAGGAGGCTTAAAATGAGCGTACAGATGAAATCGGAGGACCAAAACAAAACGTTTGAATGGAAAGGGTTAGCTTGTGTCTATATTCCAACAAGGGATGTAGTCAAGGCTTCGGAATGGTACTACCAAGTACTGGGGATGAAAGCTAGCATTCTTGAACCTGGAAGTCATGCCATGTTATCGATGCCTGGAATGGGATTGTTTTTAATTCATACCGATCATGAATCGACAGTCAACTTTTATAAAGAAGAAGGCGGCGAGCCGCAGGCTGCTTGGTGCTTTAGTGTCAAAAATATTGAAGAGCTTTACAGCAATTTGAAGGCCAATAACGTACAAGTTACGGAATTGAATGATCGTGACGATTGTGGGATTAACTTTCAGTTCTATGACCCAGACGGCAACTATTTTGATGTAAATGATGATCATCGGATTTTTGTTCCTTTGAATAGGGTTAAGAAGGAAGAAGAAATTTTTGCATTGCTAAAGCGTAAGATCGGATCGAAGGAAGCTTTGGCTGATTGGGATGCTGTTACCGAAGCATTAGGCAACAATAAAAGATTGCCGTGCCGGTTCGTCCTTCATGGTTGGGAGGAATTTGGTTCGAGCTGGCCAGCACAGGCGGCGGAATTAATGCAGCGGCTGGAGAAGCACAATGAGATACATGCAGATAGACGGGCAGAAGTTATTGTCCGATAATACGATTAAACTTATAGGATTTGAAAACGGTTGCTTCGGCTGCCGTTTGTTTTTTATTTCTAATCACTTTCAATAACGGAGGAATGTTCATAAATAAATGAATTTTTACTGCCGGGGTAAAGGAAGCATGTGGTAATTTGTTATTAGGGTGAAGAAAGGAGGGGAATTAGTATGATCCTTTTAGAAGGAAGCCGTATTTATTTGCGAGAATTTAACCTCCCCGATTGGGTTGGTGTACACGCCTATGCTTCGCAGGAAAGAGTGTGCCGATTCCAGCCTTGGGGACCTAATGATGAGGAACAATCGAAATCATTTGTTAAACAGGTCATGGTAGATGCTGAACAAATGCCTAGAACACGTTTTGTATTCGCCATAGTGGAGCGGGCTACTGAAAAGATGATAGGTGCAGGGGAATTCAATATTAGAAGTATGAATGACAGAAGCGGCGAGATTGGTTACATCGTCAATCCAGATTATTGGGGTCAAGGCATTGCTACGGAGACAGCTAAATTATTAGTGAATTTTGGTTTCGAGGAGTCCCAGATGCATCGTATTTACGCTACTTGCGACCCAAGGAATGTAGGATCGTCGAAAGTCCTTACCAAAATAGGGATGACTCAGGAAGGAAGATTAAGGGATGTACTTTTAATAAAGGACGGATGGCGTGATTCGTTTGTATTCAGCATCCTCGAGCATGAATGGAAAGCGGGGATGTGTAATCGCCCTGGAGCCTAATTTCGATCCCTCGATCAAGGATGAAAGGCTGAAGGATGTATTGGATATGATAAATGAGGAATTGATAGCAGCTAAGAAAATTATGAATATACAAAAAGTAAAAAAGGAGAATGGTCATGATGGAGAAGAACGGTAATATATCTAAGGTAGATAACGTTGCTAAACTAGAATCAGACCTTCCTGTTGGTTTAGCGAAGCCTGCATTAAGGGCACTCATAGGGGCTGGCTACTTACGTCTGGAGCAATTTACCAAGCTTAAGGAATCTGAGGTTCTTCAGCTGCATGGCATGGGTCCTAAAGCTATCGACCTGATTCGTCGTGCTCTTGCAGAGAAGGGACAGACCTTTGCAGATGGATCTTAATAAGTGCCAGCAGACACCAAACCAGACAGAGAGGAAGCAACATATGATTAGAAGCTTTGTACAGGGAGAAGAACCCTATATCATTCAATCCCACTATGCTTATTATAATAAAGAACATCAATTTGATTTATCCTTTAAGCAGTTTATCCAAGCTTATGCAGCATTACGATGAAGCTAAAGATCATTTATGGGTCGGATTGTTGGGTGAAGTAATTGAAAACTTCGCAAGTGGAATCATGCTAAGGAAAAACCTAAGTAAGATGATTCCGACAAAAACGACTGCCTCCTTAGTTATGCTGAATTCAGGATACTATTACCTTAAAATCTTTATGAGACGGTCGATCTCATTCAGCCAACCTTTTGCAGGGGCTTCCTGCAGCATCAATCCCGTTATTATGGAGAAATAGAGTATTAGTAGTTCGTAAGGATCCCCCTCGCAAAAATCCCCTGTTTGTTGTCCTTTCGTCAGTATGGGAACCAGTCGATCGATTGTTTCTTTAGGAGAATATTGAAGCAGGATTTCTTTTGCTTTGACGGGAACATCTTCTGATTTTTGGGCATTCTGCAGGAGGAGAAAAATATATTTGTGACTCTCATCAAGCATTTGTATCGTCAATGCTTTGATTTGCTCCAAGGGAGTACCCGACAGATGATGAATGTTATTTAATGCGAATTGGGCCTCTTCCATGGCTTCTTGCACAAGTATAGTAAAAATCTCTTCTTTGGATTCAAAATAACGATAGGAAAGTCCTTGGCTTACGCCGGCCTCAGACGCAATCATGCTCATTTTAGTACCGGTGATGCCTCGTTCTGCAAACACTTTAAGCGCCGCTTTCTTAATTCGTTCTTTCCGCTCATCTTGAGCGTGCTCGATTCCGGTTTCATTCGATGGTATCAACTTTATTCACACTCCAATTTTCGTTTGTCGTTTGTTCCATGCTTATTTCCCATAATTGCTTAGCTGCAGCCTTATTCTGAGCGGGTAGCGATGGAGTCTTTACCTGCATATTAGCATAGTAAAGTCCGCTTTGACCGGCGACCTCGTCTGAGTCAGCTAGCCAAACCAACGTTTCAGCACCTTTCTCGGGGCTGCGGGAAAATAATTTCATGGCTCCCATCGTCATACGTGCAAGCCGCCCGTTATTTTGATTGAAATTGGTAGAAACAAGGCCGGGATCAAAGCAATAGGTGGATACTCCAGTTCCCTCCAGCCGTTTAGCCAATTCAGTAGTAAATAAAATATTAGCCAGCTTGGTTTCCGCATAGCGAAGGGTTGCACCCCCTAGCACATTATGGGGAAAGCTGTACATGCGCTTCGCGCTGATATCTTCAAAGCGAATTCCCTGCTTTGCCATCTTATGCCCGTGGGAGGCGGTCGTAATGATGCGTGCAGCCTCGCTTTGTTTCAGCCGATCAAGTAACAGATTGGTCAAAAGAAAAGGGGCAAGATGATTGACTGCCCAAGTCATTTCTATCTCATCGTCAGTGAGCTGACGGGTCTCGAACATAGCCCCTGCGTTGTTAATTAAGATATCGATCTTGGGACACCGGGTCAAAATGTCGTTCGCAGCTTGTTGGATAGATGCTTGAGACGTCATTTCCGCTTGGAAAATGTCTACCGTTGTGTGTCCATTGGTTAGAGAGTGGATTTGAGCAGCCGCTTCATTCGCTTTGTTTTGATTACGGGCAACGATGCCTAAGTGCGCACCCCGAGAAGCCAGTTCCTTTGCCGCGGCCCATCCGATACCGCTGGTAGCTCCAGTAATGACAACATACTTGCCTTGTACCGTCCAATGACTATTATTCATTATTTTCTTCATGGTTACAATGCCTCCGTTAATGAATGAACAATTCATTCATTTTTATTCATTGTAACTCCATTTCCAGTTGTTGTAAACGGTTTTTGGTCCAGTCGATGCAAAAGATATCAATATCGTGAACAAGGGCAGTTCAACATAGGAGATTATGGCCATACTTATTTTTTCACTTCAAGGGCTCTTAATCTGTATGGTAAAATAAAACAATTAAGGATGTAGTTTGACGAAAACATAACGGGATAATTCACATACAGCAAGCAGTTATAAAATAGACAGGGAACTTGAAAGGATGGTTTCTATGCAGATTATCGATTTAACTATAGACGATAAGAAAAGTATACAAAAGGTTGCAGGCTTATTAATGGCAGGCTTTACTGAAGCATGGAATGACATTGAGGAAGCTCTGTCGGAAGTGGAAGAAAGCTTGCCGAAGGATCGAATAAGCCGAATTGCTGTTGAAAAAGACGGTACCGTCGTAGGTTGGATTGCAGGCCAAAGCAATTATAGAGGCAACGTATGGGAACTGCATCCGCTGGTCGTAGATGAAAGCTGCCGGGGTAAAGGCATCGGCAGAGCATTGGTTGCTGATTTTGAAGCGTGTGTCAAATCTAGAGGCGGTATCACGATATATCTAGGTACAGACGATGAAACGAACAGTACAAGCCTATATGGAAAAGACCTTTACCCGGATGTGCTAGGTAAAGTGATGAACATGACGAATCGGAACAGACATCCGTATGGATTTTATAAAAAGCTAGGGTATGAAGTGGTTGGAGTATTACCAGATGCGAACGGATTCGGCAAGCCGGATATTTTTATGGCAAAACGAGTCCAGGCGAGTGAGGAGAGCTTGTAGCATGGATTGTTTAGGCTGCCGAATTGCAAATGGTACTGAACCCGATGTCAAGGTGGTTTACGAGAATGAGCATGTAACCTGTGTTCTGGACATTGCTCCTTTTAACGAGGGACATACGCTCATCCTCCCGAAAAAGCATGTTGTGGATGTTGAGGAAATGGACATGGTAACCGCACATTGCATCATGGAAACCTCGATGAAGCTATCTTCGCTACTTAAACAAGTATTCCATCCGGATGGAATCTCGGTATGCCAGAATGGCGGCGTATTCAATGACTTGACTCATTATCATATGCATCTAATCCCAAGGTACAAAGAGGATGGCTTCAGTTGGAGCGAGCCTTTATTTTCTCATGGAGAGGACAAAAGATTAGAAGAAACGAGAGATAAATTGATAGAAGCACTATCCACTCAAAATAGCCTTTGCCGCAATGATGCGAACAAAGGCTATTAGGTTTCAGAACAGGCGTAATCAGCAGCTGTACCGCTGTCCTACTGTTGTTGACCTTCGGTAAAGATTTGGAAAGTGATACCGAACTTGTCCCTTACATTACCGAAAGCAGGACTAAAATGTGTTTCCTCCAGAGGCATTTTCACATGACCGCCCTGCTGCAAAGCTTCATACATTTGTTTGGATTCGCTCGCATCTCTAGTTGAAATGCAGATCGTAACTTGATTGCCGCTTTGGTGAGGCTGGCCTGGGAAGGTATCGGAGAGCATTAGGTCCGTTTCGCCGACCTTCAATAGTGCGTGAGCAATCAGCTCCTTAGCGGAATCAGGCATTGGAAATTCCGGATTTTCCGGCATATTCGCGAACGTCAGACTTTGAATTACCTTGGCATTCAATGCTTTTTCATAAAATTCAATAGCTTCCTTTGCGTTACCGTTCATGACTAAATAAGGGATCAATCTAACCGTCATAATATAATTCAGCTCCTTGAGTTCTTTTTAGTTTGATGATGCTTCGACTACGAATCGGATACCAATTGAACAACCCCACCTCCCATTATTACCCATAATACAAATGTATAACATAGAACATATGTTTGCAACACATTATTTTGACATGCCCGGTCGTTTCCATAGTTTTATGATAAAATGGAAGAGAGTTGTAAGTTTGATATTAGGGAAGCGGGGTGATTACCATTCGAATTTCAGAATTGGACCCTGATCGTTTAACGATAGAGCAGATGACGAAGTTATTATTTGAAGGAATAGCAGATGACGATCAATGCGGCGACTGCATTTTTGTTTTCGGAAGTAATAGAAGCTTAAAATATAGATTGCCGGCAGCGGTGGATTTATATAAAAAAGGCAGGGCTCCGAAGCTTCTCCTCTCTGGCGGTAACGTATGGGCGGGACAATCCAATAAATCCGAGGCTGTGTTAATGAGAGATAGAGCTATCGAGCTGGGTGTTGAACCGCAGCATATTTTAATAGAAACCGAATCGAAGCATACGAAGGAAAACGTTCTTTCATCGTTGCTGGTACTCGACAGAGCTTTTATGCTCCACAATATCCGAAGACTATTGGTCGTTACGTCCGCATATCACGTAAGAAGAGCACATTTGACTCTAAAAACCTATATGCCCCATTGGGTTGATTACACCCTATGTCCTGTAGATGACCAGTCAACAAGAAAGGATAACTGGTGGTTGAACACTGAAGGGGCTAAGAGAGTAGAAGCCGAATCCCGCAAAATTATAACGTATATAAAAATGGGCGCGATTGAAGACGACGTATTACCGTAAGCCATCAATAAAGAGGGGGATTCAGCATGATTAAGGCGGTTGTATTTGATTTTGACGGATTGATTATTGATACGGAAAGTGTATGGTATGAATCATATAAAGAAGTGTTCGAGATTTATCAAATCGAGTTTCATTGGGAACTGTTTGTGAGATGTGTCGGGACGGATGATTCCGTCCTGAACCAGTATATTGATGAGAAGGTTGCAGGTTTACAAGTGACCAGAGATGATATCAAACGTCAAGCCAGAGAGCTGCATAAAGTAAAAATGAAAGCGATTCCTATGAGAGAAGGGGTCAGGGATTATTTGAACGATGCCAAATCGTTAGGACTCAAAATTGGGCTGGCCTCCAGCTCTACAAGAGAATGGGTTGAATTTTTTCTGAAAAAATTGCAAATTGACGACTACTTTGAAGTCATTTCTACAGGGGATCAAGTAGAGAAGGTGAAACCGGACCCGACCTTATATTTGAGAACGTTAGAGCATCTAGAGGTATCAGCTCATGAATCCGTCGCTTTCGAAGATTCATCCAACGGGGCCAAGGCGGCAACAAGGGCCGGACTGAAATGCGTTATTGTGCCGAACGAATTAACTCAATTTTTAACATTCGAGAAGTATGATTTGCGACTCTCTTCTATGGACGAAATGAGTCTGGAGCAAGTCATTCAGCGTTTGAATTAAAAGACGATCAGGACACGATAACATCAAGGCCGGCTGCGAAGCCGGCTTTTTACTATGCATACAAAGCAGCAGGTTTAGTATCGCTTTGAATGATGTCGGTTAACGCTAAGTAGACATTCGGGGGAAACTCGGCAATTCGGTGGCATATGTACAAATACCATTCTTCTCCATAGGTGAGATAGATACGCACGGGGAAGCCGGCGGCATGCAGATTCGAGCTGAGCTCCGGACGAATCCCATACAACATTTCGAGCTCAAAATAAGAGATATCGAAATATCCTCGCTCCCTCATTTCCGTTATTAATGCATCATCATGGGTTGCCGCAGAGATAGAACAGCCAGCCTGTATACAGCGGGCCACGAGCTTTGAAAATTGATCGTTCAACGCCTTAGAACGAGGCATAGCGTCTAAGGCAGACTCTTGATAAGCCCCTTTCACAATACGTATGCATCCTCCTAGAGGCAGCAGCGTCTCCAAATCCTGCGGCGTTCGGTAGAGATGTGCTTGCAGTGTGATACCAAGATTGGAACAATGGACGATAGCTTGCTTATATACCGAAAGAATCAGATCTGTTTTGGCGGCTTCCTCCATGCTGATGAGGATCGTCAAGCTATGCCTTACGGCTTCCTTGGCTAGTAGAATAAGGTTGTTGTAAGCCAACTGAGGATTGATAGACAATCCGATGTGGGATAGGTCCAACGAAATTCTGGATGCCGCACCTGTTTCTCCGCAGGCCCGGATAAGCTTCAGAAACTCCTTTACGGCCTGCTCACAGTCGGACTGCATTCGAATATTTTCCCCTATATATTCCAGGGATACATTGTAGCCTTTGTTTCGGAGAAGTGTGCCTGCGTTTAAACCGTCTTCTAGGACATCACCGGCGACATATCGCCCTGCAGCCCGACTCAGCAAGCTATACAGTAGAGGAGTTTCTTTGATGTACGCCTTAATATCCTCGCGGCGTGCAACCGATTTTAAGGCTTCGGAAAAATGTTGTTCAATAAGCAGCGTGTTCAAGTCTCGTGCCCCCTTTAGGTCGTATTAGGCACATTATACTTCTGGTTGCACGGGGCGTATTGTATAAAATTGCTGGGTTATACTCTGATCGAGGATGCATATTTTTGCGGGGGAAGACCCACCGTGTTTATGAATAATTTGGTCATATGACTCTGATCATAAAATCCGGCTTCCAAAGCAATGTCTGCAATAGGTCTTGACCGGGATAACTCCTTCTTGGCGTAGTTGATTCGCAGCAGATTTAGATAGGCATGAGGGGGGAGGCTGCTCCCTTTTTTGAATAAATGGCTAAGATGAAATTTGCTGATCCCCGTCTCCCGTTCCAAGTCGTCTAATGTTATCTTTTCTTTGAAATGTTCATGCAAATAGTCTTTGATCAGATTCAAGTGCTTTGGCAATGATGCGTGACGAACATGCTTTATATTCTCGCTGTCGTTGTCTTTAATTGTCCTGATCATATCGATAAAGCTAACTTCAGTTTCCATGGGACCCATGGTGGTTTCCAGCGTGCTCACACATTGATTAACGCATGCGGCTGCCCTTTTATTATTATGGTTTTGGAACAGGAACGGAATGTCAGGGGACGTATCCTCACGGAAGGCAGACTGAATCCACTTGGGATGAATAAACAGCATTTTATATGTCCAATTATAGTTGGACTCCGGACTGCAAGCATGCGGCATATAAGCTGGAAAGCAGAGGACACTGCCGGCTTCGACCTGGAGCTTTTTCCCATCGCACCAAACCTTGCTTGTACCCTTGTCGATAAGGCCTATGGAGTGCTCCTCGTGAAAATGCTTTTTATAGGAAATCGCATATGCCTCGCACCTTTTGGCTTCCAATAGAGGCAATGATGCATTTCGATAATAATGTATGCCTGACATCTTTGCACATCCTTTCTTTCCACAGTAAGAAGATATAAAAGGTTATTGGATATTATACAATGAGAGGACAAGAAAGTGGAGACGTAACAAAAACACCGCAGCATCCCTTGAGAGGAGTACTACGGTGTAGTGATTATCTATCAACTGGGGTTACATTACATCGTATGAATAAACCGCTCCAGCTCGTTAGCCACGGCATAGAGGCTGGCCCGATTCTCGAATTCATGCCGGGTTTCCGGTAGCGGGAGAAGCTTATGATATTCGCGGATTGCGCGCAGCGTTTCTCGCAGATGAGCAGTAGAACGCCCTGAACTCGAGTCGCTGACCTCCAAAATAAAGTCCCCTATTCGAATGCCTTGTTCCATCTTAACCGATATTCTCGAAATGAATGGGAGCATTCGCTCCAGTATTTCGTACTGCTGCCTTTTTACATCAAAATAATGTTCGTAAGAGTTGGTTTTGCGCAGCAAATTGTTCTCGGCATCGAGTACCGCGAGCCTCTTGGCTTGCTGAAGCTCATCGCCCAACTGCAATAATTCCTTACCGTCCCAAAGAGTGTAGCCCTCCTTGAGATAGGCAGCCATTTCTTTTAGAATAACGGCAATGAGTCGGTCCACTTCTTCCTTACGCCGATTAAGCTCCTTATCGATACTGGGCATGTACCAATTCACCAGCAGCGCGACCCCAAGACCGATCAATATAACCATAAACTCATTGAGGAAAAAAGCCGGTTCTATGCCTTGATGCATATAGACATGCATGACGATGACCGAGCTGCTCGCAATGCCTTCCTGCATACGGAACCGCACACAGAAGGGGATGAACAACAGCAGGTAGACTAGAAAAGAATACGAATGATAGCCGATAATGACAAACAACAGGCTGGAGAACAGAAGCCCGGACAGACAGGCAAAGAATCGGCTGATGACGGCTTGAGTCGATTGTTTTCTTGATTTTTGAATACAAAGCAGTGTAAGAATGCCCGCTGCGGAATAGTATTCGAGCTGCAGCAGCTGGGCAAGTAAAATGGAAAGACTGACGCCGACGGCGGTTTTGAGGGTGCGAAAGCCGATCTTCATCTTCATCATGTTGTCACCACCATTTGCGTTTTGCTATATTGTATAGCGCATAGTCAAGTGTGTAAATATAATTCACGCAAAAACAACATTATTCAACACAGTTGTAGTGGAAAAAGGGAATATTTCGTCAAAATATAAGGAATCAGGTCTTTTTAAATAAAATCATGTCATATTATATTACATTACATTACATTAAAATGGATTAGGAAAAAAGTGAATAGACTCTTAATGTAAATAAGGCGCACCGCAGCGGAACGCCTTAAATCTTCTATGTTCTATGAAGCCGCAGCCTGTACGGCCGTTCTGCGGTTGGATATGGCTACGCCTGCAAGGATGAGAACCCCTCCAGCGATTTGCACTATCTGTATCGTATCTCCCAGAACCAAATAAGCCACGATAATCGCAACGAACGGAGGAATATTCATAAACATGGAGCTGGTGGATGCGCCAACTTCAGAAATGCCCTGATTCCACCAAAACCCGGCTAAGCCTTGGCCAAAGATAGCGGCACAAGCCAACACCAGCCACATCGTCATATGCAGGCTGAAATGCATTTGTCCTTGACTCGCTTCCCACAAAGCAGCAGGCGTCATCAAGACAGTGCCCATCACGGTAGCAAAAATGGTAATGTCGTAGGAAGGCATGCTGGTAGTCAGTTTACGGATGAACAGCAAGCTGACAGATAGAGCGATCATAGCTAATAGCAGCAGGATATCCCCTTGTGAGATGCCGATCGATTTGCCTCCGAACAATACGATAAGGACAACACCTACCAGAGCCAGGCCGGCACCGGTCAATTTGTTTACCGTGATGGCTTCTCTTAGAAAAATTCGGGCAAGCAAGGTCGTAGCGACCGGCGAAAGTGCAATGATGAGCGACGCATTGCCAGCTGTAGAGTGCTGGAGGCCTATGAAATAGAAGAACTGGTTGAACAGGGTGCCGAACAGGCCTGCAAACAGCAGGATAAGCCACTCTTGAACGGTTGGACGCTTCATTTTCCTATTGATTAAAGCGACGGAAATTAAGAAGAGCGAGGTTAATACTAAACGAGAGTAAGACAAGAAAATAGGAGAAAAATCTCTCAGCAAATAGGCGCTTGCAACATAATTGCATCCCCACAATAAAGAGACGCCAAGCAAACGCCAAATAACAGCCTGTTGGGCCATGGTTATATAATCCCTTTCGATTTTCATGAATGATTCGTCCATTATAATCAGCGGCAAGTTTCATTGTAAAACGAGAAATAAGGCAAAAAAAACAGAAATTCGAGCGTATGATCTCATTGTTGTGATTCAGCGGTGGCCGTTCTCAGGTTTATTACCGTTCGAAGCCTCTAAGTCTGCATAACGGGAAAAAAGTATTCTGGGGAAGCGGCTGCTGCTCTTTTAACCCATATATATGAAAAACAAAGGACGATTGGACTTCATTTCGCAAAAGTCGGCTTTTTTGTTGATTCGTTATATAATAGAATGGGTAATATAAAAAAATGCCCTCACGTTGGGGCTAGTTTTGCTTTTTTTTCGGACGTATCAACGAAAATCCGGACTAAAGTCCGAACTATATGAGTAAGATGGATAGGGTATTTAAAGAGAAAGGGGGCTGCTATAGATGGAAGATCGCATGGAACAGAGATATGTGCCTGAGCAACCAATCCTACCTTTGGACGGCGGAATGGTTTATATGGGTAAAGATTTATCGTTAAATCGAAAAGTCATTCTGTATTCTCTCGATATTCCGGACGATGAGTTTGTTCAGACATATACACAAATGATAGGGGAAGCATCCCAATTTACGGACAGGGCTTTCATACACATTTTAGATACCGGCTACAGCAGCACGGCTAATCGGCTAATTGCCGTGTTGAAGCCATGCAACGGCACGCTGCTGGTTGAAGAAATTGATAAAAAAACGATGAACTTTCCGGAAATGATATCCATTGTGCATAAGCTTGCGTTAGGTATGCAAAAAGCTTTGGAGGACGGCATCGTCGGGTTCTCCGTTCGTCCGGATAATATTTGGCTGGATTCGGAGCGGCACCCAGTCATTATGAATTATTGGGAGCAGGGAGCGAGCACACAGCGTGGGACTCGGGGGTTGAGCAGCTTACTGCTGCAAATGCTGTCAGGCTTGACTGGAACACAGCCGAGTGTAGATGATGCTGCTGTGCAGCAAGCGTTAAGGGATATCCCGACTGAACAAAGAAGCGTGCTAGTTCCGTTAATACAGCAGGCAATGACGGAGGATGTTCCGTTAAAATTATTTATTACCCAGCTCGCCCGTGTGGTAATCATGAGAAGCTCACAAAGCATGACGAGGACCGAGGAGCCCGAAGTGAAGAAGAAGCCGGTTTCGACTGTGATGAAATCATCAGCAGCCGAAGTGCCGACGCGCAAGAAGGCTGTAAACCTAGACGAGCCTGAACGACATGCTGCTAAAGTCGAGGAAGAAGATGAGGAAGAGGATGAGCCGCGTCGATTCACGGTGGGGAGCGTAATGAAAAAACTGCTCTTCATCGGCGGAGCGATCGTCGTCATCGGAATATGCTCGGTGCTTATTTTGATGGGACTTATCGAGACGTTGAAGCCGGATAAAGGCTACATTCCTCCGAGCAATGCCGTTACGGAAACGACACCAACACCGACACCCGAGCCGTCAGCAACACCCAAGCCGGATGCGCCGAAGGAGACGAAGCAGCCTGATAATGGCAGCGTGAAGCCTGAAGGCAGTCCGACACAGGTGCCGAGCTTGATTGGTATGACTCAGGAGGAAGCGGGCAAAGCTGCTTTGGCAGCGGGGCTTCACTTCAATTTTAATATTGAACCGAATGATATGGAAAAAGGAAAAGTGTTTAAGCAGGACCCGCAGCCGAATGCGGCGGCACAGGTGGGTGGCAACGTGACATTTTGGGTCAGCAAGGGCCAATAAGGAATTCAAATGACTAAGCCCGGTAACCGCTGTAAAGCGGGTTACCGGGCTGTTGATCGTTATTTTAAAAAAATGGATAAATGTGCGATTAAGTATAACTAAGACCGTTTAACTGAGGTAGCGGGATGGAAGTCCATCCAGGCAGCCGATCTGCGTGAGCGGATTCGGGATTGAACAGCAGAGAGACCATTTCCTCTGCTGTCAGCTCCAGGCTGCCGCTTCCATCAGGAAGCGCTACGCTGTATTGGCCATCCTGCAGTGCGGTGACTGCAGGAATAGGACTGCCGCTCGCGCGCAGATAGGGAGCGGCTTGCTCCAGCAGGCGCTTGGCGCTCACGACGAACACGGTACCGCTGTTCGTCCCAGGCGTCGAGGTTAAGCCTGCTTCGCGCAGCAGCTGCATGAGCTCCTGCTCATGCCAGCCAACCGCAACCTTGAGCTCCGCAAGGTTGAAGCGCTCTACCGCGTCGGCGAGCAGCGCGCCGACAGCTTCAGCCGGGCCGGCCCACTCGGTGGCCGTCGGCATTCTCTTGCTGTGATAGCGGCCGGGGGCCTCGATCACAGCGTAGCTGTCCACGCCGCCCCCAGCCGGGGCGGCGACGAGCACTTGCTGCGCCAGCTTCGTGCAGCTGGCGTGGGCTTCCGCACCGAGCAGCCGCTGCAGCTCGGTGACGCTTTGCGCGAACGCGACCTCGCGGGCGTTCGCGGCTGCCTGCATCGCGAACGCATCCGTTGGCGCGTGCTGGCGAACGGTGCGGCCGCTAGCACCTGCGGTTAACGTGCGAAGCCGGGCTGCGCCATCGGCATCCAGCGTGAACCGCTCCGTGCGGCCGAAGTGATAGCAGTGCGCCCGCGTGTACAACGAGCGGTCGCCCGAGATAAACACCAGCGACGCGCCGGCCTCCTCGGCGTGCTGCTTGCACAGATCCAGCAGGCGGCCGGCGGTGCCTTGGCCGCGGTAGTCGGGATGGGTGCATACCGAACCCATCGAGAATACATTCAGCCTTGCGTCGCCGACTTGCAGCACGAACGGGACAAAGCCCATAAAGGATACGAGCTTGTCTCCGACAAAGGCTCCGAAGGAATGGCTCTGTCCCGGCGAGAAAATAAGCGGGAAAGCGGTCCCCATCGAGGCTTGCTCAGAATCGCGGAAAATGTCGTCCGCCAGTTGAACGGCTTGATTCAATTCACTGCTTTGTACCAATCGAAATTCCAATTCTAGCGCCTCCTCTTTGGATCGTGTCAATTAAGGTATTTTTAGTATGCGATCATTGATGTCTTTACTTCAATGTATACTCGCAAGAGATCGCTTAGTCGCGGATTTCGACGATGATTTCGATTTCAACCGGCGTATGAAAAGGCAGATCACTCGTACCGATAGCGGAGCGGGCATGACGGCCGCTGTCGCCGAATACTTCGACCAACAGATCGGAGGCTCCGTTCATGACGTAAGGCTGATCTCCGAATCCAGGGGCGCTGTTCACGAAGCCGAGCAGCTTAACGATTTGGACGACGCGGTCCAAGTCGCCCAAGTATCCTTTTAGAACGGCTAGGCAGTTAATAATCACTTGACGAGCAGCTTTCTGGCCTTGTTCGATCGTTAGGTCGCTTCCGATCTTGCCTTCGTACATCAGCTCTCCGTTAATTCGGCAATCCTGCCCGGATAAATAAAGCAGGTTGCCTGTGCGTTTGCATGGAACGTAGGTGAAACGTGGCTCTGGGGACGGTGGAAGGACGATACCCAGCTCTAGTAATCTTTGCTCAACTTTGCTCATGACGATGACCTCCGTATAAATGGGAATAGGTTATGATTGCTGATCCAAAAAACTATAGGGGCTAATGGCTGCAGTAGTGATGCGCCCGAATAAGGATGCCTTCTTTGGCATGGGTGTGGCGATTCCCGAGCAGCGTCGGCTTTCCGCCCACCAGCACGTGGGAGATACCGGCTGGATACTGCTGCGGATCCTCAAAGGTCGCGTTGTCCTGAATCGTCTCAGGATCGAATACCGTAATGTCTGCTGCATAGCCGGGGACTAGCAGACCACGTTTACCGAGCTTGAACCTCTGTACCGGGAATGACGTCAGCTTGCGGACGGCTTGCTCCAGCGTCAACACCTTATCTTGACGTACATATTTGGCAAAGACGCGCGGAAACGTGCCGTATAGCCGCGGATGCGGTTTACCGGTTTCGCAGGTCAGGCTGTCTGATGCAATCAGCGACCGCTCGTAGCCAATGACCTGCTTCACATCCTCGTCGGCCATGTGGAAATAGACAATGGAGATACGGCCTTGCTCTTCGAGGAGCAGGTCCATCATGCAATCCGCAGGGTGCTGTCCGCGCTCCTCACTGATGTCAGCCATGTGCCTGCCTTCCAGATGCCGGTTCGCTTCATTGTGAACGGCGGATATGTAGACGCTCTGCCAGCCGGTAGAGCACACCAGATTGTCCCAATCCTCCTGCTCGCGGCTCAGCTCCTCGCGAATACGTTTACGCAGCTGGGCATCTCTGAATCGTTCCAGTACGCTCCCGATACCGCCTTCTAGCGCCCAAGGGGGGAGAACGGTCGTTAGTGTAGTGGAGCCGGCGTTATAGGGATATACGTCGCAGGTCACATCGAGCCCGCGGGAGCGTGCATCCTCAATGAGCTCCATCGCTTCCAGCACCTTGCCCCAATTGATTTTGCCTGCTGCTTTCAAGTGGCTTATATGAAGGGACACTCCGGCTTTCTCGGCAATCCAGATCACTTCCTTCACGGAAGGGATCAGATTGTTGCCTTCGCCGCGGATATGGGTGGAGAATAGCCCGTTGTACTTGGGCAGCACGGAGCACAGCTCGGCGATTTCCTCCTTCGAAGTATAGCTTCCAGGAGCGTACAGAAGACCGATGGAGAAGCCGATGGCTCCTGCCTTGAGTCCTTCTTCGAGCATGTGCTTCATAAGCATCAGCTCTTGGGAAGTCGCTGGACGATTGGCAAAGCCCATCACTGCGATACGCAGTGCACCGTGCGCGACGTAAGTAGCGATATTTTCCGATAGGGAGGACTTGGAAAGCGTTTGCATATACTGTTCGACGGTTTCCCAAGGCCATTCCCAGGATGTTTTCCCGAGTACCGGTTGGACGTAGCTCTGCAGCAGCTCCGCCTGTTCTCTGACGAAAGGAGCGGGAGCTAGTCCGCAGTTGCCTACCACCTCCGTTGTCACGCCTTGGCGAATTTTAATTTCGCTTAACGGATGATCCAGAATCATCAGGTCGGAATGGCAGTGGCCGTCAATAAAGCCGGGGGAGATGACCTGCCTGTGGACGTTTATCGAGTCGTGGGCCTCCATATCCAGCTGTCCTACCGTTGCAATCTGCCCGTCTTTAATGCCTACATCCCCTATAAACCAGGGGTTGCCCGTCCCATCGACAATACGTCCGTTTTTCAAAATAAGATCCAGCATGTCTTTTGAACCCTCCCTAAGGTCAACTAATTGTTAGAAATCATGTACAGCTGCGTGTGAGGCAAGCATTTCAATATAGGAAAAATAACTATCATTGCTTTATTCCAGCATTCCACGGCCCAACACGGCGAACGGCTCGAGCTTGTCGCCTTGCTGGAACAAGACACGATTATGCAAATTGACGGTACTGCAAATATGGTTAGGAATAATATGAAGTCGATCACCGACCTTTAAGCCTGCTTGCTGAGCTTCAGGCCCTAAGCGAAGCATGCCATGCTCCTCCGATAATCGCTCCAACACGGCGTCCTCCAAGCCAACGACATGGCCAAAGCCCTGCAGAAGGAGCGGCTCGGTATTAGGCTGTACATCGGTGGCGAACGTTTTGCTGCCGCCGTCGATAACGGCCAGATCTGCCGATGGACGGCTTACGACCGTGACGAGCACGCTGCCCGCGCAGTCCTCCATACCGCAGACGCCAAATCGAGCTTGCATCCGATCTTGAAATACGTACGTTCCCGGACGGATTTCGGTAACGCCTTCAATGGCTGCGGCGTAAGCACCTGTTGGGGTCGAGCCGACACTGACATCGGTAATAGGAATACCTTGGGCGCGAATCCGGTCAGCAAGCTCGACCATAATCCGACCTTCCTCTTCACCGGCACTTTTCAGATCCATAGTGGGCTTTTTGTTCATCAACGCTCCACGGAATGTGTAGATACCAGTAAGTCGAAGAGACTCCATCGCATGAATACTAGCTGCCAAGGCCAAGGCATCCTCGTACAGCACTCCTGTCCGCCTTAACCCTGTATCGATCTCTAGCCGCACGTTCAGCGTCTGGCCTAATCGGCTTGCCGTTTGGGACAGACGCATAGCGCCTTCCTCACTGTCTACGGCCAGAATCAGGTCGATCCGCTCGCTCAAAGCCACGGCACGCGTGATTTTGGAAACGGTTACGAGTGGATAAGCAATGAAGATATTTGAGATACCGTGCTGTGCCATCACCTCAGCTTCGGAGACTTTGGCGACCGTAATGCCTACGGCGCCTGCTTCAATTTGTTGATGGGCTACGTGAGGCATTTTATGCGTTTTGGCATGGGGGCGCAGGTTGACCCGATGCCTGCGGGCCGTATGCGCCATGCTCTGAATGTTATGCTTCATGATCTCGTCATTAATGATGATGCAGGGTGTTTCCGATACGAAAGACGAAGATACGGCGTCGTTCATGATTCCTCATTCCCTTCCGATTCCAGTAGTGTTTTGCCTTCCTCCAAGTAGTTATACAAGGTATACTTGGAAATATTCAAATAACCGCAAATTTTCTCTCCGCCTTTTTTAATCAGGAAGGCCCCCTTGCGGTCCAGCAGCTGAATCATCTTCATCTTGTCTTCTTTGGTCATGACAGCGACCGGCTTGCCGATCTGCTCTTGTGCTTCTTGAATCAGGGCATCGAGCAGGTCGCTGACGTTGCTGACGAACGATTCCTTCACTTCCGTTTGCAGACCCGTGGAGGTAAGGGATTGAAGGGTTTTCTCCGCAATCATCAGTTCGGTAATATCAAAGTTAATGCACAGCGCTCCGATCGTTTTGCCTTCACTGTTCTTCATATACATGGACGTTGAACGAAGAATACGTCCGTCCTTCGTCTGGGTGACGTAATTGAATTTGTTGCCGTCGACCTGGTTGCCGCGCAGCAGCTCAAGACCGAGATTCGTGCCTGGATCGCCGACCTTACGACCGGTAATATGACCGTTCTCAATGGCTGTAATCGTGCTTTCGTACGATCCTGTCAGATCATGCAGCACGACCTCACAGTTGTCGCCGAATTGGGCTGCAATGCCTTTAACCAGGCTGCTCAGAAATTCGGATTCCTCACGGATATGCTCCATAGGTAAGTGCGTCTCCTTTCTCCTGATCATCAGGGGACTGTTATGAGAACGATAGTATCATAACCGTTTTAAATGTCAAACAAAAAGTTTGTTCGAAAGAAAAAAAGTATGTTAGTATACAATTAAAAGATGAATGCGATTACAAATACGGGGCTGGGGGAACCTATCATGAGACGATGGTTCGGGAAATCATTAAAACGCAAGCTGTCCTTGTTCCTTCTGTTGGCGATTCTACTGCCTTTGCTGTTAACCGGAGTCGTTTCTTATACGATTGCCACCTCCATTACCGAGGATAAGGCGAAGCAGTCCGGGATGAACACGCTGCGGCAGATTGGAGGCAAGCTGGATTTTATTATCGAGGATGTGGAGAGCATGTCCTTGTTCATTATCGGGCAGCGGGATATTCAAGCTTATCTGGATGATGAAAAAGAGGATGTCGTCCGCTTTACCTTAAACGTCGGTTTTTTGACGAACCTGGCTTTTTCCAAAAAGCATATATCCAATATTACGATCACCAGCGATATAGGAAAGCCGCCGCTTTCCAACACGACTGTATTGCAGTCCGGTCTTTCCGAAGTACTTAAGCAAAATGAGCTGGCCTACAAGAGCAGCACACGCTGGTGGTCGCCTCTGTACGAGAATCAGACCACCGAAGGCTTGAAGAAGGTGATCTCGCTCGTGCGGCCTGTTCGCAGCATTAACAATTTTAAGCCGCTCGGGATGATTTCGATCAGCGTCGATGAGGCTGAAATAAACCGCTATTTGACGGAAGCCGGGTGGGAGGCTAGCGGCTTTGTGCTGCTGCTGGATCAACAGGACCGCATCTTGTCGAGCGGCAAGCCGGAATGGTTGAATCACATGGTCACGGATATTTTTCCGGATATAGGAGAAATGAATGAGGATAGCGGCATTCTGAATTACGGGACGGGCAAGGAGCAGAAGACCATTCTGTACTATACGATCCCCGGACAACGCTGGAAGCTGGTCGGTTTTATCCCGACCCAAATTTACACAAAGCAAAATGGCTTTGTGCTGATGGTTACAGCTGTGGCGGTTGGGCTTGCTCTCGTTATGGCTGCCGGGCTGGTGATCTATTTCCTCCAATGGGTGACTCGTCCGCTGACTAAGCTTACGCAAAATATGAAGGACATTAACCCTGATGAGCCTATTCCTCACTTCGAGGTGCGAAGCACAGATGAAGTAGGCTTGCTGCTGCGGAGCTATAACAAGCTTAGCGACCGTATTCAGCGCTTGAAGGAACAGGTGCAGAAGAACGAGGCAATGAAGAAGGAAGCGGATATTCAAGCGCTGCAGGCGCAGATCAACCCGCACTTTTTGTACAATACGTTGTCGTCGATCCATTGGATCGCCTTGATGAATAAGGATCGGCAAATCGCCGAAATGGTCGGGGCGCTCAGTGATTTTCTGAGATTCAGCTTGAACAAGGGGGAGGAATTTTGCCCTGTGCAGCAGGAGGTAGCTCATGCGCAAAACTATGCGTATATCCAGTCGATTCGCTTTCCCGACCAATTTGAAATTGAGTTTTTCATTGATCCGGCCATGATGCAGACCCCGATGCTGAAGCTGTTGCTGCAGCCATTGATTGAGAACAGCGTTATTCATGGGATACAGAAGAAAAAAGAAAAAGGTCACGTGTATGTTCACGGTGAGCTGTTCGGCGCGTCGCGGATGAAATTTGTCGTGGAGGATACGGGAATTGGTATGGAGCCTGCAAAGCTGCGGGAAATTCGCAGAAATATTACGGCGGAGGAGACCCGCACAGGGGTTACTTCGCCAAGATCCAGCTACGGGCTGCGCAATGTTCACCAGAGGCTGCTGCTGCATTATGGTCATGAATCGGGATTGGTTATAGATAGCGAGCTAGGGAAAGGAACGAAGATATCGTTCACCATTCCGGCAGGGGAGGAAACGACATGAGAATTATGATTGTAGACGATGAGGTTATTATCCGCACCGGATTGTGTACGGTTATTGACTGGAAGGAGCTTGGGTTGGAGCTGCTGGCGCCCGCCTCTTCCGCTGAAGAAGCGCTTGCCCGCATTCCGGAGGAGAAGCCGCATATTTTATTGACTGATATACGTATGTCCGGCATGGACGGAATTGAGCTGGCGCGTAAAGTGAAGGGGATACTTCCCGATACGGAGATTGTTATTCTAACCGGATACGACGATTTTTCCTACGCACAGCAGGCATTGAGGGAAGGCGTAACGGATTATTTGCTCAAGACAAGCCGTCCCGATGAGATAATTAAGGCCGCTATGAAGGCGAAGCAGCGCATATTGGAGAAATGGGAAGCGCTCAAACAGGAAACGGTCCAAACGGCGGCACTGCGCAGCCAATTACTGGATCGTTTGGTTACTCAAGGCCTTGAGCAGGAATCCGTTCATGAGCAGCTGCTTGTCTGGTTTTGCAAGAATGGTTTGCAGCAGGCGCAAAAGGATACAACTCCGATGCAGGTGATGCTGGTATCTGCTTTGGGCTGGGGAGATAACCCAATGGCTCGGCTGTTGCTTGGCGCTGCGGAGAATATGCTGTTCGAGCTGCTGCCGACCGTTACTCTGCTCAAAAAGGATCGGATCGTGCTTGTGCTGCCCGCTGCGCCAGGAATGGCAGATCGTGAAATGCTGGAGAGGGCACGGCTCCGGGTTGAGCAGACGTTGAAGTGCAGCGTCTATGCGGCGCTGGGCTGCACCGTTAACGATTATGCGGAGCTTAAATCGTCTTATATCGAGGCAGAGCATGTATTCTCCTTCCGTGGACTGGCGGGCGTGAGAGGGCTGTATTCGATTCAAGAGGTAAAAGACCGCAAGGGAGGCAGGACGGTGTGCTCCCAGAAGGAGGAAGCGGAGCTCTCCGCCATACTAATGAGCAACAATCCGACGGAGCTGAGGCACTGGGTGAATCAGAAGGTGCGATCGCAAATGGAGGATAGCTCCGTAACTGCCGCTTCTTTTCAGGCTTATTTACAATCCATTTTGTTATCCGGTCACAGGTGGCTGGATCGGGCTTGTACGGGTGCCGTGGAAAAAGCAGACCATCAGGATCAAGGCCGGACACAGACTGCCAATGCTCAGGTGGCACCCCACATCTTCACCTGGGAATCGCCAGGCCAGCCCGAAGAGGATGTATTCCGTCTGCTTTCGGTAATGATGTTGTCTTATCATGATTCTTTAGCAGAGGGTAAGTTCTCCTATATTCAAAAATCGATTGCTTATATTAAAGCAAATCTGGATCAAAACCTGTCGCTCCAGCAGGTAGCTCAATTCGTCCATTTGAACCCTAACCATTTCAGTGAAGTGTTCAAGAGGGAGGCAGGAATGAACTATATCGAGTTCGTAACACAGGAGCGGATGAGACAAGCGGCCGAGTGGCTGCAGGGCTCGCAGGCCAAAATCAGTGAAATTGCCAATCGTGTAGGATATGAGGATATCAAATACTTTGGTCAGCAGTTTAAGAAATATTCGGGACACACCCCAACGGACTATCGCCAATTGCTAAAAGGCTGAAAAAATTCCCCCATCACTCCGAAGTCTCTCCCGTTTTGCATACCGAGGCTGTCCCCTATACTTAAAACTGTAAAGAGAAGAGAATCAGGGAGGGTACAACAATATGAAAAAAGCGGCGGCGATAGCATTAACGGCTGTTATGGCAACAGGCATTCTGGCTGGCTGTAATTCGAGCGGCAGTACGGACGGCAAAGCGGCTGGAGATAGCGGCAGTAAAGATAAAGCGCAAGCCAAAGTCAAGCTTTCTATATGGCACAACTACACCGGCGACGACCTTCGTGCCAAAAATATGAGGGCCATTATGGAGCAATACAAGAAAGATCATCCTAATGTGGATTTGGATATTCAGGGGATTCCACCCGATGGCTATAAGGCGCGTTTGAAAACGGTTGCTGCGGCAAACGAAATGCCGGACTTGTTCGTTATGTGGCCTGGCGTTATGACGAAAGAGTTTGTAGGCGGCGATTTGCTCCAGCCGATTAATTCGCTGCTTGACAGCAAGCCGGATTGGAAAAATGGTTTCCTGCCGAACTCCTTCGACGACTTCACTATCGATGGCAAAACATACAGCGCTCCTATGGGATTGTCTCCTACATCGATTCTTTACTATAACAAATCGATCTTCGATAAATATGGCGTAAAGCCTCCAAAAACATGGGATGACATGATGAGTCTCGTGGATACGTTCAAAAAGAACAATGTCACACCGATTGCCCTTGGCAATAAAGCGGCTTGGCTGGCACAATCGAGCATTTTAAGTTCCCTGGCTGATCGTGTAACCGGTTCGGAATGGTTCTTGAATGCTGCCAATCAAAAAGGAGCAAAGTTTACCGATCCGGAATTCATCCAAGCGTTGACTTACTTGCAGCAATTGAGCAAAGCAGGCGCGTTCCAAGAGGGCTTCAATAGCATCGATAATACGCAAATGGAGCAAATGTTTGCTCAAGGCAAAGCGGCGATGATGATTGATGGTGGTTGGGCATTGACGAACCTTGCGGCAGGAGCGTCCAAAGAAGCTTTGGATAATATGGCAGTAACCTTGCTTCCTTCTGTACCGGGTGGTAAGGGGGACCCGAACACCTTGTCCGGAGTTGTCGGAACCGGTCTTGGCATGAGCAAGAAAACGAGCGGTCCTGCCAAGGAAGCGGCCTATGATTTGATCTATGCTCTGTCCGGCCCTGCTGCTCAAAAGACAACTCTGGAGAGCAATCAGTTGGTTAGCTATAAGGTAGAGCTGGATAAGACGAAAGTGACCTCTTTATTCGCACAAGTGTATGAATTGCTGGGAAAAGTGAAAAGAACACCTGTATATGATGGCGTGCTGAGCTCTGCGGCGAGCGACGTGGTGAACAATGGCTTGCAGGAGCTGCTGATGGGCGGAAAGCCGGAGGACATCGCGAAGAAGATTCAAGAGTCACAGGCTAAGTCATTGGGAGTCAAATAAATTAGCAGGACAGCAAGCGGCTCCAGTCTTGTCGAAAGGCCGGGGCCATTTGTTTCGCTAGAGCGAATCAGCTTGGTGAGAAACCGAGTGTGGGGACAAATTGGCTAGTGTTCCTCCGGTGAGATATGCCCCTCCAGCCGCTGTTGTTATCAGGAAATTTTGAATTTATCTTATAAGGTTACTTCCTGATAACAAAGGCGGACGCTCCGCTCTTCCGAGGCATATCTCACCTCCGTATTTACCCAATTTCTCGAGGTTAGGTTTCTCTGTTTGCCGAGTATCGCTCACGAGAAACTCAATTTATTTTTAATGGAGTTAGTTTCGCTAATGCGAAACTAGGCTTGGCGGTAGACCCTAATTTATTTGAAAATATAAGGTAGTAGGTGGGGTATCTCCTGCAGGAGCGATAGCGACCGCCTTTGTTATCAGGAAATAACCGCTGAAGAGCGGATCGATTAAAAATTTCCTGATAACAACAGCGGCCGGAAGGAGATACCTCACCGAGGAACCTTGTAGAATTTTTCATCTTTACAGGTTTTTCGACACACTGTTTCGCTTACGCGAAACTTTAGGAGGGAAGTCATGACATCAGCGGCACGCATACGGGGGTTCATAACGGTTGCGCTTCTTCCGGCCTTTGTGCTATACGCATTTTTTGTTATCATACCGGTGTTTTGGTCCGCATACTACGGTTTTTTCGACTGGAAAGGAATCGGCGCTGCGAAGTTTATCGGTCTCGATAATTACGCCGAGGTCATCAAGGACCCGATTTTTTGGAAGTCTTTCAAAAATAATATGCTGATCGTAGCCGCTTCTGTATTCGGCCAGGTGCCTATCGCATTGGTGCTTGCGATCCTGTTAATGAAAAGCACACTGTTTCAAAGAATGATCCGAGCTTCCATTTTTATGCCTATGGTGCTTTCTTCTGTAGTTGTAGGTATCATCTGGGGCTACATCTATCATCCGCAAATCGGGATTCTTAATTTTTTGCTTGAAAATTTAGGTCTAGCATCGTGGAAAAAGGCGTGGCTCTCCGATCCGAAGATATCGATGTACGCGATTATGGTGCCGATTATTTGGAACTTTATCGGACCTTACATGATTATGTTCATCGCGGCACTGCAAAACATTTCCCCGGAAATTGACGATGCCTCGCAAATCGACGGTGTTGGTCCGGTACGCAAGCTGTTCGTCATTACGCTGCCGATGATCTGGGATACGATCAAGGTCGCGGTAGTTCTATGTATTTCCGGCAGCTTGAAGGCATTTGACTTGATCTATGTCATGACAGGCGGCGGTCCTGCCCATTCAACGGAGCTGCTGGCCTCATATATGTACAACAACACGTTCAACGTGTTCCGTTACGGTTACGGAAGCGCAGTATCCACGGCGATCATTATTTTGAGCATGGCCTTGATCGTAGGAAGCCAATATTTAATGAAACGGGAAGTGAGATAAACGAATGGGAGGGAATACGATGGAGCCAGGATATGCAGTGAAGACGACCGCCTTCCCTCAGGGTCAAACCGGGCAAAAGGTAAAGAGGGGCTCAATCAACATCATGCTCACGCTTTATGCTTTGGTTACGCTGTACCCGTTATTTTGGTTGTTCATGAGTGCGTTCAAATCCAATGAGGAGTTTTTCTCGGCTCCTTTTTCCTTGCCGGCGCAGTGGCATTGGGACAATTTCAGCCGCGCATGGGAAGTTTCCGGTATGGGCATTTCGCTTATTAATTCAACTATTGTTACGATCGCTTCATTGGTACTGACTTTGGTGCTTGGGGCGCTTGCGGCTTATGTGTTGGCGCGATTCGAGTTTAAGTTGAAGTCTCTGATGATGGGACTGTTTCTGCTCGGGATGCTGATTCCGATTCATAGCACCTTGGTGCCGCTATTTATTATTATGAAAAAAATCGGGCTGCTCGATAGCTATGGCGCGCTTATCCTGCCTTATACCGCATTCGAGCTGCCACTTGCGATATTCGTTACCGCTGCTTATTTGACCTCCGTTCCAAAGGAAATTGAGGAAGCTGCTTTAATGGACGGAACGGGGTATTGGGGCATCTTTTTCCGAATTATGCTGCCGCTCAGCATTCCCGCTCTTTCTACTGTAGCGATTCTGGCATTTTTGCGGTTCTGGAATGACTTTGCCTTTGCCCTTGTATTTATTAGTAAGCCAGCGTTAAAAACGCTGCCGCTAAGTCTCTCGGTGTTTGCCACAGGGTATTCGACGGATTACAAGCTGACGATGGCTGCTTTGTCCATTGCGGTGCTGCCGACGATCATCGTGTTCCTGTTATTCCAAGAGCAGATCATGAAAGGCATGACGGCAGGGGCGGTTAAGGGTTAAAATGGAATGGAAGGAAAATAAATTCAACGAACATGCAGGGAGGAACGGAGAATGACATTGTCGAATCGCATCGGCGTCATCGTCGACAGCTTCGGTATCGGTGTACGCGAAGGGCTGAAGAAGGCGAAGGAGGTTGGCGCCGATGGCGTTCAAATCTACGCGGTGAGCGGAGAGATGGACCCGGCTGCTTTATCTGCGGAAGCGCGGAGGGAGCTTAAAGACTATATCGCTTCGCTGGGTCTTGAAATCTCTGCCCTATGCGGAGATCTGGGCGGGCATGGGTTCCAGGATGGTACAGCTAACGTGGCAAAAGTGGAGAAGTCCAAGCGTATTCTCGATTTGGCGCTTGATCTTGGCACGAACATCGTGACCACACATATCGGTATCGTACCGGAGGACGAGCAGAGCGAAGTGTTTCACAGCATGCAATCCGCTTGCGAAGAGCTTGGTCAATACGCCAAGAGCATGAACGCTTACTTTGCTATCGAAACAGGGCCTGAGCATGCCGCTCATTTGAAGCATTTTCTGGATTCTCTCAGCACGAATGGCGTTTCCGTCAACTTCGACCCGGCGAACATGGTTATGGTAACCGGTGACGATCCGGTCCAAGGCGTTCATTTGTTAAAGGACTACATCGTTCATACTCATGTTAAGGACGGTATCCGTTTTCGTGAAGTAGACCCGAGGGAAGTGTATGGCGCACTTGGCTTTGAGCCAATGGATCACGGCAAAATTGCGCAAATGGTAACCTCGGGTGAAGTTTTTAAGGAAGTACCGCTGGGTGAAGGAAAGGTACCGTTTGACGCGTACTTTGCCGCCCTTCAGGCAATCGGCTACAAAGGCTATTTGACGATTGAGCGTGAAGTGGGAGAGCAGCCGGAGATGGATATTCGCAAAGCGGTGGAATTTATCCGTCGATACAAGTAACATTGAATGATGAAACGAACCAATGAGTGTTAGTGGCCTCAGGCTGCTCAGAATAAGAACAAAAAAACAACCTGCTCTCAACGCGGGTTGTTTTTTTTATTGCTCCGCTTAAAAGCAAACCTCTACATTTACGATTTCTTCAAATCAAGCAAACACTCCATTGATAAAACCGGTTTAAAATCAAAATGTCAGGGAGATTAGATGCGATTAAGACTCCCGTTAGACACAGGTAATGCTTTGTTTTCAAACCAAAATTCAAAAATAACGGATAATTGAGGCGATTCTTATAAGTTCAATAAGATTATTGATATTCAGAAGTATTTCGCCCTTGAATTGGAACGTTCCATTTTTCAAATTGGAACGTTCCAATTCAAGGAGGAGCATAGGCCCCATCAATATAGGAGGTGATCCAACTGAGTCAAAAGGCTGTCAGAGTAAGGGTTGTCAGGAATAATAGGTTAAGCCGATTTTTACTGAGCTGTTTCAAATATAGAGGACTATTATTATTGCTGCTGCCTTCCTTCCTATGGTTTTTTATTTTCAAATACATACCGATGTACGGTGTCATTATTGCATTTAAAGACTATCAGCCGCTGCAAGGAATTATGGATAGCCCCTGGGCTGGATTCAAGTATTTTGAAAGGCTGTTTACGAACAGTCAGTTTTTTACGCTACTAAGAAATACGTTGATTATAAGCTTCTACAAGCTGATTTTTGTGTTTCCTGCACCTATTCTATTGGCGTTGCTTTTGAATGAAGTTCGGAATCAAAGGTTCAAAAAAACAATTCAAACGTTAACGTACCTTCCGCACTTTATTTCTTGGGTGGTTATTGGCGGATTGCTTCAAACCGTGCTTTCACCAACAAACGGAGTTGTTAATTACATCCTGGGTCTGGCGGGATTTGAACCGATCAAGTTCATGATGACACCCGAGCTTTTTAGAGGAATTGTGGTCCTTGCGGATATATGGAAGGAAGTCGGTTGGGGCAGCATCGTGTATTTAGCTGCGATTTCAGGAATAGACCAGGATATGTACGAGGCTGCGGAAATGGATGGAGCGGGAAGATTTCGGCAGGCGATCAACATTACTCTCCCTGCTCTAGTACCGGTCATCATCATGATGTTCATCCTGCGGATCGGCAATATGATGGATGCAGGATTCGACGGGATTATCAACCTGTACAATCCGACCGTTTACAGAGTTGCCGATATATTCGATACGTATGCGTACCGGGTAGGTCTGATCGATTTTAATTTCAGCTATTCGACAGCGATAAGCCTATTTAAGAATGTGGTCGGCTTACTCCTTCTCATCATTGCAAGTAAAGTGACGAAACGACTAAGCGGACATGGCATTTGGTAATTATGAATGGGATCGGAGGAAATCATGTTGTTTGGCAAAACATCAAACGCTGAAACGATATTCAGGGCATTCAATTCCTGTTTTCTCGTTATTATTGCTTTTCTTATGATTTATCCGTTTTGGGAGCTGCTGATCGTTTCCATCAGTCCAGCCGTGGAAGCGTCTAAAACCGGGTTGAAGCTGATTCCGAGAGGATTCACCTTGGAAGCTTACCGTACGGTGTTCGAATCCAAGACGATCGGATACGGATATTTCAATTCGATATTTCGGACCGTCGTCGGAACTTCAATTACTGTGTTTTTGTGCTTTTGTACGGCTTACCCTTTGGCCAAAAAGATGCTTCCCGCCCGCAACGCATTCACGATTTATTACTTAATTCCGATGTTTTTCGGCGGTGGGCTCATTCCAAATTTCCTGCTTATAAAAAGTCTCGGTCTTCTGGATACGATCTGGGCCTTAATCATCCCATCTTTACTGAGTACGTTTCAAATTCTAATTATGCGAAATTTTATTATGTCCATTCCAGAGTCTTTGGAGGAGTCGGCGCTTGTGGATGGAGCCAGCTTCTTCATGATCCTTCTACGAATCATTATCCCGCTTTCCATGCCGATTTTTGCGACAATTGCTTTGTGGGAAGCCGTGGGGCATTGGAATGCCTGGTTCGACGCGATGATTTACACAAGATCGAATCACAATGTGGTACTGCAGCTGTTATTGCGGAGGGTGCTTATTGAGCACAACAATGAGGGAATTACGGATAGTTTGCAAGGCGACGAGGGTATTATTACGAAGACGATGGAAGCCGCAACCGTTCTTGTTACGATTGGCCCTGTCGTTCTCATGTACCCTTTTTTGCAAAAATATTTTATCAAGGGCGTGCTTGTCGGTTCCTTGAAAGGATAACAAGACCTTTCCACACATAGGAGGAGAAACAAAATGTCTATGAGAAGAAAAAAAGCAATATCGGGTTTAGCGATACTGATATCCGCTTCACTTGCTTTGACTGCATGTGGCGACAAATCCTCGACTGAGAATAATACAGGAACAGCTGCTGGAGTGACAGACAAGCCGCTAGAAATCAAATGGCTGGGGAATGGAACGGCCGGCATGTATCCGGAAAAAGATGCTTATATCGTTCAAGAATTGAACAAACGTTTCAATGTGAAGCTGCTGCCTGTAAAAGCTGATTCGTCTAAAGATCAAGAGCTCAGTATGCTGTTTGCCTCAGGCGAAGTACCCGATCATATGCTTGTCAGTGCAAATAGCATCGGAAAAATTCTCAGCCAGGGCGTGGGACGAACGATCCCTGTCGACATGATTAAAGAGGTCGCGCCTAATGTGTGGAAATCGACGCTTCAGAACTATCCTCAGCTTGAGCAAATGTCCATTTACAAGGATGGTCAATTGCTTGCTCTTCCGGAAGGGACGAGAGAGCTGTTCCCTTTTACGGCAGTGAGAACCGACTGGCTGAAGAAGGTTGGGGCAAGCATGCCAACAAATTTGGAAGAATTCAAAGAAGTTGCCCGGCTATTTACAACCGGAGACCCGGATGGAGACGGTAAAAATAACACTTATGCGTTCTCACTAACGACAGGTTATTCTAATATTTATACGCTGGCGGCAGCATTCGGCTTTTCTTTACCCGGTGGAACCGTCAAGGACGATTCATGGCTTAAGGACAATAACGGCAGACTCATCCGGGCTCAAGTGAGCGAAAACTACAAAAACATGATTATTTATTTGGCTGACCTGTACAAGAGCGGATATATACAACCAGATGTCACCATTAAAGATCAGAATGCGTTATTCTCGGATGGGATTGTAGGGATGCAAACGGCAGGCTGGACCTCTTTGATGCCTAAGTACAGACCCAGCGACTGGTATGCCCTTACCTTCAAGAAAAATCCGCAGGCAGCTGCAGATTTCTTGCCTCCATTAAAAGGCCCTGGCGGTAAAGACGCCATTTTTGAAAACCAATCCAGCGTATGGCGTTATATGGTAGTTGGCAAAGATACCTCGGATGCGAAACTGAAAAAGATTCTTCAAATCCTGGATGGACAGCTTGTTGATGCAAAGGTCCACAATTTGGTCTGGAGAGGTGCTGAAGGTGTTCACTTTACTATGAATGAGGAAGGCATGGCTGAATTGACTAAAGAATACGCATCCAATGAAAAGCAAGCGGAAACAGGCATTAAGTTTTTCATTATTAACAATCGGAACGAGGAGCAGTTCAAGCTGTCATTCGGCAAAGAGGCCACTGTTCAATCCAATATTCAGAAGAATTACACAACCGTCAACCAGCTTATCCCAGCTGGAACAATCATTAAAAGCTACAATGAGTATGGCGCTGATGTTAAAAAGGTAGAGGATGAGTTTTTTATTAAAGCGGCTACTGGTAGCTGGGACGTCAATGCGGAATGGGATCATTATGTGAAGCGTTGGAATGCTGCAGGCGGTGATAAGATTACGAAGGAAGTTAATGAAACATACCAGAAGCTAAAGAAATAGATATTGGTTAAAAGGCAGGTGTATTTATGGTGGTTACCATTATGGATGTGGCCAAGGAGGCCAACGTTTCCAAAAGCACGGTATCACTAGTCATGAACAACAGCGATTCGGTGAAGCTGGAAACTAGAATCAAAGTGCTTGATGCAATACAAAAGCTTGGTTATGTCCCTAATATGGCGGCTCGTGAATTGACCACAAAGGTTAAGAATATTTTGGGGCTCGTCTTTTTGACGGACAATGCTACGAACAGATCCTATCAGTTCGATTCCGTCACCGAAACGCTGCTTTATGATACGTTCAACGGTATATCTTCCGGAATGAAGCAAACCGATTTTGGTTTGTTAAGCGAACGCTTCTCCGCTCTTGAGCCTAATCAGGAGTTGCCTTCTCTGCTTAAAAATAACCGTGTCGATGGTGTGTTTATTGTCGGGGGATTGTTTGATGATGCATTCATACAACGTGTTCAGCAGCGTAAAATTGCAGCTGTACTTGTAGGACGCAATTACCCGGGAATCGACTGGGTAGCTCCTGATGTGTTGGATGCCATGTATAAGGGAACAAAGTATCTGTTGGAGACGGGACATCAGGATATTGTGTTCCTTCTTGGCCCTCAAACCAGTCCTGTTGCTCACAAGAAGCTGGAAGGAATTTGCAAGGCACTGGACGAAGCCGGTTTGCCACTTAGGCCAGATGCTTTCAAATACTGCGACTATTCAGGTTCTTCTGGGTATAACTCAATGAAGGAGTTGTGGACTTCCGGTATAGGGATGGATGCTGTTTTTGCGGCAAGTGACGGAATTGCGATGGGTGCCATGCGATTTTTGTATGATCAGAAAGTGCGCATCCCGGATGATATCTCCATCGTTGGCTATGAGCAGTCGGTCATAACCGAACATGCCGTTCCGGCGCTCACGACGATTGATATTAATAAAGAAAGAATGGGAGAGGAAGCGCTTCGCATTTTGCTGAATCGGATTTCCCGGCCGAAGGCGAAGCCTGTTCAACTTATGATTGCACCCTCGCTCGTAATCCGTGACACCGTAAAAAAGCGGCGCTAGAGTCAACACCTCTGACATACACTAAGGAGTAGATTAAAAACAAGGAGATGAGATTGATGAGATTATCAACGATGACGAGCTTTTTTGGCAAGCGTTTAGATGGTGACTACACGCCTTTGATTGAGTCGGTACGCCGAAGCAAAGAGGTTGGCTTTCAAGTGATGGACGTTAGCTTTTGCCATGCCCTCTTTGGAAAGACGGAGCTAGTGAAGGACAACTGGGAGGCGCTTATCTCCGATCTTCGCAATGAAGCCGAAAAGCTTGGTGTCGAATTTTCGCAATCACACCCTGTGTTTCTTACTGGACATCCTGCCAACCATCCGGTTGAAAAGCAGGAGCTGTTTCAAGAAATGATGAGACGCTCCATCATTGCCAGCTCCATTCTTGGTGTTAAATGGGCCGCATTACACCCAATTGAAGAAAAGACAGAAGCGTTATTCGATACAGAAGCGAGCATCAAGGCAAACCTCGAATACTTCTCACCCATTGTGGAGCTAGCGATTAAGCATAATGTCGGAGTCGCATTCGAAAATATGATCGAACGTGCTGCTACGAAACGACGTTTCGCTAGTCATGCCGGTGAGCTTGCGGCATTGGTTGATGCATACAATGATAAGGCAGTAGGAGCTTGCTGGGATTTCGGTCATGGTAATTTCTTGTACAAGGATCAACGATTTGCGCTACGCACGCTCGGTAAGCGGCTTAAATCCACTCATGTGAATGACAATTACGGACAAGAGGATGAGCATATGTTTCCATTTCACGGGAGTGTCGATTGGGCTTCCATTATGCCTGTGTTAACCGAAATCGGATATGAGGGAGACTTTTCGTTCGAGACTCATAAAGAGTTCGATCGGCTGCCTGAGTCAATCAAAGATATTGTAGCAAGAAGCGGCTATGAAATTGGGAAGTACTGCCTGTCGTTGGCCTAGTGGCATAATAATCGCTTTGCGTATTGCATATAAAGAAGGGCTGCGGTGGCGGCCTTTTTTTGTTTGATTAATATGTAAGATGAGTAAGAAGAGAATATTTTTTCATATTTTGTCGAAGAAATTATGTAAAATTTTAATTATGAATCTAGTAATGTTGCATGCTTCATGTATAATGAATATCGCAGTACATAGTAGGACTAGTTACCTACAAGCTTAAACAATACATAGGAATGGGGATGAAGGCCTCAATAACGGGCAACAAGAGTAAAAATTTACAAGAAGGGATATGGTCAAATTAGATGTATAGTAATCGCTGTTGGAATGTCAGGCTGCGGAGTTTTATAGCCCAAGCTTTGGCCTTTTTGTTGATGGTAGGTTTAGTTCACTTAAGTCCTTCAACCGCTGCTGCTGATAGTGCATCTCCAAGGGCAACAGTCACCGGTACAGTCTACGTACAGGAAACGGCGGTACCTGCGGATGGTAGCAGTCAGACCATTGTATCGGCGCTGTTAAAGGATGGGAATGGTAGCGATCTGTCCATTGCTCCCGAAAGAATAAAATTCCATACTTCCCTGGGCAGCTTGGATTCTCAAGTAACGGCTTCGGTTTATGGACAGTATAGTTCTGTTCTCAGGGCCCCTGTTACGTCTGGGGTGGCGTATATTAGCGCAGAAGTAGATGGTATTGTGATTCCCGATATGGCCAGAGTGAACTTTACGGCAGGCGCTGTCTCTGCGTCCCGGACAGTTATCGTGGCAGAACATCAAACTTTGCCGGCCGACGGCTCTAGCCAGACGGTTATTTCGGTGTTTCTGAAAGACAATCATGGCAATGATATTGCAGATCGTGCAGATTCGCTCCAGCTATCTACTACGCTAGGGCAATTAAGCAGCGTAACCTATGTAACTTATGGGCGCTACGAAACGACACTGGTGTCTCCGCTTTATGGAACTCTAGGTCATATAACACCTAATCCTGAATCGGCTTCCCCTTTGGAAGTTAGTCTTGATAAAGGAGCTATTCCTGCAAATGCTCCGAATCAATCTCCAATACCAGTAACACTCTCCGCGACTTATGAGAATCACGGGTATTATAAGGCGATACTGAAGGCCCCATTATCTTCAGGTATTGCGCAAATTAATGGGGTTCTAAACGGAACGCCTATTGCCTCGGGTGCGACAATCATTTTTACAGGCGAAAGCACACAGAACATTCTTACGCAGTTGAGCTTTGACCAAGCGTCCTATTCCATAAGAAGAGGACAAGGGCAGAACACCGTTTTGGAAGCTACATACTCTAACGGCAGCGTAATCCAAGTATCTCCATATGCGAAGTATACCTTATCTGATCCTTCTATTGCTTCGGTAGACAGCGCTGGAAAAATCCAAGGTCTCCAAGGTGGACAAACCGTTTTGACCGCAACCTATGGAGGACTGACTGCCAGCACCAAAATTAATGTAATCGCTAGTAGTAGTGGCGGTTCTTCAGGAAGCGGAGGAGGCTCCCATTCAACACCTTCAGTACCGGATACGCCGTCAGGACTTCAAATTGGGATTATTACGACAGATGGATTGAATAAGCAGCAAGCTCTAACGACGGAGGATATCCAGAAGGGTACTATTGTAATTCAAACGTCGTCCGAGGGTGGGCAAGTTAATATTTCGGCTACTATTTTGAAGCAAATTCAGCAGTTGAATCCTCAGGCCGTATTGATTATTAAAGCGGGATCAGCAACGATGCAGCTGCCTATAGCAGAGCTGGACTTAAAAGCTATCAGCACAAAGTACGGATTTCCGGAAGCTTCTGTAAACTTACAGATTGGTATCCATAAGCCTGATCCGCAGACCATACAAACTATCGAAGCTCTAGGGAAAACCCTCAATGCTCGTTTACTGACGGAGCCGATGGAGTTTGAAGTTCAGGTGACAGGTGAAAATCATCAAAACGTATTTATTACTACTTTTAACCGATTTATAGAAAGGTCTTTATCTATAGGAAATACAAAACCTCCGGAAACGGCAACGGGTGTCTGGTGGGTTCCGGAAAGCAATCAATTCCGATTTGTTCCAACGCACTTTGATTCGAAGGAAGGCCAATGGTCTGCCGTCATGAAACGCCAAGGTACGAGTATCTATACCGTTCTTGACCGTCCTGTATCTTTTGAAGATTTGAACCATCACTGGTCAGAGCAGCTAGTGGAGCAGCTTGCATCCAAGCTTATTATTCAGGGGCGCAGTGACCAAGCATTTGATCCTGACTCTTCCATTACACGTGCTGAAATGGCGGCTTTGGTGGTCAGAGCTCTAGGATTGAACGAATCCAAGGAAGCTAGTCCATTCGCCGATACAAATGGCGGTTGGTATGAAACGGCCGTTGCAACAGCTTATAAGGCCGGCTTGATCGCAGGCTACGACGATGGGACATTCCGCCCTATGCAAAGCATTACGAGGGAAGAACTTGCTGGATTGCTTGTCAAAGCAATGAATTTTACGAAAGCTTCAACGACAGGAGAACGGTTCATTCAGCAGACATTCACGGATGAAGCAGCTATATCAAGCTGGGCGCTCAGTGATGTTCGGACAGCCATGCAGCTGGGAATTGTGGAAGGAAATGAGCAAGGGGAATTCAAGCCAGGGAGCTACACTTCACGAGCAGAAGCAACGACGATGTTGGGCCGGATGTTGAAGCTGATTGAGTTCATGTAATAAGAATTTATTTGGGGAGAGGGATTGGCAATGAAGAAAATCAGTAAATGGAGCATGGCTGCGGCTATCGCGTCTCTCACATTCGCATATCAAGGTAATACGGCACAAGCGGCAACTACACTGCTGGATTCTATTAACGTCTGCGTAAGCACTAGCGGACAAATGAACTTTTTAGCACCAGGAGCTAGCTGCGAGCCCAGTGAAAAGATGTATACATTAAAGCTCCAGGGAGATCAAGGGCCGGCAGGTCCACAAGGACAAAAAGGGGATACAGGCCCACAAGGAGCGAAGGGAGATAAAGGCGATCAAGGTGATGCCGGAGCCGTAGGTTCAGCGGGAGCCGTAGGCCCGCAAGGTCCGAAGGGAGATAAGGGTGACCAAGGGGATACAGGAGCCGCTGGACCAGCAGGAGCCGTAGGCCCGGAAGGCCCGAAGGGGGATAAGGGAGATCAAGGAGATACTGGAGTTGCGGGACCAGCAGGTGCAGTAGGTCCGCAAGGCCCCAAGGGAGATAAAGGTGATCAAGGGGATACTGGCGTTGCGGGTCCAGCAGGAGCTGTAGGCCCGGAAGGTCCAAAGGGAGATAAGGGAGATCAAGGAGTTGCTGGCCCAATTGGTCCTACAGGTGCCACGGGTCCCGCTGGTGCCACAGGTCCAGCTGGTCCAGCGGGCTCGACAGGTGCTACAGGCCCGCAGGGACCAGCTGGTTCGGGAGACGCGGTCAGCTTGTACGGCGACGGATCGGCAGGAGCATTGACGGTTACAACAACATTGGATTTAACCGTGGTCGGTACTGCTACGAATCTTCAATATACCAATCTTACGATTTCAGGCAATCTCAAAGTACCGAGCGGAACGATTATTCGCGCTACAGGGGATATTACGATTAACGGAACCATTACGGTTGAAAAAGGCGCCCGGGATAGCGGTAACGGTAATCCGAATCCTGGCATTTCCTTGGCTGAGGCGGGACCGTTGAACGGTGGGGTAGGTCTTTCTTATTTGCAAGCGGCCCAAGTTACTCTGCCTGGAGCTGCCGCAGGAGGAGCTGGAAGCAGAGATGCTGACGGATCGGGCGGCGAAGGCGGAGGAGCTCTTGTGTTAATAGCAAAAGGTAACGTTAATGTGAGTTCCAGTGCGATAATTAACGCGAATGGCAGCAATGGTATCAACCCGCAAACGGCAAGTTTAGGGATTAATGGAACTGGCGGTGGAGGAGGAGGCGTTGTTGTCATTGGTGGCAAAGCAGGTATAAATATTGGTGGAACTATCATGGCAAATGGCGGCAACGGCTCAGCTGGCTGGGATGGTAATGGAGGAGACGGCGAAGGTGGCGGCGGTGGAGGAGGAGGTGGCATTATCCATCTCATTTCATCCACAGCTCCAACCGTTACAGGAAGTCTGCAGGTAAATGGAGGGGCAGGAGGTGCTAATGCTGGAGCATCCTCCTACGTAGGATTTGGAAATGGAGGAGGAGCTAGCGGAGGAACTGGCGGCAATGGTGGAGGAGGCATTTTTACTCCCGTAGTTGCTAGCCAACCCGGACAGGCTGGCTATTCCATTACAACCGTAGTGCCTACTCCAGAGAATTTATTTATTAAATAAAGCTGGTAAATGAATCGAATCATAGGCATGGGCTATTCAAAAGTCGGCTTTAGACTTTTGGATAGCTCTCTTTGTATTTCTGTAAATGTAGAAAGTGTTATTTTAAAGGAGATTTACAATAAAATGTATAATTCATATACACGGGCATTTTGGGTAAAGGTCAGAACATTACGGATTTTGAGGAGAGTTTATGCAAAATATTCAAGCAGTCTTTATCGATCGTGACGGAACGATAGGTGGGACGGGGCGTTTCATTCATCCTCGTGACTTTGAGCTGTTCCCTTATTCATTGGAAGCGTTGAAACTATTAAAAGACCATGGGATTAAAGTTTTCGCTCTTACTAATCAACATAACATCGCGAAAGGCCTTGCATCCGAACAAGATTTTATTGAGCAATTTGCTTCCTATGGCTTTGATGCTTCTTACATTTGTCCACATGAATCGGATGAGGGGTGCGAGTGCCATAAACCACGACCAGGGATGCTGCTTCAAGCGGCAAATGAGCATGGGCTTGATCTAACCCGTTGTGCGGTAATTGGCGATGTGGGATCGACGGACATGTTAGCCGCAACAGCCGTAGGAGCTGTGAAAGTACTCGTCATGACCGGCTGGGGCAGTGCTTCTATGGATTCTCATCGATACAAGTGGTATGATCAAGCGCCACCGGATTTTGTTGCAAAGGATTTGTTAGAAGCCGTAAATTGGTTGGTAAGCGGGGAATAACCCTTATGACAATCAAGTGGTGTTAACTGTACTTATGATCATATTAAAGCATTTCCACGAAATGCTATCGGTGATAAACTAGAGTCATAGAATCAATGTAAATATTACATCCCTCAGGAGGCGGTTTCTGCAATGCCTAAAATCTTAATGACCTATCCGCAAGGTAAATTTAAAGTGCTGACAATGAGCTATGATGATGGAAGAGCAGCGGATCGCAGACTCGTCAAAATATTCAATGATTATGGGATTAAAGGAGCCTTTCATATTAACTCCGGTCTGATGGGAACCGGCGATAGGATTACGAAGGAAGAGGCCGCTGAGTTGTATAAAGGACAAGAGGTGTCCACCCATACCGTCACACATCCGACGATTGTAAGGTCTCCGAGAGAGCAGCTTCTCGAAGAGGTACTAGAGGATCGTAAAGCGTTGGAGAGTATTGTAGGCTATACGGTTCGCGGACTGTCCTACCCTAACGGTTCGTTCAACCGTCAGATTAAAGAAACGCTGCCTCACCTAGGCATCGAATATGCAAGAGTAGTGGAAGCGACCGGAGGCTTCGGGCTCCCGGATGATTGGATGCAGTGGAAGCCAACATGCCATCATAAGAGAAATCTAATGGCTCTGGCCGAATCTTTCGTAGAATTACATAAAAAGCAGTACCTATACATGATGTATGTGTGGGGGCACAGCTACGAGTTCGACACGGATAACAACTGGGATTTAATTGAGAACTTCTGCCAATATATCAGCAATAAAGACGATATCTGGTACGCTACGAATATTGAGATCGTTGATTATTTCAAAGCGTTCCGCCAGCTTCAATTCTCAGCTTCTTGCGATTTTGTATATAACCCGTCAGCGAAGTCCGTATGGATCAGCGTGGACGGCGACATCGTAGAAATCGCCGGAGGGGCTCAAGTATCCTTGGTATAACGCCAAGCATGGCAATGTTAGGTATGATTGGGTAAAATAAGCTTTGAAACCGCCAAAAGATTAGGAGATGCTTGCATGGACAATTCCAAATGGATTACCTATTTCGGCTCTTACGCAGATAAACAATCGCCAGGGATTTACACCTATGTTCTGGATGAGCAGACTGGAGAGCTTTCTAGTGTAGATACTGTATCGGGCCTGATAAACCCTACCTTTATGACCGTTAGCCAGTCCAAAGGGCTTTTGTATTCCTACACCCAGGCTGATGAGGGGCAGGATAGCGGGGCAGTACTCACGTACCGGATCGATCCGCAATCTGGCGCCTTGTCCTTGGCAGGACAGCAGCCTAGCTCGGACAAATCGGCTACACATATTAATCTCGATCATGCGGAGCAGTTCGCTATGACTGTAAGTTATTCCGAGGGTACGATCAATCTGTTCCCTATTCAGCCCAATGGTGAGATTGGTCCATTATCGGACAAGGTTCGGCATGAAGGATCGAGCGTAGTGGCAAAGCGTCAGGATAGCGCACACCCTCATTCCATCTATACCGATCCAACGGATCAGTTCGTTATGGTTCCGGATCTGGGAATGGATACAATCAAGGTGTACCGTCTAAATCGTGAGGAAGGAAAATTCGTTTCTCATGATGATGTTAAGCTGGCTCCGGGCTCTGGGCCGAGGCATTTTGCATTCCACCCGTCCTTAGCCTATGCGTATGTAATTAACGAATTGAATTCTACGTTAACGGTATTTGCTTACGACGGGCAAGCCGGGAAATTGCAAGAAATTCAAACAATATCTGCTTTGCCGGCAGATTTTAGCGGAACAAGCAGCACAGCCGAAGTGCAGATTTCTTCCTGCGGCTCATTCTTATACGGTTCTAACCGTGGACATGACAGTATTGTCGTGTTTGCTATCGATAAAAGCAGCGGCAAGCTTAGCTTGGTTCAGCATATTTCCACGGGCGGTGAGCATCCTCGCCATTTCAGCCTTACGCCAAGTGGTCGCTCATTGCTGGCGGCTAACAAAGATTCCGATTCGGTTCACGTCTTCACGGTCGATCAGGACAGCGGCAAGCTGACACCAACCGGACAGGTGATCACGATTCCTCAACCGACTTGCGTTCGATTTTACAAGCTGCCTTCATAAGAGACAACAAAGAACGGTCCTTTCCCTTAAGCGGGAGAGGGCCGTTTGCTGTCTTCAAGCAAGCTAATGAACATGATGTCCTTATTGAAACTTTTTGTAATCGGGATCGTCGTTGATTGGCTCATAATCTAGTTCAGCTATTTTGGAATAGGAGTAATGTCCGTATTCATCGTAATAATGAAACGGATTATCCAGTTGATTGGGGAGGAAGTAGTCTTTGAGAATCGTAAGGAAATTACGGATCATGGTTCCACCTCGGCAAAATGACTTATGTAAAGTATTTACAGTTTGGACGATACTATGCATCATTTGCTCTGGGGTTAAAAGTTTTCTTTTTAGAAAAACTAGCCTTTCCTTCTCGTTCCCAAGTTGGTGAAGCTGAGCAATATCGTCAAGACACCTAAGGCCGCACCGATCCATAATTGTTTATGATCGTTGATCGGTTGGATGAACGGTGTGATGGCCATGAACAAGCCTGTAATAAGAGTGATGAGATTAGGAAGTGAGTCGCCAACCGGTCTAAACATGGACCAGAGGGCAGCCATGATTTGAATCAATCCGACCAGGATGCTTGCCCACATAGCTGTGGTTTCTTGCGTGTAACCAAAATACCAAGGAGCAGCCATTAACCAAAGTCCGAAGAGTGCGATCAAGACGCTTCTTACTTTCATAATAAAGCACCTCCCAGTATTTATCATATGTAGGAACTGGGCTGTGTGTTACAAAAATAAAGCGATTTCATTTTATCATTGACAGATGCCAAGGTTTATTTTACAATTTTGGTAACGTTTCCGGTAACGTTACCAATTATCATGCTTATTCACAGTTCTCCTGATTAAACGGATTGGGAGATTATTTTTACAGATTAGGTTAAGCGCTTTCTCTTTTCTTAATATCAACGCTCACAAGGAGGGGGGATAGAATGATGAACATCCTCATTATTACGGTAGATCAGCTGCGCTGGGACGCGCTCTCATGTGCAGGCAACAAAGAAATCCATACGCCTCATATCGATAGACTGGCTGAGGAAGGAGTTCGATTCGCCCATGCTTTTACGAATGCTCCGGCGTGCATGCCGGCGAGGTCGTCGCTGCTCACAGGACGTTTTCCTCATGCGCATAGAGTTCGCGGCGGAGGCGTGCGATTATCCGTTGAGGAGGTGACTTTCCCGCACATCCTCAGCCAGCGAGGCTATCATACGGCTCACATCGGTAAGCTACATGTGCAAAACCATACGTATCGCGATCATACGGCGCCGCATCCGAGCTACGGATACCGTACACTCCAGGTTACAGATGAACGAGGAACTTACAGGGATCCGTACACACAATGGGTAGAGCGCAATCATCCGGAATATGCGGATGCCATTCGACTTGAACCAGGTGCTGTCCGTGTCAGGAGCCATACGGATCATCTGTCGGCCAGAGGAGACTTCCCAGCGAGCGCTTCGCACAGCAAGTGGGTCAGTACGGCATCCATTGAATTTTTGGAGCGTTACGGCGGGGCTCCCTTTCTTCTGTGGTCGAGCTTTTTCGATCCGCATTCTCCCTTTATCGTTCCGACCGATTTGGCCGACCGTTATGACCCTAAAGCAATGTCTTTGCCAAGAAACTGCGAGATCACGTCGGATAATGAAGAAGCCATTCGCCAGAAAAAGGCGGCGTATTACACGCTGGTCTCGCATGTGGATGATTGTGTAGGGGAGATACTTCGACACTTGGACGAATCGGGATTGGCGGATCGGACCGCCGTGTTATTTTCCAGCGATCACGGCGAATTTCTCGGCGATTATGGCCGTTGGGGCAAGGGCAGGTCCGAGGATGAGAGCATTCGTATTCCAATGATCGTAAGAACGCCAGAGATGAAGAAGCAGCCTCCTTCGTCCCGTGTAATTGAGGATGTCGTCCAATTGTTCGATCTGGCACCGACGATTTGCGATTTGACTGGCAGTATGAAGCCTCACTCTATGCAAGCAAGAAGCTTGCTGCCTTTGCTTAAGGGAGAGGGCGACCCGGGCAGGATTCCTTTTGCCTTAATCGAGAATAACTTCGAGGTGTCCCGTATCAATACGGCCGAGGTATTCGAAAAGACGCTGCGCAGCCGTGACTATCGCCTGACCGTGTGGAGCGATCGGGAGGATGGAGAACTGTTTGATTTGCAACAGGACCCACTGCAATCGACGAACGTATGGAATGAACCGAAGTACAAAGAAGTCCGCGCAGAGCTTTTATGGAAGCTGCTTCACAGATTGATGCAAACGGAAAATACGCTTCCGGTGAGGACGAATCCTTTTTAACTCGAAAAATCAAAAAAAAACTAGAAAGGAGATGTAGGTATGCAAAGCCAAAATGCACACCGTATCATCGATGTAGACAATAAGCTCGCACTGCCCAAAAAATTCCGAATGACCGCTCCGTTACCGGATGGATTAAGCGAGCAATCTAATCTAACCGGGTTGGCTGAATTGAATATATCCGGCAGCGGGCAATTTTCGCAAAAAGGGCTGCAGCTAATGCAGCAAACCATAGGCGAAACTCGCATAACGGTCGTGGATTTGCGTCAGGAAAGCCATGGTTTCGTCAATGGAATGGCAATCAGTTGGTATGGACTCAACAACGGCTGCAACAAGCATCTCACGCATGAGGAGATACTTATGGAAGAGGGGAAGCTTCTTCAAGAGGTTGCAGATTCACAGGAGCTTGTTTTCGACCGTTTGGAGAAAAAATCCGTTGATCTGGACAGCCCTGTCATCGGCCAGAAGACGGTCCTGACGGAGGAAGAACTGGTTAAATCCGAAGGTGCGGACTACATTCGTTTCTTTGTTACGGATCATCATAGGCCATCAGATAAAGAAGTCGACCGTTTTATTCGTTATGCGATTGGGCTGCCTCAGGGAGCTTGGCTTCACTTCCATTGCCGTGGCGGAGTAGGGCGCACAACCAGCTTTATGCTCATGTATGATATGCTGCACAATGCCCGCCGGATTAGTAAAGATGATATCATTCACAGACATATTCTGATAGGCGGCAAGGACGTAAACAGCGCAGACCCGAAGGATGAATATAAGTATGGCCCTGCCTTGGAACGACTGGCCTTTCTTCACCGTTTTTATGACTACTGCTCTGACAACCGGGACGACTATGTGACGACGTGGTCGCAATGGCTTGCAGCGAGCGAACCGCAATCTTGATTCATGCGAAAATATTGCCATCGGAGCAAAAGGTTTTCGTTGACAAAGAAAGCGGTTTATTTTACACTTTTGGTAACGTTACCGGAAACGTTACCAAAGGAGAATCCCAACTATGCTAACTATTAAAGATATCGCTAAACAGCTCGGTGTTTCCGTCTCGACCGTCTCGCGTGCACTTAACAATCATCCGGATATCCGGGAAGAAACAAAGCAGGAAGTGCTGGAGGCGATGAAGCGGTTTAACTATACGCCGAATGCTTTGGCCCGAAGCTTGATCCAACGCAAATCCAATACAGTGGGACTTATGATCCCGGACATCACCGATCCTTTTTTCTCGGCAATGGCTCATGATGTGGAGGAAGTGTTATCGGAAAATGGATACCAGGTCGTTTATGTCAATACCTCCCGTAGACCTGACAAGGAAAAACGGTTTTTGACCAGCGTCATGGAGCGGAAAATGGACGGCATTATTGTAACGCCGGATTTTCTGGATGATGAGGCGATCGAGCTGCTGCAAAGATTGAACATCCCGGTTGTCTTTCTCCGCAGACGGCCACCCGAAACGCTGAACATGCCTTTTGTAGACGTTAACCACTATGAAGGCACCTGTCGCGCGATGGATTATTTATTCTCCTTGGGACATAGGCAAATCGGCTTTATCGGAATGCCTCGTTATTCGTTTACCGGTCAGGAACGGTATCGCGGTTATATAGACAGCTTGAAGAAGCAGGGGCTTACCCCGGACCCCCAAGGAATTTCTTGGAACGGTCGGACGATCGAGTGCGGGTATAACGCCATGGGACGGTTGATGGAACAGCTCCCGGCTATGACGGCGGTATTCGCAGCTAACGATTTGCTTGGCATCGGTGCCCTGGAGTATACAGCAAAGAACAAGATAGCCGTACCGGCGCAGATCAGCATTATCGGCTTCGATAATTTGGAAGTAACGGATCTGCATTGGATCAAGCTGACGACAGTAGCGCAGCCACGCAAGGAGATGGGAAGAAAGGCGGCAGAGCTGTTAATGCAAATGATGTCGGACAATATGCTCACGGCAGACTCCATTACGCTGGAAACGCAGCTGATCGTGCGAAACACATGCTCATCAATTACGCAGCAATCTGCCTCAAAAGAATAGAGACTTCGATGTGTGACAAGTCTCCTTTTTTTATAGAATGGCAACGCTTACTTAAGGTGCTAACTTTGCTAATCGCAGGGAGGTCGGCTGTAGATGTCAAATACGGAAGGAACGGATTTGATCCGTCTGGTTGTTGAAAGAGAAAATATCGACCGGCTGCCCAAGCGATTTCGGATGCCATCGATGGTGTCCATACCAGCCGAAGCCGATTTGGATTTAACGGGATTTGGAGAGCTTCGGGCATCGGCTAGCGGTCAATATTCGCATCAAGAGCTGCAGAACCTTAAGCGAAGTGTCGGCCCAGTTCCGATCACGCTGGTGGATCTGCGCCAGGAAAGCCACGGCTTCGTCAATGGCATGGCGGTCAATTGGCTTGGTAGCCACAATGGTGCGAATAAAGGTTTGACCAATGAAGAGGTGCAGGCAGTAAACGATAGGCTGTTAAACAACCTGATTCGTGAAAAATCGATAAGATTCGATTATGTGGAAGGCAAGTCGGTGTTCATAGAGCATCCGCTGGAAGAGACTGTACAGGTACTGAGCGAAGAAGCTTTGGCACAGTTGGAAGGGGTCCAGTATAAACGATTTTTCGTTACGGACCATCATCGTCCTTCTGATGCGGAAGTGGATCGGTTCATTGCCTGGGTCAAAGAACTCCCGGATCCAATGTGGCTTCATTTTCATTGTCGCGGAGGCGTAGGGCGTGCCAGCACATTTTTCTGTATGTACGATATGATGAATAATGCTGCGAACGTTAGTCTTGATCATATTTTACAGCGAAATACCGCTATTGGTGGAAGAGATTTTAACCGTATGGACCCGAAGGATACGTACAAATACGAAGCGGCTCAGGAACGGCTAGCGTTTATCGGACGTTTTTACACTTACTGTATCCATAATAATCATAACCAATATGAGCTTTCCTGGACGCGATGGAAGGAAGAACAAGGCTCCTGATCGTTCTACTGTGAGGAGCTTGTTATTGACTATTAGGGAAAGCGCTTAATCTATTCAATGGCTGTATGTACACAATTAAAAGGGGGGTTACCATGAGCAAGGCAATAAGGAAGTCAACCTTGGCGGCATTGTTATGCTCGATCGCATTAACCGTAAGCGCATGCGGTGGATCAGGAGGAAGCAGCAAAGCCACCGGCGCTCAAGGGAGTTCAGGAACAGCAGCCGGATGGGCTGAGAAGGCGGGACTCAACAAGACGGAGACGGCAGCAGAGCTTTACGCTAAGGCTAAGGAAGAAGGCACGGTCGTGCTTTATTCCATGTCCAGTCGGGTTAGCGATGTCAAAGATTCGTTCGAGGCCAAGTACCCCGGCGTGAAGGTAGAAGCCTACAACATCAGCTCGGTCGATATGCTGGAGAAGCTGGTACGGGAGCATGGCGCCGGCGTTTATAATGCGGATGTTATTTTTACCAAAGACACGGGGGGCACCTTCACGATGGAGCTGCTCAAAAAAGGCATCGTTCACAAATATATGCCGAGCGATCTCGTAGGTAAAATGGTAGAACCGTATAAAACGCAAGTCGAAGGTCTTGTTCCTTATGTAGAAGTCAGAGGCATCTTTTATAACTCTGATGTGTACAAAACGCCTCCGATCTCCAACTGGTGGGATCTGACGACACCTGAATGGAAAGGACGTCTAATGATTAGCGACCCGATGAAATCGGCGGATACGATGGACTTATTCCTGGCTTTTGTACAAAATGCGGAAGATATGAAGCAGGCTTACAAAGAGAAATTCGGCAAGGACATCGAGCTGAACGGTTCACCGAATGCGGGATATGAATTCATTCGACGTTTATCCAAAAACGATCTCATCCTGACCAATTCGGGTGGAGATATCGTTAAAGCGGTTGGTAAAACAGGTCAAACCAAGCCGCCTATCGGGCTGGCTGTCTCAACCAAGCTTCGCGAAGCACAAGGGCAAGGGCTTAAGCTCGGCGTATCGTATGATATTAAGCCGAAGGTATCTCATGTGGAGCAGGCACTCCTGTATGTAGGCGATCAGTCGAAGCATCCTAATGCGGCTAAGCTGCTCATTCGCTGGATGTCTGGAGAAGCGGACGGAAATGCCGACGGTCTGAAGCCGTTCAATATTTGGGGGGCTTGGCCTACACGATCGGATGTTAAGCAGGTGGAGGATTTACCTCTAGCGAAGCTGAATGTATGGAAATATGACCCGGTCTTCTATTACGAAAATTCGCCTAAAGTTCGTGATTTCTGGCTGAAGCAACAATAAACGGCACCGCAATCGCAAGGGAATGAGAGTGATTCTTGCAAGCGTTATCAACGATGGATGTGCCTGCAAATAGGGAAACGGGAGGCTTCATCACAATGAGAACAAAACGCAAAGCGGTTACTGCGCTACTGGTTGCTTTTACGATGATGTTCATGCTGGCTGCGTGCAATTCAGCCCCTGGAAAAGGAAGTCAAGCGGGAGGGGATGGTAAGCAGGGAGCAGCAGGGAATGTTCAGGCAGCGAACGAATGGGCGGAGAAGAGCGGATTGAATAAAACGGAGACGGTCGACGAGCTGTATGCCAAAGCGAAGCAGGAAGGCAAAGTGGTTGTGTATTCCCAATCCAGTCGAATTAAGGATGTGAAGGCGACTTTCGAAGCCAAATATCCGGGAATCAAGGTGGAAGCCTTCAACTTATCGACGAATGATATTGTCGAGAAGGTCATTCGGGAGCAGGCGGCGGGCATTTACAATGCGGACGTCATTTTCGTCAAAGATGCCAGCGGGGCCGTATCAACGGAACTGACGTCGAAGAAGCTGGTCCATAAATATTTGCCGACTGACCTATCCGCGAAGATGGTGGAACCTTACAAGAGCAAGAGCAGTGGTTTGGTTCCGTACTTCAGCTTGCGGGCGATATTCTACAACACGGACGTGTACAAAACGCCGCCTGTTACGAACTGGTGGGATTTGACGATGCCGGAGTGGAAGGGCAAGGTGCTGTTGAACGATCCTATCGATTCGGCGGATATGATGGACTTGTTCCTCGCCATGGTCCAGCATGCGGATGAGATGAAGCAGGCCTACAAAGATAAGTTCGGTAAAGACATTGTCCTTGAAGGAACGGAAAATGCTGCCTATGAGTTCATCAAGCGTTTCCTTAAAAATGACCCCGTGCTGATGAAGTCAAGCGACGAAGTTGTTGAAGCCGTAGGCGTCACGAACCAAGGAAAGCCTCCTATCGGCATAGGCGCATCCAGCAAGCTGAGAGATGTTGTCGATAAAAAGCTGAGCATAGCTGCTACCTATGACGTGCTTCCACGCATATCGGTAGTTGGACCGTCTTACTTGTACGTAGCGGATAAAGCACCGAACGTTAATGCCGCAAAGCTGATGATTCGTTGGATGGCAGGAGAGGCGGATGGAAAAGCAGACGGATTCAAGCCTTTTAATGTCATGGGCTCCTGGTCGACTCGAACGGATAATGGTCGCACGGATCAGCTGCCCATCGATAAACTCCATGTGTGGGATTATGACTCCGACTTTTTTTACAAAAATTATGTGAAGTTCAGAGAGTTTTGGCTGAAAATGCAGTGAGGAACTCACTATAGGAAAGCAGGGGATTTAAATGAAAAAAGCGAGGATGACTTGCGTTTTACTACTGACCTTCAGCATGGTAATCGCAGCCTGCAGCACTTCAACCCCCAAGACTTCAACAGATAAAACGACAAGCGGAGCCGCAGAAGGACAGGGCAAATCGGAGTGGGCCGAACAAAACGGCTTGTACAAGACAGAGACGGCAGATGAGCTTTACGAGAAAGCCAAAAAAGAAGGTAAAGTGACGGTGTATTCTACTTCAGGACGGATTAACGATGTAGAAAAAACATTCGAGGCCAAATACCCCGGCATCCAGGTCGAGGCGTTTGATCTGAAATCCAACGTCATCATGGATAAGGTCATTCGGGAGCAGGCTGCTGGAATTTTTAATGCCGATCTGGTCCTAACGAAGGAAGTGGGCGGCGGCATCGAGGAGGAGTTGGTCAAGAAGGGCATGCTGTTCAAATATCTTCCGAATGATATCGCAGCTCATGTATTCGAGCCGTGGAGGAGTACGGGGATCGCTTTCGTCCCATACCTGGAATTCCGAACGTTGTTCTATAACACAGAGCAGAACAAGACGCCTCCGGTGAACAACTGGTGGGACTTGACGACACCGGAGTGGAAGAACAGAGTGCTCATGGTCGATCCGATGCAGTCTCCGGCGCAAATGGATATGTTCGTAGCGTTCGTCGTCCACGCGGACGAGATGGCCAAAGCGTACAAGGATAAGTTCGGCTCCGATATCGTCTTGAACGGAACGCCGAATGCGGGATATGAATTTCTACAGCGTTTCTATAAAAACGTCATTCTCGTCAAGGCGAGCGGTGACGGTCAGGACGCTGTCGGCAAAGCAGCGCCGAACAAACCGGCTCCCGTGTTCATCGGGGTGTCGGGGGATATCCGCAAAATGGCGGATAAAGGCTTGAAGGCCGATATCATCTGGGATATGAAGCCGAAGCTCTCGGTTGTAGACGAAGGCCTGCTGTTCGTAGGGAACAAAGCTCCTCATCCGAATGCGGCGAAGCTGCTGCTGCGCTGGATGGCCGGAGAAGCGAACGGCAAAGGAGAAGGTACGGCTCCGTTTAATGAGATCGGCTCTTGGATGACCCGTGACGATGTGTCGCATAAGAACAGCAAAAATATCAATGAACTGAATGTATGGCAGTACGACAGCGAGAAATTTTACAAGGTGTATCAGGATGTCGTCAATTTCTGGATCAAAAATCAATAAGTCGATAAAGTACCCAATCGAAACGGAGTGTTGGCCCATGATAGGTTTTTCGATACAAAGCCCTGTATTTCTTGGAAAAGCAAGCAAGGATAGTCCCAACGATCTGATTGCTCATTATGATAGAGTGGAGCTGCTGCTGGATGCGCTCAAGTCGAGCGGAGTCGGTTCCATTGAAGTAAGGATACTGCCTCGCGGAGCGGATGAGTGGGCTTACCGCGATCTGATCCAAACGATTTGGGATGTAGGACTTCAGGTGACCATTCACGGGCATGTGGCGGGGGAGCATCCAGGATCCCGTTTCGCCGAAATCTATCCTTCTATGAGCTATGTGCTGAAGCATTTTCATAAATACCAGGACGGCTTGACGATGGCGCTTCATGCCTTCGATGCCAAGACGGGCTCCGAGGAGGAGCTTCATCGCCAAACGGTCGACCTTTTACAGGATTGGGTCGGAATGATTGAAGCCGAGCAGCTTCCGCTTCGTATCGGGATCGAGAACAATCGCAAAAAGTCGAGTAAGGTAGACCCCGGCGACTCTATTGATGGCGTTCTAAGGATCGTGAACGAGGTGAACAGCCCTTATGTCGGTATCACATGGGATATGGGGCATTTCTACTCCAATCTGCTGGATACTCACGGTTTGAAGGAGCTGCCGGAAGAACCGATGCTCGATTTGCCTCCTGTTGAGTTTTTGCAAAAAGCGATTCATACGCATATTCACGGCATGGGAGCTACGGGGACTCATAATCCTTTGACCCGTAGGAACAGCCTTCCTTTGGAGCATTATGTTTCGGCCCTTCAACAAGCTGGATATAAAGGAAAATATAATTTGGAGCTCACGATGAACAAGTTCGATCAGGACCAATCGCTATGCGCGCATGTTCTGGATTCGGTCAGACGATTGCAGGCTGCGACATTACTCGAATCGACAACATAACAGCAATGGGCTGTAAAGGGGTGTAAGTGGTGAACAATATCGAATATTCAGGCAGGTCGGCTCCCAAGTACTCGATGACACGTGCCGTCAATCTGATAAAAGGCTTTTTTACGAATCCGTTATATTTGATCAGTACCATCGCCATCATTTTTCTTGGCTACACCATTGTCATTCCTATGTGGGAAATTGTGGCGCATACCTTTACCTGGCATCCGGAGGACATTAGAGCCAATCCCGGAGCCGTGCCGGGTGAGTTGACGCTGAATCATTGGCTCCATGTGCTGTACAGTGACATCAGTCAATCGATCTTTTACAAGCCGTTGTTAAACTCATTCAATATCGCTGTATTCGTTTCCGTGTTCTCTATGATTATTGGGGGCGGCCTAGCATGGCTCGTGACCCGGACCGATCTTCCTTACAAGAAGGCATGGGCGTTTCTGGCCATTATTCCTTATATGCTGCCTTCCTGGATCAAGTCGTTCGCGTGGCTGATCGTATTCAAGAATGACCGAGTAGGCGGGACGCAAGGAATGCTGCAATATGTATTCGGCATCAACCCTCCAGACTGGATATCATACGGTTTTCTTCCGATCTCCATCGTGCTCGTTGCTCACTATTACACGTTCTTTTACTTGCTCATTGCCGTATCACTCAGCTCGATCAACAGCAGCTTGGAGGAAACAGCGGATATTTTGGGGGCAAGCCGATTTGCCATTCTTAGAAAAATTACGTTCCCGTTGGTGCTTCCAGCTATTCTTTCCGCATTGATTCTGACCTTCTCCAAAAGTATGGGTACGTTCGGTGCGGCAGCATTTCTCGGTCTTCCGGTCAAATACTATACGATCGCCACGATGCTCTACGGCAGTATGAAAAACCGGATGATCTCTGATGCCTATGTGCTGAGCTTGATACTGATCATCATCTCGTCACTGACCATCTACTTCAACCAACGTGCCATTGGTAAGCGCAAGAGCTATGCTACTATCGGCGGTAAAGATTCAAGGAAAAATTTGAATCCGCTCGGGCGCTGGAAAATTCCTGCCGTCGCTGCCGTCTTCTTGTTTATGTTCTCTGCGGGGATTTTCCCGCTGCTGCTGCTCTTGTGGCAAACGTTCATGCTGCAAGACGGTAACTACAGTCTTAGCAACCTGACGACACACTATTGGTTCGGCGATTCTGACTTTTCTATAGCTTCTGGTGAAGTGGGAATTTTGAAAAGCGATACGATTTGGCTGGGCTTAAAAAATTCTTTACAAATCGCATTGCTGGCAGCATCAATCGCGGCTATAATGGGTTTAATATTCGGATATGTCATTTCCAAAGGAAGGAAAACTCTTTCCGGAAAACTGGTAGAGCAGCTATCATTCATGCCTTACTTGATTCCAGGCATATCCTTCGCCGCCATTTATTTGTCCATGTTCGCACAGCCGCACTTACTGCTTCCTGCTTTGTACGGAACCCTGTCCATCGTCATATTAATCACCATCGTCAAAGAGCTGCCATTCGCTACCCGGTCGGGTACGAGCACCATGCTGCAAATCAGCGGAGAGCTGGAAGAAGCAGCCAAGCTGCACGGAGCCTCCTGGTTCCGGAGATTCTTCAACATCATGGTGCCGCTAAGCCGCAAAGGTCTTATAAGCGCTTTCCTGCTCTTGTTTATAAGTGCAATGAAGGAGCTGGATTTGATCATCTTGCTCGTGACGCCGAAGACAAGCACTTTGACGACATTGACGTTCCGTTACGCGGAAAAGGGTTACCAGCAGTATGCTGACGCTATCGTTATCATTATTATCGCAATTATATTGATTACGAATTTTGTTGCGACGAAGTACGGCAAAGCCGATCTTTCGAAGGGCATAGGAGGATAATATGAGCGGAATACAACTGAGTAAGATTAATAAATACTTTGACAACAATCATATACTGAAGGATCTGGATTTATTTATCGAGGATGGCGACTTTATGACGCTGCTCGGTCCTTCGGGCTGCGGTAAGACGACAACACTTCGCGTAATCACCGGATTGGAGAATCCGGAGGGAGGCATCCTGACGATCAATGGCAAGGAAATGGTCAACGGGGCAAAAGGCTATTACGCTCCGCCTTCCAAGCGCGGATTGAATCTTGTATTCCAAAGCTATGCTTTGTGGCCTCATATGACGGTATTCGATAACGTCGCCTTTGGACTTTCCATTAACAAAACACCCAAGGTGGAAATTCGCACCAAGGTGGAAAGCGCTTTGGAAAAAATGCGAATTATTCAGTACAAAGACCGCTATCCTTCTGAGCTGTCCGGCGGTCAACAACAGCGGGTTGCAATTGCGCGAGCGATTGTAACCGAACCGAGAATCTTATTGCTTGACGAGCCGCTCTCCAATCTGGACGCGAAGCTGAGGCTAGAGATGAGAGCGGAACTGAAGAGATTGCACCGTGAGTTGAAAACGACGATCATCTACGTTACTCATGATCAAGTCGAGGCGTTAACGATGTCTACCAAGATAGCCATTTTCTTCGAGGGTAACCTCGTGCAGGTGGATACGCCAAGGAACATTTATCGCCATCCGGTCGATTTGCGGGTTGCGGACTTCATCGGCAATCCCAAAATCAATTTTATCGATGCCGACGCAGCGTATCATAATGGCAATATGACAGCGGATTCAGAGCTTGGTACCATGGTCATTCCAGGTGTTCAGCCTTTATCCAGCAAGACCGTATTGGCCGTCTACCCGGAGGATATTCGCATATCGCCGGACAAAACCGAGGGAGCGTTCCCATTAAGTATTTATTCGGTGATGCCCGCAGGCTCGGAAACGCTCATTCAGCTTACGACGCGCGGAGACAATCTGCTGCTGGTTAAATTGATTGGAGAAATGGATTATCCGGTCGGCAAGATTGTATGGGTTACAATCCCGCCGGAGAAAGTGAACGTGTACGACAAAGAGAGTGGAAGGCTCATTCCACGAACTAACGAGTCTGCACCAAGCAGCGAGCTGAAACGAAATATTATATGAAAATAACTTAATTTACTGAGCTGGGAGAGAAAGACATTGACAATGGTAAGCGGAAGCGTGTGGGAAATTACTCACTGGGAGCTGGTGCTCCGGATGATATTGGCCGTCGTGTTGGGCGGTTTGATCGGGATGGAACGGGAATGGAGCAACCATGCGGCAGGGTTTCGCACTCATATTTTGGTTTGCCTCGGATCGACTACGATCATGCTGCTGTCCAGCTACGGCTTTTCCCAATTTGTCAATGAGGCGAATGTACGTACGGACCCTGCCCGCTTGGCGGCACAGGTTATCAGTGGTATCGGTTTTCTGGGAGCGGGAGCTATTCTTCGCAACGGCAATATGATCAAGGGCTTGACGACAGCCGCTTCGGTATGGGTTGTGGCAGCCATCGGCTTGAGTGTAGGCGCAGGATTTTACACTGGTGCGTTCTTCTGTACCTTCCTCGTTCTGATCAGCTTGTTCCTGCTGAATAAATGGGAGAAGCATCTGATGAGAAACCGCAGATATCACGATGTCGATATCCAGATTATTGATAAGCCGGGCACCTTGGGCCGCATCGCGTCCATCTTCGGTGATCATGATGTTCAGATTGCCAATTTGAAAATGATGCCTGATGAGCATTCGTCTAGTGAGAGCTCCGCTTCACCATCCATGAACCTGCATTTTAGCTTGAAAATGAAAAAGCAGGAGCAGCTGGTTTCCGCAATGGAACAAATCGCTGCTATGGACGTTGTTATTTCTTTGGAATCCCAGCTGATCTCAGGCCTGAAAACGAATGGAAGTAAAGAGAATTCGCTTTCCATATAAAACAGACAGGGTGGCTGGAACATGTGAAAAATATACTACTCATTTCCGATTTGGACGGAACTTTATTGAATCAAACGCAGCAAATTAGTCCCGAGAATGAAAATGCCATTAGGCGGTTTAAGGAAATGGGCGGTTTGTTTACTTTAGCAACAGGACGAATGGAGGATGCGGTAGAGCCTTTTGTTCAAAAGCTTGGCGTGGATGTGCCTGTCATCTTATATAACGGGGCCAAGATTGTTGATCCTGTAACGAAAAAAGTATTGTATGAGAAAAAGCTGACGATACCCCTTATGTTGTGGTCCCGATTCATGGAAAGCCTGACAGGCTCAGATGATTTAGCGCTGCTTGTATATCGTAACGGTCAAGTCTACGCACCCGTTCGCAACGCTGTTCTGGAAAAACATGAGAACAAAGATGGCGTGGTGTGCTTGCCCTTCTCCGACGACATTATAGCGGAGCCTGTAACCAAGGTGATGATTATCAGCTCCTCGATAGATAAGGCCAAGCAATTGGAGCAGGTCGTTCTGGATAGCGGCTTGCCTTGTGAGATGGTCTACTCGGAATCGAATTATCTGGAAATACTGCCTCAGTATACGACCAAAGGAACGGCTCTGGTAGAGCTCCTGCGAATATTGGGAATCGATCAGCCCTACACGATAGCAGTCGGTGATAACTTGAACGATTTGGCGATGATCCGGCAAGCAGACTTCGGGTATGCGGTCGAAAATGCCCATCCTCAATTGGCGGCAGCCGCCGATGCGGTTACCGTGCACCATGAACGGCATGCCATTGCTGCGATCATTGGAGATTTTATCGAGAAGAGGAGAGAGCTGGCATGAGCTATTTGGAAACAGCAGGAAGAATAGCGAGAGAAGCGGGACGAATGATCCACTCCAAGATGAATTCGGATTTCTCAACCGAGCAAAAAAGCTCCGTCTTCGATGTTGTAACGGAGATTGACAGAGCATCGGAGCAGCTGATACGACAGCGCTTGATGGAGTCTTACCCGGAGCATGGTTTTCTCGGAGAAGAAGAATCATTCGCCCATGCTGGAGAGCTGGCTGACCGGTTGGAGCAGGCGAAGACAGAGCCGTTCATCTGGATCGTCGATCCGATTGATGGCACGAATAATTACGTGCAAGGGATTCCGGGCTTTACCGTATCCATTGCGCTGGCTTCCTACGGAGAGCTTATTGTCGGAGTCATTTATGACCCGTGCAGGGACGAAATCTTCTGGGCGGAAAAAGGGAAAGGCGCTTTTATGAACGGTAACCCGATTGCCGTCTCCGATGCGGTCGAACTGGCACAAACGGTAGTAGGAACAGGGTTCCCATCCAAAGCGGCGAACCGCCAGGCGGTAATGACAAGCCTTCAGGAGATCGCTCCTCAGTGTCGCTCTATCCGTTCCCTTGGATCGGCAGCACTGCATCTGGCCTATGTCGGAGCTGGTAAGCTTGGCGCCTTCTGGGAGTACGGACTTAACGCGTGGGATATTGCGGCAGGAGTTCTTATTATAGAAGAAGCCGGTGGCAGAGTCACCGACACATTGGGGAATCCTTACAATTTGAGTGTGCAACATGTGGTTGGAAGCAACGGCAGTGTTCACGATGCATTACTAAAGCCGATGAAACCTATAGGAATTTAGATACTTGGAATCCGACTTGCTATGGGCAAGTCGGATTTTTGTGGCCGTGGCTCTGTTTCGGATGAGGTTATAGTTCCAACACCTTTTCTCAGCTACTGGGCAGGTTAGTTTGCCAGATTGATGAATTGCAACAACATCTGTTTTCCATTATACTCATAAAAAGTGATTAATCACTAACAAACTGCAGAGGAGTTAGATCTTCATGGCTAAAGACGCAACGACCCCTGTTAACCGCAGATCAGACATCATTTCCGCCGCAATCGAAGTGTTTGCTGAGATTGGTTATTATCGGGCAACTACAGCACAGGTCGCTGAACGGGCGACTATATCGCAGCCTTATATTTTTCGATTCTTCCCAACAAAAGAAGCGCTTCTTATGACTGCATTGGAGGTTTCGTGGGGGCGTATTATTGAATCTTTTCGCCATGTCGTTGAGTCTGCTTCCCCGGAGAAGCTCGAGACAGATTTAATTAGTGCATATGAGAAAATTCTCGAAGATTACCGCAATGAGGTATTTCTTCAGATGCAAGCACAGACAATCCAAGAAGATTCTATCCGTGATACAATGCGGAATGGATTTCGGGAAGTACGTCAAATCGTGCTTGAAGCTTTCCGTAAGGCAGAGATCATGAATCCTGAAGAAAGAACGATGTTATTTCTGGCTAGAGGGATGTTATGCAACATTGCGGAAGCCATTAGCATGCCTGAATTAAAAGAAACGTGAGGGAAACGAAAAAAGGTCTCCCTCACCAAAGAAAGTGTCATTTTAGTAATTGACTAATCAATAACTGGATGATATGATGAGTTTAAGTTAGTGATTGATCAATAACAAAATGAAATGAGGTCGGTAATAATGGAAAAAGCAATAGTAATTGGAGCAACAGGCGGGACGGGAGCAGCGATTACGGAGGAACTTGTCAAACGCGGAGTAAGTACCATTGCTTTTGGGCGTTCTCGTCAGAAATTGGAACAATTAGCCGAAGGACTTGGGAATCCCACACATTTGACGCTTGCCGTAGGGGATGCATTGTGCTCTAAAGAAATTGTAGCTCAAGCAGGCGGCGCAGACGTACTATTCCATTGCGCGAATGTACCTTATCATGAGATGGCAGCCAAGTTGATACCGTTAGGCGAATCGGTAATGGAAGCAGCAGAACAACTCGCCATTAAAGTTGTAGCGATTGATGGGATTTATCCTTATGGAAAAAAACAGATGGATCTTGTCACAGAAGAGCATCCTAAACAGCCTCATACGAAAAAAGGAAAAGTTCGTCTGGATTATGAACGGATGTTATTCAGTAAAAGGTGGAGTAACGCAAAAGTCATGATTGTTCGCTTGCCCGATTATTATGGACCTACAGCTAATGAAGCATCGTATTTAGGTTCAACCCTGGAAGCGATTGCTGCCGGGAAAATGGCCCTTTTCGTTGGCAACATGCACGTTCCTCGAGAATTCGTCTATTTACCGGATGCAGCTAAGATGGTTGCCGAGCTGGCATGTAAAGACTTCGCTTACGGACAAAACTGGAATATACCGGGGGCTGGGCTCATTTCTGGTAGAGAGATCGTACGGATTGCTCGAGCGGCAAGTGGTCATGCTAATCCGGTCATTCCTTTGAAAAAATTAGGTTTATCGTTGCTAGGCATGAGCATGCCCGTCATGAAAGAAGTCGTCGAGATGCTTTATTTAACCGAAGAGCCGCTTACGCTTAGTGGAGATAAATACAAACGCTTCATCGGGCCGATCACCGCAACGCCGTTCCAGGAGGGGATTACCTCGACTGTGTTGGCATTGAAGGAGAGAAAGTTTTCGTTTAAACTTTAGTTATTGATTGATCAATAAATATCGCACCTCAGTCTTTACGAATACCCGGTACCGTATCCTATATGTTACTATGGAAATGACGAGTCCATAACTACAAGAAAAAGTCGAGGTGCCAAGTATGAAAGTAAATAAAGTCGTCTTATTCACATTGAGTGCATGTCCGACCGGAAGGTCTATGGGAACCGTATTAAGGGAAGTCAAAGAGAGAGTGAGCACAATAGAGTTAGAAACGGTATATGTCGATATTCAAATCGAGATTACGAATGAATACCGCATCAAGACCAATCCGACTACGCTATTCCTTGATCATGATGGCAAAGAGCTGTACCGGGTGGAGGGGTTCCAGGAAACGGAGCTTATCCTTGGGCTTATAGAACAACTGAATAATGAAGAGATCACTAAAGGGCAATCGTACGAAGCGAACGCAGAGAGTATGGAGACTTATACAGTTTACCTGTATAACCAAGATTCCATTGAGGCTGTTGAAGTACAGCATCCTAATAAAACTTCTGTTCGGGCGCCGCGTATAACAGCGGTTCAGGTTTTGTTGCAAGCACGTAAAGAGGGCCTTGAGAATCCGTTTCCTGGATCGGCGGCGCTCGAGCTGGTAAGGTTCAATGGAAGCTTTGGAGAAATTACGATCCATATGACCAGAGAGGATGAGCAGCAAGCCAATAAGGAAAAAATGAGGTTGGCGTTAGTCAATACGTTGAATCATTTTGGAATCGACGATGTTAAGCTGACTGTTACCCGCTAAAATAAAAAGCTGATTCACGCAAAGGGGAATCAGCTCCAGGCTGTCGATAAGCCTATCTCCACGAGAAATTGGCTATATAGGGAGGTAGGGCATGCCTCGGAGGAGTTTACGTCCGCCTTTGAAATTCGTGAAAATACCGCTAATTCTAATCAAATTCACGGGTTTCAACAGCGGTTGGAGGGGCATGCCCTATCGGAGTATATTGACAATTTCAAGTTTCTTAGGTTTCTCTCGTCAGACTCAAGCTGATTCACCCTAAGGGGAATCAGCTTTTTTCGCGTCTTCAATGAAATTATTGCCGAGGAAATTGTACGATACGATATTCGAATGGACCCAGCTCCAGCTTACCTGGCTGAACATTCGTTTGCGTTAAAATATCCATTCCTTGCTCAGGTAGGGTGACGGTTCCGCCGTTACCATTCATGTTGACGATGACCCACTGTTCATGAGTGTCTGTATGCCGCGGAGCTACAATGGTGCCAGGTGTCACATCGGTTCTAAGCGTTACACCGGCTTCTACAGCATAATGATCAATGAGCTTTCTTAGCAGCAGATCGCCTTCCTCTCCGATCGGTAGAGAGCCTAGCATCACGATTTTACCTTTGCCGCAGCGGTGTTCGGTAATAAAGGCTTTGCCTGGTGTCAGACCTTCTTCCAGAGTACCGACTGTGGAAGCGCCCTTTGCTTCAAATATTGAGCTCCACATGCTCAGTGACGCAGATACACCGAATGCATTGCCGAGCGTACCGGTGCCCTCCATTGGATACGTAAATAAAGTTTCTACACCCGCCAGCTGTTCCAACTCTTGGCTTAATGCAGCATCGGTATGAATCGTATGATTTTCCGTTCTGCCTCCCGTAAGAGGGCCTATGACCCAAATTCCACCCCGTTCAGCAAGTGCTTTAGCACGTTCTCTATATTCTGGAGAAACGTAATGTAGGAATGGAGTGAAGAGCAGCTTGTAGCCGTCAAGATCAGCTCCTTCCGGAGTCAGATCACGATGGATCCCCATAGAGACGAAACGTTCGTAAAAGGAAGTCACGATGCCCCGATGATTCAGCTTGCGGTGAGGTTCTGTTTTGAGGAACGCTTTGGCCTTATCCGAATACGTAATGGCAACTTCCGCTTGAGTTGGACGTGAAGCAACGATGATGGGCTCGATCTGCTTACGAGCCTGCTCGACCTCCAGCACACTTTGGTAGCCGACAGTCGGTTTGCCCCATGCGCTCAGCACGGAGCCGTGAGGCTGCTCGCAGCCTGCTCGCTGTTGGCGCCACAGCCAGTAACAAAACGCTTCTGCGCCCAGCGCATAGGCAGCCACCGCTTCGGAACGCAAGTAACCGTTCGGATGGGGCTTGGCGTAGCTTTCTAACGAAGCACTGAACGAAGTACTCGTTTCCATAATCCAGTAATCCTTGCCATGTTTGAAGTTTCGGAATAGGTCACAATTGATTAAGTATCCCGGCAAATTATCAAAGTTAGCATACGTATCGAATGAGGCGAAATCCAAATTTTTGAATAAACGCTCGTTATCTACGTGGAAGGCTACGCTGCTGTTATGAGTGATCGGTGCTTTTGAATATTTACGGATGATGGCAGCCTGCTCATCCGAAAACTCGGCTATTTTTTCAAATGAGAACAGCTGGTACATCGTTTTTAATGAAGAATTGTGCAGGAATGGTGCTGCTCCCGGCTGCGGAACTTGATCGAACGTGTGGTAATACTCGCTCCAGATGTCGGTTCCCCAAGCCTCGTTCAACTGTTCAACGGTACCATAGCGCTCTTGCAGCCATTGATGCCACAAGCCTTTGCAGGTCTCACACATACATTCGGCTACATGCGCCTTGAATTCGTTATCGATCTGCCAACCGATGACACCCGGCAGAGGGCCTACGGCCTTAGCGATATGTTCGGTAATGATGGCGGCTCTTTCTCTGAAATAAGCGTTATTGGTACACGCATGCTGTCTCGAGCCGTGGCCCATCACAGTGCCGTTCTCATCTACATACATCCGCTCCGGATGCCCGTGAGTAAACCAAATGGGCGGGGTGGGCGTCGGGGTACACATCACGGTTTGAATGCCGTTGTCATACAGTTGATTGATCACATTTACGAAGAAGCTCATATCAATTCTACCTTCTTCGGGTTCCATCTTGGACCAAGCGAATTCTCCGATCCGCGCTACGTTAATGCCTGCTTCTTTCATGAGCCTTATATCTTGAGCAACTACATCTGCACTCCAAAGCTCCGGATAAAAGGCGGCACCATGATATAATCTTTTTTCCATAAGTCATCTCTCCAACCTTCAGTTAGTTCGTATAATACTGCGATTTTACTCATCTTATTAAAATATGTCCTGCCGTTCAATTGAAGATTCTTGATATTGCCCATCATTTTCCTTAAACATTATTGATTTGTTTGCACTTTCTTGAAAAAAGCCGTTTTTTCAGCCGTTTTATGTGTCTTTTCCCTGTAACATCCATATGCCCAAACAGCTTTTTACAGGTTCCTCATGAACAAGTTAAATCAGGCTGATGGTGTGCCATACAAAATTAGCTAGAATGGGGATAGATGATGAAAGCAGTTGTTTCCCAAGGAGGTTGATACTTTGCTTCGAGCAAGCAAGCTCTTGTACAAATGCCTTAGTCTTTGTTTTATTTGCAGCGCCACATTGGCTATTGCGGAATTGTTTACAGGGAAAGATTCATCTTGGAAATTGTTTATGCTCATCTCAGGCAGTATGGCTTTGATGATGATGGGGCTATTTTACTTGCAGAGGCAATTCATTTACGTAGCTGCACTTAATCAGAAGCAAGGAGATAGTCATAAGGATGTCGTAATGGAAGCGCAGCTGCAATATTTGACTGAAATGAAAAGGCGCTTAGAGCATCAATTGGATGATCAGGCGGCTCAACTGAACCGCTATTTTCTGCAGCAGCTATTTCTCGGAGGCTATACACAGCCGGAGCTGCATTCGCGTCTGGCCCTGATCGGAGGGGCTCCTAGCGAACAAAGGCTGTTTGCGGTCATGACGCTGCGGATGGAGCCAATAGAACATACCCGTTTTGCTGAGAATGACCGGGATTTGCTGCTGTTTGCCATCCGTAATGTGATAGAGGAGCTTATTCCTTCCTCCTCACGACTAACGCCGGTCTCGATCGAAGATAAGATTGTACTTTTGACGGCTGATCCATGCCAGAGCAAAGATACATTCAGGGCCGTTATGGATACTTGGGTCGAAATGATTCAGACCGCGGTATCGCAATATTTATCACTGAAACTAAGCGTTGGGGTCAGTGCTGTGTTTGTAGACAAAATGAGTATTCCTAATGCATACCAAGAAAGCCTGGAAGCTTTTAAATATCGGATTTGGACGAAAGAACAGTCAATTTACTATTATGAAGAGCCTCTTGCAGGAACAATGAACGGCTATCCGCTGCCTCATGAGCTGGAGCAGGAATGGTTAGAGGCTGTCAAGCATTGTGAAATCGAGAGGGCGGATAATCTTCTGCACCAGGTTGTCAAAGAAATGGTTCATCATGCAGGCAACCCGCAAACGCTGGAAATGTCCATGGTACGTCTATTGTTTGCATTTATGGAGCACATGCGGCAGTGGGGAATCGTATACGATATTTGGCAAAACAGCCGGACATCCTTGATCCAGCAAGTAATAAAACTGCAGTCCGAAGCAGAAATCGAACGTTGGTTTAAGCAAGTGTTAATGGATCCATGTCTGACTACATTAGAGGGGAACATGAAATCATACAAAAAAAATCTGCTTGATCAAATCGTAACTATGATACGAGAAGAGTACGATACAGATCTGTCACTAGAAACCGTAGCCTCCCGGCTGCATTACAATCCTAATTACTTAAGCGGCCTGTTTAATAAAGAAATGAATATTACATTCAGCGAGTATTTAGCCAAGCAACGGCATGAAATGGCGCGCAAATGGCTGATTGAAACAGGATTGCCGGTGAAGGAAATCGCTTGTAAGCTGCAGTATAAAAACTCGCAAAACTTTATACGATCCTTCCGCAAAGGGCAAGGGATGACACCAGGCGAGTTCAGAATGAAATACGGCAGAAAGCCGATCTTTGAAGAAATGGGCTATATCACAGAAAGGGGAGCTGACCCTGTATTTGAATAGCTGCGTGACCTGAATAATCATGGGTTTACGATGATAATCACTAGATCATTTTTGATACATAAGTATAGATAAGATGATAGACCGTAACCATCCGCTCTTATATTCTGTTGTTGAAAGTTCAAAAAGAGCTTCAAGAACAAATTAGGAGGGGTCCGAATGAACGTGGGAAAGGGCAGAGTAAAATATAAAAGAAGAGCCGCAATATCTATTGCATGGTTAGCCATTCTTTCTTTGACGATATCCGCTTGTGGCGGCAACGGTTCAGGTGGTAGCGGCAGTGGAAGCAGCGGCACAGACAGCGGGAAGAAGGAAGAAGCCCCCAAGCAGCAATCCTTGGCTCCGGAAAAAGCGGATTTAACCATTACATCCAGCGGCGCGCTGAGCGAAGAGTCGTTCGAGGCGAACTACGGCAAATATTTGAAAGCCAAGTTTCCTAATTACACGTTCAAATACATTAAAAAGGCTACAGGAAGTTTGATCACCGATTTAATGACCGCAGGCACTCCTATTGACATCATATACGAAAGCTCCGGGAATATATTTGATGGGCTCATCAATCCAGGTTTGGCCATGGATATCAGCGATAAGCTTAAGCAGCATAATGTTGATTTAAACCGTTTCGACCAAGGGTCGATCGATGTTATGCGCCAATTGGCCAAAGGCGGAATATACGGTTTGCCTGTTAACGATATGACGATGGTTACTTATTATAACAAGGAAATATTCGATCGTTTCGGAGAAGCTTACCCTAAGGACGGTATGACTTGGGAAGAAACGCTTGATATTGCCAAACGGCTGACCCGAACGGATAACGGAAAAACTTATTTGGGTCTCGTCGTTTCACCTCTGCACTATATTCGGTTAAATCAGCTTTCAGTAGGTGCGGTAGATCCGAAAACGGAGAAATCTTTGGCGCAGGATGATCGTTGGAAACGAATATATCAGGGGATTTACAAAGCACAGGGCGATATGCCGGACTACAAAAAATACGTTGCCTCCAATTCCAACAAAATGCCGTACAAGAATGAGTTTTATAAAGAAAAAAATCTCGCCATGTTCGTCTATTTGTCCGACCTGTATTCGGCTAACACGAATGAGCTGGATCAAATGACATGGAACATGGTATCTTCTCCGGTGTTTAAGGATTCACCGAAAACAGGACCGCAATCTTATCCGACGTTCTGGAATATCGCGTCCATCTCCAAGCAGCAGGACGCAGCTATGGAAGTAATCAAATATTTGACCTCCGACGAATATCAAATGATTGTATCCAAACGCGGAGAGATGACCTCATTGAAAAATGATCAGATTCGTAAAGCAATGGGTCAGGATTTGAAAGTAAAAAACATTAATTTCCAATCCACTTACTTCCTTACTCCGGCAGCTAGCTCGTCACGCAGCTATTTAGAGCCGCTTGCTCAAAAACCATTGGAAGCTGCCATTGTAGAAGTGGCTACCGATGCGACAGATATCAATTCCGCCTTGCGGAAAGCGGAAGAGACGGCGAACAAAGCGATTGAAACGGAGAAGAAGAAATAAAGATTATAGTGTAGCAAATAAGGCATTATCGGGGTGCATTCCGATAATGCTCTTTTTATTTGGCTACAAAGTTAAATTTGGACTATGGATTGTAATCCCATTGTATACCAAGATAGAGAAAGGAACTGCAGTAATAAAAAGTGAATTTTTATGTAAAAGATCACTGTTTTTTAAGGAATAGGACAAACCGATGTTGATTGCAGTACCCTAAGCATTGCTGTATAATGAACCGGAGCCTTCAAAAGGCAGTTTTGTCATACAAACCAAATTGAGCAATCGGGACTTTCGTCTCATGCACAGCAAGTAATCCGTAGTACTGAGGTTGTAGTATATTCATATAGCCCATCTCCGCTTCCAATCGTTCTTTGCAGGATGTTAAGCGGTTTCATTAAATAGAGTGCAGCTAGAGCTGCCAGGCTGCTTACAGGAGGGAATCGTCAGATGCCGAAATATTTAGTGCGTTTGATCAGTTTTACTTTCATAGTAGCGGCGATTCCTGTTATTTCCATTGGCCTTATTTCTTATTTTATAGCTTCAGGCGATATTGAGGATAAAGTCAAGGAAGGAAACATGCAGGTTTTGCTGCAAACCCAGATGAGGGTCGAGCAGGTTCTGAAAACGTTGGAGCTCACCTCTCTTCAATTTGTAAATTCACCGTTGGTCGCTTCGTCCGTGAACGAGAATTTGAGCTATGACGACTTCGCGAAGCTCCGCGATTTATCCAAAGGTCTGTACAACCTGCAGACGTTTACTAGTGTTAGGGAAGCTTATCTGATTAACTTCAATATGGATTGGATGGTCAGTTTCTCTACATTCCGACGTCTTAGCACTCACCCTGACCGGGATGTTCTGACTTCTTATGCGAAGTATCCAAATAGCTTGTTCTGGATTACCCAAAATCCGAAATCGCAGGACAAGCCTGTCGACGAGGATGGCAACACTGAAGAAGCTTCTACGCTGCCGGTAATTCGGATGGTTTATAAAATTCCAGTTATCCCTATGACCAACCAGCCCAAAGGTCTTCTTGTTGTAGAAATATTGAACAGCCAGGTTAAAAACCTGTTGGTGAACAATAAAAAACTAGGCGAAGTATACGTATTGGATAGGGAGGGTCATAACTTCCTATTGGAGGATAATGAGGTAGATAACAATCAGGCTATTCATGCGCTGGTAGCTGACAGGGTTCGCGATACACAGGAAGATTCCGGCTTCTTTAACGCTTATGTTAATGATAAGGAATTAGGTATTTCGTACCGATCTTCTCCGTATAACGGATGGACTTACATATCTGCCGTATCCATCAATGATATTACGAAGCAGTCTAAGAAAATTGCTTGGGTTACTTTTATCGCATGCACGATCATCTTTGTTTTGGTAGGTATTCTTGCTTTCTACGGCAGCAGACGTATGTACTCTCCTATTAAAAGATTATTCGAATTTACGAAGCAAATCGAAGTCGAAGGTCAGGAGCATAAGGACGAAATTGTCCGGATCGAGCAGCGCTTCCGAACATTATTCAGTACGGAGAAACAGCTGCAGCAGCAGGTGCGCGGGCAATTCAGCCAACTTAAAGAGTTTCTCGTGCTGAAGCTGTTTACAGGACAAATTTCGGATAGCGACTTCGCCTACCGTTCGCAAACGTTCGGGTTTCCAATGGAGTGGAAATGTCTTGGTGTCCTAACGGTACAAATCGACACACTGCAGGAGAGCAGGTACCGCGATCATGATAAGGAGCTCCTGTTGTTTGCTATTAACAATATGGTTGGAGAGCTGATTCCGCAGCAGGATAGGTTTAGTCCCGTATTGCTGGATCAATCGCAAGTGACTCTGCTCGTTTGTCGGTTGGACAATGAAGCTGAGCGCAAAGCGTATTTCTTCCAGACGGCTGAAATGATTAAGCAAAAGATTCATGAGTTTCTGCAGCTTCCAATCAGCATTGGAATAAGCCGACCATTCGAAAAAGCAACCGAATCGGTACGGGCTTACGGAGAATGCCTTGAGGCATTGAAATGCAGAATCAGCTTAGGTCATGAAATCATAGTCCATTACGAGGATATTGACGCAGGCAAGAAAGAAATGGAGATTACAGTCTACACTCAGTTGAAGCTGCTCGAGGATCAGCTCGTCAATTCACTCAAGCTGGGTGAAGTTGACCGAGTCGATATGGTGTTTGATAAATATATTGCCGCTATTGTAGAGAAAGGCATTCATTTTAATGAGTATCCGGCTCTTATGATGCAGCTGATTTCTAAGGTATACCAGCTTGTACAGGAGCAGGGAGGCTCTGTGAAAAAGGTGCTCGGCAGTAAAGCGACGATAGACCAATTCCTCAAATTAAATACGCTAGAGGATATTATTAAATGGTTTAAGGTCGAGCTGTTTGAGCCGATTATCGGTTTCTTGAATCATCAGGCCGAGTCTCAGTACGTCAATATCGCCAATCAAATGGTGAAGCTGGTGCATGAACGATTTGATCAGGATATTTCGCTTGAAGCTTGCGCATCGATATTGAACTTCCATCCTGTCTACTTAAGCCGGGTGTTCAAGAAAGAGATGGGCATTAATTTCAGCGAATATTTGGCTGAATACCGCATGAATACAGCCAAAACCTGGCTGGAGAATACGAGTTTGAAAATATCGGAAATCGCCGAAAAGCTGAACTACACGAATACGACAGCGTTTATACGAACCTTCCGTAAAATCGTCGGCATGACACCGGGACAGTATCGTGATCAGTATAATAAAGATAACTCTTGATTGAGCAAACAAAGAAGGGCTGCCCCTAAAGTTCATCAGCGATGAAAAGGGACAGCCTTTTTTAATCAATAAGCGCTTCTGAAATTAAATGGGGCTAAAGTGAAGAGTGCAGGCCATTCCAACGCTTTGTACAAATGCTTCGTGATATTTTTTTTAGTATATTATTGGGTTGTTGAGCGGATATAAATTTAAATGGGAGGACCTTAAGAAATGAAGAGCAAGAAATGGGCTGTATCTTCTTTGGCTCTATTATTATTGAATGGAATCATCACAGGCTGCAGCAGTGGAAAGACAGGCACCACCGATTCGGCTAGAAAAAGTGCCGACAATCCTCCATTCACCATAAGTATCGCTACGGCGCAGGTTGGCGATGTTCCGGAGAAAGATAACGAAGTGGAATTGGCTCTGGAGAAATACACAAACACGAATTTGGATATTCAATGGATCCCGACTGCAGCTTATGACGATAAAGTCAATATTATGATGGCGTCCAACGAGATGCCGATGATGCTTAGAGTCAAATATATTCCAACAGCCATTAGCGCGATGAGATCCGGTTTATTTTGGGAGATCGGTCCTTATTTGAAGGAATTTAAAAATTTGTACGCACAAAATGCCCAGTTTTACGATAATATTGCGGTGGATGGTAAAATTTACGGTCTTCCCATCTATCGGGATATTGCCCGAAGTGCCGTTATCTATCGTAAAGATTGGCTTGATACGCTAGGACTTAAGCCTCCGACAACGCCGGAGGAATGGTATAACGTTTTTAAAGCAGTGGCTACGGGGGATCCGGACAAAAACGGTAAGGCGGATACATACGGGATGGTTCTCGCCAAAAAATACAATGATGGCTCTGCGGCTGTGACAACCCGAATTGCAACGAGCTTCGGTGCTCCGAATAAATGGGGAGTAGACGCCAGCGGGAAGTTTACACCTGAATTTATGACTAAAGAATTTATAAGCATGCTGCAGCTGTTTAGAAAAGCGTATAGTGAAAAGCTGATTAATCCAGACTTCGCAGTTCTGGATGATGCAGAGGTTGAAAAGGCTTACGATACAGGCAAAGGAGCTATTCGGATCGCCGTCTCTACCAACGCCAAAAGTATGCAGGATCGTCTGGTGAAGAACAATCCGAATGGTAAGTTCGATGTTATGCCGCCAACAGGTCCTAAAGGGGTTCGAGTAGCGGGCGAAGTAGGCAACAACGGGCTGTACGTCATCCCGAAATCAACGGTGAAAACCGAAGCGGATTTGAAGAAAATACTCGCATTTGCGGACAAGCTGATGGATGAACAGATGTCTACATTGCAGCTCCGTGGTGTGGAGAGCAAACACTTTGTCAAAACATCTGATGGTAAAACAGAAATGAAAGATTTTACGGCCTTTCAAAAAGAAGTAAAGCCCTATAGAGACAGCTTGTTTAATAATGAAGGCTACAATGTGCTTCCTTTAAAGGATACGGAGCTAGGTGAAAAAGGCGTAAAAATCGTTCAAGACAATTTGAAATCGGCGGTATCTAATCCGGCTTTAAGTCTGGACTCGGCGACCTATACGGAGAAAGGGAAAGAACTCGAAATTTTAATGATGGATGCTCAAACAAAGTATATAATGGGTAAGATTGACGATGCTGGATTCCAGGCGGAAATCGACAAATGGCGTAAAGCAGGCGGAGATTTGATGATTAAAGAGTATGAAGAGGCTTACGCTGCCGCGAAGGGTAAACCATGATGAATTGTTCTTAGGAGGGTCGTGAGTGAAACTGAAAAAAAGTGTGGCCGTTCTCAGCACAGCTGTACTAACAGCCGGAATAGCAGCAGGCTGCGGGGAAGGCGCAAACAGCAAGACCAGTCAAACTACTGCGAATAGTCCGTTCAACTTATCCATGGCATTAATGCAGGTTGGGGACCCTCCGAATAAGGGCAATGATATTGAGCAGGCCATTGAGAAGTATACGAATACGAAGCTGGATATTCAGTGGATTCCGCAGTCCGCTTTTGACGATAAAGTTAACGTAATGATAGCAGCCAATGAAATGCCCAAAATTATGAAGGTCAACTATGTTCCGACGACCATCAGCGCCATACAATCCGGGTTGTTCTGGGAAATCGGTCCATTCCTTAAAAATTATAAAAATTTATCCGTCCAAAACCCGCAGTACTTTGATAATATTTCTGTGGAAGGAAAAATTTACGGGATTCCTAACTTCCGTGATATCGGTCGTGCAGGGATCGTATACCGCAAGGATTGGTTTGATTCGATGGGATTGAAGCTCCCGACGACCGTCGATGAATGGTATAACGTGCTGAAGGCGCAAACGCAGAATGACCCGGATAAGAACGGGAAAAATGACACCTTCGGTACCGTATTATTTAAAAAGTACAATGAAGGTACTCAGCCGGTCATTACTCGTATTGCAGTAAGCCAGGGTGCTCCGAACCGGTGGGGAGTGGAGAATGGCAAATTCACCCCGGAATTTATGACTAAGCCTTATTATGATGTCTTGAAAATGTTCCGAAAGCTGTATGAGGAAAAATCAATCAACCAGGACTTTGCTGTATTTGATGATTCTGAAGCGATCAAGCTGATGGATTCCGGCAGAGTCGGCATGAAGCTGAACGGGGTTTATAACAATGGAAAGAGCTACCAGGATAAATTGGTGAAATCGGCACCTACGGGAGAGTATGATGTTGCTCCCTTTACAGGTCCGCAAGGTATTCGTCTAGCTGGTGAGCCGGGCAATTTTGGTTTTCTCGCTATCCCTAAAACTTCAGTCAAAACCGAAGAAGAGCTGAAGAAGGTTCTGGCTTTCTTGGATATGCTAATGGATCCTGAAATGTCGACGCTGCAGCTGCGCGGAATTGAAGGGAAGCACTACAAGAAAGTGGATGGCGATAAGACCGAATTTACCGATTTGACAGCGTATCAAAGAGATGTGAAGCCGTACCGCGACAACTTGGTTAATATCGAAGGCTACAATGTGGCTGAACAGAAAGACACCCCGCTTGGTGAAAAAGGAACCAAGATGACTCGCGAAAATATTAAATATGCGATTCCGAATCCTGCGCTAACGTTGACATCCGCAACGGTCTCCGAGCGAGGTAAAGAGTTGGATCAAATGATTTGGGATGCTCAAACGAGATACATTATGGGTAAAATCGATGATGCAGGGTGGCAGGCAGAAATCGATAAATGGCTAAAGGCTGGCGGAGACAATGTGATAAAGGAATACGAAGCCGCTTATGCAAAGACTGGTAAAAAGTAACGCTTCACTACACGCTTCAACGGCAGATTATGCTAACGGTATGCTCTAAGAAAAAAGGCTTCCCAAGAGTTGGTGAACTCAGGGAAGCCTCTTTTTATTTAGTTCGGACTGTCTGATTCTCTCTCTATCTCTGTGTGTAGCCCGAAATTCTTCAATATTCGTTACTTTGGGATGACTGCGTTTGCTTCGGGAGATGAAAAATCTAGGCAGATATAATACAGCGGATAGCAATAAAATAAAAACAAGTACAGCAATATCCGTATGCACAAGCATCACCTTCCGAAGTTTGGTTAATTGAACACTTTATGACAATCCAATTGTAACACAGGAGTTGTTATGATGGAAATGCATAATAAATATAAAAACTTATGCATTTAATGAATAAGTGAAATCTAGTGTGGCTGAAAAAATGTGATCTAGTGATTATCAAACCGCGTATGCTATAACTGGTAAAAAAAATGGTTTCCCGGTACAATTGAACAACAGGCAGCGAATGCGCAGCAGCCAGAAGACGCAAGTCTCCCGGCTGCTGCGCATATTTTCATCTTGCCAACGTATTAGTAAGGTACATATCAGGTTAAGTAAAAGAGCAATTGGAGGTGGTTATGATGAAAGAAAATTTCAAACAGACGGCACAGAGATATATTCATGCGGTGCAGCAGTATGCTGACTTGATGATGGACAAAGCGCGCGACCGATATGGCGCAGAGGCAACTCCTTTATTTGCGGACGGGGTTCATTCGGAAACCTATGAACCGGTTCGATGGCTCTCGGAGGGACAGACATGGACATTGTCTAACTTGGCTAATCAGCAAAACTGGCTGCGAACCTTGGATGGTTTGAGTGAGATAACAGGCGATGCTAGTTATAAGACTGCTGCTGAAAGCGCTGTCCGTTATTCCTTCGATAAGCTTCGTTATGGCCGTCTGATGTGCTGGGGAGGCCATATGGCCTTTGATCTGGAGAGTAAGCAGCAGGTGTTTGCGGCAGATAAGGGACCGCAGCATGAATTGAAGTGCCACTACCCTTACTACGAGCTGATGAATCGTGTCGATCCTAAGGCAACCGCTTCGTATATAGAAGCGATGTGGGAAGGGCATATCGCTGATTGGAGCAACCTTGAATTTAGCCGTCACGGCCAACCCGTTGACAGGAATAGGCAGGAGTATTCTATCTGGGAACAGGAATATAAGGCCGATTCTCCTGTGTTTTTTACGGGAAAGGGCTTGACCTTCATTAATGCAGGCAGCGATCTGTACTATGCGGCTGCGATGCTGCACCGTTTTGGAGGCAAAGAGAAGCCGCTAACGTGGGCTAAGCGGTTAGCTCACCGATATGTGGAAACAAGAAATGATAAGACGGGTCTTGGGGGCTACCAATTTAGTATTTCGGTGCTGCCTGGCCAGCGGGGAGACCGTGCCGTTGATCAGTTCGGCGAGCAATTGAAGGAGCATGCTCCTATTGAAGCAACCTTAACTACGGCAAGCCAAGCGCACACGATCATCGGAGAGGCCGCTTTGTGCCGGATGACTTTGGCTGAAGCACTGGGTCAAGCCGGCAAAGAATTTCTGGATTGGGCTGTGCAAGACCTGTTGGCTTATGGGCAATACGCATATGATGCCTCGAATAACACCATTCATCCTATGCTGACCAACGGTACGCGCTTAACCGGATTGGTTATGGAGAAGAGCGGCTATTACGGGCGAGAAGGGCAGCAGCTTCAAGCTCATAAGGTCGACTACTTACTGCTGTGGTCTTACGTAACGGCTTATCGTCTGTCAGGACATGAAGAGCTGTGGACGATTGCCAGAAGTATGGCTGAAGGGCTAGGATTCGGTAATATCGGAGATTCCGCAGGCACAAGACCTGCCTTGAACATGGAAGTACAGTGCACTCACCCTCATGGATTATTCGTTATGCTTGAGTTGTTCAAGACAACAAAGGAGCGGAAATTTATACAGCTTGCGCAAAGAATCGGGGACCGTCTGCTGCTTTATCGCAACCACAGAGGACTGTTTATGCCGAGTGCCGATCATGAATATGCTAAGCTGGATGCGGTGGAACCGCTGGCGCTGCTCCATCTTGCAGCTGAGCTGCAAGGTGTACGCAATCGATTGCCGGTATACTGCGGAGGCAGACCTTTCTTTGCAGCTGCCTACGACGGAGAAGGGCATATGACCGACAATACATTTATTTATTCAAAGGCGAAGACCAGGGCTGCACAATAAGCAGGTAAACCGATAGGAACGGATTATCTTTTATACTTTAATGCGGCGTCTGAAACTGGTATCATGGTAAGTGGTTTACTATACAAAAAGGAGATGACTGGAAAATGTCCGTAGGCATTTTAGCACACAATGTAGGAACGCTTCCTTATGCGGAACTGGCGGCCAAGGTTGCCTCATATCAATATAAATATGTTCAGCTCGCTTTATCCAAAGCGATTTCCGATGTAGATTGCAGCTTGGGGAAGCTGAGCCCAGGATTGGCTAACAGTATCGCTGAAGCATTCGATAGAAACGGAGTGAAAATTCCCGTTCTAGGCTGCTATGTCAGCTTGATCGAGCTGGATGACGCTGCATTCCGCCATAACGTAGACCGGTTTAAGGAACACCTTCGTATGGCCAAACATTTTGGCACAGCGATTGTAGCCACAGAAGTAGGCGTTCCGGATACGGATCAATATGATCGCTACTCTAAACGGCTGAAATCGGCTGTTCAGGAACTGGTGGAGGAAGCAGAGAAGTGGGGCGCATTCATCGGTCTTGAAGCCGCAAATCGTCACTTGATTGGTTCAGCGCCGCAGTTGGCAGAGCTGATCGATGAATTTCCATCTTCCAACATCGGAGTCGTTATCGATCCGGTTAACCTGATGACCCAAGATAATTTCGAGCGCCAGCATGAGGTCATGCAGGAAGCTTTTCGTCTGCTGGGCAATCGAATTGTAAGTGTGCATGCCAAGGATATGAAGCTGAACGAGGCTGGTAAGCTTACGACCGTTTCTGCCGGTAGAGGCATGCTGGACTACGGCATGTTCATGGATTTGGTGCGTCAGCATAAACCACTCGTACATATGACATTGGAAGGCGTAGATATGGAGAATATGGATTTCTCTCGTGAATACGTGTCGAAGCATCGGGCAGGGGTATAAATGTCCCATGTCTAAGGAAAAGGATAATTCGACATTGACAAGACCTAACGCGTTTTTGGAGCGATTGTACGCCGAGAACGTGAGCCATCATGAATCTTATTTCGGCAAGGGAGCGGTTAAGCTCCAAATGAGGGAGAAGCTGCAAGAACTGCTCGGTCCTTTACCCGGAGAGCCTGTGGAGCTTAATTCAGTAGTACTGGAAACGGTAGATTGCGGAGATTATATCCGCGAGCGAGTTGCCTTTTCTACTTATGACGATTTAACGATGCTCGCTTATGTACTGGTGCCCAAGGAAGTGAAGACAACGGGGAGCGGTAAACGACCTGCCGTTCTTGCCGTTCACGGACATGGGTTCGGCAGCAAGGAAGTGGTAGGTTTAACGTCAGATGGCTTGGACAATACAGGCAATTGGAATTTGTACAAGCATTTCTCGATTTCGCTCGTACGAATGGGCTTTATTGTCATTGCACCGGAGCTGCTCGGTTTCGGAGACAGGAGGCTGGAGCAGGATGCCAAGGCGGAGCCTGCCAGCAATTCCTGTTTCCGACTGGCGTCATCGCTCATGCTTATGGGCCAGTCATTGGCTGGTATCAGAGTGTACGAGCTGCTGCGCACATTGGATTATGCCCAGACTCGGGATGAAGTAGATCCGCATCGCATCGGGTGCATGGGAATGTCGGGAGGCGGCATGGTAACGGCGCTGGCTTCCGCACTCGATGAACGGTTCAAAGCAACGGTCATCAGCGGATATACGAATATTTTCAAATCCAGTATTATGGATCGGAATCATTGCTTGGACAACTATGTTCCAGGGCTGCTGCAGTACGGAGAAATGCCGGATTGGATCGGGTTGATTGCACCAAGACCGCTCTTTATTGAATCCGGTACAGTGGATACGGTGTTCCCGATTAACGGCTCCCGTGAGGCCATTACACGGCTGCAGAAGGTATATGAGGATGCAGGGGCAGGCGCACAATTCCAGTTCGATATATTTGAAGGAAAGCACGAAATTTCCGGTGCGCAATCTTACGATTGGCTTGCATCGAATTTAGAGCTTTAATAGATAAAGGACTCACCGTCATGAAGGCGGTCGAGTCTTTTTTTTTGCTCTAATGGCTATTTTTATCGATGCTATTCGGTGCATAAAAACAGGGGAATAATCCCAACCTATGAAAAAGGTGGTGAAGGATATGCTGGGCGATCAATTGAAGACTATGGAGATGGTAGTTCAATGCTTTGGAAATCATGCTGATTTTGTAACCAATTCTATTGTGCTGCTGGAGCAAACGGTCATCGTATGCTATCTTGAGTCGCTAGTCGATTATAAGCAAACGCAAGAAACCTTAAACATAATGGCCTACAGATTCAACGACTTGAATGAGGCTATCTATACGGTTCTGCTTCCTATGAAGGGGAGCTTGAACAGGGATTCAACAGGCATAATTGATGACCTGCTCAACGGAAAAATGGCCGTTTTTCTTAAAGAGGACGGCTCTGAAAATATAACCTTTGATCCGGCGCATCCATCACTCGAACGAAGCATATCCGAACCTCAAGCCGAGAATGTACTCCAATCCTCCTTCGATGCGTTTACAGAGAATTTGTCGACCAACATCGGGCTGATTCGCAAGCAGCTGAAAAACAAGGATTTAGTCATAAAAACGTTCCCTGTTGGAAAGAAGAATCCTTGCAATGTAGGTCTTTTTTATGTGAAAAACAAGGCCAATCCGAACGTCATTCAGCAAATCGAAACCCATCTGCAAAATGGAAAAGATGAGGAAGCATACAATATTCAAGAATTAACCAAAGTACTGGGGCTTCCAAGATATTCCCTCATACCTACTTATCTTTCTACCGAGCTTACTGCCGAAACGATGCACGATCTGTTGGATGGCAAAGCTATCGTCATGGTGGATCATTTTCCCATCGCGCTATCGCTGCCAGTGATCATTTCGGACTTTTGGGCCGTCAAGGTAGATAAAAACCAACCTATCCTGTTTATGCAGTTCTACCGTTTGCTCCGAATAATCGGAATGATTGTTACACTGCTGATGCCTGCACTATATGTCGCAATCGTTTCTGTCAATCCCGAAGTACTTCGTATTCAATTGGGCTTGTCTGTAGCTCAGAGCCGAGAAGGAGTCCCTTACCCCGCGCTGGTTGAGGTGCTTCTTATGATGATAATTATGGAGATGGTTGTTGAAGCCAGTATTCGTCTGCCCAAAAGTATCGGACCTACCATAACGATGGTTGGCGGTATTGTTCTCGGTCAAGCTGTTGTGCAGGCAAAATTAGTCAGTAATTTGCTTATTATCATTTTAGCGGCGACGATGATTGCCAACTTGACTTTAGCCGGCTACCAGAACGCTGTATCCGTCCGAATTACGAAATATGTCATTTTGTTCCTGAGCTCCATGTATGGGGTAATCGGGATTGCCGGAGGGGTAGTATGGCTCTGCTTTTATTTAGGTGGAATTACGACCTATCAAGTCCCTTTTTTAAGCTATAGTATGAAGGAAAATGTCCAGGATGAATAAATATGCCTTACTTACTGCTTTTTTTCTGATTCATTTTGATCTGGCCGCATTCATTTACCCTGGAAAAATTATGGGGTCAACGACCTCGGGCTTTTGGGAGCCGACGATGATCGGTTTTATTCTCGAAGGGCTGTTAATTTGGCTTTATTTAAAGGGATTATTCGCTTTCACGAAAGAAGATTTGATCGACATAATGAAAGACATGACGGGGAAATGGATGGCGCGCATTTTGCTGCTGCCGTTCGCCCTTTATTTGTTTTTGTACATGACTATAGTAATGTGGCACCATTCCGAAATGGTGATTATTACTTTTCTTCCGAGGTTTCCGGCATGGTCCATCCTCTTGCTTTTGGTTATTGTTTTTTACGGGGCATTGAAGGGGGTTCATGCGATATTACGGGCTAGCATGCTCCTTTTCATGCTGTGCATGCCGTTGATTGTATTCTCATTGGTTGCTTCGGTTCAAAACTGGGACTACCGTTACGCGCTTCCTCTTATAAACAAAAAGATAGAATTTTTATCGAACGGCAAATTTTACTTCAGCATGCTTTCTTTCTCATCTTTTTTGTTCTTGGGAATGATCCCTGTCCACAAATTTCCTGCTCTAAAAAAAAGAAGGTACCTCCTGTGGACCTACATAGGCTTGCTGCCCTTTTATTTGTTGTCGGTTTACAGCCCGATTCTAATATTCGGCCAGAAGTCCGCAGCCATGCTGAAGTACCCTACGATAGCGGTTATGGATACAATCGAGATCTCGTGGCTTATTTTCGATCGGGTGACTTTGTTTTACACGGTTGCGGCGCTCATAGGCTCGTTTTTATACACCTCACTCGCAGCATGGATGTTCAGTAAGCTGGTTCAAAAGCTGTATTTGCCAATTAGCAATCATTGGATTACCGCTTTCCTGATCACGGCTGTTTTTACCACGGTGCTATTTATTCCAAACTGGGATTGGGTGAAGCAGTTAGAGACGTTCATCACAGCTACTATCCTTTACTGTATGATTGTCATTCCGATGGCAGTATTCCTCCTGAGCAAGCTAGGAAAGGGGAAAAGGGTTTGATACGTAAGCTTCTTGTCCTGACGGTCATGTTCTGCTGTGTTGCCCTTCTTGGGGGCTGCGGCGGAGGTCACAAAGACATTAATAAACGGATGCTCCCGGTTATTGTGGGAATTAATGAGGGGAAAAATGAGAGCTATAAGGTCATTATTCGCATCCCCCAGCCGGGAGAAAAGAAATTCAGAGTCATAGAAGCGGAGGCGCCGACTATCTCCAAAGCGTTTGACCTTATGCGGACCAAAGCGGAAGTAAGTATCGATTTACTTCATTTAAAATTGGTCCTTTTTAGTGAAAGTATTGCCAAACAGGGGATCAAAGAATTTACGGAGTACGCTTTTCGTTCACGTGAAATTCCTCCTAAGATACTGGTAGCAGTTGCGCAAGGTTTAGAATCCATAATGAGTGACCAGAGGCCGACCAATGTTGGAGCCGCTGCTTTCGATTTTTTTAGCAGAGAAGCGGGATGGACACCCAATATTTCTATCGTTCCTTTGTGGAAAGCATTTCGCAGCTTGAATTCAGAAACCGAAGATGTGGCTATACCGATCATTTCCAAAGGCAAAGATACACTATTTGATTTCCACGGCTCCGCCATGATGCGTGAGGATCGAATGGTTGCTGCGATTTCCATGGATGAAACATTAATTTATAACTTGTTCGAAGGGTTGTTTGTCGGAGGTGTAGTGGAGGTGATGGAGCATGCTTCCGTTACGGTTGTGAAGACCACTGTTCTCAATCATGCTGAATGGAAGGACGTTCCCCGGATCCGAAGTGATATGAAAATGAGTGTCGTTATTCAGGAAGAGAGAGGAAATCCGAGCGAGGAGGACATCAAAAAAGAACTGGAAAAGATTATTCGGAACCGCTTCGAGCAACTAATGAAGAAGACGCAAGTCAATAAGTCCGATATTCTTGGACTTGGACAATATTTTACTAACAAAATGACCGAACAGCAAAGGAATCATTGGAAGGAGGAGTGGTTTCCCAAGCTGGAGCACGAATTTACATTGGAGATCAACATTCGTAATACCGGTAATTTGAAATAATGCTTCAAGTGAGAAGGGTCTCCAGCATAGTGGGCTGCCCGTCAGGAATTGGATGCATCATGTCCGATTGAGTTCTTCTTTTTTTCCGCCGGTGCGCATATGCTTTAACGTACATGCAGAGGATGTCTTATGACCGCATAGCAAGCTTTGCGTACGTTAGGGGGATACGGATGCTGGTTCTTAGGCGAAGATGGAGGAGCAGCCCTACGGGTGCAAAAAAGATCAAACGGAACATGCTGCTTCTCCTTATCATTATCGTGTTATTTACGGTGCAGTCGTTCGTTTATATCGAGAAAAACTTGCGGCCGCCCTTGGTTAACCTGGCTAAAGTACGAATCAAGCAAATCGCGACGCAGGCTATCAATACGGCGATTTCGGACCGGATTGCACGCGGCACGAACTTCGAGCAGCTGATCGATTGGCGTACCGATAAGAATGGGAAGACAACCGGATTCATGCTCAATTATGCTGAGCATATGCGCATCACCGCGGATACGATTACAACAGTGCAAAGCCAGTTATCCCAGCTTCAGGCCATCCCTGAGCACATTCCGCTGGGGCAGGCTATGGACAGCTCGATCATTGCTTCTTTTGGTCCGAATATTCCGGTACGGCTTGTTCCCGCAGGAAACGTCAAGGTAGATTTGAACACAAGATACCAGAACGCGGGCATTAATATGATTCTTGTTGAGGTTTACATTCATATCACGGCAGAAGTTAGTGTTATTATCCCATTTGATTCTGAGCCGGAGGTCGTGGAGACTGAGGTGCCCGTTTCTTACGCGCTGATCGTTGGTGATGTCCCGACGTATTATTTTGACGGCAAAGGGAATTCGACAGGTGCCAATACGCCGCCGCCTAATCTGGCATTGCCCCGCATGAACGCTCAACAGCCTAAGGAAGGAACAGAATCCGCATCTCACGGTAGCACAAGTACCGAAGTTCCTATTAAATAACGAACATAGCCGACCGTCTTCCGACTGTCGGTTTTTTTGCTTCCTCTAAGACATAGTTTACAGGCCTGTGCTTAATACTTCGTATTGTTCTTCATGACGTGAACAAAGGGAGTGGAGGGGAGGTCGTCGAATGTAGAATAGAGGGGTTTATGACAAAAAATTTATCAAGGGAGAGCTCGTTATTTATGAAGGACATTACCTATGGGATGTATACCATGTGCCTGGTACAGGACGGGGATAAAGTATTGCTATTAAATCGGCCGGATAAACGCGGCTTTCCTGGATATTTGGGACCTGGGGGAAAGCTTGAGTTTCCTGAGAGCTTTACGGAAGGGGCTGTTCGGGAGCTGCGGGAAGAGACGGGGCTGATTGTGAAACCTGAAGATTTAATTTATAAGGGAGTCGATGAATACATCGTTCCCGATAGAAATTACAGGTATATTGTATATAATTATTTAGCCAGAACATTTGAAGGGGAGCTGCTGCAAAATCCACCGGAGGGCGAGCTTGCCTGGATTCCGATTGAAGAAGCGCTGCAATTGCCGATGCAATCGTGGTTTCAACGTAGATTTCCGTTGTTTTTTCAGGAGGGAACGTTTGAGATATCCGTTGTGTGGAATGAAGAGACTAAGGAGCCCTTGGAAGAAAAGGTTAGACTTCTCAACCGATGACATTAAGTTGAAAAAAAACCGCCTTCCTTACAGCGTTATAAACTGTTGGATGAGGCGGTCTTTGTTAAGAATCTTATTTCTTTTTCCGCATGCGTTCTTCCCGTTCCCACTTTCGCAAGTGAGGGTATGGATCGAAGGACCAGTCGGTTAATCCATTATCACGATACATGCCGTAGTGGAGATGTGGGGGGAACTTCCCTGAAGTACCGGGTTTACCGTAGCCGGAGCTGCCGACCCATCCGATCACTTGTCCGGGAGTGACAATATCGCCTGACTTGACCTCCTTGTTGAAACCAGACAAGTGAGCATAGTAATGGTACACGTTATTTAGATCACGAATCCCAACACGCCAGCCTCCATAAGGATTCCAGCCCATTTCTTCAATGATGCCGTAAGCGGCGCTGCGAACGGGAACACCATAACCGGCGAATAAGTCGGTTCCTTCGTGGATACGGTAGCCGCCCCATCCGCGGCTGGCCCCCCAGGTGCTGCGATAAGAGTAGTCCGCTTTGAGGGGCAGGACGAAAGCATGCTCATGCAGCTCTAAGGTGTCGAACTTGCCGTATATTTTGGCGAACTCCTGGATTCGTTCTACGCTTCGCGTATTTTGATAATATTCCCATAAGCCAATTTTCAGATCTTCCTCAACGGACCCGTACTTCAACAACAGATGGGCCATTGAATATAACAAATCCTGATCGTTTTTCCGGTCTGCCTTGCCGTCTCCGGAGCCGTCTTTGCCAATACCGTCAAATAATGCGATGGTGCCTACATTCGTATCCTCATGATCGGGATTCATCATCCCGCACCATTGAAGCTCGGTGAAATAAATGCCTATCAATCCGCTGCTAGGCGGGCGTTTACGGGCTAAGTTAATGGTACGCTCGTACTGATCGATAGCTGCGAGATAATACCAGGGTATGCCAGTTACAGCGCTAATCTTATCGAACAAATCTTTGCGATCGGCAAAAACAGCCTTCATATTTTTGCTTTCCGTTCCAGGCTTTGAAGCTTTGGCTGCTGGTGCGGTCCATGCAGGTGAAGCCGTTCCAAGGAACAAACTGCTGCATAACGCTAGTATTAGGATAGGTTTCATCCATCTCGATGCCATAAATGTTTAACCTCCACAATTGGGCATATGACTTTTACAGTCCATTCATTCATAGTTAATCATAGGATGCGAAGAGGATAAGCATTTTATCCAAGAGAGAGAAAGAAGAGAACACAATGATTTATTTTCAGTAAACACAATATTTGATATAATGATGGAATTTATAAGCAACGGCAGGAATTCTGCTTGATTGGAGGGATATACCTTGGCATTTCAACACAGAGATGAGCATACAGATGATGGAATGCTTCTGCTGCAGGCCAATATCGACGACATGAATCCTGAGCTGTGCTCCTATATTGGGGACATGCTGTTCGAAGCGGGAGCGAATGATGTGTATTGGATTCCGATTATTATGAAAAAAGGCCGACCCGGCGTCATGCTCAATGTGTTGACGGACGAGGAACAGCTTGATCGAATGGAGGAAATTATTTTTCGAGAGACGACGACAATCGGGCTTCGTTATTTGCGCGCTTCATGCCATAGATTAGGCAGAGAATTTCAACAGATTTCAACGCCTTGGGGGCTAATAAGTGTAAAAGTCGGTTTTCATAAGGGAGAGATGGTTCAGTTTGCGCCGGAATTTAAGGAGTGTGAACTGGCGGCCAAAAGTTTCGGTATCCCTTTAAAGCAGGTATACGATGAAGTCAGGCGACGGTTTTTAAATCAAAATGTAAAAAAAGGGTTAGATGAACAAGCTTAAAGCCTGCTGCCCTTGTTGGATATAAAAAAGAACCATCCGATAAATTCGGATGGTTCTTTTTGCAAAATGCTGTGGGTTATTGTTTCACGCAAGACGAGCTGGTGCCGCTGTCTCCATGTGATGAATGCCCATGATCGTGCAAAAGCCCGTGCTTGTGATCATGATGATGGTCATGCGAATGATCGTGGTTATGATCATGGTCATCATGGTCGTGCGAATGCCCATGGTCATGATCATGGTGATGATCGTGTGAGTGTCCGTGGTCATGATCGTGATGATGATCGTGCGAGTGTCCATGGTCATGATCATGGTGATGATCATGCGAGTGACCGTGGTCATGATCATGATGATGATGATCGTGGTCATGATGATGATCAGCAACCGGTTGGATGCTTTCGTGATGAATTTGGAATTTATGCATGAATGGATCCGCCTTGCCGATAACAACTCTCAGGACATTCGGTTGGTTTGGCAGATCACGGGTACCTGCTCCATAACCGATAGACTCGACGATCATCGGAGGGAAGCCCTTCGCAAATTCATCAACCAGCCCTGAAATAATCCCTGCTCCGGTAGGTGTCGTCATTTCGACGGCATACGAGGTCGGCGCAATCGGCAGCCCGCGCATCATCTCTAATGTAGCCGGGGCAGGAACGGGATAAATGCCATGATCACAGCGAACCGTGCCCGATCCGAGAGGTACAGGCGATGAGAAGATTTTTTCTACATCCAAAGAATCCATTGCCAGCGCTACCCCGATGACATCGACAATAGAATCCATTGCTCCGACTTCGTGGAAGTGAACTCTTTCTATAGGAATATCGTGAATCTTCGCTTCCGCAACTCCGATTTTTTCAAAGATCGCCAAGCTAAGCTTCACTACACGTTCATTGAAGCCCGCACGGTGAATGTACTTCACAATCTCCGAGTAATGGCGGTGATAAGTCGGCGCCGTTTCCGGATCAAGGACAACGTCCATTTTTAAGGCAGAAATGCCTTTTTTATTGACACGCTTCCATTCCAATGTAAAAGGCTCAATTTCGAGTTTGCGCAGCTCATCTTCGATATAAGTGCGGTCAGCACCGGCATCGACCAAGGCAGCCAAGGTCATATCGCCGCTAATACCCGAAAAACAATCCAAGTAGGCTATTTTCATCGTTAATCCCTCTTTAAAGTAGTTTTATGTATTAATGCTGCATTATAACCTGCGCCGAAGCCATTATCGATATTGACAACGGAAACGCCGGAGGAGCAGGAGTTAAGCATAGCCAACAGCGCGGCTAGCCCTTGAAAGCTTGCGCCGTAGCCGACACTGGTCGGTACAGCAATAACGGGCTTCGAGACAAGACCTCCTACAACGCTGGTCAGTGCCCCCTCCATACCGGCTGCGACTACGATGGCTGTTGCGTCACGGATAACGTCTAGCTTCCGGAACAAGCGATGAATACCGGCTACACCTACGTCAAAAATACGTTCAACACGGCATCCCATAATCTCCGCTGTCAGGGCTGCTTCCTCTGCAACCGGCAGATCCGATGTCCCTGCGCAAACAACGGCAATGTAGCCTTTGCCTTCAGGCTTGCGTGCCGCTTCCGAGCCGTACCAGGTCAATACGCGCGCAGCTTGATGGTAAGTCACATCGCTGATCTTGCTTTGGACAAAGTCTGCTTTATCCTGACTGATCCGAGTGGCTAATACACGGTCCGATTGCTGCATTAACCGTTCGAAGATAATGGCGACTTGTTCCGCTGTCTTGCTCTCCCCGTAAATCACCTCAGGAAAGCCGGTTCTGCGCTCACGGTCAAGATCGAGCTGGGCAAAGCCAAGATCCTCGACTCGGTCGTTTGAGGAGGCTTTATTCGTGATTTCATCGAGATGTCTTTGCGCCTCTGAAACATCAAGATCTCCGGAACGAACGAGCTTTAGAATTGATTCTACATTTATCATAAAAAACGCATTCCTCCGAATATGATTTGTACTGGAATTGTTGTCATAATGTCTCTCCTAGTGTATCACAAATGAAATGGAAAGTGGATTGTTCTGACGTTCGTTGATATAATAGCTTCAAAGAGGTTGGACAAAGAACTAGAAAGCAGGGGCAGGAATATGTCTACTCGTCAAATAGAGCGAAAGCCGGATTGGTTGAAAATTAAGCTGACAACCGGAGACAACTTTAAAGAAATAAAAAATATGATGCGCGGCAAAACGCTGCACACTGTGTGCGAAGAAGCTAAATGCCCGAACATTCACGAATGCTGGGCGAATCGCACAGCGACCTTTATGATCTTGGGCGATATTTGTACGCGGGCTTGCCGATTCTGTGCGGTGAAGACAGGGCTGCCGACAGAGCTTGATCTTCAAGAGCCCGAGCGGGTAGCGGAGGCAGCGGAGCAGATGGGACTCAAGCATGTCGTTGTCACCTCGGTAGCAAGAGATGACTTGGCAGATGGTGGAGCATCTATTTTTGCAGCTACGATCACAGCCATTCGCAAGCGCAATCCGATGTGCAGCGTAGAAGTGCTTATTCCCGACTTCTTGGGTAACGAAGCTTCGCTTCGCACGGTGCTTGAAGCCAAGCCGGATATATTAAATCATAACATCGAGACGGTTGAGCGGCTTTCCGATAAAGTCCGTGCACGTGCAAAATACCGCCGTTCGTTAGAGCTTCTTCAGCGCTCCAAACAAATTGCGCCTCAAATTCCTACCAAATCTAGTATCATGCTGGGTGTGGGAGAGGAATGGAGCGAAATTTTGCAGACCATGGAGGATCTGAGAGAGGTTCAATGCGATATTATGACGATCGGCCAATATTTACAGCCATCTTTGAATCATTTGCCAGTTTCCCAATATTATCCACCCGCTCAATTCGCCGAATTGAAAGAGGAAGGGATGAAGCGGGGATTCAGCCATGTCGAGTCGGGACCGATGGTACGCAGCTCTTATCATGCGCATGAGCAGGTTAAATCAGCTCAGCAAGCGTAGCCTTTCAATTCCCCCGGAAGACCTTGGTCATTATCAATTATTTTAATATATCCGGGGACAACGGCGATATGAATAACATCCGCCCGCGCAGCTTGCAGTTTTTCACCGGACTCTTAGGAGGGACCCAAGTAAGTGATCCAAATAGCCAATAAAACGTACGAAGTGGTAGTTGACCATAAAAACGGCTGGAAGCCAGATGCATTCCGCGATCGTTACAGCGAGGTGCTGGAGCGTTATGATTTTATTGTCGGAGACTGGGGCTACAACCAGCTGCGCCTGCGCGGTTTTTTTAAGGATGCGCATCCTAAAGCGACTAAAGAGACCTCTATCGCGACGTTACAGGATTATTTGAACGAATACTGTAATTTTGGATGTGCTTATTTCATTATTGAGAAAATACCGAACAAGCAGCAAGCGAATCAACCTCAGGATTCGACGGAGGAAGCGGACCAGGAACTGCAGGAGAAGCCTGTGAATGAACAGCAGCAGACTCCAGAACAGCGGGAGCCCTCATCTAATCGGGAGCAGCCGAAGGAGAATCCGCAGCCTCAGCAGAACCAAAATCAGCATCCTCGACGGAATCATCCAAATCACCACAACAAAGAAAATAATCAGAATCAAAGACCGCCTCGCAATCAGCATTACAAGCAATCCCAGCAGCAAAAGCAGGCACAGCAAAATCAACAAAATCAGCAGCATGTGAAACAATGACCGGGTCCCCTTAATACGCAAGCAATATGAATGCCCAAAGCCAGTCCAATGCGGACTGGCTTTTTTGGCATATTTTCAAAATAAAGCGGGCTAAATGAAAAAAGCCTTAACCCCATAAGGTTAAGGTCTTCTTTCCTGGATAGGCTCGTATCCGATAAACGCCTCACGCACACGGCTCCAAAAAGGAAATGGGCGAAAACGCGCAAACTTTACTTTTTTCCCTGCTGCAACCATACTGCGAATCGAGATGATATCGTTACGCTGCATGATGACGTGATCGAGGGAGAGGAGAATGTTTTGATGACTTCTAGGATAAATATCGCAATGGTGGTGCTTAGGCAAAATAATGGGAGAGCCTAATGTTCTAAACACCCTGTTGTTTATAGACGCGATCTCAGCAATCTGGATTGCATCCAATGAGGGATGTACGATGGCTCCGCCCAAGCTTTTATTATAAGCTGTGCTTCCGGCAGGTGTAGAAATACAAATGCCATCGCCTCGGAACGTCTCGAACGGCTCGTCGTTAATACGGAGCTCGGCCATCAATGTGACATCAACGCCCTTTAACGTAAATTCGTTAAGGGCTAATTGTGTTTCAATGCCTTGAGCTGTCGTTATTTGAATTTCCACAAGCGGATATTTGACGACACGAAGGTCATTGAGCCGCGCGCATTCTCCCATCATGTCTGCGAGAAGCTCCACTTCATCCGGCTTCCAATCGGCAAAAAAACCGAGTCGCCCTGTATGAATACCGACAAATGCAATAGACTCTAATTGCTCTTTATATTGATGAAATGCATGCAGCATCGTCCCGTCTCCGCCGATAGAAAGCACGACATCGGGTTTTTCTTCTTCGAGAATCAGACCATGCTGAGCGACGAGTTTGTGGAAGGTTTGCATTAATTGGAAGGACACTTCATCGCCGCGGTGTACCACATTATATTTCAAATGAATATCCTCCTAAGGGTTTTCCGAAGGAAAACCTAACTTCGAAAGCTTGGGCTTGGGTTTTCCGAAGGAAAACCCGCCCTCCTAGCATACCATGTTAATCCTCGGATCGCGAGCAGTACTCGTCAATCTGATGAGTTAAGCTTTCCGGGACATCTCTGAATTCAACCGCTATCCGGTACGAATCATTGCTGAAATGGGTCACCCGGACGATTTCGCCATTAATCACGAATTTATTCGGATGATCGGGCAGCACAAAGCTAAGCTCCAAGAACAGCGGATAAAAAATCCGCGTATTCGTAATAAAAGATAGCCCGCCTGCGGAAATATCCTGAATCTGTCCAGAGAAAGCGATACCCTGATGGGTGGACGCTTTGCGAACGCCTATGATCCTGCAGGTAAGTGGAGTCCGCACTGGCAAATGGATACGTTGGAATCTACGATTTTGAAACGTACTTAAATCCTGTGGAGCAGACAGTGTTAAAGAACACACATTTCGTTTCGTCTCTACATGGAGCAGATCCACGAAAGCGTAGTAAAGAATTCCCCGTTCACGGAACGAGAATTCGATAAAGCACACATGGTGCAATTTTTCTAACGGATTCATCGTGTGAAATTCCATAGTGGCGACCATTTGCTGCTCATCCACTTTTTGCATAACGAAGCTGTCCTCGTAGCAGAACGGCATTCCTTCTTTAGTCTCACCGACGATAATTAGATTGCAGCTCATACGCGGTACAATCATTTCAAAAGATAAAGCTTGGTTCCAGTTCATAGGATCACCATTATGTAATATTAGTAAACATTAATTCCATAATAATCAATATTCCCGGATAACACAATGCCGGATCACACCAAAACGAAAATAACCCCCTACTAAAGACCCAATTAGGTCTTAAGCAGGGAGATGTTGAGTTCACAAAGTTGTCACTAAAGGAACCTCAAACGAGGTAGCGAAATTGGGGCTGACAGGATGCACACGAACCGAGAAATGAGCTCGATGTCGCAGGTGGGAAGGGATGACGGCACGGAATTGAATGGTGCGATCCTCTAGTTCCTTGGACGGCTCCATAGTCACTACGACAGGATGCCATCCATCCTCTCGTTCTTCGAAATAGACGACCTCTACTGCCGTATCCTTATACCAGATCGGTCCGAAACGGACTGTAGCAGTAACTTCTTTTACCTGCTGCCTCGAATCTGTCAAGGAAGCTTTGCTTTCCATAGACTTGCTAACATTATCATTGACCTCCAATATGCGGACGTAATGCCAGTTAGCCTGTATAAATTGTTTGAAATCCGCCACCTTGGTCGCCGTATCGTAATGGTCAGCAAGAAAAGCAAGGGTTCTTTTCAAGGAAGGAATATAAGTATGATTGGTGTAGTCCATCACCATACGATCTGTATTGTATAAGGGAGTCAAAGTTTGGATGGACCGTTTCATACGAGCAACCCATTGATGTGGAGGCTTGCCTTGGTTGTAATAGAGAGGAACGATTTCCTGCTCCAGCGTACGATATATCGATTCCGTGTTTTCACGTTCCTGAGTCTGCCAATCGGCATCGTTATTACCGTCAATGCTCCAGCCATTGCTGCCGTCGTAGCCTTCCTCCCACCAGCCATCCAGCACACTGAAGTTAATGACGCCGTTCATGGCCGCTTTTTGCCCGCTAGTTCCGCTTGCTTCATACGGCCTTCGGGGATTGTTCAGCCAAACGTCAACCCCTTGAACCAAATACCGTGCCAAGTTCATATCGTAGTTTTCCAAAAGAACGATTTTTCCTCGGAAGCGATCCATTTGAGCAACGCGATAAATTTCTTTTATCATCTCTTGTCCCGGATGATCTGCAGGATGGGCTTTGCCCGCGAACAATAACTGTACAGGGCGATCAGGATTATTGATCAGCCGATCCAAGCGGGATAAATCGTTAAAGATCAGATTTGCTCGCTTATAGGTGGCGAATCGGCGCGCGAATCCGATAGTCAAAGCATGAGGGGACAAGAAGCTGCGCACTTCCTCAACCTTATCAGCAGGTAGGTCATTGCGTCTTCTCTGCTCCCGAAGGTTAGCCCTGGCAGAACGAATCAGCCGTTCTTTCAATTGCATGTGAACTTCCCACAGAGATTCGGTTGGAATTAACTCCAAGGACCGCCATAAATCCACGTTAGCTTGGTTTTCGAGCCAGGTTCCCGGTAAAAAGCGGCTGTAGAGCTCTCTAAGCTCAGGCGCAAGCCATGTTTTCAAATGGACTCCATTCGTAATATGACCGATAGGCACTTCTTGCTCACCGATATTGCCATGGAAAGAACGGAACATATTCCTCGATACTTGACCGTGCAGCTTGCTTACTCCATTACGCAGCGCCGCTGTGTTCAGCGCCAAATGCGTCATATTGAACAGTGGCTTTGCTTCCTCAAGTCCGAGCCGCATCCAAGCTTGCTTGTGCTGCTTCCAGCGGGAGAAAAGAAAACTGAAATAGTAATCCATCATAGGCAGAGGAAACGCATCATGTCCTGCTGGAACCGGCGTATGTGTAGTGAATACGGAGCTGGCACGTATAACTTCGACTGCAACATGAAAGGGAACACCGGTCTCCAACTGCTCGCGAATGCGTTCAATGGCCTGGAAAGCGGCATGCCCTTCGTTTATATGATAGACCGCCGTCGGCAGATGCAGTACCCGCAAGGCTTTGACACCGCCCATACCGAGCAATATTTCCTGAGCGATGCGTATGTCCTGATTGCCCCCATACAGCTGTCCGGTAAGCTCTCTATCCCAGGGGCTATTACCCTCAATATCCGCATCAAGCAAAAAATTCGAATTTCGGCCGACCCGCACCTGCCAAATTTGAAGCTTTACGATACGGTCAGCGAGAGGAACCTCGATGGTCAGCTTCTCTCCTTGATCATTCAATACAGGAAGAATGGGAAGCTTGGAGAAATCGTAAGTAATGGCTTCTGACTGCTGTCGACCCTCTGAGTTGATCTTTTGATTAAAGTATCCTTTCTTGTAAAGAAGGCCTATGCCGACGAGCGGAATTCCGAGATCACTTGCAGACTTACAGTGGTCTCCGGCAAGGATGCCGAGTCCTCCTGAATAAATCGGAAGCGATTCATGGAAACCGAACTCCGCTGATAAATAGGCAATTTTGTGTTGACCGTGCTCAGGGTATGTTTTTTGAAACCATGTTGGCTCATTGTAATAATCGTCCCACAGTTGAATAACCCGTTCATAATGATGGATAAAGTCCTCATCCCGAATCAGAGCTTCCCATACCTCTTGTTCGGTTTCCAAAAGCAAGCGCACCGGATTATGTACGATTTGATCCCAGCGATTCCGGTCTATACGGGCAAAAAGCTCAAGTGCTTCGGAATTCCAGCTGAACCATACGTTGTAGGCCAGCTCAGGCAAGCGATCAATTGCTTTAGGCAGCTTCAAGAAAGCATGAGGAAACTTCGCATTCATAAGATCACCATCCTTTACGTCTTACGTCTTTAGACGGTCTTATTATCTAGTTAGATGAATCTCTTCATACATTGTTTAAACACATAGTGTAGGAGGAATAACACGGCAATGAAAATAATCGTACAGGTAAAAGTAAGCATTCCCCAGGGCAGTGTATACCGCCATAAAGTGGTCAAGGGCGACGTAACGTCGATTGCAGGTACAAATGCAGACAAGGTGCTTCGGGTGGACTGCATTGGCTCCCACAGAAGGAAGACGGCAATGAAAGCCATAAGACCATGAGCCAAACGAGATAAGCAAAAAGGAATATATCTTAAATCCGTACGATGCAGCAGACTGATGATTTGAGCGTGTACCGACAACCCTGCCCAGGATAACACGAAGGCTGCGATAGCGACCTTATATACCAGCGGGATTTGAGCGCCGGCCCCTCCGGCAGCCTTAGCTCCCAGCGTTACTTCAAAAAAACCGTTCGCAACTGCTTGGGAGAGCGCCAACGGGACGTCAAACTGTTGAAGCACCGCATTAATCCCTATGTAGAAAATGTTCATGATATGCGCAGAAGCAAGCACTTCCATGACGGCGGAGAAGAAGACAACCAACCCACCCACGACAAAAATTAGCAGCAACGAGGAAGAAATGGCCTGGCGCAGCATCTCGCCCAAGGGACGTCCGTCCTTCATTCTTGCGTCATGCATGGCATTAAAGGCACGAATCCAAATAGGCTGTGATGAAGTAGTAACTGGAATTAAAGCGGATGGCAATGCAGTTGCTGTCTGTCTCCTGCCGTGGTAGCGCATGACCAATCCAATCAGCATCGCCGTTCCATAATGGGCAGCTGCAAGAATGCCTGCCAAGCTTGCATCATGAAAAAATCCTATCGACACGGCACCGATCAAAAAAATCGGGTCGGATGAAGTAGTGATGGCCACGAGCCGCTCGCCTTCCTCGCGGTTCACGAGCTTTTGATCCCACAGCTGCGCGGTGAGCTTGGCTCCTATTGGGTAGCCGGCCGCAAAGCCCATAGCAACGACGAAGCCTCCGATGCCAGGAATTTTAAATACAGGGCGCATCAATGGATCGAGCAGCATGCCGAAGAAGTGAACAATGCCAATTCCAAGCAATATCTCAGAAATGACAAAAAAAGGGAATAAGGCCGGGAATAAAACGTCCCACCAGATAGACAAGCCTTTGATGGATGCTCGGAACACCTCAGCCGGAAACAGAAGCATGAGGAACATGAGGCTTAGGATCAGCAGCGAGATCAAGGTGAGCGAGCTGTATTTTTTTAACATGGGGTGATCCTCCTAAGAGTTTTTGCGCCAGCAAAAACTGGCATCGTAAGCGTCCACTGAGATTTTGCGGCCGTAATAAACGGCATCGAAAGTAAGTGCTTGAGTTTTACGCCAGCAAAGTGTACAACCATCATTTACTTATATGAAACAATTGGGTGAGACATGCCTCCGATGCCTTGTGGACAAACTGTCAGAAAAATATGATATTTTGCTGTAGAATTGCTGAATTTAAAGAACAGGTATGGTACAATAGTACCAATATGAGAATAGGAGTTGGTCAAATGACAGGTGTGATTGCTGGAATTCTCGTATGTGCGTTCGTATATGTCATTAGGGAAACCTTAATGACCTCCGGTGAAGAGGATTTGGAAAGTTAATGCCCTCGGATATTGCGGTTTCTTCTAAGGTCTGGATGCTAATCGCGCATGCATTAGCATCTTTTTTTGTTTCATAAAGGGAATAATTGAAATAAATACACTTCACAAAGAGCAGGTGAGAAGACGAGTGTCCGATCAGCAGGAAGCGCAGAGCATGACGCCCTATGAGGCACTGGGAGGGGCAGAGACGTTTCGTCGCATCGTGGAGGCGTTTTACCCTTTGGTACAGGCGCATCCGTTAATAGGGCCGTTATTTCCGGACAATATCGATCCGGTTATGGAGAAGCAATATATGTTTTTGAGCCAGTTTTTTGGCGGACCTTCATTATATTCGGACGTGCACGGCCACCCGATGATGCGTGCCCGCCATATGCCCTTCGAGATTACTTCTAAGCACGCGGATGCTTGGTTGGGCTGCATGAAGGAAGCATTAACCCAGGTAGGGCTTGCACCGGAGCTTCAAGTATTTGTGCTGGAGCGTCTGAAGGGGCCGGCATATCATTTTATTAACCGTAACATATAATTCAGAGGGTTCGATTTGAGCCTTAACCTGCGGATGGTTGACAGCCATTCGTTCATTGCGGCGTTGGACAAACTACATGACAAAGGAAGTGGGCTTGTGGTCGAGCCTTTATTTCAGGTGAAGGTGGATTGCGCATACTGCGAAACCTCCTTTCAGACTTCAAGAGTAAGGCCGAGCTTCAAGAAAGCGAAGCAGACGGATACTGATTTTTGCATTCATTATAAAGACATTAATCCTGATTTTTATGTCGTTCGAGTATGTCCGTCTTGCGGATATGCAAGCACAGAGAACACTTCCACCCAATTTTTGCCCTCACAAAGAGAGCTATTCAAAACTAAAGTAGCACAGCAATGGGTGATGAAGGACTATGGTGTGGAACGCAGTTGGGATGATGCGCTGTATACGTACAAGCTGGCTCTGCTGTGTGCCCAGCTAAAAAACGAGAAGGGCCGCATCATCGCAGGCTTGCTGCACCATATTGCCTGGCTGTATCGTTATAAGCAGGATACGGAGCAGGAAAACCGCTTTTTGCAGTTTGCGCTTGACGCCTACACAGGTGTATTCGAAACGGAGGGCGCTGAGATTAACAATGCCCGGCTTATGTATTTAATGGGGGATTTGAACCGCCGTCTCAAAAAATATAACGAAGCGGTCAAATGGTTCGGCAGGGTCATCAACGATAAGCGGATTATGGATGCGGCAATGATCAGGGCTTCGCGGGAGCAATGGGCTGCTACTCGTGAGGAGATGCTTGTGGAGAGATTGGAGCTGCCTCAGGAAATGATGGAGTAAGACTGGCTAAACCTACATACGTATAACAAATAACGCATAATGCTCATTCATTGGTTGAAGGATGCATTATGCGTTATTTACTGCCAGGCCAGTTTCAGATGTGAAGAATGTGTAACGGTTTTTCCCTGTATTCTTAGAGATGTATAGCGCTTCATCTGCTTCAGAAATCATGCGCAGAAGATCATCCTTATTGCTGCCAGAGATAGAGATACCAATGGAGATCGTCGTAGGTGAAGAACACGTTCCTTGATAGAGATGCTCTTCAACCGCACTGCACAGCCTCTGAGCATATTGTTCTAGCTGAGAGATGTCGACCGTATGGCTCATGATAATAAATTCTTCTCCACCATATCGGGCAGCATAATCTCTCTCGTCTATCAGGGAACGTAACAGTTGGCCGATGTCGCGCAGCAGCTTGTCTCCTTGCAAATGGCCGAACGTGTCGTTGTAGCGCTTGAAATTATCAATATCGATCATCATGATGGATAGCGGCCGTTGCTGGAATGTATTTCGAGCAATGGTCATAAAACTTCGCAAATTAGGAAGCCCCGTAAGGCCGTCCTGATTCGCAAGAAGTTCAAAACGCCGCTGCAAGATCATCGACCGGTTATCATCATTGTACATCACTATAAGAACCATAATAGCGAGTATCGAAATGACGAGCATAATCATATGAGAGAGAATGAGGCCGGCTGTCATCTCATACCGCAAATACACATGGATACCGAGTCGGATAGCGGCTAAAATTACACAGATCTTAATCCCGTCCTGAAAAGGGATCATTGCATAACCATTGTCATGCTCTTTCTTGTAATACAGGGAGCTGACCACAGCAGGAAGTACTAGATCCTGCATAATGCGCACAATCCCCAAGGGTTCTCCGATATGAAAAATATACAATGAAGGCAAAATGGCTGAAAGCAAGGAGACAGCTGAGCCAAACCTCAAACCGGCCATTATGATCGGTGCAAATCGTAAGTCCGTTAACAAGCTATCGTTTGGAAAAGGCTTAAGCATCATAATAATGCAGGCAATTCCTGTTAATAAGGAAGCGATGAGCAGCGTATGACGTTCCATGAAAAGCCGATTTTTTAATTTTAATGCCACATAGCTTAAAGCAATCAAGGTGCAGGCGTGCGTAAAGGAAATATAGTACATGCGTCTTATTCCACTCCTGATCAGAGTCAGCAACCGCTGCACGAACCTTCAGTTAGCGTTTGTTTCTTAAAGGCTGATTGGCAAGCAAATAATCTTGGTCGGCATCCACAATGGTTATTTTGTTATGACAGCAGTTGAATACAAGCAGCTTCTTGGCTCCCTCGCTAATCTCAAGCAAATCCTTTTTCTTGAATGGAAGTAGTACGTTAGACTTATTGCAGAAAGGGCATTCATGAACGTAAATGTCCTGCTGGATCTGCTCGTAGGGCCATGTGTTTTGAAAAGGAATCATCAGCTTATGGCTCCTGCTTGGAGCTGTCGGCATCTGTTTTATCACTGCTGGAAGCGCTTTTAGCAAGCTCGGCCAGCTTTTGCAATAAAATATGCTGAGGCATGTGCATGAGATGTTCTAAAGGAACATTGAGTTGTTTGGCCAGCTTTTGTGCTGTTTCGGGCGAGATCTGTAATGGTTTCATGTTGTCGTTCACTCCTGTCAATAGATCTATAGTCACCATTTAAACACACCCGTGATAACAATTCAACCAAAATATGGTGGATTTGCTATTTTGGGTTCCGCATTTTTTATGGTTTAATTAGTATTGTACTTAATTTTTAGGAAAGGTGCGATGTTTGCATGAAAACACCATTGCAGCAGACATGGAACTTGGAGCGGTTTTTCCCGGGCGGAAGCGGTTCCTCGGCGTTTCATGCTTTTTTGGAAGCACTTGAAAAAGATTTGAAGTCCTTATCTGCAATTCTAGATGAGCTGCGAGCGCCTCAAGCTGCGGATATCTCCGTGTTGATGCCTCCACTCCATTTGCTTCAATCGATTTTGAAAAAAATTAGGGAAGCGGACTCATTCGTTGGTTGTCTTGCAGCTGAGAATCAGGCGGATAAAAAGTCGATCATTCTCGCTGGACGCATCAAGACGCTATCGGCCACCTACGCAAGTGAGTTGACCCGATTCGATCAAATATTAACGGAAATTCATGATGAAGTATGGGAGAAGCTGATGGCGAGTCCAGAGCTTCAGAATGTTGCTTTTCCTTTAACGGAACGCCGAGCACAAGCGGCAGACAAACTGCCTCCCGAGCAGGAAGCTTTAGTAAATGATCTGGCCATTGATGGTTATCATGGCTGGGGAGAAGCTTATAATACGACTGTGAGCAAATTCCGCGTCCCTTGGGAAGAGAACGGAGAAACGAAGGAATTGTCTGCGGGGCAAGCAGCCAATCGGATGCACAGTGCAGACCGTTCCGTTCGTCAGCGATTGTTCGAGCTGTGGGAGAAGCAATGGGGAGAGCACGCTGATTATTGCGCCGATGCGTTGAACCATTTGGCTGGCTTCCGATTAAAGCTCTATGAACGCCGTGGATGGGATACGATACATAAGGAGCCGCTAGCGATTAACCGGATGTCCAAGGAAACGCTTGATTCCATGTGGGGAGTTATTGAACGAAGCAAAGGGATCTTCGTACAATACTTGGAGCGCAAGGCTAAGCTGCTTGGGATTGAGAAGCTGAGTTGGTATGACGTTGATGCTCCTGTCGGAGAAGGCAGCAAGCATTTCAGTTACGACGAAGGAGCTCAGCTGATCGTAGATCAATTCCGACGTTTCAGCCCGAAGATGGCCGATTTTGCTATTATGGCGTTTGAGAAGGGCTGGATCGAAGCGGAGGATCGCCCAGGCAAAAGACCCGGCGGGTTCTGCACCTCGTTTCCGATAGCGCAAGAAACGCGTATCTTCATGACGTACGCAGGTACTGCTTCGAATGTGGCAACGCTCGCCCACGAGCTGGGCCATGGGTATCATCAGCATGTCATGAATGATCTTCCTGCCTTGGCACAGGAATATGCGATGAATGTAGCCGAAACAGCTTCAACCTTTGCCGAAATGGTAGTTGCAGATGCGGCCGTCAAAGGCGCTGCGAACGAAGAAGAAAGGCTTACGCTGCTCGAAGACAAAATCCAGCGCTCCGTAGCCTTCTATATGAATATTCACGCTAGGTTCTTGTTTGAAACGCGGTTCTATGAAGAGCGTGCCAAAGGAATCGTTAGTGTGGATCGGCTCAATGAGCTGATGGTGGAGGCTCAGAAGGAAGGATACAGTCATGCTCTTGATGAGTATCATCCGCATTTCTGGGCTTCGAAGCTGCATTTTTACATCACGGAAGTACCGTTCTACAATTTCCCTTATACGTTCGGGTACATGTTCAGCTCCGGTATTTACGCAGAGGCACTGCGGCAAGGTGAAGCCTTCGAGGATAAATATATTGCGATGCTTCGCGATACCGGCAGTATGACGGTTGAAGAGCTTGCGCAAAAGCATTTGGGTGTGGATCTGCGTCAGCCTGATTTTTGGCAGCGGGCAATGGATTTGTCTGTAGAAGATGTTAAAGCTTTTATGAGCTTAACGGAATAAGCTTAAGGGACGCCTGCAAGAGCGAAGAGATAAGCTTGCAGCCGTATAAAGAAAGCCGGGGTGACATGCACCCCGGCCTTCCTATCCCCTGTGGGGGATCAATATGTATTTATAATTTAAATACCTGCATGGTTTGCTGCAAGCGTGTGACCAGCTTGGTCATCTGCTCGGACTGCTCTACAATGACTTGTACTTCGTTAATTTGATCATTCATGGACGCAGATACCTCCTGGGTACCGGCAGCGGACTGTTGGGTTATTGCAGAGATGCTTTCCATTGTAGCGGAAATGCGTTGAGCGCTGTCGAGCATCTGCTCGCTTTCGCGGGCAAAGGCAGCGATTTGCTCTGAGATAAATTTGACGCTATGTACGATTTCGGCGAATACGGTCTCTGTCTCCAGAATCAGTTGAGTCTGCTGCTGGACAATTTGCTCGTTCTCGGCCATATGAGTGAGCGCCTGTCGAATGCCATTCTCGATGCCTTTTACAAGCTGAAATACTTCCTTGGTGGACGTTGTTGATTCTTCTGCGAGCTTGCGCACTTCTTGGGCTACTACGGCAAAGCCTTTTCCGTGTTCCCCTGCGCGTGCAGCTTCTATGGAAGCATTCAAGGAGAGGAGATTGGTTTGCTCGGCGATATCAGAGATCGTCCTGGTCATTTGAGAGATGCCATTGGCTTGTTGGGCAAGCAAATCGATCGTTTGCGAAACATTAGCCGTAGCAGTAACATTGCGTTTCATGCCTTCGCTTTGGGTTTCGACGGATTGCATTCCTTTTTCAACAAGAGAAAGCATTTGTCCTGAATGGGAATCCATCTCTTTAGTGGAGGTAGTGTAGGTGGTGACTTTTTGCTCGATGTCCTTGGTGGCTACGGAAATACCTGAAATTTCTTCTGATATTTGGTTAGCGCCGGATGCTAGCTCATTAGAAGAAATGGCGACCTGCTCTAGCACCGTTTTTAAGTTTTCGTTCTTTAAGAAAATATCACGGCTAGAATCGAAGACATGCTTCGACATATTACCGGTATCCTGCAGAATTTCGCGGAGTTTGTCCATCATCTTGTTGAAGGCGGTACCCAGTTCCCCAAGGGCATCGTCGGATTGAACGTGAATTTTCTGGGAAAAGTCTCCTTTGGATACGTTCAAGGCTACCCGCGAAATTGTATTAACCGGCTCTGTAAGCGTTCTCTCAAACCAGCTTATAAAAGGAAAGGTCAGCCCGATCATTAAGACGAGAAACGAAATGCCCGCAATGAGATGCTCCGAATTTTGAAGGATCATAATAAGTAAAGCGATGGAATAAATGGTAACCAGTGTGTAGCAGCCGAACTGCAGTTTCTTTTTAAACGACAAGCTTTGTATCCAGTTCATCAGCATGTCCCCTTCAGGAATGGAATGTTAAAATCTTACTATGATGCATTATATCACCCAAAAGTACCATGGTCTATAGAATTTGTCCTAGTGGTTTTCTGAAAAATAGGGTATATGGAACGAGAGAAAAGCGATCTGAAAATACCCATTATTGGAAATATGCCAAAAGTCACAATATCGGGATTTATTGATGTTATTTTCAATTATCGAGGAGGAATAAAGATTGATAACTATCGAAGGTATTCATCATGTCAGTATTTGCGTGAGGGATTTGGAACGGGCAAAGACATTTTATAAGGACATTATCGGGCTTCAAGAAATTGAACGACCGCCATTTGACTTTCCTGGTGCTTGGTATGCATTAGGCCCAGATGGTCAGCAGCTGCATCTCATCGTACATAACGGAGAGACCTTGAGAGAGGGAGACATTCATACGCGCGACGGTCATTTTGCGATCCGTGTCAGCAGCTATACAGAAACCATCGAATGGTTGAAGCATAAGGAGATTCCGCATGAAGCAAGACCTTATCCGAAAGCTGGATTTCCACAGATTTACGTGCTGGATCCCGATCGGAATATGATTGAATTGAATGCAGCAGTTTGTGACCTGACATAAAAAAGATCCGTTGAGAATCACAAGAAAACAGGCAATCGCCGCTGGGTGGTTGTCTGTTTGTGTAGTATTTTGTAGAATCATGGGAAGTTTTTAGAAAATTGTAATTTATTGTTGATTAACGCATAATATTTACATATAATAGGGCTACAGCCCTAGAAAAACATACAGTTATTGGAAGTATACTACATACGAACTAGATAGGAGGATATTAATGATTTTAGAAAATGTGCCTTTAGCCAGACAGCTGGACTTTGTATTCCGTGAGATTAGGGAGGAGCTGGCTCATCTGACTTCGGGGACGGTGTTCGTGCAAATCCGCAACAATGTTATTGGTAAATTCGGGGTAAGGGCATTTCCCGTGGAAAGTAAGGGGAATCATTTGGAAGTTATGGACTCAGGCTTGTCTGAGGTACATGTGCAATCGTTTCGTCAAACGGCAGTGGAGTGTCTGAAGCTGAAAAGATGGACGCATGGGGAAATATTGTTCGAATTCGCAATGAAAAAGAATACGCTGTGCACGAGTGTAGCTTTTGAATCCAACTACAATATGGCAAGCATATTTGCAGACGCAGACAAGAAGAGAAAAATTTAATTATTTTATGTATGATGTATATTACAAAAAACCGATGTCCCAGTATTCGTTTGTGCACTTATTCCTTTAACATTTATTATTTCATTTGATCTTATTAGCTTCATACAATCGGTTTCCCTGCTGGCTGATGTCGTCGGCGGGGTTTTTCACGTTGAAAAACAGGAGTAAAACATAAAAGGGGCAGCTCTGTTTGGAGTCGCCCCTTGCGTAAGTATGGAGTTGAATCATTATCTTGTAAACTTGCCTGCCAATTGCTGTTCAGCGATTTGAACAAGACGACGAGTGATGTGGCCACCGATTGCACCAGTGTCACGAGTTGCCATGAAACCATAGTAACCGTCTTGAGGAATTTGAATTCCCAATTCTTGTGCCACTTCATACTTCAGTTGATCCAAAGCTTGAGAAGCTTGAGGTACCACTAAAGCATTGCTGCTGCGGGATTGTCCTTGTGCCATTGTAATCACCTCCGTTCACTAGGTAGTATGTACCAAAAGTAAAATTATACGCATAAAATAATTGGAAATTAATAGCAAATAAAGTCGACCGACAGGCTTCTTCTATACAAGTGTTTGTCGTTTTTTTATAATGAGGAGACAGGCGGCAAACGTTGGCATGTATTGGGTCGGCGAGAGGAGAGAGGCAAATGTTTGCATTGACATATACAGGATGGTCTTGGGATTCGGATTTGCAAATTATTCAAGCGGATGTCTTGCTGGAAATTGACGGGGAAGTCATTATAGATGAACCACTGTGCGTGGATGTCGGTCTGCCGGCTTTGCTGCTCAGCACTAAATCCGATGTGGAGCCCAATCGTTGGTCTGCTCCAGACTTGTGGCAGCGTATTCCATTTTTTTGCTGCGGCTGCGGCGACCCGGAATGCAGAGCCTATTCTTTTCGTGTTAAGCATTTGGAGAATGGGATGCTGGAATTAACGGAATTGGAGGAGCGGGAGCAAGGACCTTCTAAGGAGATCGGCACTTACCTGGTATCTGCTGATTCGTATAAAGCTCAAGTCGTAGCGATTGCTAGGACGTATTTGGATTTCGTTGAGGGCTTGGATTATCTCCCTTATTTTGCAGATACGGTTAAAGTGATCCGAGAGCTGCTGGCAGCCGAGCAGTAATCTAAGGAGTATAGAAAAGGCGGCATCCCTCTTACCTGACAGAGGATCGGTGAGATGAATGCGGTCGTCATGTTGACGGAGGTCTACGTAGACTGAATCGATTTTATCTTTCTTCTGAAGGTAGCCGGCGGACAGCCGTAGAAAGAAGAGAATTGGCGCGTAAAATAAAACGGGTTGTTGAATCCTACCTCTGCTGCGATCTCCGCAATGGACAGGGGAGTGAGTTCCAACCTTTTTTTTGCATGCTGCAAACGGATTTTAATGAGCATTTCCATAACGGACTCGCCCGTCTGCTTCTTGAATAAATGGGCGAAACGAGAAGGGGACAAATTGACATGGGAGGCTAACGAAGCTACCGTAAAAGGCTTGTAGTATTGTTCGTACAATAAATCGAGCGTTTCTTGGATCCTCGGATCCATTTTTTGCAGCTTAACCGCACGACTGCCCGCGATGAGGAGGAGCACTTCTTCCAAGGCGTTGAATGCAAGTCGCTCTGAGTAAGGTCCTTTGTCGAAATTGTAATGTACCAGACTGGAGAAAGCGGACGAGAGCCGCATGTTCATAAGCCCCGTATCAAGCCGCGCCCATTTGATACCCTTGATAGCCTCAGGCAGCTGCAGCAGCGGCATCCACTCTTCCCGGGGGATAAAATGGCACCAGTAGAACTGCCAGATCTCATTTTCGGCTGTAGCATAATAATGAGGCGTCCCCGGCGTAATAATGCTGATTTCCCCCTCAACGGACTCTCGCGACTCACTTCCATTATGAAAGATCCCTTTTCCTGAGCATGTATACGTTAAGTAAAAGTCCTCAGTCCCCTTGGACCTTGTGACCTTGTAGCCGTACGGCTGCTTGTATCGATCCGCAATCAAAATTCCAGGTATGGTAGTCAAATTCTCATTAGCAGTATCGTGCAAAAAGCTAGCCATATCCATCATTCCCCCCCTTTTACGTGTATATTATAATGAACTCAAAAGCAAATCAATATATTCAAAAAAAAACGGGTGAAAAATGTATCCGTTTACAAGGGGAGTGCCGATATGTCTGGAAATAAGATGTTTCTAATGCTTGTCATAGCAGCGGTAGCCACTTCGATTACGGCATGCAGCGCAGGAAAAGAAGAAAATAAATCCACTGATGCTGCAGTGAAACCTAAGTCGAATGAACCTGTAGAGCTCGTTGTGGTGTCCACCAGTGGTGATTCGGAGGATAGCTTCAACGAACGTTTTGGAAACGCTATCAAAACCAAATTTCCCAAATATACCATTAAATATATTCCATCTAAGAAAGAGTACGGGATTAAAGAAATGCTGGTGGCGGGGCAGCAAATGGACATTTATTTTGACTCCATCAGCTTTTTGACGGGCGGACTTATCGGCAACGGATTGCAGTTTGATATGAGTGATTTAATTAAACAGACCAAGCTCGACTTAAGCAGGATGGAGCCAAGCACGGTGGATGCGATGAAACAGCTCTCCGGCGGCAAAATGTACGGGATTCCCGTATTTAACAACAATGTTGTGATGTACTACAACAAGGATATTTTCGATAAGTCCGGTGTCCCTTATCCGAAGGATGGTATGACTTGGCCGGAATTTACCGATTTGATGAAGAAGCTTGTCCGTAACGACGGCAACAAGCAGATTGCGGGCTACGCTTCTTCGGGGACACACGTATTCCGGATGAACCAACTGTCTCTGCCTTACGTGGATGAGAAGACGGGGAAAGCGACCATCAATAACGAGCAGTGGAGCAAGTTTATCGATACGGCGTTTCTGCAGCCTCAGATTGCCGGGGGCTGGAATGATTTTGTCAAAGCGACCAACAAGTCGCCTTATACGAATGAATTTTTCAAAACGTATGAGGTCGCTACTTTCGCACTCTTGTCCTCGAGTATTTTTATTGATAAAAATTTTGAAACGATGAACTGGGACATGGTCTCGCTGCCAACATTTCCTGATTTACCGGGTGTAGGGTCGCAGCCATATCCAACCTATTTCAGCGTGACGACGAACAGTCAGCATAAAAATGAAGCCATGGACGTTATTAACTACTTGGCTTCTGAAGAAGTTCAAACGAAGCTGTCCAAGATGGGGGTAATGCCTGCCACCAAAAAAGAGGAGATTAAGAAACTGTTCGGGTCGGAAAGTAAATTTAAGGATAAAAATCTAAAGGCGATTTTTTACAATAAGTTTGCCCCGATCCCCTATAAATCGATCTACGACTTGTCCCTCGAATCTCCTTACACCCAAGCGGTCGGCAACGCGCTTAACGGTGATATGAATACGGCGTTACGGAAGGCGGAAGAGGAGGCTAACAAACGAATTCAGGATGCAAAAGCAAAATAAATGAAGTTCGCTGTCATGCAGTGATACTTTACTAGGGGGTGAAATGATGAGCTCGATTAGAGACACTTCCTGATCCATAAAAATGCTTACGAAGTAAGTTTTCTTACGAAAACTCTTAGTTAACGCTTACGAAGTAAGTTTTCCTTCAGAAAACTCTTAGGAGGTAAACAAATGCTAAAAAAAGTGAAACGAAAGATGAAAAAATCCGGTACAGTGCTGCTAGGCTGCGTGCTTGCAAGCTCGTTCCTGCTTCCACTGCAATCGTTCGTAAGTCCAGAGCAAGCTTCTGCCGCAGGTGTTGCAAGACAAATGGAAAAGCTGGACAGGGGCTTGGTTGCGGTGAAGACGGGAACTGGTGTGTTCGTAAGCTGGCGCTTGCTCGGTACGGAAGCCAGCAGCATTTCATTTAACTTATATCGAAACGGAACCAAGCTCAACAGCTCTCCTATCACCACAAGCACGAATTATCAAGATACAGGAGGAACGACCAGTTCAACCTACTACGTCCGTGCAGTTGTGGGAGGAGTGGAGCAGACAGCTTCATCTACGGTAAGCGTGTGGGGGAACAACTATTTGAATGTGCCTTTGCAGAAGCCTGCAGGCGGCACAAGTCCGGACGGAACAGCGTACACCTACAGCGCCAATGATGCAACGGCGGCCGATTTGGACGGGGACGGACAGTATGAAATTATTTTGAAGTGGGACCCCTCCAATTCGAAGGATAATTCGCAGGACGGTTATACGGGTGAAGTATTCGTCGATGCTTACAAATTGAACGGAACCCGTCTGTGGAGAATCAGCATGGGCAAAAACATCCGTGCGGGGGCGCACTACACCCAAATGATGGCATATGATCTGGATGGGGACGGTAAAGCCGAGATCGCTATGAAAACTGCAGACGGTACCAAGGATGGAACCGGAGTCGTTATCGGCAGTTCAACAGCGGATTATCGCAACTCAACTGGACGTGTGCTGTCCGGTCCCGAATATTTGACGATTTTCCAAGGAACGAACGGCAAAGCGCTCATTACAACCAATTACGAGCCTCCTCGCGGTACTGTTAACGATTGGGGAGACAATTACGGTAACCGGGTTGACCGTTTCCTGGCCTGCATTGCTTACCTGGACGGTCAAAAGCCGAGCTTGGTCATGGCTCGCGGGTATTACACTCGCACAGTGCTCGTTGCGTATAATTGGAGGGGCGGACAGCTGACGAAGCTGTGGACCTTCGATTCGAACACCTCTGGCAATTCCGCTTATGCGGGCCAAGGCAACCATAACTTAAGCGTCGCGGATGTCGATGGAGATGGCAAGGATGAAATCATTTACGGTGCTATGGCTCTTGATGATAACGGAGGCAAGCTGTATTCTACTGGTTTGGGCCATGGAGATGCTATGCATTTGGGCGATCTCGATCCAAATCGTCCTGGCTTGGAAGTGTTCCAGGTGCATGAGAATGCTTCAGCTGCTTACGGGCTAGAGTATCGCGATGCCAAAACAGGACAGACGATCTGGGGTGTCAATGCAGGTAAAGATGTAGGAAGAGGGATGTCCGCCGATATCGACCCTCGCTATCCGGGTGAAGAAGTATGGGCTAACGGAGGCCTGTATACGAGCACGGGTACCAAAATCGGCACGACGCTTCCTTCTTCCACGAACTTCGGTATTTGGTGGGATGGAGACGTACAGCGTGAGCTGCTTGACGACATCCGAATTGATAAGTGGAACTATTCTAACTCCACTACTTCGAACTTGTTGACTGCATCGGGAACGGCCTCCAACAACGGCACGAAAGCGACACCAACGCTCCAGGCCGACCTTCTGGGTGATTGGCGCGAGGAAGTGGTGTGGAGAACGACGGACAGCACCGCGCTGCGGATTTATACTACAACGGATGTAACCAGCACCCGTTTGTATACCCTGATGCATGATCCGGTGTACCGATTGGGCGTAGCGTGGCAAAATGTAGGCTATAATCAGCCTCCGCATACCAGCTATTTCCTTGGCAACGGCATGAGCACACCGGCGCAACCGAATATGTATACTCCATAGATTTAATATAAGTGCGAATTCGGCGATGACAACGCTGGATTCGTGCTTTTTCTTTTTCCGTGAGTGTATAAGTGTATTTGTTTGTGTTTTGTTGTATTTTGTGTTGACTAATTGTAATTTCCTTATACAATAAAAGAGCAGGTAGCTTTGGAAAAAACTATCAGGTTAGGGGAGAGGAACATGGGGGAGCAAAATTCGAATCCAATCAAAAGGGTTATTGTGATCGGTTGGGATGGTGCCGGAAGCTTTGTTCAGCATACTTCGACGCCTTATTTGGATCAATGGATGAAGCGGGGAGCTTCGACTGTTAGGGCGCAGACCGTATCACCGACGATTAGCGCACAATGCTGGGGATCGCTGCTCCATGGAGTGAGTCCGGATAAGCATATGCTGGATAATGATAAAGCGGCCGTTCAGCGGTATCCCGATGATTCGCCGTATCCTTCATTTTTCAAATTGGCGCGTGAAGCTTATCCAAGTCGTAAATTAGCAGCCTTCACATGCTGGAAGCCGATTATGGACGGAATCATCGAAGAAGGCATCGGAGTACATAAAGTGTCTGTGCCGGATGCAGAGCTGGGAGAGGCAGTGGCTGATTATATAAAGAACAACCAAGATTTATATTTGCTGTTCGTGCAGTTTGATTATCCGGATTATGCCGGACATAAGTTTGGCTACGGTACGCCGGATTATCTGGAGGCTATTACGGAAACAGATCGGTTTAGCGGTAAAATTTTCGATGCTATGGAAGAAGCCGGTTGGCTAGAGGATAGTCTCGTTATTATTACGACAGACCATGGAGGAGGGGGCGTGAACCCCAAAGGGCACGGCAGCGATGAACCCCTGGATAAGACGGTATTCTGGACCTGTGCGGGACCTGGTATTAAGGCGGGCTCGGAAGTTCCCGAAGAGCTGGGTCTTATGGATACGGCAGCTGTTGCTTGCCGGGCGATGGGCATAAAGCCGCCTCATGCATGGGAAGCCAAGGTTCCAGAGGGCTGGTTTAATAATTGATTGTTAGAAGGTAATACAAAAAAATCACGATGGAGGCTCATACAGCTTCATCGTGATTTTTTTTGGGGAGGCTGGTATCTTATTAACGAAACGATTTCTCTAGCTTGCGGAAATGGGACGGAGATAGCCCAAAATTACTTTTGAACACGCGATGAAAGTAAGTGTAGCTTCCGAAGCCGCAGCTTTCAGCGATGCTTTCCATAGTCATTCCTGTATGTCTCATGCGGTCTAGTGCAGTAGTCAGCCGATATTCAAGGGCATACTCAACCATGGTTTTACCATAGCATTCTTTAAAAAAATGTGATGCGCGCGAAATGCTTAAACACGCATGTCGGGCAACTTCCTCTACTTTGAAGGGATGATGAGCGTGTTCTTCAATGTACTGCTTCATTTTCAGAGCTGTTACGGCTCGACTGTATGAGGCGCTGGTGTCCGTTACAGCCCGATCGACGGATAAGCAGAGGACCCGAAGCAAATAATCGGTCAATTCTTGATTTTCTTCCGTTAGGCGGCGTGTTTCCTTAATAATTTGTCTCCAGGGATGCAAGATCGATTCACCGATTTTTATACGGGACTTTATCGGTTTAGGATAGCGGTTCCACCATTCATCCATCCAGTTTCCTTGACAGAACATGTAGTAATCTCCGCTTCCTGTTGTTACATCCACCTGGAGCTGATAGGAAGTACCCGGGTTTAGCAGGATAAGGTCTCCAGGCTCGATTTTTACCTCTTGGCCCTCAATTTCTGCTGTACTTGTCCCTTCCGTCTGCAGCCGCAGTAAATAGCTGTCCAAACCGAATCTTTTATCCCCTCGCCTGACCTTCTTTAAATGATAAGAATACCCGCATAAAAGAACTGTTTTTTCCATTGTCTCCTCCATGAATGAAATGACACAATAGTTCATGTTTTAATTATATTGCTCATTCAAATGTTAAGCAATGTAAGTTAGGATGAGGAGGTCATCAGATAATTCCAACCGTCAACACGAGGTATCAATTTCACTGAAAATGGTCAAATTCGTTGAAATATCGAACATGGAGGGCTGTAAATGAGATTGGGGAATAAAGTTCGAAGCTGTGTAGGGTTAGGCTTATCGGTGGTCATGCTCCTCTCCGGATGTGGAGGCAATGAGTCGAAAGATTCAGGAAATAACGAAAATGTGTATAATAATGAACCGGTCACTCTAACGTTCTATAACCATAATGCGGGAATATTGAGCGAAGCTGATTTGGAATCTCTGGTAACGAAGCCCGTTAAGGCGAAGTATCCTAATATTAATGTTCAACTGGTGATGGGAACCTCATTGGACAAACTCATTACAGCTGATCAGCTGCCTGATGTTATTTTAACAAGCAATTATTATTTGCATGATCTGCTTAAGCAAAACTTGGGTATGGACCTAAGCGATCGAATTAAGCAGCAAAACATCGATTTCAACGTTTTGGAACCAGAAGCGGTTAATTTACTCAAAAAATTCGGCCCTAAAGGTGAAATATACGGAATTCCTTATGCAATGAATTATGGTGTGATGGCATATAACAAAGACATTTTTGATAAGTTTGCCGTTCCTTACCCAAAAGATAATATGACATGGAACGAGGTCATGGAGCTTGCACGCAAAGTAACCCGACTTGAACAGGGCACTCAATATGTTGGACTTGATATGGGAGACCCTCAGGTGCTAAGTCGTGCTTACTCTCTCCCGGTGGTTGATGCGAAGCAGGAAAAATCGGTAGTAACCGGTGATCCATATAAAAAAGTATTCGGCCTTTATGATCAGTTGTATCAAATACCAGGAATCGTAGATGGCAATAAAAAATATACATACGGAATCGATTATTTCTTGAAGGATCAAAAGCTTGCTATGTATCCGTATTGGATTGCTAATTTGACGACCCGGTTACCTCAGCTGAAAGAGGCTAGCAAGGATTTCAATTGGGATATCGTTTCGTTTCCCTCCTATGATGACAAACCAGGGCTTGGCCGGGAAATTGACTTCCATATGGCAATGATTACACCAACCAGCAAAAATAAGAATGCTGCCTTCGCGGCTATTCAAACACTGATTAACGAAGAGGTCCAAAAGTCGATGAATAAAGGAATTCGACTTACGATACTTAAGGATTCGAATTTGAAAAAGCAGTTCTCTAGCGATACAAAGCTGTATGAGGGGAAAAATTTAGCCGGTATTTTTGCAGTAAAGCCTGCACCGCTGCCGGAAGCTACGCAGTATGATACTAAGATTTATTCGTTCCTGAAGGAATCCGTCAAGTCCATGGTAACGGAGAAAAAAGACATAAATACCGTTCTAAGAGAGGCTGGGGAGAAAGCCGATAAATATATTATCGAAATGGGTAAGCAGTAGCAACATTATAGGGGGATAAAAAAGAGACTGAACCGTGAGCAGCTATCTGCCTAGGGTTGCAGTCTCTTTATTGTTATTTATATACAACCTCCAGGTTGACTTCTAGCTCTAATGTTGCACCAGGCTCGATACCGAGCAAGCCGGTAACGTCTGCAGGCTGGTCGATATTCGGAGCGTTGGTGACCCAAGTATAAGGCTCCAGGCAGATGAAATCTTGCGCCTCACCCTTTGTGTAAATGACCCACTGCTTGAATAATTTAGAGCCGCTGTAACGGATCTCTACATCGTCCTTGGACAAAACAGCCAGACACGGATTATCGCCGATTTGGAAGACTGTGTCCAGATTATGGCCTTTTAGAACTACGCCTTGAAGCAGTGATTCGTATTGGCCTAACGGAACGATATCGCCAGTTGGGAGGTTCGCATCATCAAGCTGCCATATACCGCTCACAGGCAGCGTCAGCTTCCAGTTCTCCGGCTCGCCGTCCAGAAGAAACCAAGTATGAAGTCCGTAACCGAAAGGAGCAGGAGTAGTACCTTTATTCAGAACCTTCAATTGTTGACTCAGGCGGCTGCCTTCCAGCACGTATGTGACTTCAAGCTCCAACGGATGCGGATACTGCCGCTGAACGTTGGCGTCGTCGGCAAGATGGATGGAAGAGGTGATGAACAGCTTACCGTCTTGTTCACCGGATGCAGTTACAGTCCAAGATTGGCTGCGAAGCATACCATGAATATGGTTGCCTGTGGCATGATTGATATCGAATTGATACGATTGCCCGTTAAATTGAAAGCGGCCTTCACGAATCCGGTTCGGTGGCATCAAGATGGGAGTACCAAATTGAACCGGTTGCTGTTCCATTTCGCTTGGTGAGGATGGGACACGCAGCATTTCGCGATCCAGCGTCTTATCCCATATGCTGTAGGCATTGTTACCGAGAGCAGGGCAGATCGAAACGATCATCTTATCGTTCTCTAAGGTATAAGCCGGTGTTCCTTGCCAGTCTATTTGCTTGATCATGAGAAAAAATCTCCTTTTCCGTGTAAGAATAAAAGGTTATATATATCGTTTGAAACGACTGCTTGTTTTATTGTATCAAAGTCAGGCTCCTTCTGTCATGATGAAAAACAGCGTTAAGCGAGAATCAAATGAGAGCGACCGCAACACCATAGCGCTGGTTATCAGCGATAGAGTGCTGCGGCCGCCCTGTATCCAATCTTATCCCCGTTAAGTGCCGAAATCAAAGTTCGGATAAACATATTGCGATTTGGAAGGCTCAGCTTTGGCGATTTTCTCCACCTTAAGCATCATAATGTCCATGCCGTTGTAGTTCGTTTTTTGAATAGTGCCTGTGACGGTCACCCAGGAATCGTCGGCGAACGTACTGGCCCGGTCGTACTCGACTAGCACCCCGAAGGGTGCAGCATCAGCGGAACAGCATTGGATAGAGAAGCGTCCGACTACGAATTGGTTATCTTTCATTTCCTCCTGGCGGTAGACAAAGCCGGTAAGCTCCAGCTTTTTTCCGACAAAGCGGTCCATGTACAAATCAACCGTAGTCAAAGTCTCAAGAAACAGTTCTTCCTTAACGCGGATGATGTCGGACTTGTAAATTTGCTTGGCGTATTTGGCATAGTGCTCTGTAAATTTATCCGCTGGGAACATGTCGTCCAAGTTGGTGGCAGCTGCTGCTGCGGATTTCGGACTCGATGACGATGAGCCTGAGCTTCCTCCTGAAGGCTCAGGTGCCGGCGATGCTGGAGCAGCAGTGGCGCCTGTACCTGAGGGCTCTTTTTTTACATTGCTGGAGCTGCTCAGGTTCATGCCTTTCTTAGCTGCCAGGCTGCTTCCCATTGACGTATCCGGCAGCAGAAAGCCGAATAACAACGGGATGACGAATAAACCGTACAAGGCTATGTTTTTGAGCAGTGATGAAGAGGGAGTATGGTCATGGTCGCAATCGCACTCAACAGCTGTTCCCCACAAGGAACGGATTCCCAGATACACTTGATAAACGGCAATGGCATACAGTCCCAATGCAGACCATTTAACATAATCGATCATGCGCGGCGCTATATAGAACAGGATATTGTCCGTTTTGACCAAGTACACGATGTAGATGGCGAATCCAAACAGGATCGCGGACTTAATAAAGTGATGAAGGCTTAACATTCGCGGACTCACTTGGTCACGCTCCTTTATGTCAAAAATATTCGTTCAAACAAAATGGAGCATACAAAAACAACAACGATAATCAGCACCGATAATTTAAGCACAAATCTGGTTTTAAAGGCGGACAGCAGCATCAACATGCTCTTAATATCCAGCATCGGTCCGAACACAAGGAAGGTCAGCAGCGAGCCGGCAGAGAAGGTTGACGTGAAAGAGGAAGCCACAAAAGCGTCCGAGGTCGAGCAGAGAGATAGAATGAAGGCGAGCGCCATCATAAACAAATGGGACTGGACATCGCCCTGTCCTATGGATACGAGACTTTCACGGGCTACGACGGTTTGTATGGCCGCTGTAATCATGGCTCCGAAGATTAAATATTTCCCCATATCGAAAAACTCATCTGACGCGTGCCCCAGTACGCCAAAGAAACGCCCGGCCACACCTGTATGGGAGTGAGAATGAGTATGTACGTGATGATGGTGATCAGATGATGTGTCTTTTTCATTTGAATGATGGTGATGTTGGTCGTGAGTGTGAGTATGTTCGTGATGATGATGCTCATGACGGTGCACTGCAGCCGCAACCGGCAAGGAGCCGCGCAGTGGATCCGATTTGAAAAACTTGTACACGATCAGCCCGAGTGCAAGCGCTACGATAAACGCAAGCCCCATGCGGGAATATGCAATTTCCGGACGGCTTCTAAACGCCATATAGGTGGACGCATAGACGACGGGATTGATGATCGGACCAACCAAGATAAACACGACGGCTACATAGACGGGCATTCCCTTTTTCATCAGTCTCCGAATGACAGGAATCATCCCGCACTCGCACAATGGAAAAATGATCCCTACCACGCAGGCGAAAAGAATGCCGAGCACGGGATTTTTGGGGACAAGCCGGCGTATCGTTTGCTCGGAGACGAACATTTGCAGCAGGGCGGAGACCAGTACGCCAAGCAGGACGAAGGGGAATGCCTCCAAAATGATGCTTAAAAATAACGTTTTGAAGCTTTGCATTTCTGCGCTATTCAGAAAGCTGAGATCTAGCGGCTGCTTTTGAGTGTAAATAAGAAAAAGCATGAGAATACATAGGAGGGCAAGCACATTGGTCCCCCAGCGCATAAACGTCGTTTGCAATGGACATTTCTCCCTTTCTAATTCGTAATTATTATTATTATATAATATGCGGGACGGGCGGTATATAGGACAGGCGAAGAACAAAAATTGCGGAGAAAATGATATGAAAATAGCGGAGGATTGACACCGGCTTATCGTTTGTTTATGATAACAAGAAGCAAACTGTACATCATAACAGGTACAAGCAATGACAGGAGCAAGTAGACGACAACGAGTCTTTCAGAGAGCCGGTGGCCGCTGTGAACCGGTAGATAGGTGACGTTGAATGGGTCCTGGAGCTGACGGTTGAACGACTTGGGTAGCAGGCGTATGTAAGCTTGGGGTACCTGGTCATAGGCTGGTCCGGGCACTCTCCGTTAACAGAGCTGAAGGCTTAGCTGACCGACATATTTAAATGTTGAGAGGTTAGGCAAATTAGGGTGGCACCACGGTCCTTCGTCCCTTGCGGCGGGAGGGCCTTTTTTGCGTGGAAAATTGAAAAAAAGAACGATCTCAAGGAGGATTTCATCATGAAAAGAGTATTATCCGGGATGCAGCCGAGCGGTTTACCGACTCTAGGCAATTACATCGGAGCGATGAAAAATTACGTGGAGCTTCAGCATACACACGACTGCTACTTTATGGTGGTGGATTTGCATGCGGTGACTGTCCCTCAGGACCCGGCGGCACTTCGCGAGCAAACTGAGGCGGTAGCTGCGCTATATATCGCGGCAGGACTGGATCCAGCTAAAGCGACAGTCTTCTTGCAATCGCAGGTTCGCCAGCACGCGGAGCTCGGATGGTTGATGACTACGCTAACGTATATGGGTGAGCTGGAGAGAATGACCCAGTTCAAAGATAAAGCAGCGGGTAAAGACTCGGTTGGAGCTGGCTTGTTCACTTATCCGTCTTTGATGGCCGCGGATATTTTGCTGTATAATGCTGATCTAGTTCCTGTAGGCGACGATCAGAAGCAGCACTTGGAGCTGACGCGCGATTTAGCACACCGTTTCAATCAACGCTACGGCGACACGTTCACCATCCCGGATCCGTACATTCCTAAGGTTGGAGCACGGATCATGTCTCTGGACGATGCCTCCAAGAAAATGAGCAAAAGCAGCACTAACCAAGGCAGCTTCATTGCCATGCTCGATGCGCCGGATGTCATCCGCAAAAAAATAAGCCGAGCCGTTACCGACTCGGGCCGTGAAGTGAAATTTGATCCTCAGAACAAGCCTGAGGTTAGCAACCTGATGAGTATCTACGCTCAATGCTCCGATAAGTCTATTGCCGATATTGAAGCTCAGTATGAGGGCCTAGGCTACGGACCGTTCAAAAAAGAGCTGGCCGAGCAGGTCGTCGCTCATCTCGAGCCGATCCAGCAAAGATATTATGATATCCGCAAGTCCGGCGAAATTCATGACATTTTACGCCAGGGAGCTGAGCGTGCTGCAGTAGAAGCGGAGAAAATTACGAAAACTGTGAAGGAAAAAATGGGTTTCCTTTCGCTGTAATCCTTAACCGCCGTTACGTCTTCTCATTCTCGCTTTGACGACAAAGCCGAAGCCAATAAAACCGATAGATAAGATCGTAAATAGCAGAACGAGCCAAACGTTTCCTAGACTCAATCCGAGACTGATGCAGGCTAAAAGTAGGGCTCCTACGATTGCGAAAAAGAGAGCTAGTCCTTTGTTCATGCGGGGAAGTACCGCCTTTCTAAAGAGTATTTGAAAATCAAAAACATTTTTCAAAATGTGTGAATAGTTTTTGGTGTACGTCACATAATAACTTTGCAAGCTTGCAAATACATCAAAGATATCATTCAGATTGAAAGGAGTGCTGATCATCATGGCACAAGGACAATCCGGCAACAGTAACACATTGGTAGTTCCACAAGCTTCCCAAGCTTTAGATCAATTGAAGTATGAGGTAGCTCAAGAGTTGGGTATTCAAATCCCACAAGACGGGTACTACGGTTACATGGCATCCCGTGACACGGGCGCGATCGGTGGTCACATCACTCGTCGTCTGGTGCAAATCGCGGAGCAATCCCTGGCAGGTCAATTCCGTTAATCGAATGGTTGTTGAATCAACGTATCATCATAGAAGCTCAGGGAGCAATCCCTGGGCTTTTTTGTTACGCAATGGCAATCGATTGAAATAGCTTGTCCCTGTTGGACAAGGTAAAGAACGAAATAAAAGGGCTGTCGCAACAGCCCGATCGTTATTGCTTTGGAAAAGCTGATGAGTCGGAGGAAGAGTACTCCCACCAAGTCATATTTGTTCCCACTCAGTTCTTTACGTATTGACCCGCAGTTTTTTCTCCAATCTTGAATCACTTAGCCAGCCCACGTAGGAATCCAGAAAGTTTAATTCCTTATCCATCATGACTACAGCCACAAAAGGATACTGTCTCCGGTGACGGTAACGCACATCGATCCACCGTACCTCATAGCCCCATTCGTGATGGCGCATCTCTGCGCAAGCAAAAGACGTAAAATATAGGAAAGAAGCGATATCCTTATGTTTTTTTGACGCATCGACTGCGGGATGAGCCGCGCATGACGTTGTGTCTACCCATTTGATCTGATTATGCTTGTATTCGCCGAGAACGAAATGTCCATTGGTTTTTTTCTTAACGATCTGCCAAACATACAAATGAAAGGTTGGAATCAGATAATATCGATCACCTTTCTCATATTTGGAATCTTTCTGGTACAAGTTAGACTCTAAGTAATGATGATACCATGATCTCCAAATATAATATACTGCCAAGGCTGTGTATAAAATTGGAAAGATCACCTCAGGGCGAACCAGATGAACCGACCACATGAAAATGGCGATAAGATGAGAAATAAAAATGACCGGATCAAATATATGAATGATGTTCCAGGAGATCCACTTTTCCGAAAAAGGCCTTGCCGCCTGCGTCCCGTACGTATTGAACAAATCGGTGAAGACGTGGAAGGCTACCGCAATAAATACCCACATGGCTACATGCCATAGAGGCAAGTGGCGGAATCCGATCATAAGCCCGAGAGTAATGATCGCGGTCCATATGAGAAGAGCGGGCAGAGAGTGAGAGCGGCCTCGGTGATTTTTGATGTAAATGGCATTGCCTTTGAGTCGAAGCAGCGTGTCTGCATCGGGTGCTTGCGATCCCAGTACGGTTCCAATTAATACGGCAGTGGAAACAGTAGAGTCCGCTGCGACGATAGGGTCGATGTAAGCCAGTCCGGCTAACCCGAATCCTATCACTAGGTGTGTTCCGCTGTCCATGGTGTTTGTCTCCTCCTAAGAGCTTTCCGCAGGAAAGCTTGCATCGTAAGCATTAGCTGGGCTTTCTGCAAGAAAGCTTGCATCGTAAGCATAGACTTGTCTGCGGTTCTCGCATTTAATTTTGAGAAAAGCAGGCGTTTCAGCATATTATTAGTGTATCATTTTATTGTTTAAAATAAAGCAACGGGGTGAAAAAATGTCTATCGTATTTGTTGAATATCAAATCTTACCCGGATACAGGTCAAATTATTCAGATTGGATGATGGAAGTTCGGGCGCAGTACGACAATTTAGAATTATATGAAGGAAGTGATCAGCCGGGCTTGTTCGTCGAAATATGGAATGGCTTGTCGAAGGAACAATACATACAGCTAAAGCAAGCAAGGGGGAAGCAGGGACTAAAGGAGGACGAGACAGCTCTAAACAACAATCCATTTGGCAATACGGAGTGGTATCGGCTCGACGAATGGATAAAGGGCGGTAGCGAAAAGGTCCATATTTGGCATTTTGAAAAAGTAAAATAGTCCATAATATGAAGCAAGTAAATCCATGGTAAGTTTTCACCAATCACGGTAATCTTAACATTAGCTTATATACAAGACTCAGATTTTGCTTATAGAGATAGGCATAATGGGGAATACCTCGGGGGGAATACGGATGGAGAGGCGTAATATTTTTTGGGAACATGTAAAGAGGAACCGATGGCCTTACCTCATGGGATTTGCATTATTGTCCATATCCAGTTTACTGCAGCTGCTTATTCCGCTTCTGCTAGGACAGTTTACCGACAAATTGCAAAATTCGACATTAACGTATAACGAGACGATCAAGTTCGCTATATGGATGGTAGCTGTCGGCCTGGGAATCGCTTTCTTTCGTTCGACGAGCCGGATTTACTTGTTTCGCTTATCCCGGATGCTGGAAATGAGGGTGAGAGGGGAACTGTTCACCCATTGGGAGAAGCTTTCTGCGCAATATTTTAACAATCAGAGGATCGGGGATTTAATGTCACACGCGATCAGCGATGTCGGCGTTGTCCGCGAGGTTACGATGCAAGGATACTTCAATATTATGGAATCCATGATGCTGATTGTTATTTCGGTCATTGCCATGGTCACTTCCGTCAATCCGCTCCTGACACTGCTTACCATGCTGCCGCTTCCATTATTAAGCTTATTGGCGTATAAGTTTAACACGCGCATTCAGCAGCAGTCAGTGGACATGCAGAGGGCCATCTCGGATTTAACGAGCCGAGTGCAGGAATTCACGGCTGGCATTCGCGTAGTGAAAGCGTTTGTACAGGAAAAAGCGGAAAGCAAGCTGTTTACGCAGGACAATCAGCATGCCGTAGACATGAACCGTAAATTCGTAAAATCCAACTCGCTGTTCGGTGCGCTGAGCTCAGGGATTGTGGGCTTCAGCTTTCTCGTATCGGTCGTGCTTGGAGGTATTATGGTGCTTAAAAACGTCATAACGCTGGGCGAATTCGTTGCTTTTAATACTTATTTATCGCTTTTGATGGGACCGATTGAAAACTTGGGTAAAGTCGTTAATTTGATGCAGCGCGGCAAAGCGTCGGAGCATCGGTTGATGGAAATTTTTAATACACAACCGGAAATTGTTGATGATGTCGTAGCTAAGCAGGATATTAAGGATATTGACGGGGAGATCGAAATCCGCAATCTAACCTTCTCTTATCCTGAAGCGGTTCGTCCAACATTGAGAAATATTTCTCTTAAAGTGAAAAAAGGCAGCAGCCTTGCAATTGTCGGGAGGGTCGGCAGCGGGAAAAGCACGCTGGTGCATTTGTTGGTCCGTTTGTATAATCCGCCCAAAGGAACGGTATTCATTGACGGGCAGGATATTCATGAAATTCCGCTGCAAACACTTCGTGGTCAGATCGGGATTGTCCCGCAGGATCAATTCTTGTTTTCCTCCACCATTCGAGACAATATCGGCTTCGATCCGAAGCCTTACACGGATGAGCAGGTAGTCGAAGCATCCAAGGTAGCACAGGTGTACGATAATATCGTGGAATTTCCTGAGCAGTTCGATACGGCCCTCGGGGAACGAGGCATATCGTTGTCTGGGGGACAGCGTCAGCGTGTCAGCATTGCCCGGGCAATTATTAAGAAGCCTTCCATCCTTATATTTGATGACAGCTTATCAGCGGTCGATACGATAACCGAGGATCTGATTCTCGAAGGCTTGAAATCGGTTATGAACAAACGAACGACGATTATTATCGGGCACCGGATTTCCTCTGTTCAGGGAGCGGATCAAATTGTGGTCATGGATGAAGGGGAAATCGTCGAATCCGGCACTCACGAGAAGCTGCTTCGCCTAAATGGAATTTATGCGGATATGTATCATAAACAGCTGTTGGATCAAGAGGCGGAGCGCCAGGAGGGCCAAGAGCAAGAGCATTCCAAAGGCGGGCTTTTACAGAGGGGAGCAGGGGCATGAATATTCATAAAGAGAAAGACGTTAAAAATTTCAAAGACAGCCAGCTGCTGACCCGGTTAATGTCCTACGCCTTACCTTACTGGAAAATGATCATGCTATGTATAGCGTTATCTTTTCTTATTGTGGTTGCCGATTTGGCGCGGCCTTACTTGTTGAAAATAGCGATCGACGGCCATATTAACGGACTTCATAAGCCGATGCTTGCGGTGGAGAATAACCAAACTGATAAGCTTAAGGCGTATGGGGGGGCTGAGGCATCCTGGGATAACCGCAGCTACGTTCGGCTGGACCCCGATGCCGTAGAGAAAGGCAGCTTCCCGGACGGATTGGAAAAGAAGCAAATCGTTAGTGTAGGAAAGCAGGACTATTTGATCTCAGGTTGGCTGCCTACACAACAAACGGAAGTCAAGCTGGAACAGGAAGCGAACCCAGCTCGTCTGATCGCGGCAGACAAGACTTATGACGCGATTCTTCTGGATGACAGCGCTTTGGACGCATTTAAAAAGCAGGATTATAGCGGTTTTACCACACTAGGAATATTGTTTCTCCTAACCGTAGTGACGGGCTCGATTCTGAATTACCTGCAAAGTAATTTGCTTCAATTTACGGGTCAAACGATTATATTCAACATACGGCAGAAGCTGTTCAATCATTTGAGCCGGATGTCGATGTCGTATTTCGACCGCAACCCGGTAGGACGATTAGTCGTTAGGGTCACTCAGGATACGGAGTCATTGAACCAACTGTATTCTCAAGTTGTTGTGAACTTGGTGAAGGATGTCATCTTTTTAATCGGGACTATCGTGATTATGATGCAAATGAGCATGAAGCTCGCGCTGTTATCATTTGCGGTCATTCCGTTCCTTGCCGTTTTGACGTTCTGGTATCGTTCCGTCATTAGGGAAGCCCAGCGTACTTCACGGGTGATCTTGTCCCGATTAAACTCGTTTCTGGCTGAAAATTTATCGGGTATCCGAATTACCCAGCTCTTTATCCGCGAGCAGCGGCAGTGGGAACAATTCGATCATCATAATACCGGCTATTACCGTGCTGGGATGCGGGGAACCGTCATCAACTCGATTTTCCAACCGGCTATCGGCTTTCTGGGTAACGTAGCGATTGCACTCTTATTATGGTATGGGGGTGCGAGCGTGATTGAGGGGGGGATTACTTTCGGTATCGTGTATGCCTTCACTCATTACGTACGGCAGTTTTTCCAGCCGCTGATGAGTCTTGCAGAAAAATACAACCAGATTCAGACAGCTATGGTAGGGGCGGAGCGGATCTTCGATATGCTGGACGAAAAGCCGTCTATTGTTGATGCTCCTGTCACTAAAAGCTTGCCAAAGCAGGTACGCGGCGAAATTACATTCGATCATGTATGGTTTGCTTATAATAATGAGGATTGGGTGTTGAAGGATGTGAGCTTTACGATTCAGCCTGGACAGACGATAGCTTTCGTCGGAGCCACCGGGGCAGGCAAAAGCTCGATCATTCAGCTGATCAACCGATTCTATGATATTCAAAAAGGAAGTATCCGATTGGACGGTGTCGATATCCGGGAAATTCCGCTCGACGAGCTGCGCCGCAGCATTAGCATCGTCCAGCAGGACGTCTTCCTGTTCACCGGGGATATTGCATCCAATATCCGTCTGAACAACAAGGAGATAACGGATGAGCAAATCCGCGAGGCTGCTCAGATGGTACACATAGACGAATATATCAATGATTTGCCGCAAGGGTATAAGACGCCTCTAGGCGAACGTGGTGTGAACTTGTCGCTCGGTCAGCGGCAGCTGCTTTCCTTCGCAAGGGCGATTGCTTTCCGACCGGAAATTCTTATTCTCGATGAGGCGACGTCGAACATCGATACGGAGACCGAGATCGTTGTACAGGATGCACTGCACAACATTTCAGCAGGAAGAACGACACTCATCGTTGCCCACCGGCTATCAACCATTCAGCACGCCGACCAAATTGTCGTTATGCACAAGGGCAAGGTGCGCGAAATCGGCAACCACTACCAGCTGTTGGCGCAGCGCGGTTATTATTACCGCTTGTATGAGCTGCAGTATAAGGAGCAAAAGCCGATGCCAGCGGCGAAATAAATATATCTTAAAACCGGAATAAACGGACTTACTTATTTTTTCTCCTAGCAAAAGGACAGCCTTAGCGCTGTCGCGTTTGCGCACAAAAGCGCCTTCGCCAACCGGCGAAGGCGCAATTTTCGATTACAGGTACACTGCAGGATGGTCGCCGCGCACAAGCAGCGGCCCCTAGTTATTCGCCAACACGACCCGATCAATCGAGTCTCGATCTATGTGCCGAGCACTTTTTTTCCTCTTGGCTGTGTCCCCTCGGAATCCGGCTCCAGCGTAATCCCAATCGTATCGAATGCCAAATTGTCTTTATCGATGACGTACGTCAATACTCCGTTGCCATTGGCATCGACCCGGAATGTGCCGCTGTTGTGACGGCTGCCATTTTTCACAAGCCATACTTGATACGCTTGATTACCTTGTAAACTAGGCAGTCCGCTCATTTGTAACATAAGCTCCATGCTATCTCCCTTTTTCATTAGCCAGGCTTGGCCCACGGCAGCAGGTATCGTCGGATCGAACGACTTCAGGCTATACTGCTCGACCAGTTGAGCGGGTATATGCAAATCGGATTGCCCGGATGCCCGATCCAGCCGCTCCGTAACTTCCGTCCACCCCACAAAGCCGAGCAGCACGATCATCACCGCTGCCGCCGCATATGGCCAAAACCTTCGATTGCTGCGTCTGGACGTATTGCCCGGTATTATCCGAGGTACTAATGCGGGCATGGGTTCAGGCGCCGAAGAGGCATCTCGTACCGGATTTTCCTGAAAAATAGTCCCGAGCACTTCTGACTTCAGCTGACTCGGAGGCTCCATTTCGGCCATCGAGTAGGGGAGGGTGTCCCAAACCTGGTTCAACTGTTTCAGCTCTTTCCGACACGCTGGACAACCGGGAAGGTGGGATACGAAAGCCCGCTTCTCCTCTATCGGCAACTCTCCCAGAAAAAACGAAAATAACCGGTCGCAATTATCGTTAGCTCTGTTCATTCGATTCCCTCCTCCCTCTCCGGCGCCAAATGTTTCCGCAATATTTTCAAAGCTTGATGCAGCCTGCTCTTCACCGTACCAAGCGGCTCGCGGTTGCGTTCCGCTATTTCGCTGAGCGTATAACCTTCCCAGTAGAACGCTTGAAGTAAACTTATTTGGCTCTCTGACAAATACCGATAAGCCTCTTTGATATGGTGCTTCAACCAGTTGCGCGACGCGATTTCCTCTGGATGGTGCTGTGGATCATCAGGAATTTGCTCCCAGATAGAAGGTTCGAACGGCATGGCAGCCTCATGCTTTCTCAGCTTGCGCATCTGATCGATGGCCATATTTCGCGTAATCGTGAGCAGCCAATTGACGAATAGCCCTCTTCGGGGGTCATAACCGACTTCGGTCGTCCAAAGCCGCGTGAAAACGAGCTGGACGATATCTTTGGCAAACCCAGCGTCGCTGTTCGTTTTCATTGCGAATGAGTATACAAGCTTCGCATAACGATCGTAAAGCTCCTCTAGCGCACCGCTTCTCTTCTCCATGACCATGTGCATCAATTGCTCATCGGTGTATTGCCGCACTATAGAAACACTCCCCGCGTCGATCAACTCAAAGCGCTAATCCGATTCTATGTGATTTTCTAACATTCCGGCCGGATTTGCAAGATACGATATAGGCTAAATTGTACCACAGAGCGGATCTTATGCTTCGATGCGTACTGAATCGAGTTTGGCAGCATCCCTAAACGGCAACATCGGTTTTTCCCGAAAGCTGCTTCTTTCAGGAAAAACCGGATATTGATTTGGATAACGATCGCTATTTTACGATAATTTTGCCTTTCATATGGCTTTTGTGCGGCTCGCAATAGTATGTATATTCTCCGGGTTTATCGAATGTTAGTGTATAGGATTGGTCTTTGCCGAGCAGAGGCGTTTCAAACAACGGCTTGCCACCCTCGGTATCGTCTGACACCACATTGTGCAGAACTTCGTCGTTATTTGTAAACGTAATGCTCGCGCCTGCTTCGATCGTTATTTCCGGTTTCGAAAATTCGAATTTAATAATATCCATCGTGTAAGCTTTGCCAGCCGGCTGTTTCGTCTGTTCGGCTTCGGCTTTTTCGGCCTCGGATGGGTTGACCAAGTACCAGACGTTGTTAACGCCTTGGCCAAGCCTATCTCCAGCCTTCACGTCCTTGGCGAAATAGTACAGCGGCATTCCTTTGTACGTCGTCTGTTTCGTGCCGTCTTCGCGTACGATCGTGCCAAAATCCCCAGCCTTTAATTCATCGATGGCCGAAATGTACTCGGAATAAAATACAGGCCAGTTTGTTTCGCACGTCCCATAGCATACGCTCTTGTCCTTGCTGTCCTTCGTAAACAAATATAATGTTCTGCCTGTCGAATCGACCAAATAATTGCCGATGCCATCTTGGGAAGCGACCGTTACGGACGGGAAGTTCACGACATACCAAACCTTATTTACGCCTTGGCCGAGCGTATCTCCAGCCTTCGCGTCCTTGGCGAAATAGTACAGCGGCATTCCTTTGTACGTCGTCTGCTTCTTCCCGTCCTCGCGAACGATCGTTTTAAAGTCGGCCGGGTTCATGAGACTGGAAACCTGAATGTATTCCGAATAATATACCGGCCAATTGACAGCGCATTGGTCTTTGCAGGCGCTCGTATCCTTGTCGTCCTTCATAAAATAGTACAGCGTCTTGCCGTTTTCGTCGACGAGATAGGAGCCGAGCGCTGAGTCGTTTGCCACGCCTATGCGCGCATACTTCGTTAGTGCCGCTTTGTCCGATTGGATCACTTTCGCTTCGGCGAGCGATTCCGCAAGCGTTTGACTGCCACTTTTCAGCTTTGCTTTTAACGCTTCTACGATTGCCGTTGCAAGATGACTGTTGCGCAAAGCGCCCGCTTCGGCAATTTGGTCTATACCTTTGCTTTTAGCAAAAGCAAGCGTACCTTCGTATGTAAAATCGACTTCTTGCTTATAGCCTAGCGCTTCCAGCAGCACTTTATAAAACTGCTGTCCGGTGACGCCCGACAAAGGATCAAACTTGCCTTCTCCCGTCCCCGTCCAGCCAAGCGCCGGGTTCGCTTTCAAATACGACATTATCGCTTTGTTGGTGTCCCCGACCAAGTCGGCATCGGTAAAATTATCCGCTCCTTGAAAGGCAAGTGCCGTTTCCTCCAGTCCTTTCAACCGCAAAAACAAAGTGGCCGCCTGTATGCGGGTTGTCGCTTTTGCCAAATACCCTGCCGTCACTCCGCTGCCGTCCCCCTGCAGCACCCCGAGCTCGGCCGCAAGCTCCGCATCGCTCTTCACATTAGCGGATACCGAAGGCGCATCAGACGCAAATACAGGCACAGCTGACGAAAGCAGCATCCATCCGCTCAGCACCGCTACTGCCAACTTACTTCTTCGTTTGTTCATAATAGAAGTTCCTCCTCAAATTCATTTAGTTGCCTTGCATTGTGCTTCCTCCCTGTTTACGCAGATTTCCGCCCCGCGGTTTGACCGATTAAATAAAAAAAACGTCGTCAGTCTAAAAGATCGAGTTATACCCAAAAAAACTATCTATTTTCGGACAATTCTAGCTAACGATGATCCCGATTTCCAACGCTTTCTGAACGGCTTCTTCCTTGTTGCGTACTCCTAGCTTTATATAGGCTGAGGAGGCGTAGTTTCTGACCGTGCCGTCCGACAAATATAGCTTGGACGCTATCGTCTTGTACCGGAGCCCTTTGGCAACAAGCTGCAATATTTCTATTTCCCTGGCCGTCAGGTCATAGTCGGCAGCGGCTTTCGATTGCGGCGATTCGATGCTCTCATCGAGCTTCTCGAATATTTTATGGGACATGCCCTGACCGATTAACGTTCCTCCTCGGTGAATAAGCCGAATCGTATTGGCCAGCTCGAGCGGTGCGGCCGATTTCAGCAGGAAGCCGTCCGCACCGTTGCGCAGCAAGTCCAACGCTTGCTCCGTATCTTGAAACGTCGTAAAAATCAATACGCGGATATGCGGCCATTGCTGTTTGATCATTTTGGCTGCCTCGGCTCCGTCCATCCGCGGCATATCCAAATCCATAAGCACTACGTGGGGCTGAAGGCGCCCGCATAGGTCGACGGCTTGTTCGCCATCCTCGGCCAAGCCGGCTACGTTTAAATCTTGGTACCTGTCTAGAAGCGTCCGTAGACTTTCCCGAATAAACGGCTGGTCGTCGACGATCAGCAGACGAATAAGCTCTTCCGCTATATCCGCTTGTCGCGGCAAAGTACAGGCGACAAGTGTTCCATCCCCTGGCTTCGTATACACGGACACTTGACCTTGCAGATTCATCGCCCGCTCCTTCATTGCGTTCATGCCGAAGCCCTCCCGCCACTCTTCCATCCCTATTCCGTTGTCCTGCACCTCCAGCCTCGTATATTGCTGCTCGAATTGCAAGGAAACGGTAATCTCCGTCGCCTGACCGTGACGAACCGCATTCGTAAGCGACTCCTGCAAGCAGCGAATGAACGCTATCTTCGCTTGCCGGGACAGCTGGCACTCTTCTCCGAACGCTCGAAAGTTTACAACGACCTGGGCATGCTCCTGAAATTCTTCTCCAAGCCTTTGCAGAGACTGGACCAAGGAAAGCGACTGCTGCGGAGACTCCATTTGATGTAAGTAGCTCCTCACTTCCTCGATGCTATTGCGGCTCAGCTCAAGCAAGGAATCCAGCCTCTGTATTCCCGTTTCGGTAGCAAGCTCGGAGCGCAACGTTTCCATGCCCATGATGATGGAAGTATAAGCATGGCCGACCGTATCGTGGAGCTCCCTCGACAGCCTGTTTCGTTCTTCTGCGAGCGTAATGCGCTCGATTTGGGACATATATTGCTCAAGCACCGCATTTTGCTTGCGGATCGTTTCATTTTGCCGATGATTGACGATCAATAAATGAAAAGCGAATCCCATCACATAAGCAAGTCCGTAGTATGTGACTATGACCCAATAGCTGTTGCTTGGCGCAACCGCATGTAAAATACCAGGTATTAAAAAGACCGTTGCCGGTCCCGTCCAACGATAGGACAGATGAGCGCTGTTCGCTGCGATAAGAAACGCCGATACAAGAAATGAAGGGTAAGCATCCGGAAACAATGAGGTTAAATGTATACATAGTCCGCCAAATAGCAGAATTTCCGTGAACAAATAATATTTGTAGTTGAGCAGCAAGCAAACCCATGGAATGGAGAACGCGGCAATCTCCCAAAAAATAACGCTCCAAAGCGGCAGCGTTAGACCTTCCTGAAAGCTTATCGTCGTGAGGATGAGCGAAACGCTAGTCATAAGGCGGAGCGCCAGCATAATCCAATCATACCAAAACCACTGTTTAACCATATCCAACAAGTCGTTCAACCCCTAAGCAGCTTTCTGTTTCCTATAGTATTATAGATCAAACCTTAGTGCAGTGTCATATTGCTAGTTAATGCTGCTACACCTACACACAGGCCGGAAACAAAACAGCTATCGGTTTAGCTGCCGAATCATACTGCGCGTATAACCTCCGATTGTTTTCGCCAAACGCTCAGTCAGCTTGAAGCTTATTACGATAAGCAGGGCTCCCACAGCCATTATTAGGAGTGATTTCGCAAAAGAATCTACCTGCATGAAAATGACATTCATCTCGATGTATCGATACAATAGTGGTGCCAACAGGAATGCTAGCGGTACTAAAAAGAGAATCGCTGCGCTGACGAGACTGACGAGTCCGATCACTAACTTCTGCATTAACCAAAAGACGGCTGTCCAGTTGCGAGAATCCATAAGCTCGAATTTGGCTTGAGCCCAGACCGATGCATCCGTTGTTACTTTTCTGTCGTAAGGGGTCGTCGTAATATCGGTATAAATTTTCGTCTGCGTGCGCTCGAATTGGATAAAGGTTGTGGTAGTTCGCAATACGAGTGTAACTATTGGAATGCCGACTACCGTAAATGAAAGACTTAGACTGAGCAACAGAGCTACCATGTAAAAACAAAAGTAAAACAAACCTGTAACGAAAGTTAACAATAAAAAATAACCGTTTTGGATGAAACCTGATTTCATAAGGTTCATCGCTCCTCTCCGTATAATAACCGCATCGTACGGCTTCTTTAGTCAACTGCGCCAGTGTAAAAATGTCATATGACATTTTCGGTAAGTACTATAAAAGCCATGACATAATGCAGCTTGCCGTTGTGACATTCATATTGCGATACTAGTGCAAGTTAAATCTTGAATTGTATTCAAATTGCAAGAAAGTACAAGAAAGTGACGCTTAATAATTAAGTTAATTTTCAGTCGTTGCACTTGACGAACCGTTACTTTCATCAGGTACGATGCTGCATTACTATCAGGGAAGGGATGAGGTTTGATGATAAGCATATTTTTCAATACCGGCATAACGTCATTACTGTTTGGCGCGACTTTGCCTACAGGGTGTACAGCTGCAGGTAGAAATGAGGAAGATCCGATGACATCAGTCATGAATGCAAGTGAGAAAGAACCGCAGGACGAAAGCCTACCAACCGATCTTGCACAAGATCAATCAATCGTATAGAAAAAAGCCCTTTTGCTTAAATTGTGCATTGGATGGCGAAACGAATGGTTGTCCGGCAATTGGCCATTCGATAACATAAACCCCGTAGTCCATGAACTGAGTCCGACAAGAGTACCTGTTATGGATGGAACTGGGATGAATACGTTCAAACAATATAATGATCAGCAGAGGGTGGAAAGAATGACACAAAAGAAAAAATACGTATTGGTTGGAACCGGCGGAAGAGCAGAGTTCTTCTATTCGGCGATAGTGACGCAATTTAAGGAAACGTCGGAGCTGTTGGCATTTTGCGATATCAACCAAACGCGCATGGATTATGCCAATCGGATGCTGCAGGAGAAATATGATCATGCGCCGGTACAGACATACAAATCGGATGAGTTCGATACGATGATTGCGAAGATGAAGCCGGATGCCGTTGTTGTAACTAGTGTGGACCGTACGCATCATACGTACATCATTCGGGCTATGGAGCTGGGCTGTGATGTCATTACGGAGAAGCCGATGACGGTAGATGAAGATAAATGCCAGCAAATTTTGGATACGGTTGAACGGACGGGTAAAAATGTACGTGTTACCTTCAACTACCGTTATGCACCGCATCATACGAAAGCTCGCGAGCTTATAGCCGATGGTACGATCGGAAAGGTGCTCTCTGTCCATTTCGAATGGCTGCTTAGCACCAAACATGGCGGGGACTACTTCCGCAGATGGCACCGTGACAAACGCAACAGCGGTGGCCTTCTGGTGCACAAGTCGACGCATCATTTTGACCTCGTCAATTTTTGGATCGGCTCCGAGCCTGAATCGGTATTTGCTTTCGGAGATCTGCTCTTCTATGGTCGGGAAAATGCCGAACAACGCGGCGTAACGAAGTTCTACGATCGGGGAACTAACAATGCGGTTGCGGCGGAAGATCCGTTTGCCCTTCAATTGGATACAAATCCACACTTGAAAGCCATGTACTTGGATGCAGAGCATGAAGATGGCTACCGACGCGATCAGAGCGTATTCAGCGACGGCATTAATATTGAGGACACGATGGGTGTATTGGTCCGCTATAAAAATAAAGCCGTATTGACCTATTCCTTGAACTGCTACATGCCATGGGAAGGCTACCGTATTGCATTTAACGGTACCAAGGGCAGAATTGAAATGGTAGTAGGCGAGAAAGCCTATGTCAATTCAGGTGGAGATAAAGCACAAGAAGGAGCTGTGAAACACAGATCCATACAAGTGCAGCCAATGTTCGGGAAGCCGTATGAAGTAGCAGTGGAAGAAGGTAAAGGAGGTCATGGCGGAGGCGATCCTATTCTGCTTAATGATATTTTCGGTACCCCGGTGGAGGATCGGTTCAATCGCGCCGCCAATCATATCGATGGAGCCAGATCCATTCTGACAGGGATCGCGGCAAACCGTTCTATTCGTAAGGGAGAAGTAGTGAAGATTGATGATTTGGTAAAGTTCCATTCCTAAAGCAACAAACTGCATGTAGATAAATACTGACCATGAACCCCGCCGCAGATTATGTGTCGGGGTTTCATATTAGCAGCAGCCGTGCAACACGACATTTGGGGATAATGTTCCGAGAAAAAAAGGGATTCCGAACCGCCATGTTGAACCTAAATGAAATGGACCTACTCATAGAAGTGGCAATAATAGCGGCAATAATGGAGACCCAACGCGTATCCTAGGACAATCAAGCTGCACAGAAGGCGGGGATAAGCTATGGTTAAGCCTGCACAATGGCTGAAATATTATTTGTCGGACACACAAACCCGACTGGTCTTGATGCTGACGATTTTCGTTTCTTTGATCATTCTAGCGGTCGGTCTGACATCTTACTATACGTCGAAATCTGTACTGCAGAGCGAATTAAGCGAGCCTCAGCATCAGTCTTTGCGTATTGGCATGAATTATATAGATAAATATATTCAAGATACGAACTATATTGCCATCAAGGTAGCTTTGCAATCCAACGTCTACAATTTCTTGACGATGCAGGAGCAGAACTCGTACAGCAACATTAATCAGCTGTATCAGTTTCTTGAAACACTGCTGGGCAACTCGCCTTATATCGAGAGCATTTATATATATGACCGGGCCCGTGAAAGCTTTGTAGGGTATCCCCAAGGCTTTAGCTCCAGGGCGGTAACATTCGCCGATTCGGATTGGGTCGATGTGGCTGATCGGTTCGGAGATAAACTAATGCTAGTGAGTTCCCGGGTAGTGGCTGCTTCCGGGAATAACCCCGCCTCAAATAAAGTGACTTTGTTCCGCAAAATATTGATCCAGGGACAGTTTAAAGGGATTGTTGCAGTCAATTTTAAAAGCGATCCATTATTCCATAACATGAATCCCGAATATGTATCCGGCTTGAATCGGATGCAATTTATCATAGGCAAGGAAGGCGAGCCGATCTACTCTGCAGGCAACGGGACGATAGAAATAAGCACAGTGCGCAAGGCGCTGCAGCAGCTTAATGGCGAACCGTTCGGCGATTTTGACTATAATGGCAAGCGACTGTTAGTTTCCCATGCGCGTTCACCTGTTACGGATTGGGATTATGTATCGTTTGTTCCGCAGGATAATTTGCTGGCTAAGTCGACATCAATCCGCAATGTGGTACTCGCGGTATCTTTTATTGCCTTGGTATTTGGCGGAATTGGGATCTTCTACACACATTCCATTGCTTTCAAGCCGGTACGGCGGATGAGGAACATGTTAACGACTTACGGACAGGACGAGGTCAGCCCGGATCTGATCGATTTGGAGAAAATCACAGGCAAGCTACTTAAAGACCATGAAAAGCTGGCTGGCCTGGTCCGGCAAACGATGCCGGAAGCGTCTTCTAAATTTTTGCATGATATGTTTGCAGGGAATATGAAATCAAAGCGTGAAATATCTGAGAAATGGAAGAGCTATTTTCCGGAGTGGTCTGATGTTCCTCTTACTGTAGCCGTCATCTCGATTGACCGTTATTCGGAATGGGCAAAGGGTTTTCCGGAAAAAGATCATTTACTTCTCAAATACGCGCTGGCCAACATCGCTTCAGAGCTGCTGTCTACTGGCTGGCGAAACGTTTGTGTAGATTTGGGAAGAGATCAAACGGCCGTACTGCTTCAGCCTATTGCCGGCACTACACAGCCACTGCAAGAGAAACTGGCTGAAACCGTGCAGATTATACGACGTCTGCTTAATTTTAGCGTATCGGCTGGATACAGCGAGCCCCATGCGGAAGCAGGTAAGCTCAAGCTGGCGATTTATGAAGCGGAGAATGCGCTTAGCTACAGACTATACCGGGGCTACGGAAGTGTCATTTCATACGAAGCGGTGTCAGAGCATGAAATGTCCGATACCTTTACTAACGAAGCTATCATTGATGACTTGACGAGCTCTATAGAAACGGGTACCGAGGAGCGGGCACAGCGTATTTTGGAACGGATTCTTCATGATATCCGTGAAGACTATTGGTATCCATCTGAGGCGCTCTCGTTCCTTGAAACCGTCACGGCCAAGCTGAACCGGATTGCGCGCGGGAAAGAGTCTGGGGTTTGGGAAGAACCGGATGTGGACCGTTCCTATCGAACCATGGATCTTCATGATATCGGAAACATTTTAACCGAACGGACGAAATCCTTGGCTGAACGCTTCGGCGATCTGATCCAAAGCAAAGAGTTTATTATGGTGCAGAACATGATCGATTATATGAAAAAGCACCTGGGAGAAAATGTAGGTGTTCAAGAGATTTCAGCTTCTATTGGCATCAGCGTCAGCTTGGCGAGTCAAATATTCAAACAGGAAACGAACGAAACGATACACGAATATTTTACAAAGCTTCGAATCGAACGTGCCGCTGAGCTGCTTTTGGAAACAAGCAGTAAAATATCGGATATTGCACAGATGGTCGGCTATCAGCATGAAAACAGCTTTATTCGCGTATTCCGAAAATATAAAGATATCACTCCCGGGAAATACAGGGAGCTGATGCGAAATCATGATGCTACGTTCAACAGTTTGAATTCGTAAATAAGCACCTCCCCAGTTCGCATGAAGCGGCCGTTCGGGGAGGTGCTTTTTGTCAACGATAATAGGGATATGTTCGGACAACCAACCGATGCTCCAAAGGACAAACCGATCCTCCAGGAACGGTCCCTATTGCATAATCTGCGCATGAATTGGTCAAACGATGTGTTGTCTCAGACTCGGAGCCCGGGCTAAGATAATAAACGTCAATGAACAAATTCATACAGATAGGTGGTCGGTTGCATATGGCCAGGGCGATGCTCAGCGAGAAGGCAGGTCACACAGCAACAACAGCGAGAGTGTCAAAAAATCGGTATCTCGAAAACATAAGGAAACACGGGCTGCTGTATTTAATGATTCTTCCCGGCATCGTATTTTATATCGTTTTCAAATATGTACCGTTGGCAGGAAGCGTCATAGCGTTTCAGAAATATCAGATTATGAGAGGTATTTTTGACAGTCCATGGGTCGGGCTCGATAACTTCCGGTTTATATTTACTTATAAGGATTTTTACAATGTGCTAAGAAATACGGCATTAATTGCGTTCTATCAGCTTGTATTCGGATTTCCAGCGCCGATCATATTGGCCCTTTTGTTTAATGAAGTACGTTCAGCGCTCGCAAAGCGGACGTTTCAGAGCTTTTTCTATCTGCCCCACTTTTTATCATGGGTCGTAGTAGGCGGGATCGTATTCGAATTGTTAGCTACTAAAGGAATTGCCAACACGATGAGAGGATGGTTCGGGTTGGAGCCGCTCCTGTATATGCAGGAACAACGGTTTTTTCGCTCGATACTAGTCATCTCGGGGATTTGGAAGGAAATCGGTTGGGGCACAATTATTTATTTGGCGGCGTTGGCCGGGGTGAACCCGCATCTATATGAAGCGGCGGTTGTTGACGGGGCGAACCGATGGAAGCAAACACTATACATTACGCTGCCATCGCTGTTTCCAACGATTTTGGTTCTCTTCCTGCTGCGGATAGGCAATTTTCTGGAGCTTGGATTCGATCAGGTATACAACCTGCTCACGCCGATGACTTATTCGGTAGGGGATATTATTGAGACCTACGTATATCGTGCAGGTGTTCTGCAAGCGCAGTACAGCGTAACGACGGCTATCGGCTTATTTCAATCCGTTATTGGATTTGTTCTGCTTTGGATTTTCAACCGATTTGCAAGAAAAATGGAACAGGGGTTGTGGTGATGAAGCCAACATTAGGAGAAAAAAGTTTCAGTGTCGTGAATTATGCGGTGCTTGCAGTGGCTTCATTAACCATGCTGTTCCCGCTGATTCAAATGCTTGCCGTATCGTTCAGTTCGCCTTACGCAGCCGACGCCAAACAAGTTTTTATACTACCGGTTGAGTTTACGACAGCGTCATGGGATTTCATTTTACACAAAAAAGATTTGTGGCATTCCTTCTGGGTGACGATATTTATATCTGTCGTTGGTACGTTGTTGAGCATGCTGTTCACCGTCATGACGGCTTACCCGCTTGCACAGCAGGCGTTTCTCATTCGCAAGCAGGTCATGCTGCTCATAGTGATCACGATGATTTTCAATGCTCCGATGATTCCTTTCTTCCTTACCGTCAGGGAGCTTGGGATGTTGAATTCGGTATGGTCGCTTATCATTCCGGGCTTGATCAGTACCTTTAATATGATTATTATCCGAACCTTCTTTATGGGGATGCCCCAGGAACTGGATGAATCGGCCAAAATGGATGGCTGCAACGATTTCCGGATTTTGTTCCAAATTTATTTGCCTTTGTCAAAGCCTGTTTTGGCGACGGTCAGTTTGTTCTACGCTGTCGGCTACTGGAACACATTCCAAAGGGCGGTTATGTTTATACGAGATCCGAATTTGTGGCCTCTGCAGATGAAGCTGAGGGAGTACCTTATGAATACGGAGGAGATTCTGCCTGTTAATCAGATGGTTGGGACATTCGATTTTAATGCAACGACGCTGAAGGCGGCTACAATCATTTTTGCAACGGTTCCTATTCTGCTGGTATATCCTTATTTGCAAAAGTACTTTGTCAAGGGAGCGCTACTCGGCTCGGTGAAGGGATAATGTTAGTTAGGCCAAGCCCCGGCTTAATATATAAGAGCTTAAGGGAACTAGAAACGAAAGGGTGAGTCAAGCATGTCCAAACGTAAACGTATGAAGAAAAGTATTGCTCCAGCAATGGTTCTAATCCTCGCTGCTTTATCCGCAGCCGGCTGCAGTACGGCAGGCAAATCGGGGGGAGGGGACGCTGCTCAAGGAGGAGGAAATGGTCCTGTTACCGTTAAAGTATTTAAAACCCATATGGGGAAGGGAACGATTCCCGACAACAATAACGCTCACGTGAAATATGTTGCTGAAAAAACCGGGGTACAGTACGCGCTGTCCACTAGCCCGCCGGGGGCAGATCCTACAGAAAATATTAATGTCATGATCGCTTCGGGCGAACTCCCGGATATTATGCGTCCGATCGGCGGCGTGGAGCAGACACTCATTCAACAGGGGGGAGCCCTTGCGCTCGATGATTTGCTCCCTAAATATGCACCGAACGTATGGAAAAGCATTCCGAAGGAAGCTTGGGATGTTGTGCGTACGGCCTCGCCGGACGGCAAAATCTACTATATTCCCAAGGTGTACATGATCCCGGAACGGGTTCCGATGATCCGCAAAGACTGGATGGACAAGCTGAACTTAAGCATACCTAAGACGAAGGATGAATACGTTACTTTGTTAAAAGCGTTCAAAGATCAGGATCCGAATGGCAATGGCAAAGCGGATGAAATTCCTACACTGGGACGGGAATTCGGAACGTGGATGGATCATCTGTTCGCCATGTATGGTGTTGCTATGTGGGAAGGGAAGCCGGAGTGGGATATTTACGAAGGCAAAATCCAATATGCAGGTACTTCAAAAAATATGAAAGCAGCCATCGGTTTTATGAGAGAGCTGTATTCGCAAAAGCTGCTGGATAACGAAACGTTCTTGAATAAAGGCGATGTATGGCAAGCCAAAATCAACAACAATCTGGTGGGCAACTGGTATCACCTTCCTGCTTCATTGAAGGATAAAGTGGATGCTATGCGCAAAACGGCACCAAATGCTTATGTGACGGCTCTAGCATTGCCGAAGGTGGACGGATTTAACGGATTTATCACCCAGAAAAGCATTGGGGAAGCCGAATGGCTGATTCCGAAGGCTTCAGAGAAGCTGGCACCGTACTCCTTGAAGCTGCTCGACTTTTTCTATGACCCGGCCAATGAAGATTTCGTCCGATTCGGTGTTGAAGGACTTCAGCATGAGGTTGTGAACGGTAAGAAGAAGCTGCTGCCGCAAACCGAAGACAAACCGCTCGCGTTGGATATGCAAAACTTTACGACGAAGGAATCGATGGACAAACGGTTGGATCAGCTTTATCCGGAAGATCAAGCCAAGATGGTCAAGGATATCTTTGAGGTTGGAACCAAAGACGCACGGAGAATCGCCGGCGATGGAATGCCGAGCTCCGTCTACGAAGGGTTCCCTGACATTCAATCCCATAAGCTGTTCCAGGAGTATTTGGCAAAAATCATTATTGGTGAATGGCCGATTGAGAAGTTCGATGAGTTCGTGGACAAATGGAATAAATCCGGCGGTGACGCTGTAACCAAACGTGTTCAAGAATGGTACGACAAAGTGCAAAAATACAGTAAACAATAACCATATGGCGGCATTGCCTTCTTGCTGAGGCAATGCCGTTATGATAAGGAGAGCTTGTAATGAAACCGAGCATTGACCGCAAAGCACTGGTTACTCGACATAACCCTGTAATTCACGCACTGGATCCATTATCACCACTTTCTGTAGGCAATAGCGAAATCGCCTACACCGTAGATTTGACCGGAATGCAGAGCTTTCCCAACGACTACACGTTCCCATTAGGAACTCAATCGCAGTGGGGATGGCACAGTTCCGGCAATCCGGACAAGCACCAGTTGGAGGAGCTTCGGTTGAAGGAATACGAAACCTATGGTCGTAAGGTCGGTTACGAAACCGATCCTGAAGATCAGGAAGAGGTATTTCATTGGCTTCGGCAAAATCCGCATCGACTTCAGCTCGGTCGGGTCGGGCTCGCTATTCGGACAGAAGACGGCAAACGGATAGCCATCGCCGATGTCCAGGATGCCAAGCAAACGCTCGACATGTGGAGCGGAACGATTACGAGCCGCTTTCGAGTGGAAGGTATGCCGGTAGAGGTGATAACGTGCTGTCACCCACATAGTGACCAGATTGGTATCCGGATTGATTCGCCACTTTTGGCACAAGGCCGATTATCTATTGAGATTGCTTTTCCAGATCCGGAGCCGGTATCTCGTAACTGGGGCAAATGCATGGCCGTGGAGTGGGGGCATGATGAGACCCACGAGACGAAGGTTGCCGACGTTTCGTCCGGAAAGGCCGTGTTTGAACGAACGATGGATAGCGACGGATATCGAATGGATGCCGAATGGTCTGGCAGCGCAGAGCTGAGCCGTGATGCGAAGCACTCATTTACGCTGACCCCTTCGGCGTTAACAGAGACATTCTCTTTCACTTTCGGATTCGTTAGAACCGGAGGAGAGATTGAGCTGCTTCCGGCCGATGCGATTCAAGTGGAGAGCAGCTTCCACTGGGAAGCATTCTGGAACGACGGAGGTGTGATTGAGCTGGCAGAAAGCCAAGACGAACGAGCCCTCGAGCTGGAGCGTCGTATCGTGCTGTCGCAATTTTTGACGGCAATCCACTGTGCCGGGTCACTCCCTCCTCAGGAGACAGGCTTGCTGTACAATAGCTGGTTCGGCAAGTTCCACCTGGAGATGCATTGGTGGCATGCGGCACATTTTGCGCAGTGGGGGCGCATCGGTTTGTTGAAGAAGAGTCTCGATTGGTACCGGAGGATTCTTCCGGTCGCTGAGAAGCTGGCCCGCTCGCAGGGGTACGAGGGCGCAAGATGGCCGAAGATGGTAGGGCCCGAAGGCCGGCAAAGCCCTTCACCGATCGGAGCGCTGCTCATTTGGCAGCAACCGCATCCAATTGATCTTGCAGAGCTGTGCTACCAGGCGGAGCCGACCCTCGAAACGTTGGATTGGCTGAAGGACGTCGTCATGGAAAGTGCGCGGTTTATGGCTTCTTTTGCCGTGTGGGATGCAGATCGCAAGGCTTATGTACTCGGACCTCCGGTGATTCCCGCTCAGGAGAATCATCGCGGGGAGGATTCGATCAATCCTACGTTTGAACTGGAATATTGGAGACATGGCTTGGAGATCGCCTTGAAGTGGAGAGAGAGACTCGGGATGCCGACGGAAGCTCTTTGGGAGCGGGTACGGGACGGGCTTGCTCCGCTGCCTGTAGGGGAAGAAGGCGTATATATGGCGCATGAACGCTGCCCGGATACTTATACGAAGATGAATATCGACCATCCTTCGATGCTCGGCGCGCTAGGGATTCTTCCCGGCAAAGCGGTCGACCACGATGTGATGCGGGCGACTTTGAACAAAGTGGTGACCGAATGGAAGTGGGATACCTCGTGGGGCTGGGACTTTCCTATGTCGGCAATGACGGCAGCTCGTCTCGGTGATGGGAATAGGGCCGTTGACCTGCTGTTGATGGACGCCACGAAGAACACTTACCTGCTTAACGGCCACAATTACCAACGCGATAATCTGCTTGCTTATTTGCCTGGCAACGGCGGACTGCTGGCAGCTGTCGCGCTCATGGCCTGCGGATGGCAGGATGGCCCGGACACACATGCTCCGGGATTCCCATCAGACGGTACTTGGACGGTTCGGTGGGAAGGGCTGCGTCAGCGGCTGTAGCCAGAGGATTAAAGCGATTCGCACTCCCTTACTCCACCGATGTTCGCCATTGGCTCATCAGCTGCTCGCGGACACGAGCTGCTATATCGAAGCGGTAAGCTGGATATAAATTTTCCAGCTTGACGGAAGCGAGCAGCGGATTCACAGGAATGTCAGGTGTAACTGGAAAGGAGAAGGCGATATTCATATAATCCGCCTGCACCTCGCGCGATAGCATGAAGTCAACAAGCTGCTTTGCCGCAGCAGGATTGTTGCCACCCTTCAGGATCGAGATCCCGCCAATCTCCCAGCCGGCCTGCGGCGGGATGACCGAGCGGATATCATAGCCAGAGTTTTTGAAGCGCAGCTGGTCGCCGAGGAAGCTGACAACGGCAGCGACCTCACCTTCAGCCAGACGCTGCGCGCTCGTAATGCCGGCGAATGTAGTGGAGGCGCTATGCTTCTTCAGCTTCTGCATGAGGCTGATGGCCTCTCGTTCACCACGCTGTTGCGCAAGCGAAGCGAGCAGAGTGTAACCTGTACCTGAGGTTTCCGGGTCGGGAATTTGGATCTTGCCCTCCAGCTCCGGCCGCAGCAGGTCCTCGTACTGCTGCGGCATCGGCAGCGAGGCCAGCTGCGGATCGCGCTGCCATACGCTCTGATTGACGCCGATGGCGAGAGCGCCCATGTACATGCCTGTCCAGTAGCCGTCGCTGTCCTTATATTTGGCTGGAATACTGCCGACGGCGGGGGAAAGGTAGTGAACGGATTTGCTCTTGTTCTTCAGCTGCTCATGAAGGTCGGCAGGACCGCCAAGCACGACGTCGATTCCCGTTTTGCCGAGCGTAAGCAAACGATAACTCGCTTCACCGCTAGACATACGGATGAGCTCATAGGGCTGATCCGTCTTTTTTTTGAACGTCTCCAGCAAGATGCGTCCCTCGTCCTCTTGGAAAATAACGTACACCTTGAGCGGCTGGTTGCTATTTTTTTCGCTGAACAGCATGATGCCAGCAGCGACTGCTATGACCAATGCCAATGCGATGAGCCATTCCTTTTTCCGCATGATCCTGCCCCCTCCTGAACAGCCAAAAAAGGAAACGCAGGTTTCCTTTTGGTTGAATCATAAATTATGCTGTAGTTTTAATCAAATGGATTTTTTCTGCGGCTGCGCTGATCATAACATTCCCTTCGAAGCGGGTTTGACCGATATCGTACACGTCGACTATCCATTCTTTCATCGTATCGTCAAGGATGAAATAGCGTTCCTTCTCGCCGAGGAACATGGAGGACTTGACGAAGCCGCTAATGACAAAGTCGTTGTCGGAATGAGCAGCGTTGATGCGCATCGACTCGGGGCGGATGCTGAGCAGCACCTGTTCGCCTGGCTGCACGGTTTCATTGGTGCTAGCTACGGCGGTACGCGCCTTTCCTTTGATTGCGTACTCAACGGTAGCTTGCCCACTGGCAGTTTGTCGTACGACGGCATCCGCGAAATTCGTTGTCCCAATGAAATCAGCGACATAAGGCGTACGCGGCTTATAGTAAATCTCATGCGGCGTACCGTATTGATCGATGGCGCCTTTGTTGAAGACAACGATGTAGTCCGACATCGACAAAGCTTCCAATTGATCATGCGTGACGTAAATAACGGTCAAGCCGAGCTCCTGCTGGATCGTGCGCAGCTCGACACGAACCTCCTCACGAAGCTTGGCGTCCAGGTTGGAGAGCGGCTCGTCGAGCAGGATGATCGGCGAGTTCATGACAAGCGCCCGCGCCATGGCAACGCGCTGCTGCTGCCCGCCGGACATTTGGTGCGGATAGCGCTCCTCCAGTCCGGTCAGCTTTACCTTGGCGAGTGCTCCTGCAACGCGCTCTTGTACTTCCGCCTCAGGCCTCTTCTGAATATCTAACCCGTAAGCGACATTATCGAATACGGTCATGTGCGGGAAGAGAGCATATTCCTGGAACACCATCGGCGTTCCCCGCTTATAAGGAGGAAGATCGTTGACGAGCTTGCCGTCAATGAGAATTTCGCCCTCATCAATCGTATAGAAGCCTGCGATGGAACGAAGCAGCGTCGTTTTGCCACAGCCGCTCGGACCTAGGAACGTAATGAATTTACCGCGTTCAATTTGCAGATGAATCTGCTTGAGGACGTGATTATCGCCAAATACTTTGTTGACATTTTTCAAATCGAGTAACACTTGCGAGCTCATGCGCCTCACTCCTGACATTTTTAGAAATCAAATATTTTAACCTTCGAACGGAAAATTAACTTCATGATACCGAGTGTTGCCAGTGTCGCACCCATCAAGCCTACGGCGACAGCGGCTGCCCAGTAATAGGTGCCGGTCTCAGCGTAGTTGAAGATGGAGACAGCGGCGACAACCCATTTGGGAGTAATCAGGAACACGATGGTGCTTAAGGTGTTCATATTTTTCATAAAGGCGTAGACGAAGTTGGCGACGACGGTTTTTTGCAGCATCGGGAAGACAATTGTGGTGAGCGTCCGTCTGCTGTCCGCACCCAGGTTCGTAGCCGCTTCTTCAATCGATTTGTCTACCTGCTTGAAGGAGGCGGTTAGGCCGCGATACCCGACAGGCATCTGCTTGAGCAGCATGGCTACAATAATCAAGATGGCCGAGCCTTGAAGGACAATCGGTCCCGTGCTGAAAGCGACGATTAACGCCAGTCCGACGAACGTACCTGGCAGGGCAATCGGAAGTACGGCGATGAAATCGAGCCATCTTTTTCCTGGGAAAGGCTTGCGGACAATCACATAGGCTAATACGAGTGCAAAGGCAACAGCCAGGAACGAGCTGACTAATGACAGAACTAGACTGTTCATAACGGCTGGACTGGACGGATTAAAGACGATTTTCATAATATGGTCTAACGTAAATGTGTTGTCCCGGCCGAAATTGTTGGTAAAAGCGAACAAAATCGTGATAGCGAACATCGCCAGAATGAAAATCGACATGATGCTGTTGAATGTAAACAATGCGATATCGGTTTTGCGGGACGTCGTCACACGGTTCAGACCCGATACCGGCTTGCCTGTAATCGTTGAATAGGAGCCCTTAGACAGCAGCTTGTTCTGGATGACGAACACGAGCAGAGCAGGGATGACCAGAATAATACCCATGACGGATGCAAGACCCGGCTCATTATTAATAATTTCACCATAAATTTCAACGGCCAGAAGCGAGTAATTACCGCCGATCAGCTTCGGATTTCCGAAATCCGCAAAGCAGTTAATGGCAACGAGCAGGAATGCGTTAATGACACCCGGCAGCGCCAGCTTGAGTGTAATGGTGCGGAACAGGTAGAAGCCGCGGGCACCCAAGTTTTGGGCTGCGATTTCAAGATTGGGCGAGATAGCCCGAAGCACACCGGTAATGGTCATATAAGCGAGCGGGAAATAGGAGATCGTTTGTACGATCCATAGTCCCGGCAGGCCGTACAGATCCAGCTCTACGCCGAACCATGCTTTCATCCATTGGGATACCATACCGCCTCTGCCGAACAATAGCAGGAAGGCGAGACCAGTCATAACCGACGGTGCAAGGATCGGGAGAAAGGCGATGAAACGGAAAAACTTCTTTCCTCTGATGTTGCTGTAGTGGATCGAATAGGCGTAAATAAATCCGCATACCGTAGCGGTCAGAGCGGATAAGGTGGAGCTGACGACCGTGTTAAGCAGGGCGGTACCGTAACGGCTTTTGCTGAAAAAGGTCATCCAGTTATCCGCACCAGGCAGAGCTACGACATAAATGAGAGGGTACACGACAAAGAGACAAAGCACGGCAAAGCTGATGAGAACCAAAATCAGGGAAGAAGGATCTTTGACCAACCGACTGACCGATGCGCCCATGCCTGTTTTTTCTATAATCATAGGAGGCTATGACCACCTTCCGAATTCATTGTTATGAGGGATGGGAGTCCGGCAGGACAAGACTGCACTGCGCGGACTCCTACTGCATCCCGGAATGCCGACGGCTTATTTCAAGTTTTTCAACGCGTCCTGCAGCTCTTTACGCTGATCAGCCGCTTTCCATAAGCTGTAGGATTGATTGTATTTTGTTGTTTTGATGTCGATACCGTTCTTCGGAACCGGTACGCCCGGTTTCACGGAAACGGCCATAGCGGACTCACTGTAAAGGACGCCAGGCTCATTGGTCAGCATGTAGTCCATTAATTTTTTAGCGTTAGCTGTGTTAGGTCCGCCTTTGACGATTGCGAGACCGCCTACCTCATAACCTGCAGCTTCAGGAACGATACTGACAATCGGATTGCCTTGATTTTTGATTTTCAATTGGTCGCCGAGGAAGGTTACACCGATGGTGTACTCACCCTTAGCTGCTTTTTGAATCGGCTCGATACCGGATTTCGGTCTTTCTTTCAGGCTAGGCAGAAGCTGTCCCACGTACTTGAGCATTTCATCCTTGCCCCATACTTGTGCGAGGGAAGCGACGGCTGTGTAAGCTGTACCGGATGTAGCAGGGTCGGACATACCGATCTCACCTTTGAACTTAGGGTCCAGCAAATCCTTGAACGTTTGCGGATATGGAGCGCTTCCGTACTTCTCTTTCCAGCGCTGCTCGTTAATGCCGATGGCAACTGGATTCAAATAAAATCCGGTCCAGAAGCCTTCTTTATCCTTCATGTTGTCGGGAATGTCTGACGCGTTCTTGGAGATGTAGCTCTCTAGAGCGCCTGCTTTCTTAAGTACTTCATGCGAATCGGCGGGACCGCCCATCAGGAAGTCGGCCTGTGGTTTGCCCATCTCATTCTGAACGCGGGTTACTGCTTCTCCACTCGGAAGGCGGAGTACCTCGTAATCGATGCCTGTTTCGGCTTTGAACTTATCCAGAATTTTACGCGCTTCTTCTTCCTGGAAAATCGAGTACACGGTAATCTTGCCTTTAGCCTTGTCCGAGAACATCCCTGATTTGTAAGTGAAAAATCCTGCTATCAAGACAACGATAATAACGGATACGATCATGACCGAGCTGTTGCTTTTCTTTCTAGCCATTTCTATCAACCATCCCCTCTGTAAGTTAGGAGGCTTCTCTTAGCTTGAAATAGGCTTTATGGTTCGTCTCGTCGAGTAAATCAAAGACAACGAAGTAAGCGTTGTCATACCTATCGATATGCAGCCAATGCTTCCGGTTCTTCTCCTCTCCGGCAAGCTGCACGACAAAGTGGGAGCTCGGCGGTTCTTCAGTGAAATTGAAGTGACTGAAGTCGATGAGTCGCACGGACGTACGCATTTGCATCGTTAGAGAGGCTCGTTCGCTGGCAGACAAAGGTGTAAGAATGCCATTCTCCAGCCTGAAAACCTCATGCTCTGCATTCTCGATGGCGGTACCTACAGTATCTGCAGTCAAGGTTTTGTCGATCAGCATATTCTGAAGTTTGCGGATCTCCGCACTAACCTCTAAAGAGTTTACCGAATCGGAGCCGAAAAGAAAGCCGCTGGTTCCTATTTGGAACGAGATATCTTCCTGATCCAGGTACGCGATGGAACCGGATAGCAGCATACGGGAAGCGTTTGCACGATTTTCCTGACGGCCTGTGTTGAGCAATCGGGCGAAAGATTCCTTCCAAGCAATAAGCTCCTTCGGATCCTCGATAGAGATGGTGCCGACCCCGGGATAAGTAATATTCATACGCATGGGAACGCCGTCGAACATATCGCGGCCGTTCGGTTCCCGGGGAATAATCCTTACTTCATCAACGCCGATACGGAACAAATAGGCAAAGATACCGATCAGTGTACAACCGATGACGATTTGCAACAAGATGAGACGCAACCATGAAAGCCCTTTCTTCTCCTCTTGCATGTAGAATACTCTCCTTTTATCTCAAAAAAATCGTAGGTTTGTATCAGTTTTGTAACAAAACGGGGGCAGGCAGTTTTTGTGTCTGAAAATGCAGCTGAACCACGGTTCCTTGTCCCGGCCGGCTGCGGATATGGATGCTTCCGCCCTGCAGCTCCATCAATTGCTTGCACAGAGGCAGCCCGAGTCCATGAGAATGACTCGATATCGGGCGGGGTTCTTTTTGCTCGCTTGGGAGGAACAGAGCCTGAACCTCCTGCTCAGTCATGCCTTTCCCGTTATCGGAAATGCGAATGAAACAGCTGCTGTCCATGGTCTCGGACTCAAGCTCAATGTGGAGCTGAGTGCATTCGCTGTGTTTGATCGCGTTATCGATCAAGTTGAAGAGCACCTGTTGGGTACGCTTTGGATCGAAATAAGCGTAGCAGGGTTCCACTGAAAGCGTCGTAGCGATCAAAGACTTTTGCAGCGTAGGCTCAACGATTTGCAGACTGTCTGCAAGCACAGCAGCGAGATCGGCATTCTCGGTCTGTACTCTCCATGCTTCGTCGCCCTTGAGTGACGAGTGGAGAAGCTCCTCGACCATTTGTAGAAGCCGGGTGCTTTCTTTACGGATATACCCATTGCAGCTGCGGATATCATCGATTCGTTCCAGCTTGTCGATTAAATCGGAAAACCCCATAATCGAGGTAAGAGGCGTTTTCAGTTCATGAGTTACGTTATCGTAAAACTTTTTCTGCTTGCCCTGCTCGTAATGCAGCAGCTCGATATGCTCTTGCAGAGCCCTGGACATCTGATTGAAATCGTTCGCGAGCTCCCTTACTTCGTCATGGCTGCGCACTGTGATCTTCCGGCTGAAATCGCCGACGGCCACTCGCTTCAGCGCCTGCTGGAGCGCTTGCAGGGGCTGCATGATGAAGAACGAGAAGGAGTAGCTCGCCAGCAGGGCGATCAGTAGGCATCCCACCGCAACGCCGATGAACCAGCGGCGCATCTCGGTTAGCGTCTGCTCATGCTGGTTCAGATCGAGCAGGTAGCGGAAGCCGCCGACGATTTTTCCTTCAAAGGTAAAAGGGGAGGCATAGATCAATAGCTTCTGTCCCTCAACCTCCGTGATGACCGATGCAGTCTGACCGTCCAGCGCAGCGTCAATGTCACTTCGCTTGATCAGATCTTCCCTGTTTCCGCTATCCCCGACTATAGTACCTTCGGAGTCGAACAGTTGCACTTGAAAGTTGCTGTTGGCTGCCAAATGCGATGCAATCAGGGGGGCGTATGTACCTGAAAACAGCTGTTCAATGCTAATTTTTTTATCATTGACGATCTTGAGCGCTTCGATCCGGTGCAGAGAGTAGTATTGGCTTAAAGTCTGGGTATCGCGCTCGATCATGCTTTTGCTCAAAGTGTAATTAATGACCACGTACATTGCTGCTAACAGCATGATAATGGTGATCATATGCTGAATGAACAATTTATTGCGCAGTCTCATGATTTAGACCTCCAGCTTATAGCCCATCCCGTGAACGGTGGCGAGTACATGCTCATGGGGTCTCAATTTCTCCCGGAGACGGTTCACCAGCATATCTACGGCACGCGTTTGTCCATAATATTCGTAGCCCCATACTTGATCGAGCAGATGCTCTCGGGAGAACACCTTTTTTGGATTTTTGCAAAGCAGCCACATGAGCTCGAACTCCTTGCTTGTCGTCTTCACCAGCTTGCCGGCTACCTTGAGAGTACGCTCGGTCCGGTCGATTTCCAGAACACCAATCTGAAGGCAATCGGCAGAGGATTCCATTGTATCCGCTTTCATACGGCGCATGACGGCGCGTATCCGCAGGATCAGCTCGCGGGTTTCGAAAGGCTTCGTCAAATAATCGTCGGCGCCGAGCTGGAAGCCCAATATTTTATCATTCATTTCGTTCTTGGCTGTCAGAACAATGACCGGAATATCTTTATAAGTATGGCGAAGCTGCTTCAATAGCTCGAAACCTGATTGGTCGGGCAGCATCAGATCCAGCAGGATCAGATCGATAGAGTGGGAGGACAGCTCGTTGAGCCCAGCGCTAACCGTGCCGGCAACAATGGGTTGAAAGCCTTCAACCTCTAGGCTAAGTTTCAGCAGCATTTGGATGCTGGAGTCGTCTTCGATAATTAAAATGTTCACCGGGAGGCTTCCTTTCCGTAAACGGTTATAGTACTTTTGACTAGTGCAAATAGGCCGTTAGTTTATACGTTCATTCTACACGAGTCTTTCTTGTTGTAAAGCTTGGATGGTTGGAAACAGATGGTGATACAGCTACAACTAATTTGATTGCTTTACTGTGTTTGTGGTACAATACTGTTGTACTTAGGTCCGTAGCTCAATGGCAGAGCAACCGGCTCTTAACCGGTAGGTTGTGGGTTCGACCCCCACCGGGCCTATCCAACTGATATTCATACGCAAAGCCCTCGTTCCTTTGGAACGGAGGGCTTTTTTTGAAGCAATCTATCGATTCAATTTACGAATCAGACAGCAAAGGAGCCTCTTCTATAACCGAAGAGGCTCCTTACATTTTATTATCTGAAATCCGGCGGAATTCTTCTAGCCACTCCGGTTAGGATGGCGGCTTCAATAATTCCTTTGCGAACGTTGGTGACGACTCGCTCATTGAAAATACTCGGAATGATGTAATGCTTGTTAAGCTCGGCTTCTGTCACTACTGCAGCGATGGCGCGGGCCGCGGCGAGCTTCATAGGCTCGTTGATGCTTTTGGCACGGCAGTCCAGCGCTCCGCGGAAAATGCCGGGGAACACAAGCACATTGTTGATTTGGTTCGGATAGTCGCTTCGTCCTGTGGCAAACACACCTACATGAGGCAGCGCTTCTTCCGGATCAATCTCCGGCTTAGGATTCGCCATGGCGAATACAATACTGTCCGAAGCCATCATTTGGATATCTTGCGCGTTAAGGATTCCGCCTCGGGATACGCCGATGAATACATCGGCGCCTTTTAGAACATCCTTTAAGGTTCCTTCGGTTGTTTCAACCTGAGGCTGCTCGGATAACCACTGCCACATCGGGTGGTGGGAGTAGGTTCCGCCCCGAACGATCGCACCTTCACGATCAACCGGGACGAGACGGGTTACACCGGACCCGAGCAGCATTTTGCAAATGGAGACACCGGCTGCACCGATGCCGTTAACGACGACACGGATTTGATCGATCCGCTTGCCGACCACCTTCAAAGCATTCAATAGCCCTGCAATGACCACTACTGCAGTACCGTGCTGATCATCGTGAAAGACGGGGATGTCGAGCTCATCTCCCAGTCTTTTTTCAATTTCAAAGCAGCGGGGAGAGCTGATATCCTCCAAATTAATGCCGCCGAATATCGGGCTAATCGCCTTAATCGTGCGGATGATTTCCTCCGTATCCTTCGTGTCGAGACATATCGGAAACGCATCGACTCCAGCAAGCTGCTTGAACAGCATCGCCTTACCTTCCATTACCGGAGCGGCGGCATGAGGGCCGATATCACCAAGTCCCAGAACCGCTGTTCCATCCGTGATCACGGCAACGGTGTTGCGTTTAATCGTTAGCGAGAACGCTTTTTTCGGATTTTCGTGAATGGCGGTACAAACCTTGGCTACTCCCGGTGTATATACGCGGGACAGGTCCTCGCGGTTTTTGATGGGCAGTGTAGGCTGCGTAGTAATTTTACCGCCCAAATGAACCAAGAATGTACGATCCGAGACGTTGATCAGCTTGATCCCATTCAGCTTGGATAAGGAATCGATCACGCTAGATTCGTTAGACTCTGCTACATCGACGGTAATATCGCGAATAGAAGATTCTTTTCCTGCCCGAATGACGTCGATGGACGTAATGTCCCCGGATGCTTTGCTGATGGCAGAAGCGACATCACCGAAGGTGGTAGTTTCATGAAACAGCTCCACACGCAAAACAATACTAGTATGTGACATTTCTGCTCTCATCCAATCCTGTTGTTATATTTGTCTATTGCTGATAGGTCGGAGTCGATTAGTAATCTTCTCCGGCAATATGGCTCGCTTCAGTGGGGGGAAATGTATCCGAATACTAGGCTTCCCCAAAAACGTCCGATTAAAGCAAAAACTACCGATGAATCCGGTCCAGATTGCTTCCAAAGCAGGCACTCCTAACACAGCATATCAATTAAGCCTGGTAATTCTACCGATCTCCGCCTCTGGTGCTAAGCATGACCGAAGAGGGAGAATAGCCTCTATATTGCTTGAACTGTTTGGAGAAGGAATACGGATCGGGGTATCCGAGAAGATTAGCTAGCTCCTTCACGGAATGGTTCGAATGCTTGAGTAAATACTCCGCATACTCCATTCTTGTGCGAATTTGGTACTCCTTTACGGGCATGCCGAAAGCTTCGTGGAACAAAGCAGAGGTATATTTGGGAGAAAGCCGGGCAATATCCGCCAATTGCTGTAGACTGTAGCGTTCTGCCGGGTGCTCATCGATGGTACGCTTCAAATAGCTTACTCCGGGATGTACCGGATGGGGACGGTGCAGCTCCTCGAGCTCACGAAAACAAGATGCCAAGACTTCGGCGATGGCTGAATGACATAATGTGTCTTTGATGACAGACGGCTGGAGCTGGTTATAGCTGTGTACTTTTTCAAAAAGCTGCTGCATAGCCAAGCCGTTGTGAGGCTTGAAGTGCATATAGAATGGCTCGGAACGATCGGATACGTATTGTTTGTCCTTGGGAGCAAAGAGTCTGAACCGGGTGGGGATAATCCGGAAAGGAATAGCTTTATTGCGGTACGCCTGATGCCGTACTTGATCAGAGATAAATAATATGTGATTTTGATCCAATTCGACTGTTGTATCCTCCACGATGTATGTACCGGAGCCGGAGACGACGTATAGCATGTGGAAATGGTCCAGCACCCGTTCCCGAATAAGCCAATTGGTGCTTACGCTCACGTTGTAGCTGGCCAAAATGCGAAATATATAAGGCTCATCCAGCATCCTGCCGAGAAGTCTTTGCAGCCCTTGAACGGCTGTGTAAGGAATATACCTATTTGACATGTTATTCTCCCGTTGTTCATTTAATAAAACCATAATAAGTCCGCCGATTTCTGCTGTCAATGCGCAGGAAAGTCGAATAAAAAAGGTAGGCTTTTTTGACATGTGTTTCTTCCATTATGACATGGGACAAAAGCGGCAGGTTTTGTACTCTTAAAGAAGCAAATGCATAGGGAGGAATACGATGTCGAAGCAGTCTAATGTAGTATTCATTATCTCGGATGATCACCGTTACAGTGCGCTTAACTGCGCTGGAGATAAGACCGTAAACACACCGAATTTGGATGCCTTAGCATCCGAAGGTACGCGTTTTGAGCAGACGCATATTATGGGAGGGATGAGCGCGGCGGTATGCATGCCGTCCAGGTCTTGCATTTTGACAGGAGCAAGTGTATTTCGCTGCGTTAAGGATAACAAGCTTGATCCAAGCTTTGTTCTATGGCCTGAGGCAATGCGTCAAGCTGGTTACAGTACATATGGCATCGGCAAATGGCATAATGGTACTGAGGCGTTTAACCGCTGCTTTGCCGAGGGAAACCGTATCTTTTTCGGGGGAATGAACAGCCACTATGAAGTGCCGCTTCATGAGTTCGATCCGACGGGAACCTATTCGAATGATTCGAGGTATGCGTTACAGGAGCATTCTACGGATATTTTCACGGATGCGGCGGTCCGCTTCCTGGAGGAGTACGATAGCGGGAAGCCGTTTGCGCTGTATCTGGCTTACACCGCGCCCCATGATCCCAGGACTGCGCCTGAAGAGTTCCGAGCCCGCTATCGCGATGAAGACATGCCTTTGCCTCCGAATGTGCTTCCGGAACACCCGTTTGATAACGGGGAAATGTCCATTCGTGATGAGCAGCTGGAGGCTTGGCCGCGAACCCCGGAGGCTATCCAACGACATATAGCCGATTATTATGCCATGATTAGTCATATGGACGACGGAATAGGTAAAGTGATGCAGAAGCTGGAGGAACGCGGCTTATCTGAGGATACGATCATTGTGTATACCGCCGATCATGGTCTTGCCGTTGGCCAGCACGGTCTGATGGGCAAGCAAAATATGTATGATCACAGCATCCGGGTCCCGCTAATCTTTAGAGGTCCAGGGGTTCCTCACGGTAAAACGGTCTTGGGCCTGAATAATCAGTTGGATCTTTTCCGTACGCTGTGCGATTTAACCGGAGCGACTGTCCCTGAAGGTGTGGAAGGCTTGTCTTTGCTGCCTTATTTCCAAGAGGATAACAGCTCATCCGTAATCCGGAAAACCGTATGTTCGGCATATAAGAACCTGCAGCGTATGGTGAAGAATGAACGTTGGAAGCTGATCTACTATGTTTCTCCTGAGGACACGACGAAGGTCAGAATACAGCTCTTCGATCTGAAGCTGGATCCATGGGAATTGGAGGACGTATCAGGAATTCCGGGCAATATGGAGCACATAAAGGATCTGTATCAAGAGCTGCTTCTATGGCAGATGGAGGCAGGAGATTCCCTCGAATTACCGCTGCCCTATTAAAGATCGAAAAGGAATCCATAGTATTAACGACAACGCAGCAGCATTCCTCAACGGAAAAAACGGCTTTATTCGCACATTGCGGATAAGCCGTTTTTCTTTCGTCAGGTTCTAAGCATTTCTGACTGTAAAAACCTAACCGTCCAGCTGATTCCAGCGGGAGAGAGCTTCCATCTTCATACTTTCAATATGGGATTGCAATACGCCTGTGAATGTGGGCAAGTCGCGTTTTTCCAGGGCATCACAAAGTAGATTATGATCGCTATGACGCTTCTTCGTGCTTTCAAATGAGGTGGAATAGACGACTCGCGCCAATGTTGCGTGAGCATTCAATGAAACGTAAATGGCTAAAACTTTTTGATTGCCGGTCCATTCTACGATCGTTTGATGAAATCGTTTATCCAGCTTGCTGTAAAGCTCAAAGGGAAAAGGGTCGGTCTCTTGATTGTTAACCAGTCCGTCCATTTCAGAGGTGATTTGCAGCAGATCAGCTATATGCGATTCGGATATGCTGTTGATGACTTGAGTAATGGCCCAGGTTTCAATCATCAGACGAGCATCAAGAATATCTACAAAATCCTTAGGGTTTGATTGGGTTACATAAGTGCCTTTACGCGGTAAAACTTCGATTAATCCGTCGTGGACCAACTGATTGAACGCATCCTTGACCGGAGAACGACTGACACCGAATTCGGAGGCAAGTTTATGAATATCTAGCTTATCGCCCGGAGCATATTTACCGCCCATAATATTTTGTCTTAATGCTTTGTACACTTGTGTTGCCAATAGGGAAGTTTCAACAACTGTATTACTCAAGGCTAATACCTTCTTTCCGCGTTACACCCGTTAATTCTTGTTAATTGGATTATAATTGATTTTTGCAAATCAGGTCAAACCTCTAGATACAAAAAGCAAAAAAAGGGTGTTGACGAAAAGGCTTTCATAGGGTATCTTTATTAAACGTAATATGTAACATGTTACATGTGATATGTCAGAAAAACCAAAATACAGCTGCAATGCTGCCGATTTTAGTTCAGAAAAAGGAGATTTTACGATGAAATGTATTGTTTGTGAGCAACCGAATCAATTTACAATGACGGAAGTGCCGATGCCAACCGTAAGACCAGGTGAAGCCCTAGTTCGGATTCGCCGAGTAGGGATCTGCGGCACCGATCTTCATGCTTACCGTGGGCGCCAGCCGTTTTTTTCATATCCCAGAGTTCTTGGTCATGAGCTAGCAGGAGAAATTGTAGAAAGCCATAGCCCAACGAGCGATTTGCAGCCGGGAGATCGAGTGACCATTCTGCCTTATCTGGAATGCGGGCATTGTATTGCATGCCGAAGCAGCAAACCGAATTGCTGCGAGCAGGTGCAAGTGCTTGGAGTTCATACGGATGGCGGGATGCAGGAGTATGTTTCAATCCCAACAACACATTTGATACAAACAAACGATATTACACTGGATCAGGCGGCGACCGTCGAGTGCCTCAGTATTGGTGCACATGCCGTTAGACGCGCAGCGATTCAGCCTAGAGAATATGCACTTGTGATCGGCGCAGGACCTATCGGCTTGGGTGTCATGAAATTTGCGAAACAAGCTGGAGCCAAAATAATCGCCTTGGACATGAACGAAGGACGGTTGGCGTTCTGCTCCAAATGGGCGGATGCGGATTATACGGTCAAAGCATCGGAGGATGCTGTGGACCAGATTAAAGCGATTACCGAGGGAGCCTTCCCTACAGTAGTGTTCGATGCAACAGGCAACGCAGGGTCCATGATGAATGCTTTCAAGTTCGTAGCTCACGGCGGCAGATTGGTGTATGTAGGATTGGTTCAAGGTGATATTACCTTCTTCGACCCGGATTTCCACAAACGGGAGATGACGCTTTTATCCAGCCGCAATGCAACCAAGGAAGATTTCGAGCATGTGATGAACGCGATTAAACAAGGAGTCGTTGATACGGATTCCTTTATTTCGGCAAGAACGACTTTTGATCAGATGATCGATGAATTTGAATCGTTCCTAAAGCCAGAGTCCAATATCATCAAAGCCGTTGTAACTTTGTAACAACTTGGTAAACATAAGACAGATTAAGGAGGACTACAACGATGCTATCTAAAGGGCGTGGCTTTGTCTTAGTCATGTTGTTTATTGCGGGAGTTATCAACTACATGGACCGCTCAGCACTATCTATTGCTGCACCGTTCATTCAGAAGGATCTTCAGCTGGATGCAGCTCATATGGGGATGATTTTCAGCAGCTTTTTCATTGGGTATGCGATATTTAACTTCATCGGGGGCTTTGCCTCCGATTACTTCGGAGCCAAAAAGGTTCTATCCGCTTCGATGACCTTTTGGTCCATTTTTGCGGGTGTGACGGCACTGACCTTCAATTTTATCTCATTGTTTATTGCACGCGTTTTGTTCGGTATGGGGGAAGGGCCGCTGTCCGCATCCCAAAGCAAAATGGTCAACAACTGGTTCCCTAAGAAATCCCGTGCAAGAGCTTTGGCTATCGCCATGGCAGGTACCTCGCTTGGCGGTGCTCTCTCTGGGCCCGTCGTTGGGATGGTTGCTATAAACTGGGGATGGAAAGTTTCATTCGTTGTTATCGCCATTATTGGTCTGATCTGGACTGTGATTTGGATGAAATTTATCAAGGAGCTTCCAAGTGGGCAGGAAGTCGATGAGCAGGATGATGATGTGATTCAAGTCAACGCACCAGTTGGTAAGTCAGGTAAAACTCCATTGACCTTCTATTTGAAACAACCTACGGTATTATTTACGGCTGTTGCCTTTTTCGCATACAACTATATATTGTTTTTCTTTTTGACCTGGTTCCCAAGCTTTTTGACTGATGCAAGGCATTTGAATGTTAAAGAAATGAGCTTTGCCACCATGATTCCTTGGACAGTAGGCTTTATCGGCTTTACTATGGGTGGTTTTATTATCGACTACATTTACAAGAAGACGGGCAATGCGTTGTTCTCCCGTAAAGTTGTTTTGGTAACATGCTTGCTAGGATCTGCAGTTAGTATCGGTTTTGCCGGTCTTGTCACTACTACGACAGGAGCCGTAACTTTGATGGCATTGGCGGTATTCTTCCTGTATCTTACTGCAATTACCTATTGGTCGATCATTCAGGATACGGTGGAAAAAGAGCGTGTCGGCGGTGTAGGCGGTTTCATGCATTTTTTGGCTAACATTTCAGGTATTATCGGGCCAACGGTTACCGGATTCATAGTTCAATCGACAGGCAAATTTACGAGCGCTTTCCTGCTGGCCGGGGGAATAGCGGTGATCGGCGCTCTTTGTGTTGCATTTTTTGTAAAGCCTATCGGAGAAAAAAACAAGCCTTCAGCGATAAACAGTAAATAGCTTTATGCAGATAGAGGTGGATACAAATGGCCAAATTCAAAGTGGTTATTACAGATTACGAATACAACAGTCTGCAAATTGAGCGGGATGTGCTGAGTCAGCTTGATGTTGAATTTATTACAGCGCAATGCAAGACCGAACAAGAGGTTATAGAAGCGGCACAGGACGCCGACGGTATATTGAATCAATATGCGCCTATTACAGAACGTGTTATCGAGCAACTCAACAATTGCAAAATCATTTCCCGCTATGGTGTTGGAGTCAATACGATTGACGTGGAAGCGGCTTCACGCAAAGGTATCATAGTTGCCAATTGTACCGATTACTGCTTGGATGAAGTGGCGGATCATGCAATGGCATTATTATTAGCCGCTGCCCGTAAAGTAGCTTTGTTGGATCGTTATGTGAAGAACCAAGCATGGGATTATAAAAAGGCGATCCCGATCTATCGTTTAAGAGGAAAAGTATTGGGCTTGGTCGGATTCGGTAAAATCCCCCAAAATCTCAGCTTGAAAGCCAAAGCGTTCGGGTTTGAAGTAATAGCATACGACCCATTCTTGAGCCAAGAGTTCGCATCCAAGCTTCAAGTCGAGCTTGTAGATTTGGACACTTTATGCTGCACAGCTGATTTTATTTCCATCCATGCCCCGTTAACCAAAGATACTCAAGGCTTGCTTGGAAGCAAACAGTTTAATCAGATGAAGCCTGAAGCCGTTGTCATCAATACATCCAGAGGTCCTTTGATTGATGAGTCGGCACTGATCGAAGCGCTTCGTACTTCACAAATCGCAGGTGCCGCGCTGGATGTGCTAGAGAATGAACCTGTTCATTCTGATAATCCACTTTTGGACATGGAGCAGGTCATCCTTAATCCGCATGTGGCTTGGTACTCGGAAGAATCCGAGCAAGAATTAAAAGGAAAGGTTGCACAGAACATTGTAGATGTTCTCTCCGGCTTCTACCCTGATTATTTCTTTAACCGAAATATTAAGAATAAGGTGCTCCTCCAAGAAAAAAGCTTAAGCTTATAGCCAAGCCATATATATTATTTTTCATCTAAAGGTCCTGCTCCCGATAGCAGGGCCATTTTTCTGATCTCTTTGAAGAAGCTCTCACCCATAGCGAAAATCTTTGATTCATTCGAACTATTATTGAGGAAAAAGTAAACCTTTCGTGCCATTCCTTCGTCTAATACATACTGCCTATAATTAGAAACAAGAGGCGCAGTAGGCTGAGTACATGACGAGTCGAATTAGAGCATAGAGAAGGATTGAACCTATCTATAGGGTAGCTCGTCCATAATTGAGGTGGCAGTATTGGAATCAGAAGCGAATTTAGAATATTTGAGATATTTGTCTGCAAGCACCGATAAAAAAGCGATCTTGGAAGAGCTGATGGTCGCTTATGGCAAGGATGTTTGGAATTATGCTTTTAGTATGACGCGCAAGTGGGATCAAGCCGACGATATCACTCAAGAAGTATTTATTAGGGTGTACCGTAATTTATATACATTTCGTCAGGAATCCTCTGTGAAAACATGGATTTTGACCATAACCCGCAATATGACGGTGGATTATCGAAGATCGGCCTTTTATCGAAAGGTGACCCTGATGGATTACATAACTCCTTCAAGCACGCAAGAGGCGACCGAACAAACGGTCATCGAGCAAATGGCGGTCAATGATGTGTGGAAGATGGTGCTGAAGCTGCCTAACAAGTATCGTGAGGTACTTCTGCTGTATGCGCATTATCAGCTTTCCATGAAGGAGATTGCACAAATATTGAATGTTACCGAGGGTACGGTCAAATCGCGATTGTTCCACGCCCGTAAAAAAATGGTCAAACAAAAGGAGAATCAAAGCAATGGAGCCGATTGACGACGAGTTGAAACAAGGGATGGCTGATGGACCTCTGATCCGGAACGGATTTTCAGATGCGTTAAAGAAACGCATTGGAGAGCGCATAGAGGAACAAGTCGGCAGAAAAAAGAAGCAGTGGATACCTTGGTGCTCTGGCTTTAGCGCCGCTCTGATTGCTGTCGCTCTACTCCTGTCCTTGGATTGGCATAGTAGCCCGCTTGCGGAGCTTGCTGCCGACGTTTCCTCGAATGAATCGATGACTCCCAAGTCTTCGCTGCCATTGCTGAATACGACGCTCAAAGCCGATCCTGTACATTCTGCCGTTCTGATCGGTTTGAGAAAGGATCATTCTCCTGTTGGGGGTAATCAGGAATCCAGTACTTACCGGACGGTGCTGCTGGCGGAGGAACAGGGTGATCTTCGTAAAGTGGCTGAGGGCAACGGGATCCTTATGCCTTATAAAACAGAATTTATTAGAATTGTTCCGCAAAATATACAAAGTGTGGATGCGACGTATCAGAAGATTGCGGTTTCTGTCGCTACGGAAAAAAACATCAATCCGGTTCAAGAAAAAGTGAACTCGGTAAAGCAAGTGAAGCTGAGGGAAAAGCTAGTGTTTGCGGGGAATCAGTACTTGTCGGTAGCTCAAACGGTACAGCAAAAAGATAACAGCAAGGATGCGGCATTCGACTATGTATGGGTTAAGGATGTCGAGGATTTAACGAAGTCGAAGCTTCCAGCCGCACTAGCACCAGAAGAGGAACCTCATGTTTCGTTGAGCAAGCTGTATGGCCAATCGATATCGTCGGATCTTCAGAATGAACGCGGCGAAAGCTGGACCATTACGCGCAAAGAGGGACAGTGGGTTCCTCAGGTAGCCTCTTACACTGGAGCGATTGGGCAAAGCCAAACCGTAGCCCAGCTGCGGGAAGTTCCGCTGAAGCTGCCTGAATCGGTCGTTTCCTATGATAAGCTATCCGCGAACTGGAGTGATATTAGACGAACAAAACCGGACGCAGTCGATGCCTTTTCTTCGCCTAACGGGGAGATGGTCGGTGTCGTATCCGAGAAGGACATCGTCGTCTATCCTTTTAAGAGTCAGTTGATTCCTACACCGCTGCTTTCTGTTAATCTGGATGCTGATGAATCCATTGTCATGATACAATGGGCTGTAGATGAACCGTTTGTCGAGCTGTGGAAGCAGCGTGCCAAATTATTGCTTGGGAAATGACGATGGTTTCATTATGAATAGGTAACAATACAGTAGTCAGGTAGATATCGTAACAGGAGCGGATAAGAATGAAACGGATTACCATTCTGATAGCGGATGATGAAGCCGAGATCGCGGATCTGATTGCGCTGCATTTGGAAAAAGAGGGGTACCAGCTTATTAAAGTACCGGACGGGAAAGAGGCTCTTCGCGTAATTCAATCCCAACCGATCGATTTAGCTATTTTGGATATTATGATGCCAAAGCTAGACGGCTATGAGGTTACACGTCAAATTCGTGAGCAATACCATATGCCTATCATATTTTTAAGTGCGAAAACCTCTGATATGGACAAGATTACAGGGCTTGTGATGGGCGCTGACGATTATATGATCAAGCCATTCAATCCGATGGAGCTGGTTGCTCGAGTGAATGCGCAGCTTCGCCGGTATATGCAGCTGAATCGACCCTCCGTGGATAATGAAGCTGTGTTGGAAACGGGCGGTCTAAGCATTTACCCCGATCAACGGAAAGTGGTGCTTTATGGTGAGCCCATCGAATTAACGCCCAAAGAGTTTGATATTTTATATTTATTGGCTAGCCATCCTAAGAAAGTATTTAGTGCGGATCACATTTTTCAGCATGTGTGGGGCGAGGCTTATTACGAAAGTGGCAATAATACGGTCATGGTGCACATTCGTACGCTTCGCAAAAAAATCGGGGACGACAGCAATAAAAATAAATTAATCAAAACGGTATGGGGGGTGGGCTACACATTCAATGGTTGATAGTTCATCCCTTGCGGTTGGTGTAGATATTCAGTAAAAGTGGGAGCACCTCTTAAGAGATGCTCCCACTTTGATTTCAACTCAAATCTCCATAATAATAGGCAAAATCATCGGTCTTCTGCCGGTATTCTCGTATAGATAGCGTCCGAGAGCGTCCTTGACGCTGACTTTAAGTGAGCTCCATTGATATATATTCTCAGCCTGCAATTTATTGATTGTCTCAGTGACTATGCGGTTGGCTTGCTCCAAGAGTGCTTCCGACTGCCGAACATAAACGAAGCCGCGGGATATAATATCCGGTCCCGATAATATATGGCCTTCGGTTTTGCTCAATGTGATAACAACGACGAGAATCCCATCTTCGGAAAGATGCTTCCGGTCGCGCAGTACGATATTACCGACATCGCCGATACCCCAACCGTCTACGAATGTGTTCCCGGCAGAAACCTTCCGTTTTTGTACGGCTGTTTGATCCTCAATATCGACAACATCCCCATTGTTTAAAATAAATGTGTTGCCGCGCGTCACGCCAACCGCTTCAGCTAATAAGCGATGCTGATGAAGCATGCGGTATTCCCCGTGAATGGGAATGAAGTAGGTCGGCTTCATTAAAGTGAGCATCAGCTTGAGCTCCTCTTGGCTCGCATGCCCCGAAACATGCATACCGGTGACTGTCCCGGAGCCGTAAATCACATTAGCCCCCAGTCGATACAAATTATCGACGATTTGCGCGACATTGCGTTCGTTTCCGGGAATCGGACTCGCGGATAAGATGACAGTATCGCCGGGCATAATTCTGACTTGCCGATGCGTAGAGGAGGCAAGGCGGGCGAGAGCTGCCATAGGCTCCCCCTGACTACCAGTGCAAAGAACCGCTACCCGTTCGGATTCCAGCCCGGCAACTTCACCTGGCTCCACCAGCATCCCTTCAGGTATGCTCAAATAGCCGAGCTCCGAAGCGATTTTCACTACATTAACCATGCTCCTGCCTAATAGTGTCAGCTTGCGGTTCGTTAACATAGCTGCATCAATAATTTGCTGAAGCCGGTGAACGTTGGAAGCGAACGTGGAGATGACTACCTTTTGCCTCGCTTTGGTGAACGCTTCTTCAATTGACTCTCCGACGTTTCGTTCGGAAGGTGTGAACCCCGGACGCTCTGCATTGGTGCTTTCGGATAATAAGACAAGAACGCCGTTTTTACCGATTTCGGCCATTTTGTGGATATCGGGGTATTGCTCGTTGACTGGGGTGAGATCGAATTTAAAATCACCTGTATGTACGACCGTCCCTTCCGGTGTTTGGAAAGCGATGCCGAGGCAATCGGGAATGCTGTGATTGGTTTTGAAAAAAGTAGCGCTAATCGTCCCTAGATCGACTTCTGAATTCGAAGTAATTTCGATTAATTTCGTGTCTGCAAGCAACCCGGCTTCCTTTAACTTGACCTCAATCAGCCCGATTGTTAATCGGGTCGCATAGATGGGCATACTGCATTGCTTCAATATATATGGGATGCCTCCGATGTGATCCTCATGTCCGTGAGTTATGATCATAGCACGCACTTTATCTCTATGTTCCATTAAATAAGCGATATCAGGGATAATTAAATCAATCCCTAATAGGCTCTCATCAGGGAATTTGGAGCCGCAATCAATAACAACGATATCGTCCGCATACCTTAGAACATACATGTTTTTACCGATTTCATTAACGCCTCCAAGGGCGAAAATGGACAACTTCCTCTTCTCGCTGCTCAACAACGATCCCCCCATCCAAGATTCCGGCACTTTTCAAGCATAGATTGAGCCAAGCTCCATTCTCCTATTCGTGGCAATTAGTGGTGAGGTTATTATTTAGTTTATTTAAGAAAAATTTTAGGATTATTCTACTTCTTTTTAAACCGTCTCCTTTATTCTGTTTAGACATGAACAAAGGAGGAAATCAACATGAAGAAGTGGGTGTTTCTGCTTGTAGTCGTGCTGCTGCTGGGCTATGAGGCTGTTCAACACAAGATGGAGGACGCCAACGGAAGTCCTGAACATGAAGAAGCAAAGGTTCAATCATCCAGCTCTGCCGCTGTGCAAACGAAACAAGGAAAGCTATCCAAACAAACGATTGCGATTGCGAAAGATCAGGTGTACAAAGGCAAGCTAGTGCTGGTCAATAAAAAATATGCGGTACATGAAGAAGGAATTCAATCGGATGTAGTCCGGTTGTTTAGCCATAAGGAGCTGATCAAAGGCTTCGCTCTACTGGACAATACGATTCGTCTGTCACAGGATGTGACGAAGTCATTCGGGGAGATGGTCGAGGCTGCCGATAAAGACGGCGTCCGACATTTCATGATAAGCAGCGGCTACCGGAATGAAGACGAACAGGACGAGCTGTATCAAGAAATGGGTTCCGACTATGCTTTGCCGGCAGGTAACAGTGAGCATAATCTGGGCTTGTCCTTGGATATAGGATCTACACAAATGGAGATGAATCAGGCTCCCGAAGGGAAGTGGCTTATCAAAAATGCGTCGAAATACGGCTTTGTGCTGCGCTACCCGAAGGACAAGACGGCCATTACAGGAATTCAGTATGAGCCATGGCATTTCCGCTATGTTGGCTTGCCTCACAGCGTTATTATGAAGGAAAAGAATATGACAATGGAGGAATACTTAGATTATATAAAGGAGCAAAAGAACCTGTCTACCCAAGTAGAAGGAATCCCTTATGAAATCTCGTATTACCGATATTCTAAAAATATGACGATATCCATTCCAGACAAGCAGCGTTATGACATTTCAGGCGATAACAGAGACGGAATTATTGTAACAATGTATCCATAACAACACATAACAACAGAGAGATCATGGAAGCGAGGTGATTTTTGTGAAACGAATCCATAGAGGAAAGGATGTCCTCGTACTGCCGGTCCTATTTGCGATATATTTGTATTTGCTGATTAAAGTGATTTTATTCAAGTTCGGTCCAATAGAGGTGGACTATTTGATGGATCGGCTGCAGAAGAATTGGCATAACCCGAATGATATACTGCAGCGTTTCCATGCCGCGGGTAATATAACTCTGTTCAAGGAAATCGCTCGCGACTTGAATCACACACCTGATCTTTTACAATTTCCTCCGGGTAATCTCGTCGGCAACATTGAAGCATTTATCCCCCTTGGAATTTTAGCCCCCATGGTGTTCAGCGGCCTTCGCAGGACATGGATGGGTATGTTCTTGGTTTCCTTTTTCTTGAGCTTCGGGTTTGAAGTGATACAGCTTCTATTATCGATCGGAACTTTCGATGTGGATGATATTCTATTGAATGTAACAGGGGGGATGCTAGGATATGCCGTGCTCCGGCTGTTCGCTGTGCGGAGAAGGACAGGGCATCAAGCGGAACAAAAGAAAGAGGACTTCAGCCGACAGCTAAAGTCCATTAAGGAATAAGTGCAATTATTCTGCGCTGATCTTATTGGCAAGCGTTCCAATGTGATTTACTTCAGGATGGAGAATAACAGCATATCTGTATCAGCGAGCTGCATAACCTGGCCATTGAGTCTGGTTTCCAATGTCAAAGTTTGACCATCAGCAATTTCTCCGCGAGTGACCATCCAGAAATATTGCTAGTATACTGCAGTAGGGTATGCCCCTCCAGCCTGTTTTTTTGCTCCGCTAGGGCAAAGCAGGGTTGCGGGAGGAATCACGCACGATGAGCTGAGACTCAAGTATGATCACTCGATTCTCCGTCATTTCACCGCTCTCCAGCTGATCGATCAGTCTATCGACGATAGCTCCGCCCATTTTGTTCTTAGGCTGATTCACCGTACTTAACTGAGGTGTGATATATCGGCTAACACGATTGTTGTCTACGCCGATGACAGCGAGCTGCTCAGGAATCTTGATCCCAAGCTCCCCGCAAGCTTGATAGATACCAAGAGCCATTTCATCGTTAGCGGCATAGATGGCAGTGAATTTGACCTGCTTCTCTACCAGGCGCTTTAACGCTTCATAGCCGCCTTGCTTGTTAAAGTTTCCGTTCTCGATCCATTCGGGACGAAAAGGAATATGATGCTCGCGAAGGCCCTTCAGATAGCCTTCCAATCTTTCGTAGCTGTCAATAGCATCTGCATAGCCGCTTAAGAAGGCTATTTCCCGATGCCCCTGTTCTACCAAATGATTGACCACTTCTTTGGAAAACTTGACGTTATCCGTATAAACGCACGGAATTTTATCGTGTTCAATGTACCGCCCTACGATTCCTATGGAATAGTCCAAATCGGCCCAATGGCATATTTCATCATCGGACATCATGGGAGTCACAAGGATCATGCAGTCTACGGTTTTATTCATGAGCAGATTGATGAATTCCAGCTCTTTTTCTTTGTTGTTGGATGTATCGCAAATGATAACTTTATATTTTAGGGCATAAGCCTGGTTTTCAATGCCTTTGATCACTTCGGCATAGTAGGAGTTGTTGATTTCGGGAACGATAACGCCGATTGCCATTGTTTTCTGGGAACGAAGATTTTTGGCGGCGGCATTCGGTTGATAGCCCAATTCATGGATAACTTGCATGACCCTGTCTTTTGTCTTGGATGTAACATTGCTGTTGTTGTTCAACACCCGGGACACTGTTGCGGGAGAAACGCCTGCTTTGGCAGCTACATCGACAATTTTTATGTCCATTCTCATCAACCTTATACGGATTTAAGTTCTGAAAAGACTATAACCTATTAAGAAATCGATTGCAATACTCACCTTTTCATAGATAGCGAGAGGGATCGATAGATTTGTAAAGCTTAAATACGGAATTTAGTTGTCCTGTAGGCAATTGTAGTGTATGAAAATAAAAGCCTGAAATTGTAAAATCGATTTCATTTTCAGTCAATTCTTGTTTTTTCATTGAGAAATGGCGAGGATTAAGGGATAACCCTATACACAAGGGTATTTATAGATTTAAATATTTTTTATTTGACAATTATTCCAACTGCTGAGTATAATACCTTCATGAAATCGATTTCACTGATTTACAAGTTATGAACTATTCTTCAAAGGCAATGCATCTAAAGTAAACAAAAAGATGAGGCATTGTACCATTGTCGGTCGGTTGTTGAAACATATCAATTATGAAAGCGGTTTAATACGAATCGCATAGGGAGGTCAATTCAATGAAAAAGCATACTTTAGCGTTGGCGGGAACGCTGCTGCTTGGATCGATTTTATCAGGGTGCTCCAGCTCGAAGACGGAGCCGGCTGCAGCGGATGGTGCGGCAGCGGCAGCCAATATGAAGCCAGTGGAATTATACTTCTATCATAATGGGAATATTACGGAAGAACAGTTTCAAACTCAGTATGGAAATTACATAAAACAAAAGCTGCCGAACGTGACGACTAAATTTGTACCCAAAGATAAAAGCGTCAGCTTGGCGGAAATGATTACAAGCGGAACGACTAAAATCGATATTTTCATCGATTCCATAGGCCAAATCGGCTTGAAGGGATCGCTTCTGGATATTGGATTGAACCAAGATTTAACTGAGCTGGTGAAGAAGCATAATGTTGATTTGAGCCGATTCGAGCCATCAACAATCGATGCCATCAAGGTCATGGGGGGCTTATATGGTCTTCCGATCAGTAATAGCGCCTTGGTATTGATGTATAATAAAGAAATTTTCGATAAATTCGGAGTTGAATATCCTAAGGACGGAATGACTTGGGATCAGTTGGCGACACTGTCGCAAAAGCTGACCCGAAGCGATAATGGTGTGAATTATGTAGGGTATACGACGTCGATCAATCACTTTTTAAGATTGAATCCTCTATCGCTTGCTAATGTCGATGCTTCAACTAAGAAAGCTACGCTCGAAACGGATGCTTGGAAAAAGCTGATTCAAGAAACGCTGATCAAGCCGATGCAATCCGAGGGTTACGGCCAAGTGCTTGAGGATCTTAAAAAACAATGGTACAAGGTTCCATACATCGATGAATTCTCGAAGAACCGCAATGTTGCCATGTTCAGCTTTATGTACGGTGATTACAACTGGACCCAAGACATGAACTGGGATGTAACGGCGCTGCCTACGTTCAAGGACAATCCAAAAGTCGGCAGTCAGTCTTATCCGACTTATATGTTCATTACCTCTACAAGCGAGCATAAAGATGAAGCCATGGAAGTTGCGAAGCTGTTTATCACCGATGAGTATCAAACGCAATTTTCCAAATCAGGCGGTATTACGATTTTGAAAAACGATGCCATTAAGCAAGTATTCGGTCAGGACACGGCGTTGAAAGATAAAAATATTAAAAATGCGGTATTCAGCAACACGTTTGCGACGGCGTCGCCGAAAACCAGATACGATACGTATGTGGAGGATGCCATTCGGAGCCAAATCACCGACCTGTTGTTAGGCAAAACCGACCTGAATACAGCTCTTAGAACCGGACAGGAGCAAGTGAACAAGAAGATTGAATCTGAAACCAAATAACGAGATCGATTCAAGCATAAGGGGCAGGTTATTTACTGCCTCTTTGCTGTTTTTGTCGGGATGCATTCCTGCGTTTCTAAGTTGACAATGCTTCTTGGCAATGTTAGTTTGTAGACAGGATTATAGAAGCAGCTAAGCTGTTTATTGTCGACCGTACCGATGGAGACATTTTCTTTCTGAATGAGGGAGAGGAATGTCTTTTCTCCTATTTCCAAGAAGGAAAAGCTAATAATTTATCGAAAAGGGGACTTCAACTTGGAACGAACTGCGCAAAATACGGTGATTGGTTTTATAGGAACGGGTGTCATGGGCAAAAGCATGGCCGGACATTTAATGAGTAAAGGCTACAAGCTCCATGTATACAGCCGAACGAAGGAAAAAGCCCATGAGCTGGTTGCTCAAGGCGCTGAATGGCACAATACCCCGTCCTCATTAGCTCCATTATGCAATGTAATCATCACGATGGTCGGCTATCCTCATGATGTTGAAGAAGTGTGTCTGGGGGAACAAGGCGTCATTCCTCATGCTAACCCTGGCACTATTATTATAGATATGACGACTTCTAGTCCAACGCTCGCAAAGGGCATAGAAGAAGAAGCGCAGAAGCGTGGAATATTCTCGTTAGACGCTCCCGTTTCAGGCGGGGACATCGGTGCGAGAGAAGCTCGCTTATCGATTATGGTAGGCGGCAGTAAGGAGGCTTTTGATCAGGTAGCTCCGGTTCTAGAAGCCATGGGAACTCAAATTGTTCATCAAGGACCTGCAGGAGCGGGACAATTTACGAAAATGTGCAATCAAATCGCTATTGCATGCAATATGATGGGCGTTTGCGAGGCGTTGAGCTATGCTCAAAAGGCTGGCCTCGATCCGTCTACCGTGTTGAAAAGTATCCAGACTGGGGCGGCAGGAAGCTTCTCCTTAAGCCATTTGGCTCCGCGAATGCTCAACGGGGATTTCGCACCAGGCTTCTATGTGAAGCATTTTATTAAGGATATGCAAATTGCTCTGGACTCCGCGAAGGAGATGAATCTCGAGCTTCCTGGATTGTCGCTTGCGCGTTCTCTGTATGAGCAGCTCGCTCAAATGGGTGAAGAGGACAGTGGTACGCAGGCATTGTTTAAGGTGTATCAACAGCAGTTGTAATATCTAGTGCTAATATAAAAGAGGGAATCCAAACCGGATTCCCTCTTTTATATTCTCATTCCTCCAGGGATGAAAGTAGAAAGTAACACAACAAAATTTAATTTCCTAGTTGACACATTGGAATTAAAGGTATTATGATAAAGGCAGTTCAAGGATACTTCTAATTGCCTTTTAGCCGATCGGAAAACCGAAGGCCTTATTGTTTTATTGAAAGCTACAGTAAGGTTTTTTTGTATTTTCACACAAGATGGGATCGGAAAGAGGAGTCAATATGAGAAGAATAAAATGGTTGTCACTTTTAATAGTAGTTACGTGGGGATTACTGCTGCTTGCAGGATGTGGCAGTACGCCTAAAACAGAAGTTAATGGCAAGTCCAGCAATAGTGCGGCATCATCCGTCACAAGCTCCAAAGAGCCTTTGGTCGTCAATATCGGTATTCAACAAAGCATTTGGCCGATTTTGCTCGCCAAGCAGAAGGGCTGGTTCGAAGAGGAATTTTCTAAGGTTGGAGCCAAGGTAAATTGGATAGAATTTCAAAGCGGCCCATCTTACTTCGAAGCGATTGCCTCGAATCGGCTTGATTTTGGGAGGGTAGGAGACCTTCCAGTTATTTCGGGCCAAGCAGCGGACGTCGCTTTTACAGAAATTGCAGCAGCCAGCTTTGGATCCAAAGGCAATGCTATTTTGGTTAAAAAAGATAGCCCGATCAAAACAATTCAAGATTTGAAAGGGAAAAAGATCGCGTTTGCCAAAGCCAGCTCGGCTCAAACGGTCGTCTATAAGGCACTGGAAAAGGCTAATCTGAAGCCGACCGACGTTCAGATCATTTCGCTTCAACCGGACGAAGCTCAGCCGGCATTTGAGACAGGTTCTGTGGATGCATGGGCCATATGGGAGCCGTTCATGTCTACTCAAAAGGTGCTGAATGGAGCACGGGTCTTGGTGGATGGAACAGCCTTTGACGCTAAGGGCGCAGGGTTTCAAATTGTCCGCAACAAGTTTGCGGAAGAGCATCCCGATCTTGTGACGCTGTATCTGAAAGTGGAAGAAAAGACGCAGCAGTGGCAGAAGCAGCACCTAGAAGAGGCGATTGACGTCTACGCCCAACTGAAAAAGGTAGACCGCGAAATTATTCGTCAAGTCATTGAAAACACGGAACCGACCAACATGCCTATAACGGATGAAATCATCAAAATTCAGCAGGACACGGCCAACTCGATTTATGAGCAAGGAGCGATCAAGAAAAAGATCGATACATCCAAGGTCGTCAATAATCAATATATAAACAAGGCGTTAGAGCAGTATAAATCCGAACAGCAGAAATAGCTGTGAGACCATAGTAATTAGGTCAACCGGAACACCGGAGACTTCCTTAGGCTATATGCAGGGCCCTAACTAGGGCTTCAATAGCGATAAAGGGAGTCTCTTTTTGTTTAATGACAAGCCTGAAAGGGGATTATCTTATGTCTATTACCCTCGAAATTAATGGACTGCATAAACGTTTTGCAACTCCGCAAGGCTCCGTACAAGCACTGCGTGATATTGAGCTCCGTATCAAGCAGGGGGAATTCGTTACTGTCATTGGACCCAGTGGCTGCGGTAAAAGTACTTTGTTAAAAATTATTGCAGGACTCGATACGAGCTATGAGGGGACAGTGCTGCTGGAAAATCGGCCTGTGGACCGTCCAAGTATCGACAAAGGGTTCATTTTTCAGGAACATCGTCTGTTTCCTTGGTTGACTGTGGAGAAAAATATTGCTGCTGATTTGCGGTTAAGTGATCCTGAGGTTCGACGCCAAGTCGATGAGCTGATTGAGATCGTTCGTCTAAAAGGATTCGAGAAGGCGTATCCCCGTGAATTATCGGGAGGCATGTCCCAGAGAGTAGCTATCGCCAGAGCACTTTTACGTAAGCCTAAGGTGCTGCTGCTGGATGAACCGTTCGGCGCGCTAGATGCGTTTACGAGAAGCCACATGCAGGAGGTGCTGCTTGATATATGGCAGCAGAACAAGACGACGATGATTCTGGTCACGCACGATATTGATGAAGCGGTATTTTTGGCTAACCGGGTCGTCATTATGAATGCTCGCCCAGGCACGATTCGCAAAATTATTCCTGTGGATCTTCCTTTCCCAAGAAAAAAGACGACCTCTTCTTTTCAGGAAATGCGTCATAAAGTTCTCAACGAGTTTGAACGTGTGGATGAGCTTGAACTGATAGATAGCTCGGGGATATAAAGAAACATACTCAGAGAGGTGATTGGAATGATAAATCCAACAGGTACGATCACAGGTCCGGCCAAGGCGGAAGCTATCGGGGGGGCAACGCAGCAAGCAGAAGGTAAGGATACGGCAGTTCGTCGAAAGCGTAATGACAAGTGGGCGATTGTTGTCCGAGGCTTGATCTTACCTATTTCCGTGTTGATTATATGGCAAATTGCCGGCAGCTTAGAGCTCATTTCCAAAACGCTGCTGCCTACCCCTTTAGCTATTTTCCAAGCTTTTATCGAACTGGCCTCCTCCGGAGAGCTGATCAAGCATTTGAAAATTAGTGTGTACCGTGCGGCTGTAGGATTTTTGTTAGGCGGCGGCCTTGGGCTGCTGTTAGGCCTTGTGAGCGGCTTGTTCCGAAGGGCGGAGGAAACGCTGGACCCTACGGTACAAATGCTGCGCATGATCCCGCATTTGGCAATTACCCCGTTGTTTATTTTGTGGTTCGGCTTTGGAGAGCTGTCCAAAATATTGCTGATTGCCAAAGGGGCATTTTTTCCTTTATATGTGAATACGTTTCTAGGTATCCGCAGCGCCGATTCCAAGCTGTTTGATGTGGCCCGTATTCTGGAGTTTAATCGCTGGAATCAGATTACCCGTCTAGTCATCCCGGCAGCGATGCCGAACTTGCTGTTAGGCTTGCGATTATCTCTTGGCGTTGCTTGGTTAGGTCTGGTCGTAGCTGAGCTCATGGGTTCGAGTGAAGGGATTGGCTACTTAATTATGGATGCAAGACAGTTTTCTCAGACGCAGATTGTGTTTGTCGGCATCATTATTTTTGCCATCGTAGGCAAGGTGACGGATTCGTTAGTGAGGCTGCTGGAGAAGAAGCTGCTGAAGTGGCGCGACAGCTATAACGGATAATTATATTAATGAAGGAACGCGAAACTAGAGCAACTGAGGGAAGGGGAGCGGGCAGGAGTCCTAATGGATCATACTCACTGTTCTTCTCTCCCATATCTGTTGAATGACTCTACTATTCCCAGCGTTTATTCATTTCATCATCCATAGAGGTTCTCCCTGTACAAAGTTCAAGAAAAGAATTAGCCACCTGAACACATCCCTCGTAATCCAAGTACCCCGAATGTGCGACAAGAATCGGATACTCATTGTGCTTCATATCCTCTCTCATATCAAATAGATAGTGATTGCCGCAGCCGTCCATAGCAAAAGATACCGCAGCCTCCATGTATTCCGGTAGTTCATAAGCTAAATTGTATTCTCTGAACTGATTCGTGCTGAAAAACTGGAAATATCGTTCCCCGTTCTGAAACTCCCCACCGTTCGAATACTTCAAAAATTCAATATAACTGGCGGGTAATTGCTTTTGTGGTATTACCCATAGAGTTGGATCAAATGGTTGGTATTGACTGTGTAGTTCATGGCTAACAGGAAATGGGTTACTCTGCCTGCTGACGATCTCGTCAACCTCCGCTTCCGACAATTTCTCATTCCAGGTAGTAAGAAATTGTTGAATCTCTTCTGGAGTTACTTCTTGCCCTTTCACATACTCGGTTTCAAAAAGGTTGTTCCACATGGCTTCCCGGCCCTCCGAATTGTACTGGAATTTATCTAAACTCCAGATTATCAAATATTTTGGCAAAAATCTTCGCAATATTTCTCGCGTCATCTATTCCCCTGTGATGAGTGCCTTCCAAAGGCAGCTTAAGCATGTGCAGAGCTCTCTCCATACCAACGCCACGTTCTCGACCTATCATCTTCCCATGCTGATGCTTGATACTGATATGATTCTTCAACCAGATCGTATTCACCTTGTTCAAATTGTAATCCTTTGTCAATTGATTCTTATCATATTGACCCCAGGAACATAAGAAATAAGGTTCACTGCCAATCCAATCCCGGAACCTACTAACTGCTTCTGGAAAATAGGGGGCATTGGATTTTTCTGTATATTTATTGGTTCTAAAAAAATTCTCCCGTCCGGATAAAGAAAAAACGGCCCAACAAAATGTTCATTTCGTTGAACCGTCACTTTCCTGGAAAGCATAACGGATTTATTTTTTATCCTTCAGTTCCTTCAATGCTTGCTCTACGAATTTGCTTTCGAGTACTTGGCTTGTATCAAGTTTCTTGTTGATAGCGCCAACGGAGAAGAGAAAATCAGCTTGCTCTTGATGAGCTTTGGCGAATTCCGGTGTGATCGGAGAGAGGAGCGGTTCGGTGTTTTTCAATACGGTGCTGATGATTTCACGTTCTAGCTTCTGAGACTTGGATAGCTCCTCGGTCACTTCGTCGGTATGCTCTGTGTAATATCTACGAACTTCCTCATAGGTTTTGAGGAATAATACGGTTAGATCAGGATGATCCTTCGTGAATTTTGTACGGGCAATGAGAAAGCCGGGTGCGTTAATGTTCAGATCTTGACCAGTTACCAATATTTTAGCCCCGGTCTGAAAAACAGCTGTAGTAGCGTAAGGCTCCCAAATCGACCAGGCGTCAATGGCGCCGGAATCAAGAGCTGGTCTGGCTTCATCGGGTTGAAGCTGAATGACTTTGACGTCATCCCCTTTGAGTCCTATTTTGTCAATTGCCAGATAGAGGAAGTTGTACGCGCTGCTGCCCTTGGCTACCCCGATCTTTTTCCCTTTCAAGTCCTTCAGCTCTTTAATCGGACTGTTCTTGGGAATGACTATCATGTTGCCTTTCTTGCCGTCGCCGGTCACTGCAATAGCTTTGAAATCGATGCCTCCTACCTGTCCTGATACGACAGGCGTCCCTCCAACGGAACCGAAGTCTATTCGTCCTGCAGCCAATGCTTCAAAGTGCGGGGGTCCGCTCGCAAATTCATTCCATTTCACTTCAACCCCAACGGCTGCAAAAGCTTTCTCAAATGCTCCTTTATCTCTTGCATAGGGAAGAATGCCGGTTTTGCCTTGGACACCGATGTTGAGGACGATCTTCTCCTTGGACTTCTCCGCTCTTCCCGCTTGAGCAGCGGACGTTGTATCGGAAGCGGTAGTCTTACCGCAGCCCGTTAAAGCCATTGATAAGAAGATAATGCTTAATAGAGTGGAAATTAACGTTTTATTTAACCACGCTGCCATAGTGATAACCCCCTTTTATGGTTACTGAATCGATATGAACACTAATTGGCTTGCTGCTGCTTGTGGCGTTCTTGCTGGAATTTGTTGCCCGGGATTTCAAGCCCCAGGTGGTCACGTAATGTTGTACCGCTATACTCTGTTCGGTATAAGCCCCGCTTTTGCAATATAGGAATAACGTGATCGACGAATTCCTCCAATCCTCCGGGCAAATAAGGGGGCATAATGTTAAAGCCGTCGCAGCCCCCGTTCGTAAACCAGCTTTCCAGATGGTCGGCAATTTGCTCAGGTGTGCCGTGAATCGTTTTATGTCCGCGTGCGCCGGTAACTCTGGCCACCAGCTGCCGGATGGTCAGCTTGTCACGACGAGCCATATCGACGAGGAGCTGGTAACGGCTTTTGCCTCCGTTTATGCTCGTAGCATCCGGAAGATCGGGAACCGGCCTGTCGAGAGGATAGGAAGACAGATCTATTCTTAATGTTCGTGACACCATCGATAAGCCGACTTCGGGCAGTACCAGTTCCTGGAGATAAGCTTCTTTTTCACGTGCTTCTTGTTCTGTTGAACCGATCACCGGCAGCACTCCAGGTAAAACTTTCAAATGGTCCCGTTTACGTCCGTATTTGCCAAGACGTCCTTTCAGACTGCTGTAGAACGCTTGCGCTTCCTCGAGAGTTTGCCATGCCGTAAACACGACCTCTGCTGTCTTGGCAGCAAAATCCTGCCCGGTCTCGGAGGAGCCCGCTTGAACAAGTACAGGGCGGCCTTGAGGAGTTCGGGGGATGGAGAGAGGGCCTTGAACCGAGAAATATTTGCCCTGATGGCGAATGGCATTTACTTTATCGGGATCGGCAAATAGTCCGGTGGCTTTATCAATACGGAGCGCACCGTCTTCCCAGCTGTCCCACAGCGAGGTGACGACCTCTACGAATTCTTGTGCACGTTCATAACGAATGGCGTGATCCAGATGATGATCTTGGCCAAAATTTTGGCTTGTAATCTCCATGCTGGTTGTAACTGCATTCCAGGCCGCACGGCCACGGCTTAAGTGATCAAGGGAAGCAAATTTTCTGGCCACATGAAAGGGCTCGCTGTAAGTCGTTGATACGGTACCGGCTAATCCGATATGCGAGGTGACGGAAGCAAGGGTGGACAGCAGAGTTAGCGGTTCGGCTCGGACGGGGACGGTATATTGTATTGCGGTTTCAAGCTGTTCGGGTAGAGCGGGAATATCCTCGATAAAAATCATATCGAATTTTCCTCGTTCAGCTGTTTGCGCAAACTGTTTGTAAAATTCAAAAGTGAACAATCCTAGCGAATCTGTCAGGGGATATCTCCAGGCTGCGATATGATGGCCTACTCCGTATATGAAGGCTCCTAGATGGAGCTGGCGTTTTGTTTCTCCCATAGTCGTTTCACTCCTCGTTTAAGTGTATGCTACAAGTAGTTGATGAAGGAAAAGTCTTTCATGCTTAGTGAATAGATGAGGAAGCGGGGGGACGGCTGAATTTACTAGCAGGTCGTTTCAAACCGAGATGATCTCGAAGCGTTGCTCCACTGTATTCGGTACGGAACAGACCGCGATTTTGCAGCTCAGGAATGACCTGATCGACGAACTCTTCTAAGCCTCCCGGCAAATATGGCGGCATGATGTTGAATCCATCGCAAGCATTTGCATGGAACCAAGATTGCAATTGGTCGGCAATTTGTATGGGGGTACCATAGATGGTGCGGTGACCGCGTGCTCCGGTTACACGATATATTAGCTGCCGGATTGTAAGTCCGTCGCGTTTAGCCATATCAGATACGAGCTTGAAACGACTTTTTCCACCGTTAACAGCTTCGAGCTCAGGCAGCTCCGGCAAAGGACCGTCCAGCGGATAATTTCTCAGATCGACATTCAACGATCCTGATAGCATGGACAAGCCGACTGTCGGCAGCACCAGCTGCTGCAGTAATTGCTCTTTTTCCCTTGCTTCTGCTTCTGTGCTGCCAATGACCGGGAAAATACCAGGCATGATTTTTAGATCATCCTGAGACCTCCCATACTGTGCAAGCAGTGATTTTACATTACGGTAAAAAGTCTGAGCCTCTTCAATGGTTTGCCATGCGGTAAAAATAACCTCTGCGGTTTCCGCAGCGAGCTGCTGTCCCGTCTCGGATGAACCGGCCTGGATAATAACCGGCCTCCCCTGGGGTGACCTGGGAGCATTAAGCGGCCCTCGGACTCTGAAATGCTCCCCCTGATAATCGATTGGATGCACTTTACCCGGGTGAGCAAACTGGCCGGTTGCTCGATCGAATACGATCGCATCATCTTCCCAGCTGTCCCATAAGGAAGTGGCAACTTCAATAAACTCTCTCGCGCGTGCGTAGCGAATTGAATGCTCAGGATGCTGTTTTTTGCTGAAATTCGCTGCCTCCTCATTTCGGCTTGAGGTTACCACATTCCAGGCTGCCCGCCCCCCGCTTAAATGATCAAGTGTAGCAAATTCACGGGCTAGGTTGTAGGGCTCGTGATAGGTCGTCGATACGGTGGCGGCCAAGCCAATTCGTTGGGTGACCCCTGCCAAATAAGACAGCAGGGTGATCGGCTCTGGGCGGACGGAAACGGTGTGGGAGGGGGAACTGCCGAGCAATGCCAATGAATCTGCCAGGAACAGCATATCGAATTTACCTCGTTCCGCCGTTTGGGCGAAACGCTCGTAGAATGCGGGATCCAAGATCCCGTGAGCTTCCGTTTCCGGATAGCGCCATGCAGCGACATGATGCCCGACACCGAATAAAAAAGCGCCTAAATGCATTTGTCTAGCTTTACCACTCATAAGAAATCTCCCTTCCTTAACCCGGATCACAGGTTACTGCTTATTTATTGATACTGCGGTTGTGCAGCGAAAGAACTTTGCGGATAAGGCAGTCCATAATGTTCGCGCAGCGTACGGCCCGTGTACTCGGTACGGAACAATCCGCGACGTTGAAGCTCTGGTACGACATAATCGATGAAATCATCCAAGCCGCCATTCATTAATTGAGGCATAATGTTAAAGCCATCGGCAGCGCCTTCCTTAAACCAGACTTCAAGCTCATCAGCAACCTGCTTTGCGGTACCTGCAATAGTACGGTGACCACGCCCCCCAGCAAGACGTAAGAGCAGCTGACGCAGGGTCAAATTTTCATTATGCGCAAGCTCAATAATGAGCTGTGCCCGGCTCTGATGCCCACGGGATAAGTCATTTTCCGGTATATCAGGCATGGGTCCATCGAGCGGATAGGAGGTGAGATCAAAGCCTATTCGGTTTGATAGCTGAAGCAGACTATACTTCGGATTGGTCAGCTCGTGGAGCTTGGCTTCTTTCTCTTTGGCTTCAGCTTCGGTTTCCCCGATGATAGGGCAAATGCCGGGTAAAATGATGACATGCTCGGGGTTACGTCCGCTTTGGCGAATACGAGCTTTGACATCGGAATAAAAGGCTTGAGCGTCGGCAAGCGTTTGTTGAGCGGTAAATATCGCATCCGCTACAGTAGAAGCAAAGTGGCGTCCGTCTTCAGAGGAGCCGGCCTGCACCAGGACGGGGCGGCCTTGTGGTGAACGGGATACATTGAGTGGTCCGCGTACGGAAAAGTGCTCTCCCTTGTGATTCAGCTCATGTACTTTGCTGCTGTCGGCATAGGCGCCGGCAGCCTGATCAAGAATTAATGCATCTTCTTCCCAGCTGTCCCACAAGCGCGTCGCCACCTCGACAAATTCTTGAGCCCGCTCGTAACGCTCCGCATGTCCGGGGATTTGCTCATAATTGAAATTTCGTGCTTCTTCATCCGTACCGGAGGTTATAATGTTCCAGCCGGCTCGGCCTGAGCTAAGGTGATCGATCGTAGCGAATCGGCGTGCTACATTGAAAGGCTCGTTGAAGCTTGTAGATACGGTGGCAATGAGGCCAATCCGTTTGGTGACAACGGAGAGAGCCGTTAGGAGTGTAAGAGGCTCCAATCCTGTCAATGCCCCGTAAGCGACGGCTCTTTTGGAGGTGGAATAACGGTCGGCCATAAATAAAGAATCGAATTTGGCTTGTTCTGCCTTTTGCGCTATTCGCTGAAAGTGCTCAAATTGTAATAATTGATTCACATCCGTATCCGGATGCCTCCAGGCTCCTTCGTGATGTCCTGCCGGGACAAGGAATAAATTAAGATGCATCTCACGTTTTGTTGTACTCATAATGTAGGGTCCCCCTCGTCTAAAAAATAAAAGACTCCCTTAATTGTCGCGTATTCGTACAACGACAGTGGGAGCCTTTGGTTATCCAATCGGCGCTATAAACCGTATAGATGATGTTGATAGAAATCTTAGCATTATTAATCCGACAATTCAAGTAGGAAAAGTAAAATTATTTATAAAATTAAAAAAACCGCGTTCGCACGCGGTACAGGGAGAAGTAATTAGGATTGAGCTGCAATGGGGTTTAGCTGAAGACGATGGCGAAATTCTTGGACGAATTCCTCCGTAGCAGCTGTAAGGCGCTGCCCGAGCTCTTCATCCAGCTCGAACGTACCGTCTTCATTGCGTTGAACCTGGGTATCCAACGCATATACACCTGGCAATTGTATCCTTGCACCTAATGCAGCAAGCACTGGCTTTAATGCATAATCCAACGCGAGCAGGTGGGCGATCGTCCCTCCAATAGCGACTGGGAGAATAACCTTTCCCTCCAGCCCTTTTTGAGGAATCAGGTCTAGAAAGGTTTTGATTACACCTGTATAAGAAGCTTTGTAAATAGGGGTGGCTACTACGACAGCATGGGCTTCAGCTATCCGTTCATTGGCTTCAATAATGGCTGGGCTTTTGAAATTCGTGTAAATAAGGTCTTCCGGTGGAAGATTGCGGACATCGATCCAGCTTAATTCCAAACCTTCCGCAAGAAGCTGGGATTGGATGGTTTGAAGTACTCCGTTCAAACGGGAGCTAACGGAGGGGCTTCCAGAGATCACAACAATTTTGGCCATGGGACAACACTCCTTCAATAGTAGGTAAATAAAAAAGAGACTCCATTTACCAATAAGCGGGTAAGGGAGTCTCCAGTTAGCTGGTCGACAAACAATTTTATAAAACCAAGTAAATAAGTGTGAATAATATATATTGTGATCGTATCATTCCCGATGAAATCCGTCAAGTATCTACATCTATATGAGACTTAAGTAGATGGTGTCAGCAGTGAAAGCAAGATAGTACATGTTTTGCAGCATGGAAATCCATGGTTTCTTTCATTCTATGGGAGTAATCTAACAATAGTCCTTATGGCTAGTGCATTCCAGAGGGTTGTTGCACAAATTACTAGTAAAGAAGGTCTATCCAAGATGGAAGCATGGAAGCGCAATTTGTTCATATTATGGTTCGGTACTTTTTTCAGCTCCGTCGGGATTGGAATGATTATTCCTTTTTTGCCACTGTATGTTCAGGAGCTTGGCATTCATGATGTAAAGCAGGCGGCCCTATGGGCAGCGATGATTTTTGGAGTCAATCACTTGATGATTGCGATTGTATCACCCTTTTGGGGGAAATTCTCGGATAAGTACGGCCAGCGATTAACGATGATTCGATCGGGCTTTGGCTTGGCGATCATCATCGCTGCAATGGGTCTTGTACATACGCCGCTTCAGCTGCTGATACTTCGAGCGCTCTTTGGTACGATGGGGGGCTTCTCGACATGTGCGGTCGCTCTAATGGCGATTGAAACGCCAAAAGAACAAGTAGGCAAGGCTCTAGGCACGCTTCAAACGGGGCAGGTTTCAGGTCAATTGCTCGGTCCTTTGCTTGGCGGTGTAATGGCTGAATGGCTGGGCATGCGGAATTCGTTCTTTTTTACGGGCTTTTTCATTTTTATTGCAGCCATTTTCGTCTTGTTCGGTGTTAAAGAAACACGCAAATATGCCAAATTCCGGTTTCAGGATTTGAAATGGAAGGCATCAAGGGAGCAAAAACCGGAGAGAACGAGCCTTAAAGAGGTAATGAAGCACAAGCCAGCTATATTAACGTTATTTATTTCCACGTTTCTTATCGCTGCAAGCTTTCAGAGTATAAGTCCTATTATTACGCTCTATGTCAAAAGCATGCATATTGAAAACCACGTAGAAATTATGGCAGGTCTTATCTTCGCATCTAGCGCATTAGGGACGATGATTGCCGCTCCGATCTTGGGGCGGATGGGGGACAGGCACGGGCATTTAACCATTTTGCTATGCTCATTGCTGCTGATTTCGGTATTATATATCCCGCAAGCGCAAATTTCGAATCCATGGATTTTAATGGGAGCACGTTTCTTATCTGGGTTGTGTGTAGGCGGGTTAATTCCGTCGATTAGCTCATTGCTAAGGAGCTTAACTCCTTCGACCATTCAGGGGAGCGTCTTCTCCTATAATGCCAGTGCCAACTCGTTAGGCAACGTCATTGGGTCTTTATTTGGTGGTGTTGTTGCAAGTAATATGGGGATTCCGATTGTATTTTATATCATCTCGGCGGTTTTCTTCCTCCATTTTATAATGCTAACCTTCCAAGTGAAAAAGATTACGGAGTCACGAAAGACAGCGGAATCGGCTTGATAGGAAAAAGCGTCCTGTTTATACAAACAGGACGCTTTTTTTGTGTGTTATAGATCGGAGTTAATTTACATATATTGTAAATTAATTCTGGTGAAGGTAGTTGTATTAATGCGCTGGATCTGGATATACATCCACCGACTGCGATTTATTTCCGCTAAATACAGTGGCGGTAAAGGAAATGATTCGGCTTCCGCCTGGTCCCGGTTCGTACACATAGACGCCTGTACCGGCTTGCGTATCGATATCTATACGGATAACACCTGGATTTGCAGGATCCGACCACTTCGCATTACTGATAGTGAATTTAGTTCCGTAGAAATCGGCTGACCGGTATACCCCGTAGTTTTTATATTCGGTGTAGCCGTATTGGTCCTTAAGCTTCAAATCACCGAATGTTTTCTTGCGCTGAGTCGCCCCATTAACAGCGGAATCCCCGGAGTGAAGAGGAAGCTTGTTCAGCAAGGATAACCATACTTCTTTAGCTTTGCCGTTTTCTCCGGCAGTGAGTGAAGCTGTTGTTGCATATTCTTTTTTAACTTGAATTTTGGTTAAAGTAGCTATGCGAGTGCCCGAAACATTGGATGGCAAGAAGGTAACTGCAACATCCGCAGATCCTTCTTTAGTACCCAAGATACCATAGGCGTCAAAGTTAAAAGAATCTACTTTAATTTTTGCAACGGCTACGGCTGATCCACCACTCACGCTAATTTGTTGAATAAGGTTATTCGGTATTGCGACATTATCATTGAAAGAATTGGTCGCTGACAATTCAATTTTACCGGCGAAGTAGCTTTTTAATACATCAACATCGTTTTCCGGTGTTTTTACGATAGGCAGCGTGAACGGTGCCAGATTGGCTGACGGATTGCCAGCGAAATTATTGGTGTTAAGCTCATCTGTCGCTACAAGCCCATTAGCAAACGATTTAAGCGAGTATTTTAATTTTTCGGCTTCTTTAGCCTTAATTAGATCTACTGTACGGGTAACTGAAGACACTTCCGATCGGTTGGTACCTGTTTTATAGAGTCGTGCAGTCATTTGATAGGTGGCTTCGTTGTTGTCTCCAGTAATTGGTGTAAAGGTGAGATCGGTATCCCTGATAGATTTGATAGTTGTGCTGGCAGCGCTGTAGCCCTCCGCACGAGTATCGTCGCCTTTAAACGTAAGAACGCTAGTATATTTGGATGAAGCCTCATCAGCAGCTAATACCCATGTCGGTGTTCCTGTGAACGAACCCTTTGAGAAATAAACGGCGTTCGTAACGGTACCGTTAGTGCTTTTCAAGCTTAGATCCACTTCGTAACCGGAATAGTCTTTGTCAAAATCCTCACCATACTGATCTTTAAATTTAAGCTTCATTTTGTTCTCCACCAACATATTGTTGGTCGATATTCCAAAAGCAGTCATCGAAGGAAGCATTTTCGGTTTAGGCTCGGATGAAACGTAGACTTGCTCTGGATGCCTTTTTTCAGATACCGTCGTACTGAAGCTTGTTTTTTGATCCGAGTTGCCAACAACGGCTTCAATCTTTAAGGTGCCCGCTTTACGTGTGTCCTCATCGGCCACTTTAAGACCGCCGATTTTGACCTTTCCTTTGAACACACCTTCAGTAGCGATTCTTGAGTCTACATCGACTCTTGCTGAGCCGGTGCTGTAGATCCGGATATCATCGACGAATTGAAGAACATCATCGGTGCTTAATATATTCCCGGATTTATCTTTAACCTCAATAGGAAGGTAGGCATCGTCATCTCCCCAAGCTATCATATTGGAGCTTAGCTTACCAAAGCTAATATCGTATGGAACATTTAGAGGAGTAACGACAATTTTCGTTGTTGCCGTTTGTCCCGATGCATTAGCTGTTACTGCAAGCGTCATTTCCTGGTCGGCTGATGAGGATCTGGAATCTATCTGGGCCGTATTTATTTTTAAATCCGGCTTATTGTCATTATCTTCGTCATCGTAGAAACCGAAGCCCTTGTCTACTCGAACCTTATTATCCGTTATGGTTCCTGACTCTAAAGCATCTGCTCCAGTGACATAGGTAATCGTTTCCTCACGCAGTGTAGTAAGGTCGGTTACCAGGAAGCCGTACTGATCATAGGCTTTGTATTCGAGAACGGCTGAATCTCCAGCTTCAAGTTTCTTCTTCGTTCCTTTCAGTATCAGTTTACCTAATTCTATCTTGGCAACCGATTGTCTATCTCCAACCCGGTAATTTTTGCTGGCATGTACAGAATTTTCGGGTGCTGAAATCGTAAAGGAGATATTATCGTTACGGTCAAACGAATCATCGATACGAATGCTGAATGTTTGATCGTTAACGGACGACTGAACGGTCAAGTTCGGACTGGTTTTAATATCAAAGCGAGAAGCAGGGATGTCGGACTGTTCGTTGTATTGATTTATCGCTTTGAAGGAGATGGTTACTTTATTGCCTTGAGCAATGGTATCGGATGCAGATAGAAAATCAATTTTGGTTATGTTTTCTTTTTGGACGGTTACATCCGCTTTTCCTTTATCTACTGTAAGTCCGCCGTCCTTGACGGCCTCGATCTTGACGGTATAGGTACCTTCGCTCATTGCACTTTCTGTCACCAATGAGAACTGGTGTTTAGTATCGTTCCATTTCACAGTTGCCGGAACGGCAGTTGCCCCACGGGATACGGTTGCATTCAGCTTGGCGGTGTCTGCCAGAGCTCCGTTAAGTGTGACGGAAATCGTCTTGGCTCCTGTTACTTCCGCTTTCTCTATAGAAACCTTCGTTACCGTTTCGATCTTTGAGACTGTATTCAGCTTGCGCGCTTCATAGGCCGAGAGTACCAGCAGATCACGGGTTGCTGGAGAAGTGCCCTCGAATTTCCCGCCTGCTCCGTTGGACATCAGCTTATTCTCGATCGCCAGAGCGACATAGCCTTTTGCCCAATCCGATACAGTATCATCTTGAACACCTTTGGTTTCCTTCAGCTTGGCATCAAGCTTCAAGCCTTTGATTAAGAAGGCAGCCAGCTGCTCCTTGGTAACTTGTCCCCCTGGATTAAACAGTCCTTCGCCGTATCCATCTGTGATGCCTGCTTTGGAAATAGCGTCTATGTATGGCAGTGCATAACCGTTAGTCGGATCATCCGCTAAAACATCGGTGAAAGTAGAGGTCTTTAACGCCATGTCTGTTTTTAACTGAAAAATGAGTGATGCGACTTTGGCAAACTGCGCACGAGTCATTTTATCTTTGAGACCAAAAACTCCATCCTGTACTCCGTCAAATATGCCTGCTTTAAGCATCTCATCAAATTTGGCCTTTGAACCTGCATCAAGATCTTTTAAATCGCTGAAAGCTGAAGAATCCTTGGGAGCGTCAGTCGCTCCAACGATACCGGGTGCCATCGAGAAAGCCATCGATAAAGATAAGACGGTAGAAAGAATACGTTTCATTGCTGCCCCTCCATACATGTTTTTTTGTTGTATTGAACCCACTCAGTACCATTTAAAATCTCTCTCTTTTTGTAAATCTCTTTTGAAGCTATTTATAATAAAGTGCATGTGACGGAGAATGGACTAACAGCCACAGCATCTTATTTTTTTGAAAAAATAGAATAAATTTCCTTGATAAGCAAAGTGTTAGCGCTTACAATAAGAAAAAGTTAGCGAGAATAAGTTCATGATTGTAAGGAACTTAGAGCAGCTTGATGAAGTACATAGATGATGAGGTTGGGTTTTAGACACTGACGAGTTTGAGAAGAGGCCATCCTTGGCTTCTTGCTAATTAGGTAATTGGTTCCACGCTATGCAAGAGATCATGATGGTTAGGTTATGTCCAATAGGTCTTTCGGTGGGAAATGTATGAACAAAGTATTGTTTTTTGAATATACAAGAGAATCAGTCGAGTGTTTCTGAATAAAGCGTTTACAAGAATAACAAGTCTTTTCATAGTTAACCCCTCTAGTAGAGAATAGTCGTTTTTTTATAGAAGAACGCTATACTTACGCGGTTTTTCAGCTAATAAACAGCTTTCTTCTTATACTCTCTCGTTGTCTAAAGCTTGCTTCCTGATTGACATGTCTCATAATAACATCTAATATTTTATGGAATCAATCAGACTATTTTGTGATAATATAACAATATTAAACTGTTAGAGGGAGTGGTGGACTTGAATCCTAGCCGGAACATATGGAATACCCCGACAGAAGTAGACGTACATTTGCCTCTCTATATAGCATCTATTGGGGGATGGAGGAATCAGCCGGAAGTTAATCGAAGGAACGGTCTTCCTACCTTTCAGTGGATTCAATGCATCAATGGAAAAGGGATACTTAAGATGGCTGACAAGGAAATAACCGTGTCCAAGGGACAAGGTATGCTGTTGTTTCCTACGGTCCCGCATCACTATTATGCTGTAGAGACTCCATGGACAGTCCAATGGATTGAGTTCCAAGGCAGATTGGCAAAAGAAATATTGAGAACGCTTCATTTTCACGAGTCAACTGTACTTGATCTAGCCAATCCCGATCAAATCCTAAACCGGATTCAAGAGATGCTTGCCTTGTTCAGCACCAAACGGGTGCCATTAAGCCATGATTGCTCACAATCTGTTTACGCCCTGTTGCTGGACCTGCATCGCTGCTCCACGAACTTCACTGACAACGACTCCAATGATGAATATTTTGATATGATTCAACCGGCATTGGCTTATATCGATCAGTACTATGGCAAAACAATTACATTGCAGGACTTGGCAGATCAGATCGGTGTATCGACTCCCTATACGTGCGTGCTTTTTCAACAGACATTAGGAACTCGCCCGATAGAGTACCTTAACCGCATTCGCGTTCAGAAAGCAAAGGAGCTGCTGACACAAGAGGATCTGGAGGTTAAGAGCATTGCGGAGATGGTGGGGTTCGATCATCCAAGTTATTTTATAAAAATATTTAAGCGGAACGAAGGGTTAACTCCGGCCGCTTTTCGTAAGTTTTATCAAGTTAAATAAAGGGTATATAAATTAAATGTCGAATCGTGAAGAATAATGTCGTATGAAAACGACGAAGGATGAGTCGACGCTCACAGTAACTTGTCGATTAGCAGAAATGGGTGCAGCCTATTAGCAAGTTCTACTGCCGAACGGGGATCATGCCGCTTCCGAAACATTCCTCCTGCGCAAGCTGAAGGAAACGAAGGCTGCTGCCAATGCAGCAGCTAGAATGCAGCTTGCAATCCATGGGTGATAAAACACAGTGGCCGTTGTTTTAACCATTATCCCCCCTACACTTGCACCTACTGCAACTCCCAAGTGAAGAATCGAAGTGTTCAAACCAAGAACCAGATTGGACGATTGAGGAGCTTGTTGAATAAAATAGGTTTGAATGGCAGGAACCATCATCGACAACGCGAACATCCAAATGAGGATTAAGACGATTCCGACGGCTAGCGATGAATGAAATATAGGAAGCAGTGCCAGAGAGGCTGCAAGAATCGTTAGGCAGATGGAGATCATTCGAACGGTACCCCAATGATCGACTCCGATTCCCCCAATACGAGAACCGATCACGCCAGCAATTCCAAGAGCAAGCATCATAAAGCCGATGGAAGAGAATTGCATATGAAGAACATCTAATAAAAATGGGGTCAAATAAGTATTCATGAGTGAGCAGCTCGAAGTCATGAACAGGGAGAGAAGCAAACCGCTGACAATGACCGGATTGCCCAACACTTTGAACTGCTGCTGGAACAATACCGGAGTATCCCCTTCAATCTGTGGGAGCATGCGGACCATTCCAAGCAGAACTAGCAAGCAGACACCGCCCAGCAGGGCAAAGATGGCCTGCCAGCTCCACCATCCGACAATGGCTACGCCTACGGGTACTCCGAGCACCATGGCACTGCTTATTCCGAGCGCTATCATACCGATAGCGCTGCCTGTTTTTTCGGGGGGAACCAGCTTGGCAATTGAGCTAAAAGCAACGACAGTATAGATGCCAGCGCTTAAACCAAGAATGATACGGGAGCCCATTAAGAAGGTATAATCGAAGCTTATGAAAGAAAGCAGACAGCCTATAATAAAAAGACCGAGTGAACTTAGTAGCAGCGTTTTACGTCTTACACGGGAAGTCACTGCCACGAGGATAGGAGTGCCGACTGCAAATGACAGTGAAAAGACGGTAATCAATTGCCCTGCCAAGGCGATGGAGATGTTCAGATCGTTGGCAATGGCAGGCAATATTCCGACAACAATTAATTCAGCGGTTCCTGTTACAAAAGCACCTAAAGCAAGAAGATAAATATTTAGACGATTCATTCGTATCATTCCTTTCGGTGGATCTCTTTCTTGAACCGAGCTGATACAGATGCATGGCTAGCTCATGTCTGATCAGCAATTCGACTGTTATATGGATCCCTTGATTGACATTATAAGGAGGTCAGTATAATAATGAAAGAAGGCAAAGTATTTGGATATTGTCCTGATAAATGGACTAACTAATTATTAGTAAGTGAGGTGGCGCGGGATGGAACCTTTGCAAGATAACGAACCTGCTGGCTCCAACATATGCGAGGTGCTTCGAATTCTTGGTGCCAAGTGGGCTTTTCTGATCATTGCAGAGCTGCATAAAGGTCCAAGAAGGTTTAAACAGCTGCAAAGAGACGTAGCTATCGTCAAAACCCAGTCACTGACCGACACGCTGCGCCACTTGGAACAAACCGGGGTTGTTCGTCGTGAGGTTTTTCCAACCGTTCCGGTTACTGTGGAGTATTCTTTAACGGAAAAGGGGATTGACTTTCGGGCAGCCCTGAAGGAAATGGATAAATGGGTTGTGAAATGGGGTAACCAACAGCCGTAAGAAACCAGCCGCCTGCCCAATAATTTCGTCGAAGTTTACAGGCGCTCTGGAGGACGTACGGATCTTCATTCGAATCAAACGGATGGGGCGGCAAAAAGCCTGCAGATGGCTTCCTAAAGGAAGGCTGCTGCAGGCTTTTTTGTGCGTGCTATAGAGTAATGTGCTCCCCAGGACGCATAACGTTTCCTTGAATTCCGCGGCTTTTCAGCATATCCACGAAGCTGGCACCGTCTTGTTGAATCAGCTCGAAGGTGTTGTAGTGTACGGGAACGACCTGCTTGGCTTGCAGCCACTCTGCAGCGACGGCTGCGTCCTCCGGTCCCATGGTGAATAGATCCCCTATCGGCAGAAATGCCAAATCAATGGAATTGCGTTCTCCGATCAGCTTCATATCAAGGAACAGGTTCGTATCTCCGGCATGCAATATCGAATGCCCGTTCCAACGAATAATAAATCCGGCAGGCATACCGGCATATATAATTTCTTGCTTACTGTGGTCGATGATGCCGGAGCTATGGAAGGCTTGAACCATTTGCAGCTCTGCAAAACCGAGCGACAGGCGGCCTCCAATGTTCATATCTCTGACCTTGATACCCTGCCAGCTCATATAAGTAGCCAGTTCATGGATGGCAATCAATGTAGCGTCATTTGCCTTTGCGATTTCGACAGCGTTCTGAATATGATCTGCATGAGCATGAGTGAGCAATACATGCTGAACGCGAATCGATTTCGGCTTGACGATAGCCGAAGGGTTATCGGTAAGAAACGGATCGATAATAAGGGAATGCTCTCCGTCAGACAGCTGAACGCAGGAATGGCCATGGTATTCCACTTTTAACATAACGGCACCTCTTCGTTTTTATTTGGTTTTATAATTTTATTATAATAGACCTGGGAACGGCATTCAAACGAGCCATCAGATGACATCTCTGCATAGCATCAGCAAGTCGTTGACATAAAAGAGGAGACTGTCATACAATATTGGTAACGTTACCGGAAACGTTACCAACACAATCAAATCAATCTTTTTTAACTGAACAATGGAGTTAAGACAGTTATTTTTGTATTCGCTTACAATTCTAACGATTGGAAGGTTGGATATGCTGATATTTCGCAGTAACGGTAGCTTTAAGATCGTTCAGTTCACCGATATACATTGGAAGCTGGGGTTGGAAGACGACCAACGTTCTGCCTCATTTATGGCTCATGTGATTGAATGGGAACGACCGGATTTGGTTGTGGTAACAGGCGATATGATCGATAAGAAAGAATGTCCCGATCCCTTGGAAGGCTTTGCGTCTGCGGCGGCACCGCTATGCAAGAGCGGAATACCATGGGCATTCGTCTTCGGGAATCACGAAAGAGAATCGGGGGCAGCTGTTGAACAATTTGCAGCGCTGCTTCAATCGCTGCCCCATTCACTGTACCAACCCGGACCGGACAATGTACACGGGGCGTCCAATTATGTACTGAAGGTTCAAAGTAATCGCTCGGAAAAGCAATTAGGAGCAGTGCTGTATATGCTGGACTCCGGAGCTAAGACGAATAGGGCATTCGGAGGAACGGAATGGCTGCAGCGCTCGCAAATCGATTGGTACTGCATGCAGTCCGACCACCTCACCCTAAGTAATCGAGGGGAAGCACTGCCTTCTCTTGCGTTCTTCCACATTCCTTTTCCTGAGTACAACGAAGTATGGGATTACGGGATCTGCTATGGGCTGCAGCAAAAAGCGGTCGATAGCCCTAAGATCAACTCCGGTATGTTTGCGGCTATGCTAGAGAAGGGGGACGTGATGGGAACGTTCACAGGCCACAGCCATTTAAATGACTATGCCGGGGATATGCATGGAATCCGGCTGGTCTGCAGCCGCTTAACGGGCTTTGGAGCAAAGGGACCGGCTGATTATATGCGCGGTGCGCGAGTGATTGTACTGTATGAGGGTGAGCGGCGATTCGATACTTGGCAGAGGCTGGAAGACGGCAGCTTGTATGATCAGCCTCCGATCCATTTGCCTGAATGCTCTGATCCGTACGGTAAACGAACCTTAGTGAAAAGGGAGATAGCGGATGCTTCTTCAGATGACGAGAAACCAGTTATTTAGAGTGTAGCTACTGGCCGGAAGGGGGTACACCACAGGAGTACTACATACTCTGAAGTTTTATGGGTTTCTTGTCAATCTAAAGAGAGCAGCTGCTCTCTCTTTTTGTTTCACTAGCTTCCTTCAACATCGGTCGGCTTAACATCGCCTCCTACGGCATCCCGATACGTGCCGGGCGTGACGCCAACCTGCTGCTTGAAGACGAGGGCAAAATGCTTCGGGCTCTGATATCCGGACAGCCGAGCTATGTTATACACCTTTAGATGGGTGTGGGAAAGCAAATATTTGGCTCTTTCCATTCGGATATCGGTAATGTAATCGGATAAATTTTGACCGGTTTCGCCTTTGAATAAGTGGCTGAGGTAGGCGGGATGCAGGTCGACGAAGTCGGCGATCGTCTTAAGACTCAGATCGTCCTCGGGATGGGCAGCGATATATTCTTTAACGGTACGAATCGTGAAGTTATGATTTCCGTTTAACACAGACGAGGCAAGATACGGATTCCCCTCTTCCTTTGAGTCCATGCCGTGCATCTTGTTCAGCTTACCGCGAATTTTCTCCAATGCCGTCAAAAAGGCTCGTCGGTTGATCGGCTTCAGCAAATAGTCGGTCACCTCGCAGCGGATTGCTTGCTGGGCGTAATGAAAGTCCTGATAGCCGCTGATGATCATAATAGGAAGCTCTGCATAACGCTTGCGGACTTCCTGTATGAAGGAGATTCCGTCCATCTCGCGCATGCGAATGTCCGAAATGATTAGATCAGGCATGCCGCTGTCCAAGTAAGTCAACGCTTCCTTGCCGTTAACCGCTTCCATAGCAACGGTGAAGTCGCTGGATAATTGTTCTATCAGCCGCTTAATCCCTTCTCGAATTAATTGCTCATCCTCCACTAGCAGTACTTTGTACAAAGTCCTCACTCCTTACTATTACCGGGATAGTGACCGTTATAGAAACGCCTTGCCCCGGACTTCCGTCAATAAGCAATCCGTACTGTTTTCCGAACATCAGAACCAGCCGTTGATTCATATTGCGCAAGGCCAATCCGTTTGTTGATTCCTCCTCTAGACCAGGAGTGGAGATCTTTTGCTGGAGCGTGTCAATCTCTTCTTCATTCAGCCCCTTGCCGTTATCGGTTACGGTCAGCAGGAGCTCATCTTCAAAACGCGCTGCGGAGATCCATATCGAGCCCGGTCGGTCGATTCCATCGATGCCGTGATAAATCGCATTCTCTACCAAGGGTTGAAGCACCAGCTTGGGAACATAGAGAGAAAGCAGTGCTTCATCTATTTGAAATGCGACATGGAGATGATCACCGTATCGGAGCTGCTGAATGCTCACATACGAAGCGATGGAGGCGATTTCATCCTCAAGCAGGACGAGTCGGCTGTATGTGCCAACAGAGTGGCGGAGAAGCTGTCCAAGCGATGACACCATGTCGGAAATTTCATATGCTTCTCTTCGAATCGCCATCATATTAATGGACTCCAAAGTATTGTATAGAAAATGAGGATTCATCTGGGTCAGCAAAGCAGACAGCTGAGCTTCCTTTTCTTTAAGCCGAATGGCATACACCTCGTTCACGAGTCGGTCGATCTCCTCAGACATCCGGTTAAATCCGCTGCTAAGCTGGCCAATCTCATCCTGAGAATGAATCGGCATTTGTTGCTTCAGCTTCCCTTGCTCCACCAAATGCATTTTTTCCTTCATCTCCATGAGCGGGCGGCTAAGCTTATAGGAGAACCAAATAGCGGCTCCACACGCAGCAGCCAAACAGACAATTAGAGTAAGTAGGGTAAACCGCCGGAACTGCTCTGTCTCCTGGTGAAGCGAGGATACCGGAATAAAGCTAACCATTTTCAACCCCGAGAAGGAAGAGCGGTCAACAATAGTTAGAAAGGAGGCTCCGGGTATTTTGCTGCTAGCAATCCCGTTCTCGTTAGGCAAGCTCGACTGAAGTAAAAGGGCTTTGGTCTGTTCACTCAAATGCTCGTTATTTTGTTCATAGAACAGCTCATTATTCTCGTTAAGCACCATCAGATTGCCGATTTGGGCAAATCGATAGCTTTCCGAAATATTTTGGAACACGTCCAGTCTAAAATCGATTTTCATCAAGCCTTTGATCTGCCTGGAGCCCGGTTCGCGAATGATTCGCGCAGCCGCAATATATGGACCTGATTTGGAGTCCTCCAATAAGTAGTCCGGCCGATGCTGGGGAATAAGCACCCATTCTCCGTTACCCTGCTGAACTCTAGCATACCAAGGCTCGTGATCCCAACGAATCGAGGGACGGACCAGGTAAGGGTCCATACTGGAGAAGACGCTCCCGTTATTGGAAATGATTTGGACACCTCTTATTTCAGAGTAGTAAGAGGTTGTGCCTGCGATGGCGTGAAACATTTGACTGCGCTCTTCTAGTGTAGGCGTGGTCGAGGATAACTGAAGGTCACTGTATTTGTCGATAATATCGCGGACCTCGGTATTGTATAAGGGAAGCAGCGATATATTTTGCATCTGCTCCTTTAGCGTCTGATCCATGCTCCGGTTTATTTGGCTTAGAATCTGAACTGTGTAATTGACAGTCTTGCGTTCCACAGACGAGGAAAAATCGATGTACGTAATAATTCCTTGGGCTACCAGAGGGATGGTTATTAATAAAATAAAAATAAGTACGATTTTTTTTCTTAAGGTCATCGACATAAGCAGCAGTCCTTTTGGGTTCTAAAGCTTGCAGAGGCGAGATTCGCCGCTGTTGAATTCCTATTTTATCATAAATAGCTGTTGGGAAAGGCTCCTACCTTAACATTTTGTACCATTCCTTAAGACTAGAGGGTTTCTATCCTTAACGGATTTCCCTATAATGATGGAAACCGAAGCATCGAAGGAAGATGGATATGAACAAAAGGATGAGCACCGCTACCGCCGTTATTCTTATCACGGTCCTTCTAGCAGTTGGCTGCAATAACGACACCTTGCAGGTAGGTTCCGATACGCTTCCTAAGACGAAGACCGAGCTGACTTTTTATTATCCGATTGATGTCGGAGGGCCGGTTACGGCTACTCTGGAAGGCATGACGGAGCAATTCATGAAGGAGCATCCGGATATTCGCGTAAAGCCGATTTACATGGGCAGTTACAACGATACGACGATCAAAACGCAGGCATCCTTACTGGGAAACAATCCCCCGGATGTTGCCGTGCTTCCTTCGACTCAGTTGTTTACTTTGCTTGATATGAATGCCATAGTTCCGCTGGACCTGTTTATTGCCAAAGAAGGCGGCATTACATACTTGTCGGATTTTTACGAGCCTTTCTTGGTAAATTCACAGACAGGAGGCCATACCTACAGCATTCCATTTCAACGCAGCACAGTGCTGCTGTACTACAATATCGATGCGTTTCGGGAGGCGGGACTTGATCCTTCTAAGCCTCCGGAGAGCTGGGACGACTTGATCCGGATCGCCAAGCGGCTGACCACCGATAAGCAGTGGGGGCTTGAAATACCGTCCTCGGGAAGTACGAACTCCACTTGGATGTTTCAAATGCTTGCTTTGCAAAACGGGGGCATGCTGATGTCTCCTGACGGCAAACGGGTATTTTTCGATACCCCCGAAAATGCGGGGGCACTGGAGTATTGGCTTCGTCTTTCGAGAGAACTACATGTGATGCCGGTTCATCCACTTCATTGGGCAGCGCTTCCAGCCGATTTTTTAAGCGGCAAAGCAGCTATGATGTACTATACTTCCGGGAATTTGACCAACATGAGAAAGACGGCCTCATTTCCTTTTCACGTTGCCTTCCCACCGAAGAGCAGGCGTTTCGCCACTCCGACCGGAGGCGGCAACTTCTATATATTCAAAGGGACTAGCGAAGAACGGCAGGAGGCGTCTTGGACTTTTGTACGCTGGATGACGGAGCCTAAGCGAGTGGCTCAATGGAGCATCGACACCGGTTATGTTGCCGTCCGCAAATCGGCCTATGACACGGACAAGATGAAAAGTTACACAGAGCAATATCCTGACGCACTCGTTGCAAGAGATCAGCTCATCTATGCCGATGAAGAGCTATCCACCCACAATAACGATAAAGTGTTAGGTGTGCTGGAAGAGGCGATTCAGGCGGCTTTATCCGGCAGGCAGTCCCCGAAAGAGGTACTGAAGCAAGCTCAGACCAAAGCGGATAAGGCGCTGGAGCCTTTCCAATAGGGTACCGGAATGAGAATTTAGGGTAATAAGAAGATGACAGGAGGCTGAACCGATGGAATACGATTATTTAATTCGCGTCATTATTGCCGGCATTTGCGGAGCATTTATAGGATATGAACGCAAAAACCGAATGAAAGAAGCGGGGATTCGAACTCATTTTGTTGTTGCAATAGGAGCCTCTCTCATGATGTGTATTTCCAAGTACGGCTTTCAGGACCAAATAGGATGGGAGAATCTCGTGGTAGACCCCTCCCGTATCGCTGCGCAGATTGTAAGCGGAGTAGGGTTTCTTGGAGCCGGCATGATCTTTATGCATAAGCATACAGTTAAGGGACTGACGACAGCTGCAGGTATTTGGGCTACAGCCGGCATCGGCATGGCTATTGGTTCGGGCATGTATTTAATGGGAGCCGGGGCGACCATTATTATTATTTTGGCGCAAATTATTTTGCACCGCCGGTTCAATTGGCTTGCTTCTCCGAAGACAGAGCAGGTCACCATGCAAATTTCGAATATACCCGGATGCATGGAAGGTATCCAACAAATGCTGAAGCAAAAAAATATTGCAGTACTGAGTCTGCAGGTTGAAGAGCATTCGGACGATATGATTCACTTGGTTATGCTGGTGCGGCTTCCAGGGTCGTATGGAGTTGAAGATTTTCTTACGTTCATACAGGAAAATCGGATCGTCAAATCGATTGAAATTCATTAGTTTATATTAAAAAGGCCGTCCTTGCTGTCTTAGCAGGGACGGTCTCTTGCTTTATAGCTTTATTTAGCTGCCGCATGCAGCTCCTGCCAGTATTGGCAGAGTGTCGCGATACCCTTGTCGAAATTCTCAAGATGAAAATGCTCGTTAGGCCCGTGCATGTTCTCACCGGGAAGACCGAAATCCATCATGACCACGGGAGCGCCTAATACTCGCGAGAATACTTCTACAATCGGAATGGAGCCGCCGCTGCGAATATAAACCGGCGCTGTGCCGAACCCGGATTCATATGCCCGTGCAGCCGCCTGGATATAGGGATGCTCCGGTGAAATATAGAATGGTTTACCGCGGTGAGTCTGCTGAACCTTCACGGTAACGCCAGCCGGCTTGTGCTTCTCGATGTGAGCTTCGATCCGTTTCATAACCTGGTCAGGCTCTTGATTGTCGACCAGTCTGCAGGAAATTTTGGCTCCAGCCGTTGAGGGAACGATAGGCTTGAGTCCTTCGCCCTGATAGCCACCAAATATGCCGTTAATCTCTAGGGTTGGGCGGGCCGTTGTTCTTTCCAGGAACGAGAAGCCTTCCTCACCAGTCAGCTCGGGAACCGCCAAATCTTTGGCTTGCTTAGCATCATCAAAATGAAGCGCCCGGAATGCAGCGCGTTCCGCTTCCGATAATTCATTAACTCCGTCATAGAAGCCTTCGATCGTAATATGCCCATCATTCGCACGCATAGAAGAGAGCAATTGGACTAAGGCAATCGCTGGATTAGCGACGCCTCCGCCGTACAAGCCGGAGTGCAGATCGTTCTTCGGCCCTTGAATATCCAACTGGAAGCCGCAAAGACCTCGTAATCCATAGCAAATCGATGGGATGCCTTCGTCGTGCATCGGACCGTCCGAAATAACGATAGCATCTGCCTTCAGCCGCTCGGCCTGATCCTGCAAAAAGGCAGGCAAGCTTGGGCTTGCAATCTCTTCTTCTCCTTCGATGCAGAACTTCACGTTGACCGGAAGCTTCCCGCTGGTTTGCAAAAAAGCCTCGACCGTTTTTACGTGAGTATAGAGCTGCGCTTTATCGTCCGTTGCGCCGCGGCCATATAGCTTGTTGTCACGAATAACCGGCTCGAACGGAGGGGTATCCCATTGGTTCAACGGATCGGCAGGCTGTACATCATAGTGACCGTAGATCAGAGCGGTCGGTTGACCGGGTGCATGAAGCCAATCGCCGTAAACGACTGGGTGACCTGCAGTAGGAAGCACCTCCACATTTTCCAAGCCTGCCTTGCGAAGCGCTTCTGCCAGCCATTCGGCGGCTCTAGTCATATCAGGCTTATGCTCTGTACTAGCACTAATACTCGGGATACGGACGAAGTCTATCACTTCCTCCAAATGGCGTTCCCGGTGCTCTGCCAAATAAGCTTGCAATGCAGATTCCATAAACGATTCACCTCAAAAATAATAGTTTGGGTTCTTCTGATTGTGTATGTAGTCGCTCCTCTTTCGAAACTTTAACAGAGGTTTATTTCAATATATCATAGTTTCTTGCCGACACCGAATACAGGGATTAACTATGAGGCAATGTGGTTTACGGAACTTGTCAGATAAGTTATGCTGATCATTAATACATGGCTGTCTGAAAGCTTCTAACAGATCCTGATTACAGCCGAACTTAAATTGAAAAAAAGGAAGTGAAGTCTGAATGTACTTATCAGGTCATCAGGGGACTAAACCGGAATCATCCGCCGCAGCTATAGCGGCATCTATTCAGTCTTTAGACGCTCCCACCCAGGGGCAAACCATTCTCGCACTACCGACTATGCCTGCGGGGTTTGAGATCCAGATCGTAAGCTCGAGCCGAGAAGATGTAGTACCGAAGGATGCTCAAATTTTCCCGGTCATCGGGCAGGATACCGTAGTGGTGCTGGTGCTTGAAGTGACGGAGCAAGCGAATGGCGCTTCAGCCAAGACACAGCCTCTGCAGCTTGTCATACCTGGTATTGCATCATCGGCATCCATTCAGACTGCATCGCTGCAAAGCGTGCTAGCGCAGGCTAAGCAGCATTATGAGGCAGCGGATCGGGATTCGGCGTCTTACAGTATGGAGCTGCTGAAAGCATTGGGGGACGCTATCCATGAAGCGGAGAGTGTGTGTACAAACCCTGGATTGGGCCAAGATGCGGTCGATACGGTTCAGGCTAGGCTGCATCGTTCCATCACCGCACTGCTGGCTAACGAGGATAAGATGAATTCGGGCTTGCGGTTAGAATCCGTCACTTTGACAGCGGATACATCACTGCTGCGTCTGGACGGCCGGGCGGAACTAACGTTGAGCGGCAAGATGTCTGATGGAAGTGAAGCTGATCTTCGGCATGCGCAAATCCAGTACATAACGAGCAATGCCAATAGGATCGCAGCAGTTCAGCCGACATCAAAAGGTGCGGTAGTACAAGCAGGGACAAAGCTTGAGTCAGCAGGGACAGCAACGGTTACGGCACTTGTTACTATGGATGGCACGACCCGGACGGCCGAGGCGTCCTGTACGGTGGAGTTTGCACCGGATCAGCCTTTCAACCATGCGTATCATCAAACGCTAGCGATGAAAATGTTCATGGCCGACCGTAAAGGAGAGGTATTCATTACTTTTGAGCAGGCGCTTGATATCATGAAAAGGGTCGACCGAATAACAAGAGGTATCCCCAAGATCATCTACCTTGTTGGCTGGCAGTTCGAAGGACATGATACTGGCTATCCGGCGCTTCATGTCGTTAATGAAAAGCTGAAGCGCAGGGAGGATGCGACGGCGGAAGACAGCTTGAAATGGCTGATGAGCGAAGCGCGGCAATACCATACGACGGTCAGCCTGCATATCAATTTGCTGGATGCCAGCGATACAAGCCCGTTATGGCAGGAATACGTGGACAAGGATGTTATTGCCAGATTGGAGGATGGGAGTCTTCGCACTTATGTATGGGGCTACCCGATCAGCTACACTCGCGAGTGGGAAGAGGGATTGACACAACGACGCATCGATCAGCTGCTTCAACTTCTTCCCGTACAAGAGGCAGGCACGATTCACGTGGATGCGTTTCACCAGCATATCCCACAGCAGCAGATCGATCCGATTAGCCCGTATCACGGCATCCCAGTAGAGAAGGAGATTGAGGCCCAGAAGCAGATCATCCGTTATTTCCGGGATCGAGGGATCGATTTTACAGCTGAATTCGACAAAAGCTACCGCAGTGATCCATTGATCGGACTTCAGCCGTTTGCATGGCATGTCCGGTTCCAAGCGGAGGAGCAGCTAAAGATTCCAGCCAGCTTGTATTGTGGAGGTGACGGAGGCGATCCGCGTTTTGGCACCAGTATGCTCGGTGAGAGCATCATGAAGAAGGACCCTATCTTGCTTGCCGGTTTCCTTCAAGATTTTGCGCTGAATACACTGCCATGGTACTTCTTGAACCGATTGGACAGGCTGACGGATGAATCCGGCACCCTTCATTTCTCGGAGCAGGTCACAAGCTCCAACAAGGACAATTATCGCATCATTAAGCAAGCAAACCGATTGCTTAGGGATGGAGACGACGTCTTGTTCCCCGCACTGTGGAACAAGGATGCTATAGAATGGATTGCTTACAGCAAGCAGGGATATACCGACAAGGAATGGAGGCTTCCGGATACCTGGAACGAAATATCTCAAGCTGTTCTATATGAGATCGGTCTTGAGGGGCTTACAGGGGAGCCCATCCAACTTCCTATAATCAACGGGACAATCAAGCTGACTTTACAAGCGGATCAGGGTGTATCCTTATTCCCGGTGGGGATGGAACCCGTAAATCGCTAGATTTCCTGGCAGCCCGAGCGCAAGAATTGTTAAGTTGCATTATTCTGAGCATGTATTGTGTAGAACGTCGCTAAGGGATTGCTTTACAATGATATTGCATGCAGCAAGTCGGATCCGGCCTTATTTGGAGAGAAAAAAGGAGCTTCGCAATGACTGAGCAACGTATCGTTGAAGCGGGCGGTGCGGGTTTCCGTGCAGAGGATGTCCGCATCCCCATATTCCCAGAATGGACCTGTTCCGTTACCGACTACGGAGCAATAGGCGACGGGATAGTTAAAAATACAGATGCTTTTAATGAAGCAGTGACGGCGTGCGCCGCTGCCGGAGGGGGAACCGTTATCATCCCCAAGGGGATTTGGCTGACAGGTCCTATTATTTTGCAGAGCAAAGTAAGATTGCACGCTGAGGCAGGGGCTCTAGTTACCTTCAGCCGCGATTTTGACGATTATCCGCTCATTCCGAGCAATTATGAGGGGCTGCAGGCTGTACGGGCTATGCCTCCTATCTATGGTGAAAACTTGATTGACGTTGCTATTACGGGCCCAGGAATTTTTGACGGCTCTGGGGATGCCTGGCGCTGCGTCAAAAAGCACAAGATGACCGATCGGCAGTGGAGACACATTGTGGCTTCAGGCGGCTTCGTTGATGCCAACAATTTATGGTGGCCGACGCAGGAAGCCAGCGACGGAAGGCGTGTAACGGAGGCTCTTCAGGCTGAGGGGAATATGGAGATAGCTGCCTATGAGCCATATAAAGTGTATTTGCGGCCGGTTTTGGTTGGACTGACTGGCTGCAGCGGCGTGCTGCTGGATGGGCCGACCTTCCAGAACTCCGGAAGCTGGAACTTGCATCCTCGGTTGTGTGAGCATATAACGATCCGTCATGTCACGGTGCGCAATCCATGGCATTCCGTTAATGGAGACGGGCTTGACCTGGAATCATGCCGGTATGCTAATGTCATGGATTCAACCTTCGATGTTGGTGACGACGCGATCTGTCTCAAATCAGGGAAGAACGAGCAGGGACGGCGGACAGGCGTGCCAACCGAATACGTGACGATCCGCAATTGTACGGTGTACCATGGCCACGGTGGTTTTACAGTCGGCAGCGAAATGTCTGGCGGCGTCCGGCATGTGGACGTATCGGACTGTACGTTTATCGGTACCGATAACGGGTTGCGCTTCAAAAGCACCCGGGGACGCGGGGGAATCGTTGAAAATATCAAAATATCCAATGTATGGATGAAAGATATTATTAAAGACGCAATTGTATTTGATATGTATTACGAGATTAAGCAGGAATACGCCGATATGGCTCCGGTGACGGAGGAAACGCCATGCTTCCGGAACATTTCGATAACGGACACTTACTGTTCCGGAGCTGAAAAGGGGATTTTTATCCGCGGACTTCCGGAAATGCTTTTGCAAAATTTGCGCTTTGAGAGAGTGACCGTCGCTGCGGACGAAGGACTGACCTGTATCGATGCGGAGAACTTGGTGTTCCGTGAAGTGCAGGTAGCCGCTAAGCCGGGTACAGAGTTTAAGGAACGCAACTGCCGAAACATTCGCTTTGAAGACGCGGCAGGCAAGGAGTGCGAAGGGCCTCGATCATATGTGTTCGAGACATCATCTAAATAAAGGAGATTGGAAACCATGAGTGTCAGCAGTCAACAAAAGCCGGTTTGGTACGCCGACTTAGGCGACGGAACCTACCGTAATCCGATTATTTATGCCGATTATTCGGACCCCGATGTTATTCGTGTAGGAGAAGACTTCTACATGACCGCATCCAGCTTCAATAGCACACCAGGACTTCCTATCCTACATTCGAAGGATTTAGTCAACTGGACGCTTATCGGACACGCAATCCAAGAGCTGCCAAAAGAGTTTGACGGCGTACGCCACGGAGACGGAGTCTGGGCCCCAAGCATTCGTCATCACGACGGGAAATTTTGGATTTACTTTGGCGCTCCAGATGAAGGGATTTTCATGACGACGGCAACCGATCCTGCGGGCCCTTGGACTCCGCTCCATTTGGTTAAGGAAGTCAAAGGCTATATCGATACATGTCCGTTCTGGGATGAGGATGGTCAAGCTTATCTTGTCCATGCTTTTGCAAAAAGCCGCTGCGGCATCAAAAGCAAGCTTCAGGTTTGCCGGATGAAGCCAGACGGTACGGAACTATTGGATGAAGGGACTTTGATTTTTGACGGTACGGAAAATCACCCTACTCTCGAAGGCCCGAAATTTTACAAGCGCAACGGATATTACTATATTTTTGCACCTGCAGGCGGGGTATCGGTAGGATGGCAAACGATTTTACGCTCCAAAAACATTTTTGGACCTTATGAGGATAAAATTGTTCTACATCAGGGAGATTCCATTGTTAACGGCCCGCATCAGGGAGGCTACGTGGAGCTGGAGTCGGGTGAATCCTGGTTCATTCACTTCCAGGACCGTGAGGCGTACGGACGGATTGCTCATTTACAGCCGATGTCCTGGGAGAACGATTGGCCGGTTATGGGCATCGATACGAACGGGGACGGGATCGGTGAGCCGGTGCTTGTTCATAAAAAACCGAATGTTGGACATGAGTATCAGTCAGCGGTGCCAGACACTAGCGATGAGTTCGACAAGTCTGTATTGGGACTCCAATGGCAGTGGCAGGCGAATAACCGTGCGGAATGGTACTCTCTGGAAGATCGCCCGGGGCATCTTCGACTGCATGCGCAGCCGCTAAGGGAAGGAACAAGCACGTTCTATGATGTGCCAAGCATTCTTTGCCAGAAGCTTCCGGCGCCGGAGTTGACAGCAACAGCCAAGCTGGAGTTCACGCCAGGGGCTGCACATGAACGGGCCGGCTTGACGGTGTTCGGCCACGATTACCGTTATGTTGCCTTGGAGTCTTTAGAGGAAGGGCTGCAGCTTGTATTCGTTAAAGGGAGCGGCAACAAGGAAGGTTCCTCTGAGGAAACGGCTGAGACAGTCTCGATACCAGCTTCCGCGAAGACGGTATATTTCAAAGTGAAGGTCGTGCTCGAAGCTCAATGCACTTTCGAATACAGCTTGGACGGCACTACGTTTACTGCAATCGGTGACGTCTTCGAAGCGATTCCGGGTCACTGGGTTGGTGCCAAGCTGGGATTGTTCTGCTTGAAGCAAGACGCTGCATCGAGCGCCCAAGGCTTTGCGGATTTCGATTGGTTCCGAATCGAATAGATGGGATACATCAACGGGACCGGTAGCAATGCCGGTCCCGTATCCATCTTTATTTTTCGCTGTGGGTGTTCCTATGTGGAGCGATTTGAATCATTTTCTTGTACGTAAGCGGTGCCATACCCGTTACTTGTTTGAACGTACGATTAAAATGCGTGATGGTGGAATATCCTACCATCTCGGCAATATCGATCATTTTACCGTGTTCTTCCCTTAATATTCTTTGAGCCTCTCGAATACGCAGTGTATTAATGTATTCCGGAAAGTGGAATCCTGTGGATCGTTTGAATAAGCGGCTGAAATAGTACGGGCTTATGAAAAATTGGGATGAGACTGTTTCAAGAGTAAGCGGTTTCCTGTAATGCTCATTGCAGTAGCCGATAATCTCCGTCATTTTGCCATCCATAGGCTTTGGCGTTATTTGCTCGGACTCCATGCATATCCGGGACATATAGAGCAGCAGCTGGACAAGCAGCGCCTCGAAGAATTCCGCTCGGCCCGGCAGCTTGGTGTCCAAATACTCTTTTTTCATCTGAAAAAGAAGATTCTCAATGTAGCTCTGCTGCTGATTATTAAAAGGGATCACCTTGCTGCTTGAGCGAAACGGTGACAGGAGTAAGCTCAGCTGTTCCGGCTGGAAGCGGCTTAAAAACCGGTCAGTAAAGTAGAGAACCGCACGGTCATGCCCGATTCCGCCTTCGAGCGTTTTATGAATATCATTCTTGTTTACGAATACAACGGAGCCTTTGGTTACGTGATATATATGGTTTTCTAAATAGTAGTAGCGTTCTCCACCGAACAAATAATAAATTTCATAAAAGTCATGGTAATGGTACATATCCATCGCCGGATTCTCGGCTTGCTTGGAAAAATGGATTTCAAAATCCGTTTTCAATGCGGGTTCCCCCCTCATCGCCTAGCATAGCAAGACAATGTCAGCAGTGCAAGGGCATGTACAGCGATCCAGCCGTGAATCGACAATGAAACGGCCTACTTATGCTCGAACAAACGGTTGCACCGCAAGGGAAGGGGATATAGAAAATGTCCAAATTTTTAGTGCGGCTGCTTAGCTTCAGTCTTCTGCTCGGGGCGCTGCCAACCGTGTTTATTGGTCTTGTTTCTTATTATATGGCATCGCAGGATATGGAGAAAAAGGTCAATGAGGGCAATATGCAGCTGCTGCTGCAAACCCAAATGAGGGTTGAGCAAATGTTGAAATCATTAGAGATGTCTGCAACTCAGCTGGCTAATTCATCTTTAGTGCAAGCGGCTATGAACGGATCTCTTACAGGTGAAGATTTCATACAGGTAAGGGAGCTTACCACCGAGCTGACTAATTTGCAGTCCACCTCCGTTATCAAACAGGCTTATCTTGTGAACCTGGAAAAGGATTGGGCCGTGAACCTCGGGGTCATGAAGAAATTAAGCGAGTATGAAAACAAAAGTGAATTTCTCAACTATGCCGCCTATCCGGCTAGCATGTTCTGGAGTACGACGAAGTGGACTGCCCCTTCAAGAGACTCGTCCGATGAAGATGCTCCCGTCCATTCTCCGAAGTCAGGTCAGACCAAGACACTGGATACGGTCAGTCTGGTTGAGAAAATTCCGTTGCTGCCGAGAACGAACACGCCGAGAGGGCTTCTCATTATTCAGATAGCTGCGGCTGACATTCGATCCATCCTAACGCCGAATAGCATCCCGGGAAGCAATAGTAATTATATTTTGGATTCAACAGGCCAAGCTTTTTTGTCATCCTCTGAACAAAAAACAGCTTATGCAGATATTAACCGTACTGTCCTAGAACAGGTTGGCAGCTTGCCGCAAAAGCAGGGGTTTCTCAATGCTAAGCTGAATGGGAAGGAAGTTGCCGTACTATACCGGGCGTCGGGTTATAACGGATGGACCTATGTCTCCGTAGTCTCAATTGCTGAGATTACAAAGGATACGAAAAAAATCGCCATACTTACAGCTGCTGCATGTGCATTTATACTCATCATTGTTTTAATCATCGGCTATTTCGGAAGCCGACGCATGTATTCGCCGATACGCAATTTGCTTGAATTAACTCAAAAGATCGAACCAGAGTATTCTCCGCATGAAGGCATAAAAAGGGATGAGCTGGAATACATCAAGGAAAGCATAGAGACGTTGGCTGTGTCCCGCAGCCGTCTGGAGCAGCAGATGCAGGGGCAATCCGGACATTTGAAGGAATTTTTTGTGCTGAAGCTGTTCACAGACCAAATTTCTGAAGGCGATATTGTCTATCGTTCCGAGCTGTACGGGTTCCCAACGGAATGGAAGCGTTTGGGTGTGCTTACGTTACAAATCGATAATCTGCAGGATACGAGGTATCAGGAGCAGGATCGGGAGCTGCTTTTATTCGCTGTCAATAATATCGTAGGGGAGCTGCTGCCCGCAGGGACAAGGTTCAGCCCAATACTGCTCGGTACCTCCCAAGTCACTTTGCTGGCAATAGCAAACGAAGAACCGGAACAATTGAAGGCCTATTTGTATCAGTGTGCGGAATTGATTAAGTCGAAGGTAGAACAGTATTTACAGCTTCAGGTAAGCATCGGGATCAGCAGAGCATTCAGCCAATTATCAGAAACGGTTAAAGCTTACGGTGAAAGTATGGCTGCCTTGAAATGCAGAATAAGTCTAGGCCCCGATATTATTGCTCATTACGAGGATATCGAGAACAACGAAGAGGTTGAATCTGCCGTATATGCTCATTTGAAGCTGATGGAGGACCAGCTTATCCAAGCGCTTCAGGAGGTTAAGTTGGAGAAAGCCGTAGATATCTTTAACCAGTATTTATCGTCTGTTCTGAATAAAGACGGCTTTATGAATGAGCATCATATATTGCTTGTTCAGCTCATGTCGCGAGTATTGCATATTGTTCAAGACCAAGGAGTTTCCGTAAGGAAAATATTAGATGGGGAAAGTGCGGTTGAACGTTTATTGAAGCTGCAAACCCGAGAGGAAATTGCTCTTTGGTTCCAGTCCAGACTGTTTGCTCCGATTATCAAAATGCTTTCGGAGAAGGCGGATACCCAGTATATAAACATTGCTGACCGTATCGTCAAAATGATCCACGATCTGTATGACGGAGAAATATCATTGGAGTCGTGTGCAGCAAAGTTGAATTTTCACCCAGTTTACTTAAGCCGAGTATTCAAAAAAGAAATGGGTATTTCGTTCAGCGATTACTTGTCCGAATACCGAATGAATATGGCGAAGGTCATGCTGGAGACAACGACAATGAAAATTTCCGAAATCGGCGAGAAGCTTCAATATAAGAACATTAGTGCTTTTATTCGTACCTTTCGTAAAACATTCGGTACGACACCCGGACAATATAGAGAATTGCTGGATAAGGAGCATCCGTAGAACAGGCTCTCAGTGGAATCTACGCAGCACGCATATGCCTGAGATAACTAAATGCCCTGCAAGTTTTATTTAGAGGCATGATGAAGTTATATGCAGACTATTGTCGAATCGGTTCCAGCTATCCGTTTATCTTAACGTTATCGCGCCAAGAGAGTTAAATGCTAGTTATAGCAATACATCGGCAGGCGTCGGATAATGGGGACATCACGGAGCTGGGGGAAGCCCACATGAAGATGGATTCGACATTGCCCGCTGGGCGGAGAGAAATGAAAGCCTGGTACATCTCTGCGAGGGCACGGGTTAGAAATGTAATTCGGGACAAATGGCTGTATATGATGCTGCTGCCCGGAATCGTTTATTTCATAGTATTCAAATATGTTCCGATGTACGGCATCATGATGGCGTTCCAGGATTATAAGCCCTATCTCGGATTCAAACATAGCCCCTGGGTAGGCTTAAAGCATTTTGAACGTTTTTTCGGAGAGCCTCAATTTTGGATGCTGTTCCGGAATACGGTTGTGCTTGCGTTGTATAACATGATTTTTTTCTTCCCGCTGCCGATCCTACTGGCCCTTATGCTAAATGAACTTCGTTCGGAACGGTTTAAACGCTTCGTGCAAATGTTCGTTTATATCCCGCATTTCGTATCATGGGTTGTCGTCGCAGGGATTTTCTACATGCTGCTGACAACGGAGAACGGTATTGTGAATGAATGGATTTATAAGATCTCGGGAGAAAAAATTGCCTTTCTGCTTGAACCGGAATGGTTCAGGGCGATCATCGTGACTCAATCCATATGGAAGGAAGCAGGGTGGGGTACCATCATCTTCCTGGCAGCCTTGTCCGGCGTAGATATGCAGCTGTATGAAGCGGCGCGTATCGACGGGGCGGGACGCTGGCGTCAGTTGTGGCATATTACGCTTCCAGCGATTCGGAATACCATCAGCATCCTGCTGATACTTCGCCTCGGACATTTCCTGGACTCGGGCTTTGAGCCTATTTTCCTCATGCTGGCTCCGACGAATCGCGAGGTTGGTGAAGTATTCGATACCTACGTGTATGTAAAAGGCTTGACCCAAGCTCAATACAGCTATAGTGCGGCGGTTGGTTTGTTCAAATCGGCTGCCGGCCTGCTGCTTGTACTCGGCTCGAACTGGCTTGCGAAAAGATTCGGGCAAGAAGGTGTCTATTAAAGCAGACTTGCCGTCAGTATGGGGGGATCAGCTCAATGGTTTACGACAAAACGGCAGGCAATCGAATCATCGATGGGATTATTTATATTGTGCTGACTTTTACCGCATTAGTATGCGTGCTGCCTTTTCTGTACGTGCTTGCAGTTTCCTTGACAAGCCCGCATGAAGTGGCAAAAGGAGGGATACTCCTCTTTCCGAAGGAATGGTCCTTTGCAGCCTACCGGTATATTTTTTCCACGAATACGTTGGTAAAAAGCATGCTTGTGTCGATCTATATCACGGTCGTGGGAACTTTCATTAACCTGCTGTTTACGGTTTTAATGGCTTACCCTCTATCCAAGCGGCACTTGGAAGGCCGACGCATCATTATACTGGGAGTTTTGTTTACGATGCTGTTCGGAGGCGGTTTGATTCCAACGTATTTCGTTGTGAAAAATTTGCAACTGACCAATACACTATGGTCTCTCATGATACCAAGCGCCATTAGCGCGTTTAACCTGATCGTATTGAAAAACTTTTTCTCGCAAATTCCTGACGATTTGGAGGAAGCAGCCAAAATGGACGGCAGTAACGACGTCGGAGTGCTGTCTCGAATTGTACTTCCTCTGTCAATGCCGGCGATGGCTGCCTTAGCCTTGTTTTATGCGGTTGCACACTGGAATCAGTTTTTCAACGCGGTGCTGTACATTAATGACAACGCCAAATGGCCGATTCAAGTATTGATGCGCGAGATTGTTATTATGGCGCAAAGCAGAATCGGAGACACGAGCATGGATGAGGCAGACATTCAGCCTTTGACGATTCGTATGGCGGTTATTGTGTTTGCAACGCTGCCAATCTTGATGGTATACCCGTTTTTACAAAAGCATTTCACCAAAGGTGCTTTGCTAGGATCCGTTAAAGGATAGAAAGGTGAGGAAAGACTATGTTAAGGAAAAATAATCGGATGGCCGATCCTCTGCATTGGGCTAGACAATTCATGGCTCGTTATCAAAAATCGGATGGAGGCGGATTCCTGACCAAGCGGTGGCACTATGAAAACGGCTGTTTTCTCCGGGCTCTGGAAGCCTGCTATAAGAAAACCGGTGATGAGCGATACTTGCAATATATCCAGGAAATGATGGATTTGTTCGTACTAAATGACGGTACGATCCACAATTACAAGGTAGAAGACTATAACCTGGATCAAATCAATCAAGGAAAGCTGTTGTTCCTTCTTCTTGAGAAAACAGGAGAGGACAAGTATCGCCAAGCGATAGAGCGGTTAATGTCTCAACTGAAGGGACATCCGCGAACCGAAGAAGGCGGCTTTTGGCATAAAAAGGGTTATACATCGCAAATGTGGCTTGATGGACTTTATATGGCTTCGCCATTCATGGCACGTTACGGACTTTTGACAGGAGACACGGCTTGGCTTGATGAGGCTGCCCATCAGCTTCTGCTGGTGGAAGAGAAGACACGCGATGAAGAGAACGGGCTGCTGCGCCATGGTTGGGACTCATCGCTTCAACAGCAGTGGGCTGAGCCAGGTACAGGCCGATCGCCCCATGTGTGGAGCCGTGCCATGGGATGGTACATGATGGCTCTGGTGGATGTTCTAGAATGCTTGCCGTCAGACCTCCCTAAACGAGAGGAAGTGAAGTCTGTGCTGCAGAAGCTTGCTGAAGCAGTGAGCAGGGTTCAGTGTAAAGTTACAGGCTTATGGCCGCAAGTATTGGACCAAGCCGGACGGGAAGGCAACTATCTGGAATCGTCGGGAACCTCCATGTTCATTTATGCGTTGGCAAAAGGCACTCGTCTTGGGCTGCTAGGCAGCGAAGCCTTGGAAAATGCAGTGCGCGGCTACCAAGGTTTGCTGGATCATTTGGTCATTGAGGATGAAAAAGGGCTCGTTCATTTAACTCAATGTAACAGCGTTGCAGGCTTGGGGGGGAACCCTTACCGCGACGGCTCTTACAACTATTATATTGGTGAGAACATCGTTCACGACGATCCGAAAGCTGTTTCTCCTTTTATCTTGGCGGGAATAGAGGTTTATGAGACGGATTAGATCTTAGCTGACTATAGCCGACGCATCCGATTGAAACAATACGGTATAATGGAGGGTTCAAAGATGGGGAAGAAGCACTTGGCACTAACAATGGGCTCTGTATTGCTGTTGTCCTCCGTATTATCGGCATGCGGCGGCGATGAAGCATCCGAAGGAAAGAAAGGTATGCTGGTGGATGCTGCCGATGCACCGTATCTTCTGACTTTAGTAGTGAATCAAGTGGGAGAAATTCCACCCAAGGATAACGAAATGGAAAAAGCGATTAAAGCTTATACGAATACAGATTTGCAAATTCAATGGATTCCTACCTCCAGCTACGATGAGAAAGTGAATGTGATGATCGCTTCTAACGAGCTGCCCAAGCTGATTAAGCTGAATTATACGCCTACAATCATAGGTACGCTGAAATCGGATTTGTTCTGGGAAATCGGTCCTTATTTAAAAGAATACAAAAACTTGTCCTCCCAAAATCAGCAATTCTACGACAACATTGCTGTAAACGGGAAAATATACGGTGTCCCCTTATTCCGCGAGCTGGGTCGAGCTGCCGTCCATTATCGCAAGGATTGGTTTGATGCTGCAGGCTTGAAGCTGCCCCAAAGCCTCGATGACTGGTACAATGTGATCAAAATAATGACCAAAGGCGATCCTGACAAAAATGGCAAGGACGATACGTACGGATTCATGCTGGACAAAAGATATAACCAGGATGCCTCGTCAACCTTGACTCGCATATCGGTTACTCAGGGGGGACCCAACAAATGGAAGGTTGAGAATGGCAGCTTTATTCCCGAATTCATGACAGAACCTTTCTTCGATACGATGAAGCTGTTCCGTAAGCTGTACGAAGAGAAGCTGATTAATCAGGATTTCGCGGTAGTTGATGCTACCGAAATTGATAAAGTATACGAATCGGGCCGTACGGCTATCCGTATTTCTGGTGGCAACGCGCAGAGCATGCAGGAAAAATTGGTGAAGGCCGCTCCCACGGCTGTTGTCGATGCCTCTGCCGTAGAAGGTTCTAATGGCAGAAGACTGCCTGGAGAAAGCGGTAATGCCGGTTTTCTGGCAATCCCTAAGGATACTGTGAAATCGGTTGATGAGCTGAAAAAGGTGTTGACCTTCATCGATAAATTAATGGATCCTCAGATGGCGACATTGCTTGTCAAAGGAGTTGAAGGCAGGCATTGGGGAGATAAAGGCGAATTCACCGTACCCTTGAATTCGGAAGCAGATGCGAGAGAGGTTAAGCCATACCGTGATACGCTGCCGCAGCGTAACGAAAGCTATAATATAGCAAAACCGATGAAGCAGACGGATCTATTCCGTAGAAACGTTCAAATTACGAAAGAAAATGAGAAATATATCGTCGTTAACCCAGCGTTGACGCTGGACTCCGCTACCTTCTCCGAAAGAGGCAAAGAGCTGGAGCAAATCATAAGCGATGCTGAGACCAAATTCATTATGGGTAAACTTGACCAAGCGGGTTGGAAAGCGGAAATCGAGAAGTGGAAAAAAGCTGGCGGCGAGAGGATGGCTCAAGAGTATAAGGAAGCTTACGAGAGAAGTCAGAAGAGATAAGGTACCAAATAACAGTTGAAACATCCAGGTCCGTCCAGCTCGGATAGGATGTTTTTTAGTTTGAACTCTATGTTCAAGCGGATTCCCATATGGTTAAGTTTAGCGTATCTGGAGTTAAATACAAGCTATCTCAGCAGGTTTGGGACCAAAATCGCACCGTTTCGGCATGAAGTTATCTTGTAGGTATAGCTATGCATGCGTTATGGGAGCATAATCGGTTCGTAGAGGTTCGAATAGGATTAAAAGCGCTTCCAAGTATAGTCAGGTGGGGAATCCAATATCCGGGAGGTGATTGGCACGGATCGGTTTTGTTTAAGATCAACAAGATGTAACCGCATCCATTTTAAACAAGCAAGTGCTAACAATGGTTACTTAGGAGGAGAAGTGTCTTGAAGAAGGCTTTAAGTTCTGTTTTGATCGCAGCCATGATGGCCACGTTCGTACCTGTTCAAGTGTTTGCTGACACATCTGCTGCGAAGCTGCCCGCATTTCCGGGAGCGGAAGGCGGAGGCAAATATACGTCCGGCGGACGAGGCCAAGAGGTGTACGTCGTTAATACGTTGGCCGACTATAAAAAAAACGAGCCGCCTATTCCCGGATCCTTGCGGGACGCGGTGAGTCAAAGCAACCGTACGATTGTGTTCCGTGTCGGCGGTACGATTCATCTTAAGGAATCCCTCAAAATATTGGGCTCCAATCTTACCATTGCAGGACAAACAGCTCCGGGAGATGGTATCACAGTAAGTGATTATACGACGAGCATCGAAGCGGACAACGTTATCATTCGCTATATGCGTTTTCGTTTAGGAGATCGTTATGCAAGTGAGGATGATTCATTCGGGGTACGCTATCACAAGGACCTTATGATTGATCATAGTTCGTTTAGCTGGTCCGTTGATGAAGTAGTCAGCCTTTATGAAAATACAAATACAACAGTGCAATGGTCCATTTCGGAAGAAAGTATGCTGATGACAAGTCATCATAAAGGACGTCACGGCTATGGCGGCATATGGGGTGGAAATAACGCTACGTTCCATCATAACTTGATCGCTCACAGCGTAAGCCGTAATCCGCGTTTTCCTACCATAAAGCAGCTGCTAGATATAACGGATGCAACCAACAATGTCATTTATAACTGGGGCTTTGCTTCCTCATACGGAGGCGGGGAGGGCTTCTACAATCTCGATCATAACTACTACAAATATGGTCCGAATACTTACCGCAATGTTCGTAACGTATTGTTCACCGAGGTCATTCCCGACAGCAAAATGTACATTAACGGCAATTATATGGATGGAGATCCGGGCGTTACCTCGGATAACTGGAAAGGTATTCTAAGCGTAATCGATCCGTCATCTTCTAAACAATCCACCAGAGCCGATGTTGCCGGCTATGTTCCGGAGCCAGCCCAGGATGCCTATGTCAATGTGTTGGCAAATGTGGGTGCTACATTGCCCAAACGGGATGCTATCGATGCTCGGGTTATCAACGACGTCAAGAACAGAACCGGCCAGCATATTAATTCACCGAAAGAAGTGGGAGGCTTTGCCGAATACCCGGAGGTTCTCTCTTCGGTTGTAGATAATGACGGAGATGGAATAGATGATGCTTGGGAAGCGGCACACGGACTTTCCTCCTCGGATCCGAATGACCGTAATTTGACAACGCTTTCTCCTGAAGGATACACGAATCTTGAAGTATATTTGAATGATTTGGTTGTAAAAGGAAATGCTTCCGGCAGCAATACCGACAACCCGGTAGCTGCCATCACTTCTCCGGCAAACAATATCATCAAGGAAGCTGGCAGCGATGTATTGATCAATGCAACAGCAAGCGATAAGGACGGTATAGCCAAAGTCGAATTTTTTATTGACGGAACGAAGGTCGGCGAGGCTGATACAGCCCCGTATAGCTATAATTGGACCAATGTGGAGGATGGAACACATTATGTGGTCGCTCGCGCTATCGATAATACCGGTGTTGGGACACAATCCGATAATGTGACGGTACATGTCAATACGACAGGATCGTTGGGGTCATGGCAAACACAGGATATCGGAAATGTAGGAATTAAGGGGCATACCCAGCTAGGTGCTGATTCCAAGACACTTACAGTCAAATCGGCTGGAGATATCGATGGATCAGCGGATGCTTTTCAATTTGCTTATCAAAAGCAAAGCGGTAATGGCGAAATTATTGCCAGGGTAGAGCAGGTCACTGGTACGGATGATAACGCGGAAGCGGGTGTGATGATTCGCGAATCGCTTGATCCTTCCTCCAAAATGGCTTTCCTCTCCATTCCTTATGTAAAAATGGGTAAAAAAGGGGTCATGATCAGCCGTTCCTCAACGGGAGGAAACTCAACCAGAATTGAACCGGAAACGTTCATCAGCACGCCTTATTGGGTGAAACTGGTTCGGCTTGGGGATCACTTTACAGGACTCATCTCGGACGACTTGGTAAACTGGCAAAAAATTGGAACCCTTACTATCGATATGGCAGATGAGGTATTCTATGGCTTAGCAGCAGATGCTTCCAAAGCCGATAACGAGATTGACAAATACAATACATCCCGCTTTAGCGGCGTGGAAATCCATGCTTTGGATGCAGACTATCCGGCAGAACCAACAGGTCTTAAGGGCACTGCAGGGGATAAAGCAGCTTCACTTGCATGGGACCAGGACGCTTCGGCAGCTTCCTATAATGTGAAGCGCAGCGACGTACCGGGTGGGCCTTATACTACTATGGCAACCAGCATTACGGGTACAAGTTACACGGATACAAAGCTAACGCCTGGGAAGGCTTATTACTATGTAATCAGTGCTGTGAACAACAAGGGTGAAAGCTTTAATTCATCCGAGGTCAGCGTAGAGCCAACGGGAGAGCCAGAACCGATTTACTACGTGGATGAAGATTTTGAGAACGTCGCTTTGGACACAACACCAGCGAATTATGAAATAACGCCAATTCCGCAAACATCCCTAAATAAAGTGGTAGCTTCAGGAGTACCGGCAGATTCAACAGGGAATTCATCGAGCAAAGCGCTGTATTTGTATGACAAAAGCAATGTGAATACTCAATTTATCCGAAAGTTCACCCCTCAATTCGGGACCGTGATCATTGATACGGATTTTTATTTCCCGGAAGAGTCCGGAACCTCGGTACCGCTTCAAGTGCAGAATGCAGATGGATCGAAGACAGCTTTTGCTATCGAAGTCAGGAAGCCGACCCTGCCTGCAGCTTCAGGATCATATACTTTAACTTATAATAAAGGCAGCAGCAACTATTATAAGCTGATGGACCCTCCGCAAAGCACTAAGACCTGGCACAACATGAAACTGGTGGCTAATGTAGCAGCGGATAAGGTCGATATTTATATCGACAATGCCTTCGTACAAACCTTTGACTTTACAACAACCAAATTCAAGGATTACGGAATAGGACGTATATTGTCCAAAACGCCTGGAGGAGGAAACGGAAGCTTCTATTTCGATAATATGAAAGTATACGTTGAACCGGCGGCGACTCCAAAAGGACTGAAGGCGTTACCAGGCAATGGCGCTGTTGAATTGACATGGACCGAGCCTCAGGGCGCGGACTCGTATAACATTAAGCGAAGCGAGACAAGCGGTGGACCTTATACCGTCATTAAAGCCAATGTAACCGGAAGCTCTTATATCGATAATACGGTGACCAACGATACGACGTATTACTACATTATTACGGCTAATGGAGTTGGAGGAGAAACGGGCAATTCCAATCAAGTGCAGGTAACGCCGACGGAAACAGCGGAGAAGCCATCTGCACCTGGTGGACTAAAAGCGGAATCGAGAAATGCACAGATTGATTTAAGCTGGAATGCCATGAACAATGTGAATTTTTATACGGTGAAAAGAGCGATCAACCCGCCAGGGTCTTTTGAAGTGGTCGCAACTAACATTACAGGAACTTCCTACCGTGTAGGAGGACTGAACAATAATACGCCTTCTACCTATGTTGTTTCGGCAACTAATGTGGGAGGAGAGGGAGCCAACTCGGCACCGATTATTGCTTCGGCCTATGCTCCGCTGGAAACGCCGCAAGTGACGGCTCAAGCGTCAAGCGGTCAAGTAATGCTTCAATGGTCTTCCATCCCAGGGGCTGATCATTATGTGGTGAAACGCTCGTCTTCTCCAGATGGTACTTATGCGGTGTTGACCTCTAATGCAACAGGAACAGGCTATACGGATAAGAATCTCACGGACGGAACCCCGTATTATTACAGGGTTTCCGCTATAGGTTCGAACACAGCCGGCATGGAATCGTCTGTTGTTGCTATAAAACCGGGGGCAGTCTTTGGACAGCCGGAGATACCGACAGGCCTGAAGGCCGAAGCCGGGGACGGTCAGGTCCAATTGACCTGGAGTCCTGTTAGCGGGGCTTCTTCATACCAAGTAGTTCGGAGCACCAGCCAATCAGGACCTTATACTGTAGTGGGCAGCGATGTAACAAGCCCGACATTGACAGACACAGGTTTGAATTTAGGGACCGCTTATTATTATGCGGTTACAGCGATCAATGATAAAGGATCGAGCTATACGTCCGTACCGGTTAAAGCTATACCTGCAAAAGTAATACGGGTCTCACAAAATGCAGCTGATCCGAGAGATTACGCTACCATTACCGAGGCTGTTAATGCGGTACCTGATAATAGCACCATCCCTACGATCATCCGTGTAAAAAATGGGATCTATCATGAGAAGCTGTACATTAATGCTTTCAAGAAGATGATCACCATGATTGGGGAAAGTCGGGAAGGTACCGTATTGGTAAACGGTGATTCGGCCAAAACCCCTGGTCCGAATGGAACGGAGCTCGGCACAAACGGCAGCTACACACTAAGAGCCGGCGGAACCGATTTTACATTAGAAAATATGACGATTGAAAACAGCGCGGGACTCACAGCGGGTCAAGCGGTTGCACTGTATGCCGAAGGGGATCGTGGCATATATCGCAATGTGAAGCTGCTCGGTTACCAAGACACGTTGTTTGCTGATAAAGGCAGACAGTATTTTGTAGATAGTTATATTGCAGGCAGCGTCGATTTTATTTTTGGCAGCTCTCCGGCTGTGTTTGAGAATTCCATTCTTCACAGCAGAGCTCCTGGCTATGTGACGGCAGCCTCATCTGCTGAAGGTCAACCGGGCTATGTATTTATTAATAGCACCTTGACAGCGGAGCCTGGCATAACGGCACAAGTTGAGCTGGGAAGACCGTGGCGGCCGAATGCCAGTGTTACTTATATTAACAATACAATAGGTGAGCACATCAAGCCAAACGGTTGGAACAATTGGGGAAATACTGCAAATGAAGCTACGGCAAGATATGCAGAGTATGCAAGCAAAGGACCTGGAGCTAATGCGGACAAGCGGTACACATGGTCGAAGCAGTTGAACCCATCGGAGGCAGCCCAGTTCACTATTCAGTCTACCCTTGGGGGAACGGATAACTGGAATCCGAAGATTTCAGGCGTACTGTGGGCTGATACAGCTGCTCCGCCTAAGCCAGAGCAAGGAGCAACTGGCATCATCGTAGATAAGCCTGTCGTGCAGCTGGAAGCGGGGGAATCGGTACAGGTCCAAGCGACGGTCCAGCCTACAACCGTAGACCAGAAGGTAGCTTGGTCAGGCGGTAACGACAAGGCAAGCGTAAGCGCAACAGGACTTATTACCGGCTTGAAGCCGGGAGCTGCAAAAGCAACGGTAACGAGTGTGACGTACTCAACCTATAGTACGGATGTGAACGTGACGGTAGTGGATACGAAAGCGCCGG
>NZ_JMLS01000008.1 GCF_000686845.1 Paenibacillus sp. UNC451MF | reverse complement strand
AGAGTAGAGGTGACGGACCTTTTCATCTATGAAGGAAAAATCGATGTACTTATCAATCTTGCGGAGCATATGATCAGCTGGAACTAAATCTTCAATGGATACCAGCTCGTAGTTTTGTTGTTTATCTCGATTCGAACGCAGCATACCCTACACCTTCCGTTATCAATGTTACAATAATTATACCATATTAACGCGGTGCTGTATTGAATTAACTGAACAAAAGAAAAGCTGTCGAGACTTACTTTCTCGACAGCCTGAGTAGCCTTCAATTAGAAGGCTACTCTTTTTTGTTTAATGCCTCATACAACTGGGCTAAGTTACGTTCGAGCTTAACCAAGATTTGTTTGCCTACTGTCTCTGTAATCAAATCCGCACGTATAGCAAAGTCAATCTCTCTCGATAAACCATACATTTGTGTATCTAACACCTCTTCATACAGAGGACATTTACGTGTCGTTAAATTCTCCATCTGCACTTCAATGAGCTTCTCAATTTTATCTGCATCCTCTTGAAGAAGATAAAGGGCTTTTTGTGATAGGCCAAGTAACAATTCGGATGATGACATCAAGCTTTCCCCCCTGTACGTACGAGTTCATAGCTTAATATTAGTCGAAATCGCCTCAATACACAAGAGAGCGGAGCATCTACTTTTATACTTGTCTCATTTTTCCTGTTCTATCAGGCTAAATTGCAGTCTTTCATCGTGCTGATGAAGCTCTTTAATGGTAATAATAATTAAAAACGGTATTTCCATCCATGGATGGAAATACCGTTATGTAGAACTAATCTTGAATGCTATTAATTTGCAGGTTATGCTTTGCAAATACGTCAGCCATTGCTTTTTTAGCTTCTTCTGCGTCTGGACCATGAACATGGAGATCATAGTTGCTGCTTGTCAACAATGTTGTGAACAAGCCTAAGATGCTTTTTACATCGATATACTTATTATCATACTGTAAAACAATAGATGATCTAAATTTGTTAGCGGTTTGTGAAATTTCTACAATTGCAGCGTTGTTAGCACTTGACATATCGAATCCCTCCATGCAATCAATAACATTTGATAAACGAATAAATCGCTTACTTTTTATGATACATTGGAAAGGAATAACACGCAACTACTATTTCAAATGTTCAGGATTTAACCCTTCAAGCTCCGGAATGACGAACCTTCCATCTTTACGGATCAACACATCGTCAAAATAAACTTCCCCGCCGCCGTACTCTGGTCTTTGAATCAGCACGAGATCCCAGTGAACCGAGGAACGGTTGCCGTTATCCGCTTTCTCATAGGCTTGACCCGGAGTAAAGTGAAGGCTTCCATCAATCTTCTCATCAAATAATGTATCCTTCATCGGGGTTGAAATATACGGGTTGAACCCAAGACTGAACTCACCGATATAACGTGCGCCTTCATCGGAATCCAAAATTTTGTTCAATCGCTCTGTGTCATTACAGGTTGCTTCTAGAATTTTACCGTTCTCAAAACGGAAAGTAATGTTCTCAAATGTAACTCCCGATTTCACCGAAGGCGTGTTGTAATGAATGACTCCATTGACAGAGTCCCGTACAGGGGCTGTGTATACCTCACCATCTGGAATATTCCGTCTTCCACAGCATTTTACCGAACCGATATCTTTAATTGAGAACTGAATGTCGGTTCCCGGTGAAACTATACGTACTCGATCCGTACGATTCATTAATTCCTGGAGAGGATTCATCGCATCAGACATTTTAGCGTAGTCGAGATTACAAACATTAAAGTAGAAGTCTTCGAACTTCGCCGTGCTCATCGTAGCCAGTTGAGCCATAGAAGCATTAGGGTATCGAAGAACGACCCAACGGGTCTGCTTGACGCGCTGCTCCATATGTACCGGCTTGCTGTAATACATTTCGTACAGCTTCATTTGTGCTTCCGGAACATCTGACATCTCACTGACATTGGATCCGCCACGGATACCAACATAGCAATTCATGTCCTTCATGCGCTTCAAATCCATTTCAGCCCAATGCTCGATTTGTTCCTTAGTTGCCGATTGCAATACAGCGCTTCTAACGGCAGGCTCAACTAATTCGACAAAGGGTTGTCCTCCGCGGGCATATACTTCCTCTATAAGACATTTAACGATTTCCCGCTCGGAGCCGATCATTTCGATCAATACCTTCTCACCGGGCTGCACATCTAATGAGTATGTTACAATATTTTTTGCCAACTGCTGTAATCTAGGATCACGCATATTACAGGCCTCCTTCTCCATTTAGGTTGCTCTAAGTTGATTTGTTGTTTTCGTTGTCAAACCATTTCTTCTTATAAATATTGCCGATGACTAGCAGGACGACAAAAATAAGCACCAACAGTGTAAGTCTGCCCTTATTGTGGCTAAAATGCAGCAAATCGTGCCCAATCAGTGATTCTAATAAGATCATGGGCAGTTTGCCAACAATGGTACCCAGCACAAAATCTCGAGTCCTTACTTTCATTACCGCTGCCGCTAGATTGATCCCAAAGGAAGGCAGAATAGGAATTATCCTTGAAATCGCTATGTAAAGAAATCCGTTTTGTTCAAGCTTTTGATTGAATTTCTCAATATACGCATAGTGTTCCAGTTTTTTTTCTACCCAGTCTCTTGCATAGTTGCGTGCAAACCAAAATGCGGTTATAGCTCCCAAAACGGACATCGAATAATTGACTATAAACCCGATCCACAATCCGAATAACAACACATTGGCTCCTGCAATCACAACAAAAGGAACAAACGGCACCACCGTTTGCAAATAAGCCAATATCGCCCCTGCCAGATGTCCCAACAGTCCCCATGATTGCAAAATGTCGGACAAGTGCCGGACATTCCATTCGGCCAAAGAACATTCCCCCTTCTACATTATATCATTGTACCACTTTTCAGATTCATTTTCATAATAAGTAAGCAGTGAAAAAAGTGCTTAGCCTCCTTCAAGTTAGAGGCTTGGACCACTTGACATCAATAGGCAATTTCTTATAGAATTAGAAGTCGAGATAAGTATGTTTACTCTTACAAGAATTCATACTTATGGTGGAAGCATGTGTCACCCTCACAGATTTTGTTGCTGACAGGACAGCGGCTGAGATTCTTGTCAGGTGCCGGGTATAAGCCCAGGGCTTTAAACAAAATCGAGCATATGTTTCACCCGAGGAATACAACAACCCACCATTCTATTTATTAAAGGAGCTCACAATACATGTCACGTTACACAGGTCCTAAATTTAAACTTAGCCGTCGTTTGGGTATTTCCCTTAGCGGCACAGGAAAAGAATTGAAACGCCCATTCCCTCCAGGACAACACGGTCCAGGACAACGTAAAAAAATGAGCGGCTACGGCATTCAATTGCAAGAGAAACAAAAACTTCGTCACATGTACGGCATGAACGAGAAGCAATTCCGTAACTTGTTCGATAAAGCTAACAAGATCCAAGGTATTGCCGGTGAAAACTTCATGATCCTGTTGGAAAGCCGTTTGGACAACCTGGTTTACCGTCTTGGCTTTGCTAACTCCCGTGCAGGCGCGCGTCAATTGGTTTCCCATGGTCACATTACTGTAAACGGTAAAAAAGTCGATATCGCTTCTTACACTGTAAGCACTGGCGATGTAATCGGTCTTCGCGAAAGAAGCCGCGGCTTGTCTTCCGTTAAAGAAGCTTTGGCTAACCGCAACTACTTGCCAGCTTACTTGGAATACAACGACGCTGCTGTTGAAGGTAAATTCACGCGTCTTCCTGAGCGTTCCGAATTGCCACAAGAAATTGACGAAAAACAAATCGTCGAGTTCTACAGCCGTTAATTTTTGGCTTACGAGCTGCCCTTCATTTATGGAGGGCAGTTTTTATTTGGCTTACATAAATAAAATAAGAGGTTTCCCTCCATCCGACATTGCTGCCGACTTCGAAAGGAAACCCCATGATATTTGATACAAATCTAAACGAATTTTGCCAGGTAGTAATTTTTCTTACCACGACGAATGACGATGTACTTCCCTTCCATCCCATCACTTGGCTGAAGAACTTTATCCAGTTCGGTCACTTTCGTTCCGTTAACCGATACCGCGCCGCTTTCGATATCCTGTCTCGCTTGACGTTTAGAAGGCGCCGCATTGACAGAGAGCAACAGATCGATAAGTGCCGTGTCTCCGCTAATTTCTGCGGATGGAACGTCTTGGAACGCATCTTCAATCTCGCGGCCGGTCAAGATGCTGACATTACCGCTGAACAGAACTTCAGAGATTTTAATTGCACTCAATGCCGCTTCCTCTCCGTGCACCAATTCCGTAACTTCTCTAGCAAGTACGCGCTGAGCTTCACGCTTCTCAGGACTTGTGTTTACCTGCTCCTCCAAACGGGCAATCTCCTCATGCGACAGGAATGTGAAGTATTTCAAAAATTTCACTACATCATTGTCGTGAGTGTTAATCCAGAACTGGTAGAATTGGTACGGAGACGTTTTGTCAGGATCGAGCCAGACAGCTCCGCCGGCGGTTTTACCGAACTTAGAACCATCGCTTTTCGTCACAAGCGGCATGGTCAAGCCGAATGCCTTGTTGCCCGTAGATTTACCGATTAGCTCCAATCCTGCTGTAATATTGCCCCATTGATCGCTTCCCCCTACTTGCAGGGAGCAGTTGATATCCGAATTCATCCGGTAGAAATCATATGCTTGCAATATCATGTAGCTAAATTCAGTAAACGAAATCCCGTTGCTTAAACGTGAGTCGACGCTGTCTTTAGCCAGCATGTAGTTAACGGAGAAGTTTTTACCGATATCTCTCAAGAATGTTATCACGTTCAGATTTCCGAGCCAATCATAGTTGTTAGCCATACGGGCAGGATTCACGGTCGATTCAAAATCGAGGAAACGCGATAGCTGATTACGAAGTTTTCCCGTCCATTCTTCTACGATATCCGACGTGTTCAAGGAACGCTCCGTTGATCTTCCGCTCGGGTCACCGATCAAACCGGTACCTCCGCCTACTAGAGCAATCGGAAGGTGGCCTGCCATCTGGAATCGTTTCAAACACAAGATTGGAAGCAAGTGTCCAATATGGAGACTGTCTGCTGTCGGATCAAAGCCTGCATAAAGAACTACCGGCTCCTCACTCAATTTTTTGGCCAAGCCTTCTTCATCAGTCAATTGTTGGATTAAACCTCTGTACTGCAGTTCTTTTAAAATATCCATCTTCTCTGACTCCCTTTCTTCTTAAAATACAAAAAAGCCTTCTCATCCACAAAGGGACGAGAAGGCTGTTGCTCGCGGTACCACCCTAATTAAAGCTGAGAAATTCGAATTCTGTATCCGACAGATACACTCGGCATTCTCTGCTTTCACTTTGAAACGATAACGGGTCAGACCCGGCAGGAAGTTACTTACGTTAGCAAAAGGCTCGCCGGCGATTGGCCCCCCTTTGCTCATGTTCTCTTCCCCTGCTCCGGACGGTAATTCGAATTAAGGCCAACTACCGATTCGCACCAACCATCGGCTCTCTGAAAGCTTGATTCCTTATTCTACTGCTGCGCGGCATAGGGTTATCACCCTTCCGTCGGCATGTCCTTCTCAGCATTTGTCATATGCGATTAAAACAATTTATATCATAAGTAGGATTCGGTTGTCAAACGTAATTGTCATCCAATCGTCAGGGACGTCATTGACCACGCTTTCCATCTTTATGGTATAATAAACTACGTATGTTTTCCAATTTCGGGAGGATTTCTATCAATATGGAGATGGAGAAAAAAGAAAGCAAGACCAAAGATGTGCTATGGAACATCGGCAAATATACACTTATCACGTTAAAATGGATGTTCATTGTGTTTATCATCGCAGGGTTTCTAGGAGGCGGTGCCGCCTTCGGTTATGTATCTGCGCTGGTCAAGGAAGATCCTGTCCGCAGCAAGGAGAGCATGATGACGCAGGTGCAAGAAAATGCGCTCACCGGCTTCGTATACTTTAACGATGATACCGTTATCGGGCAGCTGCGCTCAGAGGAAGACAGGCGAATGGCCGAGCTCAAAGATATCCCTCAGCAGATGCTGGATGCAGTATTTGCCATCGAGGATAATCATTTTTATGAGCACCATGGAATCGACTTCAAAGGGCTGGCGAGAGCCGTAGTCCAAAAGCTGCTAAGAGAAGATGTGCAAACCGGGGGAAGCACTATCACTCAGCAGCTAGCGCGGCGCGTATTTTTATCGTTGGACCGTGAAGACAGCCGAAAAGCGAAAGAAATCTTTTTATCCTTGCGGATGGAGCGTCTCATGTCCAAGGACGAAATACTTCTAGCCTACATGAACAAAATTCCGTACGGTAACGGATCTTCAGGCTACAATCTTTATGGAATCAAGGCTGCTGCCAAAGGGATTTTTAACATTGACGATTTAAAAGATCTTAATATCGCACAATCGGCCTATTTGGCTGGTTTGCCTCAACAACCGAGCAATTATTCAACCTTCACAAGCAAAGGGCAATTTGACGGAGCCGCCTTCAAAAGAGCCGTCGCAAGGCAGCAGCTCGTTCTACGACGTATGCTGGAGGAAGGAAAAATCAACTCCGATCAGTACCAAGAAGCACTCAATTTCGATTTGCGCAAATCGCTTGCTGAACCGGCCAAAAAAGCTTATTCAACTTATCCTTATCTCATGCTGGAGGTCGAGAAAGAAGCAGCCAAAACGCTATTGAAGGTACAGGATCCCAAACTTGCAGCGCAGTCAAATACTGACGCATACAACGAAGCACTAAAAAATGTGCAAGCGCAAATGAACCGCGGTGGCTATCAAATTTATACAACCATCGATAAAGACATTTACGATTCGATGCATGTGATTTCAGACAATGCTAAAAATTTCACACCCGACGACCCGACCAAAGGCATGGAGCAAGTCGGCGCTGTAATGATGGATAGTAAGACCGGTGCTATTCTCGGTATGATCGAGGGCCGTGATTTCTTTAAAGAGCAGCTTAACCATGCCACACAAGCATTCCGTCAACCGGGCTCTACGATGAAACCGATAGCCGCTTATATCCCGGCGATTGAAAAAGGGGCTATCCAACCGGCTTCAATCATTGACGATGTACCTATTATTTTGAAAGACGGCACAAAGGTCGGCTATCACATCCCTGAGAACTGGGACGATCGATATCACGGCTTAATTACAGCAAGAAGAGCATTAGATCAATCCTATAACATTCCAGCCATCAAGCTGTTTTTGGATGTTGTCGGTATTAAAGAAGCATGGGATTTCGCCAAAAAAATGGGGATCTCCACCATAACAAAAGAGGACTACGTTGCACAAACCGGTGTAATCGGTGGCTTGAGATATGGCGTATCCGTAAAAGAGTTAACCAACGCTTACTCCACCATCGGCAACAAAGGTGTACATAACGATGCGTTCATGATTCGCAAGATTACAGATTCCAATGGAAAGATCGTATATGAGCATGAGCTCCAACCGACCACCCTGTTCTCTGAACAAACGGCTTATTTGATGTCCGACATGATGCGAACCGTTATTACTTCCGGAACGGCAACCGACTTAATGAGCAAGTTCAAGCATTACGGTAAAGTGCCGATCGTAGGGAAGACGGGCTCCACGCAAGATGATGCGGACGCTTGGTTCATGGGCTATACACCGGACATTACGCTTGGAGTCTGGATAGGATATGATTCGCCTGTATACAAACTAAGCAAAAAAACGGGTGGAACCAACCGTGCGAAGGATATTTGGGCATTATCCATGGATGCGGCCATTGATAAAAAACCGGACTATTTCAAAACCAAATCGTTCGCTCGCCCGGATAATATCGTGGAAATGACCGTGTCTAGCTTATCGGGTAAGCTTCCGAGCGAAGCGACTTCCAAAGCAGGCAAACTTGTTACCGATCTGTTTAATAAAAAAGACATTCCAACAGAAGAAGATAATGTGATGGTGAAGCTGCCGATTATTTCATACAACGGTATTAACTATATCGCTCAGCCTTCTACACCACAGGAATTCGTTCAAGAGAAGACTGTTATCAAAAGAGAAAAATCACTTGGCGCCTTGATGAAGGAACTGCAGAATGTTATTCCAAAGCTGCCGCAGGATAAACGCCAATCACTTGAAATGTATCGACCAACCGACTATAACGAGGATGCCCCTTCCGAGACGGATCCGCGCAATGATGACGGTAAGGCTCCGGTCGCTCCGACGACCGTAGTGGCAACCCACTCCGGGGATACGAGTGTGGTCACGTTCCAAGCGAGCGCTAGCGAAGATGTAGTTGGTTATCGCTTGTATAAATCCGTTAATCACGGTACGTTCCAACGCGTAAATAACAAAATTATTCTAGCCGGAGATGAAACGAAATTTACAGAACAAACCAATGCCTCTAGTGCTATAGGCTACTATGTCACTGCTGTAGACGTTGCCGGTAATGAATCCATCCCTAGCAAAGGTGCTTACACAGACGGAACTAGTAAGGATTTATTGCTTATGACTCCCGATGATACTGGCGGTCTGATTCAGGGAGGCACTGGGAACAACAACGGTTCAGGGGCTGCTGAGAACAATGGAACAGCCACTCCAAATCCTAGCCCTAGCCCGAGTCCAGGACCCGCCAAAGAGAAGCCTGCTACACCATCCGGCGTAACAGTCAAAGCAAGTGGCGCAGGTATCGTTATCAATTGGAAAGCTAACGCAGACAAAGATAAAGTAAAGCAGTATGTCATCTATTTCAGTGACAAAGAAAACGGCAGCTATTCAAAGCTTGGTAATGTGGCCAATGGTACGGAGTTCCGATATTATGCTTCAGGCTACGAGGGCTATTATAAAATAGCTGCCGTCAATGAGCTTGGCGAATCCAAGGCCACGGCTCCAGTCCATTTTAAAAAGTAACCTGATATACAAGAAGCAAAAAAAACACCCTATAAGAAAATGGAGCCACATAAGGTGAGCTCCATTTCTTATAGGGTGTTTCAATTTCACTAGCTTAGATTCATTAATCCTCGATCGTTGACAAGTCGCCTGTAGGAAGATTTAATTCCCATGCTTTCAACACACGGCGCATAATTTTACCACTACGGGTTTTAGGCAGTTTATCTTTAAATTCGATTTCACGGGGCGCTGCATGTGCAGACAATCCAACCTTGACGAATTTAGAAATATCTGCTTTTAATTCCTCCGAGGGTTCAAAGCCTTCGCGTAATGCGATAAACGCTTTAATGATTTCTCCGCGCATCGGATCCGGTTTACCGATTACACCCGCTTCGGCAACTGCAGGATGCTCGACCAGCTTACTCTCAACCTCAAACGGACCTACGCGCTCACCAGCTGTATTAATGACATCATCGATACGACCTTGGAACCAGAAATATCCGTCTTCATCACAGTAAGCCGAGTCTCCGGAAATATACCAGCCTTGGATACGGAAATATTCTTCATATTTCGCAGGATTGTTCCAAATTTTTCTCATAATGGACGGCCATGGTGTTTTGATTGCCAAGTTCCCCATTCGATATGGTGGCAAGATATTGCCTGCGTCATCGACAATCGCAGCTTCAATGCCCGGAAGCGGTTTTCCCATCGAACCAGGACGGATAGCCATACATGGATAGTTACAAATCAATTGGCCTCCCGTTTCTGTCATCCACCATGTATCATGGATACGTTGATTGTAAACCTTCAAGCCCCAACGAACTACCTCAGGATTTAGCGGCTCACCCACGCTTAGGACATGACGCAGAGCCGATAAGTTAAACTCCTTGGATACATCGTCGCCTGCCCCCATCAACATACGGAAAGCCGTAGGAGCACTGTACCAAACGGATACGCTGTATTTTTCCAAAGTACGGTACCAATCCTGCGGACTGAAGCGGCCTCCCCGGATCACATTAGTTGCCCCATTTAGCCATGGAGCAAAAATACCGTAGGATGTTCCTGTAACCCAGCCTGGATCGGCTGTACACCAATACACATCCTGATCTTGCAAATCAAGAACTACACGGCCTGTGTAGTAATGCTGTAGCATTGCATTATGAACATGTAGTACGCCTTTGGGTTTCCCTGTGGAACCCGATGTATAGTGAATCAACAAGCCATCCTCACGATCAACCCATTCGATGTCCAATTGATCTGATGCTTGCGCCATTTCTTTATGATAATCAACTTGTCCTTCTGCCAGCTCAAGATCTTCTCCGACAATAATAATGTGTTTCAATTCTGGAAGCTCGTTTACAGGAATTCTTGACACTAATGAAGGTGTAGTGATGATTGCAACTGCACCGCTGTCTTGCAAACGGTCTCTGACTGCCGTCTCCATGAAGGCTTCGAACAACGGTCCTACTACCGCACCGATTTTAATGGAACCGATTAAGGAAAAATAAAGTTCTGGCGTTCTTGGCATAAAAATAAACACCCGGTCACCCTTTGTAATCCCCAGCTTGCGAAGGACATTACCAAAGCGATTCGATTGCAGCTTCATATCCTTATAAGTGTATTTTTCATCCCGCTTGTCATCGCTGTAATACAAGGCGATTTTATCCGATTTTGCGGACTCCGCATGTCGATCGATAGCCTCATACGCCATGTTGACTTTCCCGGTAGTAGACCAAGAGAACTGCTTCTCAATAGCTTCCCAGCTAAACTGAGCGCGCTCATCCTCGAAATTTTTCATGTTAGATGATTTGGAAACGGGTTCAATACTTTCAATATTTGTGTGATCCATGCTACTACCTCCCGATATCAACAATTTCCATTTTTCATTGAAACGCTTACATCTCTATTAGCGAATGCAGCTTTTTTACACCTGATATTATACCACATACTTGATATTTCCACTATTTCTTTTCTTATATCTGATTTTTTGATATAGTATCAAGCAAGCATGGGTGCATTCGTACATACGAAATGGAAGTTTAAAAATACCTCCGCTTGATCCGCAGGAAGGGAGACAACAGGTAATGGAGCATTATAAAATATATCATTCCCGTCGCGTACCCTATCGCGATTCGCAGATTATAGTGGAAGGCCCTGTGCCTCCTGAGCAGTTAAAATCCTATCGGATGCATCCCGATTTGGATGCTTTTCGTCGTCCTAAGGAACAATTTGAAGCGCTTATTGAAATTGCTGAGTTACCTGAAGGACGGATTATCATCTCCCGTTTGGATGATGAGATTATTGGCTACGTTACGTTCCACTACCCGGATGAAATGGAACGCTGGTCCGAAGGTAATATGGAGGACCTTGTTGAGTTGGGTGCCATTGAGGTAGCTGACGATTATCGGGGACTAGGCCTTGGAAAACAAATGATTGTACTCGCTTTTGAGGGCGGACAATTGGATAATATGATTACTTTTACAACCGAATATTATTGGCACTGGGATTTGGAGAAAAGCGGCTTAAACGTATGGGATTATCGAGGGATGATGGAAAAGCTGATGAAATCCGTCGATATGGTGTGGTTCGCAACCGACGACCCTGAAATCTGCTCCCATCCCGCGAACTGTTTAATGGTAAAGATCGGCAAACAGGTGCCGCTTTCCTCCGTCGAGCAATTCGACCGTGTACGGTTTCGACAACGGTTCATGTATTGACCTGATCACTTGCATTTTCAACATTTCTCCGAGAGGAACGAGTCATGGGGGCGCCGCAATATATGACGAAGTCATCGTTATTTATTTATAGTGAACAAGAAACCGGATATCGTCTTCAACAAGGACATCCATTTAACCAAGAAAGACTTCTTCCCACTATCGATCTTCTACGGAAGCTTGGAGCTGTTCCGGAGTCGATCGTTCATGCTCCGATAACGGCATCGGAAGATCAGCTGCAGGCCGTCCATAGTTCGGACTACATAGAAGCAGTGAAAGCGCTTAGCCAGGATAATCCGGAGGAACTGTGGCAGATCCAAGCAGACAAGTATGGCTTTGACATGGAGGATACCCCCTATTTCAGCGGCATGCATGAGGTCACCTCCCTATTAGTGGGAGGCTCTGTATTGGCTGTGGATAAAGTAATGAGTGGAGAGACTGAGCATGCCATCCATTTGGGTGGCGGTCTCCATCACGCTCTAAAAAACAAAGCAGCCGGCTTTTGCGTTTATAATGATGCCTCGGTTGCTATCGAGTATGCAAAGAACCGCTACGGAGCACGTATCCTTTACATTGACACGGACGTCCATCATGGGGATGGTGTCCAATGGAGCTTTTATAGCGAGCCGGACGTTTGCACATTATCCATTCACGAGACCGGCAAGTATCTGTTCCCAGGCACAGGAGCTGTGAATGAACGCGGTGAAGGAACAGCCTTTGGAACCTGTATTAACATTCCAGTCGAACCCTACACTGAGGACGCCTCTTGGCTGGAATGCTTCGAAGATGTACTTAACAAGGTAGCGGCTCAATTCAAGCCCGACCTGATCGTCTCTCAGCATGGGTGCGATGCCCATGCTTATGATCCATTGTCTCATATCCATTGCAGTATGGATATTTACCTCGCTATGCCTCAGCTTATCCATCGCATCGCGCATCAGCATTGCGCCGGACGATGGGTGGCACTGGGTGGAGGAGGCTATGACTTCTGGCGCGTCGTACCACGCGCTTGGAGCCTGCTGTGGCTTGAAATGAGCGATAATCCGATTATCGACCATTTGACTTGCAATCGTGCCTTAGAACTGCCTTCAGCGTGGCTGACGCAGTGGCAAGCAATAAGTCCTGTCGAGCTGCCGACCACTTGGCTTGACAACACAGATTGGACGCCTATGCCGCGGCGGCAGGAAATTACGACTAAGAATCGCCAAACGAAAGAACTGGCGCTGTTGTATCTAACATAATCATCGATTTGTTTGAAGAGAAAAAACAACCTTTTAACACAACAAAAAGCCCGCAGTGCGGAAAAGATGAGTAAGTTCACTTTTCCTTCACTGCGGGCTTTTTTTTATTAAAATTGAATGTTTGCTTCAATGAATGCCTTCAGCTCGCTGATTGGCATACGAGTTTGTTCCATCGTATCGCGATGACGGACCGTAACTTGACCGTCCTGCTCTGATTCAAAGTCGTAGGTGATACAGAATGGCGTACCGATTTCATCATGACGACGGTATCTCTTACCAATAGATCCCGCATCATCATAGTCAACCATGAAATGCTCCGACAAATCAGCAAAAATTTTCTGAGCACCCTCAGCTAATTTCTTGGATAGTGGGAAAATGGCTGCTTTAATCGGTGCCAATGCAGGATGGAAGCGAAGTACAGTACGGCTGTCATCGCCTTCTAGCTTCTGCTCTTCATAAGCATCAATCAAGAACGCCAATGTTACACGGTCTGCTCCTAACGAAGGCTCGATGCAGTATGGCACGTAGCGCTCGTTCGATTCTTGATCGATATAGTTGAAATCTTCGCCCGAATGCTCCATGTGCTGTTTCAAGTCATAGTCAGTACGATCCGCGATACCCCAAAGCTCGCCCCAGCCAAACGGGAACTTGAACTCGATATCTGTCGTTGCGTTGCTGTAATGGGAAAGCTCATCATCCGAATGATCACGAAGACGGATATTTGCCTCTTTCAAGTTAAGGCTTAACAGCCATTGGTAGCAGAAGCTTCTCCAGTATTCGAACCATTGCAAATCTTCACCCGGTTTGCAGAAAAATTCAAGCTCCATTTGCTCAAATTCACGCGTACGGAAAGTGAAGTTACCTGGAGTAATCTCGTTACGGAAGCTTTTACCGATTTGACCGATACCGAAAGGCAATTTTTTTCTCATCGTGCGCTGCACATTTTTAAAGTTAACGAAGATACCCTGTGCTGTCTCCGGACGCATGTATACAACGTTAGAGCTTGATTCTGTTACACCTTGGAACGTTTTAAACATCAAGTTGAATTGACGGATATCGGTATAGTCGAAGGCTCCGCAATCCGGGCACACGATGTTATGCTCCTGAATCAATCCCATCATTTGATCGAATGTCATACCGTCGACAACGATTTCAATGTCTTTTGCAGCCAATGCGTTTTCAATAATTTTATCCGCACGGTGACGGGATTTACATTTTTTGCAGTCGATCATAGGATCATTGAAATTGCCAACGTGACCTGAAGCTACCCATGCTTGAGGATTCATCAAAATCGCTGCATCCAGGCCCACGTTATAAGGGGACTGCTGAATAAACTTTTTCCACCAGGCACGTTTAATGTTATTTTTCAGTTCAACTCCGAGCGGACCGTAGTCCCACGTATTGGCCAAACCGCCATATATTTCAGAGCCGGGAAAAATAAATCCGCGGTGCTTCGCTAATGCTACAACTTGATCCATTGTTACTGTCATTATTGTTCTCTCCTTCTACTTTCTACAATTGCTTCAGCATATGCTCTACAATACGATATGAATTCTCGGATGCCTGTACCGTAAACTCAGTAAAGTTAACATGTGCGGAACCATCCGCTTTGTCAGACATGGACCGAATAATCACGTGTGGAATCCCATTCATTGCACACACTTGTGCAACGGATGCCCCTTCCATCTCCGTACAAGTTCCCTGAAGCTCACTGTACAGTTTAGATACCGTTTCCCTGCTCGCAATGAATTGATCGCCAGAGAGAATTCTCCCCACTTTCACACGACCTGGGAACAGCTCCTCACTTGCGTTAACTGCGAGTTGTCGCAAAGAATTGTCAGCGGCGAACACCGATGTCTCTTCATACGGAATTGTTCCAATAGGAAAACCAAGGGCGGTGACATCCATATCATGCTGCATGGATTCCGAAGATACGACGATATCACCAACGTTCAATTCAGGATCGACAGCTCCTGCTACACCTGTGAACACGATCGCATCCACACCATATGTATCAATCAGCACTTGTGTCGTTACCGCCGCATTAACTTTTCCTACGCCGGACTTACAGAGCACGATCGGCTTTCCATGAAAAAGGCCTTCTCTAAACTGCACCTTTGCTTTTTCCGTAACTTTCACTTGCTCCATATGCTGCAAAAATTGTTCAATTTCTTCTTTCATCGCGCCGATCACGCCGATTTTTCCGTAAGACAATTGATTTCCTCCTAAGAGTTTGCAGAGCAAACTTACTTCGTAAGCATTTCCTAAGAGTTTGCGAAGCAAACTTTCTTCGTAAGCATTTTAGGCCCTCACAAAAGAAAGAGGCTCACATTAACGATGAGCCACCGAGTTTCTATGAATGACATCATGCGGTAAAATAACCTGCATTTGCTCCGACGCATCTTTCGTTTCTTTGTTCATGAGCTTCGTGAGCAATCTCATGGATACAGCCCCGATATCATACATTGGCATAGCCACTGTAGTTAACTGAGGACGCACCATAGAAGCCATTCGAATGTTGTCTACGCTGATCACTGACATATCTTCAGGAACTTTATACCCACTATCCTGTAAGGTATGGATCGCTCCGATAGCCATTTCGTCAGTCGCTGCAAAAATCGCCGTAGGACGTTCATTCTGCTCTAAGAAATGCTTCGTTACTTCCAACCCGGATTCGTAGCGGTAATTGCCTATGCGGACATATTCGTCACGAACAGGAATACCGGCTTCCTCCAGCGCTTTCTTATATCCTTGATAACGGGCATATCCGTTAGCCGGATCCTGAAGCGTTCCCGAGATCATCGCAATATCACGATGGCCATTCTCGATGAGAACCTTCACCGCATCATATGCTGCTTTCTCATGGTCGATATCGACGGAAGCAATCGTATTATTTTCATCGGTAGTGGCGCATAGAACAATTGGAACAGCTGACGTTTTGAAAGCTTGAATATGTTCTTCTGTCACGACGCCGCCCATAAATAACAGCCCGTCCACTTGCTTCTCCAACAAAGTGTTGATAACGCGAATTTCCTTCTCTTTCTTCTTATCCGCATTACACAAAATAATGTTGTAGTGGTACATATTCGCGATATCCTCGATCCCTCTGGCAACTTCAGAGAAAATCGAATTCGATATATCTGGAATAACTACACCGACTGTAGTCGTCTTTTTACTTGCCAAGCCTCTCGCAACGGCATTCGGCCTATAACCCAAACGCTCAATGGCCTCAAATACTTTTTTGCGAGTTTGCGGCTTTACGTTGGGATTATTGTTGACAACCCTTGATACGGTTGCCATGGAAACGCCTGCTTCTCTGGCTACATCATAAATGGTTACAGTCACGGTCATTCTCTCCATTATAGTAAAATGTATAATGCTGCGATCGTATACTATTAAGCCCTATCATACGACAAAATTAGGTTTAAAGCAATTAATTCGAGACCTTCTTACATGTATAGTATCAAATAATGCAAAAAAAGCCAACTGCGGCGCAATTGGCAATCCAATGAAACTCTTATTTTGTCTGTGAAAACGGACGATACTTCATCTTTTCATAGCAAAACCCGCTCGCAATCAACCCGCCTCGCAGCTAAGCGTTAGCCACTAGGCAATATCGTTGACCGAGAGCGAATGCTTGGCTATCTGGCCCAGACGCTTACGAATATCATCCATCCAATGGTCATCCTTCAACGATTGGGCCAGCAGTAGAAGATCCAGCAATTCATTGATCCGATCTTCTACAATTTTTTCGACAGGATCGGCTGCATATTGTTTTTCTGTCACCATCTTCATGAGGTGGGCTATCTCACTGATGTCGTTAAAGTACAATTGCTGCTTCTCTGGCAAATTCCCTAGACTTCCGATAATTCCGGTAAGTTCCGGTTTGACCAGGGCAACCACTTCACTTCTTTGACAGGTTTCACAAGAATACACAGGCACATTTTCGATTTCTACTTTGTTCTGATAAATGACAGTCCGCAGCTTTATGCCCATCGCGCTGCCACACTTACACTGCTTCTGCAACTCATACCACTCCTTCGTTCAAACACAACCATCATTGAGCGGCAGTTTAATTAATCCCGCATTTGAACCAACAGTTACAAGCTACGTTCCTCGTCCGCCCGAACAGGTCATTCACCCTTGACATTCTAATCGTCCAGGGGTATTAAGCGTATGTGATCTGTTAGGAACAGGATCATTAAACCTACTCTTCTATGATAAAAATATTCTACCTTCACATTTAAACTCCTCCTGTTTTCAGGTTAGTAATATTAACCACAAAGGACCGCTATCCCCTAAAGGATAACGGTCCTGCAAATAACGGAAATATAAGATGATTCCGGGGCTAACATCCCCTAATGAGCTAGTACAAAATAAGAGAATATGAATGAGAACATGTTTTATTTGCGCGAAAAGTCAGCCAGTACTCTCACGAATTCCTTCGTAAAGGCTGGAAGGTCGGGGGGTCTTCTTCCTGAAACGATATTACGGTCTACAACCACTTCTTTATCGACCCAAATGGCACCGGCATTTTCCAAATCATCCTTAATGCCAGGAGTAGATGTCATCGTATAGCCAGCGCATATTTTAGCAGAGGCTAGTACCCAACCGGCATGACAAATATGTGCGATAGGCTTCTCAGCCTCATGAAATTCCTTAGTTAGACGAAGCACGTCAGCGTAGCGCCGCAGCTTATCAGGGGCCCAGCCGCCCGGTACATACAGACCGATGTAGTCCTCACTCGATACATCTTGAAAAGCATACTCAGTCGTTAAAGGCACGCCATATTTCCCATGATAAACCGTGTTGGCTTTAGGCCCCACCAAATGCACTTCTGCACCTGATTCCCTCAAGCGAAGAACGGGATACCACATCTCCAAATCTTCGAATTCTTCATCCACAAACGCCAATACTTTATACCCTTTTAATTCCATTTACATACTCCACCTTTCCGATTCATTTACTCTCTATTTCGCAACCACATCTTGTCGCAGATTAGAATTTAATACGTCCAGAATCGATTTACTGTTTTTACACCGTAGCAATTGATTCCAAATGAGTCCGCCTTCGCTGTGATGACTTTGAAGCAGACTGTTTTTTACAGGCAGTATGGATTGTACGGACATGCTGAGCTCTTGAATTCCAAGTCCCAGCCATATTGGCAGAGCACGAATGTCTCCAGCCATTTCTCCGCATACGCTCACATGAACGCCTGTCGCTTGAGCAGCCTCTACAGTTGCTTTCAGCATGCGCAGTACGGCAGGATGGAAGGGATCATATAAATGAGCAACCGTTTCGTTCATCCTGTCCACAGCTAGTACATACTGTACTAAATCATTGGTGCCGATACTGAAGAAATCAACATGCTCCGCTAAGATGTCGGCAATGATCACAGCTGCGGGCACTTCGATCATAATACCGACCTCGATGTTCGGTTTAAATGGTATCCCTTCCTCATCCAGCTCTTTCTTAGCAGCTTCGAGCACTTCATTTGCCTTCTGAAGCTCCTCAAGTGAAGAAATCATCGGGTATAAAATTTTAATATTGCCATAATAACTGGCTCTAAGAATCGCTCGCAATTGAGTTTTGAACAGATCGGTCCGCTCCAGCGAAATGCGGATCGCTCGATATCCTAACGACGGATTATCCTCTTCAGGCAGTTCGATGTAATCGAGGCTTTTATCGCCGCCAATATCCAACGTCCGAATAACAACTCGCCTTCCATCCAATTTCTCAGCTACCTGCTTATACACTTCGAACTGTTCTTCCTCTAGAGGAAGGCTATCTCTATCCATATACAGGAATTCGGTTCTAAACAATCCTACCCCTGATGCCCCGTTTTTCAGCACCTGATCCAGCTCTTTCACGGAGCTGATGTTGGCAGCTAATTGAAAAGAAACTCCGTCCGCTGTTTGTGCAGGGAGGTGTGCCAATGTTTGCAGTTTATCCTTCATAACCTGCAAAATGGCTTTTCGGGTTTTGTATTCTTCCACTAACTCGTCCGAAGGATTGATATACACGCAACCTTCGTCTCCATCGATAATGAGATAATCCCCATTTTGAATAGGCGTATTCAGCTTGCCTTCTAAACCGAGTACATAGGGGACGCCCATAGCACGTGCCATAATGGCTACATGCGAAGTTTTACCCCCAAGCATGGTAACCAAGCCTAATGCCAAGTTCGTGTCCAAATGGACCATTTGAGACGGGGAGAGCTCTTTTGCAACGACCAGGTAGGGTTGATCCTTTGGGGGGAGTGTTTCCTCCAACGCGCCCAGCAGATGCTTGAGCAGTCGATTGCCGACATCCTTGATGTCAAGAGCCCGCTCCTTCATGTATTGATCATCCAATAAATCAAACATATTGACGAATTTCTCAATTGCTTCTTTCACCGCGACTTCAGCCGCCTTGTATTGCTTTTGCATGATCCCTTGAACCTCGTTCATAAAAACGGGGTCCTCCAGAATCGCCAAGTGAGCGTCAAATATCGAGGTCTGCTCTTCTCCCAATACGGATACGAACTCCTGTTTAATGGTTTCTATCTCATCCCTGGAAGAACGAATTCCGTCGTAAAGCCGCTCGAATTCAAAAGCCAAATCGGTGACATCGATCAGCTTATCCGGGAAATCCCATTCCCAGGTCGGAATGACAAAAGCTCTCCCCATCGCTATTCCTGATGAAGCTCCGATTCCCTTAGCCAAAAGTGTTCCCTCCCCCTGTAACATCCTTCAATACAACCGACATCACGGATGCCTGGCCTTTTTTTACCGTTTTAAAAGGCGCAAAGCTCCAAGATTTCACTTTATCTACATTCGTAATGATCATCGGCGTCGCCAGCGACTTGCTGTTTTGCTTCACTTTATGCAAATTAAAGCGGATTAATAGCTGGCCCGCTTCAACATAGTCGCCTTCCTTGATGTGAGCCGTGAACCATTTGCCCTGCAGCTGTGAAGTATCTATACCAATGTGAAGCAGTACCTCTAGTCCCTCTTCCGTTTGGATGCCTACCGCATGGAGGGAAGGATACAAAATGATAATTTTGCCCGCTACCGGAGCCACAAGCTCGCCTTTATCCGGCATGAACGCAACCCCGTTACCTACAAGCTTGCCGGCAAATATTTGATCCGGAACTTCTTCCAAAGGCATCATCCGCCCCTGCATCGGAGCGCTGAACAGTACTCGATGGATGTCCTTCATCAACACTTTTTTAATCTCTTCACGGATTAGCTCGGAGTATGTCCCGAAAACTACCTGAACATTGCCTCCGCCCAACCTGATAACACCTGCTGCCCCCAAATGTTTGAGCGCTGCAGTATCCATCAACTTATCATTATTCAGAGTCAGCCTGAGTCTGGTTATGCAAGCTTCAATTTTCTTAATATTGTTCTTGCCGCCTAGAGCCTGCAATATTAATGGAGAACGGTAAGGGATGTCTCCCGCCCATTCTTCCAGCTGTGAGCCTTCCTCCCTGCCCGGAGTAGGTATGCGGAATCTTCGTATAGCCCATCGGAACAAAAAGTAATAGACAAAAAAGTACGCCAATCCGATAGGAATCAACATCCAGCCATTATGAGACAAATGATAATTAATTAAAAAGTCTATGGCTCCCGCGGAATAAGAAAATCCGTGGTGAATGTCGAAATAATAAGCAATCCACATCGAAAGTCCAGACAGTATCGCATGGACGATAAACAGATAGGGAGCTACAAATAAAAATGCGAATTCTATCGGTTCCGTAACTCCTGTCAAAAAAGAGGCTAATGCCGCTGTTAAAAAAGTAATACGAATTTTCGGCTTTAAATCCTCTCTTGCCTCATGAATAATCGCCATAGCAATTGCAGGCAAAGCAAACATCATGATCGGATATAACCCAGCCATGTAAATACCTGCCTTAGGATCCCCTGCAAAAAAACGTGGCAAATCACCGAATATCATTTCTCCACTTGGTTTTTCGTAGACTCCCAATTGAAACCAGAACAAATTGTTGAATACATGATGCAGCCCTGAAGGCACCAGCAGTCGATGAATGACTCCGTACACAAAGGTTCCGAAGCCGCCTAAACTAAGAACGGCCGTAGAGAGCGTCTGCATAAAATATTCCAAATATGGACCAATTTGAATGACAATCAGAGTGAGCACCAGAATGGAAAAGCCCATTAATAGCGGAACCATACGAGGTCCGCCAAAAAACTGGATGTATTCCGGCAGTTGGATATGTTTCACACGATGATAAATGATAGCCGCAATAAGACCGATTAATATACCGCCTGGAATACCGAGATGAAACTCATCTCCCAAATAATGACGGATTGCCTGGTTAAACATAATTTGACCAATAAGCGCCGACAACCCGGCTATTCCTGCGTTTTCTGTCAATCCAAGGGCAACGCCCACCGCAAAGATCATCGGCAAGTACGTAAATATGGTATTGCCAAAAAAGATCATGATCTCCCCGACACTAGACATATGTATGTCTTGCCATGGCAGCGTCCCAAGACGCAGTAAAATAGCCGCAACAGGGATCGTAATGGTCGGAAGCATTAATGACCGACCCAACTGCTGCAAATTACCCATCCAGTTCAAACCAACCGCTCCCTCCTTTCTTACTCGATGGTAAGGCCAATGTTCCATTTTGTCAAACAACCCCAAACCAATTTGTCCGGGGCTGTTTTGTAACTTTATGAAAAGGTCGGAAATTGAGAGGAGTACCCGCTAAACTGCTGTTTGGCTTGAGTTATTTCTTGCTTATCGGCTGCTTTCATCTTATACCAGCCTTTTTCAAACATGAGATTAAACAATTGCCACTGAGATTCGTGCTGCGTATTTAGAATAGAGGATATCGTTTTACGAAGCTCCGGATTTTGAACCTCGTTCAATCCGGTATTAAAGCCGGTCGTCATATATTTTTCAAGCATTAGAATATCGTTAATATGATCTCTATCGTTCATTTGTGGACCTTTAACTTGTGGTAATTCACCGGTTTGAGGCTTTGCGATTTCCATAGTAGGCATACTCAAATTCCTCCTTTATTGCAGATGATTTAAAATGCTGTTGTATTGGTCGAGATGGGTTTGCCCTGTTTTTTCAATCAACTGCTTAATTTGCGGGTCCTGGCACATATCAGCAGATTCTTTACATTTCTTCATAGCTAACAGTTCCCAAGATAAAAAATCTTTAATGTAACTGAACTCCTTTTCCGACAATAACGATCGATCGGCAGTCATGTTTTGTTGGTTGTTCATACTTATTCCTCCTGTCTAAATGATGCTAGGATAAAGAGAGCGGGCACTATGGCCCGCTTCTGTGTGTTAAAATTGAGATCTATTCATTCCAAACGAAGACATTCCGTATTGACTTTGAGCCGGTTGAGTAGAGTCGGATCTCAAGTAAGCGTCGTGTCCTTGCTGGTTACCGCGGTAGTTAGCGGTGTGGTACGATTGCGGAACTTGACTGAATTGTTGGGAGGAATAACTATTGCTCATCCCTGCATTATAGGAATTCATATTGGCTGTGCCCATACCATATTGGATTTGAGCAGGTTGACTAGAATCGGAGCGCAGGTAAGAATCATGACCCTGCTGGTTGCCCCGATAGTTAGCCGTATGGAACGAATCAGGACTTTGTTGTGCATATTGTTGAGTTGAATACGAAGATTCGAAATTGTTATTGCTATTGAAAGAAGGGGCTTGGCTAATATAGCTGCTAGCATATTGTTGCTGCGCAGGCTGGTTAGAATCTGAACGCAGGTAAGTATCGTGCCCTTGTTGGTTTCCACGATAGCTAGCCGTGTGATAAGATTGCGGGCTTTGAATATTGGAGAACTGGTTGGAGCTTTGATTTTGTTGTTGGTTACCCATGTTGGAATTAATGGATTGATTGTATTGAGATTGAACCATACCAACCGGTTGGTATCTTGTTTCCAATCCGCGATATTGGGAGGTCACGTTCCCGGAACTCATTTGAGGTTGAAAGCTATTTTGCTGAAAGTTTTGATACATAACAAAAATCCTCCTTAGGAAGTTTAAAAGTCTTCCGGGATCGGTTACTCAACCGTTGCTCTTCCAGAAGCCTTTCTTATTGTCTCTAAGGAGGATTTATTTTATTTATGGTAGCTAATGGTTTTAGGGACCAGTTTATTCCTGAGATTGAAGCACCGTCTGCTTTAACACTTCGGCGGCTGCCTTAGGCTCAGAATGCTTGGTAATTGCAGAAACGACGGCTACACCACGTGCGCCTGCTTGAATAACTGCTGCTGTATTCTCGTTATTAATACCGCCTATGCCCACCATAGGTATGGACCACCGATTCGCAATCTCTCGAATTAATGATGTTCCGATGGCCTCTCCCGCATCCTGTTTGGTTGCGGTGGCATAAACAGGGCCAACCCCCAAATAATCAGGATTTTGAGCCATTGCCCATTCTGCTTCTTCTAATGTCCCTGCAGATATGCCTATAATCTTGTTATCGCCAAGCAGTCTTCTAGCCTCTATACCAGGTACATCATCTTGGCCGACATGAACTCCATCCGCATCAAGTAACAACGCAACATCAATTCTGTCGTTTACAAGAAACGGCACTCCGTACTGCCGACATAGATCCCGCAGCATGGCCCCCTGCTCCAAGACTTGCTTCAAAGGGGCTTTCTTTTCTCTCAGTTGAACGATCGTAACACCGCCCTCCAGAGCTTCTCTGGCGATATCTAGCGCAGTTCGATCTCCACATTCTTCAAGTCCCATTACCAAATACACTGGCAGTTGGTCCGCTATACGTTCACGATACAACCTATTTCCCTCCAGGCAGCAATATGGAGTCCTCCACCTTAATACAGCGGTCCATGATGACTTCCAGGCCCCCTGCGCGGGCTATCTCAGCAGCTTCTTCATTAAAGATTCCTTGTTGAAGCCAGAACACCTTAGCATGAATTTTAACAGCTTCTTCAGCAACAGGAACTACCGTTTCGCTGCGGCGGAACACATTGACGATGTCCACAGGTTCCGGAATATCTGATAACGATGCGTAACAGGTCTCTCCCAATATTTCAGTCGCATTCGGATTAACAGGAATGATACGGTAGCCTTTCTTTTGCATGGCTTCAGCGACCATGTAAGAGACGCGATCCGGTTTATCAGATAAACCGACGACAGCTACGTTACCGGCAGCTGCCAATATTTCTTTGATTCGATCACGAGATGGATTCTCAAATGCCATTATACTCATCTCCCTTATTATTTCGTATAGGATAAGGCTTGGCTTCCCATCGCTTCCCAGGTTTGTAGAAACTGGGCTTTGTTGATTTTCACTTTGCTCTTCCCATTGTACGGATCATTCACATATACATTTTCTTCATCAAAGCCCACTAACAAAACTGCGTGCTCCATGAACGTCGTTTGGATGGGTCCAATAGGAGTATCCCAAACAACCCATTTATCAGGAACCTGATAATTAATAGTAGTCCATACGACGGAAGGAATTCCATTGCGGAGTTGATCCTCCAGCTTTTCGAATGGCTGACGCGTAAAATCTTTTGCCGTAGGAATATACTTTATCAGCAGCTCATTTAAAGCGGCATGATAAATGCCAAATCCTTTGGCTTTACCCGTAATTTCTCCGACAAATCCAGTATTAGGATTGCCCCAATAGGCTACTGATCCGTTCGCATTGAGTTTTAATGGTGTCGGATCCTTCTTCAGCTCAGGTACAAGCTCCATCTTCCCTTTATCGATACCAAAATATTGGATCAACATAGTCAAGCTTGTCAACTCACAGCCTGATGGCAGTTCAGGATACTGCCTGATCGCAGGAGCATCCAGCATAACCGAGACGGCCCGAGGAATTTCCTGCACTGGTGGGGCAGCCTGTGCCTGTTCAGTATTTGCTGTTGCAGGCGTCTCTGCATAAGCAACAGCAGATTCATCTGCATACCAGGCTTGTCCCGTTATTTTGGCATATAGAAGTATACATAATACTCCGCTGGCGAAAATCAGCCCTAAGATCATAAAAAAACCGAGTGAAACTTGGATTCCTTTCCAAAACACCTTCATTATGACTCAACCCGCTTGTTTTTAATAAATAGTAGGATACATGATCGCCATTGTACCTTGCCTAGTAAATCTTGATTCTACTCTTGAACCAGCTCGATATTTGCCCCTAAAGACAATAAATGCTCAAAATAATGCGGGTACGACTTGGCAACATGATGAGCATCGTTAATAACTAGCCCCTTCTCTGAACGCAAGCCCACTATAGTCAAAGCCATGATAACACGATGATCGTAATGTGCATTGATTTCTACTCCGCCAGTTACCCCTTGCGGACGACCATGAATGATAATTTCGCTTTGTTTCTCTTCAACATCCGCTCCGGCTTTACGAAGTTCTGTAAGGAAATCGGTAATTCGATCACATTCCTTATATCTCAAGTTCTCCACATTGTAGAAGCGGGATGTACCTTCCGCAAAGACAGCTGCAGCAACCATCGCAAGCACCGCATCCGTAAAGTGGTCCCCGTCAAATTCCCCTGCCTTAAGCTGTTGATTACCTCTCACATGTACAACACCGTTCTCATGTGTTAAATTGACACCCATAGCACGTAGAACATCAACAACAGCCTTTTCTCCCTGCCTGCTTTGCTCTTCTAAGCGAAGTACCTTAACATCGGAGTTCGTTACTGCTGCTGCCGCCAAGATAGCTGCGGAGCCAGGATAATCACCTTGAACGACGTATTTCTGTGGTTGGTACTTTTGACGACCAGGGATCTTATAATGCATCAAATCCTCGGAAGCTTCGATATGAATACCTGCTTGTGCGATGACTTCTAGCGTCTGCCCTACGATAACCTTGGATTTCAGATCATGAAGTACTTCGATCTCGCTGTCTTCATCCAACAATGGAGTCATGAACAGCAATGAGCTTAAAAATTGTGAACTGACGTTACCCGATACCTTGATCTTTCCGCCGCGCGGCTTGCCGCCACGAATCGTAATTGGGAGCTTGCCCTCACGATGTTCAACCTCAACTCCCATTTGCTGAAGAGCATCAATCAGGTCGTCATGTGGTCTTTTGCCCAAGGAATCCGGATACTTATTAATAAAAGTGAGCTCCGGACAAAAAGCCGCAATGGACATTAAAAAACGAAGCACAGCGCCGGCGTTCCCGACATTCAGCTCTTGTACGTGCTTAGGCTGCTTGCCGAAGCCTCGGATCGTCATTTTCTCCTCGTCTTCTTCAACGATTGCCCCCAAATCACGGATACAGCGGCGCATCGCATCACTGTCTTCGCTGTGAGCAGGATAATATACAGTGCTTGTCCCATCTGCCAATGCACCGATCAGCAAATATCGGGTAGTGTAATTTTTGGAAGATAACGCGTTAATTGTACCTTCTAATTGATTTGTCGGTTTTACGATGGCTTTCATGAATATGTATCTCTCCTGTTCCGCATAAAAAGTTACGAAATCCTATAGGTAATTACAGATTATTGCCAGTTTACCATACCCTATCTGGGTTGGAAACCCGAAGTTTGACACCTGCACGGTTTTCTCTATATCATGTGTTTGATGAGTATACATTAAATTTAAGAACCTACTGGAGGTTTATTATTATGCAAACCATAACACCACAAGAATTGAAATCCCGCCTGGATAAAGGAGAGAAGCTCGATATTATCGACGTCCGCGAAGCGGAAGAAGTAGCTCTGGGTATGATTCCGGGTGCCGTTCACATTCCTCTGATGCAAATTCCCGATCGACTAGCTGACATCCCGCAGGATAAAGAAACGATCCTTGTTTGCCGCAGCGGTAATCGCAGTGGTAAGGCTTACGATTTTTTGACCGCCCAAGGGTTTACCAAATTAAAAAACATGAGCGGTGGCATGCTGGAGTGGGAGCAGCTCTAAAGCTTCATATCTGAAACAATGAGATTTACGATTTCTTCAACAGTAAGCTCGCTAGTGTCAATTGTCCGGTCCGCAAAGTCATACGCATGCTTACGCACTTCCAGCAACGTATGAACTCGTTCTGCAACGTCACCTTGCACCAAGGGCCGGTTTTGATCTTGGCTTACCCGTTCAATAATGGTTTCTGCATTGGCTGTTAGAGCCACTACATAGCCGTTCTCCTTCATTACGTTGCGGTTTTGCTCTGCCAAAACCGCTCCACCTCCGGTGGCAACGATGCTGCTGATACCATCCAATGAGGCTTGTATTACTTCACTCTCCACTTGTCTAAACACAGGTTCACCGAGTTTGGCGAACATATCGCTTATCGACATCCCCTGCTGTTCCTCAATAACGTCGTCAGTATTGACAAATTGCCACCCTAAACGGGCAGCCAATGCATGCCCTACCGTGGATTTACCAGTCCCCATAAAACCTATTAATACAATATTGGACTTTTCCAAGTTTTCACACCTCTTGACAGCTTCAATCTAACCCTATAATCATATCATACGATCAACTTGATGAATAGAAATAGCGAGAAATTCATATGATGGAATGTGAATAGATTCCAGTCTTTTCTGCTATGATGATACTATGAAACCTATATCAAGGAGAGATGATTTGTTGATACATTCAGCCATGTCTCAGTCGCAAAATCCCGTTCCGAATGCCGCTCAGCGGAAGCTCGAACAAATATTAAACCCGGCCCATCCATTATGTAGGGAAGATGTCGTTTGGATTTTGGAATTTATTAAAAAAAAGGTGGCTGAAGAAGATCCAGGGTTACTGGAGCTTTCCCAACCACGCTTATTGCAAAACTTTCGTTATTTTGCGGAAATCGCCTTGATGCTCATCCAGCGCCGCAATGGCTTCGATCAGGAAGCTGACCGTTTGAAGCATTGGATCTATGAAGCTTCCTACGGCCTTCATCCACTCAAACCTAACGGACAGATGAAAAAGGATTAATTCTCCATCCAGTTGAAGTGGAATGTTCCTTCTTTATCCAAACGTTTGAATGTATGCGCGCCAAAGTAATCTCTTTGAGCTTGCAGCAGGTTAGCAGGCAAACGTTCTGTACGGTAGCTGTCATAGTAAGCCAATGCAGAAGCAAAAGCAGGAACAGGGATACCGCGTGTTACAGCTGTCGCAACAACAGTTCTCCAAGCATCTTGATAGTTACCTACCACGCCTTGGAAGTACTCGTCGAGGAGCAAGTTCTTCAATTCAGGGTTACGATCGTATGCATCTTTAATGTTTTGCAAGAAGCGAGCGCGAATAATGCAGCCGCCACGGAAGATCATTGCGATGCTACCGTAATCCAGTCCCCAGTTGTACTCTTCGGAAGCGGCTCTCATTTGAGCGAAACCTTGAGCATAGGAGCAAATTTTGCTGGCGTAAAGCGCTTTGCGGACTGCTTCGATAAATTCCTTGCGATCTCCTTCAAATTTAGGAGCTTGCGGGCCACTCAACACTTTGCTTGCAGCAACGCGCTCTTGCTTCATAGCAGACAGGAAGCGCGAGAACACGGATTCTGTAATGATCGACAACGGTACTCCAAGATCCAGGGAACTTTGGCTAGTCCATTTTCCTGTACCTTTTTGGCCTGCGGAGTCAAGGATTACGTCCACCATGGCTTTACCGGTATCTGGGTCTTTCTTAGTGAAAATATCCGTAGTGATCTCGATTAAGTAGCTGTCAAGCTCCCCTTTATTCCAGTCAGCAAAAATTTCATGAAGCTCTTCTGTGCTAACGTTCAGTACGTCTTTCAGAAGTTGGTAAGCTTCGCAAATCAGCTGCATGTCGCCATATTCAATACCGTTATGCACCATTTTTACATAGTGTCCCGCACCGTCTGGTCCGATGTATGTGCAGCAAGGATCGCCGTTTACTTTTGCAGAGATAGCTGTCAAAATCGGTTCAACCAATTCGTAAGCGTCTTTTTGACCGCCTGGCATAATGGATGGACCTTTCAAAGCGCCCTCTTCACCACCAGATACGCCTGTTCCGATGAAGCGCAAACCATGAGCGGACAAGTCTTTGTTTCTGCGTTGTGTGTCAGGGAAGTAAGCATTACCACCATCGATAATGATGTCGCCTTCTTCCAGATGTGGAATCAAGGAATCAATAGTAGCGTCAGTTCCCACTCCTGCTTGAACCATGATCAACACTTTACGAGGCTTTTCAAGAGAAGCTACGAATTCCTCAATGCTGTATGTACCAACCAGGTTTTTGCCTTTTGCTTCTTCGATCAAAGCATCCGTTTTTTCACGGGAACGGTTGTATACCGATACGGTAAAGCCTCTGCTTTCAATATTTAATGCCAGGTTTTTACCCATGACTGCCAATCCGATAACGCCTACTTGTTGTTTGGACATCTGGTTTATCTTCCTTCCTTGTCATTATATTTTTTTGATAATTCAAAAATTCTTTTGAAAAAGCATCGTTATGAACCTGTCAGAGCAGCATCGGGCTAGAGTAACGTGCGATGCTGCTTATAGACCTGTTATTCCCGTTATAAACCTTGTCAAAGTGACTATTAAATTGTCATTGATCCGTAACCGCCGTCTACGCGAAGCAGTGAGCCAGTTACAAAGCTGGATGCTTTATCGGACGCAAGATATACTGCTGCGCCTTGAAGCTCTTCCGCTTCACCAAAACGGTTCATCGGAGTGTGACGCAAAATCGATTCTGTACGCTCAGGAGACAGGATTTTACGGTTTTGTTCTGCCGGGAAGAAGCCCGGAATGATAGCATTAACACGAACGCGAGCTGGCGCAAATTCACGTGCCAAGAACTTGGTTACGTTGTTCACAGCCGCTTTGGATGCCGAGTAAGTAAATACGCGGGACAACGGTGGTTCGGAGGATACGGATGAAATATTGATGATGCTGCCGCCTTCACCTTTGTCCACCATATGTTTCCCAAACACTTGGCAAGCTAACACAACGCTTTTGAGGTTAACTTCCATAATGGAATCCCACTCTTCCATCTTCAACTCGAAGAATGGAGTTGCGCTGTTCATACCAGGGCAGTTCATCAGCACGTCGCAGCGGCCAGTCCAAGCAAGTACATCCGCAAGAACTTTTTGAAGATCTTCGACTTTAGTCGCATCTGCTGAAAAGCATTTTGCTCTGCCGCCTGCTTCTTCAATTTTCTTTGCAACCGCTTCGGATTTCTCCATGTTACGGCCAACCACAGCCACATCGGCGCCATGTCCGCCCAATGCTACGGCCATAGCCCCCCCAAGAGTACTGTTACCTCCAATAATTACTGCTGTTTTTCCAGTCAAATCGAACAAATTCATGATGATCCTCCTCATGTATAGGTTTTGCATATGAACCGTCTGTTGGGGTGGAACTATTTCGTATGCTCTTGCTGATAAGCAGCGATCGCATCGAATTCATCCTTCAACTGATGGTACACACGATTATAAATATTTGTCAACTGCTGATACAGCTGATGGTTCCCTGAATCTGGTTGATGACGATGCTGAACCTGCATCCAATTGTGCACGGAAGAGAAGTCTTTAATCTCTCCCATAGCCAGCATCCCGAGCTGGGCTGCACCTAAACCGGAGCTTTCGATCGAGTTAGGCACAGCAACCGAACTCCCTGTTACATCCGCCATACATTGCAGCCAGAAGCTTGAACGGGCAAAACCGCCAGAAGCGCGAATTTCCTTCGTAGGTCCGGACAATTCTTCCAAAGCGCCAAGCACGGAGTTGATACGGTAAACAACCCCTTCAAGCACGGAGCGAATCATATGCTTCTTCTGGTGGTATAAGGACAAGCCGAAGAACACGCCTCGCGCATTAGCATTCCAATAAGGAGCACGTTCCCCTGTAAGCAGTGGCAGGAAAATAAGACCATCTGACCCTGCTGCAACTTCTTCTGCCAGCGTGGTCAAATAATCATAAGGATCTAACCCTCTACGGCGCCCTTCTTCAGCCTCAGCAGTAGCCAACTGATCTCTAACCCAGCGGAACATAATGCCTCCGTTGTTGATCGCGCCTCCAACTACCCAGAAATCCTCTTTTAACGCATAACAGAACAGTCTACCCTTAGGGTCAGTGACTGGTTCACGCACAACACCGCGAACCGCACCGGAAGTTCCGATAGTTACTGCATAAACCCCTTCTTCGAAAGCACCTACACCAAGGTTAGCAAGTACTCCATCCGAAGCTCCTACAACAAATGGCGTATCCGAATGAAGCCCCATCGCTTGGGCATACTGCTCTTTCATTCCGGTTACATGGTGTACGGTAGATACCGGTTCAGAAAGCTGCTCTTCACGAACACCGCATGCTTTAAGTGCCAGCTCGTCCCACTTCAAATTACGCAGGTTGAACAATCCTGTTGCACTTGCAATAGAGTAATCGATGATGAATTTGCCGAACAGCTTTGCAAAGACATATTCCTTGATGCCAATAAATTTATAAGCATTCTCAAAAACATCCGGGCGGTTGTCACGCAGCCACATGAGCTTCAAAAGCGGAGACATCGGATGCAGAGGCGTACCCGTATTCAAATAAATCTGGTGTCCATTCAGTTCTTCCTTCAAAGGCTTAACATAGCCGACACTGCGATTATCCGCAAATGTGATGGATTGTGTCAATAGATTGAGATCACGGTCGACAGCTATTAAGCTATGCATTGCAGAGCTAAATGAGACGCATAGTATTTGGCTTGGTAGAATTCTAGCTTTTGCAATTACGGCTTGAATACCTGTAACTAGAGCTTGAAAAATTTGTTCAGGGTTCTGTTCCGCCATATCCGGTCTAGGCGTATTCAGTGGGTATTCAATAGAATTAGATGCTAGAACGCGGCCATCCCGGTCAATGACCAGTGTTTTGGCACTGGTCGTTCCGAGATCAGCTGCGACAATATACGGTTTTGGTGAAGTCAAACTCATTTCACTAAATTCCCTTCGCTGTCAAATTGAAGATCATAAGGTTCAGTCAATATTTCAATGTCCGGATGCAATTTGGCTTCTTCAAGCAAGTTAACCGAAATTTCAATTTCACCCAAATGCAAAGTATCTTGGATGCGAACAAGTTTACACTTGGTGTAATCCAAAATATTGCAAGTTTTAACACCAGCTTTAATAGCGTAAAAGTCATTATCCAGCGTTGTTGAAATTTTAGTAGGAGCGCACACGGTTGATGTCAAACCATTGACGAATGTAGCCGCTCTATCCATTTGGTCAACAAGCCGTTGGGTTGTAAAGTCTGCAGTACCTACACCATTGGCATTGCCTTTTGTTTCTGGAGTCAGATCAAGAACGATCATTTTGGAAACATCCGGACCGCCATGGGCGTAAGGAGTCGGATAACGACCCGTAACATTCGGATCCATACCGTCGCCGCTGATGTTTTTGCCGATATAGTCGATAACAAGTACGTCGATTTGATCGAACAAAATTTTCGGCAGACGCGCTTTGGCTTCCTCCAACAGCTGCATCTCACGTTCTTCGATTTGAGCTGCTGGAAGCACCTCGATGCGGCAGGTTTGGTCATATGCGTTCTCTACCAATGCTACACCGAAAATGATCGGCAGCTTTTTCATCATAAGGTTAGCCATTGCCGGAACGTTTTCCGCCATATACTTAAAGCCTAATTGATGGCAAGCTTCTGCTCCTTTTTGCTTACCTAGTCCTATGGAGATCATTTTCATAATCCCGCTTTCGATACGACCGCGGAACGCAGTATGAGGCTTGACACGGTTAATGACTACGATCGCATCGGCAGTGGAAGCAATCTTGTCTACATAGACTGGCAAACCGTTAGGAAGCTCATCAATTTTGATAACTTCCATTGAGGAACGGATTGGTGCTCCCATCGCTTCTTCCGTAACTCCGAGATGATGCAGAACTTCCTTCTGACCTTCGGCAGTTGCTCCGCCATGGCTACCCATGCAAGGCACGATAAATGGCTCTCCGCCCGCTTGCTTGATTGCGTCAATAGTTACTTTCGTAAACAAGGCGATGTTGGCTACACCGCGGCTTCCTACTGCAACTGCAACTTGCTGTCCCGGCTTAATTTGGTCCACAGCACCAGGTTTTTTCAATTCTTGCTGCAGCACTTCTTCTAAATTCTCGATTTTAGCAGCATCAAACTTTTGACGAATACGCACCATTTGCGGAATTGGGATGTCTTCAAGAACCTGTCTTAAAATACTCATACTCTTTAAGCGCCTCCTGCTATTGTTTTAACGGAATCTCGAATGATGAGCTCCGTACGAATGAAGATGGTCTCCTTATCGACCTGTTTGTTTTCTATAAAAGTGAGCAGCTTGGCCGCACCTTCCCGGCTAATTTCTTCAATAGGTCTCCGAACGGTGGTTAATGCTGGAGTCACGAAAGCAGAAAATAGCTGATCGTCAAAGCCTACGACGGAAATATCACCGGGTACGGACAATTGCTTCTCATTTATCGCTTTAATGGCTCCTAATGCCATCTCGTCGTTACAGCAAAATACAGCCGTAGGTGTAAGATCCAGTGTCAACAGCCGCGCCATAGCGGCATACCCGCTCTCAACGTCGTAGTTTCCCTGTACCTTATACTCTTCCCTTACGGTTACGTTATACTGATTCATCGCTTCCATATAACCTTCGCGCCGGGCTTGCGTCGATTTGAAGTTCTCTTTCCCTTCAATAATCGCAATATCCCGGTGTCCCTGATTAATCAAATATTCAACAACGCGAAAGGCCCCCCGCAGGTCGTCCGGAATCAGATTCATCACCGGAATGGCATCGATCTGACGATTTAGTACGACTAGTGGAATATCACGTTCCGTCACATATTCGATAAACGGTTGGTCAGACGAGCTTTGGCTCATTACCATGATACCGTCAAAGCTTTTTCGATTAATCTTTTGAAAGCTTTTGTAATCGTCAATACCTCGTACAATCAAATTGTACTGATCCTGTATAACGTCATTGACACCTTTAACCGCTTCGTACAAGAAGCCGGCAGATGTACCGGTATGGAGAGTTGAAAAAAACAAACCCAAGTTGTATGATCGATCAAGGACCAGACTCTTGGCGCTGTAGTTCGGGGTGTAATTCAAATTTGCCGCGAGCTGCTGGATTCGTTCCTTCGTCTCCTGATTAATAAGAGGGCTGTCGTTTAATGCCCTGGAGACCGTAGTATGCGATACATTAGCCAGCTTGGCAATGTCTTTGATCGTAACACTCAATCCTACCACCTCTGTTTTATAATATCATACAGCTGCACACGTTAACAACGAACATTTTTTGCGAAGTATTGATCTGTTTTGCACTACATCCAAAATTCCCCCATTGATTTTCCCTATGCCGCTTCTATGTTTTGTGGTGTTTTTACCTCATATTGATCTAATGGACATAGAAAATGGCCTGTGCAGAATATACACAGACCATCTCAATCGTACCGTTTACATTTCAAGCTGCAGCATTTCATGCCTAAGTTCCATCAACCTTTCTTTGCACATTTTAACGGCCTTAGCGTCTCCTGACTTCAATGCGTCCTGCAGTGTTGCCAGCTCGTAATCAAGCTCCAGCCTCAGAACAGGAATGCGGTCATCAGGTCTCTTGGATCGAAAAGCTTGCATCATTTCCTCCACCGTCACCACCGGCTCCTTTTGAAACAATACTTTGTGCTCTACTCCTGATATTTCAACCATCCTGATTATTTCACCGAACATGATATTTTCGATTAAAATTTGCCTGTCCTTGAACCGTTTGACTACGGCATGCCCGCGGGTATCTCCTATCATTTTTTCCATTAATTCCGCCAGCTTCTCATCTTTGAAGGAGTAATTCCCGACGATTTTGTATCGATCTCCTAACCGTTGGAACCTCAGCTTCACCAGCTTACGTCCCGTGCGGATCGACACAATGAATTGTTGGTCGCTTTCGTTCCAATATAGCGAATACCCCTCTTGAATCAACGCCTTAATGAAGTTACGGATTAGCCGACGGTCAAATCGTAACTCAAGGTTGCAATATTCCACTTCATGACTTTTACTCACGGCAATCCCCTCCCAAATCGTACATAAACCCTGGCATTCTATCCTGAATTGCTTGGTGCTTCAAGGACCGCCCGGATTTTGATAGAATTTTCAGACAATTCAGTTACTTAATTCTATCTTATTATGAATCATATGATTTAGCAACTTGGATTATTGACTTTTTTCCTTGATTTCAATCCATTTTTTTATTTAAAAAGGACCGCCTCCGCTGGAGACGATCCTCATCACTTCAATGGGATTATTTCTGTTCTTCGCTTTGCTGGTTCTGCTTGTTTATCTTGGTATCAAGCTCATCATTGAGGTCAGTACGGGTTTCTACGTTTACGCTATAAGTCAAATTTTCTCCAAAACCTTGCTTGTCCAACCGGAGTATGGCTCGGAAATAATGATTTTGATTAATGCTGTAACCGGAACCTCTACCGCTCATTGTTTGGTAAACCAAGTATTCATAACGGTCCTGATCATCATTGCTGCTTATTTTTTCAATCATGATTGGTTTGGTTGAATAATAAAAATCCTTGATCGTGAAATTGGCTGTATTTTTTACATATTCCTTGAGCTTGCTTAATTTTTCCGTATTCACTTCATTAGCGATGACGTAATTTTCCTTGTTCACGCGCGCTACGGACGGTGCTTGGCGCCATCTCTTTCTCGCTTCCGAGTCACTTACGTACAGAACCCCGGTCAGCTTCTCCCGGTTTTTCTTCAGTCCCTCCGTATCAATGCCCATCCTGCGCAAATCAGATAATCGATAATAAACTCCCGAGCCGCTATCCGAATAAACACTTAGCAGCGGATAATCCGCACCTAGATACGTTACCCACTGTGATGCAGGCGAACGCAGAGTAAACTCCTCGTATGTAGCATCCTTATCCTCAGGTGTCTGCTCTGAATTAATCCGGCTGTTAATGTAGATCGTCTTGTTGTCGCTCTTCCAAAGTATGTTTGCACCCAACAGATTGCCGAGCTCTTTTAATGGTAAATAACTTTTGTCCTGATAAACCAGGGTCGGTCCTTCCAGCTTTATGGCTTTCCCATCCAACACAATATTGAAATCCGGACGCAGGTACGCTTCCACTCTTTGCAATATATCTTCAGCGTAGACCCCCGCGGTAAATGTTCCACCCAGCAATGATCCCATAATCAGCACTCGTTTCCATTGTTTCATTGCAGCTCAAACCTTTCCCATTAAAATTTTAATAAAGTAGGAAGCCTTAGTTGTTACTTAATGCCGAAATAATACAACCTTTTCCTGTAATTGAAAACTTTATATTGACAAACACATTAATTCCGATAGAATAGGTTGGTATAAGAAAGCGTAATCGCAAAAAGCTTTACATGTATTATCGTTTATCGGCATACTCCTACCTATTTTATCGTACAAATAGGCTCCAAATGTTATAGGACATTTGGACCAGTACTGTTTCGATATCCGTTAACCTGCGGTTCGCGTTTGATCTTTCAAAAGAAAAACATTCATCGGTTTTTAGGGGAGTGAGCGTCATTGATCGAAATTAAGGGAGTCAGCAAGACGTTCCATCAAAGGACAGGAGGATCTTTTACTGCCATTGATAACGTGTCGCTATCGATTCAAAAAGGGGAATTCGTTTCACTGCTAGGCCCGTCGGGATGCGGGAAGTCTACGCTGCTGAACCTAGTAGCAGGCCTAGAGCAGGCTGAACAGGGCTCGATTACCGTCAACGGCAAGCCTTGCAGTACACCGGGTCCAGATCGCGTTGTCGTTTTCCAGGAGCATGCACTATTTCCTTGGCTCACCGTGCTGGACAATGTAGCCTTTGGTCTAAAGCAAAAGGGTATCGGCAAAAAAGAGCGCGAAGCAATGGCAATGGAGCAAATCAAGTCCGTTCATTTGAGCAAATTCGCCGACCGTTATCCTCATGAACTATCAGGCGGCATGAAGCAAAGGGCTGCGATTGCTAGAGCGCTCGCTATGGACCCCGATATTTTACTAATGGATGAACCATTCGCAGCTCTGGACGAACAAACGCGACTCATATTACATAAAGAGCTGGAAGATATCTGGATGCGCACTCAAAAAACAATTCTGTTTATTACCCACAATATTCGCGAGGCCGTGATTCTGTCGGATCGAGTTCTAGTCATGTCCACGCGCCCTGGAACGATAAAGAAGGAATTTCCGGTTCGTGCAGCGAGACCAAGAGATTGGGCCGACCCTGTTCTCCACCACGTAGAAAGCAGCATTATGGATGCATTGGCAGATGAGCTGGAAAAAGTGGTAAAGGAGGAAATGGGCGATGAGTACAGCATTAAGAAGAACCCTCTTTCTGGTTCTACTTCTGATAGCATGGGAAGCGGGATTTAGAATTTTTGATTGGGGCTGGAAATTCCCCTCAGTCACTCAAACCGTCCAAGCGTTCTATGACGGGTTCGTACATGGGCAGCTGCTTGAAGCGACATTAGAAAGCATACGACGATTGCTTACCGCATTTATCTTATCCATTGTTATCGGTACGGTGCTTGGCTTCCTATTTGCCAAATATCGGTTTCTTGACGATACGCTCGGTTTCCTTGTCGTCGCTCTGCAGACGATTCCAAGCATTGCTTGGCTGCCATTCGCCATTATCTGGTTCGGGATGAATGATTTCTCGGTCATCTTCATTACTACGCTAGGCGCAACATGGACCATGGCCATGTCCAGCCGTACTGGTATTATGAACATCCCTCGAATTTACCTAAAGGCGGCGCAAACGATGGGAACTGGGGATGGCTTTAAAATGTTTTATCAAATTATGGTACCCGCAGCTTTCCCTCATATGATTACAGGCGTCCGTGTTGCTTGGGCGTTCGCATGGCGGGCTCTGGTAGCCGGTGAATTGATCGCCAAGGGCGTAGGCTTGGGTCAGCTGCTGCAGGACGGACGCAACCTTGCAGATACCGCTTTAATGTTATGTATCGTAATCATCATTGCCGTATTGGGCACTTTGTCCGATCACTTCTGCTTCAAGCGGCTGGAAGATACCATTTTGGTCCGCTATGGTCTATCAGCCAAACAAAAATAAGCGTTTAAAGGGGAGTACTACGATGAAAAAAAGATTTACCCTATCACTAGCCATCTTAATGATTGCCGTTCTGGTGCTGTCGGCTTGCGGAAAGAAAGAGGAGTCCACCAAAGACGCAGCAGGCGGTGTCAAATCCACGCCCGCTTCAACTGTTAAGTTAGGTATTTTCAAGAATGTAACCCATGCTCCAGGCTATATTGCATTAGAAAAAGGACTCTTCCAGAAATATTGGGGTGAGAATGTCAAGATCGAAGTCACGCCTTTCGATAACGGTTCCGACTTCTCCACTGCACTAGCTACAGGCGAAATCGATCTCGGTTTCGTAGGTCCAGGTCCTTCAACAAACCAGTATATTAAAAGTAAAAACTTCAAAGTCATTTCCGGTTCTAACAATGGCGGCGCTGTTCTTGTTGTCGGCAAAGAATCCGGCATTACTAGTGTAAAGGATTTAGTAGGCAAAACCGTTGCTATCCCGACTAAAGGCAGCACCAACGAAATCTCACTGCGACTGCTGCTAAAGCAAAATAACTTAAATGTCACTACCGATAAAACCGGTGTTCAAATTATTGCACGTGCTCCTGCCGATACACTGATCGCTATGCGCCAAAAAGAAATTGACGCTACATTGATTCCTGAGCCATGGGGTACACAAATGGAGCAGGAAGGTATCGGTAAAATCATCGTAGATTGGGATAAAATCCCGCCGAACAACGGAAATTACCCTTTAACCATTCTTGTAGCAAGCGACAAATTCCTGAAAGAACATCGCGATATGGCGAAGCAAGCAATCAAAGCCAATGCAGATGCTATTGATTTTATTAAGAAAAACCCCGACCAGTCTTACGAGCTGATCAACAATCGTTTGAAAGCACTTAGTGGCAAAGGGATGGACATTGCGCTCATAAAAGCAGCCCTCTCCCGTTTGAACTTAACTACTGACGTAAGTAAGGAAGCTATCGAAGAAATGGCCAAAGTTTCGATTGAGGCCGGCTACATTAAAGAAGTGAAAAAAGAAGAGCTTGATCTAAGCAAGTTCATCGATCTGAGCTTGCTTGAAGAAGTAAAAGCAGGAAAATAACTCCCTACTGAAATTAATAAATCCCCCTATTTGCTACGGAAATTCAAGCTTCCGTCAAACAGGGGGATTTATTAATTCTCTAAACTTATGAGTGCAATTTAGTAAGCTTTCGGAACTTGGACTCGATGAGTCTGCCCGTCCTCCGTAAAATATAAATCGACTCCATGACCTTGATCGTCCATAAAGTAAGAAACATACTTCGTCTCTCCTTTGCGCATTGGTACAAGCAAGGTAACTAAGCGATGGCTTTGTGCAGCATGCGTCTTCGCACTCAAATGCCATTGACAATCCAATCCTTCGATCTCTGACGGATCCACATCTGTAAAGACATTGCTTTGGGACAGTTCCAATTCCCCAGACGAGCTGTAAACAAATCGTCCGTCCATCTCTGCCTTTTTCCCTAGTACGCGGAATGTTTGGGCTCCGAGTTTCATTTCGTACAAGGTGTGGAACAACCAATCCACCTGGCCTGGTTGCGATAAATCAACGTGATCGACTACAACGATATAGGATTCCTTGACGAAATACAGCTCCCGAACGTAGCGTTCGAGATACGGCACATTTTCTTTATATGCAGCCGTAGCGTTGCAGCGGGAATAAGTGTACGTCGAATGGGTTTCCACGGCCTCTACAACACCGGATGCAGCCATGTTCAGCACTTTGTTCGTACCTGAGTACTGCCCAAGCCCATCCACTAACAGGTTATTCGTAGACCGGGTTTGTTTCCTCCAATTCATGTGCATCGTACTACCGAAGGCAACATAATGCCCGCTTTCAATGGCTAACGGCTCTCCGTAGGCATGCAGCAGAAATCCGTTCTGATCCCCGTGGCTATGACTAATGGAGCCGTATGGACTACTCTTGGTCAGCAGCATGATGTGATCGTCAGGCTTGTCCATGTTGGAATGGAACGCGACCCACCCGATATCACGGAACCATTTGACCCGTTCTATCTCGGTTGGAGCTTGCACTTGTACTTCAGGATAATCATATCGATACATCATTTCATCAAACCGGAAATCCCACCAACCGTAATTGTAAAATTTCATCTCCGAATCGGTATCGATCTCTTTCGTCTGCTCATAATACCATTGGTACAAGCCGTTGCCCGTAATACCAGCAAATTGGCGGATATTAAACCCGGTTTTCAAGCTGACCGGATCGCCAAGCGTCGATTGGTCACCAAAGCTTGTCCGAAGTGTATCGGGACTGAAGCAGTAAAGCGGAAAATCACCGGTTTTGCGGAAAAATGGACGTTCGTAGAAGTCGATAGCCGTGTACTTCTTCAATAGGTTCATCGCTTCAGTTACAAAAGCCATCCCGGTAGTCCAGTACATGGGTCCTTCTGCCCATCCTCCGTCTATTCCTCCCCAAGGGGTATATAGGCACGCATAATATTCCAAGGTATAGTCTAACCATTCCCTCGCTTTCCGCTCCTCTCCGAACATGGCGATACAGCACGGGATTAGCACCGAGGACAAGGAGCGAACCGCATGACTATCGAACGGAACGTGATGAATCTTAGAGCGTTCCATGACATGGAAGGCTACTTGCTCTGTTCTTTGGAGCAGCTTGCTGCGAATCTCTTCCCTCTCCGACGGGGTCAAATGGGCATACAACCAGTCGTAGCCCCATGCGAGTGCTTCTGCAACCCGAAAAGCCGCTTCGTCATTGTAATCCCTGCTCGTAGGTCCTTGCGGATCCCATGATGCAACATGCTGCAGCCATTGCTTAGCTCGATTCACTAGCAATTCGTCTTCCAATACAATTCCTGCTACACTAAGATGACGAATCGCATACAGCGCTTCCTGGCAATCCATGTACATTTGACGCCACAGCTTAGCAACCCGTTTGTTGTTAGGATAAGGCTCCGGCTCAGCAATAAGCTCTTTAACAATCCAAGGCTTCACCGAACGCTCCATGAAAACGTCCCAACCGCAGTAGGCTGAGTCTTCCTTGACCTTTTGCCTAAAATCCGGCAGTTCATTGGCCTGTAGCCATAGGCGCGGGTGCTCGGTTGCGGCATGTTGAAACCGCACCTCTCTGCTTGGTAGAGGCGTTTGCGGCAATCCCTCAGGAACGGTAAAGCTTCTTACGATACTCCATTCGGTTTGTCCGCCTCCTGATTCGGAATCCAGAAGGGCGTACCGCCAATAATAATTCCCTGCCGCTAGAACTTCATCTGGAGTATACAAATTATAAGGGATCGGTTGTACAGTTACGGTATGGACCTCTTCAAACTGTGAAGATTTAGAATATTGCAATATATAGCTGTCATTATCGAGCTGGGCGGGAATCCAAGTAAATCGAGGAGGATTCTCAATCATCTGGGTTGTGCTATCCGGCTCATATTGTACAGTCAGTGCTCCACTTTGGGGTTGATATAACGGTTGGCTCATTAGGATTCTCCTTCTCTGTCAAAACTCAGTATGATCGGTTCTATCGCATCAGCGCATGAACATTCCACCGTTGATTTCTATAGACTCGCCAGTCAAATAAGAACCCAGATCAGATACCAAATATAACACGGCTCCTGCCACATCATCCGGCGTCCCTTCCCGTTTCAACGGGATTCCGTTAACGGTAGCTTTTCTTGCCTCATCGCTTGTGAATGTCGCATGAAAGGCAGTCTGTCCGATAAAGCCTGGAGAAACTATGTTCACGGTAATCCCATCTCCCGCAACTTCTTTGGCGAGTCCCTTGGAGTAGCTCAAGACGGCTGCCTTGCTTGCCGCATAAATGCTGGCACCAGGGCCTCCGCCATTATGGGCGGCTATTGACGACATATTCACAATACGTCCCGCTCCCTTCTCCTTCATCCCCGGGAGAACTCTTTTGCACATAAATACGGTGCTTTTTAAATTCACGTTCATAATTTGGTCATATAAAGCTTCGTTCATATCCGAGTTCGGACACCGCTCGATTAGATGTCCTGCGTTGTTTACGAGGATATCTACTTTACCTCCAAATGAGGCTTCGACTCCGCAAACCAACGCATCTATCTGTTCAATATTCGTTACATCCGCTTGGAACAGCTCAGCTTTCCCTCCAGCCTCACGAATCAAAGCTACCGTAGCTTCACCCTGATCTTTATTGTTCAAGTAAGTGACCCCGACACTTGCACCATTTGCTGCCAACAATATCGCAATAGCACGTCCGATTCCTGCATTTGAACCTGTGACTAGTGCAATCTTCCCTTTTAAGCTTGTGTTCACAAGATACACCTCCGAATAATTAGCCTGCCTATAGAAATCGCTTACTTTCTAATGACCAGGATAGATACCCAATCTATTTGATTGTACCATGACTGGTAAATTATGAAAACAAACGTTCTTAAGGTTCAGGGTCTTCAATTCAAAACCTCGCTATACAGCATCCCAAACAATCTAGATGTTGGATCACAATTTGTGGGTTTGGTCTATTTTTGTTACTCTACAGTTATTGAATCATACCCAAAGATTACTTATATAAAGGATGGTCCTTGATGCATTTGGAGCAGCTAGAAATCATTGTCGAGGTTGCTAAGGCCGGTTCATTAACCGCAGCAGCTCAAAATCTTCACGTAACCTTATCTGCTGTAAGCCAGTCCATCTCCAATCTGGAGGCAGAGCTTAAGGTGACTTTATTCACCCGTTCCCGCTCAGGTGCGGCACCGACAGCAGAAGGAAAAGTCATCATTCAAAAAGCTGTTGAAGTGCTGGACAAATTGCAGGAGCTTCGCGACGAAGCCGGCGGATATTCCAATACACAATGCGGAGAACTCCGTATAGCTACTATTCCAGGCCCATTATTTTTATACCTGGATACCATCTTGGGGCTCAAAAAACAATATCCCAACATTCAAATGGAAATAATGGAAAAAGGGACGCACGAAATCATCGATGATGTTCGGCACAATAAAATTGATATGGGTCTGATCATTCTATTCGAGCCTTACTTGGAGAAGCATGCGGGGTTGATCATAGAACCGTTGATGGAAGGTAAAGTTGTAGTGTGTATCAGTCGAAAATCACCTTTGGCATTAAATACGTCCATTTCACCAGAGGAGTTAAAAAAGCAGCCGCTCGTTTTGTACAATGATGACTATTTGAAATGGTACATGGATCAATTTCAAGAGCGTTACGGGGACGTTACCATACTCTTCTCTACGAACAATAAAGATGCGATTCGCAGAGCAACCGAAGATGGCACAGCTGTAACAATAGGCCTTGATTATTCTTTTAGGAATCAGCCCGAATATTTAAAGGATGAGTTCGTCGTCATCGAATTGAACACACCCGTTCACAATTCAATTCATTTAAGCTTAGTCACATCCAAAGAAAAGAAATTATCAAATACGTCCAAAATATTTATCAATAATTTGAGGCATACACTTCATCTGCTCTAATTCTATATGCAGTCGTCACATTCAAACAAATGCGGACTGCTGCGAACAATACTTAAGTAACACTTAACTATTATTAATTATGTATAAATTTATTTAAAGTAAGTACGGAAGTACAATGATAAAGAACGATGAAACCATCATCCTAATTTATATAAAGGAGCTGTTCCATGATGAAAGCAGCTAAAATTTATGGACCCAAAGATATTCGAGTGGAGAATGTAGACATCCCTCAACTTGAAGCGGGAACAGTCAAAATAAAGGTTGAATATGCAGGTATTTGCGGAAGCGATATGCATGAATACTTGGCAGGCACCTATCCTATACGTACACAGCCTGTACTTGGTCATGAATTTTCGGGTACGGTTATCGAGGTGGCACCCGATGTTCATACAATTAAGATTGGCGACAGAGTAGCCGTTGAACCATTAATTCCATGCGGTAAATGTGATAATTGTAGAAGAGGCTTCGTGAATTTGTGCATCAGCAGACAAGGCTACGGTTATACTAAATCCGGCGGCTTCGCCGAGTACATGGTAGCCAGTGAAGAAAACGTCTTTTTGCTTCCTGACCATATGAGCCTAGAATTAGGGGCCATCGTTGAACCTACGGCAGTAGCAGTGCACGCAGTTCGGCAAAGCCAGCTCAACGTTGGTGACAGCACAGCCATTTTTGGCGCAGGTCCTATAGGATTGCTGCTGCTGCAAGCGGTCAAGGCTGCGGGAGCTAGCCGTATCTATGTTATCGAAGTGTCCGAGGAACGTCGGCAAAAGGCGTTGGAACTTGGGGCTACTACAGTAATTAACCCTATGGAAGTTGATGCTGCTCAGCTCATCCTAGACGAAACCAATGGTGGTGTGGATGTTGCTTTCGACGCAGCAGGCGTTCAAGCAACTTTCCATTCCGGAGTTCGTTCAGTACGTCCTAACGGAGAGTTCAAAATTGTTAGCGTATGGGAAAAGCCAGTTACTTTTGACCCTAATACGATTGTAAGAACCGAAGCCAAAATTAGCGGTTCTTATGCTTATGTTCGCTTATTCCCTGAAGTGATCCGCCTTCTCGCAAGCGGCGTTATTGATGGAAATGCGGTCATTACAAGCATTATCCCTCTTGATGATATCGTTGAAAAAGGATTTGAAGTGCTTACTAAAGATAGAAAACAATGCAAAATCCTCGTCAAACCTAATCAAGGTTAATACTTATAGAATCCAAGGCCAGTAGAGCTGTTCATCCACGCTCTATTGGCTTTTTTCATTCTTATGTTCTATTGTATTATTCGCCTCGATTCGACCAGTGTGATATAGTATTTTCATATACATAAGCAATTTTTGGTCGCTCAGGAGGAAATTCGCATGATATTTGAAGGGTTCAAGCAAGCCGATTTTGACGTATTCGCCATTCCAGGATTGGAAGGACGGATGGAAGGTATTCAGCAACGGATACAACCTAAATTCAAGGCTATTGGAGACGCGATTTGCGATGATACAGCCGTTTTGGCAGGAGACGAAATGTTTTTGCATATTGCTAAACATGCCCGCCGTACGGTTAATGCCCCAGTAGATACTTGGATGGCGGTTTGCCACAATAAACGCGGATATAAGCAGTATCCACACTTCCAGGTAGGGCTTTTTGATGATCGTGTGTTTATATGGCTTGCTTTAATTTACGAACTCCCTGCAAAGCAATCTATTGCCCAAGCCTATCTGAATCATTTCGATGAGGTTCGCAGCATCATTCCTAATAAGTATATGCTTTCATTCGATCATATGAAAAAGGATGCATTTGAGTTCAATGAACTTGATGATACCGAGCTTAAGAAGGCGCTGGAACGTTTCCGAGATGTCAAAAAGGCTGAACTGCTTATCGGGCAAAACTTGCCTTCCTCGGATCCTGTGCTTGCTGATGGTCCCCAGTTTATAGAGCTGGTAAAAAGTACAATCCAAACCTTGATGCCTCTTTATCAAATGGCACGCAATGCCTCCATGTAACTCCTTTTCGCATAAAAGAAGCTGAAACTGCAAATTCTTATTTGCGTAATGTTATACGAGAGTCTTTGAAAATTTATGTAACGCTAAGGTTCTCTTAAAGTAACATTAAGTTAATTTGCACACGCTATAATTGGTTACCCCATCCAATGGGTTAATCAAATTTTGCGAAAGGCGGTAACATGATGAGAAGCGTTCATACGAACAGAGTTATTGTCACAAGCTTAGCTTTTACTTTACTGCTGAGCGGAGTCGCTCTCTCCACCACTAGACAGCAGGCGCAAGCCGCGCCATCCGAGCAGCCAGTCCTTCTGCAAGGTCCAGCCGAACAGAAGCAGGATCGTGGTGAAAAAAGCAAGGAAAGCAAGCATTCCGAAAAAGGCGAACGGAAATCGATCCCTATTCTCGAGGAAGCCGCTGCGATTCTTAGCATGGACAAGGAGAACCTCTCCGCTTCATTAAAAGAAAAGTCCTTGGTGGAAATCGCTAAGGATAAAGGGATCAGTGAAGCCGATTTGATCGACAAGCTGAAAACAATGCGGGGCAAGAAAATAGACGAAGCCGTTAAGGCAGGGAAGCTGACCGCAGAGCAGGCCGAGAAGATGAAAGCCAACATGGAGAAGCACCTGAAATTTATGGTCAACCATAAGGGCGGGTTTTGGCATGGCAAGCACGGGATGCACCACAAGATGGTCCCTGCACCGGACAAGCTAGCATCTATCATCGGAATTTCTGAGGATCAACTGAAGTCTCAGCTGAAGGAAGGTAAATCGTTAGCTGAAATTGCTGCCGCACAAGGAATTGCCAAGGACCAGCTGGTGTCCAAGATCAAAGAGGAAATGACGCCGTGGATTGAAAAAATGGTCGAGCATAAGCGCGGCTCCAGCCATGGTAAGAACAAAGAAGCGAAGTAGCTTCAACCAAAATATACTTACGCCAAGAGCTGTACCCGGTAGGAAGTCACGGGGCAGCTTTTTTTCATCAAATATAGCTAAAAACCGTTAACTTTTTCACACTTCTGTCATCTTTTTCGTTTATAATGGAGAAAAGTGACAACTATAAGGAGTGCCCTATGATGCATCGCAAACGACCTATTAGACGGAGTTTTCTTATTTTGCTTGGCTGTGCATTAGTAGCAAGCGGAGTCTTGTTTCAACATCAACTGCGGTTCACCAAAACAGCTGAAGCTGCTCCCCCTGCTGCGCAAGTAACTGCCGCACCTGAGGGTGGGGAAGCCGTCTATCAGCAGCATTGTCTTGCTTGTCATGCAACGGACGGAAAAGGATCCGGTAAATTCCCTGCTGTGGTGAGCGATCATGTGAAGAAAAAAATCGGAACCTACGACAAGGCTTACGATTTTATTAGCCGCAATATGCCTGATAATGCTCCAGGCTCCTTATCGGAAGAAGAATATAAGGCCGTCACCAAATATGTATTATCATTGAACGGAATCCCTACGGATTTTGTCGATGTACAAGGACATTGGGCTCAAAAGGAAATATCCGCTTTATACGATAAGAAGTATATTGACGGATACTTGGATAAGGAAACGGACAAGCTTTCCTTCAAACCGGATCAATATATTACCCGAGCGGAATTTATTCGTTATTTTGTCAAAGCCAAGGAATTGTTCCTATCCAACAGCACTGAATCAGATATGACCGACATCGGCACGAATAAAGAAGATCGCACTTACATTATTACAGCTGTGGAGTATGGACTTATCAACGGTTATCCCGATCATACGTTTCGTCCGAAGAATACGATTACCCGTGCTGAGATATCTGCAATTCTGTCCCGCAGCGAAATGCTGAAAGCAAACGTCACTGCCCCCTTCAAAGACGTTCCCTCTGACTATTGGGCCGGCGATGCGATCAGTGCCGTTCAAGAGGCTCATCTATTCAACGGCTATGAAGACGGAACTTTCCGTCCCGATCAAAAAATAACTCGAGCCGAAGCGATCACTGTGATCTATCGGCTGCTCAATCCATGAGAATGGCAATCCAGCAGCCTTCCTACAATCATATGGATTATCTGTGCGTAAGAAGGAAATCGTTCAATTGGTTGTGAAAGGCTATTCGACCAAAGAGCTGGCCCATACTTTATATATATCCTCTTATACAGTACAAGATCATTTAAAGTCCATCTTCGAGAAGACGGGAGTAAGCAGCCGACGCGAGCTTACCTGGAGCCTGCTCTCACAATTTTGTCTCACGAACTTCTAGCCACAATACATAAAGCCGCCTGAGCTCAGAATGATGAGCCGGCGGCTTTGCCTATATCCCAACTACTAACAAAACGTATGTACCGTATTCTTTTAAGCACGTTGACTAAGAGTAGATGCTTCCTTGTCGACCGCCATAAACCGGTATAACAAGTATAGTGCTGCCACTGATAAAATGGCTCCAGTATAGAACGGAAGATTCTGACTGTATTGATATATTCCCGCTCCAAGCAACGGCCCTGTAATTCTTCCCAAGCTATCCATAGATGAGCTTAGTCCTGAAGCGACCCCTTGCCCTACCTTCGTTTTTTGCGTAATCAACGATGTCACACAAGGACGAATCAGTGCATTACCTGCACCAAATACTGACAAATAGATGGAAGCGGTAACTAAATTGGTGGAGAACAAAATTAACACAAAACCGATTGCGGATAAAATCAATCCGATTCCAACAACGCGTGCTTCGTCGCCTTTTTTGATAAATCTTCGGACGACACCACCTTGAATCAATGCTCCAACTACTCCGCTGACCGCAAACATAATCCCCAAATCCAACGAAGTGGCTCCGATTTTGTCCTTTTCGAACAAAAGGAGCGTAGCTTCAAGCCCGGCCAGAGTGAACGATACGAAGAAGGACAGCACATACAAATACTTTAACGAACCTACAAAGGCTGTCCAACGTGAAGGCTTAGGACCATTTGCTTGCGGCTTGCGCCGCTTGTCCTCACTAAGCGATTCTGGCAGCATGACCAGTGCGAACAGAAAAGTCAGCAATGCCAAGATTGCGGATGCAAAAAACGGAACCTGGTAACCCCATTGACTTAAAATCCCTCCGACCGCAGGTCCAAAAATAAAACCGAGTCCGATGGACATTCCGACAAGTCCCATCCCTTTTGTGCGATTTTCTTCTGTCGTAATATCAGCAACATAAGCTACTGCGCAAGCTGTCGCAGCACCAGAGAACAGTCCGCCCAGTATACGTGAAGCATACATCAGCAGCAAGTTGCCATCCGCTAGTCCGAATATGAAAAAGCTTACGCTAAAACCAAGCGTTCCTATCATAATCAGCGGTCTTCTGCCTATACGGTCAGAAATACTGCCCCAGATTGGCGACATGAGGAATGAAGCCAATGAATAGATCGACAGCAGCATGCCCAGATGGAAGCTGCTGGCTCCAGATCCCGTTACCGCATCAGGAAGCACCGGAATGATGATGCCGAAGCCGATAAATATCGTCATCAGCAGTACCATTATAATGGCCAGCTGTTTTTTCATAGTGTTATCCATTGCCTCCCAATTAAAAGTATATTGCTATGGTATCATAATTTTTTTCTATAGGAAAATAAACTCCCCCAAGATTAACAAATTCGACAAAACCGCGGTCTGCTTCGGGTTCCCACTACCCTGCAGATAAGAATTCCCTAAGCCGCTCGTTAAGTTTTGTTAAACGTCAAAAAATCCCCTTGCATCCTTGTCCCATTTTGGTTTAGTATTACTTGGTTGGGGTCCATATTGGGCCTCAACCCGTCTTTATTTTACTATGAAAGGTAGGCATGACAGTGGATCATCAACGTACTCCTCTTTTTACTGCTTTGAAGCAGCACGCAGAGCGCAATCCCGTTCAATTCCATATTCCAGGCCATAAAAAAGGAGTCGGGATGGACCCGGAGTTCCGACATTTTATCGGAGACAACGCCCTGTCCATCGACCTTATCAATATAGCACCGCTTGATGACCTGCATCAGCCGACGGGTGTCATCGAAGAAGCTCAAATGCTTGCAGCCGATGCCTTCGGGGCTGACCATACGTTCTTTTCCGTACAAGGCACCAGCGGCGCCATCATGACAATGATCTTAACGGTTTGCTCCCAAGGCGATAAAATTATTGTGCCGCGGAATGTACATAAGTCCATTATGTCCGCCATTATTTTTGCCGGAGCCAAGCCTGTCTTCATTTCGCCTGTCCGTGATGAGAATTTAGGGATCGATCATGGAATTACTACACGTTCCGTTAAACGTGCGCTTGAGAAGCATCCTGACGCCAAAGCCGTACTTGTCATTAACCCGACTTATTACGGTGTTTGTGCCAACCTGAAAGAAATTGTGGATTTAGTTCATAGCTTTAACATACCTGTATTGGTAGATGAAGCTCACGGCGTTCTTATTCACTTCAACGACAAGCTGCCTATGTCCGCTATGAGTGCGGGTGCCGATATGGCCGCTACTAGCGTTCACAAGCTTGGAGGCTCAATGACACAGAGCTCTGTTCTGAATATTAAGGAAGGCAGAATCAACGTTCGTCGTGCCAAAACGATTATCAGCATGCTGACTACAACGTCCACCTCCTATGTTCTTCTGGCGTCGCTTGATGCGGCTCGCAGGCATCTGGCATTGAATGGAGAAGAGCTTGCCAACCGTGCTATTGAACTGGCTCAATTTGCCCGCAAATCCATTAATGAGATTCCTGGACTTAGCTGCTTCGGTGAAGAAATTCTAGGTAAAGAAGCCACGTTCGACCACGATCCAACCAAAGTAAATATTCACGTTAGACATCTTGGCATAACGGGATATGATGCAGAGAACTGGCTTCGCGAGCATTACAACATCGAAGTTGAGCTAAGTGATTTATACAACATTTTGTGCCTTGTTACGCCTGGTGACACTCAGGAAAACATCGACATTTTGTTGACAGCTTTAAGAGAACTTTCCAGCCAAAACTACAATTTACGTGAAGTTAACGAATTGGTCATCAAAATTCCGAAAATTCCTCAGCTAACCTTGACGCCGCGTGACGCATTCTATGGCGATACGGAGATTGTACCGTTCAAGGAATCCGCTGATCGAATCATCGCGGAATTCATATATGTATACCCTCCGGGTATTCCGATTCTTCTGCCGGGTGAGGTCATCTCTCAAGATCTTATCGACTATATTACCGAACATGTAGAAGTAGGGCTTCCTGTTAAAGGACCTGAGGACAGAAGTATTGAGAATGTAAAGGTTATTGTTGAGACTCAGGCTATTTTCTAGCAGGAATCGTGATAAATGATTTCGTCCAATAAGAAAAAGGGAACACGCAGCGTATCATGAGCGTGTTCCCTTTTTTATTTTTCGTAGCTGCTACACTTGACTTTCCAGCCACTCGATCACATCGGCCACCGCATGTTCGTTATGGTGCTTACACGATCGGTTAGAGACTTCCACAAGTGATGCATGGGCATTAGCCACAGCAACTCCAACTCCTGCTCTGCGAAGCATTTCAAGATCATTTAAATGATCCCCCATCGCAATACATCGGGATAACTCGATCCCCGTCAATTTTATTAATTCCTCAAGGGCATGTCCTTTAGTCGTTTCAGCAGGCAATATTTCCAAGTACTTGTCATCAGATCGAACCCAAGTAAAATGCTCAGTGAATTGAGCTGCATAGGTCTCAACCTCATTAAGACGTTCTGGCTCCCATGCCAGCAGCACCTTTAACCATGGCTCGGTCAATTGATGCATATCTTGTGTCATGGGCCTCATAAAGCTTTCCATTCTACGATGATGGTCCGTAATCCTGTTCTCTCGAAGAAAATAGGGTTCACTGCCGCAGTATATCTCCACGCCAACCTCAGGAAATTTCTCTATTACTTGTTCTAGAATCGATGTTACGGACCTCTCCAGCGTTCTCTGCCAAACGACTTTCTCCGTGGCAAAATCGTAAATCATGGAGCCGTTGTATAATATAGCTGGTGCTCCCAATGGGAGTACATCAGCGAAACGCTTCACCGAGCTCGCTATTCTTCCTGTAGCCAGCGTGAATATTCCGCCCTCCGCTACAAAGCGTTCAATCGCTTGTTTGTTTTCAATACTGATTGTTTTATTGCTGTCTAATAAAGTGCCGTCCATATCCGTTACAAGCATATAACCTTTAAATTTTTTCACTCTTCTGTCTCCTCTCTCTGTACAACCATTTCAGTATATCCTCCATAATGATACAACGGTTCATCATATTGTCAATCCAGCCTTGAAATGCTATGATGTTCTTATTATGAATGATGAAAACCTTTCCAGTCCATTTTACAGGCAGGTGTATCGGTAATGGCTCAAAGCGCTTATATTAAGTTTGTAGATGGCTCCACCGTTTCTTCCTTAACTTTGGATGAATTGAAAGATCAACTGCTGCACTACAAAGAGCAGCTTAATCTCACTGGCAAACAGCTTGGCTGGGATTATGAGGACGCCGGGTTCCCCTACACCATTGAAACCAAACCGGAAGGCGAGGGTAAATGGTTCTACCTCAAAGGTAAAAACGCTTTGTACAAATATATCCTCATGGGTTCGGGCAAGGACCAAACCGGGGATAACGAGCGTAATTACATTCAAGTCGTTCTTCCTGACGATTGCACGCATGGTGACAAGTCCAAAGGCAACGAGTTTTGCAAATACTTGGCCAAGCTTTGGAAGGCCGAGCTGCATTTATTTAACGGTCGCATCATGTATTTCAATCCACGCAAATAGATCCTTGATCCATACAACAAGCAAAAAACCTTCTTGCGACGGCAAGAAGGTTTTTTGCTTGTTATTACTCTTTCTCTTGTTCTTCTACAATTTGGTTGTAGATTTGAACAACGCGGTCCCATTCTTCTTCATCTTCGATGCTGGCCAAGAAAGCCTCGTCATCCTCTTCCTCGATTCTGAAGATAACCCCGTCCGCTTCCGGATCATTACGGTCAAGCAAAACCGCATAAGGTTGCTCGCTTGCTTCAAACGTATATACCATAACCATTTCATGCTCAACGCCGTCTTTATCTGTTACGATAAAAATATCGTCTTCGTGATCGTGGTCATGATCACAGTTCTCGTCGTGTATGTGATCGCTCATGGGAAAACCTCATTTCATAATAAAATAGTCATCCCTCGTATGGTAACACGTTTCGTGCATGGAGGTCAATGTAACACAGTTGGACTCATCTTGTTTCCTTTATTCAGAAACAATGACCTTCTCGGAAACTACTGTATAATCTCCATCTTCATCAAGCTTAATAGAGAATTGAATTTTATAATCTCCCGCTTCGTTGAAGGAAACGGAGAATGGCCATGGATACCAGAAGTTCTCTTTTTGGCCGTTGACAATTTTCTCATGAGCTGGAACCGCTTGTTGGCCGCTTGGCGTCTCTATCGATATTTTGAAAGAATAAAACGGTGTTTTCAAGCTATCGACTTGAGCGAATACAGCAAAATCAATCTTCTTGCCTTTAGGCACGCGTCCGAATGGAGACTTCACAGAGTAATCGTCGTTAACTTTTTCCGCCACGAACATATGAACGTTTGGCTTATAGACCGAAACGGTTTTTGTTCCATCATCCCAACGGACAAGAGATTGCAGCGAGTCGGATAAGGCGCGTACTGGTAGAACCGCGTTGCCTTTTACTAGAAAAGCAGGAGTCTCATTATCTTTGAACTGCTTCTCTACATCATTAATAACCAATTTAACCTTACTGAAGCCTTCGTAATCTCCCCATATTGAACTGGCCATAGCCCCCGTTGCTCCAAAGAGCGATAAAGAGAGCACCAGCGTTAGCATCCGTGGCACTTTAAACATCCCAGCAACCTCCATCGTGTCTTGTACTTTGTTCTATATGCTTATACTCAGATCAATGGAAAGAGTTGCGCTCTTTTCCTTATTAAACAAAAAAAATGTTTTTATCTTAAACTAGATATAGTTGAAAGTAACAGTCTTCATAACATTACATACAAAATACGCCAATTTTGCAATACCCTATTGGATTTTTGTATCGGAAATTGCAGCGGTCTGACGTTTTCTGCGCTTCCCCGGGAAATAAAAAAAGAGGCTGCCATAACAAAAATCATATTATATGACGATATAGGAGTAAGCTTTGTTTTCTAGAATAAACATGGTATATTGCAATTATCGGAATCATACAGAATCTGTCATATGGAGATGGTAGCATGTCATCAGACCCAGTCCGACTAGAGGAGGAAATTGAGGCTCTCAAAAAGGATTTGGCGCAAGTTGTAGTGAAGCACCAGTACAATTTCGGACATCCCGATGTGTTAGCCATTAGCCAAAAGCTGGACTCCTTCATTCTTAAGCAAATGAAATCAAAATAGCATTGTAAATTTTTCCTTGTAAATGGGATCAAAGACATGGTAGATTTAAATTGACATAAGTGCTATGGAACCACGAGTGGAGGATCGTTTGTGAGCCTGCAAATTCAGATGATCGGCACGGGAAGTGCTTTTTCAAAAAAATATTATAATAATAATGCTTTGGTAACATATAACGGTTTTGTTTTACTAATTGATTGCGGCGCCACGGCCCCTAGAGCACTGCATGAATTAAATATCCAAATTGACAGCATTGACGGTCTCCTCATTACTCATATTCATGCGGACCATGTCGGGGGGTTAGAGGAATTTGCCTTTCGCTTCAAATATGGGTATAAGAAAAAAATGAAGCTGTTCGTACCTTCTAGAGTCTTGGAATCATTGTGGAACCACTCCCTCAGAGGTGGTCTTGAGAATAAAGCAGAAGGATTTACGAGCTTGCATGATTATTTTGAAGTCGTACCTCTAGAAGAAGGATCTCCTTCAGAAATTTCACCAGGATTCATCATAGAGACGATCCGCTCAGAACATATTCCTGACAAGCCCAGCTATTCTGTTCTGTTGAATAATCATGTTTTTTACAGTGCCGATACCCAGTTCAACCCAACACTTCTGACGAATTTATATGATAGGCACAGGTGCAAGTATATTTTACATGACTGCCAATTCTCCTCACCTGGTTTCGTGCATGCTAGCCTTGAAGAATTATTAACTTTACCCAGACACATTCAAAGCAGTGTATTCTTAATGCATTATGACGATACAATGGAACAATATATTGGAAAAACAGGAGATATGACTTTTATAGAACAACATAAATGCTATGAATTTGAATAGACTTGCTTTCTTATCGGCTCTAGAGGATGTTTAGTATGATAGGTTTTTCTCAGCCATGCTTCCGCTCATCTAATGCCTATTATAAAAAAACCTGGCCTCATTGAAGGTCAGGTTTTATTGTTATCCTTTAGAACATTGGCAGCGAATCCAGATTATTCGTAGGATCACCATCAGCATCGCCACGAATGTAGAAATCGCCGTCTTTACCTTTGAAAACGTTTACTCCCTCTATAGAACCGTTGCGAACTTCTTGAAGGGCTTGCTCGTACTGCAAAGTACGACCATTGGAAGTTTTGAAGGCTGTTATGTCGCCATCACCGTTCTTTTGCACAGCTACAAAGCTTTCACGCTGCATGGACATATTCCTCCTAATTGAGTTTGGAAACATCATTATTTTGGATCAAATGAAAAGTTTTTATTCAAGAATAGCTTAAATACCGATTGTTCAGCAGGAATTGCCACATCCACAGAGAATTCCATTAATACCCTTTCATTCCTACATTATGATAAGGAGTATGAAAGCATGAGCTATAATTGGATTCTGATTGCATACACAGCTGTCATTTGCCTCTCTTCTATTTTGTTTGATAAAGCCACTAGTCCTTGGTTGCTCATCTTGCTAGCTGTAGCATATCTTGTCGTACATATCGCTGAAAAGAAGATTATAGGATCCGCATTCCTTCAATTCGGTTTGGTGATGGCCTTTCATTGGTCGAGCCAAATGGATATCTGCTTGCCGCTGTACATCGTTCAGATCAGCAAACCGATGTATTCGGTCAAGAGGCTGCAATCCAGCGTGCTCGTCAGTATTGCATATACGGCTGCTTTCGTCTGCATTGCTTTTACCTATGTCCCTTTTTCAAACTATCGGATGTTTGTTTTATTATTTAGTGCTGTAAGCTGCCTTATTGTAGGAATTTTATTTAAACGATATCTATATGTTATAGAAAATCAGACCCTGCTGCTGGATAATGAGAAAAAACATTTAAGTACTCACGATGCTTTGACAGGTCTGTACAACTATGAGGAATGCCATAGACAGCTCGAGCATCTGGTACATACGCATAAGACGGTCGCACTTGTATTGATTGATTGTAAAGATTTAAAATCCTTAAATACCATCAACGGATTTCATGGTGTTAACCGGATTCTGAAGCAGGTAGCCCAACTGCTCCGTATCATGTTCCCTGAAGCCTTAGTCATCTCCCGTTACGGTGGAGACGAATTTGCCATTGTTCTGGACTACAGTGATTCCGGACATACACAAAACTATATTTCGCAGTTGATGGCCTCTGAATTCCCTAAGCTGACTGGCATAGAGATTAACTACGGAATGGCATTTTACCCTGATGACGGTGTATCCAAGGATGATTTGTTCTTTATCGCTGAGCGTAATTTGTATACCATGAAAAGAGAATCCTGGTTAAAGCGCGAAGAGCATATGCTTCGTTCAGAAAAGCTGCGGGTTGTAGGTGAACTGGCATCAGGGATGGCACATGAAATTCGCAATCCGCTGACAACCATTAAAGGCTTCTTGCAAATATCTAAATCCGATAATTATAACATTAAACCTTGGTACGATTTAATCATGGATGAAATCACGCGTATGAGCATGCTGACAGCTGAATTCCTGCAATTCTCCAGACCACATGCGACTCAATTCAAGGTCCATTCCATTAAAGATTGCATCCAGCGAGTAATCTCACTTTTGGATTCGGAGACATCCCGCTTGGGTCACAAAATTGATTTTGATCCTGGACCTGAGCCTCTTCCTATGCTGATGGATCAAGATAAAATGCTGCAGCTGCTGCTAAATCTAATCAAGAATGCTTTCGAAGCGATGGCCGACGAAGGTCTTGTCCGAATACGATTGACCCGTGACAAGGAACTAGCGGTAATAGAAATATCGGATACTGGCAAAGGTATCCCGGAAGATGAATTGGATCAAATTTTCCTGCCCTTTTTTACGACAAAAGAAACAGGTACAGGCCTTGGATTATCTATATGTCATAAGATTGTACAGGATCATGAAGGAACCATGGAAGTGGAAAGCGTCATCGGCAAAGGTACCAAATTTACGATAACCGTTCCTCTTAGTCATCCGGATGCTTCTCCTCAAATGAGTCTTAGCGGCAACCGTGCTACGATGTAGAGATAAAAAGATTAAATAACCCTGTTCTGCTTATCCGGCAGTACAGGGTTTTCTTCTTCTCATTTGTTAACCAAACCAAGGCAGAAATAATCTTCTCTTACGTGTACGTCTTTCGAGAATAAAGCTGCCTGCCCCAATGAGAACCCCGATTAGAGCTCCTCCCAGCACCTCTTGAGGCAAATGCCCTAGCCTCTCCTCCAACTGCTTCTCCCTTTTCTCATGACTCAAAGAAGGGTCCTTTTCTGCTAACTGAGCCACTGTATCGCCAAGATCATTTACTTCAGTCGCGATAATTCCCGCCTGTCTTCGAATTCCCATCGCATCAAACATGACGATTAAGCCAAGCATACTGGCAGTAGCAAAATGAATGGAGGTTACACCTCTTTTTAAAGCTACATAAGAAGCTAACGAAGCAACCCCAGCGGAATGAGAGCTTGGCATACCTCCGGTTCTCAGTAAATTAGACCAATCCAGCTTGCCGGTTTGCTGGTATGCCAATGGAACCTTGGCAAGCTGAGCTAATCCTACTGTGAATAGAGCAGTGGTTAATGCACGATTCATCGTATCACCTCAGCTATAGCATTTTGTATAAAGGTACGTTCTATGCATGCTAAGGCGTATCCGTTTGAACAATCATTCCACTATCTTCTCCATCCCATAGAATGGCAACGCCAAACAATTCCGGCAGTTCGCTGACGGGGACGACGGGTTCCATCCCCATCTTTTTAATGGAACGTTTGAGCTTGACACTCTTCCCGTCAATCATGGCTTGTTCCTGATTCATACGAACCTGCACCGAACGGCGTTGAAATTGAACATCTACCGGTTTATCGTCCCCATTGTTTAAAGAACTATTAGCTTCTTCTCCTTCCGAGAACAGTCTGAGAGGAATGTAGTCGACTCCATTCTCATTATATTTGCGTACAGCATTATAAGGCTTTCCATTCAAATACATGAGGACTAATGGCCATCTATCCATTCCCTCATTTTTCAGCATGATACGAATTCCTTGCTTATCTAAAGGAAGCGTCATCGGCTTGATCGATTTGGAGTCATGATCGTAAGAAAACCAGTTTATATAATAAGGCGTATACATGATTTGTTTGCTTTCCGGCTCCAAAGCCCAGATTTGAATATGTACGTAGAAGGTCTGAAGCTCCTGTCTTAGAGGCCTTATATCCAGATTAGTTTCAATCAACCTCTTACCTTCTGCAACAAGTCCCGTTGTTATACTTACAGGGAGTCCTCCCTGTTCGCCGAAGCCCACAATTCGAATGCCGTACTGCACTTGCTGCTGCTCAGACGCTGCCGCTGAGGAAAATACAACTCGGATTTGCTCTACTTCCTCGCCTTCCTCATCAGTTATTATTTCCCACTGCTGAATGACAGGCATTTTTAAGGGCTGCTTGGAAGGAAGGCCCGCGGTTGTTTGCCAATAACGACGTACAGCCGGAATAGATAGCACAGAAGGAATATAATCATTCTCATGTCTCAACCAATTAACTACATCACTCGGCCTCTCAGGCATAGGTCTGGAATCGATACCGAATAACAGAACATAATCTTCAGCCATGATTTCTTCCGGATCCCACTTATGGCTGTAAGGCAAGGTGCTCCCTGACCAACGAATAGGATATCCGTCCAGCTGACGTATTTGTGACCATTGCGATGCTTCAGTTAATTGGGCAGGATAAATGCCCTCTTTCTTATGAAGCCAATAATAGGTAAAATGGTGTCCATATTCATGGATAAAGGTACGTTCAATTGGAACAGAATCGACCTCGTATAAATCGATGCTTTTATTTTTAATACTATAGTAGCCTACGCGATAACCGCTTTTCCCTATACTTTTGTCAGGATATAAGGTCACTTGCTTCAATTGATTCAGTTCTTCCCCATGCTCACATTGTAATAATATTTCGTATAAGCCCCTGAGTTTGTCAGGACCCCATTTGGAGCTGTAGCTTTGAAATCGAATCCCTTCAGGACTTATATAAGTAGCAGCCGGCTCATTATCCTGAGCATAGATCATGAAAGAAAAAGCAAAGCATACACTAATCCACAACCCTATTACCGCTACCACTTTTGTCATATTGAACACCACCGCTCCAAGTAAATGACAACGCTTTCATTGATTCTTATGAACCATATTAGCACAAAAATGGTTAACGGTGTATAAAGTTTTTGTATGTTATTTGATCCATTTCCTTTACAATAGAATAATGACCTACGAAGAAAGGTTTGATACAGCAATGACTATGGATGTTAACACACCTGCACAAATTGCCGCGTACTTGTCTGCGGCTAACTTTTCAATATTAGAACAAAAGATGATATTTGAAAATAAGAATCTCGGTACACATTTATTTTGGGAAAGCGAAGCTGCAAGCTCATGCTTTTACATTAAGCAAGGTTTGGTAAAAGTGTATAAGATTACGGAAGACGGTCAAGAGCTCATTCTTCATTTACTTCAAGCAGGGGATTTTTACATGGAAATCGGCGGCAGTGAAGCCCGGTTTAACTGCAGCGCAGTTGTCATGGAGAATAGCGTAGTCGGATGTATCTCTACTAGTAGTCTGGAAGATCTCGTCAGCAGCAGTGGAAGCTTTGCCGTTGAATTCATGAAATGGATGGGATTGCTGCATCGAACCACTCAGTCCAAATTTCGCGATCTGATGCTGTATGGCAAGAACGGCGCATTGGCTTCTACTCTTATTCGAATGAGCAACTCTTATGGTGAGCCGTGCGAGCAAGGTATTCGCATTCAATTAAAAATGACAAAGACAGAAATAGCTAACTTGATGGGAACTACAAGAGAAGGCGTCAGCCGAATGCTGAGTGCTTACCAGGAGCAAGGCGCCATCGCCTATTTAGACGGGCACCTTGTCATTCGCGATTTAGCTTATTTGCGGTCTATTGTACAATGTCCGGATTGTCCGCCAGATATTTGCAGAATGTAATGGCGAATGCATTTTTTTAATTAGTGCAAGTATTCTGATTTACAGAAATGTTAATATCCAAAGACCGTAATCCAGATAATTGAACTCCTATCCAAGAAATCCGCTGCAGCAGCTCCGAAACCCGGCTCTCTTCTTTCCTTATCAGCTCTGATATGACCTCGAGACAGCTTTTACTGTATACTCCACCGAGCGGGTCGGGTTCCTCATCAATCACTGGAAGGACCGCTTCAACGACCTCAAGCTGCTTTCTTTCCCATAGTTTTAAGATTGCACTAGAAGAATAAACGTAGGGGTTATGGCTTCCTGTGACCCATAACTCACCGTACTTGCTCAACGCAAATGCGGCGTGCAGACCACTTAATACACCGTAACCCGGGTAGTAGTCTGTAAGGATTCTGGTGGATCGCGGAACGACAGGCAATAACATTTTGGGCTCATTAGTCACAATAATGATTTCCTCGCAAACCGTTTGCATTTCGCGAATTTGGCATTCTATGAAAGCTTCTCCACCGATGAGTCGCAGCGCTCGTGCTATTCCATTCTCTCCTCCAGCCAATATGACTCCGCTCAGCATGTGTCTTACACTTCCTTTCTTGCAAAGCCTCCCTATTGCTAATTATTACTATATCAACTTCATTCGTAACTGAATGTTACAAATATCACAGAAATGGGCGTGTTTTTTAGGGAAAGCGTGATTTTTATCACATCGCCTGTGAGAGTAATCCTTTATGGTTAAAGCATAAGAAAACGCACGTTATGTCAAGGAGGAAAATCACATGCTGCACTGCGCTTTGAAGGTAGACGGCGTTCATAATACGGAATGTTTTTCGGAGGATAATTTAGAAAAGCTGAAGGAAATCATGTATGAACAGAAGGTTACGTCGGGTTCGTACTTGTTCTGGGAAGGGGATACTGCGGATAAACTGTATTTTTTGATTCAAGGTAGAATCAAGATTACAAAAACGAGCGATGAAGGAAAAAGCTTCATCTTATACATGTACGGAGATGGGGATTTATTCGGACAGCTGGACCCCTTTCATCAGTCGGTTAACAGCTTCAATGCTGAGGTTATGGAAGACAGTACAATCGGAGTTATTCAACAAAAGGACTTGGAGACACTGCTATGGCAGCATGGAGATCTAGCGATTGAGTTCATGAAGTGGATGGGACTCATGCATCGGATGACTCAGACAAAGTTCCGTGACCTCATGATGTTCGGAAAGCCAGGTGCACTGTGCTCAACGTTAATTCGTCTTAGCAATTCATTCGGACAGAGCAGCGGCAGTCAAATTCTCATAACCAAAAAACTGACAAACAGCGAGCTGGCCGATATGATCGGCGCAACCCGTGAAAGTGTCAATCGTATGCTTAGTGACCTTAAGAAGCTCGGCGTCATTTCAATGGAAAACAGCTACATTATCATTGAAAACATGAATTACCTTAAAAACGTATGTCAATGCGAAAATTGTCCAAAAGATATGTGCCGGATTTAGACCCGAGTCAGCATCGAGATAGGAAAGCTGGCCTCCGGGTCTTTTCCCATTTTGCCCCAACCCATCATCCCGTTGATATACTCTAGCTCGAACTGCTCCTCATGACCTTCTACCATATAAAGTCCGGGTTGAAAGTCACCTGGATTCATAGTGTAAGCTTTTGCCGTATAATATTTGCGCTCCAGCAATTCCTTCTGGCTCGGAAACTCCACCTTCGTCATCGCTTCAAGTATATCTGCCATTTCTGCATCCAGCTCTTCCAGGGACATTTGGCTGTACAGCTTTTTCATGCACTCACCCCCACTGTTGTTTGCAAAGCTCCTGAAGTCTTTCCTGGTTCTGCTCCAACCATGCATAGACCTGGCTAAGTTCCATTAAATAGCGGGTTACATCTTGCTCTTCGTCTATCCCGTCCCAGTATCTTCCAAGGAAATGAATGCAAAGTACCATACTGCGAAGTAATATTAACTGTGGCAAGGCGTCGATTTCATCCTCGTTTAAACGCGCTGCTTGACCATAGCCTGATATAAACGATTCTACCAGACTCCAGCTGTTCTCCTCCTCGTGTCGAATGAGCTCACACAAAAAAACAGCCGCATCCATGGCACGTAAGTCGGGGGTAACGAATTCAAAATCCAACACACCGGAGATTTCATCTCCAAGTACCAGTACATTCCCTGCCACTATATCGGAATGAGTTAATTGAGCGGGAAGACGGCATAATGCTGGAATATCGTTTAATAAACGGTCTATCCCGCCGCTTAATAGCTGAATTTCGTTTTGAAACGGCCCATCGATCATATCTCTCATCCAAGCATCGAGTCTTTCTTTCGTTACTAATGGATGAACCTCGTACAGCTCATAATAGGGTTCGTAGGCCGCATCTACATCCAACTGCATCTGCGATAAGGCATCCGTTAATTCTCCCATCGCGCGCCCTATAGCAGCTACGTGCTGGGTATCAGCCATATTTGCACGCTCACCTTCGATATACTCGAAGACAACGGCTATTTTACCAGAAACCGTAACTACATAGGTGTTTCCCTTTAAGGTAGTTAACGGTTTAGGAACACGATAAGGCAGCTTCACTCGTTGGAGCTGCTGCAAAACGGTGTTTTCATAAATGATTTTATTTAAATCTTCGTGATTATCATAGATCCGTAATACAAATGTACCCATGGGCGTATAAACGAACCGTGTCGTGTTATTGACTCCGCTTTCCTTCGCCTCAACCCGCCACTGGGCATCTTCAAAATAACATTCCAATACTTCTGTAATTAAATCGTCTAAAACATGATTCATGGAACCTTCTCCTCGTGTTATGCCTTACCTTGATGTTATGAGATTATCCGCGAAAGCTACCGGAAAAACCGGCTGTAATGTATTTCTTATCTTCACCTGTCATCCATACCCAGCACTTGAACATTTGGTTATCGTGCTGCAGGTGATCATGTATATCTTTCATACCGAGTACGGCTGGCTCCATCCCATATTGCCCGAATGCCTGAAACAAAAAGCGAACCCTCTGTTCTTCGGTTTTCAACTGATATAAACTCTCCAGCAAGTTCTCGTTATGCTCGTCCAAACGTATCATATCCGACCACAGCACAAGTTTCCCATCCGGCTTCAATAGTGTCATTAACAGCTTATTATAGTCTGTAATCAGACTGTTACGAAGATACGCTAACGCTTCTATCACCTGACGCACTTCCAATTCAGCATACTGCTCGGCGTAACCGGCAAATTGGGTCAATGCATGAATGTAAAACAGCTGCGTATGTACGGAGGAAGACACGACAAGAGAGAAGCTCTTCTTCCATTGTGGAAAAGCTTCGCGATGACGGACACGGAATGCACAATCTTTTATATAAGCTGCCATCTCGGATGCCGGAGCTTGATTCAGCAGCATTTCCTCCCAAGTCTCATAAAACTGCACTTGATCCAAGCAAGTATAGTCGACATTAATGACCGACTTCAATTTACCCGAGATCACGCCGCCGCTAGACTCTATGATCTCTTCCAATGCATTAGGCTCTGTATCCAGCACGGTGACCTGCATAAAATGATCAGCCAGCTCAGGCAAATCCACATCTCCATGAGTACCCGCTCCGAGTACTGCTGCCTTATCCTTAACCTGCAGCTGATCGATAGCATGGTTTAATAGCTGTCGAATATGAAATCGATGAGTACCCCATTCCTTACTACCCCAATCGACTGCATCGTCCTGGGTTTGCTCCTGATGCACCTGCAATTGAATAGGTTGAAACGACCGTTGAAACTCCCTCATCCTGTACCTTCTTTCACTAGGTTGGTATCCTAGTATTATAGCACATGGTGTCGTTCTGCGTGCTGCAAACTTCTTCATAATACTATGAAGCCGCTTATTCATATTTTTTTAATCAAAACAGTTGACATTGATAAAACATCTTGGTATATTATTACTTGTCGCTAACGAAGCGGACAATATAATAAGACTTGTTAGCTCAGCGGGAGAGCACTATCTTGACAGGGTAGGGGTCGCTGGTTCGAACCCAGCACAGGTCATACTTAAAGAACCTTGAGGAATCAAGGTTCTTTTGCTTTTTCTATAGGGTTTTGGTGAAACCATCCTCTGCTATTGATACTAATTTGATACGAATTAAAGAGTGTTAGTAGCATTGAGGTTGGATTATACATGTTCCATCATGTGATTTCCCCTTCATCCTTCATACCGAACTCCGTCTATACAAAACCCTTGCTCCTCCGGATCGATTCCTTCAAATCTTAACCAACTCATTGCTTTTCTCCTATACTAACATTTTTACGCTCAGCAACAATAGCAAAGTAAACAGGAAACCATCCTAAACTCATCATTTCCCTGTCCGTATAAAGCTGAATATTCACAAATCCCAACGCAGTCAAAATACTTTTTACTCGACGAATAGTAAGAACATGAGCTCTTGAACGGCCATTTTGAGCTGACGTACTGTATCGATCCCTTTTCTGCAAAATAAAGCTCAAAAGCTGCTTGCGAAACACTCCTTTTCTAGTAAAAAGATAATCATAGATGTACCCTAGGCCATGAACAAGCAAAAATAGCTTTCCTTGGGGCTGCAGCACACGTTTCATATCTCGCAGGGCTTGCTCCTCATTTAAGTACTGCAAAGCTACTCGGCAGATAACGAAATCAACCGATTGGTCGTCCAACGGGATCGTATGAGCATCGTCAACCTTCGTTACAACTTTAGTGCCACGGCTCTCCAGCTTACTGTAAAAGGAGTGAAGCAGCTCCATTTGGTATTCGTCAGAATCTACTCCATAGATAACTTGAGGTCGATGCTGTAATAGAGTATGGATTGTAGCTCCACCTCCACAGCATAAATCCAAAATGTACTTCCGATCCACAGACTCCTTCAGTAACAGCCTGTCAAAATAATCAGGCTCTATAGTCTGGCGATAATATTCATAACAGGTGTAACCAAACCGATAGTCTTGGAGCTTAAAATCTGGTGTAAGAACGCCGTTGGCAGCCAAAGCTTGCAAAGCTACCTCATCCGGACTTTGTAATGAAAATCTACTTATTCCAAATTCCTTGCAATAGATAGCGGTTACACTTCGCAGCAGCCCCTCATTCAACAAAATCTCATGTCTTATGTCCATAACTGCTTATTTCCCCTCAAAAATGTGTGAATGATATTCACGAATAGAGGTACACGAATAATGAGATATTAAGCGCCGCAATTTCATAGCTGTATGCTTCAATCCGTAGTAGCGCCTAATGCTATTAATCCAGGAAGTATTAAAAATTTGCGGTTGCCCTTCGTCCAAATCATATGGATGGGTATAGAAAATAAAAGAACCCTGATTATTAATGATACTTCTGGCTCCTCGGTTAAACATACGATACGGATAGATTCGAAAATAACCGCCTCCACCCCAAGGGATATTAACTCGTCCTACATTCAAAACCGGCATAGGAATTTCCCACAGATTATCTTTTATTTTGAACGGAGTAAGCAATGAAGGAGCTAAATTAAATTTGGAATACAACGCATTCAATGTATTTGGAATTACGCTTGAATCATACAAGAAGCCCTCTTCACTCAAGATATCTAGTGCAGGTTCGGTTATGGAAAAACAGGGCGCTCGATAGCCGTCAACCTTCATCCCGGTAATTTGCTCCAATATATGTTTGGACTTCCGTATATCCTCTCTAAACTCGGTTGTCGACTGTTGGTAAACCAACCGATGTGAGTATCCGTGCGATGCGATTTCATGACCTCTCCTGGCTATTTCTTTGACCACGTAAGGTCTTTTTTCCGCAATCCAACCCAATACAAAAAAAGTCCCTTTGGCATTCTGTTCGTCCAATAGATCTAAAATTTGATAAATCGGCCGCTCAATTCTTAATTCTAACCGTTCCCATTCATCGAGCGTCAATTCCGGGCTGCAAAACCAATCCTCTACGTCGACAGTAAACGCCATTCTCAATCTACTACACCTCTTTTTATCATGCAGGAATTGGAATGCTTTCATCTACATTCGGGAAAATCCGCCATGGTCTGCTCATACACCCTATATATATCTTTACAATTTTATCATTATTTTTCCAATTCCAAAAGCATGTTTCTGACTTCTTTTTCCTATGAGGAACAAAAAAAGAATGCCATTGACTATATCAACCGCATTCACAAATTATTGATTTAAGAACTTCATTTCCAATCTATATGTAATTTTCAAGACCATCCCTGTGGTTTCGTCTTTGGTTTCTTCTTATAATGCAGAAAACGTTTTAAGGTGCCCTGCTCTTGCTTACTGTTCATCATACGTTTAATTTCACGCATAAGTCTATTGAGTCTTAACGTTTCTTGATCTTCTGTCTTAAATAAGGAGATGTTTCGTTTGCTGTCCATCTGTGCTGTTAATCCACCTTTTGCAGAAGTGTTTTTATTGACAAATAAAGAATTGTACATAGCAAAATCAAGCCGATAAAATTCCAAATAAGTAACATAGGAACACTCCTCTCTCTATACCCGTTACCATTATACTATACTTTGGAATAATTTGTCGAATTAAGTAGTATTAACGACCCATTCAAACCTCGTCAACATAGCCTGAAAGAACTAATAATTCTGTAATAGGCTCGTATCTCAATGCATGAGCCAATGCGATTACCGTCTCTCTAGATGGCTGGAATCTCCCATTCTCAATAGAATTTAAAATGGAATAACTTACACCGGCTTTTTCACCAAGCTTACGTAATGAGATATCTTGCTGCATCCGCAGCTGCTTAAGTCTGACTCTGAACCCTGTATCCATCATCGTTCATACTCCCTTATTTATGTCGTTCCCTTAATATAGCTCATTTGGGATTACAAATAAAATGGTAGTAAGAAGGAAGTTTACGCAGACTGAAGTATTTTATTCTCCAGATTCGTTCGTATCATACTAATTCTTTGTCTCACGTAAAAATCATAAGCGGCTCCCCTAAGATCCTTGAGAGGGATATGCAGATCCGTATCATTATCGATAATAGTTAACGAACCATCATCGAAAAATTTAAAAGTAAGATCAACCCAATGCGTATCAGCCGTATCAAGGATTTTTTCGATTTGACTATCATTTAAATAACTACTATGGCTTACCATCATCGTTCTAAAATAGTCACGTTCAATAAATCTAACTTTTGTCGAATTCATAGCATACACCCCTCTCAAAAATAGGAACACTAGTTCTATAAATCTATTATAGCAAACATTTGTTCGTAGTCAATGATTTACATATAAATTCGCAAAAAAAAGATAGACTTCATTCCCTTAGAAGGAATAAGCCTATCTTTTGACCTAGAATAATAGTTCTTCGATGGTGTTACTATGTATTTATGTGCATTACGACCGCTATTTCTCACCATCATTCCTAATGCGAACCTATGTAGGACTTTTAAAACTTAGAAAGAGATTTATGCAAGTAAAAATACAAACGATTATCGATCAATTCCATATGCTCTTTCCCCACATACTTCTCCAGATCCTTGTAGTCAACGGAATCTCCTTCAATCTCTCGTGCAACATTCAATTCAAATGTTCCATACTGATACTTAGCTTGAGTCACAATAAAGCTGGCATCCGGCTTAATAAAAATTTCTTTAGCACAGTCTTCGCTTAATGTAACGACCGTTAAGTAACAGCATTTTGTTTTGAGACGCGGATCAGTTACCCGGGTATTTAACACATTTCCTTCCACTAACGGATAAGAAAAAGGAGTGTTCATCACTACACGTCTTAAAGTTCTTTCATCCATTCAGAATTCCTCCGATGTCTTGGATTGCCTGCAATTGCACTGTTACCATATTATCACAGTCTTTGATAGAAAGCTTCCCTATAAACCTATTCCCTTGTAAAAAGCACCCTATCTTTCTCGCAGCAAAAAAGGCCCGCGGTTCACGGACCCCCTCACCTGTTTCGTTTAGACATAAGCTTTTCCCTTCGTGAGAATACATGGCACACCTTTACCGACCGCACCTGGCTGGGACATTTTCTCTAAATAACGGAGTCCACGTTCGCATTTTCTGCAGCGGCTGCACACATCCGAGGTCACGATTTTCATGTTAAACTTGTTTTTATCAATGCTTGAGACAGGGGTATTTTTCTTTTTGACTTTTTTTCCACTCATAGCGCTCACCTCAACACTTGGGTTGATGTATACTATGTAGGCGGCAGTCGGATTGTACCCGTTACAGCGAGCAGAAGAATATTATTTTCACAATTGAGCTGCTGCTTCAGTATAAGGGAACACGGCCAGTACCCTGTTAACTGCAAAAACTCTGGGCGCGCGACGGTCGAAGCAATAAGCTCGAAACATTACGTTATCAACTGAATGAATCATAACACGACGTTGCGTCAACTTATTATGACGATCCGGGTAAATCATGTTCACTCGCCGACCGGTGTATCGTTGTAGCTCCTTCAAAATCATCCACCCCACCCCTTCAATAGAACATATGTTCTAATTATAATCAAAATGCACCTCTTCTATTCAATGGTAAATGTTGTGAAGTTTATTTCCAGATAAGAAAAAAAGCCGTGCTCCCCTAACGAGATCACGACCTCAACAAATGTTGTTCCAATTCTATAGTGATTTTGCTTGATTAACCGGCTTGCGCGGTGCAGGAGCCCCGACGGTCCATCTACCGACATTGAACTTGCTTAACACTACGGCAGTCAGAACCGATAGCAAAGTACAAATTACAAAGGCCGCAACGGTCCGCACGGAAATGTTCCCTCCAGGTAGCAATCGGTCTGTCAAATCAGTTCCGACCGTTAACATAAGGGCATGCGCTAAGTACGCCCCATACGAATGCTTACCCAAGTAACTGAAAATCTGACAAAGCCATGTGCTCGTTCCTTCATGCAGCACCACCGCTGCTATGCTCATAGCAATAACAGATAACAGCAGGAACAGCGCCATAAACGGCTGGAGCAAGAGTGTATAATTGTACTGAATAACGTAACCGGAGCTAGTTTGGAAGCTTCTCATGATCTTGTAGAAAAGAACAACACAACAAATAAGATACAAGCTGATCCATAGCCATTTCGTTGTCATCATCCATTGCTTCCATAGTTGAAAATTCAAACCGACTGCGGCACCCATAATAAAATAAATAAAGAAATAAAGTGCATTACGATCCGCATACTCGGTGAAAAGTGGTGTGATGACCGGGATATGCAACCCTTCAAAGAAAGATCCAATATTCCCAACTTCCGCCGTCAAGTAAATGTAAAATAGACAAAGAAGAACAAAACCCGTTCTCAGCATCCAAGGCTTAGAGCGATTCCAAACCCACAACACGCCCCTCTGAACGACTGGAAACAACAAGTACAATTGAATACTCATAACGACATACCAAAGATGATATGAGGCCTTTCCTGTAAACCAATCAAGCAAGATTCGCTTACACTCTATCCAAATCTTGGTTCCCGTCTCTTCGAAAAAGATTGCATAAACGGTAGACCATATAATATATGGCAATATGATATCTTTGAACCTTTTGCGTACGAACGGCACGAACGGAACCTTGTCTCTATAATTGTAGAATAAGACTAGCCCGGTAATAAAAATAAACATGGGTACCGCAAATTTAGCTGCAATTAGCAGTAATGCAAGCACCGCGCCATTCTCCAATCCCGTTTCGGGTAAATAAGCATAATGGCCAATGGAATGCTGCAGTACAACTGCTAAAAAGGCAAATCCTCGTAAATATTGAATCTCTTCGATTCTTGCTTGCTTAGCCAAGGTCTTTCACTCCTCTTAGTTGCTTGCGGTTTGTGAAAAACCAGCTGTTCTAGTATAACATATCAAGGTTAATAGGTTTTATCGTGTTGATTGGAAAAATTCTATCCATTCACCATCCGGCCCATGAAAGAAGAAATAACGGGACCCGTTAGGGAGAGTCGTAATTTCCGTATCAATAAGCTTAACGTCCAACGTTTGAATACGAGCGAATTCTTCTTCTACATCGTCTGTAGTGAACGCAATATGATGAACCTTGCCTTCTAACGGTAAGCTGTCATTATATCCCTCAATCAGCTCCAGCTCAGTCTCTCCAGCTTGATCAAAGCCCAAAAAAGCAAGTCGCATAACGCCGTTGGAATGTATAAGAGTATCTTTTAGAGTCAAACCTACGATTTCTTGGTAAAAAGCAATAGAGCGTTCCAAATTGGATACCATAATACCAACATGTTCTAATTTTGTTCTTGCCATATCGTATTCCTCCTTTATGTATTACTGCTGGAAATTCAAAAGCAATCATGGTACATATTATCGAAAATAGAACAGGAATACAATCATTGAAAATCTCTGCACCTTTCTATATACTAAAGATAAGGAACTATATTTTGTAAAGGAGTGATCCGTTTGATTCACATTTATCCCGCAGCGTCCCGTTACTCATCAGATCATGGTTGGCTTCAGAGCAACTTCAGCTTCTCATTCGGAGATTACTACGACCCTGAAAACACTGAATTCGGACCGTTATGCGTATTTAACGACGATGTAGTTGCAGGCCACCGCGGCTTTGGTGCTCATCCTCATCGTGAGATGGAAATCGTATCCATCGTATTGAGAGGTCAATTACAGCACGAAGATAGTACTGGTCATAAGGCCGTTACCGGGTTCGGGGGCATTCAACGGATGACCGCAGGAACAGGCATTATTCATTCAGAGGTCAATCCAGGGGATGAGGATGTAGAACTGCTGCAAATATGGTTCACACCAAACGAACGTCAATTGCAGCCTTCTTATGAAACAACAAGCTACGACCCCGTTCAAATGAAAAACCGGTTGCTCCCTATCGTCTCTGACGCATCAGGACCGAACATCGCTCACATTCATCAAAATTTGACAATGTATCTATCCGATTTGGATGCTGGACAATCCATTTCTTTCCTGCAAGAATCGGGCCGTAGAATCTATGTGTTTGTTATTGAGGGATCGCTTTCTATAAACGGATCTTATCACCTGAATCGTCGCGACGCGGCTAGAATTACCGATCTAACCGATTTAGAGGTACGTACGGAGCAAGGCGCAACACTACTGCTAATTGATTTACCTTGATAAACCTGTTATTGGGAGGGGTATACGCAATGACTGAAATGCCAAAGACTCATTTTTATATCAAACATGCCGTTGGAAGCCGAATGTTGTTTGATGTAAGCGGGAGAAGGAAGGTATTTTCATTAGAAGAAAAGGAAGGCGGTTGGGTGTTTACCGTTAACGAGGTTGAGCCTGAAACAGTCGCGTTGCTGGAAGCGAACATTTGGAATCTTAATCTGTTTTATTTCATCGAAAAGCCTGGTCAGCCGCTACAAAAGTATTGGTTCTACGATAAAGACAAGCCTCAAATTCAATATGATCCAGTGAGTCTCCTATGGACCATAAGACTTGACTCAAGAATGGAATACAATAACGAGAAAGTATGATCGATTTGTATAGGGACATGCGGGGCTTCTAGTGAAGCCTCTTTTTTTCATAGTGGTACATCCCCATCCGCGAAAATTAAAAATCTCGTATGATTCACGCTTAAGCATGAAACATACGAGATTCGTTATGTACGCTAATGAATGATTGTAGTGCCGAAGACCGGACTCGAACCGGTACGGGGTCGCCCCCGCAGGATTTTAAGTCCTGTGCGTCTGCCATTCCGCCACTCCGGCAAACAAGTTAAACCACGATCAAAATGCTATGGTGGTGGGCCCTGAGGGACTCGAACCCCCGACCAATCGGTTATGAGCCGACCGCTCTAACCAACTGAGCTAAGGGCCCACGTGAAATTTTGGTTGCGGGGGCAGGATTTGAACCTGCGGCCTTCGGGTTATGAGCCCGACGAGCTACCGGGCTGCTCCACCCCGCGTTAGTTGGTTAGTTGTCTTAGCGACGAACTCAATAATACAACACAGATAGAAGAGTTGTCAAGAAAAATATAACAAAAAATTTTATACTATATATCTGACTCCAAAACGTCCCTTTTTGGAGCGATAAACCTCTACTTCCTGAGGACATTCGTACCCGTAAATCCACCAGTCCTCTTCCATCCGTTTGGCAAGACAACCCGCTTGAAATTTGCTTTCGTATAATTTAGCCCAATACACCCAGTTCATTTTACTCACTCCGATTACGTCAAAGTCCAATTGTATATGAAGATATTCCAGCTTCCTTTATGTAGCATATCCAAAAAGATGCAACCTTATTTGATTATTGGTTTTTTCCTGATTCAAGAGTCGTGAAAATTGTTTTCTACTTGGTAATATGGCGGAACAGAGATATAATAAGAGTATATAGCAAACGCTTTCAATATTTGCTCTGCTAAAGCAAAACACAGCCTATGCTTTCGAAGTAAGTTTTGCTAAAGCAAAACTCTAAGGAGGGATTTTAATGTATGGCATAGCCGTCTTTCCATCCAAAGAAGTGCAAGAGTTTGCGAATCAATTCCGACGAAGATATGACCCCCATTATCTGTTTATAGAGCCCCATCTAACCATTCATAGCAGCCATCAATGGAACGAATCAGAGGTCCAATCGGTTACGACACATCTTCAACATGTTTTATCTTCCTTAAAACGATTTCCGCTGCATTTCAACCGATTCTCCTCATTTTATCCGGTTAATAATGTGGTTTATATGGCACTTTCCGATCCAGCCCCCATCCAGAAGCTGTATCATGCTATTCATAACGAGTGGCTTACTCCTCCAATTTCGCAATATATATTCACACCCCATGTGACTGTAGCCCAGGGGCTTGGGGATGATGAGCTGCACGATGTGCTATCCAGCCTAAGAAGCAGCCGTTTAGATCTCCGCTGCACTATCAATCAAGTTGAGCTGCTACAACAAAAGGAAGATGGAGTTTGGCATAAGAACCGTTCATTTCAGCTCCAATAAATGCTTCATTGACCCTACAAATTAATTATATTCCGTGCAACAAAAAAGAAGCCGACCCTGAGTTGGCTTCTTTTTGATTACAATAAATAAGTGCATGATTATTGCTTGAATACTCCCAGCAGACGCTTGGAATCTCCAGCCTGAGTTGTAAATAATTCATAAACACGAATCGTCAGCGGACGCTCCAATTGCTCTGTTGTAGATTCGAATATAATATTATTTTCTCCAGTAACAAGGCGCCCAGCTCCGATAAATTTACCGGTAGTGGTACCGATTAAGCGACCAACAGAGTCATAAAGCTCGAATTGCAGCTTGGAAAAGCTTGGGTCTACCTGTACCTGCTCGTCTCGAGTCAGCTCCAGATCAAATCTGGCTTTATAGGAATAAGTCAAAGAATTGCCAAGACGATTGAAAATTGGCGATATCGTCCAGTAGGTTACTTTTGCCCCGAAAGGATATACCTTGAATTCGTTCTCCGGCTCATCCGGCTGAAGTACTACGCTGTAAGCAGCAATCGTTGTTTTATAAGGAGCTGCTTTTTGAGTATCCAACATTTTTAAGGCAAGACCCTTACCTTGCTCAGACGTCGGAAGCGTATAGGAGTAGGAAACAACTAAGCTAGAGTTTGGCAAAACACTTTTTGTTGTGATGTTTTGGCGATTACCGCTGTAAGTAAAGCCGTCAGCACTCACCAGATCCGTCTGGAATACAGGAACAGCGATAGGCATGTCACTGTTGTTGCTCAGTCTGAACTTGGCCGTAACGTTCTTGGAGCCTTCCTCTTCATTAGTATCCATATGGAACTCTACCATAGATACTTGCATATTCGGATGAATCAGATCACTCAAGCTATCAAATTTCATGGCAGAACCCATTTGATAAACCGGATAAACCGTTCCTGTACTTGAAGCCGGAAGCAATATATTCAACCGTCCTACATTATAATTGACTAATGTCGGTTGAGCCCCGCTTGCGGACTGCGCAAACTTCTCTGGCGTCAGCAAATTAATGCTCGAGAGTACGGTATCATTGTCCGTAGAGATTGCAAAGTGAATATACTTTTGCTCTTTCGCTTCCAATACAATCTCATCTTGCTCGATTTTCTTGCCGGCATACACTTGAGTTTCGGATTTGCCATCCAACGTAAAGTCAGGCAGTGTTTCTCTACCCTCTGATGGATTCGTAACTAACAGCTGTACGACTTGAACGGTACCAGTGTCCGTCATTTCCTTCTCAATATGGATCGGAGTGTATTCCAATGGGGAAATGATGGAGGTGATTTTGAATGTTTCCCCCCACTTCTTGACTGCCTGCGGATCTGTAATCGCCATGTCGCTGCCTTTCCATGATTGGCCGCTGATCGGTACCGCTACGACTAACGTTTCCGTTTTCGGGTATACATAGTAATCGACATCCGTCCAGTTCACTTCCGATAACATAACGTTATCTGTGCGGTCTATGACAGCCATGTAGCTCAATTCCGTATTGGTTCTTGGCTGGATAGCCTTTGGATTGGAGGCGCTTGGTTGAAGCGTGTATTCCGTCCCATCGCTTGTCTTAACACGGAGCTCATATTCCGGAACCCTTGTAATAGCTCCACTGCTGTTTTTCATACGAACAACAACACCAATTCGAGTTCCTTCTAAGACATGCTCGTTCAATACACTTTTCATTTCAACGCTTAGCGAATCGGTTAGGGTGTAAGAAGCAGCCGCAGCTGCTTGCGTAGTAGTTTCAGTCGGTTCCTCAGCAAAAACGGCATAGCTTGTTGTCATGAGTGAGGTAGTAATGACGACGGATGTTACTGTCTTTTTCCAGTTCATTTTCACTTGGTTTCTCCTCCAGTTCGTGGGATTATTTCGCGAGTTGTACTTTTTCTTTGTCTTTTAACTGATTCTGTCCGGAGATTACTAATTGCTCCCCTTCTTTAACACCTGAAAGCACTTCTTGCTCCGCTTCATTCAGACGGCCCAGTTGAATTTTACGTTTTTCTACCGAATCACCTGCTAATACGAATACGAAGGTATCCCCGCCCTCCCGCACAACACTCAAGGTTGGTACGGTAACAACGACTTGATCTTTTTCATCGGAAAGCAATATTTGAGCCTTCATTCCCGGCTTAAGCTTACGGTCCGCATTCGGCACTTCAAGCTCCAGGGAATAAGATTTGGTCTGTGCACTCATCACATCAGCAAGATAGCTGACTTTAGCGGCTTGTTTATCGGTTGAACCAGGCACGTAGAAAGTGAGCTCTTGCTTACCTCGGATCATCTTCGCCGCATCTTCAGTGAGTTCCGCTTTTATCTTGATCGGATCCAGCTGTTGGATTTGTGCGGCCTTGAAGCCCGCTTGTAATGTCATACCTGTCTCAATCGGAAGATCCGTGAGCACCCCGCTTACGGTAGCTTTCACTTCCATATTGGACAAAGTACGATCTGCCTCCCGAATCGAAAGCTCGGAGGATTGAAGAGACTGCTCCAATTGAGACAGCGAGTTTGTCGTGTCTAATGTTTTCAGCTTCGCTTTTGAGCTTTCCAAATCAAGCTTAAGGTTGCTCAGCTGGCTTTCCATTTGCTCAAGCTGAAATTTAGTCACCAGTCCCATATCGTAGTCATTACGCATCTTGCTATAGTTTTTTTCCGTATCCTTGATGGATGTTTCCAGCTTCGTAATCCCGTTCTGAAGGTCTTGTTTGGAATTCACCAAGTCTTCCTTGGATTTACTCATCTGTTGTTGACTTCCGGTTAAAGAGATTTGAGCTCTTTCTTTTTGCAGCTGTACATCGGTCGGATCGATTCGGAAAATGACATCTCCTTTTTCCACCGTATCTCCACGTTTCTTCAATATTTCCTGAATATCTCCGCCCACTTTGTTAATGACATCGACTTGAATGGATGAAGCTACATCAGCAACTTGTTCCAGCGGGTCACCGATTTTTTTCTTTTCGATTTTGGCTGTTCTAACCGTCTTAATCTGCACTTCCGCGGCATTGGCCTCAGGTTGAGCCGCAGGCTTGGAAGTACAACCGGCTATAAGCGCCGAGCTGATTACAACAGCACCCATAACTTTGGTGCTCTGTTTTATAGATTTAGCAAATGTCGGATTCATGGCTCATTCTCCTTTTCCGTAGTCCCTATTAATTTGCCGCGGAAGTAGCGTTCGCTTCAACCGAGGTTTTCTTTTTATTAAACATCCGTCCAAACCATTTCTTGATATTATCGATCATGATATATACCACTGGAACGACGATCAAGGTAAGCAAAGTGGATGTGGTCAAACCGCCGATAACTACAACGGCAAGGCCCTTAGAAATTAATGTTCCTTTAGACAATCCCAATCCTAGTGGCAGCAATGCAATAATAGTTGCTCCCGCTGTCATAATAATAGGACGCAGACGTGTCATTCCCGCCTCAATCAAAGCTTCCTTCACTTCATGACCTTCTTCTCGAAGCTGCTGTACCCTGTCGACCAACACGATAGCATTGGTTACAACGACACCAATAAGCATAAGAAATCCGATAAGAGAAGTTATGTTAACCGATTCATGGGTAATTAAAAGTCCTAACAACCCACCGATTGCAGCAAGAGGTAAAGAGAATAAAATAGCGAACGGAGCGCTTCCGTTTCCAAATGCAAGGACCATGACCAAATAAACGATAAATATGGATGCTCCCATAGCGACAAACATTTGTGAGAAACTCTCTTGAATGTCGTCAGTAACCCCTTTAACCTCGGTTCTAACTCCCGAAGGAAGCTCTACTGTTTTCAGTGCATCAGATACTTGCTTGCTGATCCCCGCCTTATCAACGTTGTCAATTTTAGCTGTTACTTTGACGTACTGCTCCTGCATTTCCCGAGTAATAGCTACAGGTGCATCTATTTGACGAACTTTTGCCACTTCATTTAAGTCGATTGTTAACCCTGTAGGAGTTTTGATTTGAAATCTTCCGATTTTGTCAACAGAGTTCTTGAAATTCGTGTCCAGCATAATCTTCGTTTTAAACGTGGTGTTATCAAATTTCAAATCACCGATTTTTTCTTCGGCCAGCCAGCTGCGAACCGAATCATTAATTTGAGCGGAAGACAGTCCGTAAATACGCGCTTTATTTTGATCCACATTAATCTCTACTTCGGTTTTCGATTCGCTCAAGGAATCTTTAATATCAATGAGAGTAGGGAACTCTTTCAGTTTGTCTTTGACCAAATCAGCACCTTTAGAGAGCATGAGCAAATCATCGCCTTTAAGCACATACGAGAAATCCGCTCCACCTGAAGGTGGCCCGCCGGAGCTTAGAAGCTGAACCTCTGCTTCAGAGCCTTTTGGCAGCATATAGAGAATATTTGCCTTCAAATCTTTTACAAGCTGCTTGGCATCCGTCGCTGCGGAGGCTTCAGCAAACATGGAACTGCGGTAAGCGATGCGATCCTCACCTTGATCATAACCGATTAATGCATCAAAATAGACAAATGTCGGTTCACCTACCGGGTCCTTCGAAGCTTTCATCATCGCTTCGATTTCCTTCACTTTCATATCCATACTTTCAATGGTGGTTTCACGGGGCATCTTGATCGTAATCTGCATCAGCTTATCGGTAGAGCTTTCTGGCATAAACGATACAGCCAAGAACGGAACAGTACCACCAATCGTTACAATTAGCAGCAGAATGGCCATAAACACCGTCTTTTTACGATTGTTGAGTGACCATAACAACGTTTTTTTGTATCCAGATGAAAATTTCCCAAGATGCTCTTCATCATGGTTTTTAAATTGTTTACTTCTCAGAACTAGCAGCTTAGCAAGCATTGGTATAACCGTTAACGCTACAATTAATGAAGACATAAGGGCTACAACCAGCGTAATGGCAAACGGACGGAAAATTTCTCCAAGTACTCCTCCAACAAAAGCAATAGGACCAAACACACCCACGGTCGTAATCGTTGAAGAGGTAATAGCTGAAGCTACTTGAGCGGTTGCCAGCTTGATTACAGATTCGTTACGTTCTTGAGCTTTCTGCAGCTGACTATAAATATTTTCAATAACAACGATACTATCGTCCACGACACGACCGACTGCGATGGCCATACCGCCTAATGTCATAATATTGAGTGAAATTCCAAGCGGAGCCATGACAAGCAGTGTGACCAATATCGATAATGGAATGGATACGAGCACGATTACTGTCATTCTTACGTTTCTCAAAAAGAGCAGGATCATAATGGATGCCAGAATAGCTCCTAGCCCGCCTTCGCGCACCATGCCGTTAACCGACTCTTTGATATCCGTAGCGCTATTGTAGATAGTGTAGAACGTAATGTTAGGGAATTCCTTTTTCCACTGCTCCATCAGCTTATCCGCATCGGCAGCAAATTCAACAGCGTTGGCATTCTTTGTTTTGTATAAGTTAATCCCAATAGCCGGTTGTTCATTCAGCCGTGATATGAAGGTAGATTCAGTGATTGCTTCGACTTTTGCAATTTGCTTTAAAAGCAACGTATCGCCATTAGGTGTTGTAATCTTCATATTTTCCAGATTGTAAATGGAATTCAGATCGCTCTTAACCCGAACCATCTGCGTGTTGCCGTTGAAATCGACAGAACCGGCAGGACTCGTGAGCAAAGCGGCTTTGATGCTAGAGGAAACTCCAGATGGGGTCAAACCGTAGTTGTTGATGGCATTGATGTCCATTTTCATTGTAAGCACAGACTCTTGATTGCCGATGGAATCAACGTGATCAATGCCTTTCAAGGAGTTGAAGCCTGGGAGAATAACATCTTTATACGCTTTATCAAGCTCTTCTTGGTTCATTCCGTTAGATGCATATGCGGACAAATAATATACGGGTTGTGATGCAAAACCAAATGTTTGCACCTTCGGCTTCTCTGAGCCCTGTGGAAGCTTGACGTTGGCGATGAGGCTCTCTACGTCCTTCTTTACGTCATCCGGCTTTTTGTCCTGCTCCAGTTCAATGACAATAGATGAAAAATTATCACTTGAGGTGGAAGTCAAGTTCTTCAGACCTTCCAATCCTGCTACCGCCTTCTCCAACGGCTTCGTTACATCCTCAAGCACGTCCTTAGGGGGAGCTGTGTATTGAGTGTTCACTAATACGACCGGGAATGATATATCCGGCATGCTCTCAACCTTTAATGTGCTGGCAGCGTATATACCTCCACCGAACAGCAGTAGGATGATAATGATGACGGCCGTAATGTTTTTCATTGAAAACTGAGTTAATTTATTCATCTCTCTACTCCTCCATTACTTTAGCTGACCCTTTAGACGAGGCGTTTTGCTTTACCCCTTCATTTTTTTCTCAAATTTAGGTCTTTTTTCTTTTAATCGACCTTATTCTATTTGAGGAAATAATTGTTCTCTTCTTAATCTCCATTCCTCCTCCAAGCCATCCAATCGATTCAGGAACATGTCGTACATCGCCTGCATCTCGATAAATCTTCTTTTGCAAGCATCATGAGAAGAGCGCTCTTCGTCCTCAATTCCTTCAAGCTGGTCAAATATATGTAATGTATGTTCAATCTGTTGCTGTATTCTCTTCATCTTCTGTATGTTGGCTTGCAGAGATGTCATGCTGATATCGTCGGAGATGAAGTAGTAATCTTTGCGGTCATTGCTTGTAGGAATCTTATGACACATCATGTGCTTCTCGAGCGTGCGTACCTGTACACTTATGGCCGCTTTGGTCACGCCAAGCTCATCGGCCATCTCCTGTAAACTAACAGGTTTGGGCGCGCTCAGCAGGAAAGCAAATATTTTACCAACCAATGGGCTAAACCCTTCAGCCTCGAACGAGAGCGACATATGGTTGCTAATGTTTTGCTTTAAGGTTGCATAAGACCGATGCGGTAATTTCATTTGGGTTTCCTCACTGTCAGTTATTATCGTTAAGAATGTTGTTAACGATAATAACATAATTCCTTTTGTAAAATGTGTCAATACTACCAATACAAAATTAACCATATATTCATAAATTGGACATGTTCTCAGCAATGCTACTTATTCTCAGAAATTGCTGCTCCTGATTGGTGGGACAAGAAAAACCGCCTTGCTATGCTTAGATGCACGGTCAATGGCGGTTTCATCCTTATCAATATTAGTCTGTAGTGGAAAACCAATCGATTTTTTGAGAAGCAAGCAGTTTCTTCTGCCCTTGGTACGAGTCATATACATTAAGTGTATAGGTTTTTAATGTTTCGAGATGGAATATGAGATCCTGATCCAGCTCTTCGATAACGAACTTATCCCGTTTACCGAGACGGATCTTGGTATCCTTGTTCGTTTCTGTATTCGTTGAAGAATCTACTGCATCAAAATCCTTGAAATCAAATTCACGAGTAAACGATTTGTTGCCATTCTCATCTTCAAGACCGATGACCAACTTGCGACCTTCCGTATTGGTCTCCATCAAAAGATTTTTAGTTAATTCGTAATTAAAGGTAACTTTAAGCTTCTCTCGGTCAAGCCATGTATTGATTTTGTTAATTGATAATGTATAAGGCAGCAGATCAATATTCATCAAGTCATTCTTGACCTCAAAGCTTTCCAAAGGAAGCCAGAAACCTACAGCGTTCACGTAAGAATCCGGAGTATCCTTACTTGTTGAAAACTTATTATCCGTTACAGCCTCCCCAATCATCACATTCATATTGGAAGTCGGGAACCCTTTGGGAAGTGTGCTGGACAAAATAAGCAGGGCCTTTCCTCCCGGTGTAATCTTGTTCTTGATTTCAGACACGGTAGCCGGGTAAACGGCTCCATCGGCCGTTTTAAACTGGGCCACAAGCTTCGTGATATCGGTGTAACGCTTCTCCAGGTTAACAGTTTCCATTTGCACGGTAAATATATCCGCCGTATCGCCTGAATAGGTTTTTACATTACGCACCTGATAGCTTGCATTTCTGCCGATATTCACATTTTTATACATCTCACCAACATTGTAGTACTGCATGTTCATTAATTCAGAACGGTGTGCGAACTCGAGCAGATCTTCCGTCTCTTTTTCTCCGGTCTTCTCTTGAAGAACAAGCTTGACCGTTGAGAACTGATACGTATACGGCATTTTGCCTACAAACTGGAAGGTACTGGTGCCACCAACCGGAAGTCCTATCACTTTATCCGTCTGAATCAGTTTCGCTTCTACTTTCACTTTATCATCCAAGAGGAAATGACCCGTTAAATCCGGAATCGGTAAAGAATTTTCGCCTTTGTTCAAGAGTGTAATGTTCGCTGAAAGAATATCCTGGTCTTCCAAAGGAAGACGCTGAAGCGAATTTAGCTTCGTCGTATACGTTCCTTCTTTATTCGTAAATTTGTATTCTACCCCGGTATCCACACTGTCAGGCTCGGATACCTGTGGCAGCTCGTAATAAGCTATTGGCAAATTAAGCTTCAAATCCGCAGCATTTTGAATGATGACAAGCTGCCAGCCTTCTGTACTTACGCCTACAGGGATCGAACCTGTCAGTTCGACCTCCTTGTTGACTTGCGGATTGATTGCTAGATCCTTCAGATTCTTAGCGTCGAGCGGGTACATATACCCTTCTTTAGTCCGAATCAGAAACTGGTAAGTCGGGACGACTGCGGTACGATTTCCGACGTTCTCCATATTCAATACAACCGTAGGAGTAACATTCTTCTCATTCTTCGTCATAAATATTTTTTTAATAGAAGTCTTGACCTCAGTGCCCGCCATATTAATAATATGTGAGTCATTCATCGGAGTAACTACGGAATAGGTATCCGGTACGGCAATTTCCCCTATGCTCCGCTCAAAATTCGGCTGGCTGAAATCCCATTTAATGAATTCAAAGATAAGGTCTGTCAGCTCCGTAGTCTCATTAACCGAAGCATAGAAGCTGATATCCTGAACCGATTTCGGCGTGATCCGATTTTTATCTTTATCCTGTGGCAGAATACGAACGGAAATTTGATTTCCTGATTTGGTTTTCAGATGAGGCCAATAATCGATAAATAGCAAATCATTGCTGCCTTCGTTATGTACGCTTACCGTAAAAGTAACCGTCTTACTTCCCTTTTCCGGCAGTATTGTTACATTCTTCAATTCAAAATAACTGTCGCCCGTTACTTTGACTTGTCCGAGAGCCGGGGCGGAGCCGGTGGACAGTACATTGGACGAGCTTGCCGGAGGTGTACTGCTGTCGTCGGCGAATGCCGGGACAGCCGTGCACCAGGTTAAGGCAGCGCTAAGTAGCAGGATGTGAGTAGTCTTCTTATTTAATTTCATGATGTCTGTTAGCCTCCCTGAAAAATAGAATAAATCTCATTGAAATAAGGTTGATTTAACCAGCTTGCATCATTCTTATAGCACCGTTGTTCATTGGACCTGTCGGGTTTTCTTTAATTTGCTGCAGCATGGCATCCCCGTCTGTCTGCCACTTTTTCAATGCATCGCGCACCTGCATTTTTCCATCCACTACATCATTAAACAAACGACGTCCAATATCCTGCACTTGACCGATATTCGGTTTATCCCGATAAATTTTGTAGTCTTGTTGAGGAGCCGGAGTCAGCGTTGTGAATGCTTCGATATGGAACTGTACGCCGTCTTTCGGTTTAATGTACTTTTTACGAGTTACGATATTATAAGAGCTGCTCGATTTCAGACGTGCCCAGTCCTCACTGTTAATAAACTTGATGAATTTCCATGCATCTTCCACGTTTTGAGCCTTGGCATTAATGCTCATAATACCATTCATCCCAATATATCCTCCGACATCCGGCGCTTCCGGATGGACAGGCACGGTTACGACGTCCCAATCAATAGGTGTAAAGCTCGGGTAATTTTGTGCACTTTTGTTGGCATTCGTTATTTGGTTCAGCTGGCCATAGTTAATGATGGACATCGCAACGCGACTGGATAGGAAATCGTCATATTGAAACGGATTGAAATTTTCTCCTCCATTCATCATTTGCCCCTTCATTTGGGAAGGATCCTGCTGCTCAGGCAGCACTTTATCCTGCTTCAGCTTCAGCATCGCTTTCCATACTTTTTCCCATTGGTCGGAATCTACCGTCATTTTCTCGCCTTTCTCATCGAACATTCTCAGCTGAAGGGGAGCGGTGTACATCTGCATGGAGTAGAACAGATCACCCATGGATTGCGTACTGAACGAAAATCCCGCTTTGCGGTTTTCTCCCTCGCCTTTAATAAGGCGTTTACCCAAGTCGAACACTTCATCCCAAGTCATCTTATCCTTCGGATAAGGCACGCCCGCCTCATCAAACATCCGCTTATTATAAATGAGTGCCGAAGAGTTGAATGTAGGAGCAAGCGCATATAGCTTGCCATCTCCCGTCTTTTTTAGTCCGTCCATGACCGCAGGTACCATATCCGATGTGTCGAACTTGTCTTTCGTAATCATCGGATCGAGTTGAGTCAGCATATTGTTGGAAATTAAATCGGGAAGCTGATCATAACTAACCATTACGACATCAGGAGGGTTATCCCCTTGCATAATTTCCTTCAGCTTATCCATCGGATCTACCGGCTTCTTATTCGGATCCACTCTGCCGTAGCGGTAACTATCATCCATAGTCGGAATAATCTCGATTTTAATATTTGGATTGGCAAATTCGAATATTTCGGTAAACTGTTGACGAAAATACTCATCGTCTCCATACCCGAAGCTTGTAGCGACTCGCAGTACTCTCTCTGTCTTCGTATCTGCTCCATTCGTCTTAGTGCAAGCCGCAAGCGTAGGCACCATAAGGCCGGCACTAATGGATAACAGCATCGATTTCTTTATCCACGGTTTCATAAGTTAATCCCTCCAACAATTTTGTTAATGCCATCATTTCAAACATTGCCTATAGCTTCAAGGGGCTATTCAATGGATTTAGGGGGTCTTATAATGATTTTCTCTCCGTCGAATTCCATTGAGGCTTTCGTATCGATCTGCAGTGCCTGTAGGTACGCTTTAGGAATTTGCAGTCTGCCGGCCTTATCCAAAACAACGTACTCTTCATGGACGTCGTTCATCGCCTGAAACCCTGCAGCAGATTCCATTTGGCCCTGCTCTAAATTCGGATTTCGTTTAATAAACTCCGTGCTGGTCATCCCGTCACGAATGGCAACTACACGATCCACCTTGCTGGCAAGCGTCATATCATGGGTAACGATAACAATAGTGACGCCTAGCTCACGGTTCAACTTACGGAAAATGTCCATAATCATATCCGATGTTTTTGTATCTACGGAACCCGTCGGCTCATCCGCCAATAAAAGCGAAGGTTTGTTAGCCAGCGATATGGCGATGGCAACACGCTGCTGCTCACCGCCCGATAGCTGTTGAAGCTTATTTCCCATGCGTTCCTTTAGACCAACCCATTCCAGAAGCTGCTTGGCATATGCACGATCATAATCTCCACTAAGCATCATAGGCATCTCCACATTTTCAAGTGCGGTTAAATAAGGCACTAGGTTTCGCGCGTTATTTTGCCAAATGAACCCTACGGTTTTACGTTTATACTTTACCAGCTCTTCATCCGTAATTTTGAGCAGGTTCCATTCACCTACCTGAACCTGGCCTGCAGAAGGCCGGTCCAAGCCACCCAAAATGTTCAGAAATGTCGATTTGCCGCTTCCGCTGTTGCCGATGATAGCCATCATTTCTCCGGCTGCAACGGAAATGTTCAAGCCTTTCAAGGCGACGACTTCAATATCATCCGTTTTGTATATTTTGACGAGCTCTTCGCAAGTAATCATCGTTATTTCTCCTCTCCGAGCTTGACGGCCTGATGAACCCTCAATCTGCGGATATGCAGGAACAGCAGCCCTGCTCCAGTCAGCATCATGAATGCTACGACAATATACAGCTGATCTGTATCTCGCGCATTGAATACGACCCGGAATGGCGGCACCTGCATCTTCACATTTTCTGCCGTCTGCAGGAAAGGCAGGAACAAGTAGCTGGTCAGCTTGCCTATTCCAATGCCCAGAGCTATGGATAGCCCTGCGGTAAAGCCCTGTTCAAGCAGCAGCATGCCTGTCAACTGACGACGTGAAAGCCCCATCGCGCGCAAGACGCCGAACTGCACGACCCGACTCGACAAGTTGAAGAACCAGTAGAGTATGTAGCCGATCAGCGATACAAATACCGATACAAGAAAGCCAAGGCTCAGTATACCGAATACCCCACCGCGAGCCGGATGCTTCTTCTGAACGATTAATTCGTTGCGCACATCTTTCACACTGGCAATTGGGATTTGTTTCTTGCTAAGCTCCTCCATCAGTGGAGCCACTTTCGCCCCCTCCTTCATCTTCAGCCAAACCTCATAAGGAGTGACCGGCGCCTGATCATAAATATAATCTAGGTTTGCAATGAAGAATGGCATTTGATCAGGATATTGACTCGGCCAGTAAGGCACTGTGGCAACTACTACAAATTCAACTTGCTGCTGTTGGATGGAGATACTGATGATATCCCCTTCCTTAATATGATGCTTCTCAGCAAAGGAGGTCGGGATAATAACCGACTGCTCGTAGGTTCCAAGTAAGTTCAAATAAAGATTTGGATGAACTTTGAACAAGTCATTCCTGTACCAGAACACCTTGGAGAAATCTACATTATCGATCCCCATCAGCATGCCCTGACCCAAGGATTTACCGGACATAACGACATTCCCTTTGGTTCTCAAAACACGCGCAGCATGCTCGACTCCTTCAAGCTGTTGAAAGACTACGAAAGGCGGTTCTATATAACGAAGCTTGGGTGGCGGTTCTTCCATTCCATTGCCCCCGGCACCTCCGGCGCCGCCTCCGTTTGCCCCCCCGCTACCGTTTCCTTGATTACTACCTGAGTTTCCATTTCCACCATTATTCCCGTTGTTACCATTGTTTCCATTGTTCTGTCCGTTGGATTGATCCTGTGGCAATTCGTCCGAGACGCCATCCCACACAGCCTGAAGAACCACATCCGTTCCATAATTGTAAAGAATACGATCCGTCGAGTTCAGGTCTATTGTTCTTGCGGCCGACGAGTTGTATACCCCTAAGCCCAACGTAAGAATCAACAGCAGCATCAGAGGATAGTAGGATTGTGCGGAACGCGACAATTGAGTAAGCGTTAAATATACGGGTACCGGCAAAAAACGTTTGCCAATCCAGCTCCATAACCTGAGCAGCCACGGAAAAATACGCAAAAAGAACAAACCAAGAGCAATGATAGACAATGCCGGTACGAAAAAGAGCAGCGGATGCACTTGCAGCTGATCCGTGGTTAAGCCCGTTTGCACAGATAATACTTGTCTTTGATCGAATAAATAATAGCCGTATGCTACTACACCGATGAGCAGAACATCGAGAAACCATTTTTGCCAAAATGGCGAGCGGTCTGAGCGCGCCAGCTTTTGCTTGTAGCTTACGATAGATGCTTTGGCGTAGACAATCGCCGGAATCACGCTGGCTAGCAGTGCGATGAGCACAGCTGCTGCCCCATATAAAAGCGCTTCTTGAGAAACGCCTACGGGAACCGATTTACGGTCCACAAATGCTAGAAAACCGCTGGAAGATCCAATACTTTTGGCCATAAACCATCCAAGCATTGGTCCAAGGACCATAGCAATCAAACCAAGCAACAGGCCTTCCAGCACATAAATCCCGATTATTTGCTTCGTGCTTCCGCCTCTACTTCGCAAAACCGCTATAACGCTGCGCTGCCGATCCAGTGACTGCCTTGAATTCATGACGATATAATAGAACACCATCGCAATCATAGGCGCAGCCAAAGTAAACAACAAAATTTGCAGCTGCAGGCTTTGCGTTTTAAATTCCTGTAAAATTGGAATAAACGATAAGTCCACACGCGTGTTTTTTAACTTTTGATACAAGATGATATCCAGACGCTCCAGCTTCGATTCCAAAGGCGACAACTGACTCGTTTGAATATTTTTCAGGTCAAAGGCATAATACCAGTTCGCGAGGTTAAGCGGTATTTTCTTATCCTTCAGTATGTAATTCTCAAAACCCGCTTCGCTCATAAAGAAGGAGTTCATGACCCCTTCCATACCTTGAAACCAGTAAGGATCCTGATCATTCTTCGGAGCTATCGTTCCGACGACCTTTACTCTTATGGGTGCAATGCCTAACCCACCGCTAATAGGATAATTGAACACGTCTCCGACATGAATGTCGTTACGGTACATAGATTCTTCCAGAATGACAGCTTCTACGACACCGCCCTGCACTTGATCGCTAAACCATTGCCCCTGCTTAATCTCCGCTTGATCCTTCAAAGCGTTTTGCGACAGAATCGACATCTGACGTTTCTTACTTGGATCAACCTTCTTTGGATCCTCTGGCGACAGCTGTGAGGCTCGGATTGAATAGCTTCTGACATAGGCTTGATATGGAAAATCGATATCTTTAGGAATATCGTTCGTTATGTATTGGTCTGCATCCTTTAATGCGTCAAGCTCAGCGCGATCCGATCCGGTCGCCTGATATCTTATTAATACGGAGCCTGCAGGCAAACCGCCGCTTTTTTCCTCTAACGATTTGCTGACGACCCGCTTTAACGACCCGTCGGAATACATCGGAATGCTCGTTGTGAAAGCCACAGCCATGATCAGCCCGACCAGAGAGCTTAGCGTCAACCAGCGCGTATTCCACATTTTACGGAACAAAAAACGCAGCATCGGCATTGACATTAGCGGCCCACTACTTTCTGCCCCGGCGTAAGTCCTTTAAGGATCTCCACATCCGTTGAGGTTTGCTGGCCGATCTCGACATCCACTTCCTTTTTGTTCCCTTGATCATCGACCACTTGAACATAATTGCGCCCGGAATAGGACCTAAGAGTAGCTAATGGTATGGTCACAGCCTTCTCCTTACGAGAAGTTATGACGGATACACTGAGGAACGTACCTCGGTTCAAGCCTTGCGGAAACGGATCTAGCTCGACTACCATATAATTATCGATGGAGTCCGGCTTCTTCTGCTGATTATTCCCGTTCATGCCTCCAAAATTGCCGTTATTGTTATTGCCATTATTCGTATCGGCACTAGGGTTAGGCAATTGAATGACTTTGCCTTTATGCTGACCGGCGGAGTTAATATCGACTACTGCCTCCATACCGACAGCAACCTTTTTCAAATCCTCATTGTTCAGACTGGCTACCACCGCTAATTGTGATAAATCTGCAATGGTTGCAATGGCATCGTAAGCTTTGGCCGTATCACCTTTTTGCACATACACAGACACAATCGTCCCCGAGTATGGAGCTGTCAGCTTCGCCTTTGCGATAGTGCTTTCCAGCTTGTTCAAATCTTCGCGCTTTAGCTCAAAATCGATTTTAGCTTTCTCCAGATCCTCGGCACTCATCTCATCGGCTTTACGCAAGGTCTCTATCATCGTCAGCTCATCTCTTCGAGTCTGCAGACGCTTTTGCTTGAGCTGACTTTCCTGCTCGGTAACGTCAAGCTCTGCAATCACCTGACCCTGCTCGACCTTGTCTCCGCTCTTCACATAGATGGCCTTGATTCTTCGGCTGTCTTCATCGGTAAAGTATAAATCCTCTTCCTTTGTCCCCATCAGCTTGCCGGAACCACGCACCTTAGTCTCCAATGTTTCCGTCTTTACAACGTACTCCGGTTTCTTGGAGAGCTTTGGAGGAGTAATCGTAGGAAGCGTCTCTTCTTCCGCCTCCTTTGGCAAGAGCGAGCAGCCGGAGCTTACGGTTAAAACAGCTGCCATACAAACTGCTAGCAGTGGTTTGGCCTTTCTCTTATGAGTTAATAAATTTCCCATCCACCATTTCAAATACATGGTCGGCAACCTCCATAATTGTTGGATCATGTGTTGTCATACATATGGTCACTTTCTCGGTATTGATAATTTCCCGGAAAACCGCCATGACCTGAGCCCCCATCTGTGAATCAAGCTCTGCAGTCGGCTCGTCGGCTAGCAGCAGACTAGGCCTATGGGCAATGGCTTTAGCAATTGCAACACGCTGCTGCTCTCCACCAGAGAGCTCGAAGGGCCTATGATGCATCCGTTTGGTCAATCCGACAAGCTCCAAGCAGTGAGCTGCACGCTGCTTCCATTCGGAGCGTGGAACATCAGCCATTCTAAGTGCCAGCTCCACATTCTCCCAGGCGGACAACAGCGGCATTAATGCAAACGACTGGAAAATAAATCCTATTTCTTTGCGCCTTATTTGTGTACGCTGATCATCGCTGCACAAATGAAAAGGATGGTCTTTAAACACAATTTCCCCCTTGTTAGGCTGATCCAGTCCCCCTATCAAGTTCAGCAGCGTCGTTTTACCTGAACCTGAGCGCCCTTTTAACATGACGAGCTGCCTATGATAAAGAGACATGTGAATTCCCTTCAGCACATGCAGCTGCTGGCCCCCAACCGGAAATGATCTTTCAACGCCTTGAACCGTAAGCAAGGGGGTGCTGTAATCTACCGGCTCCACTGCGGCGGCTGAAACTTCCAAGGATTCAGCCGCCAATTCGGGCGACAGATCCATGGGCTGCTGAGCTCCCGCTTCCCCATTAGCATCCTCAGGTTGAATTTTGTTTTTTTGGCGAAGCCAACCAAGCATTGCGACCCTCCTACCTGTTCTCAACAATCATTCTATGTATCTATCAAAACCAGTACTTCCAAATTATAGACGAAAGAAACGATGAAAAAGTTACAATTTGTCATCAAAAAAGTTCGTATTAACTTAAATAGAAGATCAAATCGCTTTATTTTGGCAGCGTTCGCATGAATACTAGGGTTTATTAAATGGTTTCGCCACATTAGGAATGGTGTAATATAGGTTTATTATGAACTCTCGCTTATTCTCTATATGAACCGTTCCATACACTTTGCGAGAATTGTAACTTCTCCGTAACCAAAGGAAAATTCAGGTTAGCTATAATAGCAATAAGATTTACATTAAACATGATCAGCCACAGGAGGTACTTACTATGAAAACACCCTTTAAATTATTGACGCTAGGTATCGCAGGATGTTATTTGTTTGCTTCTTACGCAAACAGTTCTTTGGCAGCTGCTGCTGTAACACCAGTCCCTGTCTCCGGTACCGTAACCGCCGTACCCATTTCTGCACCTATAGCGAACTCCAATATTCAAGTTACAGCTACAACAGAGCAAGAACAAACCGATGAAATAACCACTAAAATAAGCTTTCCGGTTATCAGCGGCTTGAAAGATACTGCTTATCAAACCAAGCTAAATAATCAGATCGCAGAAACAACTGCTAAAGACTTGGAATCATTGAAAACACAAGCTAAAGAAGGCGCTGAGGACGCGAAACAACACGGGTACGAGTTTAGACCCTATTCGCTAGATATGAAATACGAGGTTAAAACCAACGCGAACAATACACTCTCCATTAAAGTATACTCCTACATCTATACTGGTGGGGCGCACGGTATGACGCGTATCGATACTTACAACGTAGCCGATCGTGATCAAGCAGCTGCCATTACACTGAACAGCTTGTTCGGCGAAAATTACAAAGATGTGATTAACTCACAAATCAAAGCGGAAATTGCTAAAGCACCGGAAAATTATTTCCCGGACGATTTCAAAGGCATTAGTGATGACCAAACATTTTTTATTGAAAATGGAAAAGCGGTCATTGTATTTAGCGAGTATGAGATCGCTCCATACGCCGCAGGCAGCCCTGAATTCCCTATCACTATATCGCAAGCAGCTTCGAGCAAAGATTCCGTTAAGGTGACCTCCACACCGGTACAGGAGCAAACCGATCAACTTAAGGTCGATATGAACATACCAATCATCAGCGGAATGAAGGATACTAAGTATCAAGCTGAGCTTAACGACCTGATTGCTAGCCATGCCGACAAAGACTTGGCAAGCATGAAGGAACAAGCTAAAAAAGATGCTGAGCAAGCGAAGCAAGCCGGATTTGAGGTTAGGCCTTATGAGTTGTTCATCAAATATGAGCTGAAATCGGACGGAGGCAGCAGCAATAATAATCGACTGTCCATCCAAATGACCACTTACACCTTTACTGGTGGCGCACACGGTATGACTAGAATCGATAATTATAATGTGTTAAATAACGAGCAAGCCGAAAAAATCGAATTAAGCTCCTTGTTCGGAGACCAATACAAAGAATTGATCAACAAGCAAATACAAGCGGAAATTGCTAAAACACCTGAAAAATATTTTCAGGATGGATTTAAAGGTATCTCTGATACCCAGTCGTTCTATATCGAGAAAAGTGACGCCGTTATTGTGTTCGGTCAATACGAGATTGCTCCTTATTCTTCCGGGTCGCCAGAGTTCCGTATCGCTCTTCCAAGCGATAGCACAAGCCCGAACGCGACCAAGCCAACTAAGCTGATCGTTAATGACCAAGAAATTCCACTGCTGACGAATAAGGATGGAGCTACCTTTGCTCCACTGCGCACCGTTGCAGAAAGCTTGGGATATACGCTGAAATGGAATGCTGACAAGCAGCAAGCTGAAGTGTCGAGAGGCGCTCAATGGACAGCAGTTACAGTCGGGACGGATCAATATACCTACAATAAAATGGCACCCATTTCTTTAGGCGCCGCGCCTTTTATCAATGATCAAGGATCTTTGTATGTTCCAACCGCCTTTTTCGATCAAATTTTAAAAGCTGAAGTGACAACCGAAGCCGATACACTGGTTATTAGCCAGAAATAATCGCGGCAGACGAAAAAAAACTTTCCGGACTCTGGTCCAGAAAGTTTTTTTGTTATGTTCCAGCTACGGACATAAGTCCATAAGCCGTCACAATGATCTAGCGCATCGAGCGGAACTTCTGTGAATGCTCCTTCGCCTGCTCTACTGTTGTTATCCTATTACGGCTCCATTCGAGCAATATCCGATCAATGTATCGAAAGTGAACTTTCCCAGCAAATACTGCTTCCTTGAGCCCTGCGAGAATCAATTCCTCCGGGTAAGAATCCTTGTCGAGCCACCCCGTGATGGATTCCAGCTCCATAGGGGTCAAAGGACGCCCGAACTCTTTTTCGAAGATGGAAAATATATCTTTGCGTACAACCGGCTCCGACGACTTCTTACTCTTCTGCATTTCCTCATACCAGCAGCTTGCGAGCCGCTCTAGTAGAGGATTAAAGTTATATTTTTCGAACTGAATGCCGCTTACCGGATCCACACTGTCATCGATAGATAACAGCCCTTCTTTCAACAGCTTTTGCAGTGCAGCAATGACTTTCTCACCTGGAACCGTCATACGAGCCTGCAGTTCCTCAAGCGTCGGAAAATCCTTGCGTTCCTTCTCCATAAAAGCCATCACATGAATCATCAGCATGACTTCAACTTCTGACAGCTTCCATTGATGGTAATGCTTCAACAACAAATAGGGAACCCCTACGCTGCCTTCACGCCAACCGGCCACAAACGCGGCCAGCAGCTCACTGTTTTCCTTGCTTTGCTGTTTCATCCGATCACCTCTCCATGCAAAAAAACACTTAACCGTTCTCCGAACTGATTTCACTTATTAATCAAAAAGCTTAAGGGTACAAGCGGTACAACAGCCTTGGAAAAGGAATAGTCTCCCGTACATGATCCAAGCCGCAAATCCAGGCAACCGTGCGCTCTAAGCCGAGGCCAAAGCCTGAGTGAGGCACTGTACCGTATTTACGCAAATCGAGATACCATTGATAGGCTTCTCTGGATAGTTCGTGCTCCGTGAAACGCTCCTCCATCAGCTCTGGATCGTCAATCCGCTGGCTGCCCCCGATAATTTCACCATAGCCTTCAGGAGCAATCATGTCCGCACACAGAACAACCTCCGGTCGATTCGGATCCGGTTTCATGTAGAACGCTTTAATCTCCGTCGGGTAGTGGGTGATGAACACCGGCTTATCGTACTTCTCGGCAATCGCCGTTTCGTGCGGAGCACCGAAGTCTTCGCCCCATTCGATTTCGTGCCCGTTCGCCTGCAGAAAGCTGATCGCTTCGTCATATGTAATCCGTGGAAACGGAGCTTGAATGTTCTTAAGCTTGGTCGTGTCACGCTCCAGTACTTCCAGTTCCTTGCCGCAATTGTCCAAAACGGATTGTATAATATGCGAAACGAACTGCTCCTGTACTTCCAGATTTTCTTCATGCGTGATGAAGGCCATTTCAGGCTCAATCATCCAGAATTCAATCAAATGACGTCTAGTCTTTGACTTCTCTGCACGAAACGTCGGCCCGAAAGAATAAACACGTCCTAGAGCCATCGCGGCCGCTTCCATATAGAGCTGTCCGCTTTGTGTCAAAAAGGCGTCTTCATCAAAATATTTCGTGTGAAACAGGTTCGTTGTCCCTTCGCATGACGACGGCGTCAAAATCGGAGGATCGACCAGATGAAAGCCCCGTTCATCGAAAAATTGTTGAATCGCTCTTATGATTTGTGCACGTATGACGAGAATCGCCCGCTGCCGCGGCGAGCGTATCCATAAATGACGGTGATCCATTAAATAATCGACACCATGCTCTTTGGGCGTTATTGGGTAATCGCTAGAAACCTGAATAATCTCAATGCCAGTCACCGTCAGCTCATATCCGCTTTTGCTGCGTGTATCTTCCCGCACCGTTCCGGTCACATATAGCGAGCTTTCCTGAGTAAGCTTACCTGCGGCATCCCAGACTTCGTTCGGTACATCGCTCTTCACGACTACCGCCTGAATAAACCCAGAGCCGTCACGCAGCTGCAAAAATTGAATTTTTCCGCTTGAACGCTTATTATGCAGCCAGCAGCCGATCGTCACAGCTTGATCTTTATGTTGATCGACATCGCGAATCATGGATAAATTACGGCTCATTAAATGGATCATCCTTCCTATATGAGAGTCACAACTATTATACTACATTTCTGCGATTCAATAGGAGTTGATGTGTATCACGGGCTATAACTAATTCCTCATTAGTCGGAATGACAAGAACCTGTACCTGGGATAGCTCAGTTGAAATGACCCGATCCTCGTTAGAACGCTGAGCATTCGCCCTTTCATCCAGTTCAAGCCCAAGATATGTCAAATTGCGGCACACCGCCTGACGCAGTGCGGCGGAATTTTCTCCGACCCCCGCTGTGAATACCAATGCATCTACCCCGTTCATCGCAGCTGCATAAGAACCGATATATTTTCTCAGACGGTACTCATACATTTCGAAGGCAAGCGTGGCGCTTCGGTCACCCTCCTCCATAGCCTCCAGTATTTCCCTCATATCGCTGCTAATACCCGAGATTGCCATAAGTCCGCTATGTTTATTAAGCATTGAATTGACTTCGCTTAACGTCAAATCCTCTTTCCCCATTGCAAAAGGCACGATGGCTGGATCGATGTCCCCACTTCGTGTCCCCATCATTAAACCTTCAAGGGGTGTCAAGCCCATGCTTGTATCAAACGATTGGCCGTTCAGCACGGCTGTGCAGCTTGCTCCATTGCCGATATGGCACGAGATCAGCTTGATTTGCTCCAATGGCTTCTGCAGCAGTGCGGCCGCTCTTTCGCTCACATAGGCATGGGAAATGCCGTGAAAGCCGTATCTGCGGATCTTGTGCTTTTTGTAAAGCACCATAGGAATTGGATATAAGTAAGATCCTTGCGGCATCGTCTGATGGAATGCAGTATCGAAGGCAACAACCTGAGTTACATCGGGCATATTGGCTTCCACTGCGTTGATTCCCAACATATGAGCCGGGTTATGCAGCGGTGCAAGATCAAATAATGTTCTAATCTCGCGTTTCACGTCTTCATCTACAATAACCGATCCAGTGAATGTTTCTCCACCATGGACAACCCTGTGGCCTACAGCTTCAATCTCCTGAATGGATTCAAGAACTCCATACTTGGGGTGCACTAGCATTTCCAACACTTTACGAATGGCTGTCGTATGCTCCAGGATCTCTGCAACCTCTCGTACTTCCGAGCTGTTAGCAGGCTCATAGCAGACAATCGCGGAATCCATTCCAATGCGCTCAACCTTACCTTTTGCCAAAACCGATTCATTATCCATATTGTAAAGCTGAAATTTCAGAGAAGAGCTTCCTGCATTTATGACGAGCACTTTCACAGTCGGTCACCATCCTTATCATAGCGGAAAAAGCCCTGTCCAGTTTTCGCGCCAAGCTGACCTGCACGAACCATTTGCTTCAATAGCACTGCAGGACGGTACTTCACGTCGCCGAACTCACGGAACATTCTTTCCATAGCGATCAAAAGCGCGTCCAACCCCATTCGATCTGCCGTTTCCAGAGGGCCATAGTGAAAATCATATCCCATACGCATTGCCGTATCGATATCCTCCGCACTTGCAACACGTTCTGAGAGCGTATGCATCGCTTCGTTAATCAGAACGCAGATCAGCCGAGTCGTGACAAAACCAGGCGATTCGTAAACCTGAATCCCCGTTCTTTGTATTGTATTTTCAACGAAAAGTTTCGTAAAAGTAAACGTATCCTCCGAAGTTTTTAATCCTCTAATAATCTCCACCAAACGGATTTTTGATACAGGGTGTAGAAAATGAATACCAATAACTCGATCCGGTCGTCTAGTTACTGCTGCAATCTCGGTCAAGCTTAATGTTGATGTGTTGCTAGCCAAAATGGTCGTTGCTGGACAAATCTCATCCAATCTTTGAAACAGCTGCTTTTTCTGATCCAGGTCTTCGCTAATCGATTCGATTACCAGATTGCAATCCGCAAGACTATACATAACGGTATCTTTATGAATTCTGGATAAAATAAGCTTTTTCTCAGCAGTAGTAATAGCCCATTTCTCCAGCTGCTTGTCGAGACTAAGTTCAATCTGCTCTAACGCTTGCTCCAGTTTCTCCAACGTACGATCGACTAAAAGTACGTCCATTCCTTGTGCTGCCAGCATCTCAGCGATGCCTTGGCCCATCGTTCCGGCACCGATAACACCGACTTTACCGCACTGCATGCCGTTTCCCCCTTAACCGCTTTCATTTGCATTAGTTCATTATTTTACCCGTGGTTAATTAAAACAGGCCTGTTAACCTGCTTGAGCTTATTATACACTCCTCAGACCTTAAATGATAAAACTTCTTGTGGCATTGTTGTGAAGAGATGGCATCCTTACCGTGGTTTTGGGAACAAAAAACGAGCCCTCCGCCGCGGATGCAGCCTAGGACTCGTTTGCTTTTCATAAAATTAAAGACTAATGACTTGCTTCGTATCTTGCGATGCAAAAGCCGCCAGAATCACATTTAACGACTTCAATCCTTCTTCCCCAGAGATGCTAGGAGGTGTATTCGTCGTCACGCAGCGAACAAATTCATCGATGACTCCACTCGTTGTTTGCTTTTCATTGGTGGCCATTGCCCCAACCTTATATTTCTCAACGGAGCCGTTACGGAGCTCTACAATCACTTGATCGTCTGAATCCGTACCTATTTTCATCACGCCGTTCTCGCACCAGAGAATCGTGCTGTTATCCCCGCCTTTATAGTAAGTCCAGCTGGCAACAAGCGTACCAATCGTCCCACTCTTCATCCGGAGCACGCAGGTAGCGTTATCATCCACATCCGTACCTTCTTTATGAAGTGTGTTAACGAAAGCAGCGACATCAACAACCTCATCCTCAAGAAGCCAGCGAATGAGATCGGATTTATGTACGCCCAAGTCACCCATCGCGCCCATAATCGCTTCTTCCTTACGGAAAAACCAGCTTTCTCTTCCGTCTACACTCCAGCCTTCAGGACCTGGATGGCCGAACGAAGTACGGAACGTAAGCACCTTACCCAGCTTACCTGTTTGCAAGATTTCCTTGGCTTTCATATGAGGAGGCATCAAACGCTGGTTATGTCCTACCATCAGGTAAACCCCGTTCTTATGAGCTGCATCGATCATGGCCAAGCCTTCCGCTTCCGTTACAGCCATCGGTTTCTCTACCAATACGTGAGCACCTGCATTTGCAGCGGCAATAGAGACTGGAGCATGCAGGACGTTCGGAGTACATACGCTAACGGCATCAGGTTTAATTTCTTTGAGCATTTCATTGTAATCGGTAAAAGACTTAGCCCCATGCTTCTCGGCGTATTTGTCTGCACGTTCTTTAATGATGTCAACGAAAGCAACAAGCTCTACATTCGGGTTTGCTTCATATTCTGGAATATGTCTTCTTATGGAAATGGCGCCGCAGCCTACTACGGCAACTCTTAATTTACTCATGTCTTTTTCGGCTCCTTATGATTTAAAATTGGTTCAAATAATTTTGTTGAAGCCACTTCAAGCTGGTGGCAATACTCTCTAACGGAGGATTTTGGCAACGGTCCTGCTCGACGATAAGCCATTCAACTCCTGCATCGGAAGCGGCATTAATAACTGTCGGCAATTCTATTTCGCCTAGACCAAGCTCAACCGTATTGATTTGGTTATTGATCATGCCTTTGAAATCCTTCAAGTGCAGCAGTGGTAATCTACCCGCATAATCCGCGATATATTGAAGCGTATCCAAGCCAGCATACTGCACCCAGCCTGCATCCATCTCTACCAGAATATCCTCCGGTGCGGAAGCATACAACGCATCGAAAACGTATTGACCTTCTATTTTCGTTTCGAACTCGAATGCATGGTTATGATAAGCAAACTTCAAGCCTTTTTCCTTCGCCTTGCGGGCAGCCTCTCCCAGGAAACCAAATAAGTTTTTCCAGCTTTCTGCATCTGCACGATCCTCGGCAGCCACAAAAGGGCAGATCAGGTAAGGAGCCCCTATTGTCACCAAATAATCGATTTCTTTGTCCAAATCTGCGCGCATATTCTGCAAGCTGACATGCGCTCCGATAGGCTTTAAGTTCAGCTCATCGAGCAGCTGCTTCAATTCCTCAGCGGGCATACCGCCATATCCTGCAAACTCGACACCTTCATATCCAAGCTCAGCCACATGGCGAAGCGTTCCTGTGAAATCTTTTGATAAATCTTCGCGAACTGTATACAGCTGAACGCCAATACCCATTCTTTTCATATACTCATCCTCCAGAGGAATTGATCTATTTGATATCATTTTAATCCCAAATGCCCTATAATGACTATGAACGATGTGCTTACAACATGAACTATTTTGCTATTAATATAAGAAAGGGTCCTATGATGCTCTCTCAAATTCTATCATGCGGCTATTCCTATCATTCGCAAAAATTTCAAACTGGACATAAAGAAAGCGTGAGGCATTACTTAATTCGCCTGCAAACCGAGGGCTTCTGTCAGGCTTGGGTTAACGGTACGATGACAGAGGTTGAGACCGGCGATCTATTGCTCTACCAGCCCGGGGATGTGTACGACCTGCGGATCGATGAACATACGAATAAATTAGGTCAAACGGTCATTTCAAGCGGAGATTATTACATTATGTGCAAGGGAGAATGGCTGGAGTCCTGGTGGAAGAAAAGCAAAAAACCGCAAAAGGTCCGGATCGCATCAACCGAAAGGCTGTTGACTCTCTGGCGGCAAATCATTCTGGAGAAACGTCGGATAGAAGATGAGAACAAAGAGCTATCGGACTATTTGCTCCGCGCGCTTTGCTTGCATATCGACCGGGCCGTCACTGAAACGCGCACACTGCACGGAAGCTCCTTTTTGGCTTCAAGGATGAAAAGCTTTATTGAAGAGCATGCGATTCTGCCTTTTAAGGTGGAGGATGTAGCTCAACATGTTGGACTTAGCGTATCTCGTGCCGTACATCTCTTTAAAGAATGCTTCGGCAAAACCATGATCCAGTATACTTTGGAAATCCGTCTCTCTACATCTATTGAGCGGATGAACTATAGCGATATGACGTTAGAGCAAATTGCCGAAACGTCCGGCTTCGGAAGCTATTCTTATTTTCACCGCGTGTTCCGCGAGAAATACGGAATTTCGCCCAAAGCGTTCCGGCTCCAGCAAACGGCGGGAGATCAGGCACATACTCATACCCAAACTTAAAACAATTAGATGGACTTCCATCTTGTAAGCCCATCATTGATTGCTATATACTTCACTTAGGAGTGTAGAAACACGGTCCGGTTGGTAGTCCGGGCGCACAGGGTATAGCCCTTGTGTAAGTAGCCTTCCCCCCTCGGGATGTCCACCACTCTAGAATATATTTAGAGGGGGAAGCTTAGATGAAGCTTACTGTATTTTTTGATGAACATCTCCAATTCTGGGTAGGAGTCATTGAAGAGGAAACCGATGGCCGTTTGAGAGCGGTCAAGCATTTTTTTGGCAAAGAGCCGAAGGATGCTGAGATTCTCGATTTTATCCATCATGACATGCAGCGGCTGCTGGGCACTACAACCCAAACGCTGCAAACATCGCCACGTGAGCAACGACGGATCAATCCGAAACGGATGTCACGCATTGCCGCGCGTGAGGTTCAGCAGAAGGGCGCGTCCACCTACGCACAGCAGGTCATCAGTATGGAGTATGAACATCGAAAATTGGAACGTAAGAGCGATTCCAAGCGCCTGCAAGAGGAATTAAAGGAACGTAAATATGCATTGAAAGTGCAAAAGGCGAAGCTTAAGCATCGCGGAAAGTAACAACGAAAGGCTGCCTGTTCGGTTCAGATACAGTGGGACATTAGCTCACTCTATCGGTTCCTTAAGGCAGCCTTTTCAAATACCTAGTGTTCTTACTTTGTCCGGCGTCAATCCTTCTCCCGCATACGATACCAAAGGAGATATTTCGATACGGCGGTGGCTCAGTCTTTCCTTGGAAACCCCTGATTCCAGAAGCCATTTATGATGGAGGGAGAGTACAAGCTCTCTGGCGGATGCTGGACTATCTTCGCCCTCTTTATTTTTCACAGGGGCAAATTCTTCCTCACGTTTCACCTTCAGCACCGTAATTTGTTCTGACAGTGGAAAGAAATCAAATATAAATTGCTCCATTTTGTAAGCGTTCGGTATATTCGGTTCCATAAGCTTACCAAAAGAATCGATGCATTTGATTTTTTTATGTGCCATTGCAAAGGGAAGATCTACTCCTGCAACCTTCTCAATGAAGTCAAACCTGAAGAGCTGCATCGAAATATTACCGAGATGATACATAAGTCGGCCCCGATCATCCTTCTCGTACATGATTTCATCCGGAATCACCGTGTACTCAACTACAGCCGGACGGCCGTTACGATAGCATAATACTCCCACAGGCTCCTCGGGATACGATTTATCTACAGCTTTGGCTGCCACCGGGTACGGATGACAGGCCGCAACACCAATAAACAAAGGGTCTGCCACTTTCACCAGCGCATTGTCCACATTATAGTAGAACAGCCATTCCAAGCCCCGACGCTTAATATCCGCCAATGCTCCTGTTCGTTTAAGTGCCGCAAAGCAATCTCCGTTACCGCTGGGAGCTAAGCAAATCTCATCTTTGGTTGCGAGAAGAATCTTCCCTCTCTCATCTATAGCCGGCATCATCCCCTGCTGAAAGAATGTACAATGCTCCCGTCCATAACCAAAATAATGATGGTCCTCAAAGAAGTTAACTGTTTGTATGTGATTATCTGGGCTAGTCATTATATACCATGCGATAGGCTTGCCTGCTCTTTCCGACAGGTTGATCAGTCGCTCCGCCTGCAATTGAAACAGCGATTTATCTGAAGGCAGACCAATATTAAAAGTGCCTTTCGGTCCCTCATGCCCCAATCGGCTGCCATGACCTCCAGCTACTACGATCGCTCCCACTTTCCCTTGCTGAAGCAACTCCCAGCCTGCAGCAGCATACTTCCCTTGCTCTTCATCCGTAAACTCGTCCCAGCTGCAAGCAGGAATCGAGGACAATTGTCTGCCATCCAATAATTCCACCTGGGAGTCCGGCATACGTCTCCATACCTTGCAAACCGCTTCTAAATCAAGCTGTTCAATTTGATCGAGCAGCTTCCCTTTGGATGAATCATTTAATTCATCATAGAATTGAAGTAAATGTTCTTGGTGGTATTGACTCAGCAATGCTTGTGCTTCTTCCTTACGAGTTTCCATTCGGCGAAATACTTCCCCCTAACCTAACGTTAATCTTTCGGCTTTTCTGTGAACCGATACATCACCGAATCCTGGATAGGACGGTAGCCTATTTGAGTATAAATATGATTAGAGGTCGGATTGGCGAGGTCAGTGTACAAGCTGCAAAAGGCATATCCTTCATCCAACATACGTTGGCTCAATGCTGCTACACAGGAGGATGCATAGCCCTGATTGCGATATTGCGGCGGTGTGTATACATAGCTTAATACGATGCCGTGTTTTGTAGGGCGTGTCGTTTTGACCATGCTTACTGCCCCATCGTCATCCCATAAATATACGGAGCTATCTCTAATAAATCCAAGTGCTTTATGAGATGCTTCTTCCATAGAGACCTTCTCGTTTATAGAATCTGCGAATTCCTTGATCCAGCTTGCAACCCGTTCATGATCACGCAATGCAGCCACTTTCAATTGGCCACGACTATAGTGGATGGAATTTACTTGGTCGAGCTGATAAATACATTGATTCATTTTGAGCTTTGGTTCCAAAGCATTCTTCCTAGCCCACTCCAAAGCAAATAATTGCGCAATCTCCGTCGGACCTACAACGCCTGGAACTTGCACGCCTTTCTCTGTCAGTTCGGCAACAGCAGCCTTCACAGCTTGTTCCTTCTCCAGCCCATCACCATACAGGACCGCATTCTTAGCGTTAATGAGTACTACCAACTCTATAACGCCCTCCCTGTTTTCGACTGCAACCATTTGTTGATCTGTTGACGTTATTCCCTGCGCTTCACTTTTAGCAACCAAATGAAGGAGACCCAGAAGCAGATTGTTCACCGCTTCATGCTTCTCGAGCACAGGCGATACTTTATCAAGAAAAAGCGACGCGCTGTCAAAATGATACATTCTCATCGCCCCTCCACCTCTCATAAAAAAGTAAATTTTATCCATGTTATCACAAGTTATATAAATCAACAATAGATAAAAAAAAGCGGCCTTCACTCCAAAAGGAGCAAAAGCCGCGAAAAATTGATACATATGAAGCTTATTTATAAGCCAAACGAGCTTGGTGAGAAGCTTCATACGCAGAAATTGCGTCTGCATGCTGAAGAGTCAAACCGATATCGTCCAAGCCTTGCAGCAAGAACTGACGACGGTGCTCATCCAGATCAAAATCAATGCTCAGACCTTGATCGTCCGTAATTTGTTTATTTTCCAGATCAACAGTCAGCTGGTAGCCTTCTGTCTTAGCTGTACGTTGGAACAAATCTTCCACTTGCTCTTCGCTCAGCTTGATTGGCAAAATACCGTTTTTAAAGCAGTTGTTATAGAAAATATCCGCATAAGACGGAGCAATGATAACTTTGAAACCATAATCTTGGATCGCCCAAGGAGCGTGCTCACGGGAAGATCCACAGCCGAAGTTGGCGCGGGAGATCAGTACGGAAGCACCTTGGTAGCGCGGTTGGTTCAAGGAGAACTCTTTAATAACCTCGCCTTGCTTGTCAAAACGCCATTCAAAGAATAGAAATTGACCGAAACCGGAACGTTCAATCCGTTTCAAAAATTGCTTAGGAATAATAGCATCTGTATCTACGTTTACGCGGTCAACTGGACCTACGAGGCCTGTATGCTTGTTAAAAGCTTCCATGTCGTTATTCTCCTCACTCAAATAAATTGAATTAAGCTTCTTGCTTTACTTTGAAGTCCCACTCGCGAACATCATAGAAATGTCCTTTGACTGCTGCCGCAACGGCCATAGCAGGGGATACAAGGTGCGTACGTCCATCACGTCCTTGACGACCTTCAAAGTTACGGTTGGATGTCGATGCGCAGCGTTGTCCCGGCTTCAACACGTCCGGATTCATCGCCAAGCACATGCTGCAGCCTGCATCGCGCCATTCAAAGCCAGCTTCGGTGAAGATTTTATCCAAGCCTTCTTTTTCCGCTTGAATTTTAACACGTCCGGAACCAGGAACTACGATTGCGGTCACATTCGGGGACACTTGATGTCCTTGTGCAACTTTCGCTGCAGCGCGAAGGTCCTCTATGCGGCCATTCGTACAGGAACCGATAAACACATAATCAACTGCCAAGTCCGTCATAGGAGTTCCTGGAGTGATACCCATATATTCGATCGCTTTTTCAGCGGCTTTACGTTCGTTCTCTGTTGAGAAGCTTTGAGGATCTGGCACAAGCGCAGTAACATCTGTACCCATACCAGGGCTAGTTCCCCAGGTTACTTGTGGAATCAGGCTGTCAGCGTCAAAATCAACCACACGGTCATACACTGCGCCTTCATCAGTAGTCAATTGTTTCCAGCCAGCTACGGCTTCTTCAAATGCAGCGCCTTGAGGCACATATTCGCGTCCACGCAAGTAGTTGAAAGTCGTTTCGTCCGGTGCAATCAAGCCTGCTCTTGCGCCAGCTTCGATGGACATGTTACATACAGTCATACGCTCTTCCATAGACAGGTTACGGATTGCATCACCTGTGTATTCGATTACGTAGCCAGTAGCAAAGTCTGTACCATATTTAGCGATAACGCCCAAGATCAAGTCTTTTGCTGTTACGCCCGGGTTCAGCTTGCCGTTGATGCGAACTTCCAATGTTTTAGCTTTCGATTGCTGCAAGCATTGGGTAGCCAAAACGTGTTCTACTTCACTAGTACCGATACCGAACGCCAAAGCGCCGAAAGCACCGTGAGTGGAAGTATGGCTGTCGCCGCACACGATCGTTTTACCAGGGTGAGTCAAACCAAGCTCAGGACCCATAACGTGAACAACGCCTTGGTCGATGCTGTCCAAGTCAAACAAGGTAACGCCGAAATCTTTACAGTTCTGCGACAAAGTGTCGATTTGCTGTTTGGAGATCGGATCGGAAATGTTGAAACGATCTTTGGTAGGAACGTTGTGGTCCATCGTTGCGAATGTCAAATCCGGACGGCGCACTTTGCGGCCGGACAAGCGAAGCCCTTCAAAAGCTTGTGGAGACGTTACTTCGTGCACCAGTTGCAGGTCGATATAAATAATGCTAGGTTTGCCTGCTTCCTGATGAATTACGTGATTGTCCCAAATTTTCTCGAACATAGTTTTTGCCATCAGTTTCACCTCATTGTCATGAATGCGAATCAATTCATCTCATGTCACATAGTTTAGCATTTCTTATTTCATTGATCCAAGATATAATATCTATAAGCTTGATAGGTATAAACTATCACATTGAAGTCGATAAAGTAAATAAAAAAGGAGACCTCTCCCTATGGAACTAAGACAGCTGCAGTACGCGCTGCAGATCGCTATAGAAAAAAACTTCTCCCGCGCAGCCGAAAAACTGCATATCGCTCAACCGTCGCTTAGTCAGCAATTATCCAAGCTGGAAAAAGAAATCGGCGTCCTTCTGTTTCAACGGACAACCAACTCGGTTGAGGTAACCTATGCCGGATCCCTGTTCGTCGAAAAGGCTCAGGCAATTCTTGATATGGTCGAGCAGCTGAAGCGTGAGATGGAAGACATCTCCCAAATGCGTAAGGGCAAGCTGATCGTAGGCAGCCTTCCGATTACAGGTGCTCATGTGCTGCCTCTTGTGCTCCCAGTCTTCCAGGCACGCTATCCGGAGATCGAGATCATGCTTGTCGAAGAAACGACCGCCAATTTGGAGCATCTCACGGCCAGCGGCCAAATCGACATCAGCTTGCTTTCCCTACCGCTAATGGATGAATCGCTAACCTACGAACCGCTAATCGAAGAGGAAATTATGCTCGCCCTGCCATCAAATCACCGTCTAGTCAAAGCTTCAGCGGACGGCAAGCAGACGATACAGATCGAAGAATTGGCAAGCGAGCCTTTTATCGCATTGAAAAAAGGCCAAGGCTTCCGGCAAATTGCAATAGAGCTATGCCTGAATGCGGGCTTTAAGCCGAACATCGTTTTCGAGAGCAGCAACATCGAAACGGTGCAATCTCTGGTCGGCGCCGGTATGGGTATTGCCTTCGTACCGCACATGATTACGCGAGGCGCATGGAGCGAGATGGCCCCGGCTTACTTCTCCTTATCCCAACATCCAACCCGTACGCTAGTTATCGCTTACCGCAAGGGACGCTACATATCCAAAGCTGTGGAAGCTTTCATGAGCACTTTCCGGGAAGTCGTTGAACAGCAGTAAATGAAATGGCTTACATTATATAGCAATCAAATGTTACCGGACTGACGCTGCTCTGCCCCCCATATGGCTGCCTTCTGTACGAGGCTCTCCAGCATCGACTGCTTCCCTTCTTGATATTGAAGAACGCTCTCAGGAAATTGCTTCGCTAACCGTAGCTTCAGCTGACCATAAGCCGCTGCATCCTGGGGGTGTTCCATCATATAAGCCTTGAAGTCCAAATGAGTAGCAGCGGAGGGATGACCCGCTTCGAATATATGAACGTGGTGTGTTCTTTCATCCCCGCCCTTAGTAAAGTACCGTCTGCCAACAATCCCGTTTTCACCTTTAGGAATGAAGCCCTCCTGTTGCATCGCCTCATTAAATGAAAGGACGCTCTCGATATCACGAACTTCTATTAATATATCAATAATAGGCTTGGCATAGCCGATACAGGGAACCGAGGTGCTTCCGATATGATGAATCCGAATCAGCTCCCTCCCAAAAATGCCAACCATAATCTCTTTTGCCTCAGCATACTTTGCGGCCCATTCTGGAGTCCAAACTGCCACTTCCGTTCTCCTCACTTATAACTCCTCCCTGGCATGCATGTGTAAAACGTAAATGAAGGAAGCTCTTGATGTTCCGTTTCCGTAATTTCACCATATGAGCATTCACCAATCACTTTACGCCAAAACCTTTCCGACACTACGTTTCTCTTCAGATAGGACAGACTCCATCTCCCTTGAAACTTGGAAAAAATCTGTTGTGCAGTCTGATAACCGATCCCCTTTTTCCGATAAGCCCGCATTATAAAAAATTCTGCGATCGAGTAACACGGAGTGCCATCCGGTAACGGCTCATGCTCACGCACCAGTGCAAAACCCGCTATTTTCCCTTCAACTTTCACGAAATAGGCGGAACGCCCTTCCTCCGTCCAGTAATTATCGATGTATTTATATCCATAAAGGCCATATGAATTAACATCAATATTATCTTCAAATTCACTCATATCATATTGGTAGAGCTCCATAATATGCCGAAGTACAGACTTTTCTTCATATGAAATAGGCTCTAGCTCCATGATTGTCATCTTGTTTTCCCCCTGACTGTGGCGTATCTACACCTACACCTACATTACACCTTCACAGCTCCAATTCCTTCGGAATATTTGGCTATAACCAAACTCTCATCACGACAGGTTTATCCGGAAAAATAAAAAAGCAGCCCTATGGCTGCTTTCATAAGCATATACTAGTATAATGCCGGCCGGCGATCCTCGAAAACCGGAATTTTGCTGCGAACCTGGCTCACAAGCTCGAGATCGATTTCAGTACGCAGGATGGCTTCGGATTCATTGCCCTCAACCAATATTTCCCCCCACGGATCGATGATCATCGAATGCCCAAAAAACTCAGTCGTACCGCTAATCCCTACACGGTTACAAGAAACGACGAACATTTGGTTCTCGATCGCTCTTGCGGTTAAAAGAGTACGCCAGTGATGCAAACGCGGATTAGGCCATTCGGCAGGCACGAACATGATTTGAGCTCCACCTAGAGCGAGCTTTCGGCTCAGCTCCGGGAAACGGATATCGTAGCAAATCATCATCCCGGCAGGTACACCGTCCAATTGAAGCTGCCCGATGCGTCCGCCTTCTTTTAAATACTTTTCCTCGTCCATCAAACGGAACAAGTGAATTTTGGAATAATCGGCTACCTGATTACCGTCCCGGTCAAAAGCGTAAATCGTGTTTAAGATGTCCTCGCCCTTCTTCTCGGCAATTGAACCGCCTATCACATTCACGTTATGCTTGCGGCTGAACTCCGATAGCATGGCAATCGTACGCTCGCCGTTATTGTCAGCTAGATCGTGGATTTGTTCCAGCGCATAGCCGGTATTCCACATTTCAGGAAATAAAATAACATCCGGCTTCGGTCCGCCTTCAACAGCTTCGTTAAGCATAGCCTCCAGCTTGGCGAAGTTGCGCTCTGGTTCACCAATTGCTACATCCATTTGCAGCAGAGCAATATTCCAACGTTTTTGAGTCATACCCTTCACCTTTCATCTTTGCTTAAGTACATTCTATCATAGACGAAGCTTGCCTGAACTTCAATGCTTCTTAGCGATCCAGATCGTCCAACGGTCCTTTTCAACTACGGGATCATTATCTTGGAAGCCAGTTTGCTTCTGAATATAGTCGGTTAGCCTGTTCAGCTCTTCATCCGTTAACTCATGCAGTATCGAGCGTCCCGTACGATGCTGTAAATCATCGCGATAGGCTGTGAAAGTATCGTAGTGCTGTCTGATTTCCCAAAGAGGAAACTCTTCAATCTCTCTGAAACCGGACTGGTTCAAGATTTGGATGACACGTTCAGCTGCATGTCTCCGTCCCGTTTCCTTCTCCTTTAATTGTGGGTACTGCTCAAATAAATACCCCCGCAGATGTTCCTTGTTCCCCTCAAGTAAGCAATCCTCTGGTGTACGATCTTGAACAATCAGAGTGCCCTCCTTCGATAGTATCCGGTTGGCTTCGTGAAAACAATCCTTCAATTCACTCTCTGTTAAATGATGGATTAAGGCCCGTTCCAAGATGAGGTCCACAGCTTCGTCAGCTAGTCCTGTCTCCAAAGCATTCCCTTGCTGAAAAGTCACCTCAGAACGATGAACGCTTGCAGCAGCCCCCTCCAGCATGGCTGAGGAAAAATCGATACCGACTACCGATGCTGCTCCTAGTTTGGCTAGAGCTTCCGTGTAGATTCCGCCCCCGCAGCCGATATCCGCCGCTCTAACTCCTTTGATATTCACTTCTCTTTCTATGAGCTGCTGCCAACCCAAATCGGCAGTTCGACCCGTATACATGGAACGATTATTTCGATCATGAAAATTCAACGGCATTTCGAATCCCTCCATAATTGTTTCATATAATGAAACTATATGCCGCAAGGTGAAACCTAATCCCTTATTCTACCACCTCCACTTTAAAAAGAAAAGTAAAACGATCGGTGTTCTATACACCGTTTTGGATTCATGATACATTAATGCTAGTCCGTTGGAACGACAATAATATAGAAAATATACATGGAGTGTGACCATAGTGAGTGCTTCTTCTTCATCCAACGTTTCTGCTTTTCCGATCCAGCCTGCTCAGCGTATGCAGGAGCTGCCCACACAATTTTTCGCTAAACTGGTTGGGAAAGCAAATTTGCAAATTGCCGCAGGACACGATGTCATTAATCTAGGCCAAGGCAATCCTGATCAGCCTACGCCATCCCATATTGTTAAAAAACTTCAGGAAGCGGCTGAAAATCCGCAATATCATCGCTACCCGCCGTTTAATGGCTACTTGTTTTTGAAGCAAGCCGTAGCTCAACGTTATAAGGAAGACTATGGAGTGGATCTCGATCCGGAAACCGAGGTCGCGATTCTTTTCGGCGGTAAAACGGGTCTGGTCGAAATCAGCCAATGTCTTCTAAATCCCGGGGATGTGTGCCTAGTGCCTGATCCAGGCTATCCAGATTACTGGTCGGGTGTCGCTTTGTCCGGAGCACGCATGTCGTTCATGCCGCTACGCGAATCGAATGCTTTCCTCCCTGATTACAGCTCAATTCCGGTAGACGATTTGAACAAAGCAAAGCTTATGTTCATCAATTATCCTAATAACCCGACAGCCGTTAACGCTCCGGCATCCTTTTATGAGGAAACAATCCGTTTCGCCGAGAAAAACGGTATCGTCGTAGCGAGCGATTTTGCCTATGGTGCTCTTGGCCTCGACGGGGAGAAGCCGATCAGCTTCCTTCAGCTGCCAGGCGCCAAAGAAGTCGGAGTCGAGTTCTACACCTTATCCAAGACGTACAATATGGCTGGCTGGAGAGTTGGCTTCGCACTTGGCAATAAAGAAATTGTTCGCTTGATCAATATGATACAAGACCACTATTACTGCAGCTTATTCGGAGGCATTCAAGAAGCTGCAGCGGCTGCCTTAACCGGACCGCAGGACTGTGTTAGCGATCTGCTTGCTATGTATCAAAGCCGTAGAGATGCTCTCTACTCCTCGCTTGATCAAATCGGCTGGAAAGCTACCCGTTCACAGGGCTCCTTCTTTACATGGCTCCCTGTACCGAAGGGTCATACGTCATCCTCCCTTGCTGACTTGCTTCTGGAGGAAGCCAAAATCGTCGTCGCCCCCGGGATCGGATTCGGTGAGAGCGGAGAAGGCTACGTTCGTCTTGGCTTACTAACACCAGAGGCCCGTTTGCAGGAGGCAGTAGAACGTATCGCCAAATTGAACTTGTTCGGGTAAGAGACAGGCTGATCAATCTTTACAAAACCATTCTCAGCATGCTATGCTAGAATGAATATTAAATTAAACGTGATGATGGGAATAGTAAGAAGTCCATTCACGCTCAGAGAGTAAATTCCACCGGCTGAGAGAATTTACCGTGAACACTATCCGAACCCGCCCCGGAACGGCCAACGATGAGTTGGACGGCTGTTGACCTTGCCGTTAATAAGGCTGTCAAAGTTGGATGTTTATCATCAATTAAGGTGGTACCGCGGAAGTTAAAAGCTTCCGTCCTTAGAGGACGGGAGCTTTTTGTGTTTTTATCTTTTCGAGAATCACAAGAAACTTGAGGATTGTATTCAGGTAGAAAGAAGTGATCCATCTATGCAGCAAACGATCGTAATCAAAATTGGCAGCAGCTCTCTCACATCCGATGAAGGAGGACTGAACCGTGAGAAAATAGTGTTTTTTTCCTCTGAGCTGTCACGTCTTCATCGACAAGGCTTCCAAGTACTGCTTGTAACCTCCGGAGCTGTAGCCGCAGGGTTTCGCGAGATGGGATACATAAGCCGTCCGAAGGTGCTGCATGAGAAGCAAGCCTCCGCTTCAGTCGGGCAAGCGCTGCTGATGCAAGCCTATCATGAGGCATTTGCCGCCCACGGTATTGGAGTAGCGCAGATCTTGCTCACCCGCTCCGATTTTTCCAATCGTCAGCGAATCCATAACGCCTCCATGACTATTGAAGAGCTGCTGCGCCATCGCATCATCCCCATCATTAACGAGAACGATACGGTAGTTGTCGACGAGCTTAAATTCGGGGATAACGATATGCTCTCCGCCTTGGTTGCGAATCTGGTTCGTGCGCGGCAGCTTGTCATCCTGACCGATATCGATGGACTGTACAGCGACAATCCGCGCAGCAATCCAAATGCCAAGAGACTCGATCGCGTTACCGAAATTGGCGAAGATCTTTATCGGATCGCTGGAGGCTCAGGTTCCTCCGTCGGTACCGGTGGCATGCGGTCCAAGATCGAAGCTGCGCGTATTGCCACGCGAGGAGGCATTCCTGTATTCATCGGGCGCGTTATTGAAGAAGGAGATCTGGCGGCAGCCGTCGAGGAGAACGGCCGCGGGACTTACTTCGTAACCAGCGCCCACAACCTGCCTATGAAAAAGCAATGGCTTGGCTTTCATTCCATGCCGCAGGGACGTATTACAGTGGATCAGGGAGCTGAAACCGCTCTTGTTGTCGGGGGCAGAAGCTTATTGCCTGCCGGCGTTAAGGAAGTGTCCGGCGACTTCCACCCCGGGGATGTCGTTGAGGTCGTCAATTTGGATCAGCAGACCATTGGTCGCGGAGTTGTCAATTATGCCAATTGGCAGCTGCAGGCTGTAGCCGGTCTTAGCACCGAAGAAGTTCAGAAACGGATTGAGGTTCATCGGATGGAAGTGATCCATCGCGATGAATGGATTACCTTATCTGTTCATAAACAGGTTTAACCTTGTAGAATCGTACTCGATATTAAGGAGGAAAGAATATGACAATTCAATCTGCAACAGCAAGTGAAGTCGTTCAAAAAGCGACGCTAGCTAAGCTTGCATCACCACAGCTAAGCTTATTAACAACAGATCAAAAGAACCGCGCGCTGCTCTTAATAGCTGATGCGCTTGTAGCTGAAGCACAATCCATAATCGAAGCTAATGCAACAGATTTGCGTGAAGGCAGACAAAACGGTACCAATGAGTCACTGCTAGATCGTATCGCTCTTAACGAGCAGCGCATAGATGGTATCGCCCAAGGCCTACGCGAGGTTGTCGAGTTAGAGGATCCTGTTGGTCATGTACTTGAGGAATTCACTCGTCCTAACGGACTGCATATCCGTAAAATCCGGGTTCCTATCGGCGTCATCGGCATCATCTACGAGGCCCGCCCGAATGTTACCGTGGACGCAGCGGGTCTTTGTCTTAAGACTGGCAACGCCGTAGTTCTGCGAGGTGGCTCGGCGGCACTGCACTCCAACAAGCGGATCGTAGAGATCATGCACGAAGCGCTCAGTCGTTCGGATGTTCCACCGAATGCCGTTCAGCTCATCCTCGATCCAAACCGTTCTTCGGTGGATGAAATGCTCAAGCTAAACGGCTTGTTGGATGTTCTTATTCCTAGGGGCGGTGCTTCCCTTATTCAGAACGTCGTCAAAAATGCTACTGTGCCTGTCATTGAAACAGGTGCCGGCATTTGTCATACTTATGTGGATGAAACCGCACAATATGATATGGCGCTAAATATTGCCCTTAATGCCAAAGTACAGCGTCCTTCCGTATGTAACTCTATGGAAACATTGCTCATTCACGAGAGCTTTGCTCAGAAGCACCTCGCTTCTATTGCGGAGCAATTTGCAAATCAAAACGTTGAGCTTCGCGGCAGCGCATCCGCCCTACAGCTCGTATCCAGCATGAAATCCGCAGCCGACGAGGATTGGGATACCGAATATAATGATTACATCTTGAATGTACGCGTAGTCCAAGGAATTGACGAAGCGCTCGAGCACATTCGACTGCATGGAACGAAGCATTCTGAGTGCATCGTAACAGAAAACCTAGAGCATGCTTCCCGCTTCCTGAATGAAGTGGATGCTGCTGCCGTATACCACAATGCTTCGACACGTTTCACGGATGGCTTCGAATTCGGCTTCGGAGCGGAAATCGGCATCAGCACGCAAAAGCTTCACGCCCGTGGTCCTATGGGACTTCCTGAGCTGACCTCCAGCAAATATCGCATTCAGGGCAGCGGACAAATTCGCGGCTAATTATAACAAACTTCCTTAACAGAAGGAGACTTCCACTATGTCATTAACTAGCGCTAAAATTACTTTTATAGGTGCAGGCTCTATGGCAGAAGCGATCGTTCGCGGGTTAACCTCCCAGAAAGACGCCGATGCCTCCCGCATTACTATGATGAACAGACAAGATATGGATCGGCTTAAAAAGCTCCATGAAAGCTATGGAATCAGCTTTGCAACAGATAGCACTGACAAAAATCGTGCCACTACGGAAGCAGATGTTATCGTAGTCGCTTTCAAGCCGAAGGATGCAATTGATGGCCTGAAAGCACTAGCTCCACTGCTCAAGCCTTCCCAGCTGCTAGTTTCCGTTATCGCCGGGCTTTCGATAGCAACTATTGAAGCCGTACTCGGTTCACCCGGTCAAGCGATTGCCCGTACGATGCCCAATACATCCAGCTCCATTGGACTTGGGGCAACGGGAATTAGCTTCTCTTCCCAAGTGTCAAAAGCTCAGCAGCAGCTTGCTGTTGAAATGTTTGCTTCTACGGGTATCGTCTCTGTAGTCGATGAGTCGAAGCTTGACATTGTGACCGGAGTTTCCGGAAGCGGTCCGGCATACATCTATTACATGATGGAAGCAATGATCGAAGGTGGAATTCGGGGAGGGTTGTCCCCTGAAGCAGCAAGAGATCTTACAGTACAAACCGTTCTCGGGGCTGCCAATATGGTTAAGCTCACTGGAGAAGAACCGGCTGATTTGCGCCGTAAGGTCACTTCACCAAACGGAACTACTCAAGCCGCGCTTGAGACGCTCGATCAGCACGATTTCTCTACGGGCGTTGCCAAAGCCGTTCTGCGTGCCGCAGAACGCGCAGGCGAGCTTGGAGAAGCGATTACATCCCAGGCAGCAGCCGTTCAATCTAAATAAAAGTAGGTGTACCGTTGTGTTGAATTCATACTGTGTTGCAACATACCGCTGCTACGACGAAAAAGCCGATTTCGCCAAGAAAGCTCAAGGCATTGCTGTCGGCCTTACAGTTGGCAGCTGGACGGACTTGCCCGAAGCTAAAAAAGCTGAAATGGAACGTCACCTCGGCAAAGTCGTCGATGTTAAAGTACATGAACCCGGTCCCAACGCTCCTATCTCAGAGCGTTATGCCGATATTTCCATTGCTTATCCGGATGCCAACTTCAGCCAGGATATCCCTGCCCTGCTCGTTACAGTATTCGGTAAGCTGTCGATGGATGGACGTGTAAAGCTGATTGATCTATCCTTCTCTGAATCGTTCCTCTCTGCTTTTTCTGGTCCTAAATTCGGCATGTATGGCGTCCGCGATTTGCTGGGTGTTCATGACCGTCCTTTATTAATGAGTATTTTTAAATCCGTCATCGGACACGATTTGAGTACGCTGCGCGAGCAATTTTACTTGCAGGCTGCAAGCGGCGTCGATCTGGTAAAGGATGACGAGATTTTGTTCGAAAACCCGCTAACGCCGATTGAAAAACGGGTTGAGGCTTGCATCCAGGCTGCCCAGCAGGCGGAACGCGAAACCGGGCAAAAGCTTCTGTATGCAACGAACTTAACGGGACCGACCTTTAGTCTGCTGGATCAAGCCCGTAAAGCCATTAATGCAGGAGCTAATGCGCTGCTGTTCAACGTGCTCTCTTACGGCTTCGATGTACTGAGCGAGCTTAGCCGTCATCCTGAGATCAATGTGCCGATTATGGCCCATCCCGCTATGGCAGGAGCCTTTTATCCGTCACCTCACTACGGTATTTCGGCCAATGTGCTGTTAGGTAAGCTGATGCGGCTTGCTGGAGCTGATCTAGTACTGTTCCCTTCCCCATACGGCTCCGTCGTCATGCCGAGAGAAGAGAACATGGCCATCAAAGAAGTGCTGTTGACTCAGCAAGCATCCGATTACGTATACAGCGCTGATGGTTCTGCCAATGGATCTTTGAGCTTAAAGACCAGCTTCCCAGTACCGTCCGCAGGGATTCATCCAGGTCTCGTGCCTTTAATTCTCAAGGATTTCGGCGAGCAAGTCATCGTTAACGCGGGCGGTGGGATTCACGGGCATCCTATGGGTACAATTGCCGGAGGACAAGCCTTCCGTCAAGCCATTGCTGCCTGCCAAGCTGGAGTGCCGCTCCGAACTTATGCTGAGAATCATCCTGAACTGAAGGCAGCTATAGATGCCTGGGGGATAAAAGAATGAGTAAGAAAACAGTCATCTTTTGCGATTTTGACGGCACCATCACCGTTAACGACAATATCGTCGCCATCATGAAGCATTTTCAGCCGCCAGGTTGGGATCAACTTGTAGAGCAAGTTCTCTCGAAGTCCATCTCGATTCGCGAAGGTGTTGGCAAGATGTTCGCATTGTTACCGACCTCTCGTAAACAGGAGGTTGTTGATTACGCCATTAATAATGTCGTCATACGACCTGGATTTAAGGAACTGCTTGAACACTGCAAACAGAATGACATCGAATTTTTCGTAACAAGTGGAGGAATCGACTTTTTTGTTTATCCGGTCCTATCCGCTTTCTCCATTCCAACCGATCATATTTATTGCAATGGCAGCGATTTTAGCGGAAGCCATATCGAGATTTTATGGCCCCATTCCTGCGATGATCAATGTCACAATGATTGCGGAATGTGTAAAACAGCGATCATCCGCGGATACTCTTCGGACAAGTACCACCGTGTTCTGATCGGAGATAGCGTTACCGACTTTGAAGGCGCCAAACTGGTCGACACCGTATTTGCACGTTCCATTCTTGTAGATTTGTGCAGAGACCTCGGTCTGAACTATTACGCATTTAACGACTTTCACGACATTATTAAGCAGCTTGAGGAGTTGAAAGTAAAGTGAGCGCTACCTTGAAATTGGAAGAAAAGCAGCAGGCATTTGCCGAGCTGAAAGAAGTTAAAACGATTTTGGCGGCTAAAGGCTGGTTTCCTGCAACTAGCGGCAACCTGTCCATCCGTGTAGGCGACTTTACGCCGGACCAGTTTACTTTTGCTATCACAGCGAGTGGCAAAGATAAGTCCGTCAATACACCGTCAGACTTTCTGCTGGTAAATGAAAAAGGACAGCCAACCGATGCGACAGGTCTTAAGCCTTCCGCTGAAACTCTGATCCATTGCGAAATCTACAAAGCAACCGGCTGCGGAGCTATTTTTCACGTCCATACCGTGTTCAATAACTTGGTATCCGAGCTGTTCTGGGAACGCAAATCCATTCCTGTAGAAGGCGTGGAGCTGATCAAGGCGTTCAACATATGGGAGGAAGACGCAAAGATTGAAGTCCCTATCCTTCCGAACTATGCAGACATTCCTAAAATTGCAGAATTGGTTCAAGATGCTATCGTCCCTCGGGTACCAGGGATTATGCTGCGCAAGCACGGGATTTATGCTTGGGGAGCTAACGCTTTTGAGGCTAAGCGCAATCTAGAGGCATTCGAATATTTATTCGAATATGTGTATCGTTGGGAGCTTTTGAAAAAATAAATATTTAAAAAAGCGGCTTTGCCCCTTTCGGGCATTGCCGCTTTTATTTTAACCAGACCTTACCCAATTATCTTGCATGAGACATTCTCCAGCCTTGACCTTGGACATATTCGTAATTAAGCTTACTTATCATTGACTTGTCTCCATCAACAGGAACTTCGAATCCCTCGCTCACAGGTACGGCAACTTCAACCTCTGCCGTAAGCCCTTTTTGCTGTTTTTCTTGAATTTCTGCACGGCTCCAATCATAGATCGTTCCTCCGTCAGCAATCTGTTGAGCTAATCTTCCGTTGATCTCAATGAACTTAAGCTGCTCCATAAAGTTTGCTGTAAAAGCCGGGGTAAACACTTCCTCCAAATATTGCTTCACATCACTCTTCGTCTTAAATCCACAGGAATAACTACGGAAATATGGATCATTGGGTATGGCCTCATATTGACAGGAAGATTTCCCATCTATGGTTCCTCCTCCGCTCACCTTCATTGCTCTGTTGGATTTGGATAATAGCTCCATAGCTTGTTGATCCGACAAATATTCCGCTTTGTGATTTCCTTCGGGTGCTCTGCCAATATAAATACTGTTAGATGCCTGATCCCAGTTCACCGTCTGCTTCAATGCCTCAGCTACCGCTCTTACGGGCAAATACGTCGTACCATCGTATATAAAAGGCTCTACAACAACACCATCGGAGTCCTTTGGTATGATTTGCTGTCCATTTACATAAAGCTTAATATTGCTGTAGGCTGCTGAAATCGTCTGGGTAACCGGTCCTGCATACGCGGATGTTGACAGAAGTACTATACTTGCCACCGCTGTACCTAATAAAAAACCTTTCAACTTGTCGCTTGAAAACATAGCCATCCTCCCTCAATGTGTTAATAATAAACCACTTTCCTATTTATACCATTCATTATAAATACCAACCGTCGGTTTGTAAATGTTGACAAGTATTATGGCAACAACAAAAAACCTTCAATCTCCTCTCTTAAAGAAAGAAGGGTGAAGGTTGACTTCTAATGCTATGACTACGATTGTTTACCGTATTCGCTTGGGTTCAAGCGCCATGCTTTCAACAGTTCGATATCCTGCTGCTGAATGCTGCCTTGTTTTAACGCTACATCAACAAGGGTCGTATAGTTCGTCAATGTTTCAAAAGGAATACCTGCGCTTCCAAACGCCTCATTCGCTTTTTCAAATTGATAAGAGAAAATCCCCAACACACCCTGAGCATGCGCTCCTGCTTCATTTACAGCAAGTGCCACTTTCAGCGAGCTGCCTCCGGTAGAGATCAAGTCTTCAATAACGACTGTCTTTTGACCTGGACGGATAACCCCTTCGATCAAATTCTCTTTTCCGTGCCCTTTCGCTTTATCCCTAACGTATACCATAGGAAGATTCAGCTTTTGAGCTACCCAAGCCGCATGCGGAATACCACCTGTCGCTGCTCCAGCGATCACTTCAACATCAGGGAAGTTCTCACGTATTAAGGCGATAAAGCCTTCAGCGATCAGCTCACGAATTTCAGGATAAGAAATCGTTAAACGGTTGTCGCAATAAATAGGTGATTTCATACCGGAAGCCCAAGTGAAAGGCTGGTTTGGACGAAGGGTAACGGCTTTTATACGGAGAAGAGCATCTGCTATCTGTTCTGCTAATAATGTATTGGTTCTAATCGTATTTGTACTCATATATGGCAAGTCTCCTTTATTAGCGTTTTGTTGAAATGATTGCTATTGACTAACGGATTGAATGATCGCTTCCAGAGCGCTCCTAGGATCCTCTGCTGCTGTTATCGGACGTCCAATAACTACGAAGTCCGTTCCTTGTGCAAAAGCTTCTGCAGGAGTCATTACGCGCGATTGATCGCCTATAGCAGCTCCAGCAGGACGAATGCCCGGAGTCACAGTAACGAATTCGGTACCGCAGGCCTCTTTAATCCTCGTAACTTCTAGCGGCGAAGCAACAACCCCATGCAAACCTGCACTTTGAGCCAGTTGAGCATAACGAATAACGGCTTCTTCTACGCTGCCCGCTATACCAATCTCTTCGTTCATCACTGCTAGACTGGTGCTTGTCAGTTGGGTTACACCGATGACGATAGGTTTGCTAGTGCCACCATTGAGCGCTTTATCCACGCCCTCAAGTGCCGCCTCCATCATTTGTTTGCCTCCTGCAGCATGGACGTTGAACATATCAACTCCAAGGCGAGTCACACTCTCGGATCCACCTTTAACCGTATTAGGAATATCGTGCATTTTTACATCTAAAAACACTTTGTAGCCCTGCTCCTTCAAGCTTGCTACAAATTGTGGTCCTGCACTATAAAACAGCTGCATTCCCACTTTCATATAACATGGAATACCTTTTAAAGCTTCGATCAGCTGCCGAGCTTCAGCCGCGCCAGGATAATCCAGCGCTACCATAATTCTTTCCGCTACATTCGTTTGTACTGGCACGTCATTTGCCTCCCTATTGGTTTTGGCGCCTGTGAACACCTAATCAAGGGATTAGCACAGCATCCCGCTATGTCGCCCGGGCCACTGTGCTAATCATTTAGTTATCTATTATGCGTGGTGAGCAGGCATCGGTCTCGATTGGAAGTTAATCGCTTCAAGCATATGCCACAATGCTCTTACCGTATCGAGTGAAGTCATGCAGACAACTCCGTTCTCAACAGCTTCACGGCGGATACGGAATCCGTCACGCTCAGGCGTTTTACCTTTAGTCAATGTATTGACGACAAAGTGGGCTTCACCGTTGCGAATCAAATCGAGAATGTTTGGAGAACCTTCGCTCAGCTTGTTCACATGTGTTACATGCAGACCTGCTTCTTCAAGAGCCTTAGCTGTTCCGCCTGTAGCGACGATTTTATAGCCAAGATTATAGAAGCCAGTCAAAATCTCAATTGCTTCCTCTTTATCTTTATCGGCTACAGTAGCAATGATTGCGCCTGTCGGCGGAATTTTCATTCCGGAGCCAATCAAACCTTTATAAAGAGCTTTTGCGAATGTATGATCGCGTCCCATAACTTCACCTGTGGACTTCATTTCAGGTCCCAGCGTCGTATCTACACGGCGTAGTTTAGCAAATGAGAATACAGGAACTTTGACAGATACATAATCGTCTTCAGGCCACAATCCGGTTTCGTAACCAAGATCAGCAAGCTTCTCACCCATGATAAGGCGTGTTGCCAAGTTAGCCATCGGAATTTTTGTTACTTTACTCAAGAAAGGAACCGTTCTGGAAGAACGCGGATTCACTTCAATTACATAAGCTTGGTCTTGATAAATGACGAACTGGATGTTAACCAGACCTACTACTTCAAGCCCTCTAGCAATTTTAGTCGTGATGTCGATAATTTGCTGCTTGATCTCTTCAGAGATCGTTTGCGGCGGATATACTGCTATGGAGTCGCCGGAGTGAACGCCTGCTCGCTCAACATGCTCCATAATGCCTGGGATCAATACGGTTTCCTTATCGCAGATCGCGTCAACCTCTACCTCTTTACCCAGCATATAACGGTCAATCAGTACCGGATGCTCCGGATTGATTTTCACGGCATATTCCATGTAGCTCAGCAAATCTTCGTCGGAATATACGATTTCCATCGCGCGACCACCCAATACGTAGGACGGACGAACGAGTACCGGGTAACCGAACTTGGAAGCCATGCCTACTGCTTGGTCTACCGAAGTTACAGTACCGCCAGGAGGTTGTGCAATGTCCAAGCCGCGAAGAAGGGCTTCGAACTTTTTGCGGTCTTCGGCAGCATCGATGTTTTCCAGATCGGTTCCTAAGATTTTTACGCCCGCTTTAGCCAAAGGAGCAGCCAAGTTGATAGCAGTTTGTCCACCGAATTGAACGATAACGCCGATCGGCTTTTCACGCTCGATTACGTTCATGACATCTTCGAAGAACAGAGGCTCGAAGTACAGACGGTCGGATGTATTAAAGTCTGTCGAAACCGTCTCAGGATTGTTATTAATAATGACAGCTTCATAGCCAGCAGCCTGAATTGCCCATACCGCATGTACTGTCGAGTAGTCAAACTCGATACCTTGTCCGATACGGATAGGACCAGAGCCTAGAACAACTACTTTTTCCTTAGTTGTTTCTTTCACTTCATCTTCTGTCTCATAAGTCGAGTAGTAGTAAGGAGTCGTAGCTTCAAACTCAGCTGCGCAAGTGTCAACCATTTTGTAGACCGGCTTCAGGTTCAAGCTCAGGCGATAAGAGCGAATGTCCGCTTCCTGTGTGAAGTTTAATCCTTTATCCGCATTACGGCGAACTTCAGCAATGGCACGATCTGTGAAGCCTTTGCGCTTCGCTTCGTACAGCAGCTCTTGCGTCAATTCAGGTTGAGCCAGCTGCTCTTCGAATTGAATAAGTCCTTCGAGCTTGCTAAGGAACCACCAGTCAATCTTAGTCAAATCTTGAATTTGCTGAAGTGTATAACCGCGGCGGTATGCTTCTGCGATTAAGAACATGCGCTCGTCATCCGGTTTGATCAGACGCGCTTCCAGCGTTTCTTTATCTAATAAGTCCGTTTCTTTTAAGTACAGGCGGTGAACACCGATTTCAAGCGAGCGGATCGCTTTATGGATCGATTCCTCGAACGTACGGCCAATGGCCATAACTTCTCCGGTAGCTTTCATTTGCGTACCCAGCTTACGGTTCGCCGCAGTAAATTTATCGAAAGGCCAGCGAGGAATTTTCGATACGATGTAATCCAGTGTAGGCTCAAAGCAAGCGTAGGTTTGGCCTGTAACCGGGTTAATGATTTCATCCAATGTGTAACCGATAGCGATTTTAGCAGCCATTTTAGCAATTGGATAACCAGTTGCTTTGGAAGCCAGAGCCGAAGAGCGGCTTACACGAGGGTTAACTTCAATGACGTAGTATTGGTAGCTGAATGGATCCAGCGCAAATTGTACGTTACATCCGCCCTCGATGTTCAAGGCGCGAATAATTTTGAGTGAAGCGGAACGAAGCATTTGGTATTCACGGTCGGACAACGTTTGGCTAGGTGCCACAACGATACTGTCTCCTGTGTGAACGCCAACCGGATCGAAGTTTTCCATGTTACAAACAACGATACAGTTATCGTTGGCATCACGCATAACCTCATACTCGACTTCTTTCATGCCTGCAATGCTCTTCTCGATCAAGCACTGCCCGATTGGGCTGTAACGAATACCGGACGCTACTGTCTCCAGCAGTTCCTCTTCGTTTGCGCAGATACCGCCGCCAGTACCACCCAATGTGTAAGCAGGACGTACGATAATCGGATAACCGATCTCATTAGCAAAGTCAACAGCCTCTTGAATCGTAGTAACGATCGTGCTGTCCGGAACCGGCTGCTCCAGCTCTCTCATCAAGTCACGGAACAAGTCACGGTCTTCCGCTTTCTCGATTGCAGTCAATTGCGTACCAAGCAGTTTCACATTTTCGCGTTCCAATACTCCTGCACGCGCTAACTCAACCGCCATGTTCAAGCCTGTTTGGCCGCCAAGCGTAGGCAGCAAACCATCAGGACGTTCTTGACGAATAATTTGTGTTACGAAATCAAGTGTAATTGGCTCGATATACACTTTATCCGCCATATTTGTGTCGGTCATGATCGTAGCCGGGTTGCTGTTGATCAATACGACCTCCATTCCTTCTTCTTTCAAGGCCTGGCAAGCCTGTGTACCAGCATAGTCAAACTCAGCCGCTTGACCGATAACGATTGGACCTGAACCGATAACGAGTATTTTTTTCAAGCTATTATTTTTTGGCATAGTGCAATTCTCCTTTCGATGCAGGGGCAGCGGAGCCCGCAGGTTGAGCGCCAAGCTTGGAAGCTGCCGAAATTTGCGCTTGTCTTGGCAATTGCGGCTTCGATGTTTTGAAGTCACGAATCATTTGAACGAAGTCATCGAACAAGTAGCTGGAGTCGTAAGGACCCGGTGCCGCTTCCGGATGGTATTGCACCGAGAACGCCGCATGCTTCTTATGTTTTAAGCCTTCGATAGTGTGGTCATTGTTGTTAATATGTGTAACTTCCAACTCTGTGTTAGCGATGGACTCTTCTTTAACCGTATAACCGTGGTTTTGTGATGTAATGTAGCAGCGGTTAGTCTTAAGATCTTTTACAGGGTGGTTACCACCGCGGTGACCGAACTTAAGCTTTTCTGTATCTGCACCACACGCAAGTGCAAGCAGTTGGTGTCCCAAGCAAATTCCGAAGATAGGGAACTCTCCGAGAATTTCGGAAATCATTTTTGCAGCATGTGGCACATCTTTCGGGTCCCCAGGGCCGTTGGACAGCATAATGCCGTCTGGAGCCAAGCGACGGATTTGATCCGCTGTAGCGTCTTGAGGTACTACAACTACGTCGCAGCCGCGGCTCGTCAGATCGCGAATAATCCCGCTTTTCGCACCGAAATCAACAACTACAACGCGCTCTTTGGAGCCTGGGCAGCCGAATACGCTCTTCGTTGAAACACGAGCTACTTGATCTGTCATCAGCGGAGTTGCCTTCAATTGCTCCAGCAGCTCGGCAGCCGATTTATTGGAAGTTGTAAGCAAGCCTTTCATTACCCCGTGGTGGCGGATAAGACGAGTCAGCATCCGTGTATCTACACCGCTGATTCCAAGAATGCCGTACTCCTTCAGCAAGCTGTCAACCGAGTACTCTGCTCTCCAGTTACTTGGAACTGTTTCATGCTCGCGCACAACAAAGCCGTGAACGAACGGGCGAATGGACTCGAAATCATCCCGTGTAATCCCGTAGTTTCCGATAAGCGGATAAGTCATCGTTACGATTTGTCCGCAATATGATGGGTCCGAAAGAACCTCTTGATATCCTGTAATCCCTGTATTAAAAACGACCTCACCTGTCGATTCGCCTTCACTACCAAATGCTTTACCGGTAAAAATCGTACCGTCTTCCAATACCAATCTTGCCTGCATCGTCTTCAACTCCTTCTCAGTGTAAAGAATCCTATATGTTAAAAATGAACGATGAATTACTTAAGTACTTTGGTAGCATCTCTGATCGAGAATCTACGCTTCAGACCAAACCACTTTGCCGCCGAATATAGTTAATGTCGGCCAGCCTTTAAGCTTCCATCCTGTGAACGGTGTATTGCGACCTTTGGATGCGAACTCTTCCGGATTAACCTCTTTTTCTGCATCCAGATCAATGATTGCGATATCCGCTTCTTTACCGACTTCAAGAGTTCCGAGTGGTAATCCGAACACTTGCGCTGGAAGGGATGTCATTTTCTCAACCAGGAACTGCAGTGTCCATTGCCCTGTAGCGACAAATTTAGTATACAAGAGCGGGAAAGCCGTCTCGAATCCTACGATACCGAACGGTGCCAGATCAACGCCACGTGCTTTTTCCTCTTCGCTGTGGGGAGCATGGTCCGTTACGATAATATCGATCGTGCCATCCAGCAAGCCTTCGATACATGCTTGAACGTCTCTCGGTGTGCGCAGTGGAGGATTCATCTTCCAGTTGGCATCCATACCCGGGATGTCTTCATCGGATAGCAGCAAGTGATGCGGACACACTTCCGCGGTCACTTTAATACCGAACTGCTTCGCGTGACGAATTAGGCGAACTGATTGCTCCGTGCTCACGTGACAAACATGATAATGAACGCCAGTTGCTTCCGCCAGCAGCACATCACGGCCGACATGGATAGCTTCCGATTCGTTAGGAATTCCTTTCAATCCATGCTTTTTGGAAAATGCGCCTTCGCTTACCCAAGCGCCTTCCACCAAGGTGTTATCCTCACAGTGTGCGATAACCGGCATTCCAATTGAAGCTGCCTTAGCCATTGCATCCTTCATCATTTGAGCGCTTTGTACGCCCACACCGTCGTCCGTGTACCCGATGACTCCAGCTTCTTTCAAAGCGTCAAAATCCGTCAGCTCGCGACCGAGCTCATTTTTCGTAATGCAGCCGTAAGGCAGCACTCGAACAACGCCTTCCGTTGCAGCCTTGTCCAGCACGTATTTAACCGTTTCGACTGTATCGATAACCGGCCGTGTATTCGGCATACAAGCAATCGTTGTGTAGCCTCCTCTAGCCGCGGAGCGAGTACCTGTAGCAATGGTTTCTTTATGTTCAAACCCTGGTTCGCGCAAGTGAACGTGCATATCGATTAATCCAGGTGTCACCAGCTTCCCGGCCGCATCAATTACCGTGTGTCCTGCCGTATCCGGCTGTTCTTTTGCCGCGTCTACGATCTTTTCGATCACATTGCCTTCTACTAAGATATGTTGTTTCGTCAGCTCGTTGCCGGAAGCAACGACTTGAGCGTTTAAGATCCAGATTCCCATAATGCCCTCCCAGTAGTTCGTTATTACCTATAGTGTGTCCAGCAATTGGATTCATTCACATGAGTGATAGCAAGCCGGCAAGTCCTCAGCGATTAGCTTAATGCTCTCTCGATAACTGCCATACGGATAGGTACTCCATGACCCATTTGGGTAAAAATCTTCGATCGCTCGCATTCCACCAGCTCATCATCGATCTCTACATTCCTATTTACCGGAGCCGGATGCATAATGATCGCATGAGGTGCCATCGTAGCTTCTCTCTTAACAGTCAATCCGTAAGCTTCACGGTAATCTTCCGTCGATTTGAATGTGCTCTCCTCATGACGCTCCAGCTGAACTCTCAGCATCATGACCACATCCGCTTTAATTGCTTCTTCCATCGTAATGTACGGTGCATGTGCAGCCAACTCCGGAGCTTGCATGCTCGGTGGCGCACACAGACTCACTTTAGCTCCCATTGCTTGCAGCGCCCACAGGTTCGAGCGTGCAACGCGGCTGTGCTGTATATCTCCGATGATCGATACATTCAATCCTTTGAGATGACCGAAGTGCTTGCGCATCGTGAAAAGATCAAGTAAAGCTTGGGTCGGGTGCTCATTGCTGCCGTCGCCTGCATTGATCAGCGGCACTTTGATTTTCTCAGCCAGCTCAGCGAGCAGGCCGTTCGGCTTCATCCGGATGACTCCCGCATCAATGCCCATGGACTCAAGTGTTTTGACGGTATCGTAAATCGATTCCCCTTTTTGAACGCTAGAGACGGCTGCCGCGAAGTTCAAGACTTCGGCTCCCAGTCGCTTCTCAGCAACTTCAAACGAGAACCGGGTTCTCGTGCTATTTTCAAAAAACATGTTGGCTACAAAACGGCCTTGCATGTGATTCGCCAGCTTCACCGGGTACTGCTCCCAATATGCGGCGCGATCCAATATCGAAGTGATTTCTTCGGCACTCATCCCTTTGGTGCCTAACAAATGTCTCTCTGATGCAACCTTCAACTGTGTCATCCGTTTTGCCTCCTATGCTGGGTAATTACAACTTGATCTGTGCCATCCACTTCATTCAATAGTACCTCGATGGATTCGAGTCGTGAGGTCGGGATGTTCTTTCCAACGTAATCAGGTCGGATCGGTAATTCGCGATGGCCTCGATCCACAAGAACAGCCAATTGAATCATCTGCGGCCTTCCCAGATCCATTAAAGCATCCATTGCCGCTCTTACTGTTCTTCCAGTGAAGAGCACATCATCGAACAGGATCAACTTTTTATTATGAATGTCCATTCCCGCTGCTTCTGCATCACTGCTGTTAACAGCCCGTTCGAATCTGCCGGATCGGTCATCCCGATATCGGGTTACATCGATCTCACCAATAGGCACGGGTACGTTCTCGATTTCCATGATGCGTTCGGCAATTCTTCTTGCCAGATAAATGCCTCGGGTTCGGACTCCGATTAACATACAATTCTCGAAGCCTTTATTTCTCTCTAATATTTCATGAGCGATCCGGGTTAACGCGCGGCGCATTCCCGTCTCGTCCATTAACACATGCTCCGCTTCTTGCGCCAAGGTCTTCGACCTCCTGGTTTCAGTAAGTGATTGGCAAAACAAAAAACCTTGCTTATTAGGCAAGGTTTGCGGACACAAGGATATAAGCGGCCAAGGACATACGGAGTCTGTACGCGCAGACTACGGAACTGTCCTAGTTACCGTTTATTCCATTCGTTCACCTTGCCAGCCTCTCGGGACTGAGATTAAAGGTGCTATTCAGTTGGGAGTATTATCTCATGATCAACTGTCTCTGTCAATAGCAACTGTCGATGTATGTCGACAGATACATTGCTAGAACATCTCATTTATGCTATAAAGGAAAGGAATGATTTCGTTGTGTCTGATATCGATCCGGCGCACGTTATTTTACATAAGGAGTTGGAATTAGCATGTTAGAAATGAACACAGATGAAGTTATTAATTTTATTAAAACCAGCACGAAAAAAACCCCAGTGAAAGTATATGTGAAGGGCGATTTGGAATCCATCGATTTTGGAGCTAGCATCCAATCCTTCATCTCCGGTAAAAGCGGTGTTCTGTTCGGCGAATGGACAGAAGTAAAACGCGTTATCGACGAGAACCAGGCGAAAATTGAAGATTATGTTGTAGAGAACGACCGTCGTAACTCGGCGATTCCTATGCTTGATCTGAAAAACATCAACGCTCGTATCGAGCCAGGCGCTATTATCCGTGATAAAGTGGCAATCGGCGATAATGCTATCATCATGATGGGCGCTTCCATCAACATCGGCGCTTCCATCGGTGCAGGTACTATGATCGACATGAACGTTGTTGTTGGCGGACGCGCTAAAATCGGCGCAATGTGCCATATCGGTGCAGGTTCTGTTGTAGCTGGCGTTATTGAGCCTCCTTCTGCTCAACCGGTTGTCATCGAAGATGATGTACTTGTAGGTGCTAATGCCGTTATCCTTGAAGGCGTACGTATAGGTAAAGGCTCTGTCGTTGCGGCTGGAGCGGTTGTTACTGTTGATGTACCTGAGAACACGGTCGTTGCTGGAGCTCCTGCTCGCGTAATCAAAACCGTTGACGCTAAAACCAAGTCCAAAACCGAAATTTTGCAAGACCTGCGCACGCTGTAAACCAATGTGCCTGGCAAAGGGCTCGGCGATTCTCGCCGGGCTTTTTGTTTATCATGGTACACAAATAACTAAGGAGGCCGTTTCTCATGACTGCATCTAGCAAAAGCATTGTCGACAATCCAAGCCCTTTTGTAGCCATTCGCAGAGAGCTCCATCAAATCCCTGAGGCTGGCTTCGCGGAGTTCAAAACTCAACAGTACTTACTTGATTACATCAAAACCCTTCCTGAAGATCGCTATGAAATCCGTACTTGGCGCACCGGCATTCTGGTGAATGTCAAAGGTACGGCTCCTGCCCGCCGTTTCGGCTATCGTGCAGATATGGACGGCTTGCCCATCGTTGAGGACACAAGCTATGAATTCCGATCCACCCATGAAGGCTATATGCACGCATGCGGTCATGATGTCCATATGTCTATCGGTTTGGGGGTTCTCACCCATTTTGTCAACAATCCGATACGTGACGATATTACCTTTATTTTTCAACCTGCGGAAGAAGGACCCGGCGGAGCAAAGCCTATGCTCGAGAGCGAAGAACTTCAAGACTGGATGCCGGATCAGATTATCGCGCTACATGTCGCTCCCGAATATCCCGTAGGAACCATTGCGACAAGACCGGGAATTTTGTTCGCCAACACCTCTGAGCTGTTCATTGACTTGATCGGTAAAGGCGGGCATGCAGCCTATCCACATCTGTCTAACGATATGGTCATTACGGCGTGTCAGCTTGTATCCCAGCTGCAATCGATTATATCCCGCAATGTGAATCCCCTGGATTCTGCCGTTATTACTATCGGGAAAATCGACGGTGGCACAAAGCAAAACATTATTGCCGAAAAAGCTCGCCTGGAAGGCACGATACGTACTTTATCCGCTGAAACGATGACATTAATAAAATCACGCATCGAAGCTTTAACAGCGGGTATGGAGACTTCTTATAATTGCAAAGTCAATATTGACTACGGTGCTAATTATCGCCAAGTATTCAATCATGCAGACGTTACGGTAGAATTCATGAATTGGGTTCGCAACCACAGCGACATGCAGTTAATTGAATGTACAGAAGCAATGACCGGAGAAGACTTCGGTTATTTCCTCGAAAACATCCCTGGATTCATGTTCTGGCTTGGCGTGGATACTCCATACGGACTTCATCACGCTAAAATCGAACCGAACGAGCAAGCCATCGATCTTGCCATCCAAACGATCAGCAGCTATGTGGAATGGAAATCGGAATCGGGCAGCTAAGCAAATCCGAAGCTACCAACAAGTAAAGCTCCTTCGACCTCATAAAGCAGGCGAAGGAGCTTCTGTATATAACGCATTATTCTTCTTCCGAAATCTTCTTATTCTCCAACCATTCTAGCGGAACTGTTCCGCCTTGTCCTTCATCCGTCTCCACGTAACGCTTCAGAGCAGCCATTTTATTTTCCCAATAGCGTTCATAGAAGCTTAACCACCTCTTTAGTTCCTGAAGCGGTTCTGTATCCAAACGATACCTAGTTTCGCGGCCGACCTTTCTTTCCTTCACAAGACCTGCATCTGATAAAATCCGCAGGTGCTTGGAAACGGCCGTTCTGCTCATTGGAAAATGACCGCTAATGACTGTAACCGGCATTTCCTCATCAACCAGCAGCTTAAGCAGCTTGCGTCGAGTGGGATCCGCTATGGCTTGAAAAACATCGTGCTTTTGAGTGGAGGAGCTCATTGCGCTCCTTCAACATAAGCTGCCAGTTTCTTCTGGATTCCTTCCCAACCACGGGACATGTTGTCTCTAACAGCTGTATGTGGTTGGTCGAATTCAGTCACTTTGTCAGCATCCCATCCGGAATGAATTAAAGTGAATTCCGTTTTACTACCCTTATCAATTAATTCAAATGTAAGTGTCCAGTCTTTTCCCCATTGGAAAGAAAGTCGGTTTGGAGGATCAAGCTCAGTTACTTTACAAGGTGAATCTCCAAAAGGACCAGCGTTCAAATGAAACTCATAGCCTTCAATAGGCTGAAAATTATTAGGCATAAACCAAGCTGCGATGCCATCGGCTGTTGCAACAGCGTCCCATACTTTTTGAATAGGTGCATTCAATGTTAACGTTTGACGAATATCAGGAAGTGTATTCTGGCTCATTTATAATTCCTCCAACAACTTATTTGCGAAACCATTTGGTTTCATTTTATATTATATGAAACCAAATGGTTTCATGTCAACAACCTTATTTTGCCCGTGACTAAGGCTTTCATATTCTCTTAAATAAAAAGAACCGAGGAAACTTGGTTTCTCGGTCCTTCCGTGTTCATATTCACTTACAGCTTCTTAACAAAGGTCTCCAAGCGATCCATAGCTTTTTCAAGCAAATCCATACCATACGCATAAGAAATTCGAATGTACCCTTCTCCATAAATAGAAAAGGCATCGCCCGGAACGACGGCTACTTTCTGTTCATCCAGCAGCTTCATCGTGAAATCCATTGAACTCAGCTTGAAACGTTCAATCGACGGGAATAAATAAAACGCCCCTTCCGGCTTATCCAGCTCAAAGCCCATTTGGACTAGACGGTCATACACGAAATCACGACGTTCAATATAAGCTTCCTTCATTGGAAGTGCATCATCGATCCCATTAGTCAATGCTTCTAATGCAGCATACTGACTGATAGAGCTCGCACAAGTGACATTGTACTGGTGTACTTTGACCATGTGCTGCGACAAATATTCTGGTGCAAAGGTGAAACCAATTCGCCAACCGGTCATGGAATGTGACTTTGACAAACCGTTGATGACAATCGTCTTCTCACGCATTGCCTGAAACGATGCAAGAGAAGTATGCGGCTGATCATAAATAAGCTCACTGTAGATTTCATCTGAAATGACAAAAATAGATTTGTCCTCAAGCAGCCGCGCAATATCCGCCAGCTCCTGTGGGTTCAACACTCGACCCGTAGGGTTCGAAGGGTAGCACAGAATGATGCAGCGCGTTTTCTCCGTAATATGCGGCTCCAAAAGGTCTGCGGTAAGCTTGAATCCATTGGCACGTGTGTCGACATACACAGGCTCGCCACCGCACAAGCGTACTAGTGGCTCATACCCCGGATAGATAGGTCCGGGTAAAATAACCTCACTGCCCGCTTCCAGAATGGTGCGAAGTGTAATATCGAGCGCTTGGCTAGCGCCCGTCGTTACGATCACTTCCGTTTCCGGACGATATTTCAACCCGTACTTATGATCCACAAATTGAGCTACCGCTTGTCGAAGCTCCAACATACCGGGGTTAGGCGTATAGGTTGTCTTATGAGCATCGATAGCCGCCTTGGCAGCCTTCATAATATGATCTGGAGTCGGAAAATCCGGCTGCCCGATCGTCAAGGTTACAGCATCCTTATAAGTGCTAACCAGATTGGATATTTTACGGATACCTGATATTTGGATGTCTTTTACTTTGGGATTAATCAAATGTTCCATGCTTCAGTCCGTCCTTATCGATTTTTTAACACATGCAGCAAGTGCTGCATATCTTCAGGCAGCTCTGCTTCAAACTGTAAATGCTCGCCCGTCCGTGGATGCACAAAGCCAAGAACAGCCGCATGCAGCGCTTGTCCCTCGATGGTAACATGCTGGCTTCTTGCAGGTCCGTATGCCGGATCTCCGGCCAAAGGATGTCCGATAAATTTCATGTGGACCCGAATTTGATGGGTACGGCCGGTCTCCAGCTTTAGCTCCATCAAAGTGAAATCGCCGAATCGCTCCAGCACGACAAAATGAGTCACTGCATGCTTGCTGTTTTTTTCAGTTACCGTATAGAGCTTCCGGTCGTGCGGGTCTCTTCCGATTGGAGCGTCTATCGTACCATGATCATGAGCTACATTACCGTGTACAACGGCCAAATATTTTCGATTAACGGAATGCTCTTTCAACTGAGCGGCTAATGAAACATGCGCCAAATCATTTTTGGCTGCCATCAGAAGACCTGAAGTATCTTTATCAATTCGGTGGACGATCCCTGGTCTCATGACTCCATTAATACCGGATAAGTCCTTGCAGTGATACATTAGCGCATTAACCAGAGTGCCGGAATAGTGCCCGGGAGCAGGATGAACGACAAGACCTCTAGATTTGTTCACAACGATAACATCGGAGTCTTCGTATACAACCTCAAGCGGAATTGCTTCAGGCTCAAGGTTTAATTCCTCCGGTTCAGGAATAGTAAGAAACAGACGGTCACCTTCTGCTAGCTTGTAATTCGCCTTTATCTGGCCTCCATTGACTGTGAGATGCCCTTCTTTAATCCATTGCTGCACCTGCGTACGGGATACGTCTTCTTCTAATGATTCGGTGATAAATTTATCAACCCGTTCGCCACGCTCTTCAGCTCCTACGATCCATTCCATCGTTTGCTCCAGTTGTTCTTGATCCGAAACTGTCATGTTGTTTATGCGCCTCTCCTTTCTTTATTCCAGCTGATTAGTGAATCAATGAAAATCAGTGCCACCCCGACAACAATGGCTGAATCCGCAATATTAAAGATCGGATAGGTATAGTCTACATGGGATCCGAACCAATTGAATTGAAAACGGAATTGCAAAAAGTCTACCACTTCACCGAACAGAGCGCGGTCGATAAAGTTACCGAGTGCCCCTCCGAGCAGTAAACTCAGAGCAAATGGCAACAGCTTGCGTCCTTCCTTGCGTGTCTTTTGCAAATACCAGATAACGGCAGCAGCAACCACCAAGGTGATTACGATAAAGAACCATCTCTGGTTTTGCAAAATGCCGAACGCAGCGCCGCGATTGCGATGGGAAGTAATTTGAAAAAACTCGCCGATAACCGACCTGGACTCACCTAGCAGCAGCTTATTTACAATAACCCATTTGGTTGCTTGGTCCAAAAGAAGCACAATTAATGCGTAGATGTAATAAATCAATGTTTCATCTCCTTATTCGCTTCCTGTAATACAATGATTTTCCTATGTAAAAAGCTCAAGAACCGTTAAAAATAGAAGCAACGCAATTTCTTAAAGGAGGCGGCCCTATGCCGGATCACCCGAACACATTGAATTCTCAGCAGCTGCAAGAAATTAAACATACTCTGCAGGAAGAGAAGCAGTGGCTTGAGGATCATTGGCAAGCAAACGAACATTTCGGTCTGAATGAATCGCTGAGAAATCAAACAGGAGAGCTGTCTACTAATGACAATCACCCCGCCGATTTGGGTTCAGAATTGTTCGAACGAAGCAAGGACATCGCATTGAACGAAAACCGGGAACGCCATCTTACAGATGTTAAGGAAGCACTACAACGAATAGATAACGGCCGTTATGGCTTTTGCGATGCTTGTGGAGCACCCATTTCTTTCGAACGACTACAAGCCATTCCAACCACATTATACTGCGTTGAGCACGTTCCCGATCCTTGCGATTCAGAAGACCATCGTCCTGTAGAAGAACAATTTCTTGAACCGCCTTTTGGTCGGACAAGCTTGGATGAGCATTCCGAGCAAAATCAATTCGACGGAGAAGATGCCTGGCAAATCGTCGAAAGCTGGGGTACATCCAATACACCAGCAATGGCTGAAGATCCTAATGTTTCTGATAATTATAATGACATGGAAATCGAAGCCGACGAGCATGTTGGTTACGTTGAATCCTTTGAGAGCTTTTTAGCTACGGATATGTACGGTCAGCATGTCACAGTCGTCAGGAACAGGGCCTATCAAGATTATATGAATAACGGTGAAGGCGAAGGTCTGCTTGAGCCTGAACAGGATGCTTCGGACGATGGATATTATTAATAGCCCCGTCCTTCCAGCTGATACTGCACATGTTGGACGATATCCGCGATATAATCGCCGATAATCGGTAAGTTCAACGCACCTAACATTTTTAGAAAGTACAGGATAGTCGTAGCAAATATCGTAAAACCAATTGCGATGCCGACGCCACGGGAAATACCAGATAATAAATTCGCGAAAATTAATTTTCTAGGACTATTTAACAGTTGGACATAATCGGCAATTTGCGTTTGTTCCATTTTATTTGCCAAGTGATTCAATTGTTTTTGAATACTTTCAAGAGCCTTACTATCGTTTAGCTTATTTTGATCGACCATCCTGCTCCCCCTAATCCTCATAATGAGCGGCCCGGCAAAAGGATTTTTAATCTTCTGCCGGAGTGCTCTACTATGGTTAAGCTCCGGTTCCAGTAGTTAGCTTAATAACACTGGCACATCTTTTGCATAGAGTCGAATGCTCCTCATCGTGACCAACCTCAGGCGTAACAATCCAGCAGCGCTCACATTTATCTCGCTCAGCCACAATGACTTGAACGGAAAGACCTTTAAAGGAATGCGCACCTTCAGGCGCCTGTTCGTTAGGCTCATGCAATTTAACAGCAGAGACAATGAACAATTGATCCAATTGCGCGAAGCCTTGAAGCAGCTTATGGGTCTCAGCATCAGGGTACAAGTGTACAGCAGCTCCTAAGGAATTCCCGATCACTTTCTCCTTACGCGCCTCTTCCAACGATTTTAACACATCATCACGGATTCCAATGAACTGCTCCCACTTGCTTTCCATAGCCTCGTTGAACAAAGCTTTATTCACTTCAGGAAGTTCGCTCAATTGCACGCTTGCCAGCTCAACGCCAGGGATGTACTTCCAAACTTCATCTGAAGTATGGGGCAAAATAGGCGCAATCAATTTAGTTATTGCCGTCAAAGCATCATATAATACGGTTTGCGCCGCTTTGCGACCTGCATCACTTGGGGCGCTGGCATATAACCGATCTTTGATAATGTCGAGATAAAACGCGCTCATCTCCACTGCGCAGAAATGATGAACGGTTTGGTACACAACATGGAAATCATATGAATCATAAGCCTTAGTGACTCGCTCAATCATTCTATTTAAGCGGATTACGGCAAAACGATCAAGCTCATTCATATTTTCCACAGCTACGCGATCGGTGCTTGGGTTATAGTCATAAAGATTGCCAAGCAAGAAGCGCAGCGTGTTACGGACTTTACGATATACCTCCGTAATTTGATTCAAAATATTATCGGAAATCCGAACATCCGATTGATAATCGACGGAGGATACCCACAAGCGCAAAATATCAGCGCCAAGCTTCTCACAAACCTTGTTAGGATCAACGGTATTACCAAGCGACTTGGACATTTTACGGCCTTCTCCATCAAGCGTAAAGCCATGGCTCAAAATACCTTTATACGGCGCTTGCCCTTTTACTGCAACACCTGTAATAAGGGAAGAGTTGTACCAGCCGCGATATTGATCTGAACCTTCAAGGTACAAGTCTGCTGGCCATTGCAGCTCATCGCGTGTTTCAAGAACCGCTACATGGCTGGAGCCAGAGTCGAACCAAACATCCATAATATCGGTTTCTTTACGGAAATGATCATGCCCACACTTCGGACATACCGTGCCGCTAGGCAGCAGCTCTTTCTCATCGAGTTGGAACCAAGCGTTGGAGCCGTCCTTCTCGAAAATTTGTGCAACGTGCTCGATCGTTTCGTTGTTGACAATCGGCTCGTTACAGCTGCGGCAATAAAAGATCGGAATCGGAACTCCCCATACCCGTTGACGTGAAATACACCAATCTCCACGATCAGCAATCATATTATGAAGGCGAACCTCGCCCCAATTCGGAGTCCATTTAATCCGCTTGATTTCATCCAGCATTTCTTGACGGAATTTATCCACCGAAGCAAACCATTGCTCCGTAGCACGGTAAATAACCGGCTTCTTGGTCCGCCAGTCATGCGGGTATTGATGCTGAATCGTGGTCATATGAAGCAAATGCCCGGATTCTTTCAGCATCTCGGTAATAAGCTTGCCGCCTTTCTCATAGAACATGCCCTCAAAGCCAGGAGCTTCAGCCGTAAAATGACCTTGATCATCTACAGGACACAACACACCTAGGTTGTAGCGCTGACCGATCGCGAAGTCGTCTTCCCCGTGTCCCGGAGCCGTATGTACACATCCCGTACCTGCATCAAGTGTAACGTGCTCCCCAACCATAACAAGTGAAGTGCGGTCGTAGAAAGGATGCTTGCACAGCACATGCTCCAACTCACTGCCTTTAATCTGAGAGAGCACTTGAACATCCGTCCAGCCGATTTCTTTGGATGCCGCTTCCACTAGGCCCAATGCAAGCACATATTTTTTGCCGTCAGCGAGTACAATCGCATAGTCAAAATCCGGGTGCAAGCTGATGCCCAAGTTCGCCGGCAGAGTCCATGGAGTAGTCGTCCAGATCACAATGGAAGCATCCTCTGGAAGCTTGCCTTTGCCGTCTTGTACTTGAAACGCTACATAAATGGAAGTAGACTGTTTGTCTTGGTATTCAATCTCAGCTTCAGCTAATGCGCTCTCCGAGGATGGAGACCAGTAAACCGGCTTCAGACCTTTGTAAATATATCCTTTGTTCACCATTTGCCCGAAGACGCGAATTTGCTGAGCTTCGTATTTAGGTTGCAATGTAATATAAGGGTTGTCCCAATCGGCCCTTACCGCCAAGCGTTTGAATTGGCTTTTTTGTCTTTCTACCCATTGAAGAGCGTACTCTTTGCAATACTCACGGAATTCGTGAACGCTCATTTTTTTACGATCTACTTTACCTCCGTTAGCAATCGCTTGCTCGATCGGCAAACCATGCGTATCCCAGCCTGGAACATAAGGAGCGTCAAAGCCCTGCATCGTCTTAAAGCGGACAATGATATCCTTCAAAACTTTGTTCATGGCATGTCCGATATGGATGTCCCCGTTCGCATATGGAGGGCCATCATGCAAAATAAACTTAGGCTTTCCTTTACGGCTCTCTTGAACCATCCGATAAATGTCCATCTCATTCCAATGCTCCAGCATTTTGGGCTCGGCTTGAGGCAGATTACCGCGCATCGGAAACTCCGTTTGCAATAGGTTTAATGTTTTTCCATAATCCATTGTAACATTCAATCCCTTCGTCAAAATAACTTGGTGTGGCTCTCCATTCCAACAAAAAAAGACCCTCATCCCATAGGGACGAGGAGTCTCGCGGTACCACCCTGATTAAGACCATGTTGACAATCATTGAAATAAGGTTCCCCTTATTTCCGACTGCTTCATAGCCTTCACTCATTGATCTATAACGGAATCACCCGATCTGCTTTACTCAGAATTCAAGAGACGCTCATGGGTGATATTCCTTCACTGCAGAGGCCGGGCTCCCACCAATATCCCGACTCGCTGATCGCGCATACGTAAAGTACTCGTCCCAGTCATCGTTTTTGCTGTCATTTAATTTTGCTCATAACGGAGTATAACGAAAATATAAGTCAGAGTCAACTAACTCGTACGTCGTACTATCCACGCAGACTATGTATGCTCGATCTCCATTCGTTCCAAAGAGCTCCAGTCTTCCTTGCCGAGCAGCTCCAGCTGAGCTTCAAGCAATGTGCGGAAACGAGTGCGGTAAATGGAAGCCTGCTTTTTCAGTTCCTCGATCTCCACTGCTATTTTTCGGGATTTTGACAAAGATTCGTTGATAATACGATCCGCGTTTTTTTCCGCTTCTTTTATAATCAACTGCGCTTCCTTTTTAGAATTGGATTTAACCTCATCAGCGGCTTCCTGAGCTATAATGATCGTTTTACTCAACGTCTCCTCGATGTTGGAGAAATGATCCAGTCTCTCTTGAATAGTCGCCAGTTGGTTTTGCAAATCCTTATTTTCACGAATAAGCGCTTCATAATCTTTAATTACTTGATCCAAAAATTCATTGACTTGGTCTTCATCGTAACCGCGGAAAGAACGGCCAAATTCTTTATTATGTATATCCAACGGTGTTAACGCCATTGCTGCACCTCCTGAATATTCTGCAACATCCCGAAATTGTTCTATGTCAGACGCGTATTGCTATATTCGACAGTAGGCTGCAATTTCCTTCATTCTCCATAAAAAAAATCGGCAATCTATACATATTTGCCGATTTTAACGCGAAATCTGCCTTTTTTGGTTAATCCTTCGACTTCCAATACTTTAAACCTTCCGAACCCTTGCAGGGAAACGACGTCGCCTGCCTTGAGCGGCTTGCTCGGATCTTCTTCCTGCTTCCAATTCACTTTACACCGGCCCGCCTTGATTGGGACTAATATTTTTGCCCGGCTTAAATGATACACATCACTTACAATGCCATCCAGTCGTAAGGATGCGACAGACAAGCCGACTTCTATAAGCTTCGTATCTGCTGCTTGCAGCTGCTCTATAGGCAAGAGCTCCGTTTGAACATGAACCCGGTGCACCTGCTGAAGATTGAGACGCATATAATCCGCAACTTCGGCTGCCACAAGAAAATGACAGCCCGAATCCGAAACGTGAATATCTCCGATTTTGTCCCTTTTAATGCCCAGAGCCAATATAGAGCCCATATAGTCACTGTGATCCAGTTCCTTCAGCTTATCATCCAAGGCCGTCACTGAGATTAAGCTGACCCTCATATCCTCTTCGTCAAGCATCCTATAATCGGGTGCAACCAGTGCCCGCCGCCGCTCAGAATGTTCATGCCCCCCATCGAATCGCACCTGCACATCCGTAGTGCGGTTAACCAATGTGGATAGAATGAACGCCTGTCTTGGATCCAAGAAATCCGTAAGCTTCACCGTGTGCTGTTGAGCCCGCTCAACCCATTCGGTAGCCTTATCAACGAAACGATGCTCATCAGGGTGGAAGTGAGAATAAATTTGGTCTACATTCAAAGCCATCACCTATACAAAAAAGTTCACAATTGCACGAATGCCTTCGCCTATGAATCGAAGTGCAATCAAAGCGATAATCGGTGAAATGTCGATCATTCCGCCAATCGGGGGAATAAATCGTCTAAAGATAGACAAGTATGGCTCGCATAGCTTGCCTAAAATTTCACCGACAAAGCTTTCTCTTGCACTAGGAAGCCAAGAAAGCAGCACATAGGCGATCAGCATATATGTATAAATTTCTATGAGCGTGTAAATGTATCCGTCAATTGTGGAATACAAGCTGTTCACCCCGTTTTCAGTTATTGTGAGTACCCTTCATGACCCAGTATTTCCGAGATGGAGCCGTGAATTTCAACCGTATCCGGCGTACACAAAAAAATGTTTGGTCCGATCTTGGATATCGAGCCGTTGAGCGCATACACCGTACCGCTAATAAAGTCTACGATACGAGTCGCCTGATCAGGCCGAACCAAATGCAAATTGACGACAACCGGACGGCGGGACCGCAGATGATCAGCGATCTCCTGAGTGTCCTCATAAGATTTGGGTTCGGTAAGCATCACTCTAACATTCTTTTGCGAATGTATACTCACGACGTTATTCTTATTTCTACGTTGCTCAGTCGGATTGGTTTCAGGTTCTTCCGGTTGCTGCTCCACAACCCGCTCACGCTCTACTACTTCTTCTTCATCCTGTAGTCCCAAGAAGTTCATGAATTTGTTCATGACGCTCATGTCCTCTCCTCCTTCAAGTTTCACTCTAGTGAAACTAACTTCGAAAGCAATTAATAAGTTCCACGTTTATGAAACTTTCTTCGCATGCATGGCTCTGCTATTCTTTACCCACCAATACAGATCCCAAACGAACCCAAGTTGCTCCTTCTTCGATAGCAACCTCAAAATCGTTAGACATCCCCATAGACAAATGCGGTACCTCGTAGCCAAGTGCTCCCTCTCGGTTCAACTCATCCCTTAATTCCTTAAGTCGTCTGAATACAGGACGAGTCGCCTCAGGTTCTGCTTCATACGGGGCCATAGTCATGAGACCCACAATACGAATGTTTTCCATTCCTCGAATCTCTTCGATAAATGAATGGAGCTCTTCAGGCGGCAATCCGTACTTCGTCTCTTCCCCAGAAACATTCAATTGGATAAAGCATTGTGCGGTAATCCCCATAGCACCCGCCTTCTTATCCACTTCCTTGGCAAGCGAGAGCCTGTCCAACGAATGAATATAAGCGAATTTGCCCAAGACATCCTTCACCTTGTTGGTTTGCAGATGACCAATGAAATGCCATGTTCCTTGATTTCCGAACGCTTCCCATTTTGCCTGGGCATCCTGCCACCGATTTTCTCCGATATGATGAAGCCCTTGCTGGAGTACCTGCCCTGTGGTTTCCAATGATACATATTTGGTTACCGCAATAATATGAACCTCATTACGATCACGTCCGGCGCGGACGCAAGATTTGGCTATTCTGTCTTCTACATATGGTATAGTTTGCGTCAATTGCAAAACGTGAAGTCACCTCAATTTCTATCCGCCTATTCATGCAACCCAATCCACGCAGCCATTCTGCCTGTTTTCCCGCCTTCCTTACGGTGAGAAAAGAAGAGATCGGTGCGACAACTCGTGCATAAACTACTTATTTCGATATGAGACGGCAAAATTCCTGCTTTTATCATAATTTGTCGGTTCATTTGTTGCAAGCTTAAGTTATATTTCCCGTTATCTTTATTTTCATATATCCAGGCCGATTTATCGTCGTTTTTATTTTCAATTCCTAACTCGTCCATCGTCTGAACGATTTGTGATATGACATTTTCATCCACTTCGTAGCAGCATGAATGGATGGAGGGACCGATTGCTGCAAGAACATCTGCCGCTTTCGTACCGTATTGGGATTCCATTGCTTCTAATGTTTTACGGGCAATTTGCAATACCGTTCCTTTCCAGCCGGCATGCGCCAAACCGACTGCCCGTTGCACCGGATCAAAAAATAATAGCGGCACACAATCTGCGAATAGTGCATGAAGAAAGAGACCGGGTTCATTCGTAATAAAAGCATCTTTAGCTTGTATCGCACCCTCTCTTGAGTCCACGCCTGCACCCGCAAGCTGTCTTGTTACAACCTGAACCTCATTCCCATGAACCTGCTCGGCATAAGTGCAATCTTCGAGCTTCATATTTAAGGCTTCCGCCAATCGAGAACGGTTTTTGATTACATCCTCAGGCACATCCATAACATGCAGTCCGCAATTCAGAGAGCCGAACTCTTTCTTACTTACTCCACCGAGGCGGGAAGTAAACCCTACCGTTAAGCCTATGGCCTGATCCATCCAATGCTTTATAAAAAATAGCTCGCATCCGTTTTCCACTTTTTGCAGCACAAATGGTTCCATCCCTGCAACTCCCTTCGTCCTCGATTCCGATTCCCAAACTCTCCCTACCAGTATACACGAAAATGGAATAAAACCTCAAAACAATTACAACGACAAAACAGCACACTTACCGATGAACAATACCGCAAACCTGCGGAATGCTCTCGTTCGTGTGCCTTCACCGGGACACTTGATGCTTACCCTCGATACTGCCGATTGTACTCGTACGTCGTCGTCTCCACTTCATCCTGCTGCCGATAGCTCCGAACATCATCCAGCTTCACCAGCACGACATCCATCCCAATTTTCACAATGTTCTTCCATGGAATGACGACATCTGTGGAACCTCCGAACCACCCGAATAATCGGCCGCTGCTCGGAACAACGATAGACTCGATCCTTCCTTGCCGGAGATCCAGCTCCAAGTCGCTTATTTGACCGAGCTTCTTACCGTCCACAATATTGATTACGTCCTTGGTTTGAAAATCTGATATTTTCACGCTGCAACCACCACGTATTCTCATGGATTCTTAACAAAAGGAAACCCTCGCTTTACCTGCCTCTTATAGATACTATATGTGAGACTTGGGCAAAATGTCCATCTTCATGAAAAAAAGACCCACTCTCACAGCTTGAACGAGTCGGTCTAATCTTTTAGGTCATCGCGCGATGGGGCGCGGGTTAGTTTTTAACATGCTTTTGCATTTGAGATATCGCCGACTTTTCAAGACGGGATACCTGTGCTTGAGAAATGCCGATTTCATCGGCTACTTCCATCTGGGTTTTTCCATCGAAAAAACGCATGGACAAAATCATTTTTTCACGGTCATTGAGCTTACGCATCGCTTCCCGTAAGGCAATACCTTCAATCCAAGAAATATCTTTATTGCGGTCATCGCTAATTTGGTCCATCACATAAATAGGATCTCCGCCGTCATGATAGATCGGTTCAAACAACGATACCGGGTCCTGGATGGCATCCAATGCAAATACTACATCTTCCTTCGGCACATTAAGCGCTTCGGAAATTTCATAAATTGTTGGTTCTCGCGAGTTTTGATTCGTCAAGCTGTCACGGACCTGCAGCGCCTTATATGCAATGTCACGCAGAGAACGCGATACACGAATCGGGTTGTTGTCACGTAAATAGCGGCGGATTTCACCAATGATCATCGGTACGGCATACGTTGAGAATTTTACATTTTGGCTTAGATCAAAGTTATCAATTGCCTTCATCAGTCCGATACAGCCTACTTGAAACAGATCATCCACATATTCACCACGATTGTTAAACCGTTGAATGACGCTAAGCACCAACCGCAAATTGCCGTTTACCAATTTCTCTCTTGCAGCTCGTTCATTATTTGTTTGCAGTTGAACGAATAATTCACGCATTTCCGCGTTGGTCAAAACAGGTAGCTTTGCAGTATCGACACCGCAAATCTCGACTTTGTTTCGGGTCACCGTGATTACCTCCCAAGGAGAAACATTACTGTTAATTATCTCCTCGCGATACTTTTTTATGCGCTGTCCCCTGTCCTCCATCGACCCAATGGAAATGCGTAAAGACATTCAACTCCAATCAGATCAAGCACGGATTCGCTTTCAAACCGATCAAAAAAACTTTTTTTCCAGTTTAAACCATTTTGTTAAATTCCTTACGCAGCCTTTTAATGATGCGCTTTTCCAACCTCGAGATGTAGGATTGAGAAATCCCCAACATGTCGGCTACATCCTTCTGCGTCTTCTCTTCCCCGTCCTGAAGCCCGAATCTTAGCTCCATAATGGTGCGCTCACGTTCCGTCAGCTTATCCAGCGCTTTATGCAGCAGCTTCCGGTCTACTTGTTCTTCGATATTACGGTAGATCGTATCGTTCTCCGTCCCCAGTACGTCCGACAACAGCAGCTCGTTGCCATCCCAGTCAATGTTAAGCGGTTCGTCGAAGGAAACCTCGGTTCGGATTTTGCTGTTGCGGCGCAAATACATCAATATTTCATTCTCGATACATCGGGAAGCGTAGGTAGCCAGCTTGATTTTCTTCTCAGGGTCAAATGTATTGACTGCCTTAATCAAACCTATAGCTCCAATGGATACGAGATCCTCAATGTTAATGCCTGTATTCTCAAACTTCCTCGCTATATAGACGACAAGTCGCAAATTCCGTTCAATCAGCATAGCTCGGATCGCGGCATCCCCTGAAGGAAGCTTTTCCAGCAAATATTCTTCCTCTTCGCGTGTGAGTGGAGGCGGCAGCGCTTCACTTCCGCCTATGTAGTAGATCTCCTCCCCTTTCAATCCAAGAAACAGCAAAAGACGGAAATAATAGATTTGCAGAATGAGCTTCAACTTCAAGAGCATAATCGCGTTCCTCCTTAGCATTTTGCGGTTTGGTTTCTCTAAGCTGTACGCCTAGATCGTGATAAGCATAATCATTAATTTTGCAGCAAATTCGGATGAATAATAGCTTGATAGGCGTTGTCTGCGCTTAATTTGCCGCCATCTAAGCCTATCAGTACTTTAAGCGCTTCAAATTGCTTGTCATTATGGGTAATGACTACACGATCCGGTTTAATCGCCAGCATGAATTGCGTGCTTCGATTAACTCCACGGTAAGGAACAAGCCTCAGCCGGTCCTGCCATTCAAATTCGTCGGTTCCAATAGCGCTCACAATTTGGTCTACCTCAGCCCGTTCAATCCGTTGCTTCCATGATTCCGGAATTTTCTCTTTCCACTGGGAAAGCTCCATAACCATGACCGGTGTTTTCGTCAACGGATCATACAACTGATTTCCCGTATCTATCAATCCGGTACAGCTGGATTCGAACTGATCGATATGCACGTCCACTTTTGCAAAAAAAGAGGCCAGCTCTTCCTTTCGTTTGGAAGCTTGCTGAACATGGCGGAATAACCAAATCGCAAAGAACAGAACCACAATCATAAACAACAGACCTACTTGCAGCCTATGCTCTACACCGCCAGATTGCGTAAATAAAATACCGTTTATGACCTCGCCGGACGACATCCAAAAGTAATGCACACCTACTATCGCCCCAGCGGCTACAAAGTTAATAATGTAAAATGCTCCGACATTCCGCCAAAAATGCTGAAGCCCGCCATAGCCGTAAGCCGTCAAAATCATGATTAAAGACAATAGAAATTTAACGGCAAACGTAAACAAAAACGATAACGGCGGAAAAAACAAAAGTACGACGTAAGCCCCTCCAATAGCGGCAGAGCACAGCAGCCTCCACCAACGGAACTGCAGCCTTCTCATTTTCGCCGTAGCTATAAGAAGGACCGCATCGATCAACATGTTGACCAGGAAAATGATATCGACATATACAATCATTTCCCCTAACCTCCCGGCGGTCTCTCTATTAGAACTAGCTTTATACGAATGAGACAAGTATATAGTAAGCTTATTCCAAAGTCTGTCTAAACTTGCCGATTAGGTGTAACTTTTTTTGTCAAGTTATGGAATTTATAAACTTCTCTACAAATTGAATCCCGAACTGCTTGCACGTTTCCTTCTCCGCTTGAGAAGGAGAGAGTTCAATCTTTAGACCATCCAACACAACTTCCGCTCCAAGCTCCTGCAACTTAGCAATTAAAGTGTCTACTGCAGCCCCATACTCCGAATAGGAAGAGTCGCATGAACCAAATACGGCAGCTACCTTACCTTTCAAATCAAGTTCATCCATCTCGTCATAGAAATCAAGAAACTCGTCAGGAAGGTCACCATCTCCCCAAGTGTAAGCACCTAGCAATATTCCATCATAGTCTGACAGCTCATTTCCACTAGAATCCATCACGTTTTTCAGTACTAGCTCTCCCTCGGCTTCACGTATTCCATCAGCTATTGCATCTGCAATATCCTCTGTATTTCCTGTCATGCTTGCAAAAATCATTACTATTTTTGACATTCCCATTCCCTCCGCAGATCTGTAGATTATTATAGATTGAATGATAATGATTCTTATTATCACTTAATCCATCGTTGTAAATGATAATCATTCTCATAATTGTTGTCAATAGTTTCCTCACTTTTTATCATTTATCTAACCTGTAAACACAACAAAAGCCCCTCGATCCATTAGCAAATGGTTAAGGGGCTTCTTACATTCATAATTTTATAAGTACAAAGATTATGGATTATTTATCAAAACTGTTTTTGCCGCGATTGCGAAGGAAGGTTGGAATATCCAGTTGATCGCTGGATGCTTGTCCACCAAATGGACGTAGATTATTTAAACCACCGCGATTGTCATTAGCTGAAGCTTCATTAGATGTCGTCGCATTGTTACCCATTGGCTTGCGAATCTGCTGTTGAGTCTCCGGTTTATGTTCAAACCCGGTTGCAATGACCGTAACTTGAATTTCATCCTTGAACTTCTCGTCAATCACTGCTCCGAAGATCATGTTTACTTCCAAGTCGGAAGCGGATGCCACGATATCGGCAGCTTCGTTAACTTCGTACAAAGACAGATTGGCTCCACCCGTAATGTTCATGAGAACGCCTCTAGCTCCGTCAATGGAAGTTTCCAACAACGGGCTTTGGATCGCTTTCTTGGCCGCTTCGGCTGCTCTGTTCTCACCGGTTGCTAAACCAATACCCATCAGCGCAGAGCCACGCTCTGTCATGATCGTTTTTACGTCAGCGAAATCGAGGTTGATTAGACCAGGTACAGCGATCAAGTCAGAAATCCCTTGTACACCTTGGCGAAGTACGTTATCTGCTACGCGGAACGCTTCAAGCATTGGCGTTTTCTTATCGACGATTTCAAGCAAACGGTCGTTAGGAATAACGATCAGCGTATCCACCTTTTCCTTCAGAGCAGCAATCCCTTGCTCCGCCTGCAAAGCACGTTTACGTCCCTCAAATGTGAACGGTCTAGTTACAACGCCAACCGTTAAAGCTCCGCACTCTTTGGCAATTTCAGCGATAACCGGAGCCGCTCCTGTTCCTGTACCGCCTCCCATACCTGCAGTGACGAATACCATATCGGCGCCTTTAAGTGTATTGAAAATCAATTCTCTTGATTCTTCAGCCGCTTTTTTACCAACCTCAGGATTGGCTCCTGCTCCCAAACCGCGTGTCAGCTTATCGCCGATTTGCATCTTTTGATCCGATTTGGATAAGTGAAGTGCTTGAGCATCCGTATTCACGGTAATAAACTCTACGCCTTTTACTCCGTTGTCAATCATTCGGTTGACAGCATTGCTTCCGCCGCCGCCAGCTCCGATTACCTTTATCTTGGCAAGACTATCCATGTCCATATCAAATTCAAACATAGCCTTCATTTTCCCCCTCATTAAGCCTAAAAAGTCATGTGTACCTTAAATAAACTCACTCAACCAATTTTTAAATCGTTCCATGACCGAAGGCCTTTGTTCGCTGGTAGCGGTTGATTTTTTTGGATTCGAGACGGATTTTTTTACTACACTCGTTTGTTTGGCAATTTTTAAATACTTGAAAGCGTATTGAATAATTCCAACACCGCTTGTATAAGACGGGTCCCTTACTCCGATGAAATCAGGTACGGCAATTCTGACCGATGTTGCAAGTTCAGCTTGAGCCACTGCAAGCATTCCCGGCATAGAAACCGTGCCGCCAGTCAGCACATAGCCCCCTGGTAACTCGGAGAAGCCCAGTCGCTGTACTTCCAAATGTACTAAATGGAATATTTCCTGTACGCGAGGCTCGACGATATTCGCCAAATCCACCTGCGAGAATTCCTTATCAACATTGCTTCCAATGCGATTTACTTTGAATACTTGATCAGCCGCAGCATGCTCAATGACTGCACAGCCGAATTTCAGCTTTATTTTCTCAGCAATGTCTACCTGAGTACGCAGACCGATCGAAATATCATTGGTAATATATTCGCCGCCGATTGGCAAAGTTGACGTTGCTACCATATTGTTTTGTTCAAAAATGGCGATGGTCGTTTGTCCTGCGCCGATATCTACCAGCACGGTTCCGATCGCCTTCTCATCCTTGGACAAGCACAAGTGGCCTGCCGCCAGCGACATGAGAATTAAACCTCCAACCTTCACTCCCGCTTTCTCGACTACACGGAGCAAATTATGTATGGCTGTCTTCGCGCCCGTAATAATAGTGGCTTCCACTTCCAAACGAACGCCTATCATACTGCGCGGATCGTGAATTTCATCCAATCCGTCAACCAAATATTGGTTCGGCACTACACCGATAATTTCGCGCTCCGGCGCTAGAGGAATGACCTTTGCTGCTTGAATAACACGCTCGATGTCCTCATCGCCGATTTCGCGGTCTTCATTGGAAACGGCTACTACGCCATGGCTAGATTGCAAAGCAACATGATTCCCGGAAATTCCAACGTAAACCTCTGCTATTTGAATACCAACCATACGTTCAGCATGATCGATCGCGCTGCGAATCGATTGTACCGTTTGATCGATATCGACAATGGCTCCCTTGCGAATACCTTCCGAGTCGGCTGATCCAACCCCTATTATATTAATGGCGCCGTTAACGACTTCCCCAATAATAGCACGAACTTTGGATGTACCGATGTCCAAACTAACAATGATGTCATTGCTGCTCAACCCGTGGCACCTCCTATAACTAATAGATATAAGCTTCTATGAAAAGAAAGCTTCTGTACTTATTCCACACGGTTAGGGTTTTCCCTCTTTTTTCACAAACTTTTTTCAACAAACTTGTAGCTAAATATACCATAAACTTAATTCTACCATTAAATCCCTAGATTGAGTAGGCTTTTCTATTAATTCTTCGGTGTTTCTTTGCCTGAGGCAGTCTTACCTGGATCTTTTTTAGGATCGACTGAGCCATTCTGAGAATTAGATGACGGCTTCTTATCGGACTTACCATCCTTGCCATTTTGCGCTTTATTCCCATCAGCTTCAAATGGGGCATGGGTATCAACTTCAAGCAGCGTCAGGACGCCCGTATTCACTTTATTTTCCTTTAAATTGGTAATGTAGGTATCTAAGTATTTCAGCTTTTCCGGTAAATAGCTTACGGTGGTTACCACTTCAAACTGTGAACGAGTATACATCTTGATTCGATCCGGATAGGATGTAGAAGGATCCGGTTTAATCTCAGAAATATCCATTAATGTAGAAGCAGGTGCAGATGCCAATGCCTTGCAGAGCTGAAGCTTCAGATCCGCACTGCTGCCCCAGCCGGTCAGTATAGGCTTGTCCATAATGAAATTGATGTCGCCGGATACTGTTACAACACTTCCGTCCGCCAATATAGCCTCCGGTTGATTGGCATTGCCGAATTGATAGGCGACTCTCGGATATTCTTTGACTTCGATATGAATTACCCCGGGAAAATGCTTTGTAACCGTAGCAGATTCTACCATTTTCAATGCTTTAACCTGCTGTTCAACATTATAGGAGGAAACAGCGAAAAAATGATCTCCTGCTTTAACGCCGGAAGCTTGCTCTACTGCCTCAATGGTCAGTAATTCTTGACCTTCTACCTCGACCGTCGTAATTTTGCTTAATGACGATTGAAAGAAGAGAATACAGAGCAGCGTGATGAAGAACAGGAATAAAAACAGGAGCAGCTTTTTGCTGCTTCTTGATCGTTTTTTTGTTTTTGGTTTTTGGATGACGGGCAATCTTTGTTCTTGATGCAAGGTTGTCCCTCCTAAGGGTTAGGAAAGCCTACTTCCTAAGCATAAGCTAAGAGTATTGCAAGTGCAAAACTGCGCAACGAACTATGTAAACCGCCGATATCCCCGTCTAAAAAAGAGGGGATAAAACAGCGGCAATGGTCATAGGAATCAATATAAGTAAATAATAGCTTATTCGGAAGGCACCGGCGAAACACGATGAATATGGGCTCCCAGTCGCGATAGCATCAGCTCGATTCTATCGTATCCCCGGTCAATATGATGAATCTGTTCAATCACAGTCGTACCTTGGGCTGCGAGACCTGCAATGACCAAGGCTGCGCCTGCTCGTAAATCCGTTGCTTCTACGGTGGCACCGTACAACCTGGGCACTCCTTTGACAAAGGCCGAGTTCAAATCCAGACGAATATCCGCGCCCATACGGGAAAGCTCATCAACATGCTTAAATCTACCTTCAAATACGGTTTCTTTCACTATACTAAGTCCATCTGCCAAGGATAACAAAACCATAATCTGGGATTGCAAATCCGTCGGGAAGGATGGGTGAGGCGATGTAACTATACGTTCTACTGACTTAGGTCTTGATAGACAGCTTACGTTTATTATATCACCGTGAATCGCTATTTGAACACCTGCGCGCTTCAGAACGTGAATCGCAGACGTTAAATGAGCAGGATATACATTCTCCAGCGTAACATTTCCTCGCGTTACCGCCGCGGCAATCATCATCGTCCCCGCGACAATCCGGTCTGGAATAATGCGATAAGTACATGGAGTTAATTCCGATACGCCTTCAATTGTAATAGTGTCGGTTCCAGCTCCAATAATTTTTGCGCCCATCGCATTCAAGAAGTTTTGCAAATCTTGTATTTCTGGCTCTCTGGCAGCATTTGATATCGTAGTCAAACCTTTGGCCATAGTAGCAGCCATCATAATGTTTTCTGTAGCGCCCACGCTAGGGAAATCAAGAACAATCTCCGCTCCCCGCAATTCTTTGGCCGTACAGACAATCGTATTACCGGATTCCTCGATTTCCGCTCCAAGTGCGATGAGCCCGCTTAAATGTAAATCTATTTTCCTTTCTCCTATTGCACATCCGCCCGGCTGATAGACTTGAACTCTGCCAAAGCGCGCTAACAACGGCCCCATCAAAAAAATGGAGGATCTCATTTGACTCATCAAGCTTTCGGGAATATGATGCGAATGAGCAGTGGATGTATTAACGGTTACCGTATCTTCATGATGATCGGTTCGGCAGCCCAGCGCGCGTAATATGCTTAGCATCACTTGAATGTCGGACAGATCGGGTACGTTGCTGATTTCAATAGTCCCCTCTGCCATCATACCGGCTGCCAATATGGGCAGCGCAGCATTTTTTGCACCATGAATCTTGATGGCTCCCGTTAGAGGTCTCCCACCTTCGATAACCAACTTTTCCAAAGTCCCACCTCCGATTTACCGCTCCCCCACCACCAATACTTCGGGTACAAGCTTAACGCCGTTCTTTTCAAAAACGATTCGCTGTACTTGTTCGATGAGGGTGAGCACGTCCTGAGCTGTCGCTTTCCCGGTGTTGATGATGAAATTGGCGTGCAGCGGTGAAACTTCGGCGCCTCCGACTTTATACCCCTTCAAACCCGCTTCTTCAATCAGCCTTGCAGCAAAATGTCCGTCCGGATTGCGGAAAACACTTCCTGCGCAAGGCAATTGCAGCGGTTGAGTCCGTAAACGTCGTTCCTTGTAAGCTGCCGTAGTTTCGATAATTTCTTTTCTGTCGCCGAACTGCAGCTGGAAAACCGCCTCGGTTACAATCCCCGGTTTCTGCTGTAATAAAGAATGGCGATATCCATAATCAAAATCAACCTGCTGCATCGTCACCAATTCTCCTGTCGGGAGCAGCACTTCAGCCCTTAACAGTATGCGTGACACATCGGACCCGTGAGCTCCGGCGTTCATATAGACGGCGCCTCCCACCGTTCCCGGAATACCTCCGAAAAACTCGAATCCAGTCAAACCTTCCTTGCTGGCCATGACAGACAGCTTAATCAAGGAATAAGCTCCTCCAGCATAGACGATATCGCCATCAAACCGCAGTGTCTCCATCGACGGTGCAAGCTTGAGTACGATCCCTCGTATTCCTTTATCTGCAACCAGCATGTTGGAGCCGCGTCCGAGAACGGTCCAAGACGTCTGATGCTGATAAAGCAGCTTAACAGCCTCAACTAGCTGCTCTTTTGTACGAGGGATCAGCAGCACATCAGCAGGCCCGCCGATCTTCCAAGTGGTATGAGGCGCGAGCGGCTCGTTAAGAAGACATTCACCGAATGTTCCGCTCAGCAATTGTGTTATGACCTGTTGCATGGGAAAACCTCCTTCACAGAACTTCCGGGGCATCCGATTTGGGGACATTACGTCCAAACCGGAATAACAACATGATGAGACGCTTTAATGAAAATCAATGGTCGCCTTCTGTCTGTCGTTATTAGCTCAGGTGTCTGTCACGGTTATAGTGTAGTTTATGTAAAATCGGTAATAGTGTGACAATCGCCCAGACAGTTTCTTCAAACCGCAGAAGCTGCCTGATTATAGGCTAGTTTCTTGAATCAAGTTAATGATTGTATCCGTAGCATCATTTTGTTCGTTAGATCGAATAGTTGTGATCATTCGCTCACGGTTATCATAAATGCCGTTAATGCCTTCAATTAATGTATCGGCAGTCAAATTCTCTTCATAAAGCACATGGGCATATCCTTTTTTTTCAAAAGATGCAGCATTCAGCAACTGATCACCACGGCTCGCTTGCTTCGTCAAGGGAATCAGCAGCATTGGTTTGCCTAAAGCGAGAAATTCAAAGATGGATGTCGCTCCCGCTCTGGAGACCACAAGATCCGTCATGGCCAAGATATCCGCCAATTCCTCGTTGATATATTCGAACTGCTTGTAGCCTCGACGATTAGCATACGCCTCGTCTGTCTGCCCTTTGCCGCAAAGATGAACAATCTGGTAACGTTCCAATAATGTATCCAACGAGTCCCGTACGGCTTTATTGATTTTTTGAGCGCCTAAGCTTCCTCCCATCACCAGGAGAACGGGCTTTTGCTTGTGAAAATCACACAAGTCAAACCCGCGATGCGCCTTTCCTTGCAGTATCTGCTCACGGATCGGAAGCCCCGTGCATATTCCTTTACCGCCTTTTATGTACTTAAGTGCTTCGGGGAAATTAACACAAATTTGATTGGCGAACGGTACCGATATTTTATTAGCCAGTCCAGGGGTGATATCGGATTCGTGACAAATAACCGGTATGCGATTTAACCAGCTCGCTACAATGACGGGCACGGAGACGAAACCACCTTTGGAAAACACTATCGAAGGCTTAAGTCTCCGAAGAAGCATATAAGCATCTCCTACGCCCTTGATAACCCTAAACGGATCTTTCATATTTTTCAAATCAAAATAGCGACGCAGTTTTCCTGAAGAAATAGAATGGTATGAAATACCGGCATGTTGAATAATATCTTTTTCTATCCCTTGCTTCGAACCGATATATTGAATATCCCAACCTTGCTTTTTCAATCTAGAAATGAGTGCAAGGTTTGGAGTTACATGCCCTGCCGAACCGCCTCCTGTAAAGACGATAGTTTTCAAGCCTTTCACCTCGCATAGCGGGAAATATTTAATAGTATACCTATCGAGGTTAGCATCAGTGTAAGCGATGACCCGCCCGCACTAATGAGCGGCAGCGTAATGCCTGTGACCGGAAACATGCCGATCACAACCCCGATGTTAATAACAACCTGGACGGCAATCATGCCGACAATCCCCGTTGCAAGCAGGGCACCGAACGTATCGGGTGCTGTAATGGCTGTTCGCATACCGCGCCAAACCAACAGCATAAATAGAACAAGAACAAATGAGCCTCCGATAAAGCCCAATTCTTCCGCGATAATAGAGAATATAAAATCGGTTTGGGGCTCAGGCAAATAACTGTATTTTTGGCGGCTCATTCCAAGTCCCAATCCTACCAAACCTCCAGGTCCGATAGCATAAAGAGACTGAATAGCCTGATAGCCTGCTCCCAGCGGGTCCTGCCATGGGTCCAGGAAAGCAGTAATCCGCTTTAAACGGTATGGAGCCGCGATTATAAGTCCGATAAACCCTACCACACCAACCATGCCCAGATACGATAAATGAAGCAGTCTGGCGCCTGCCGTATAAATGATAAGAAGCGACGCCCCTACCAGCACCGCACCCGTCCCTAAATCCGGTTGGAGCATTATGAGTCCGAATGCTAGGCCTACTAAGCCCAAAGGAGGCATAAGCCCCTTGGTGAACAGCGTAATTTTATTTTGGTGCTCGGAGAGCATTTTGGATAAAAACAAAATCATGCCGATCTTCATAAACTCAGATGGCTGAATACCGAAAGATCCGATACCAAGCCAGCTTCGTGCCCCGCCTCGAACTACACCGACTCCTGGAATCAGCACAATCAGAAGAAGCACAAAACATAGAATGAGTCCGAGCTTGGCATACTTTTTCCACACCAAGTAATCTACATTCATTGTAAATATCATAGCTGCAATACCGAGAACGGCGAAAAGAAGCTGTCTCTTCAAATAATAGTACCAATCGCCAAACTCATGAAACGCCAGTACGGCGCTGGCGCTGTACACCATCACCACGCCGATAGCCAACAGCATCATCGTACATACTAACATTGTCACATCCGGTGCAGACCGTGCTTTCGCCATACATGCCACCTCTTACCTTGTAAAATGGTAGGGTAGGCTTGTATACCCCCCTATTTAAAGGGTATGCACGGACTGCCTAAACATTCTTCCCCTTTCCTCATAGGAAGGAAACATGTCCCAGCTGGCACACGCCGGCGACAAAAGAACGATATCTCCAGCTTTGGCCATTGCTGCAGCTTGTCGAACCGCCTCGTTTACGGTGTCCTGCACACTGTTAGCAGTATCGACCGTTTTTACTTGACTCATGCCTGCAAGCTTGGCCACATGACTTATTTTCTCTTTTGTTTGACCTATTGCGACAAGTCCTTTGACTTTGTTTTGGAATACCGGCAGCAGATCCATATAATCCATGCCGCGTTCTAAGCCTCCGGCTATCAGAATCACGTCCTGCTCAAAGGATTCTATCGTTTTAATAGTTGCCGTAGGATTCGTAGCTTTGGAATTGTTATAAAATTGAACGCCGTCAAGGGTTGCTACATGCTCGAGCCGGTGTTCTACTCCCTTAAATTCTTTTAGCACCTCGGCGATCGTTTCTATAGAAACGCCGAACGTCAACGCTGCACAAGATGCTGCAGCCGCGTTCTCTACATTAAAGGTACCCGGAATCCCAAGCTCCTTTACACCTACAATACGGTGGATATTGCCCGTAGAATCGCGGTAAACGATCTGTCTCTCGACTGCTGGTACATCAACGGAGTAGGAAGGCTGGACGAATACACCGTACTCCAATTCCTCCTTGATGGAAAAAGGCAATACCGAAGCTTTTACTTCTTGTGCCAATCCTCGGCATACCGGGTCGTCCCAATTCAACACAGCTGTATCCTCAGCCGTCTGATTAGCAAACAGCTTGGCTTTCGAGGCGATATAGTCTTCCATAGTGCCATGATAGTCCAGATGCGTTTCATACATATTCAATAGGCAAGCGACTTTCGACCTGAAATCAGTTGTCCCCTTCAGTTGAAAGCTGCTCAGCTCCACCACCATATGATTGTCCGGACCTGCCTCCAAAGCAGCCTCTGTTAATGCGCGTCCGATATTTCCCGCAACAATAGGCTTTAGCCCGGCTTTGTCCAGCATCAGTCCGATCCAAGTAGTCGTTGTGGTCTTACCATTGGAGCCGGTAATGCACACCATAGGGGCTTTACACATATGGTAAGCAACTTCGACTTCAGTAACGATTTCAATACCTAACTGAAGAGCATGTTGGATAGGTTCGATCGTGTAAGGAATGCCGGGATTTTTCACGACTAGCTTCACGCCTTCATGTATGAGCGTAGACGGATGACTGCCGCATATAACAGAAATACCCAGAGCCGTAAGTTCATCGGCCTCAGGGCATAGGTTTTGTTCCTTTTTATCGTTTACCGTGACAATGGCTCCCAGTTCATGAAACAGCTTGGCTACAGCAACCCCGCTGCGAGCCAAACCTAAAATAACCACCTGTTCGTTCCGGTATGCTTGTGGATCCTTCATATGCTATAACACCTCGTTTAGAAATAGTCCGATTCCTGCCAAAACGATGCCTGTTGCCCAGAAGGTGATGACAACACGCCATTCGGACCAGCCAACCAGCTCAAAATGATGATGAATCGGGCTCATTTTAAATACACGTTTGCCTCTTGTCTTGAAAGATACGACTTGAATAATGACGGAAAGCACTTCTACTACGAATACACCGCCTATCAATACAAGAAGAATTTCTGCCTTCGTCAGAATCGCAACAACAGCAAGACCGCCTCCGATTCCGAGCGAGCCTGTATCCCCCATGAACACCTTGGCCGGGTGGGCATTGAAAACAAGAAATCCTAACACGGCACCTACCATTGCAGCTGAGAACACCGCGACATCCGGCATGGTATTATTTAAGGCGATGATAGCATAAGCTCCGAAAGCAACTGCACTTGTACCTGCCAGCAAACCGTCCAGCCCGTCAGTAAAATTAACTGCATTGGAAGTTCCCAGCATCATCACGACAACAAACGGATAGTATAACCATCCCATTGGAATGGAATAATCTATAAAAGGAATGCGAACATCTGTACTGTGTCCGATTTTTGCCAACAAAATGCAGACAATAACGGATACAATCAGCTGTCCTAGCAGCTTTTGCTTGGCGGTCAAGCCTAGCGAACGCTTCAGCATGATCTTAATATAATCGTCCATAAATCCTACTAACCCATAACCAAGAGAAGCGACTAGCAGGATGACCATTTCCATGCTCTTATCCGCAAAACGCAAGACGGCCAAAGCCAACGCGAACAGGATGATTGTGCCTCCCATAGTCGGGGTTCCGGCTTTCTTCAAATGTCCCTGCGGTCCGTCTGTACGGATTTGTTGTCCAAACTTCAGCCTCCTGAGAAGAGGTATGCCTAATGGTCCCATAATGACGGCAAGCAGGAACGCTGCCCCCAAAGTGATCATGACCACGTTAAAATCCACAATTGAGTCCCCCTAAAACTTTCCGTAGGAAAGTTACATCATAAGCATAAAACATAACTGATTGATGATTCTACTTTAATTGTTGAAGCAATGAAACGACCTGCTCCAGCTTCATGCCTCTCGAACCTTTGACCAGTACAACGTCATCCGGTCCTACATAAGAAGCCACGGCTTGCGCCAGCCGATTTTTGTCGTCAAAGGAATGAACACGGCCTGCCGGATATTTATTCGCAGCTTGTTCTGCGATATGTTGAGCCAGCTTGCCAAATACGTATACTCTATCCACTTTTTGGGGATTCAGCATTCGCCCGATTTCCTTGTGAAATTCCTCTTCCTGCTCTCCTAGCTCCAGCATATCGCCAAGCACTACAATCTTACGATTGTAGTCTTGCATTTCTTCAAGAAGAGATAACGCCGCTTTCATGGATGTAGGGCTCGCATTATAAGCATCATTCAAAATCGTAAGACCAGAAGGAGCTTTGAGCAGTTCAATTCGCATGCTCGTCATTACACAAGCCTTTAACCCCTGAGCAATAGTTGCAGCTGGTATCGCGAAATGAATCCCAACAGCAACCGCAGCCAAAGCATTAATGACATTATGAAATCCGAGTAGCGGAATGTAGAAGGACACTCCATCGAAACGCTGAACGCTGAAATGCGTCCCTACCGCATCCATACGTGTATTTAAAGGATACAAATCGTTGCTCTGATTTGCTCCAAAACGAACACGATGGTACCTTGTCGCATTCATGCCGCCCTGTGCTTTCAGCTCAGGAAGCACTTTCTCTATCAATGGCTCGTCGCCATTGTAGACCAAGGTTCCATCCTGCTGCAAGCCGGCCAATATTTCCGTCTTAGCCCTTGCGATCTCTTCTCGGCTACCAAGCTGCAGCAGATGCGCTTCGCCGATGTTCGTGATAAGCACAATCTCCGGTTCTGCAAGCTCCGATAAAAATCGGATTTCCCCTCGGCCGCTCATTCCCATTTCAAGCACCGCAACCTCGGTATCTTCTTCCAATTGCAGCAGAGTCAGCGGGAGACCAATATGATTGTTATAGTTACCCAAAGTCTTATGAACTTTATAGGTGGTAGCAAGAACGGAAGCCGTCATATCCTTCGTCGTCGTTTTTCCATTGCTTCCTGTAATGCCTATAATCCGAACGGACAGCTGAGATCGGTAGGCTTTGGCAAGCTGCTGTAATGCCACTAGCGTGTCATCCACCAGGATTAAAGGCACTCCGGAAGGACGATTCTCATGATCGCTCTGCCATAAGGAGGCGGCAGCTCCTTTGGACACAGCATCCTCAACGAACTGGTGCCCGTCGAATGACTCACCTATCAGCGGTACATACAGGTTGCCTTCCTGCAGTGTGCGCGTATCCTTGGATACGCCTTGAATCAGAAGATTATCGTCACCATGAACGAGAGTGCCTCCCGCCATGTCGGCCAATTGCTTTAACGTACGCTTAATCACGGTATCGTCCCCTTATCGCTTCTTTGGCAACCTCGCGGTCATCAAAATCATGCCTGACTCCCATGATCTCTTGATAGGTTTCATGCCCTTTCCCCGCAATCAATACTACATCGTCAGGGGTTGCCTGAGCAACGGCTTTTTGAATGGCTTCACGCCGATCCACCACCAATTCGTATCGATCCGTCTGTAATCCCGCTTGCTCAATGCCCGGAACGATATCCTGCAAAATCCGTTCCGGATCTTCAGAACGCGGGTTATCGGATGTCACATACATATAATCGCTGTAGCTGGCTGTAACTTTACCCATTAACGGACGTTTCGTTCGATCCCGATCACCGCCGCATCCGAATACGCAATAAATACGGCCTTTAGCAAATTGTTTAATCGTAGAAAGCGCGTTTTCCAAGCCATCAGGCGTATGCGCATAATCGACCAAGACAAGAAACGGCTGTCCTGCATTGACGACTTCCATTCGTCCATCTACAGCATCTATTGCCTCCAGACTCTTCTTTACAGCTTCGAGAGAAATTCCCTCCAGCAGCGCTGCTGTGATAGCAGCCAATGCATTGTAAACATTGAACTTCCCTACCAGCTTCATCTGAATGTCGACTGTTCCACAGAACGTAGCACATCGGAACTTCGTTCCTTTTGAGGTAATCTCAATTTGCTGCGCGCTCACATCAGCATCATGATCAATACCATAAGTGATCACTTGAGAGGAAGTTTGCTTAGCATAATACCCTGAAGCCGCATCGTCAACATTGAGCACCGTAAACTGGTGTTCATCAGGATCACGTGAAAATTCGTTACCAAGACGGGAGAACAATAAGCCTTTAGCCGCCTTATATTCTTCCATTGTTTCATGGTAGTCCAGATGATCCTGGGTCAGATTCGTAAAAATGCCGGTACGGAATCTGCATCCTTTAACCCGACCTAAATCCAGTGCATGACTGGAAACTTCCATAATACAGTAATCGGTTCCCGCATCCGCCATAAGCCGTAAATTTTTTTGCAAATCAACGGCCTCAAGAGTAGTTCGCTCCATATCGGTTACTGTAGAGCCGATTTTCATCCGGATCGTTCCCATCAAGCCCGTGCGTAAGCCTTGATCACTTAATATAGCATCGATTAAAAAAGTGCTGGTCGTTTTACCATTCGTACCGGTGACTCCGATTACTTTCATTTCACGGCTCGGGTAATTATAGAAATGATTGGCTATGACGGCCATGGCATATCGGCTATCCTTCACTACCAGCTTGGGAATATCAACATCGACATCATGCTCGACAACTAGAGCCGCAGCTCCCATTTCTACGGCTTTTGCTGCATAATGATGACCGTCTGTTACCAAGCCGGAAATGCATAGGAACAGATCACCGGGCTGCACCTTACGTGAATCGGTTTGAATCCCGGTAAATACCGTCTCGCCGTCACCCAAAATACGGCTTAACGTTAACTGAGAAGCCAGTTCCTTTAGCTGCATGAGTCCCCCTCCGTTTTTTACACATGGTATCTATTATGGACAAAAAAAGCTCTGATGAAAAGCCCAATTTTTCATTTTCATAGAAAATGTTAATTCTGAGAATCCGGACTGGGTGCGGTATCCGATAAATAGATGCGAATTGTAGAGCCCTGCTCTACTTTGGCTCCCGCCTTAGGCACCTGATTCACGACATAACTGCCAGCTCCTGACTTTGCTAGAAGGAAGTTGGAATTCATATCCTCGTAAATGTCCGTGATACTCATCCCGATCAAACTAGGCACCTCTAGCATTTTCGTATCCCCATATACATACTTACGATCCAACTGATCCTTACGCGGTGGAACATTCATATAATGGAGCGCATCCTCCATAATGTTCTTAACTAACGGAGCAGCTATCACTCCTCCGAACTGAATTCCTTTGGGATTATCTACCGCTGCATAAACAACGACCTTAGGATCATCAGCCGGTGCGAACCCGATAAAGGATACGATATGCTCAGACGCGGAATATCTGCCGTTTATAACTTTTTGTGCAGTCCCCGTCTTGCCACCGACACGATATCCTTCGATGAAGGCATTGCGCCCAGTCCCGTTAGCTACAACGCTCTCCAGCGTCTCTCTAACCTGCTTGGAGGTCGCTTCCGAGATCACCTGCCGAACCAGCTCAGGCTGCTCCTTCTGTACCATTTCTCCGGTTTCCGGACTGTACCACGCTTTCGCTACATGAGGTTTAAAGAGCTTACCTCCATTAATGGCTGCTGATACGGCGGTAATCTGTTGAATAGGCGTCACGGATACCCCTTGACCGAATGAAGTTGTTGCAAGCTCTACAGGACCGACCTTAGAAGGCTTGAACATGATCCCGTTCTCTTCCCCGTTCAGATCAATTCCTGTTTTCTTCCCAAAGCCAAAGTTAGAAATATAACTAAACAACGTATCCTTGCCTAACCGCTGTCCCATTGTAACAAAGCCAGGATTGCAGGAGTTTTCGACTACTTGCAAGAATGTTTCGCTTCCATGTCCCCCGCGCTTCCAGCAGCGTAAATTCGCTCCTGCTACTTTAATTGATCCGGGATCAAAGAACGGCTCGTTAAGATTGACCTTCTTCTCTTCTAACGCAGCTGCCAAAGTGATGATCTTGAAAGTGGAACCCGGTTCATAGGTCATCCAGATCGGCAGGTTGCGGTCATAGCTTTCTTTGGGGTAATCACGAAAATTCCCCGGATCAAAGCTTGGTCTTCCTCCCATTGCGAGTATTTCTCCGTTATTCGGATCCATCATGATCGCAATGGCGTCATTGGCTTGATATTTCACCATAGCCTGATCCAGCTCCCGTTCAAGAACGGATTGCAGATGACTGTCTATGGTTAACTGAAGGTTCATGCCGTCACGTGGCTTAACGTACTCTTCCGAGGAGTTGGGCATAAGACGGCCCGCAGCGTCGGATAAATACGCTATACTGCCTTTTAACCCAGTGAGCAGTTTGTCATACTTTAATTCTATGCCCGTCAATCCCTTATTATAAATATCCGTAAACCCAAGAATATGAGCCGCAAGGCCTCCGAACGGATAGAACCGTTTGTTATCCTCCGCAATTACAATGCCGGGTATTTTCAAAGCACCGATTTCATTGGCTTTCTCCAGCGTAATCTTACGTCCAGCCGGCTGTATACGCACACTCGATTCTTTTTTGGTAAGCAGTTTATAAATGGAATCTTCCGTTACCTGCAGTTGTCCTGCAAGCTGCGCTGACGCAGCTTTGGCATCCGTAATTTGCGCAGGTATGGCATAAATGGTGGGAGAGCTGATGTTATAAGCCAACTGAACCCCATTGCGATCCCAGATCTCCCCCCGTTTGGCTTCAAACGGGATTTCACGCCGCCACAGTTTCTCGGCCATCTCGGATAGCTCCGGTCCCATCCATATTTGGACATATCCTAACCTTACAATCAATGCAGCAAAAAGTATGGTACCTACAATTAAAGCGGCAAACAGCCGACGACGTACCGTTACATTCGATGCCCTCATGACCGTTCTATCCCCTCCCGGAAGGTTGTCTAGATTGTTTCATATCCAGACTATTCGGGACAACCTTAGGATAGAACAAGCTTACCGGTTTGGTGGGACAACTTTTTTACCTGACGCATCATTTGCCTTGGAAGCGTCAGCCGTTTTGCCCGAATCCTTTTTGTCTGACTTGGCGCCAGCATTGTCGGAGATCGGAGTTTGCAGAAGTTCATTATATGGCTTCAACTGCAAGGTTACGACCTTGGTGTCGCCTTCTGTCGATACCGTTTGAGAAGCGACATACCCTTCACCCGTAGATTGACACTTTGCTTTGATAAAGGAGCAAACCTCCAGCGCATCTCTTAGCGATTTCCCCGTTAAATCAGGTACGTTAGGATCGCCATTCTCCTGCATCGTTACATAAATTCGTTGAGTAGAGCCGATTTCAGTACCTGGTGCCGGAGATTGGGACGTAATTTTCGGCCCTTTTCCTATGGCTTCTACAACAACGTCATACTTATTCATTGCTGTTCGAGCTTGTTCTAATGTCATTCCGACCAATTCCGGCATAGTTGCTTTAACTTCCTTTTCAGCTGCCTTCGTTTGCTGTGATGAAGAGGGAACCCCCATATATCGAAGCGTTTGGGCAACGATCTCCTTAAACGCAGGAGGAGCCACTTCACTGCCTCGATGGTAGTCTCCGCCCAAATCGGGTTGGTCCGCAATAATACTGACCAAAATTTTCGGGTCTTCCACTGGGGCAAAGCCGATAAACGAAATAACCCATTTATCAGGAGAATACCCTTTGCCACCCGGTTCAACCACATTTGCCGTTCCCGTCTTACCGGCTACGCGATAACCTTCGATCGCAGCCTTCTTCCCCGTTCCAATTTTCTGGTCGCTTACGACCTGCTCCAGCAGCTCGCTAACCTGTTTGGCTGTCGCTTCCGATACGACCTGACGGACGAATGTCGGCTCGAACGATTGGATAACCTCTTTGGTTCGAGGGTTATAAATTTCCTTAACAACATGCGGCCACATCAGCTTGCCTCCATTGGCGATAGCTCCGTAGGCGGCGGTTTGCTGAATGGACGTTGCAGTTAAGCCTTGCCCATAGGTTGCCGTAGCGTATTCTACCGGATATTTCATATTGACATTGCCGGGCACTTCCCCTGCGACATCGATTCCCGTTTTGGCGCCAAAGCCAAATTTTTTAATATACTGCTTCAGCAAGTCTTGGCCCAACTTCTCATAACCCAATTTAACAAAAGCAACGTTACTTGAACGTTTCAACCCCTCTAAATAGCTAATCGGCCCCCAACCAACAATGTTATGGTCGTGCAGCTTATTTCCCGGAACGGCAATGGCACCGGACTGAAAAAAATCATTCGGATTGAACTGCCCTTCCTCTACAGACCCCGCTAACGTTACGATCTTAAAGGTCGAACCTGGCTCGTATTGCGAAGCAACTGCGTTATTGAAAAAATCCTGCGGGTTGGCTTCCCAATATTTGTTCGGGTTAAAGTTCGGAAAGCTCGCCATTCCAAGTATCTCCATCGTCTTCGGATCGGCCGCGATGGCTGTTATGCTCTTCGGATGATATTGGTTATAGACCTTCTCCAAAGCGCTTTCCATGTAAAATTGAATGTTTTTATCAATCGTAAGCTTAACGCTATTGCCGTCTACCGCTGGAACATAGTTTACTTTGGCGTCCGGAAGCTCGACACCTGTACGATCTTTTTCATAGGACCGGAAGCCGGGAATTCCTTTTAGCACCTTATCCAATGCAAGCTCCAGCCCCATGACCGGCTTGCCTTCCTTATTGTCATAGCCAAGCAGCTGAGATGCCAGCCTTCCTCCCGGATAAAACCGTTTCTGATCCTCAATTAGAGTTATGCCGATAGAATTGGACTTCACTTGCTTTTTCAATTCTTCAGACAATTGCTTGATTTGATCGGCTACCTCGGCATCAATCTTCCACCCTTCATTGCGAAGTTCGACCTGTGGATACTGTGCTGTAGGATATTCTTTAGTCACAATCTTCCTTATCTTGTCTTCTAATTCCGCTATATCCCCAGGGTCATCCGATGTTTTCAAGATGGATGCCAGTCCTTTGGTTACTGCCGTTTGAAGCCCTTTAGCTTGAATGATTTTGGGATTCAAAGCAACCGTATAGGCGGGCGCATCCTCTGCAAGCACTTTATCGTTACGATCAAGTATCATGCCGCGAACCGGACGCAGCACATCCTCGGTTTCCCATTTCTCTTGCGCCTTGGCCAACAACTGCTTTCCATCTACGATTTGAACCCAGTACAATCTCCCTAATAAGGCAACAAAAAGGAGGGTAAATACCCCCCCAATTAAAAGCGATCTCAACTTCGTTTTTTTATTCATATTCATCTCTCCCAGTCAGATGATCACGGGGTATCCGGTTTTTTCTGGTTGGCAGCCGTCGCATTGGGTGGACTTTCCGTATTTTGGCGCGCTACTTTACTGATCTGTTTTTCATCCGTTGGCCCCATACCCCATTTTTTCGCTTCTTCTCTTAAACGATCCGGACTGGAAAGCTTGTCTACTGAACGTTTGAGCACACTATTCTCAGCCTGCAGCATTTGAATATCGGTTTCGAGCTTCATAATTCGTGTGTTCATCTCGTAAATTTGGGCGTAGCGCCAAATAATTAAGCTGGCTACGGCCACACATACAAGAACGGTAAACAGATACAATAGCTTCTCTTGGACAGGAAGCGATTTACTCCGATAAACGATTTTTTTCGTTTCTTTGATACTCACCTTTTGACCCGATTTTTGCTCTACAGCCAGGTTCCCATGAATGTATGCAGGCATATAGTTTCTCCTCCTTCACTACCCGTAAATAGTTTATGATGTTTAGCTATTATAGTTTTTCAGCAATCCGCAGTTTGGCAGATCGTGCTCTTGGGTTAGCTTCCAGCTCGCCCGTTCCAGCCTCAATGGGCTTACGATTAATTAGCTTTACGATTCCTTTGCTTCCGCAAACACATAACGGAAAGTCCGGTGGGCACGTGCAGCGCTCGACATACTTGGCAAACGTTTGTTTACAGATCCGGTCCTCCAATGAGTGGAACGTAATGACAGCAACCCGTCCTCCCGGCGCTAAGCAGCGGATAGATTGCTCTAATGCTTCCTCGAATGCTCCCAGCTCATCATTAACCGCTATTCTTAAAGCTTGGAAGCTTCGTTTGGCTGGGTGCGGTCCGCTGCGTCGCGCCGCGGCAGGAATGCCTTCCTTGATAAGCTCAACCAATTGTCCTGTTGTCTCGATAGTTCCTTTGCTTCTAGCTGCTGCGATACTAGCTGCAATCCGCCGCGCAAACTTCTCTTCGCCGTACTCGAATAATATCCGTGCAATTTCCTGCTCTGGCCATTCATTTACAATTTCTTTAGCCGTTAAATCCGCCGTCTGATCCATTCTCATGTCCAGTTCAGCATCGTGATTATAGCTGAAGCCTCTCTCCGCTTCATCCAGCTGTGGCGACGACACACCCAAATCGAATAAAATTCCATCTACTTGAGGCAACCCGTCTTTTACCGCTCTAGGAATTAAACGTAGTTGGTTCTCTATTTCACGAAAATTGCTTCTTATAAGCTCTACTCTATCCTTATAAGGAGCTAGCTTGGTCTCCGCATTAGCAAGCGCCGCATCATCCTGATCGAATGCTATCAATAAGCCTCCGTCACTTAACTGAGCCGCAATAGCAGAGCTATGCCCCGCTCCTCCCAATGTACAGTCAACATAGACGCCATCCGGTTTTATTTCCAAACCGTCAACGGCTTCTTCCTTCAAAACGGTGATGTGATGAAACATGCTGCTTAATTCCTCCTGTGTAAGTCATTCGGTTATTATAAATCAAAGTTAAAATCCACAAGCTTCTCGGCGATTTCGTTGAACGACTCTTCCGATTGTTGGGAATAGGATTCCCACATTTGCTTGCTCCAAATCTCAACCCGATTAGAAACACCGATGACGACGCAGTCCTTTTCCAGTTTGGCGTGCTCAATCAGATTGTTGGGCAAGTTCATTCTGCCCTGCTTATCCAGTTCACACTCCGTAGCTCCGGAGAAGAAAAAACGCGTAAATGCGCGTGCGTCCGATTTCATTAAAGATAATGCCTTGAGCTTCTGCTCAAGGATACTCCACTCTTCCCTGGGGTAAACGAACAAGCATTGGTCCAGGCCGCGGGTTACGATGAAGGATGGTCCAAGGGATTCACGAAATTTAGCCGGCACAATCATGCGACCTTTATCATCGATGCTGTGCTGGTATTCTCCCATGAACATACAAACCCTCACCCCTTTCTACCACTTTACCCCACTTTCTACCACTTGTACACTTACATTTCTCCACTAAAACAAAAAATCCTGCTTTAGCGCAGGATTTCACAAAAAGTTTTTCATTTTAGATTTATTGAGAATCTTCATTATTCGACGGATTTTGAATAGATTCTCTGTTTTCTTCGGCCAGCTTCTTTCTTAATTCGACCTGTTTCTTCCTTCTTGAACGCCTTACAAGCAGAATTGGAATGATGATGACAGCCAGCACGATTGCTACCGGTAGAACCGCGGCGGCGACAATAACAATCCATTGAAAAATAAGGGATAATACCGCAGCACTGCCATTTAGAGCCGAAACAGCCCGTTGATATAGCGGGCCTCCTTCTTGGCCCTTAATCACCGCAGCCGAGCCCACTTTCTGAACCAGTCTGAGCTCTATGGTAGAATAAGAAACATTCTGCTCCAAATATCTCATTCTGCCCTTTATTCGCTCGATCTCCTCTTGCACCTTTCCAAGCTCATTGGAAAACGCCAGCAGTTCATCAGTTTTCGATGCTTTTTCCATAAAGGCAATGAGCCTGCTCTCAACCACTTGCTTCGCCTTTAATCTCGCCGTTAGATCCACATACTCCTCTGAGACATCCTGGCCCTGCATATTTTTCTGCGTAGTGGGGTGAATCTTCTCCAATTGACTTAGCAAGGAGCTGAAGCCGATTGCAGGAACTTTGATGACAAAACTGCCGCTCTTCTCATATGTGGTTTCATTTTGACTGAACTGCAAGACGTACCCGCCTGTCTTCTTAACTGCATCTTCAATCTGCTGCTGAGCCTCTTCATACTTATCCACCTGCATCGTGAGGTTTGCCCGATAAATAATTTTACGATCCATCGCGTCAACTAATTCGCCGCCAGTGCCATTATAGCTATCTGCCTGTGCAGGCGCAGCAGGTTGTGCTTCTGTTTTTGCTGACGTATTCTGCAAAGCTAACGCCGAGCTTTGATTGGAATCTCCTTTTACCATTTTAGAGCTCTCACTAGAAGCCGCAGAATCCGCCGAACTTTTGCTTCGGTCTGCCGCTCCGCAACCGGTTAAGATTACTGCCAACAAAGCAACGACCGCCCATTTTTTCATCCAGTTCCTTTGATTCTGATTGCCTTTTCTTTTTATACCGCATCCTTCGACCCTCACTGCGATCCCCCCCTATGGAATCTTCCTATATCGCCGTTAACAGCGATACTTTATTAACGAGGACGAAAATGGAATTGTTGCATGATATTAACAAAAATAGCTTCAAACACAAAAAAACAGCCCTCCCGAATGGGAAGGCTGTCTTGTGCTACATGCGGGTTAATGCTCAGTCCAGCTGTCTAAATAAGACTTTTGCTCTTCAGACAATGCATCAATGGAAACGCCCATGGACTCTAATTTGAACCGAGCTACTTGCTCATCAAGCTCATAAGGTACATTAACAACCTTTTGACCGATTTGCTTGTAATTGTCGTTTACATACTTCAAAGACATGGCTTGCAAAGCAAAGGTCATATCCATAATTTCGGCCGGATGTCCGTCACCCGCAGCCAAGTTAACCAAACGTCCTTCAGCGATCAGGTAGAACTTACGTCCATCCTTAAGAGTGTACTCTTCGATATTGCGGCGAACCGTACGCTTGGATACAGACAGCTCATCAAGCTCAGGCTTATTCACTTCCACATCAAAGTGGCCTGCGTTAGACAAGATAGCTCCATCTTTCATTACTTTGTAATGCTCTCCACGAATTACATCGCGATTACCCGTTACCGTTACGAAGAAATCTCCGATCTTAGCCGCTTCGGTCATGGACATAACAGCAAAGCCGTCCATATAGGCTTCAACTGCTTTAATCGCATCGATCTCAGTAACAACTACATTGGCGCCAAGACCTTTTGCACGCATCGCAACACCTTTACCGCACCAGCCGTAGCCGACAACGACAACTGTTTTACCTGCAACGACCAGGTTAGTCGTACGGTTAATTCCATCCCATACGGATTGACCTGTACCGTAGCGGTTGTCGAACAAGTATTTGCAGTACGCATCATTAACAGCTACCATCGGGAACTGCAGTTGACCGTCTTTTTCCATTGCTTTCAGACGCAAAATACCTGTAGTTGTTTCCTCCGCACCGCCGCGAACGTTCTTCAACAAATCTTTGCGTTCGGAATGCAGAATGGATACAAGGTCACCGCCGTCGTCGATGATAAGGTCTGGTTCGGTTTCCAATGTTTTGATCAGCAGTTCTTTGTATTCCTTCGGTTCCGGATTGTATTTGGCAAATACGGTAATGCCGTCTTCTACAAGCGCTGCACACACATCATCTTGTGTAGATAACGGATTGCTGCCGCAGATCGTTACATCTGCTCCACCAGCTTGAACTACTTTAGCCAAATAGGCAGTCTTTGCTTCCAGATGCAGTGAAATGGCAACCTTCAAGCCTTTGAACGGCTGCTCTTTCTCAAATTGCTCACGAATGCGGTTCAATACCGGCATATGCGCATTAACCCAATCAATTTTCAAGTGACCCTCAGGGGCCAAGGATAAGTCCTTAATAATGCTGCGTTCTTTCGTATTCATATATCATCCTCCAAGTCTTGTTTTAGGCTTCAGCCAATATAGAATCGAATGGCAAGTATTTGTCTTGTTGTCCTTTATAAAATCAAAGCATTGGCATAGGTTTACCCGCTTTGCTTTATAGATAGATTACTTTATGCAGACCGTCGAGCTCAAGCTCACCGTCCACAAGCTCATAGAGCCAATCGGTTCCGTACTTATTCAAGTACGAAATCATGTTATAAACCCTTTCCTGAGGTTTCCCAAGGGGAAGCACAGACAGGCCGATCCTTTGGAACTGTCTTAACGAAGCATCAAACTGAGAGCGAACCGCATCTGCAGCTTTATGCTCCAAAAATGCAATCTGCTCCAATATTTTAGCCAAATTCGTTTCCCCAAGCTTCCCAAGACCCGGATTAACTCCAGCTATCAATTCAACCAGAGGCTGATAACCATCCTTGAACTGGACTCTTACCTGTTCAAATCGTTCATCAAGCTTTAAGCTGTCTTGCTCTTTCAGCCATTGCTGCTGCTTCTCATCGAGCCTATAGAGCACATCGTCCAGCGACAAGCCGTATTTCTGCATGTTTTTTTGGACGATTCCCTCCATTAATGTAACTTCCATTCGAGGGATAATGATTGGCATTTGCATGTCGGCGTAATGAAAAGCTTCTCGAGTAAGACCCCAATAAGCAATCTCGCCCGGTCCCAGTACCGTTCCAAGCACAGGCAGAACATAGTCCTGCATCAAAGGCCTCGTCAGCACATTGTTACTGAACCTCTCTGGAGCGGTCTCCGTCCAGTCGATCAGTTGACTTACTGTGTATTGTCTCTCCTGCTTTCGGTCAGTGAGCAAATTCGGGTCATTCTCTGAAGCATGCAGAAGAACGCGCTCATCCTCATCAAAAATAAACAGATTCGCGCCACGTTCATGCATTTCCACTTGAGAAGCATATCCAAGCTCATTCACTTTTTGCTTACCTTGCTGGTAAGCCTTGTGGAATTGCTCTCGGTGCTCCAGCAACCGACGAAACATCGGAGCCTCGACTCTACGCAGTGCTGGATCATCCGAATCCAACAGTACGAGCCCATAAGAACCGAACAGCTTGGCGAGGAGCTGACCAAAGAATTCAACCAAAGTCGTGGAAGAAGCCGCTATATTGTTCAAGCAGTCCATCCAAGACCCTTTGAATTCCGTTGGGATAAGTGAAGCGTCAAGCTGCTGCAGCGCTTCCTCCCATTGCTCTTTGGAGATTTCCAAGCGACTAACCGAGCTGCGCTTAGCACTCGTTTGGCCTACCTTGATTTTATTCACCTGCATGTCTTGCGTCAATGAATAGATATGGTTGACCTCATCAAAATCATGGTCTTCCCCTGCTATCCAAAATATAGGCACTACAGGTCGCCCCAGCTGCTCTGAGGCAAGACGAGCGGAACGAATTAACGTTATCGCCTTATAAATTACTAACGCTTGCCCTGTAAACAATCCGGCCTGCTGGCCACCAACTATACAGAGCGTTCGCTCGTCACGAAGCTTCTCTACCGCTTGCATCGCTTCCGGTGCGTTCTGAAGCCGAGAGTTAAAGACGGACAACACATCTGCAATCTGTCCGCGATCAGCAGCAGATTGACGTCTGTGATCGAGCCATTCCGCTCTCGCAGCCCATGATGAGCCATCCCATGGATTATAATCGAACAAGGAGCTAACCTTGTCATACTGGTGAACATAATCCTCCGTGATAGGCTGGCTGGATTTCCAATGAATTGATTCAACTTTCAACAAGGCAGCCGCCTCACTTTACAATGATTTATATGTACCTCTTTGATTGTACACATGAAATGCACAATCGTCAAAACAGAATACCTCAATATAGAAAGCCGAGCCGCTCCAGGACATCGTCCAGAACAACCCGGCTTTCATGAATAGGCCATTAATACAAATGGCAAGCTACGTAGTGATTAGGCTCCACTTCTTTGAACTCTGGCATGGAAGCGGCACACTCTGGCATCGCATTAGGACAGCGAGTACGGAACGGACAGCCGCTCGGCGGATTCAAAGGACTAGGAATCTCACCTTCCAATATGATGCGCTCACGTGTACGCTCGACCTCAGGATCCGGTATCGGGATCGCCGAAAGCAAAGACTGCGTATAAGGATGAAGCGGCTTATCATACAACGCCTCGGATGTCGTAACCTCGACCAGCTTACCCAAATACATAACACCGATTCTATCCGAGATGTGCTTCACCATCGCCAAATCGTGGGCAATAAATAAATAGGTAAGGCCATGCTCTTTTTGCAGCTTTTTAAACAGGTTAACAACCTGTGCTTGCACAGATACGTCCAAAGCAGAGATCGGTTCATCCGCAATAATGAACTGCGGCTCAATAGCCAACGCTCGTGCAATACCGATACGCTGACGCTGACCACCCGAAAATTCGTGCGGAAAACGGTTCGCATGCTCGGAATTCAAGCCAACGGCATCCAATAGCTCGAACACCCGTTCCTTCCGTTTAGCACCTGAATACAAGCCGTGAATATCTACACCTTCAGCAATAATGTTCCCAACCGTCATACGAGGGTTCAATGAAGCGTAAGGATCTTGGAACACCATTTGCATTTGACGGCGAAAATCACTCAGCTTGCGACCGCGCAATTTATGAACGTTCTCCCCGTTAAAAATAACTTCTCCGCCAGTAGCATCATACAAATTAATGATCGTACGTCCTGCGGTTGATTTACCGCAGCCGGATTCGCCTACCAAGCCGAAGGTCTCCCCACGCTCAATCGAAAAGTTCAAGTTATCGACAGCCTTCAGAGTTTTACCGTTGGCTACTTGAAAATGCTTCTGCAAATTGCGTACTTCCAGAATGGTATCCTTGCTCATCGAGTTCCACCTCCCACTTCTACCGGACGTTCTACTTTCGGCGCATCGGGATGAAGCAGCCAACAGGCAGCCGAATGCGTGTCCGTAAGCTTGGTATGCTCAGGATCTATTTCCAAACATGCTTTCATTGCATACGGGCAGCGTGCTGCGAAAGCACAGCCTTTGGGCGGAGCGAATAAATCGGGAGGCGTTCCGGGAATCGGAACGAGCTCGCTATCGGAATCATGATCCAGACGCGGTACAGAACGCAACAGTCCCCATGTGTATGGATGTTGCGGATTATAGAACAGCTCGTCCACTGTTCCTTGCTCCACAACTTTACCTGCATACATAACGATAACACGCTGAGCCATCTCCGCCACGACACCCAAGTCATGCGTTATTACTATAATAGAAGCTTCAGTCTTTTCAGACAAGGTTTTCATCAAATCAATAATTTGCGCCTGGATCGTCACGTCAAGAGCGGTTGTCGGTTCATCAGCAATGAGCAGCTTCGGACTGCAAGCCAAAGAGATGGCAATCATAACACGCTGACGCATACCACCCGAGAATTCATGCGGGTATTGATGAATACGACCTTCCGGATTCGAAATACCCACCAGCTTCAAAATTTCAATAGCCTTGTTGTTTGCTTCGGCTTTAGTTACATTTTGATGCTTAATCAAGCCTTCTGTAATCTGCTTGCCTATCGTCATGGTCGGGTTCAAAGAAGTCATCGGATCCTGGAAAATCATCCCCATCTCCGAACCACGGATTTTCTCCATTTGTTTATCCGAAATTTTAGTAATTTCCGTTTTACCATCAAACAAGATCGATCCGCCTTTAATGACACTTGGAGGCGACGGGATCAGTCTCATGATCGTTTGCGCAGTAACGGATTTTCCGCAGCCGGATTCACCTACGATCGCCAGCACTTCCCCCTTTTTAAGTTCGAAGGAAACGCCACGTACCGCCTGTACTTCTCCGACATAAGTGCGAAAGGATACCTTGAGATCTTTGACCTCTAATATATTTTGACTCATTATTGGCACCTCCTGCTTGCTTTAATATAAGCATAAGCTTTTTCGGGAATAAAATCTTCCCCCATTCCGGCATTATTTTCTCATTTTCGGATCCAATGCATCACGAAGACCATCGCCTAAAAGGTTAAAGCTCATCAAGATCAAGCTAAAAATAATTGTAGGGAAAATAATTCGATGCGGATACAAACGAATTGCACTTGCACCATCAGAAAGCAACGCACCCAAGGAAGCTAACGGAACGCGAATTCCTAATCCGATAAAGCTCAAGAAAGCTTCGGTAAAAATAGCCGACGGAACGATAAAGGTAATTTGTACGATAATTAAGCCTAATGCATTAGGCACCAAATGCTTCAATATAATACGTGCGCCATTAGCACCCAAAGTGCGTGCGGCAAGAACGTATTCCTGTTCCTTCAACGTCAGGATTTGTCCTCGGACCAAACGAGCCATCGGAACCCAACCAGTAATTGCGTAAGCGATAATGATAGTTTTAAATCCCGGCCCTATAACTACAATAAGCAGGATGGAAATCAACAGGAACGGAATGGAGTATACAATTTCAATAATACGCTGCATAACATCATCGACACGTCCACCGTAATAAGCGGAAATCCCGCCGTACAAAACTCCGAATACCAAGTCGAGCAAAGCGGCTGCAAGACCGATTGCCAACGAGATCCGAGTGCCCCACCATACGCGGACCCACAGGTCACGTCCGAAATCGTCGGTTCCAAACCAATGCTCACCGGATGGCTTGAGGTTTTTAATATCATAGTTTTGCGTTGCGTAATCATAATGTGAAAAGATCGGTCCGAATATGGACAAGATACTTAGTACGATCAACGTGATAAGCCCGAACATAGCGAGCTTATTTTTCTTAAGTCTTCTCCAGGCATCTTGCCAGTACGTCAAGGATGGCCTAACGATAACATCGCCTTGGGCTGTTCCTTTAGCTGCCGGCTCAAACATGTCTTTCGAAATTTGCTGCATCATTTGGAACCTCCCTTGGTCAGACGAATACGCGGGTCTACCAGCCCGTACAATATATCGGTTATGAACAAGACAACGACTAAAAGGAAAGAATAGAAAATGGTCAATCCGGTAATCATCGTATAATCGTTAGAGTAAATCGATTGGACAAAGTGCTTACCAAGCCCAGGAACGACAAAGATTTGCTCAACAATCAGCGTACCTGTAATCAGGTTAACAAACACCGGACCCAATACGGTTACTACAGGCAAAATCGCGTTTCTAAGTGTATGGCGTACAACTATAGCTCTCTGTGACAAGCCTTTTGCTTTAGCCGTCTTGATATAATCGAGACTTAGTACATCCAGCATGGAAGTTCTCATCAATCTAGCTAAGATAGCAATGGTCCCGAATGATAGCGAAATAGCAGGCAGTATACGACTAGAAGCCCCGGTCCACATCCCAGCAGGAAGCCAACCAAGCTTAACCCCAACAAAATAAGACAACAACGGCGCAAGAACGAAGGATGGAATCGAAATCCCTACTACTGCTGTGAACATCGCACCGATGTCCCAGCCCTTATTGTGATTAAGGGAAGCAACAATACCTAGAATAAGTCCAACTACAATAGCAATACATAACGCCCAGAGTCCCAATTCAAGAGACGCAGGAAAACCTTGTGCAATGATTTCAGTAACTTTACGGGTAGGGAAAGCGTAAGAAACGCCTAAATCTCCGTGAATGACATTGTTAAGATACTTTAAATACTGCTCCCATATTGGTTTATCCAAACCATATTGGGCATATAAAAGCTGCTTCTGCTCTGCAGTAAGTTTTAATGTGTCTTCACCGAACGGATCACCCGGCAAATTCTTCATCAGCACAAAGGTGAACGTTACGATCAGCCACAGGGTAACTACCATATAGACCAAACGACGAAACGTATAGCGAAGCATATTACACCTCCTGTACTTAATTAAGAAATACGTATTGACGCATTTCAGGGGCTTGCAACCGCAGGATGCGGTACACATGGTAGACGTGGAGAGCACAAAACAGTCGGTCCCGCATTCTTATGGAGCCGAACTGTTTCGCAAGCATAGACGATATACACGCGAGACTATGTTTGCGAAACAGTTCCGCTTCGATCCACATAGACAGCTCAATCGGGCAACTTGCAAAAAAATAAAGGGCCGTTCCAAACGGCTGCAGAACGGCCCTAGGTTGAACGTTATAACCTAAACCTTAATTACTTAATGTTAACCCATTTCAATTCCCACTCTTTAGACATAGCCGGTAGAATCAAGCCATCCACACTGACTTTTTTAGCATAAGGTCTTGTCCGGAAATAAAGCGGGCTTAACGGCATGTCGTTCATCAGCTGTTTCTCAGCGTCAACCAGCATTTTGGAACGTTTAGCCAAATCAACTTCTTTATCTGCGCCTCTTACTAATTCATCATACACCGGATTGCTATACTGCATATAGTTGAAAGATTTGTTATCTGACAACCACATGTCGAGGAAAGTCATCGGATCGTTGTAATCTGCGCCCCATAGACCGATCAAAGTATCAAAGTTGCCTTCCTGCATGTTTTTCACGCGCAGTGCGAATGGCAATGGCTCGCCAGTTACGTCAACGCCAAGATTTTGTTTCCATTGAGCTTGGATAAACTCAATTGTTTTCTTGGAAGAATCTGTATCGTCAGATGTCAGCTTGAATGGCGGCAAAGAGGTCATGTTCAATTCTTTCAAGCCTTCAGCCAGCAACGTTTTTGCTTTTGCAGCGTCAAATGCAGGTTGTGTATCGCCTGCTACTTTACGGAATTCCTGTTTGTTACCGTCACTAACAGTTCCAGGTACCAAGCCAGTGGAAGGAATAGAAGCTCCGCCGAGCACAACTTCATTCAGTGCTTTACGGTCAATAGCCATACCCAACGCTTGACGAACTTTCGCATTAGCAAATGCAGGTACTTTCTTCACTTGGAACATAACGTAGGAAGAAACGAATTCTTTTTTCAGGGTCAATTCAGGCTTACCTTCGTACATTTTGAATTGATCGCCTTTCAATTCCGTCAAATCTACTTGGTTTGTTTCAAACATATTAAGGGAAGTGCTTGCGTCTTTAACAACGTTAACTGTTACTTTTGTCAGCTTCACGTTAGCTGCATCCCAATATTTATCGTTTTTAACAAGTGTCAACTGCTGCTCATGATCCCATTTCTCCAATTTGAAAGGTCCAGCTCCGATGACTTTATCAGCATCAGCACCGTACTTATCTCCTTGAGCTTTTACAAAATCGGATTTTTGAGGGAAGAATAACGGCATGGAGAGTTGGTCTGTAAAGAAAGCGACCGGTTTTTCCAAAGTGATTTCAAGCGTTTTATCGTCTTTAGCTTTAACGCCCACTTCTGCTTTTTTCGCTTCAGCCTCTTCTGGCTTCGCTTTTGTAAAAGCCGCTCCACCTTTGATCCAAGCAAGCATGGAAGCATATTTCGCTTTGGTAGTCGGGTCTAGAGTACGTTTGAATGCATATTCAAAGTCAGCTGCCTTCAACGGCGTACCGTCTGCCCATGTTAGACCATCGCGCAGAGTAATCGTGTAAACCAAGCCATCAGCGGAAATTTGCGGCAAATCTTTGGCAAGAGCCGGTTGTGGCTTGCCATCCTTGTCCAAACGGTACAACCCTTCATTGATTGCATTCAAGATTGTAAACGTCGGATTCGTCGTAGCAATGGAGCTATCCAACGCAGGCGGTTCAGCCGACAAATTAATTTTAAATTCTTGTGCCGGCGCTTTAGTATCTGTACCCCCAGCTTGATTCTTCGAGTTGTCCGTCGAGCATCCCACCGCTGTGCCCAGCATAGCTGTAACTGTCGCCAGAACAAGAAGCTTATTCAACTTCATAAATGTTCCTCCCTTTTATTATGTAATTATATGGAATCTCTTTGTCATGTTAGAAAATATGACTCAGAGTTTACACACTAGAATAATAAACGATTATTTTAAAAATGTAAATGATTGAAACCGTTACCAAATGGGAAATATACGACCAAAGGTCAATTAATTATTAGAAAATCTGACACAAAATGAACTTTAACTCATTAGTACATTTATAAAACGAAGGAATAGGAGCCCATAATTAGGTTCCTACTATATTGTTTCTATGGATTGAAACCTCGCGATTATTATTTCCTGTGATGCTGTGATTATACAGTTTGTCACATGCTGCGGAAGTCGCTTTCCGCGCACATTAGCCTACAACGTTGTATCTTGGTTGATTGGCTTCTCCATAATTTTCTTAACTTCGTCAAGATCCTCCGTCTTCCCTAATGCCCACATCAATTTAGGCACGATAGCCTCCGTGTTCATGTCCCCGGAAAGAATGATTCTGTCTTGAGCAACCTTGCGCCCAACCTCATAAAGATTCAAATCTTCCCCTTCTTCAAGACATTGAGTTGAGATCACGACAGCAATACCGGAAGCAATTAACTCTCTTACCTCAGGCAACAAATCCCTCCCTTGGAAAGGGATCCCTCCATTACCAAAGCTTTCAATGATGACTCCTTTATAAAGGGGTTTCAATTGACTGAACAGCTCCGGCTTCGTTCCCGGCAGCAGCTTCAGCAGAAATACATCCGGGCACAGCGAAGCGTCAAGCTTCGGCTTTTTCGTACTTTTGCCTGGCTTGGAGCTTACATATTTAATACCGGTATCGTTTATATAGGCAACATACGGATGATTGATGCTTTCGAATGCATCATAGCTTTTCGTCCTGATTTTGACAGCTCTGGTTCCACGTATTACCCTTCCGTCAAAAACAAGAAACACTCCGCCCGTATCTTCACAGGCGAACCGAATGGCATCCATCACGTTTTTTTTCGCATCCGTCTTCTTATAGTTAATTGGAATTTGAGAACCAGTAATAACAACCGGCTTACTTAGATTTTGCAGCATATAGGAAAGAGCAGCTGATGTGTAAGCCATCGTATCGGTGCCGTGCGTTATGACAAAGCCATCATATTCTGAATAATTATCATATACAGCCTTGGCAATCTCTACCCACGATTCGGGCTGCATATTCGTACTGTCAATATTCATTAACAGCTTGCTAACAATTTGATAATTCTGATCCTTAGCCTGCAAAAAGCTGACTAGTTCCTCAGCATTCATCCCAGGAGCCAGACCTTCATCACCCTGAATGGCCGTAATCGTTCCTCCTGTTGCCAATAAAAGCAATTTTTTCATCATCGCACCTCAGATATTCGAATCGTACGCTTTTTGCGACTTTCCTTGCTTATTATATTCGTGAAAAAACGATAAATCAAGCGAATTTTACGCGATTCGCGTACATATGTCTTGAGTATCCAATTTCTGATGTTATAATGGGATTTGGAATAAGGGGGATAAAAGCAATGTTTTTAAATAGATTAACCGAACTGCGAAAAAGTAAACGGTGGTCATTGCAATATATTGCGGATAGACTAGGAATTGCAAAAAGCACCTACGCAGGTTACGAGTCCGGTTATCGGGAACCGTCACTAGAAGCTACGAAGATGCTTGCAGATCTTTATGGTACTTCGGTGGACTTTTTATTGGGTAGGGTTACTGAACCTAATCACCCGCCAGCGATACAGCGGACGGAACACATTGAGTTATTGGAACTAGATCAGGTTACGATAACCGTGGATGGGAAATCGCTTTCTTCCGGAGAAATTAAGCACGTCATTGCTTTTATTAGAGTTTTACGGGAAATGGACGGAACTGCGAAGAAGTAAATTCGGAGCTGCAAAATTACCCAGGATACCCCCTTTCATCGTCCGGTCATTAAAAGCATTTCACTGATTATGACCGTCAACTTCAGAGTCGAGAGTATGCGGCAAGCGCTAGCTTGCCACTATGTATTTGCCTATGCCGATAAATAACAAAAGTACATAGCAGGCAGACAATACGACAAATCCTAGTCTCAGTAACGTTCGCGCAATTTTGACAGGATTAATTTTGCCTTTTATACGGTTTTGCATGTTGCCAAGAAGTCCTCCAACAACCAAGAACAGCAGAACAACCAACCATAGCCCTAGCCCTGATTGGAATAAACTCTGCGTCATCACGGACACGGAACCTATCAAAAATAAGGTCGTCACATCAATTGCTGCGTAGGTTGCTTTCTTCTTGTCACGGAATATGCCGTATACAATGCCCCATGCAGCAAAAAAAGAAACAAAAGGAACAAGTGCCAAAAACGTATACACCGTCTGCAACCAAGCCACGAATCCGTTCACAGCGGATCACCTGCTTTGCCTATATTTTTCCCCACTGCTGCTCAATCGACCGTACCAGCTGGTACACCGTTCTATGAGCAGGAAGCCCCATGCCTGCTTGCTGCGCTTTGGCGAGCAGGCCACCAGTAATCGAATCCAGCTCCGTTAGCCTACAAGCACGAATATCCTGCAGCATCGAGGACTGGTTAGCAGCCGTCCGTTCACATACCGTTAGAAGCTGCTCCCATAAATCGTCCGCCAGCTCAATGCCGAGCTTGCCCGCCAGTTGAACGCCTTCTTCGAAGAGCGCACGCATCAATGGCATGGTCGCAGGCAATTGTGTCAACTTCCCATTAGGTATTTGCAAAATAGCTGTTAACGGATTGATTACGGAATTTATCAACAGTTTATTCCAAACTTTACTAGTGATTTTGTTCGACAAAGACACATTAAATCCTGCATCTTGAAACATTTTTTGCAGTTTTTTTTCCAAATCATCCTCATTCTTCTGATCGTTTGGCATGCTTAAAGGTCCGAGCCATGTAAGTCCTCTACCGGTATGCTCTACGCAGCGGGAATGGTGTCGAAAAGCTCCTTCCGTGGTAACAGCAAGCCATATTTGTTCAGCAGGAATGCTGCGCGATAAAATGTCCGTATGGCCGATTCCATTTTGAAAACAAATCAACCTGGTTTCCGGCTTCATTTGAGCAGCAATTTTATCTGCCAGCTCCTCTGTTACCGCAGTTTGCTTCACCATCAATAGGATCACGTCCGGTGCAGCTTGAACACCTGTAGTAAGCTCTAACTTATCTTCCGACATAACGATCGGTCTCACTATTACTTCCTGCTGAGAGGCATCCGATTTTTTCTTCAAAAGCAGCAGCCCTTCTTCACTCAAGGTATCTGCTTGTTCGCGGCTGCGTGTAACCAGTTCAATCTGTATGCCTGCTTCAGCTAGTGAAGCTGCTATCAGCATCCCTAGCGCTCCCGCTCCTATTACTCTAACTTTCATTTGACACAACGCTCCCCTGACTAGCCTTTTTATTCCATTTTAGCAGAATATCCATAGCAAACAAAAGCCCCGCAAGCCAATTGCCTGCGGGGCTTTTACTTATTCTATTCTTTCCAAATTTCCGTTCGCATCCATTTTAAAGCGAGGCTTATTCTCGTCTTCTTCCTCTACAAGAAAAGCTAGCTTGCGAGCACGGTCCATAATTTGTATAAGCGCTTTGTAGTCATCATTTACAACACGGTAATCCGTTTCAACCTCATTAACCTGCTTGTTTAACACATCGTTTTCACCGCGTAACCGGTCAAGCTCATCCTGCTTTTCCGTCAGTTCCTTCTCCAAATGACGGATATGCCGCGACATTTCTTGATAAGTGCCTTTCCATTGGCGCAAAAAACGAATAACAGCATCGATAGATATAGACTCTTCCGCAAACGTATCATTGGATTTCACATGCTCAACATGCGTATGATCCAACACCGCAGTGTTGTTCGAAACAGCCGCAAAAGCGGAATGCTTTTTTTGCTGATTGCGTTTTTGACGCTGAGATTTTGCAATTTGAATAGCAGCCTCGTATTTTTTCCTTACAAAACTATTCCATCGAAAGCCACATGCAGCTGCCGTTCTTCCTATCTTTTCGCCGACTTCCTCAAAAGCTGTTAGCTGTGTACTTCCTTCACGAATGTGACGCAGCGTCACCTCCGCCAATATCAAGTCGTCCTCATCGCTCCATGCATCTTGTCTTATAGCTGTCATACAAAAGCAGTCCTCCTAACCCCTGGGTAATCAACCAATCAACCATCCATTCATCTATCGAAAGTAAGACATGGAATGTTGCGTTACTTCATCTCTATGCCCATAGTAGAGTTCATAGAATCTTTTTCTACTATTTTGTATTGCCATTTTTTAAGGGACTCATACATGATTTAGTACGGAATAGGGTAAGCTAGGGCCGAAAGCCAAAAAATTGTTTTTAATTTCGTCACGGTTGGACATTTACACACCTTGATGCAACAGTTATAATGTCTAGTAGTAAAGTACCGAAAGTGAGAAATTATGCTAATTAGCAAATCTTCTTGCGATAACTCTAAGGGGGATGCAGAATGGATCGCATGTTTCGCGTTCTTGGATTCTGGACGCTGGTCATCGGATTGATGGCGTTAGCCGGTGAAATGGTTCCGATGGCAATGCTCTTTTTTGCCCAAACGGCTATCTTCGTACTGTTAGGGTATATGAAACTATCCGAACGTACCTACATATTGCTTTTTTGGGGGTACATGATCCTTTCATTTACCGGCTTTACGTACTGGTCATTCTTCAAAATGTCCATCTAGTCAGACAAAAAAAGGTGAGCTGCATTAATGCAGCTCACCTTTTTTTTGAATCAGCACCTTGAACAACTCGCTCATCTGATCGCTTATTAACAATTGACGAATCGCTCGATTCCGCCGTGCCACAGGACTAAACGGGTCTGTAGCGTTATGATCTTGAAGCATGGTTAAAATTCCGTTTTCCACCAAAAATTGCTTTTGCGTCATGTATCCCTGCAGCTGCAAACCCGTTTTCTCTCCTTCTTCCATCAAAGCCGTAAAATTTACATGTGCCGTCATATCCTGCTCACCAGGAAATGCATAAGGGTCGTCTGAAGCCTGATGATTGTGGTAACACATGAAGGTTCCCCTCATCCGGTGAGCATCATAGAGCTCCATGGCCTGATCGCCATAATCTACAGTGATTATCAGTCCACTCGATAAAGCCATTCCGAGCGTGACCATCCAGCGCAGGGCATCCAGATTGATCTCCATTTGCTGGCCCTGTCGAAAGGTCATTCGCTGCTGTGCGATAAACGCTATCAACTCTTGATTCTTCAGCTTTATCGCCTTTTCCTTAAAGGTTTCAGCCGCATTATCCCATTCAACATAAATTTCGTAAGGTTGGTCATCCCGAAATTCAACACGATGCACGGCAAAAGCGTCCGGCAGCTCATTGGATATCACAATTGCATTTTCCCAAGGGGCTTGCTGCAGCCATTCAATATCACTCATCCAATGCAAACGTTGTGCATGATCCTTGCATTCCTCGGATTGAAGCGCCCGATGAGCCAAGCTTTTTTCTATACATATATACTTTAGTCTGTCATACAACTCAGGCTCTACAAGCCTTAGCTCGTCCAATACTAGCCTTGTAAGCCTCCCGGTTCCTCCACCCCACTCCACGATAGTAACAGGGCTCCTCGGACCGATTTCTTTCGTCTGAGACGCGATGTAGCGAGCCATCACTTCCCCCATTAGACCGCCAATGGCTGAGCTGGTATAGAAATCTCCCTCGCGGCCGATTTTGCGTCGGTCACTCATATAGTATCCATGCTCCGGATGGTATAAGCAGAGCTCCATATAATCGTAAAAACTTATTGCCCTTTCCGGACTTTGTTCGATACGTTGCTGTATGACCTCAATTAACGCTCGATTCCCCTTCACCCGGCGTTTCACCCGCTCTCTACTAAGTTGAATGTTCACAGCATAGTAAAAACATGCATCCATATCACTAAAGACAAATCGAACCATAGTCGATATAATGAAGGTTGTTTCTTGAATTCACTTGGAAGGAGCCAACATGTTGTCAGTCTATCGTAAGTCTATCGTCACTATTTCCTTACTGTTAACTCTGTTCGCCATCACTATCCTTACCGGCTGTACGGACAATAAGCAGCTGAAGCAGGATTTATTACAAGCTATTAACAAGCAGCAGGACGTTGCAAACTACCGATTCGAAGGATCTATCGATCTGCATGCGGATTCTTCGTTATTTGGACAAGCCAATCCAATAGCCGCCTCCCTGTTCTCTCTAATCAAAGAGAGCAAATTAGAGTTTAAGGGAGTTGCCGCGCTTGAGCCGGCTCGTATGGAAACGAACCTTACTGTCACGCCTAACGGCGGTTCGCCAATCAGCATCCCCGTTCTCATTAAAGATAGCAAATTGTTTTTCCAAATGCCACCATTAAATAAGCCGGATGAGTACATGATGCTTCCCATCCAAAATAAGCAGGCTTCTTCTAATGGAAGCACAGAACCTTTGAAGAACACCGGTCAGTTGACCGCCAATCTTACGCAACAGCTATTTAAGGATATCGATCCAAAATGGCTTCAAACGTCAAAAGAGGCTGCGGCCTTATCGGATGGAACAACTGTGAAACGAATCACTTTGGAGATTAACAAGAAGAATGAGCAAGCCTTCGCTGACTACATGAACCAATCAGTCGTTCCAGGTCTGCAGGAAATTATAAAAACGAATGGCTTGGCAGCCTCAAGCTCGGTAGATTCATGGACTACCACGCTTGGTCAAATCAAAGTCAAAGCTCCTAGCACTATTACTTTGATGATTGATAACGAAGGCTACATTCGTGAGCAGCAATGGAATTTAAGCTTTACATCCGGAAGCAGCACTAACGAGAATAAATTGAATTGGACTTATACTATATCGGATATAAACAAAAATCCCGCATTTACGCAAGAAACCCCAGCTAAGGTCAAATCTTTGGAAGATTTGCTTCGCCTGGTGAAGCCTGCAAATGCCGCAAAAAAATAATGCATAGCCGCACATTGTTCTACTTCTTCTTTACGGAAGAAGTATTTTTTTACCCTTTTTCACATAAAGTTGTGATAATCTTATATGGATTATATCCAGAAAGGAAATACGCTGATGAGGCACTTTCCGCAAGCAGCCTGCATCCTGCTATGCCTTTATCTATGCCTGTCCGTCTACCCGCCCTCAGCTATAGCGGCTAACGAAGATACACAGCAGCTTTTGCAAAAAGGCTTAACGGTGTTTGAAATTGATCAAGAGCTAGGCCGCATAGAAGAGCAGCAAAAAACACTGAAACTGCAAATGGCTTCAACCGAACAACAGCTCACTCAACAGCAAGCTAGATCGATAGAAACGAAGCAGCATGCAGGCAAAGTATTACGAGCTTATTATATGGGTGACCGTGATTCCTTATGGATGCTGTTGTTCTCCATCACTTCGTTTAAAGATGCTCTATCGACATTTGAATATTTACAGATGATCGTCATGAGTGACCATGAAACTCTTCAAAGGCACCTGAACAACCAAAAAGAGCTGCAGAAGCTTAACGCCTCACTGCTGTCCTCACAAGCTACATTGCAAGAGACCAAGGATCGTTATATAGCTCAAAGAGCGCAGCAAGTGCTGCTGCAGAAACAACTCGACGAAGGTTTGGCCAAGCAGGCGTCCTCTGCAGTCGTCATCCAGGAAATTACGAAGCTCACTGTACAATGGCAGGACAAAGGCATTCCTCTGTTTAAAACCTATTTTCGCGCTCTTGCGCAAGCCATGAATCAGTTGCCAGAGATTATTAATGATACTAGTGGCGGTAAAAGCAATCATCTCATCATGAACGGCTTTCAATATACGTTCCAAATTACTGATCAAGAACTGAATACTTTCCTTCGGTCCAAAAATCCGTTGTTTCAGAATATGACATTCCGTTTCTACGAATCAAAAGTCATTGCGAAGGGCAAACAAGATGACATGGAGGTTATGATTAAAGGAGCTTATGACATAGCAACGAAGGATACGTTAAAGGGAAAATATATACGCTTTAACTTGGAGCAGCTGCAATTTAACGGCTTTGACCTGCCCCAATCGACTATCGATTCCATGATTAAAGATTTTGATTTTGGCATTTACCCGCAATCGATAGCTTCCTTCTTACAAGTAACCGATGTTCGCCTGGATGAGGGGAAGCTCAGCATCATGCTGAAGCTTGCGCTTTAAATCTTATTTCTATGAACCGAAAGGAACTGCAATGAAACCAATACATAAATATGGACTGTGCATGGAGCTGCCCGATGGCAAGGTTCCTGGCTTCTACGCTCAATTGATTAAAGCACTAGCTGCCAAAGCTCCCTTGTTTGACAGAGACAAAGAGCTCCTTATCTTCTCCGAGCCGAACGAACGAGAAGCTGCATACGGCATCATGGCACAGTACAAAATCCCGTATGAGGAGCTCGATATCCTGCTGCTGCCCGAATCAGTACAAATAGAGCCTACTTTTGACGACTACGGATTCGTCAGCCGATCCGAACAAACCTATGTATATAAGGATAAAGTAAGCATGTACACACTAATAGCAGATGATGTCAGTGCTGAACCAGCGCTAGCCCTTCTACAGATGGAAGAACATCTTTTAGCCAGATATAGGGATAACGACAATACGATCTATATTACCGATTTGCATTCGGATGAGCTTATGGCAAGAATTGCCCGTGCATACCAGTGCTCTGTACATTTCCTTCCTCTTGGTTAACTTAATCTAAACATAACAAAAGCGCAGTTGCGAGGCTTAATGTGTAAGCCTCGCACTGCGCTTTTGTTCAATTATAGTAAATCTGCCGCAAGCTGAGCCAAATGGGAACGTTCCCCGCGCTCCAAGGTGATGTGACCGCTAATCTGTTGGCCTTTAAACCGTTCTACGACGTACGTGAGCCCGTTGCTGGATGCATCCAAATAGGGATGGTCAATTTGCTCCGGATCGCCCAGCAGAACGATTTTACTGCCTTCTCCGACCCTTGAAACAATCGTCTTGATTTCATGCTTGGATAAATTTTGCGCTTCATCTATGATGATAAATTGACCCGGGATGGAGCGACCGCGTATATAGGTCAACGCCTCGACTTGGATACTGCCCAGACCAGCCAAAACTTTGTCGATATCACCCGGCTTTTTCGTATCGAACAAAAACTCCAGGTTATCGTATATTGGCTGCATCCAAGGACGAAGCTTTTCTTCCTTCTCCCCAGGTAAATACCCGATGTCTTTTCCCATAGGCACGACGGGTCTGGCAATCAACAATTTCTTATATTTCCGCTCATCCTCGACCTTCAACAATCCAGCCGCAAGTGTTAGCAGAGTCTTCCCTGTACCTGCTTTACCCGTTAACGTGACGATTGGAATCTCGTCGTTAAGCAGCAGCTCAAGAGCCATTCTTTGCTGAGCGTTGCGAGCCGCAATCCCCCAGATCGGGTCATTGCTTAAAAACAATGGCTCCAGCTTTTTCCCATCCGAGTTCACCTTTAGAAGGGCTGATTTGGAAGTACCCATCTCATCTCTCAGAATAACGAATTCATGAGGATGCAGCGGATAAGCCAGATTTAAGGTTTTGACGCTTAAAAAACGATACGTATAGAACTCATCGATCACCGAAGGATGAGCATGGATCGTCAAGTATCCCATATACATATCTGGCATATTCACAATCCGGTCTGTTAAATAATCTTGAGCTGTCAATCCCAGTACATCCGCTTTGATCCGAACCAGCGTGTCTTTACTGACCATAATAACCGGTCTAGGATCGACCTTGTCTTGCTCCTCAAGATGATAATTCAATGCCACAGCCAGGATTCGGTTATCATTGGTTCCTTCTGCGAATACTTCCTGGAGCTTCGCAAAGCTCCGATGATTCAGTTCCACTTTTAGACTACCGCCATTAGGGAGCTCGATGCCTTCATATAATCGTCCTTGAGAACGCAAACTATCCATCATCCGGGAGATGTGTCTCGCATTACGGCCTAACTCATCCGCGTTGCGTTTCTTTGTATCGATCTCCTCTAAAACAATGGCAGGAATCACCACCTCATTATCCTCAAAAGCAAAGATTGCGTTAGGATCCTGTAAAAGCACATTGGTATCCAATACAAAAATTTTACTCATTTGAGTCCCTCCCAGGCTGGTGTTTGGTTGCCGGTATACATAGGAATCGAGTAGTAAGGACAAACTAACCAAAGCAATTAAAGGGATAGAAAGGAACGATCGATTATGAGAGTGTTTGTCTACTGTATTGTGTTGTTGTCAGTATTGGTAGGTTGTAACCAATCACCTAAGAATGGAGCTTCCCCGACTAATGATGTGAATCGACAAGTGCAGGTGAAGCAAACGGCACCTCAGAAAAAAGAAATCGTCGATTCGCGGGCCGTCTCCGAACGTTTGGAGCAAATTGCCACCAGCATACCGCTGGTTGAAGGAGCCAAATGCGTCGTCTTCGGGAACACGGCGGTAGTTGGGATCAATTTGCCTCCGGATATGGACCGTTCCAAAGTAGGAACCATTAAGCTATCGGTTGCGGAAGCTTTAAAGAAAGATCCTTACGGCGTGGATGCTATCGTGACAGCGGATATGGATATGGCCGCAAGAATCGGAAAAATTAGAGATAATGTTGTTAACGGTAAGCCGATTAGCGGATTTGCAGAAGAGATGGCGGAGATTATCGGCCGCATTATGCCGCAAATTCCTCGAGAAGTAGAACCAATGTCACCTCCTCAGAGTACGGAACCTCAAATGCCGAATAAACAGTTATAGGGATCATATGGAGAAAAAGCCTAGAATGACCATTCTAGGCTTTTTTCATAGCATCGGAAACTTGCGCATCCAGCTTATCGGCTGCGCGCTTGTCATAAGTTTTTTCATATTCAGGCGCAACGGAAATTCGCGAGCCATAGAACATGGCGTCACGCACGGCAGTGATGTCAATGTCGAAGCATGCCAGCTTGAACGGCACGCCTTCCAAAGCCTCCGCTACTTGGCGTGCTTTGCCATAAATAGCATGAACAGACCCTGCGCCAATGAACGTCACATTGACCAGTTCATTTTGCTTAATATTCGTAACAATTCTCGAACGCTGATCTACAGCAAACCGAATGGTCTCCGAATCTTTGGCATACATCCATGAGACAGCATTCATAGTGGGAGAGCCCGACTCAAAATCAATGGTACTTAGCAGGGCTAGCGTTTCTTTTTGCAAGGCATCCAATAGCTGCTCCGAAAGTACTGTGATCGTTTCTGCCATGATTACCCCTCCTGTGTCCATTGTTTAAATGATGCTATTTCTAGCTTTATTATAACACAGGTATTGCTTGGCAACCACAGACTGCTGTAGTAGCTGCAAAGGTGAACCGGTTATGTATTCCAAGGATAGCGGGACACTCCTTTCAAACGATATTAATTTATTTTATAGAGTGTGTCCCTTATATATGTCACTGATTGTACTTAGGATTGGAATTAATGTCATGGAGAAGTTGTTCGGCATAATCCTTGTCAAAATAGAGTTTGCTACTGCTTCCATTTACTTCATATGTAATATGAATCCTCATATCTTCGTCACTCGTCGTGAGTTCCGAAACGGCGTGATCTTCCCGCAAAATTTCCTCGAAGAAGAGCCTTGTCTCCTCAGCTGCCTTATCTTCAGGCCGAGCTTCGGATACAATCTTCATTTGCAACCAGTTAAACAGCGCGTCCTCCAATTTCACTTTGCATCCTCCTATGGGCTTTCCGTTAGGAAAGCCTACTTCGTAAGCACTAGCTTGGGCTTTCCGTTGGGAAAGCCTACTTCGTAAGCGTTAGCTTGGGCTTTTCGGCAGGAAAGCCTACTTCGTAAGCTTAACTCAGCAGCAAGATCGTATAGCCTTGTTCATTCCATTTCTTCATTTTATGCAGCCAGCCTGCAATTGGTTCGTCCGAGGCTTCTGAGCCAAGCAGCTCAAATGCCTGCTGCAGCAGCAAGCTCATTTCAGCACCTATAGGTCGCTTGTCGATGTAAGCTTGTGCACAGTGAGATAACTCCAGCATGTCGGGGCTAAAAACGAATTGTTCCTCAGACTCCAATTGGAACGGAAGCTGATCCACTCCACACCTTATCTCCGATTCCTCGCTGAGCAGCAAATTAGACTTAAAAGGAACCAAAAGCCGTGGGTTAACCTGCTTCATCAGCTGAAGAAAACGCTCTCTTGTTTCCGGTGGAGTCAGCGCAAAACGTTCCGAGGATAATAAGGCAGACTCGTCCTCCATTAGAACAGGCGCTAGCCAATAGCTCCTCATACGAAGCCACCACTCCTTTTGGATAGATCTGGATTTATTGTTTTTTTGTACGGCCTTCGATAAAATACCGAATTCTGACAAGGAACATTAAACCAACGGCTACAGCTAAGCACAACACAATCGGGAGTGCTCCCAATTGAAACAATAGCAGCATACCAGCCCCAATAGCAAGCATCAAATAAATGATAGCTTCTTTCAGAATGGGAAGCCTTCGAGTCTTAAATACTTTATTATACACATAGGTGATCAGTACTAAGATAATCAAGTATGTAATAACGGGGTGCTCTCGAAACCATTCGGTCATAGGATAGAAAACCTCCTTATGTGAGATATGCCTCTATCGAGGACTTCTAGTATAAATTTGATCTTGATACCACCTAAATGGCTAAAAAGAAAGCTCTGAATCATCAGAGCTTTCTTTTACCATATTATGCGTTAGCTTCAGCCATTTTGCGGTGCTTTTCAGCACGCTCGCGTTCGCTCTTGTTCAATATTTTTTTACGAAGACGAATGGACTTCGGAGTAATTTCACAATACTCATCGTCATTCAAGTACTCAAGCGCTTGTTCAAGAGAATAAATACGAGGAGTTTTCATTTTAACGGTATCGTCTTTACCTGCAGAACGGATATTATTTAACTGTTTCTCTTTGCAGATGTTAACAATAATGTCCGTATCGCGTGTATGTTCGCCAACGATCATACCCTCATATACTTCAGTACCCGGCTCCAGGAACAGAATACCGCGGTCCTCAACGGACAGCATACCGTACATCGTGGATGTACCTGTTTCACTGGATACTAGCACGCCCTCATGACGGCCACCAACACCTGCACCGTAGTAAGGTCCGTAACTGTCAAACGCATGGTTCATAATGCCGTAACCACGAGTCAGGGTCAAGAAATACGTACGGTAACCGATCAAGCCGCGCGCAGGAATCAAGAACTCCAGACGAACGTTGCCTGAACCATTGTTGATCATGTTGACCATTTCCGCTTTGCGAGTTCCAAGACTCTCCATTACGGAGCCCATGCTTTCTTCCGGAATGTCGATAATCAAGCGCTCCAAAGGTTCCATCTTTTGTCCGTCGATCAATTTAATGATAACTTCCGGCTTGGATACTTGAAGCTCAAAGCCTTCGCGACGCATGTTCTCGATCAAGATACCCAGGTGAAGCTCACCGCGTCCGGAAACGATAAATGCGTCCGGGCTATCTGTCTCATCGACACGTAAGCTAACATCGGTTTCCAACTCTTTAAACAGACGCTCACGCAGTTTACGGGAAGTTACCCATTTGCCTTCGCGTCCTGCAAAAGGACTGTTGTTAACAACAAAAGTCATTTGCAGTGTAGGCTCATCGATCTTCAATACAGGCAATGCTTCCGGATTAGCCGGATCCGCAATGGTTTCCCCGATGTTGATATCTTTAATCCCCGCGATAGCAACAATGTCTCCTGCTCCCGCTTCTTCGATTTCGATACGCTTCAAGCCTTGGAAGCCAAACAGCTTCTCAATACGAGCTTGCTTAGTAACGCCATCACGATTAATAACCGCTACCGGCTGTCCTTGTTTAACGACACCACGATTGACACGTCCGATTGCGATACGTCCCAAATACTCGTTGTAGTCCATCAAGGTAACCAAAAATTGCAGCGGTTCTTCCACGTTCTCCGTAGGAGCTGGAATATGGCTTACTACTGTTTCATAGATAGCTTGCATGTTGTTATCTTGCTTGGATGGATCGGATTCCATGCTGGAGGTACCCATCAAAGCTGAAGCATATACTACAGGGAAATCCAATTGATCGTCATTAGCGCCAAGCTCGATGAACAAATCCAATACTTCATCGACAACTTCAGCAGGACGAGCATTCGGACGGTCAATTTTATTTACAATAACGATTGGCGTCAAATTTTGTTCCAATGCTTTACGCAGCACGAACTTCGTTTGCGGCATTGTTCCTTCGAAAGCATCGACAACCAGAAGTACGCCGTCAACCATTTTCATAATCCGTTCAACTTCGCCGCCAAAGTCAGCATGTCCCGGGGTATCCACAATATTAATAAGAAAGTCTTTATAGTTGATCGCCGTATTCTTTGCCAGGATTGTAATACCGCGCTCTCTCTCCAAATCATTGGAGTCCATCGCACGTTCTTGAACCGCTTCGTGTTCACGGAACGTACCTGATTGTTGAAGCAGTTTGTCTACCAGAGTTGTTTTACCATGATCGACGTGAGCAATAATCGCAATGTTGCGTATTTTATCTCTTGAATGCATGTTTTCCCTTACCTCTCCTTAATTTGACCCTGCCACTTTGCTTCCTGGTGGGAAGCAATCGGGGCCCGTTCACAAAACAAGCGTCGGACATAAGCGCCGACGCTTGACATTTATGTTTATTATACGTGCAAAAAGTTAAAAAGGCAAGGCGAAACGACAAGTTTAACGTTCCATTTACATCCTTTTTACAAAATCAGCGATAAGTCTAAGAATGATGCGGCTTCGGTTTACTCGATAATTTTTTCAAAATGCCTGCCCCGATAACAATGACCACACCAATGACAGGTGCAATCCAGTGTGGTACTCCGGAAAGCAGCAAATCAGAAACACTCTTATCTTTCACGAACATTTCTCCAGCCGTATAGCCTAAAATTCCAGCTCCGAGGAACACAAGGATAGGGAATTTCGTCAGCAAATTCATGACTAGTGTACTTCCCCAAATGATGATAGGCACGCTCAAACCAATCCCCAAAATAATGACAGCAATATCATTGTTTGCCTTTGCGGCAATAGCAAGCACATTATCTAAGCTCATAACGAAATCGGCAACAATAATGGTCCAAACAGCTTTGCCGAGAGTTGAAGCTTCTTTTACATTCGCATGGCCGTCATCATCAATCAACAGCTTAACTGCAATCCAAATTAATAGCAGCGATCCGGCCGCTTGAAGATAAGGGATGTGCAGTATGTAGACGGCAATGACAGTCAACACGAGCCGAAGACCTATAGCGCCAAAAGCCCCCCACCATATTGCTTTCTTTCGTTGACTTACAGGCAAATTTTTACTTGCTAAGGCAATAACTACCGCATTATCACCGCTCAACACAATATTGATTAACATAATTTGTAAGAAAAGCAGAAACCAATCTAACATGCGCTTCTAACCTCCAAGTTCACTATCTACATTTAATCCATCCAATTTAATACGTTGAAGCTATTCTTTCGTTTCATTGCAGCTTTAGAAAAAGTTTGAAAACTCCGACTGCTGCCCAGCTTGAATCCAAATAGTTTCCGTTTGGCTAACCGCTTGGTCCATCTCATGCTCCAACCAATCCATCTGCTTCTCGATGCTTTTCACAACACGCAAATTCGGATTGGTACTAGGTGATGGCGGCAAGAACAGCGTACAGCAATCTTCGTGCGGCAGAATCGAAATATTGAAAGTATCGATCATTTCCGCAATTCGAATAATTTGCTGTTTCTCCATACAAATAAGCGGTTGGATGACCGGTATTTCCACCGCCCGGCCAATCACATTCATACTGCCTAACGTCTGACTTGCCACCTGCCCCAGGCTCTCACCCGTGACGATTGCCGATGCGTCGTTGGCGTCAGCGAGCTTCTCCGTGATACGGAACATAGCCCGTCTTAATATAGTAATCAGCAGGTTCTGACTATATGACTGATGGACGCGAGTTTGCAGATTGGTGAAAGGGACAAGGTGAAGCTTGATATCTCCACCATATTCCGCTAGCTTGCTAACCAAATCCTTGACCTTTTGTTGCGATCGTTCGCTGGTATAAGGGTAACTGTGAAAATGAACCGCTTCGATCTTCAAACCTTGCCGCATGGCAAGAAATCCGGCAACAGGGCTGTCTATCCCACCGGAAAGCATTAACATGGCCTTCCCGTTGGTCCCTAGTGGAAATCCTCCTGCGCCTGCTTCGACCTGCGAATAAATGAGCGAACGCTCTTCGCGCAGCTCCACCTTCAGCTCCACCTCAGGCTGGTTTACATTTACCTTCAAACCAGGCATCTCTCGCAGCACAGCCGCGCTCACCAGCTTATTCATTTCCTGTGAGTCATGAGGAAAGCTTTTGTTCACTCGCTTCACCGATACCTTAAAACTACCAGGCAGATATCCGAGTTTTCGCATCGCCTCTACCGCAGTCGATTGAATAGGCGCAAGCTCCAAGGGAGCCGTATAAACGGGGCTAAACGAGGTTAGTCCGAGTATTTTTTTCAAATGGAGAGAGATCTCTTCATAAGGCTCTCCATTAAGCTCTACATACACTCTGCCAAAATCACGGTTAAACGATAATTGGTCATAAGGTCTCAGCTTCTTTCTAATTTGATCGTACACCGCTTTTTCGAATCGGTGGCGATTTCTCCCTTTTAACACAAGTTCCCCAAGGCGAAGAACTATCAAATCCGGTACCATAGCTACCTCCGTCTGTTCTGAGTTGTCATCGTCGGCTTTAACTTCTCCACAACTGCCTTTAGTACATGACTGAAACGCTCTGCATCCTCCATTGTCTGATCCAGAGAATAGCTGAGCCGGATTCCATGTGCCGCTCTAGCATCGTCATATCCCATAGCGTGTAGCACTCTGCTCGGCAGATCGGCCCCCGACGAGCATGCAGATCGGGTCGAAACATAGATATCATGTTGTTCTAAAGCATGAACAAGAACCTCCGACTTCATACCCGGGAATGAGAAATGGACGATATGAGGCGCCATGTCTGACGCTTGTTCAGACCCGCTCAGCTTCAATTCAGGAATAGCGTGTATTCCCGATACAAACCGTTCTCTCAGCCTTGATGTATGCTCAACAAATCGTTCACGATGGTCGAAAGCTATCCGTACTGCTTTGGCCATACCGACAACAGCAGGAACATTTTCCGTTCCGGATCGAATACCCGCCTCTTGCCCGCCGCCCCAGAGCAGTGGCCGCAGCGCCAAGCCCTGCCTGCAATAAAGAAAACCAATGCCTTTGGGACCGCGCAGCTTATGCGCAGAGCAGGAAAAAAGATCGATCCCCTGTTTATCTGGTTCAATGGGAAGCTTGCCAACCGATTGAACGGCATCCACATGAAAAATCGCTTTGGGATAGTTCTTCAGCAAATGGCCTATTTCAGAAATAGGTTGTTTACGTCCCATTTCATTATTAACCGCCATGATACTGACAAGAATCGTATCGTCCGTCAGTGCCTGCTCCAAATAATCCAGTTTAACACAACCCGTCTCGTCAACTGGCACATAGGTGACTCTGAAGCCTTGACGCTCCAACTGCTGGAATGTTTCATACACAGATGCATGCTCAATAACACTTGTAATAATGTGGTTTCCGCGGTGGCGAAATTGGCTTACAACTCCTTGAATCGCCAAGTTATTGCTCTCTGTTCCTCCAGAAGTAAACCGTATTTCATCAGGAAGCACATTCAAACATTTAGCAATAACTGCGCGAGATTGTCTAACGAGCTGCTCTGCCTCCAGACCGATTCGATGCAAGGATGACGGATTGCCAAAATGCTTTTTCATGACCTCTGCCATCGTATCTACGACTTCATCATAAGGTGGTGTAGTTGCCGCATAGTCCAAATACAGCATTCATGTCCCTCCTTAGTTCATAAAAATAAGACCTATCTTAAGCCCCTTCTCCTTCAGGACGCTTACAGTAGGTCTTGGTATAATGCCGCAGTTAAACCTCATAATCACGCTGCAGACTAAGCACTTTGCCTACGTAAGCTTGGGTTTCGCTCGGCAATAAATGCATCTTTGACTTCAGCTCTTGATCGTTAGTAATACCTAAACGGTCGATTCGTCCCGGACCCGCGTTATAAGCGGCTAATGCAACTCCACGGTTTCCATTGTACTTTTTCAGCAAGCTTGACAAGTACTGGGTTCCGCCTTGAATATTTTGTGCAGGGTCAAAAGGATTCGTTACGCCTAGTCCTCTGCTTGTGTTATCCATTAGCTGCATCAAACCTTTAGCTCCTGAACGCGAAACCGCTTGTGAGTTAAAGGAGGACTCTTTATCGATGACCGCTTTCACCAAGCTGGTTTGAACGCCGTGTTGACGGCTTGCGTTTTCTATTAATGATTCCAAATTACCGGTTTGCTTAACAGTACTCAGTTGCTTCATAAAAGCATATTCGTATGGCATTGCAGAAGTATAGCTTAATGGCTTGACCGAGTTGGTCGAAACGGTAGTCCCACCTGCCGCTTGCTTACCATATGTCGCAGCTGATGAAGATAAGATGCTGTTCAGTATATCGGAAAAATCAGAATCATCTTCCATTCCTGATGAAGCACCAGATGATAACAAGCTGGATTTGTTCAACAGCTGCAGCTGAAGCAAATCCTTTAACGTTCTAGGGTCAATATTCATATTCGTTTTATGCTCCCTAATCCCAGTTTCAAAACTTATTGTACACTGTTTTGGACTTGCCATCCAGTTATTTTTGTACTATTTGTCAAAAATACAAGATACAAGTCCACTACAAAAAACATCATTCACTATAAATAAAAAAAGCACAGGATAATACATATCCCATGCTTGCTAGTTTCCATCCCATCCGATACCGCTATGAGTAAAGAGGAAGCAGCAAGAAATAGCCTGCCAGTGAAATAAGACCGAGTATGACCGACCATACTCCTAATGCTCTCATTCCCTTCATATACGATATGCCTCCTAATACAATAGCGGCGGATCCAAAAAGCGTTGGAAACATGAACATCGATAAGACGGCTACCGCCAAGGCCGTATAACCAAGCCAGCGGCTCTTCTCTTGTGTTCGCTCTCCTTCTGTTGATGCCGATTCCATTCGCAGCCTGGGCGACTCGTTTACATCCACCGGAGCCTGTACCGGGGATCCGAACGTGGACACAAGCTCTGCAGCGTACTCATCCGAGTCCTTAAGACTCCAGTCCTTCCGCAGCTGCTTCATGGAATCATGTCGGGACTTGGCAGCTGCTTGCGCTTTTGCACGCCCCCGCTTTCTATGGTCACTCATAGGTCATACCTCCCGAATCTTGCTGAAACTACTTCTTCTTCGGCTCGAACGTATGACAACAGGTGCTGCGAACGCTGCTTGCTTTGTCTTGATGATTGTCGAAGTCGTTTGCGAATTCGGAGTCAAAATCTGCATTAGCGTGCTGGTCAATATCAATCATGATGGATTTCGCAGCGCATTGGTTTCCTTCTGCCCAGAAATTACAGTTGGAAACACTGCATTTAACGTCTGGCATGATTATCACCCCCTCCTCAATGTGCCCGAAAAAGAGGGTGCGCTATACTATTCGTATAGCTGGGAATATAGCACAAGATACATCGCATGGGACCACAACAGCGGCGAGGCCGGTGTACCCCATCGTTCTACCCATTGATTATAGCTGTCCGAAGGGGGCGAGGTATGTGGTACTTGCTCCGGCATCCGCCCTAACGAGTCGGCTTGTCGGCTTATCCATTCCAAAGCTTGATCAGCTTGCTCGCGCTTTCCCGTCTTATGCTCAATCCAGCCCTGCCAAGCGGTAAGCAGAAGCCACTCACCGCCCCCGTAGTATTCATCTCCTACATATCTTCGAACTCCACCGTGATCGGTTTGAAGATCCGCTTTAATTTTCCCCAGTGTCGCAGACATCATCGGATGCTCGGGAGGAAAAACTTGAAATGGCTCCGTCAGCCACATTAAGCTTGCATCCACCCCATCGAAGCTAATTTCATACTGCCCGTTTGGTATGGGTCGAATGCTCTTCACAAAGCAACCTGTCTCAGGATGAACGCACTGTTCTAAGAGAAACCTTCGAATTTGTCCGATAACCTCATCCATTTCCGTATCACATACATAAGCCTTTATCGAGGTTAGTCCTCCATAGATGCAAGCAAGCGTAGATGGATGAATCTGATCATTGCGCTCTTCCCAACAATCAAAATTAGGCTGCTGCCAAAAAGCACATAAATAACGGATGGTAAGCTCTACACTTACTCGAAACGATTCAGGCATTACAGACTGACCCGAAGCTTTCCAATGCTCCACCAAGCCCCACAGCCAAGCTCCATAGCCATCCAGCTGAAAATGACCCCATTCCGAATGATCGTCGTCGCGGCCATCCAGATGATACCTCGTATGTAAAAACTCATGCTGAGCAATAGCTTCGCCATTTTGATGTTTTTGCAGCAAATAATCAACATGACCCTTTTGCCGCGCAAGCACACGATTTACCCATTGATGAAATTGCTCGGAGCTTTCACGTTCCCCAGTAATATCCATTGCATAAGCAATAAAGCTGCCGTCCCTCAACCAGCTGAATGTATAATGGGAAAATAAAGGGCACGCCACATAACCACCGCTGGAATGCTGATTATATTGAATGACTTGCTTGCTAATCTTCGCTAAGTGATGAATGGAAACGGCCGTGTTCATAATTTGACACCCCTCTCTAAACAAAAAGAGATGCGTTAGCATCTCTAGTAAGTATTTCCATGTTGTTATATTTATACGCGTTCGCCTTGCATACGTTTTTGCGTAATATAGTCGGTTTCATAATAAGCCAAATCTTCGCGCAATGTCTCGAAAATTTTAGAAAGTTCAATGGTTAGATCGCGAACCGCACGTGTCGGTTTTTTGCGGAAACGAATCGCATCTTGTCCCGTGTAAGCGTAACGGCCATCCTCAGAATAGCATTCATTTTTAGGATAGAAAAAGTTGTTCACGCTGCCGTGATACACTTCATACAATACTTTCTCAGCATACTCAACGTTAAAAGTTGGACGTCTTAAGCTTACTCCAAGCTTCTCATATGCTACTTCGCTGAATACAAGAAGATGACGAGTGTCGGATAGATAGCCCTTATAAAATTCCTCCATCGAAGAATCCATTTCAGAATTCAGCTGCTGCAAGGAATGTTCATTCAAGAATGTTTCCATTTTCGAGATGGCATCGCTAAGTTTGGATTTAGTCGTTTCGCATAAGTTTTTCACAGTTAACATCGCCATAATTCAAGACCTCCTGTATTTGAAACAAAACATGCTAGTAATTGGTGTGCACTTCTTTCTTCATCGTACCACAAATTGTAGTTAAAAGTAATATGAAAAATCACTATTGGTTAAAAATCCAAGGAGATGATTTCCGGTTGTAAGAAAAACATTGCGCGGAGACCCTAACCTTAACTTTAAGGAAAAGGAGTCAGTCCGATGTGGAAATATGCCTTGTCTTTTGCTTTATTGCTTGCGTTTGGTGCTCTCCTATTTCCCCGTAACGAAGGGGCACCACGAATTGCAGGCCTATCTCCCGCTGAAGAAATAAAAGTCAAGCAAGCTGCTTTATCGCAGGATATGAAGCTTACGGATGATTTATGCCGCTCTCAGTGCAGCCTGGAACTCCGGCGAATGCTAAGTCAGGCGGAACATCAAGCACCCGGTACAAAGCTGAATAGCCTGCAGAAGCTTCAACAGGAGCATCCGCAAATGCATAAGCTTTATTGGGTCACCAAATCAGAACCATTGGACCGAGGCGTGCAAGCAGGGCAATTGGATGACGCGCTCCGTAAGCTAGCCGAGCCTGAATTATCAAAGGCCAAGCAACTGACAGATCAGGGTAACAGCTACCAATCGGCCCCTTTTCAGCACAACGGCGAAACGTATTTCGTGCTTGGAGTGCCCTCCACCAACTCAAATTCTGCCTTGCTTGGCGTTATCAAACAAACCATATTGAAGCAAGTGGAAGACCATCAGTTGAAAAATTTGCGCATAGTAACCTATCCTGCAGATAATCACTACAAGATTGAATCGGTGGATTCCAAAACATTGAAGGATGTAAAAGTCAATCATCCCGAAGAAAATGAAGGGACAAGCCACTATCATGTGAATCAGGTCGTGGTCCGTTTTAAGAATGAACCTTCTAGCACTGACTTAGCCAAAATTGAAGCGGATATCGGCACAACTCATTATCGGAAAGTTGGCTATACGTATGTCTTCGAATCCCGTCAAATGGAAGCTAAGCAATTGATGGACTACTTCAAAAAATGGAATGTCGCCTATGCGGAGCCTCATTTTTTATATTTAACCAACAGCGCGGCGGTTGACGCGGTAAACGAAAACAGCGCGCAGTCTAACCAAAACAATCAATCGGATATCAAGCCTAATGATTCCTTATACCAGCGTTATCAATGGAATCTGCCTTTAATCGATACAGAATCCGGCTGGGCCATCTCCAAAGGCTCCGAGGATATCAAGGTAGCTATCGTGGATACCGGTGTTGATCTGAACCATCCTGACTTGAAAGACCAGTTGATCGCCGGGTACAACGTAGTAAATAATGATGCCCCTCCTGCAGACGATGTCGGTCATGGGACTCATGTTGCAGGCGTTGTCGGTGCCATCGTCAACAACAATTTGGGTGTTGCTGGTATGAGCTGGTATAACCGCATTATGCCTGTCAAAGTGCTGGACCAAAGCGGTGCGGGCAGCACCTATTCCGTCGCTCAAGGAATTATATGGGCCACAGATCATGGTGCCAAAGTCATTAATATGAGTCTTGGTAACTATGCCGATGCGAATTTCCTACATGACGCGATACGGTATGCATATGATCATGATGTCGTATTAATTGCCGCAAGCGGCAATGATAATACCGCGACTCCAGGCTTTCCTGCTGCTTATCCTGAAGTGTTCGCCGTTGCCGCCACTGATGCCAATAAAAATAAAGCATCGTTCTCCAACTATGGAGATTACATCGATGTCGCGGCTCCTGGCGTAAGTATCGCTAGTACCTATCCGCATAATCAGTATGCGGCTTTATCAGGTACGTCCATGGCGAGCCCACACGTCACGGCACTAGCCGCCTTGATTCGTTCCGTTAATCCGGAATTGAAAAACACCGAGGTTATGCAAATTATGCGCGATACAGCCCAAGATATAGGTCCCAAGGGAAAAGACTCCTATTTCGGCAGCGGGTTAATCGACGTCGTTGCTGCTCTCAAAAAAGCCCAAGGCGGAAAAAATCCGCAAGCTATGCAACATCCGCAAACTCAAACTCAAACGAGTCCTGAGACGGTTCCCGCTAAATCGGATTGGGCACAAAGACTTCTTGAACGTCTCGGATGGAGATGAATCTATATTCAATATACGTCACAACAGCACAAAAACCGCCTGCAAGGGCGGTTTTTTCTTGGTTCCAGGAAAGCTTGCCGTAAGCCGGGTTCTGTACTTCCAGTGGTCATAACGGGTACCACCCTCCCACCGTTGAAGCGACAATCATCTATCTAGGCCAAACATTGCTGCTCAGCTCAAGCGACCAACCCGAACGCGTCCCGGGCAAGGACTGTCTTCGAAAAGACGTGCGTTCCTCTAGGTCTTGCTCCAAATGGGGTTTACCAGGACATATGTCACCATATCTCCTCGTGGTCTCTTACACCACGGTTCCACCCTTACCTGTGCGAAAGGACAAGCCTCTCGCCATCGGCGGTCCATTTCTGTGGCACTAGCCTTCAGCTCGCGCTGACTGGACGTTATCCAGCATCCTGCCCTATGGAGCCCGGACTTTCCTCTCGTGATTTCTCACCAGCGATTGTCTGTCAAGCTTTCCTGATGTGCATTTGCTAGTATACAGCGATTTCGAATAAAAAACAACCATTCCCTTGTTTCCAATTGAACCAATTCAATACGATTCATTGAAATCGTGATGTTTTAGAAGCAATGAAAGCCGTTCGTTCTGCTTCATGCTCTTAAACAAACTGGAATGGCTCTGTATTGATTACCGACGCAAATACTTGTGTATCCGACTTCTTATCCTGCAGCTTTTTTTGCAAATAACCAGTTACGCTCTGCTTCATAATTTTCTCCACATTATGTCCCGGATCAATTAGGGCAAGACCTGCAGCCAAGGCATCATGTGCCGTATGGTAGTCAATATCTCCAGTAATCAAGACGTCTGCCCCAGCGAACAACGCATGACGTACATAACGGCTTCCTGATCCTCCGAGTACAGCAATTTTGCGAACTGAACGATTAGGATCTCCGACCAGACGTACCGTAGGAACCTCATACGCTTGCTTTACCTGCTCACAGAGCTGCTGCAGCGTAATGGAGTCATCCAGCTTCCCTACGCGGCCTAAACCAAAGGTACGGCCTTTTAAATCCAAATGGTACAAATCATAAGCGACTTCCTCGTAAGGATGTGCTTTAAGCATTGCTTGTATCGCTTTGCGCTCAATACTTTGAGGAATAATGGTTTCCAATCTTACTTCACGGACTTCCTCAAGCTTACCCTGCTTGCCGATAAAAGGATCACTACCCTCTTCAGGCACAAAAGTCCCTGTTCCAGCAATATTAAAGCTGCAATGACTGTAGTGCCCGATCCAACCCGCACCTGCTTGAAACAGCGCTTGCCGAACCTTATCCAGATGATCCTCAGGGATAAACACAACGAGCTTCTTAAGCTTATCCGTATGAATATCCTCAAGCGGCGACAGGCCGTTTAAGCCAAGCGCATCAGCCATCAAATCGTTAACTCCGCCTTCAGCTACGTCCAAATTCGTATGCGCGATATACACCGCGATATCATTCTTAATAAGCTTTTCATACAGTCTTCCTGCAGGAGAATCCGTTTGCAGATGAGCCAGCGGTCTGAAAATGATCGCATGATGAGCAATAATTAAATTAGCTTTCAAACGGATTGCCTCGTCGACAACCTCATCCGTAACATCAAGGGCGACGAGTACGTTAGTTATTTCTTTATTCAAAGTGCCCAATTGCAGCCCTATTTTATCGTCCGGTACGGCATAGTGCTTCGGCGCCAGTTCCTCCATCATTTGGATGATGTTTTGTCCTTTTGCAAACATGCCATAACCTCCTTGATACGTTTCATTTCTTGTTCAAGCTCTTGCTCCTTTGTTCGTGACTCCGGTGAATCCGACAAGGCCAGCTGACGCCGAATCATATCCAGCTTGCTTAACTCGAATTCCCACTTTTGGAACCATACATTTGAAGGATTTTGCATCAAATAAGGGCCCATCTTCAGAAGAAGCTCTCTATCGGCAGTAAGCTCCCCATCAAGAATCCGAGGTTGGTATAATGCCTCATTATCTATAGCTGCTTCTTCGGAAAAGACAGCGACAAGTATTTCGTATATTTTACCGTCTTCCTCGAGAATAAATTCTTCCGTCAAAAGCCACCCATTTTCTAATAACCAGCTTCTTACGTTATATTCCCCTACATTAGGTTGTAATACGAGCCGCTTTATGCCTGCAAGCTTTTCCGATCCATTCTCCAAAATGCTTGCAATCAGCGCACCACCCATGCCAGCTATCGTAATAACTTCTACTTCGCCAGCAGCAATAACCGCCAGACCGTCTCCCAGACGAACATCAACGATCTCCCCTAGCCTAGATTCGCGAATCTGCTTTGAAGCAGCCTGGAAAGGTCCCGGATTTACTTCTCCTGCGATTCCTTTTGTAATACGGCCTTGAAGCGCCAAAAAGCTCGGAAGAAGCGCATGATCGGAGCCGATATCCGCAATTGTACTCCCTGCAGGCACTTGTTTTGCTATCATTTCAAGTCGTTTTGACAATTTTAACATATTAGGCAACCCACTCAGTCCATTTTTTTCTAAATGCAAACAACAAGCTTGCTTCAAAAAATATTTTACCTACTAGCGCCAGCTGAACCACCTGGGCGCCATACTGCTCGGCATACAGCATACCATATAGTTCTGGCATAAACCAAACGATACAGCTGAGCATAAGGAAGACCGTACCGGTTTGCTTCGTTTTTTCATGAAGAATCCAACCCAGCCAACCGAATAAAACACTAAGCGGCACCCAGCTCAATTCCAATGTGACCCAATTAATGGAATCCAACTGGTAATGAAGCAGCCATCCATAACAAAACACGAGAACAATCCAGCCGCACAGCTGAAACAGGATAAAGCGTGATAGAAGCCCCGTCAGCAGCCACACCAAGCTGCACAAAACCACGAAGCCTACAACAAGAACAGGCTCGTGTATGTTGTATAGTCTGAACATATAAACCCCTATAAACAATAAAAAAAGTGAAGCCACGCCAAACAATATTTGGGCTCTCAGCGGCTCATGTAATCTTTGCAAACTTCCTAGAGCGTAACATACAAATAAAAAGAGCAAAGATACCCCAATTTGCATTGGTAAATTAAAAGCGGTAAAATTAAGAGCAGTTAAAGAAATAACGGCAATAAGGCCGAAGATGAGTACCCATATTTTCCAATTACTGTTTTTTATTGCTGCTGGAGTTATCCCTAGAAAAGACGTCTTACCTTGGCTCGCTCTATCTTCTAAATAAATGTTTAATAAGAAATCACAGTAATGTTCCGGCAGCAGCTTGCTCTTACGCCATTGCTCAATTTCGCGAATAATTATTTTTCGTTTGTCATCCATCAGATCTGGTTCACCTCTTCTCAGCGATATTTCTTCAACGGTTTCATGTTCATTTTATCGGTTGAGGTGAAACAAAAAATTAGACCTGACTGCAACGAGTGCAGAAAGGTCATAAGGTTCTAAGTACTATTCAAGAAAATCTTTCAGACGTTTGCTGCGGCTAGGATGTCTCAGCTTCCGCAGCGCCTTTGCTTCGATTTGACGAATCCGTTCACGAGTAACGCCGAACACTTTACCGACTTCCTCCAATGTACGGGTACGACCATCATCCAAACCGAAACGAAGCCGGAGAACATTCTCCTCACGCTCTGTTAACGTATCGAGTACATCCTCGAGCTGCTCCTTTAACAATTCGTAAGCTGCCGCGTCTGCAGGGGCCAAAGCCTCCTGATCCTCGATAAAATCACCCAGGTGCGAATCGTCTTCTTCCCCGATCGGTGTTTCCAACGATACAGGCTCCTGTGCAATTTTCATAATTTCACGAACTTTGTCCGTACTCAGATCCATTTCCTTAGCAATTTCCTCAGGCATAGGCTCACGTCCGAGCTCCTGAAGCAGTTGACGCGATACACGAATCAGTTTGTTGATCGTTTCGACCATATGCACTGGGATACGAATCGTTCTTGCTTGGTCTGCGATAGCGCGGGTAATGGCTTGACGAATCCACCATGTGGCGTACGTACTGAACTTAAAGCCTTTATCGTGGTCGAATTTCTCAACCGCTTTAATCAAGCCCATATTACCTTCTTGGATTAAGTCGAGGAACAGCATTCCTCGTCCAACATACCGTTTAGCGATGCTGACGACGAGACGCAGGTTTGCTTCCGCCAAGCGGCGTTTCGCTTCCTCATCTCCTAATTCGATACGTTTGGCCAGATCAACTTCATCCTCAGCTGACAACAAAGGAACTCTACCGATTTCCTTCAAATACATACGTACCGGATCGTTAATTTTGATGCCCGGTGGCAAAGACAAATCATCATCAAAATTGAAATCGTCGTGTTCTTGACCCGGACCATGCTCATTATCTTCATCCGATTCGTTCCCTACATCGATCCCCATCTCAGAAAGCTGCTCGAAAAACTCATCAATTTGCTCAGGATCCTGATCAAAGGGAGCCAGCTTCTCCATAATATCTTTGTAGGTTAAAGAGGAACGCTTCTTGCCATGCTCAATCAGCTGCTCCTTGACTTGCTCTAACGTCAACTCAGTCTCTATCTCCGTATGTTGATCGTTCGCCATAATCCAACTCCCTCCTCCCTAGAAACATCTTCCGCTTGTGCGCTTAGGATAATTTCAATTGCTTTTCTAGGGATATAATCTCAATACCTATTTGTGCAGCCCGTATAATGTCCCCTGAACGTTCTGCGCGAATCATTTCTTCTCTTTTTCGCTTGATTAATTGCTGCTGCGGGTATTTTTTTATTTCTCGGATGTAGTCATCGATGACTTGATCATTGACCCCGTGAGAATTGCCCATCATCGCTATAGAACTGGCCAGACTCTCCAGCTCCGCTTCTTGAAGCATAGCTATAAAGCTGCTTGCATTCGGTTCATACCCTTGTGCAAAATAAGCGTACAAATAAGCAGCCAGCGCCGCGTGAGCATCTACGTTAAATTGGTCTCCTAGCTCCCGCTCTACGTAATGCGTCACTTCCCGATCGTACATCATGATAGCCAAGAGCTGACGCTCCGCATTATGATAAGCAAGATATAATGAGGGATTTTGCTGCCGAGGTGTTCCGTCATTCATAACATTATTCCACGGTTTATCTTTATTATCCCCGAACTTGTTGTTTTTTTCCGTTTGGAGTCGAATTTCGTTCAAGGTTTGTAACGCCGATTCGTAGGAATAATTGAATTCGGTTGACAGCTCCCTTACATAATGCTCTCTTTCGATAGGTGAAGGAATGTCAGCAATGATTTTGAGTGCTTGCTGAATATAGCGAAGCTTTTCTCCATCCTCCTGCAGTTTGAAATTTTTGCGAAAATAAAGAAGTTTATATTTGATCGACGGTACGGCAGCTTCAATCACTTCCCGTACAAATCGTTCAGAACCGTTACTCGTAATGTATTCGTCCGGATCCTGCCCGTTCGGGATTATCGCCACCTTAACGAGCAAGCCTGCCTTCTCCAAGATCGGAATGCTCTTATAGGCTGCAGCCTGACCGGCTGAATCGCCGTCGTATGCGACTATGACTTGATCCGCTTGTTTGCGAATCATTTCCGCATGTTCTCCGGTCAATGCGGTTCCCATAGTGGCAACTCCGTTGACCACACCGGCTTCCCAAGCCTTAATGACATCCATATAGCCTTCGAATAAAACCAACTGCTGGTGCTTTCGAATGTTAGGCCTTGCCAGATGCATATTATAGAGGCTTCGGCTTTTGTAAAATAACATCGATTCCGGACTGTTCAAATATTTGGGCTGTACATCACCCATAGCTCTTCCTGCAAAAGCGATGACTTGCCCTTTCCAATCATGGATCGGAAATATGATACGGTCACGGAACTTATCAAAATATCCTTGACTGTCCTGCCTTGCCGAAATTAGCCCTCCCTTTTCCATTAAAGGTAAAGAGAATTGCCGCCTCTCCAGCAGCTGTGTCAGCGTATCCCACTGAGTGGGAGCGTAGCCGATTCCGAACGTTTCTATTTGCTTATCGTTCAGACCCCGCGATCTTAAATATTGCATAGCCTGCTTGCCCTGCTCGGTATTCTTCAAAATATACTGATACAATTTCCCGGCAAGCTCGTAGGCTTCTAGCAGCTTCGTTTTTTCCGGGTTTTGCTGGGGGCGTTGATCTGCCTGTGCATCTATGCCGATATCCAGATTGGCTTCCTTAGCCATTTGGTTGATCGCTTCTGCAAAGGAGTATCCTTCCATTGCCATCAAAAACTGAATGACACCGCCTCCGGCTCCACAGCCGAAGCAATGATAAATTTGCTTTTCAGGTGTAACGGTAAAAGATGGCGTTTTCTCCGAATGAAACGGACAAAGCCCTTTCATATAGTGCCCTTGCTTGCTTAAATGCACATAACGGCCAACGACATCCACAATATCATGATGCTTGAGGACTGATTCGATGATTTCTTCCGGAATGCGTCCGTTACTCATCCTATCCACCTTCAATCAAATTAACACGTAATACTATTCGCTACGGTTATCGAATCTCCTGCAAACTCTGCAAAACTTTTGTCAAAGAATGTAGAAAAAAATATCGATCCTCGTCAGTAAACGGTTTCGGTCCCTTGGAATGCTTGCCTCCCCGCCGTTGTTTCGCCTGCTCATGCCTGCGATCCAATAAAAAATCAATCGTCCGGTCGTTGTATTGTTTGCCGCGATTCGATAACGCTAATGCCTTTTTACCCAAAGCAATAGCAGCTAAACCAAAGTCCTGCGTAATCAGAATATCGCCGGGAACTATTCGGTTCGCAATATACAAATCAACGGATTGATCCGAGCGATCGACTTGAACGATCTGCACTCCCTCCATAGGAGCAAGGCGATGATCGAATGACGCGACCATCATGACTTCAACGTTAAATTGTGAGGCAGCTTTGACGATTTCCGACTTAACCGGACAAGCATCGGCATCTACAATAATTTTAAATGACATAGTCAAGTCCCACCGAATTCCTACTGTAGTACCACCGTAATATTATATACGATGAAGAAATAAAAAATCCTGCACGTTTTCGCGAAAAAAAGACTAACGCCCTTGAAACCATTCGATGATCAAGCTCGCGGTTTCTTCCACTGCTTTATTGGAAACGTCGATCACAGTACAATCGAGCCGTTTCATAATATTATTCGCGTATTCCAGTTCCTTATTAATTCTTTCCACATTAGCATAGGTAGCGTTCTGTGGCAGCCCTAGCATTTTCAACCGCTCAGAGCGAATCACGTTTAGCTTCTCCGGATCAATACGCAAGCCGACAATTTTTTTCTTTGAGACGGTGAACAGCTGCTCTGGAGGTTGGATCTCTGGTACTAAAGGAACGTTGGCTACTTTGAATTTTTTATGCGCAAGATACATGGACAGAGGTGTTTTTGAAGTCCTTGACACACCAACCAACACAATATCCGCTTGAAGTACGCCACTGAAATCTCTTCCGTCATCGTATTTCACAGCAAATTCTACCGCTTCGACTTTCTTAAAGTAATCTTCATCCAACGGATGAATCATACCAGGTTGATGCCGGGATTCCTGCTGAAGCTTCTTCTCGAGCGAGCCGATGATCGGTCCAAGCAAATCAATATAAGCTAGCTGGTATCGAATCGCCTGCTCAACCAAATAATCACGTAATTCAGGAATAACTAGAGTAAATACAATAATTCCATCTCTTTGCTTCGCGGTTTGAACCAGCTTATCGATTCCCGCCCTGTTCTCCAAAAAAGGCACGATGCGCATATCTACCTGCTGGGGGTAGAATTGCACCATAACCGCTCGAACTACCGCTTCCCCTGTCTCTCCCGCGGAGTCTGAAGCTACATAGATAATAGGATTGGTTTGTTCCGCCACTGCTGCACCCGCTTTCTTTAGACAAGCTACTTATAATACGTATGTAGTTGGATAAATGTTTCATTGCATGTTATACCGAGTCAGCAGCTACGAATGAAGCTAAGCCAATAACCCCTTTCAACAAAAAATTCCCGCCGCTAAGCCTATAATGAACTTAAGCAGGACGAGAAGTCGCCTTTAATGTTAATATATTATATTATCAAACGCGAATAAAAATGTCAAAGCTCTATACTCCGTATTTATCCATTTGCTCTAAGAAATTTCGTGATTTTAAGTTGAGTCCGATATGTGTATCGTAATAAGCTCTCATAAGCTGCTTTAGCGCTTCCTTTGTTTGAGGCTTTACATCGATTTCACCCAACCGTCGAATATCCATTCGTGAGAATAACCGGATCAGCTTCCATGTCCCTGGACTCATCAGCACCGCCTGCGGATCTTTGCTTCTGCAGCGCCCGCATAATATGCCACCAAGCCCTGGGCTGAAGCGCATCTCTCCCTCTGTAGCTCTGCACGATACACAAGCATCCAGCTCAGGCTGGTAACCCGCTTGCATCCAAATCTTCATTTCATATATGAACCCGATGATTTGCATATCCTTGTCTGCTTCAATTCCTGCCAATGCCGCTTTAAGCTGTTCAAACAAAAAAGCGTTAGCCTCCTGATCAGCCATCATCCGATCAGTGAGCTCCGCCATGTAGGAGGCATAAGCCGCTTTATGTAAGTCCTCCCGGATTCGATGATGGGAATCCAGGATTTCTGCATGATTCAAAGTTCCTAGTTGTCCTGATCTAAAGAACAGATAATCACCGTTTGTGAAAAGTTGGGCGACGGAGGCATAGCGGCTTTTTACTTTTTTGGCGCCTCTCACGATGACAGCCACTTTGCCCATTTCACGCGAGAATAAGGTAATGATTTTGTTACCTTCCCCATAATCCATACTGCGAATAACAATCCCTTGCACCCTGTACTGCATCGTCCGTCCTTCCCCCAAACCCACGTTACACAGCTACTGAATCCCGTCCGACGCTTCAGTACCCGGATCCTCTTCCGAATTGTCCTCGGTGGTGTGTAACTCATTGTCCATCTCTTTGTAAAGCAGATAAGCATCTACATCACCAGTCATTGAAAAATACTTCCACGAAAAATCTCTCATGTGTATCAATCCCCTCTCCTAAGAGCTTTCCAAGGAACCCTTGACTTTGTAAACAAAGACTTTAGGTAGGACAGTACTTGTCGACAAGATTAGGATGATACGAAATGACTGGAAGTATCCCAAGTAATAACTGGCATACGGAGCTTACTCGTTACGGAAGCCTAAATCGCGCAGAACCCGCTCCTGATTGCGCCAATCCTTCTTCACTTTTACCCACAGCTCAAGAAAGGTTTTGGAGCCGAGCAGAGCTTCAATATCCTGACGAGCCTTTTGCCCTACTTCTTTTAATAATGCGCCTTTTTTTCCGATAATAATGCCTTTTTGCGAGTCTCTTTCCACATAAATAACAGCGGAAATATGAACAAGCCCGTTCGCTTCTACTTTCATATCCTCAATAGCCACCGCAATAGAGTGAGGAATTTCTTCCCGGGTCAAATGCAAAATTTTCTCTCGAATCAGCTCCGCACATACGAACTGCTCCGGATGATCGGTGACTTGATCGGCAGGATAATACTGCGGTCCTTCCGGTAAATATTTAGTAACCTGCTCCAACAAAGTGTTGACGTTATTGCCCTTAATAGCTGAAATTGGCACGATCTCGGCAAAATCATAAAGATCCTTATATGCCGTAATAACCGGAAGGAGCTGCTCAGGCTGAACCTGATCGATTTTATTCATGACAAGAATGACCGGTGTTTTGATTCTTTTTAAGTTTTCAATGATGAAGCGGTCTCCTCCACCAAGCCCCTCAACTACATCTATAAGGAAAAGAACAGCGTCGACTTCACTTAAAGAGCTTTCTGCAATTTTCATCATATAATCACCCAGCTTGGATTGAGGCTTGTGAATCCCCGGCGTATCCAAAAACACAATTTGGGAATCATTGGTCGTATATACACCATGAATTTTATTTCTCGTGGTTTGTGGCTTGTCCGACATAATGGCAATCTTTTGACCGATCACTTGGTTCATCAAGGTGGATTTCCCCACATTTGGACGGCCGATTATAGCGACAAAGCCAGATTTAAACGCTTTTTTATTGGATGTTGATGTCATTCGATTATGTTCCTCCATTAAGATCTTTCATAGTAAAGGCTCCCGGCAGCAATTCAGCAACGGTCGTTTCTTCCATATCTCCGCGCAGATTAGCCATATATACAGGCATATCGGGAGGGCATAGTTCAATTAAAACTTGGCGGCATACACCGCAGGGTGTTATGGGGCTCAGCGTATCTCCTATGACAGCTATAGCTTGAAAGGATCGAGGTGCCTCCCCGTCGGCAATAGCACGAAATAGCGCTGTTCTTTCTGCGCAGTTCGTTGGGCCGTAAGCCGCATTCTCAACATTGCAGCCCAAATGCACCTTTCCGTTCTGGTCAAGAAGTGCACTTCCAACCTGAAATTTTGAATAGGGCACATACGCTTTTTCCATTGCTTGCTTCGCTAAAGCGACCAACGCCTGTCGATCCATCATATCATCCCCTTGAATTAAAGTGAATTATAGATTCATCAAATAGTAAGCAAGCACAGAAACAAAACTGCCGATAAGAGCTCCAAGCATAAGGGAGGCAAAGCCCCGTCCTCGTTTATCATATAATACCATCATTACCACAATAGCCAACAAATACGCCAGCAGCGCTATTAAAGTGACCGTCACATAGCATGTAATAAAGGTCGCTATGGCAAAGGCGACAGCCGACAGCAGGCTTGGCTGGATTCTGCTCCCTTTACTCGAAAATCGCGTCTCTACAACGATTACCGTTAGCATAACCAGGCAAAGCAAGATCCAGATCCAACCTGCCGATAACGTGTGCCCCTGAGTACTCTTGACGTCGCGGAACATGTGATCTATCGGTTCATAGAAGACTACCATCCCGACGATAGCGGCAAAAGCCGCAGACACCAGTACGGAGGCTGCGGCCACATCCTTGGCTATTTTGGCCAGTGGATGACGGTCTGGCATGGCAAGATCGACCGTTTTTTCAACTGCTGTATTAATAAGCTCCGTAACAATCATTAAAGTCACGGCCAGCAAAATAAATAAGATTTCAAGCTTATGTAGATGGAAAAACAAGGCCATTAACAGAACTACAAAAGCGGCGAAAAAATGAAACTTCATATTGCGTTGCGTAGAAAGGGCGTATTTCACCCCTTCATACGCAAATCGAAAGCTTCTGTGCCACTTCACCTTCGGTCTCAACGGACAAGACCCGCCTGCTGTAATATATTCTCTTGCTTTCCAAACATCACTTTCTCTTCTTCTTCACTTTGATGATCATAGCCAATTAGATGAAGAAATCCATGAACGAATAGAAAGCCAAGCTCCCGTTCAACGGAATGTCCATAATCCTCGCTTTGAGCAATGGCTCTAGGCACGGAGATGATAATATCGCCGAGAGGCTCCTCGAACGACTCCTCATCCTCTTCCGAATCAGCTTCTTCGTCATCATCCATCCGTCTAACATCGTCAAGATCGCTCTCAGAGCCCAAGTCTTCCTCATCATAAATAATCTCGATCTCATCCTCGCCCATCTCCTGCATGGCGAAAGACAACACATCCGTTGGTTTATCGAGATTGCGATATTCTTTGTTCAACCGTTGAATTTCTGCATCATCAACAAACGTAAGAGCAACCTCACCATCGGTTACGCTCTCGGATTTACCGGCAAGCTCCAGAAGCTGACTAAGCTTCTGAATGAGCTCCTCGGAGATATCGTATTCATTTTGTTCGTTGTTCCATTCCAATCGCAGACTCATATGTCTAGCTCCTTTTCGCTTGCTTAGGCTCTCCATTCTGATTCTGCCCCGGAAGGTCATTCGGGTATTCAATCCTGGAATGAAAAATGCCTAAAAGCGTTTCATTCAATGTTTTGGCGACTTGATCCAGTTCTTTAATCGTAAGATCGCATTCGTTGAACTGTCCGTCATCCAGGCGGTTCTTTATAATTTTGCGGACCATAGAATCGATCTGCTCAAGGGTCGGGCTTCTCAGGGAACGAACCGCTGCTTCCAAGGAATCGGCAATCCCTACGATCGCAGCTTCTTTGGATTGTGCGTTCGGTCCAGGATAGCGGAAATCCGCTTCTTCTACAGGCTTGGTATCGTTCTCCGATTCCGCAATTTTTTTGGCCTTATGATAAAAATATTGCAGCAGTGTTGTTCCGTGATGCTGCTCAGCAATATCCCGGATAGGCTTAGGGATGTTGTGCTCCTTCAGCATCTCCACCCCGTCGCGGGCATGTGCCACAATGATGGATTTACTGAGTGCCGGATCCATTTTATCATGAGGATTTTCCATATGATTCTGATTCTCGATAAAATAATTCGGGCGCTTCGTTTTCCCAATATCGTGATAATAGGCTCCGACTCTGCATAACAGACCGTCAGCGCCAATCGATACTGCAGCCGCTTCCGCCAGATTGCCGACCATAATGCTATGATGGTAAGTTCCCGGTGTTTCAGTAAGGAGCTTACGCAGCAAAGGATGGTTCGGATTGGACAGCTCCACCAGCTTGAGTGGAGACAGTATGCCAAAGGCAACCTCGAAGAACGGCAACAAGCCAATGACGAATACGGCAGTCAACAAGCCGCCTCCTATAACGAAGGAAAGTGCAAACAGCATGCTTCTCTTTGACTCGTGGTCGTCGATCAGGAGCAGCGAACCGACAAGCGCCAAGCCTAACAGCGAGACTATCATACCGGCTTTTAATATCGAAGACCTCTGACTCGCCCGTTGGATTGAGAAAATAGCAGCGAACGAAGCGGCAAACGTCAGCAGACCGTAACGAAAATCGAACGCTTGCAAATGATCCGTGTTAAATATGACACTAGCCATGACACTGAACACTACCGTCGCGACAAAGGCTAAATTCACATCCAATAAGATCGTAATCAGCATTGCCCCCAATGCGGTAGGAGCCAGAAACCCTATATAAGGGTAATCCAGATTTTGCACAAGGGAGAACAGCTTCATCCCTAATATGTTAATAAATAAAATTAGTACGAGCATTAGCAATTGGGCGTTATTACTGCTTACCGCTAAGGTACTTTGTTTAACGAACATGAAGATCACTAGGCCGAACATAACCACTAACAGCAGCAGCCCCAACTTAGGCCAATAGCTGGATTCGTCTTTCAACATCTCCAAGCCGCTGAGCCGCTGGTAAATTTCCTCGGTAATCGTAGCGCCTTTTTTTACGAGAACTTCATTTTTATTTATAAATGCCGATTTCACGTTATCACGAGCATGACCTTTTGCTTCATCGGTGCCTTTTTGATCAAAAAATTTATTCGGTGTCACTGCTGCCCTGACAAGCTCAAGCACCATTTCCCGTGAAGTGCTCTTGGTCAGTGTTGAAGTATTTACCAGTTCGGCCACTTTTGCCCTTGCGGTTTGCGCATCCATAATCTGATCGTTCATCAGCCGGGTAACAATATCTTTAGCAACCGGCTCCATAGCTAGCAAATCTTCCTTGGATACACGAGGCATCTTGTAATACGTTTCTTCCGGAATCCGGTATTGCTGCTCTCGGATTTTTTTGCGCATCTCCTGCAGCAGCACATCGTTGTATTGCCCGCTGTCCGTGTACGTCTTGATCTGTTTATCAACGTGATCGTCAATAAGATTCGGAATGACTGTTTTAAAAATATTCACCTTATCGCCAAGCGTAACTTCAGTATCGGCGTTAATTTGCTGCAGCTTCTCGAACATTGCTTCCATAAGAACTTCGTTCTTCAAAGCAACGATTCGGTACACTGGCTGTACCCGCTGGGCTGCATCCTCTTTGGCTTGTTCGGTTGCGACAGCGTTTTCGATAGCTCTAGGAGCTAAAATATCTTTTTCCGCCACTGAGCCAACACGGATGTCATACGTTTGCGGGATCAGCTTACTCATTAAGGCCATATAAAAAATGACAGTAAGCACTAAAAACAGAAGAAAGCGCACAAGGGCGCTGTATTTCCAGCCAGCAAGCTTATATTGAAACTTGCCTTGGATCGAAACCTGGTTCTTCATTTCGAAAGGTCATCCCTTTCACAGCTCTACCGTTATTCACTTTAAGAGAGCTATTTTTCTTTATCCTCTTGGTAAGCAACAATAATTTTTTGAACCAATGAGTGTCTGACAACATCCGCTTCGGAAAACTCGATAAATCCGATTTCTTCAATTTGCTTTAAAATGCGGTGCGCTTCCACTAAACCGGACGACTTTCCCCTCGGAAGATCAATCTGAGTAACATCACCTGTAATGACCATCTTTGAACCAAATCCAAGACGTGTCAAAAACATCTTCATCTGCTCGGGTGTCGTATTCTGAGCTTCGTCCAAAATAATAAAGGAATCGTCTAATGTTCTGCCGCGCATATAGGCGAGCGGAGCAATCTCTATAAGCCCTCTTTCCAAGGACTTGATCACCTGCTCAGGCCCTAAGACGTCATTAAGAGCATCATACAATGGTCGTAAGTAAGGGTCAACCTTTTCTTGTAAATCGCCCGGCAAAAAGCCCAAGCTCTCTCCAGCCTCCACCGCAGGCCGCGTCAGCACAATACGTTTGACCTTGCCTTCCTTAAGTGCCGAGACTGCCAATACGACAGCTAAGTACGTTTTCCCCGTACCTGCAGGTCCAATTCCGAACACAATATCTTTTTGCTTGATGGTGGACACGTACTGCTTTTGGCCAATCGTTTTTACCCGAATAGGCTTCCCTTTATGGGTAGTCGTGATATCTCCTTTGAACAGATCAAGCAATTGGTCGACTTTCATCTGCTTGGACAATTCCAGAGCATAATGAATATCGCGCTCATTCAAAGTGTAGTTATTCCGAACAAGCTCCAACAGCACTTCAAATAACTGCTGCAATGAATCCGTTTCAGCCGCGCTGCCTTGAATAACGATTTCTTCTTCACGAGACTGAATTCTGGCTTCGGTTTGCTGCTCGATCATCTGCAGAAACTTGTCCTGCGGTCCAAATAAAGCAAGCCCTTCCGCGGGATTTCTTAGTACTACTTTCACGATGCGTGCATTGTCAATCAACAGGCCTCTTCTCCTTCAAGCGAACGCGTTATGGAACGATAGGTTGCTCTTGAGTGATAGATTCTTCCACTTCCAAATGTACTTCCATATAAACTTTACCATTCTCCGTCTTTTCATGCAAAATTTTTTCATTGACGACCTTTGCATCTTTGCCGGCTGAAGCCAAAATTTCTTTCTTTGCCGCTTCCATTCCAAGCTTTTTCGCCTCTACCGGATCCATAGCCTTTTCCGCGATATTTACTTGCATAACCCGTTCATTCAGCCACCCGACGGGCAGAACGAATTTGCCAAGCTGCAGCGTTTTTCTATCCGGAATCGTCTCGAACTGCTCAAATCCCGTCTTTCCGTATCCTGTAAGCTGAAGAGCGCGGCTGCCTACGACAAGATAGGACCGCTCCTTCACTTCACCTGTATACACCTTGTACTGTTGAACTAACGGAACCTCTACTTTAGGCGTGTACCATACCAGGCCCTTGACTTCCCCAGATGCCACAACAGTCTGGTGGTTTACTTCGTCTCCTAAAATACCGGATATGAGGATGTCCCCTTTTTTGACATACGTATTTGCTTTTACCAAAGGTCTGCCTTTTTCCGCTAATATGTAACTAACCATTGCACTCTTGGAAGCAACCAGATGGCGAGGATTCAGCAGCGGCTGCTTCTCTGGAACCGTAGCCTCAACTATTTTTATTACGATATGGGTTCCATGCACCTCTACTCCCACCCATGCCGTTCCAGGTAACTCACCTTGCATCGCCCTAGACAATACGTCGGCATCCTTCAGCTTATATTTCCATTGAAGCTTGTATATCCCCTGATCCTTAGCCGCTTCAAGCACCTGCTGCGTGCTTATCAGCTCATTTCCTTCCACCCTCACTTGCCAGACTACTGAAGAGAGCATGTATAATCCAATAACAAATCCTATGATACCTATCGCAAAAATCTTTCTTTTTTCCAGTTTGTCCAACAAAAAAGGGACTCCATGCCTCATACGGACATGCACACGGCAGCCTGTCTCTTTCAAGAGCGGACGAAGCCGAAAAAAGTCTTTAATGACGATGTAAAGCTCCGCATGTGACTCGTCCACAATACGGATATCCCAAACGGACATCCGATTTTCCGTCAAGGCATTAATCAGCTTCTCGAGCCGTCCCCCCCTGACTTCAATCAGCACATAGCCTCGCAGCGATAAGAGAAATGATGATTTCACTGTCAGACACCTCTTTACGGGATAAATTTGACGTCTTCTATAACCCCTTCAATAAAAACTTCCTCAGATAAAATAGCTCGGATCACGAGCTGCTTGCCGCGAACCTCCAAGCTCCCTTTATTCAGAGCCAAACGCATCAGTTCGTTGGAGAAATGGAGTACACCACGATGATTTTCTATATAGAGCTGCATATTGCCAATGAGTGTCATACGGGGTAGATCCAGTACAACGTCTTGGGGAAGGTCCAGCAGCTTGGCGGTAATTTGATTGAATTTGCGAGACAGACTGCGCATACGATTCCCCCTCAAAGTTGGTTGGTTTTGCAAGATCCCTCGGCACACTATCCCTTACATGCAGCACAGGCTATTTACACCATATGCTGGAAACGGGCAAATTATGAAGGAAGCCGAGCTGCAAGTTATTGCAAAGCATACAAAAAAGCACCGGACCAACAAATGTTGGTTTCGGTGCTTGCATTATGGAGTATTTATTTACGAAAAGGCTTCTTGGCTCTCGGCGGGCCAAGAATTTCCGCCCAAATGACCCCTTGTGCCAATTGGTTAGTGGAAAGCTGCTTCCGCGACTGCTCAGAATCTGCCTGTTGCAACTGCTGACGGTTTGCTTTCACAGATGTTTTATTCCTGTTGCTCTCAAGTGGTGAGTCCTTCCAAACATCCTCTGTTTCCAGGTCTTGAAGGGCCATTTGAGCCCTCTGCGTCCGTTCTTGAGGCTTAGGCTTCGATTGAGTCTTAGGCTGTTCAGAACGGGTTATGACGTCCCTCGTTTGGGTCACCGTCTGTTTGATCGTCCTCCCCCAGCCGGAGCCGCTTCCACCCCCACCTGCAAAAGGAGGCATCCCTTGTTTTGGAGGGGCTTGCTTACCGGTTTCATTGGAGGATCTGGACTTAAGCATTTTCCCAACGTTGCTCAAAATGATAAAAATGATCACTAGAAAAACCCAGTTGTTAAGCAGAAGTTGTATAAGCTTCATTGTGCACGCTCCTTTGCCGGTTCATGCAGGAAGCATTATTCCTGATCTTCATGTTTACCGCCATCATTCATTTTCCCTAAGGAGGAACGCATTTGCGTATCGGCGTCTATATTTTTCAAATTCATGTATTCCATAACGCCTAACTTACCTCCGCGAAGCGCTTCAGCCATTGCCAAAGGGACTTGTGATTCGGATTCAACTACCTTGGCTTTCATTTCCACGACTTTCGCTTTCATCTCTTGCTCCTGAGCAACAGCCATTGCGCGACGTTCCTCCGCTTTAGCCTGGGCAATACGCTTGTCAGCCTCAGCCTGTTCCGTTTGCAGATGTGCACCGATATTTTTACCTACATCTACATCGGCAATATCAATGGATAAGATTTCGAAAGCAGTCCCTGCGTCAAGCCCTTTGCCCAGTACGGTTCTGGAGATCATATCCGGGTTCTCCAGTACATCCTTATGCGAATTCGAGGAACCTACGGTCGTAACAATCCCTTCCCCTACACGGGCGATAATCGTTTCTTCTCCTGCGCCCCCGACAAGTCGGTCGATGTTGGCACGTACCGTTACACGGGCAATAACCTTCACTTCGATACCGTCTTTAGCAACGGCGGAAACCGTTGGAGTTTCGATAACACGTGGATTAACGCTCATTTGAACCGCTTGAAGCACATCACGTCCAGCCAAATCGATAGCCGCTGCACGTTCAAACTCCAGATGAATATTTGCACGATGAGCAGCAATTAAGGCATTGACGACCCTGTCAACGTTACCGCCTGCCAGGAAGTGACTTTCCAACTGATTTATAGTGAGTTCAATTCCCGCTTTAGTCGCCTTAATCATTGGATTGACGATACGACTAGGAATAACGCGGCGTAACCGCATCGCAACGAGGGTAATAATTCCGATGCGAACTCCCGATGCTAACGCTGAAATCCACAGCATAATCGGAACAAAGCTTAAAAATACGGATAGCGCGATGATAATAATCGCAGCCAGAAGCAATACATAAACGATAGAATCCATGGTTGAACCTCCTAAAAGTTTTTTATGCAAGTAAAAACTGGCTTAGTAAGCATTGACTTTTACTTTTTTACGCCAATAATAAACTGGCGCTTCACCAATTAATGAAGTACATCGTTGACTTCCCTAACAACAATCCGTGAGCCTTCCACATGAACGATTACAACTTGTTTATTCAGAGGTATAAACTCCCCGGAGGTGACTACATCAACTCGTTCATCACCGACATAAATCGTTCCCGCTGGACGCAGAGGCGTGATGGAAGTTCCGGACTTGCCAAGCAGATCTGTGCGTTCCTTAGCGGGGGTATAGCCTTTTTCCTTAGTCAGCTCCTCCCGGAGAATAAAACGGTTCCATACACCCCGGTGTTTGAAGATCCGTACGACAATCGCTACGACAATGATGGCGAGTACAAAGGCTACAGACAAATGGAGTGCTGCTTGCTTCGTATTGTAGGCAGCCATAACGACACTGCTGAACAAGCAGGCAATCCCAAGAATACCAAGAATACCGAAGCTCGATACAAAAATTTCAATGATCAACAGCACAACACCAATAATGAAGAGTGCAATATCCTCCACCCCCGCAAACCCTACAATATAATGGCCGAAGAAATACAGACCGAACCCTAGCAATCCTAGAATCCCAGGCAATCCGAATCCTGGAACGAACAGCTCAATCGCAATACCCGCAATTCCGATAAACAAAAGCAAGATCGATATTCCTGGCTGCGTTAAAAAGCGCGAGAACGATTCGGCTGCCGTAGGCTCCAAATGTATTACCGGATGTTCGGAAGCCCCTAGAAAGCCAATAACTGCGTCCAAATCGGCAGCCATACTCTCAGCATAGCCTACCTTTACCGCTTCGTCAGCGGTTAATGAAACCAGCTGTCCCTTAGCAACGGTGCGGTTGATCGCCTTCATTTCAACCCCTGCATTTTTGTCCACCATGGCTTCAGCAATTTGGGGATCACGCCCTCTAAGCTCTGCTGCAGATCTCATTTGGCTTGCCCAATGAGCAATAACCTTAACGTTTCCTACTTCAGCTCCGGAAGAATCTACAACGGCAGCTGCTCCCATCGTACTCCCAGGCTCCATTACAATCTTGGTCGCATTCAACGCAATGTAGCTGCCAGCTGAGACCGCCCTCCCATGCACATAGGCTATGGTCGGTGCCTTACTGTTACGAATTAGCTCCCCGATGTCCTCAGCCGAGTCCACTCTGCCGCCTAACGTATCAATATCAAGAACAATGTACATGGCATGTGATTCTTCGGCCTCTTTCATGGCCCGCTCAAGAAATTTTTGCAGACCCGTCTCAATCGTTTGATGTACCGGAATAACAACGACTGGAGCAGACTTGGGGACGGAAGACGCAGCAGAAGCCGGATTGCTGTCAGCCGCGAAGGCGGTTCCTAACGGCAGTAATAAGAGAAACGCCAATAGAAGCAGCAAGCCTGACTTTATCAGCCATAAACCAGGCTTAGTGTTAAACATCTGCAATGACCTCCTTCAACCATTTTCCAAATCATATACATTCCTTACGTAAAGCATAGCCGATTCGATTCAAACATGCAAAAATTTCCTCAACAAGGAAGAGACAAAAAGAAAAGACACCCCTGAAACAGGAGTGTCTTTCGTCATACTATGATAATAGTTGTTGAACGGCTTGATTGACAACTTTGCCATCAGCCCGTCCTTTCACCTTAGGCATTAAAGCACCCATGACTTTTCCCATATCCGCTTTAGAAGAAGCACCCACTTCTTGGATGGTCTGCTGTACAATGGCTTTTACTTCTTCCTCAGTTAACTGTTGCGGTAAGTACTCCATCAGAATTTCTATTTCTGCCTTAACGGTTTCGGCCAAATCATCGCGACCGGCCTTTTCAAATTCTTGGAGGGAATCTTTGCGCTGTTTGATCTCGCGACTTAGAACATCAAGTACTTCCTGGTCATCTAAGGTTTTACGCTGATCTATCTCAATATTCTTGATAGCTGCACGAACCATACGGATTACGGTTAGTTTGAACTTGGCCTGGCTCTTCATCGCAAGCTTCATATCTTCGTTTAATTTCTCGCTTAAGCTCATCGATTAAGCCCCCTAGAACTTTCTCTTACGAGCAGCCTCTGACTTCTTCTTACGTTTCACGCTTGGCTTCTCATAATGCTTGCGTTTTTTAACCTCCGCTAGTACGCCATCTTTTGCGATGGAGCGTTTAAAGCGGCGAAGTGCAGCATCTATAGTTTCATTTTTGCGAACTCGAGTTTCTGACACCAGTTTTCCCTCCCTCCGAACAGACCGTCCAAGACGAAAAAAGCGTTCATCAAATTTCATTATATGGTATACATAAACTAGGTGTCAACCTAAGGAAAAAGATTCTTTACTTAGCATTGAGAGGTCCCAGTTTTTCACCAGCAAGCAAGTGATAATGAATATGAAAAACGACTTGTCCTCCATCTTTGCCACAGTTATTAATGAGACGATAACCGCTATCCGCCACACCTTCCTGCTTGGCAATTTCTTGGGCGGCACGATGAATTTCACCGATCAAACCCCAGTCGCCGGGCTCAACGTCGTTCATGGTTGAGATGTGTTTCTTGGGTATAATCAAGATATGTACCGGAGCAGCAGGCTGAATATCGTGAAAAGCCACCACATGCTCATTTTCATACACCTTTTTGGAAGGAATGGTTCCCTCAACAATTTTACAAAAAATACATTCCATGACGGGTTGTCCTCCCAGCTACTTAAACTATGACCGTTTCATTTTTACCTATATACTATACCTAATTTTCGGCAAAAAAGAAACTCCGCATTCAAGAAAATTACGAAGTTTCTTGAATAAAATTCGAGATTCGCCTGATGAAGCCCCTCTCGCCCTTTTTAAGCAGGGTTCGATCCCAAAGGATTCCCATTGTCCTTCCCCTTACGTCCAAACCATAGAACCTGAATCATTATAAAGATAAGCACAAGAAGCTGAGGCGTCGACGTCTCCCATGTGGGATATACCCCAAGCCAACCCCATGAAGGGATAAAGCCAGGTACATGCGAGGACAGCTTGCCTGCCACTTGAAGCGAATGGATGCTCTCGCCAAGGAATTTAACGACCAAATAATAAATAAGCACAGTAGCGCCCTTGAAAAATGTGCGGATAGGCAACCGAATGCTGCCTTTGACGATAATGTAACCAACTACAACCAGGACAAGGATTGCTCCTGCAATGCCTGCTATCAGCTGTCCCGGTTGAATGGAAGGTGCCATCCCGATATAAAAGATCGTCGTTTCAGCACCTTCACGCAAAATCGATAAGCATGCCACAACAAATAATGACCAGAGATTGCCGCTCGCAAGCGCAATGCCTACTTGCTTTTCTATATATCGGTTCCATGCATTAACCTGCGATTTTTTATGAAGCCAGATACTCACTGTCAGCATTAAAGCAACGGAAACAAGCCCTGTAATGCCTTCCAACATTTCACGAGTGCTGCCAGCGGCTAAATTAGCAATCATGTAGTTCAAGAGAATAGCCAAACCACCGCTCATTACCAACCCTGCCGCAGCCCCACACCATATCCATTTTTGCTTGGCGGAATTGCCTGTTCTATGAAGAAAGGCTACTAGAGCGGCCAGAACCAATAAGGCTTCAACACCTTCCCGAAGAAGGACAAGTGCAGCGTCCCAAGCCGAGTAGCTTGTTTGCTCTGCAAATGGAGTCAGCTCCAGCTGCATCGACTTAATAAGTCCAGAGGATTCCTCCAGTCGAGGCGGATTGGAAAGAAGTCGACTTAGCGCCTCCGTCATTTCGTTCTCTACCTTGGTATACAGATCAGGCGCTTTAGTTCGAACGACGCCTTCTACAGACGGCCATAAAGTGATAAAGCTCTGCATTTGCGCAGCTGCCTCAGAGGCATTGCCAGAGCTAACACTATTCTCCGCCTTTTTCAGCATATCCAACCCATCCGCCACCGTTTGCTTACCCGATGAAGGCGATTGTACAGTCAACGAGCCACTGACATAACCATTGATGGTTTGAATTAAATCGTTAATTCCGGCTGTGGCAGCAACGGATCGCGGAGGTTCAGCTTGTACGGACACTCTGGCCATCGTTGTTTCGGTTTCTATCTGACCATAAATTTGATCGTTGTCCGCACGTATAGCATTTTCTGCTTTCGCCCATTGATTTGTAAACTGTTTGAATGTATTTTGGGCCTTGGTCCAATCATTCTGATTTATCTCATTCAAGCACTGCTGCAGTATTGGCAATAAAGTTTTAGCCGCTTTTTTGCCATCCCCCTTATCAGCCGCCTTTTCCAAGTCGGATACGAAACTGCCGGTAGCTTTAGCTAGCTTGGAAACAGCGGGATACACAGCATCAGGCTTAGCGGATGCATCCTTCAAAGCTTGCTTCGCTTCAGCCATGGCGGAGCTCACATTATCGTAGAGCGCTGATTTAGGGAGCTGCAGCTGCTTCCATTGCGATTCGAACAGCTCCAGCTCCTTGGCAGCCCCATCCCAATGCTTATCGCCTGCTTCCACTAGTGCACCGCCTATAAGAGGCATCAGCTTTTCAATAGCGGGATCGACCTCTGCTGCCCAGGCTTTACCGGCAAACGGCATGAAAAGAAGGGCCGCAATCATCAAACTTTCGACCCATTTCATTATAAAGACTCTATTTTGTTTCATTGTCCTCATTTCCTCTCAAGCGAAATGCATGTTTTCTGATCAAAACAAACCTTCTCCCAAGTAACCGCCTTGACTTACACCTGGAAAACAGGCGAACATCGAGCTGCCCATATGAAAAATGTATTCATTTAACGCATCATTTTTAGCCAAACGCTGTTGAATCGGAATAAATTGTTTTCGCGGATCCCGGTTGTAGCAAATGAAGAACAACCCCGCATCCAGCTGGCCTGTTTGCTTATCGATACCGCTTGAGTAGGAATAAGAACGCCTTAATATTTTTTCCTTGTCTTCCCCGTGAGCCAACCGGATATGAGCATTAGCCCGAATAACAGGCTTACCGTCCGCATTTTTAGCATCAAGCTGCATAGGATCGAATTCATTCTTCTGACCTAATGGTGCTCCGCTGCTTCGGTATCGCCCAAAGGTGGCTTCCTGGTCATTAAGTGTCGAACGGTCCCAAGCTTCAATCCGCATACGGATACGTCTGACTGCCATGTAAGTACCGTTGTGCATCCAGGAAGAACCGTCGGAAGGCTGCACCCAAACGAGATCGTTCATAAGCTTGCTGTCCTGCACATCCGGATTTCCGGTCCCGTCTTTAAAGCCGAGCAGGTTGCGAGGCGTTTCATTGAGATTCATTGCTGTCGCTGATCGTTGGAATCCCTCCTGTGTCCACCTCAGAACCGCAGTGCCGCGGGCAATACGGGCCAAATTGCGAATAGCGTGAAAAGCGACCTGCATATCATCAGCGCATACTTGTACACCGATATCACCGCCACACCATTCTTCACGTAAACGTTCTCCGGCAAACTTAGGAAAATCCACAAAGGCTTCTGGCCTTTTGGATGCCAAACCGAATCTTTCATCAAAAATAGCAGGCCCTACTCCAAATGTAATCGTCAGTTGATTCGGATTTAATCCAACCGCTTCTCCGGTATCCTCAGGAGGGAGACTGGGTTGGTCATTTTGCGGCCCTACCATCTGTCCTTCCGCCATTTTGGCTGACGCCTCGGTCCAGGCACGAAACAGCTTAGTAACATCCGATGCTTGCTTTGTAGTTAAATCGAAGGCGGCAAAACAAATAAAGTTTTGAGGCGGGGTCAATATACCTGCTTGGAACTTGTTGTAAAATGGGATGCTAAGATTACTCCTGTCGGACGGAACGGATGCAGACTTGGCGATTTTCCCCGTTCCAACGAGCAGGCCTCCGACACCAACTGAACCGAGCAATAGCCCGATTCCACCCGCACCTGCCATCTTGAGGAGATCTCTCCGGCTTACTGTCGACTTATGATCTGAAAGATGCTCTTGCTTAGTAGAATCGTCCATCATGCTACGCCCCCAACAATTTACCCATATTCGAAAGCGGCTCTGCCAACGCGTCGATAGACTGACTCAGCTTTTTCACTTGGTCTGGCTTAAGCTCGGTATACAATATATAACCATTGTCTTTTTTATAAGGAGTTAGCAATCCCGTGAGCTCTTTAAAACGATCATCAATGGTTTTAACTAACGCAGTGTCTTTCTTCTGAAGCTCCGGTTTCAAAATTTCAAAAATTTTACCGGCACCTTCCACATTCGCAGCAAAATCATACAAATCCGTATGTGAATAACGTTCTTCCTCGCCCGTCACTTTCGTAGCAGAAACTTCATTCAGCAGCTCTACCGCTCCGGTAACAAGCATATTAGCATCAATCTCTACTGTTTCTACCTTGGCTCTAAGCAGCTTACTGTTTTTCAACAGTTCATCCGCTACAGCTTCTTGTCCCTTCGTCGTCTTATCCTGCCACAATGATTTTTCAAGCTTGTGGAATCCTTTCCACTCTTTTGGATCAACATCATCCTCACGTGCATCGATATCCGGATCAAGATCTCCTAATGCTTCAGCAATAGGCTCAATTCTTTCATAATACATGCGTGCTGGAGCATATAACGCCTGACTTTTCGCAAGATCTCCCGCTTTTACTGCCGCTACGAAATCACCGGTTTGCTTAACGAATAAATCGCATTGCTCAATTACAAATTTACGGTATTGCTCGAGAGCTGGCTTCAGTGCGGCATTATCTGCAGGAGCGGCCTGATTGGTCGTATCCTTAGCTACCGGTGCCGGGGAAGGCTGCACACTCGCTTTATTGGCACCGCATCCTGTAAAAATTAATGTTGATGAAATCACGATTGCTGATACGACATTACGGGTAATCATTATAGAAAGACATCTCCTTAAAATAAAATGAGCCTTAATAGATACTGATAATCATTCTCAAATAAATTAGCACAGATTTCCCCCACTTTCAATTGTTTTTTTGATGTACATAAAGGGACACTGCAACTGCGCAAAATATAAGTTCAAACTATTCATTTACACCCTATTTCACTTATAGACTCCGAGTCTAATATTATGTATAATGAAGCCGAAAAGACTTGTGGGGTGGGTCGGAATGAATCGGTTGATGCGATCGGCAACGAGAAAAAAACGAGAATATATGATTGAGGTTGCCCTTCATTTGTTTATGGAGCGTGGTTACGAACAAGTATCAGTTGACGACATCATCGCCGCTACGAACACGTCTAAAGGAACCTTTTATCATTATTTCAAAGGTAAAGATGAAATTTTGCGAGAAATTTTCCGCAAGCAAATTCAAACGATCAGCGAGTGGGCCGTAAAAACCCCATCTCAAGTCCTATCCTTGGAAGGACATATCAACAGGCTCTTTTTAGACTTAGCGTCGAATATTCAAGCGTATCCTCGACTGGTACGCAGTTTAATCGCCCTGTCTTTGCAAAATGAGTCGGTAAAACAAATTGAAGACGAACAATTTCAATTACTGTTCGATCGGCTGCTTCACTGGCTCCCGGAGCCGAATAAAGTTAAGCTGCTGATTACCGCATACAGAGGGACATTGTGGATGTGGTGCTCTCAAGAGGAAATGGACTTACCTGGTTTAATGCGCAGCAACCTGGCATGGGTATGGTCAGGTCTACGTTTGGAACAACAAGAATCATCCATCTCGGTAGAAACGAGGCAAGTCAGACCGGATGCGGCATGGCTTGCGCATAGCGCTAAGGAGGAAAAAAAGATGAGAATTGCAGTTATAGGAGGCGGATTGGCCGGTTTGACGGCAGCCGCTTATTTGTCAGAGCAGTATGGTGTGGAAGGCGTACTTTTTGAAAGAAGTCCACAATTGGGCGGCCGCGCGTTTACTTATGAAAAAGCAGGATTTACGCTTAATTACGGCGCTCATGCTATTTACGGCATCGATCGTCACGAAATATCGACGATGGAGCGCGAGCTTGGACTTTCCTTCAGCTCCAAGCAGGTGGATAAACGCAGAGTAATGTATGCCAAACATGATCAACTGACTCCTGCACCCTTGGATTTCGTGAATCTGATGCGGACCGATTTGTTAAACGCGATGCAAAAGGTACGCTTCGTTGGAGAAATCACTGCCATTATCGCCCATATCCACAATGTGAAGAACTACGATACATTAGGTGACTATCTGGCCCATTCCGATGCAGACGAGGACGTTAAGGAGCTATGGGAGCATCTGGTCTGCTCCAACTTCTTTATAACGCCTGAAGAAGCGCGCAAGGTGCCGGGTCCCGTTATCAGCGAATATTATCATAACCTGTTCTTGTCCAGCCGTCCGGTTAACTATGTACTTGGAAGCTGGGCTGTCATTACGAATCAATTGCGTCAAAAAATTGAAATTTCGGGACGTTGGGAATTAGCGCTTCAAGAGGGCGTTGAATCTATCCAGTACACAGACCGTAAGTACCAACTAAAAACAAAAAACCGTGAAGAAAGCTTCGACCGCGTTATCTTTGCAATGCCTGTACAGCAAACCTGCAAGCTGCTTAAAGGCACGCCTTGGGAACCGTTCCTCGCTCCTTACGAGAATAATACAGCTACCGAGGTTATGGTATACGATATCGGCCTTAAACGTGTTGTAGCACGACCGTTCTCCTATATTAGTGATATGGACAACAAGTTGTTTATCAGCGACGTTTCGGCTACAGACCATACGTTAGTACCTGAAGGTGGACAATTGCTGCAAGGTATTGCTTACTTGAGCGATAGCTTCGCGGACGAACAGGAACGCAAAGATTATTTGGAAAAGAAAACGAAGCAAATGGAAGATTTGTTCGATCACTACTATCCGGGATGGCGGGATGAAACCGCTGTGAAACGTGTTTCCAAAAAAGCGATGGTATCCAGCGTCAAAAATATCGTAACGAACGAGCTGCTGCCTACACGTCTGGATCATGTACCGTTTTATTTCTGCGGAGATGGTTGTGTCGGAAAAGGTGAGCTGGCGGAAAGAGCATTTTCAAGCGCGCGCTTAGTTGCGAAAGCGATTATCGAGGATGTTAAAATACCGGCTAGAGTATAGAGGACACCAAATTAACTATAAATGATATTGCAGATTGAATAACAAGCCCTGCAGTAAAAACAAGCTTGGAAAGCCAACCCGATTCTTCCTGAGAATCGGGTTGTTGCTGTTCCTGACTTTCCGCTTGCCCTGAGGCAGCGGCGGAGTTAAAGGCAGTCTTGCCGTTAAGAGATTTAATGGTAACCGTCCTCGACGTGCCATCCCACTTGAGCTCTCCTCCGAAAGCCTCTCCGATGAAACGCGCAGGAGCCATTGTATAACCGTTAATTAACCGGGCGGCTGCTTCCAGCTGGACCGGCTGTCCGTTCTTCAACGCCTGACGATCGCCGATTTTCAAGGAAATGGTCGTATTTCCTTTACGTCCTGTCGCTGTTTGTGTGCGCTCATCCCAAGTGACGGTAGCTCCCATCGCTTCAAAGATGGCTCGTAACGGTGTCAATGTATTTCCGTCCCGGATGACGGGCGGCTGCTCATAGACCTGCCGCTTGCCATCGAGTACGACGGAAACCTGGGAGGATAAGTCAAACGACTTGGAGATCACTTTGGTTCCGTTCTTATTGTATACCGTTAAGTTAATTTGAGAACCCTCAGGTACTTGACCTGCATCCAGCTCGATCCCAAATGGAGGACTTGTCTGGGATTGAACGATTACTCCATTGATCGCGTAGTCCATTTTACCGATATAGATGTCTGGAATTTTAACCCAAGGCGTTAATTTGGTTTTGACAGTAAACGCATTGTGCTCAGTATCCAGCTTCACATGGCCAGTCCCATCGGACGGCTTCGCTCCCTGCTCTACTTTGGATAAATAAAACGGGGAAGCGATCATACGGCTGTAAAGGTTTTTCATTTGCTCGTTAGCACCGAGCAAATAATTGTTTTGTGATTCCCGATTTTTCAAATCCACATTGAAGTACGTTATCGACTTCAACCGAGGATATTTAAGCGGCATAATTTCATATAACCGGTGAAGATTCAAAAGTCCATAATCCGTAAATGATTCCTGAGGGATATGAGCATAATGAGAAACTGCTGTTTCGCTAATCATTAAAGGCTTCCGCTCAGAATATGTTTTGTACAAATAGTCCAGACGTTCGATTGGACTTGTCGCCTGCATGTTAGCCTGCTTAGGATCGCCATTCTCATACGGCTCCGTATACAGGCTGACACCGACCCAATCGACGTATTCATCGCCTGGGTAATAGGCATCCATGGAATAAGCGGGCACATCTCCCGGACTCCATACCATTGCCACGTTCGGCGCTTCCTCTGCCATGACATCATGGACGAGCTTAAACTTTTCTATATATTTTTGCGGATCGCCATGCCATACGACCCAATTTCCGTTCATCTCACTGGCATACCGCAGAAAAATAGGAATACCGGAAGCTTTGGCAGCACGTGCCCATTGCCGAAGCGATGCATCATCTTGTACTGAGTCCAGTCCCTTGGACGGCTCCCAAGCGATTTGCAATGCCGCACCCGCTTCCTTGGCTCGAACCGCGTACTGCTGCGGGAATGGATTTCCTACCTGCGAGTAAGCTAAATACAGTGCATGATTTTTTCCGTAAAGAGCTTTTGATTTGGTGAAATTATTTTGCATTGCGGGATCCTGTTCGGAATACATTCCGATATACATTCCATACTCGGGCTCGAATTTGGCCAGCTTGCCATTAGCCGGCGCTCCTTGTTTCTTCAATGTCTCCGTATCCTGAGTGGACATATATACATCAAGAATGGTACGAATCTGTTCGGCACGTTGAAGGTCAACGGCCCCCCAATCCTTACCATTAAGCAGCCAATATTTATTCTCCAGCTCGTAGTAGCGGATCGCATTGTCGTAATCTTGGATGCCGTCAAAATATTCATCCAGCTTTCCAGAGAACAACGCAGCACTCTGCCAGTCTTCGATGGAGGCGTAATAATCGACTAGAAACTCCCAATGAGGCACAGCTTCACTCGGATTGCCCTGATTGACTGCCGATTCGGCAGCTTTCCAGCGATCCCAAATCGGATCAGCTTGCACCGGGGAAGCTTCAAGCCACAACCCGCAAGCTACAGTTAACGCAAGCACGCTTTTGATACACCGGGATACTATGTTGGGTGCAGTAGCCATATTCCTCTCCCCTCTCACGCTGCCTATAAACCGGCTGCGGTTGCCTAACGAAATTCTTCTTTGTACGTAACTACGTAATTACGCCCTATAAGGTTTCCAAATAAACGCTGCTTCCTTTACCTCCCGCTTCTGCAGGCTGGACGACCAGTCGACGAGGAAGCCGGGCCCGTAGCTCCGGCACATGGCTGATCACGCCGACAGTAAGCTTATCGAAGTGGAGTTTCTCCAACGCTACAATCACGGTTTCCAGCAAATCCTGATCGAGCGTACCGAAGCCTTCGTCAAGGAAGAAAAATTCCAATGGGTACTGTCCTTTCAACTGAATTTGAGCGGATAATGCCAAAGCCAACGACAAGGAAGTTAAGAAGGTTTCACCGCCGGATAAAGTGGAAACCGGTCTTTTGACCCCTCCGTTGGAATCGTCCCGTATGATGAACCCACCCGAGGAATCGACTTCGATCGCATATTTTTGCCGGGTCAGCTGTCCGAGACGCTCCGACGCCGCACGGCTAACCTGCATCAATTGCTCTTCCGCCAAAAATTCAACGAAAGCATTCCCACGCAATACAGACTGCAGCTTGCTTAGCAGCGTGAGTTCACTTTGCTTGACTAATCGCTGTGCCTCAAGCTCGCTCCATCTCACATGCTTGGCCTCGAGCGATTCCCAATCCCGTTCTGCCTTCGCCTTAGCCTGAAGCGCAGCTTCATCCTGGCGCTTGCACTCGGAGAGTTCCAACTCTAGTGCTGCCCATTGTTCCTCCGTAATGCTGCGTCCGCCTAGCTGCTCTGCGAGCTGACTTTCCTGAGACTTAAGCTGATGCTCCAGCTTGCTATAGTCTTCAACTTCCGTTGACCATGATCGTTTAACATCATCAGCAACCAGAGAGGACATAACTTCTTCAGGCGATACAAAGCTGTGTAAAGCTGCCTGACGCTTCCACTCCTCCTCAGCTTGCTCCGACTGCTCTACCGCGGTCTGAGCCGCCTTCTGTGCAGCTGCAAACGATTGTGCGGCTTGCTGTCCAGCCGATTGAGCCGTCTCATACTCCAGCTTCGTTTGCTCATTGGTTTGTCGTAGTCCATTCAATTGCTTGGAAGAAGCAGCAATCTGAGCTTGTACATCTTCATTACCTGCCCATTCCAGCAGTCTTGCCGCTTTCTCTTCAACCTGCTGATGAACGCTTTTCCATTCCGTCTTGAGTTGAACGCTTTGGCGGTCCAGCTCATTCATGCGCTGCTGAATTTCACTGATCAATAATAGCTTTTCATCAATAAAGCCCACACTCTTATCCAATCGCTGACGAATATCTTCAGCGTACTGTTGGTTCAACCGCTGCTTCTCTGCGGCGATCTCGACAAGCTCATAATCGATATCAGTAAATTTACGTTTCCATGTGTCCGTTAATTCCTCAACGGTTTGTTGGAGTCTCTCTGATTTGTGCCGAACTCCAGTTAGAATCGTATGTAAGGTATGTTGTTTGGATTGCAGCTCACTATTTAAGCGATCTATGCTACCTCTAAGCTGAAGAAGCTCCTGCAGCCTTTTTTGCAGCTGCTGATATTGTTTATTCGCTTGAAGTAAGCTGCTCTGAGCCTCCTGATAGTATGTTTGCAGCCTCTGCTCCGCTGCTGGCAGATCGCTTGCCTCAATGCTATGGGCGACCTCTTCCTGCTCTGATTCCTGCCCCCAAGACCAAGCTTCAATTGCTTCTATTGCTGCGGCGGCTTCCGCCAATGCCGCATTCGCTTGCAGCTGTGGCAGCACAGGCTTCCACTGCTGGACGACCCCGTTCAAGCTTAATTTCAGCTGACTTGCTGCAAGCTGCTGCTGCCTTGCTTGAAGCTGCAGCTGTTCCAGACGAGTCTGTGCGGCGTCGGTTTCAGAGCCTGCTGCCGCTTCGAGCTCGTGAAGCGAATAGGGCTCCGGATGATGCATGGATCCGCATACCGGACAAGGATCGCCGGGCTCGAGCTTAGCAGCTAACGCTGCCGCCATTGCCCTCAATTCCGCTTCACGGCCTTGAGCCTTGTACTCTGCCAGCAGCTTAGGAACGGCTTCAATAATGTGAGTCAGCCTTTGATCCTGACTGCTTGTTGCCACATATGTCTCGGACACCTCTTGCAGCCAACCGGCCAAGCCTTGCCCCCACTGGCTTACTTTGTCCCGCAAAGATGCTTGCTCCTGCTGCAAGGCTTGTAATTCAGCTTCATGACGATTAAGCTCAAGACGCTGCTCCTCCAGCTGACGCCTCCACTGCTCAATCGTCCGCTTCTCCTGCAGAGCTTCCTGCATCCGCTCACGGATCTCGCTAGGCACCTCTATCTGCTTGAGCTCCGCCTTCAGATCGGCCTGACGCTTCACTGCCTTGTCGCGCAGCTCCTGCTCGCGCAGTAAATGCTCCCGAGCTTCGGCTAGCGACGCGGCCGACTTCGCTTCCTGCGCGGCAAGCAGCGTCTGAGCCTCACGCTGCTGCGATAGCTCCGCCGCGAGCGCGAGCGCCTGCTGCAGCTTATCGAGGCGCAGCAGCAGCGGCGCCTCCTGCGCTGCGAGCGCCTCGCGGGCGGCCGTATACGCCGCTTGCGCTTGCGTCAGCGCTGCCTGCGCGCTCCGCTGCGCAGCCTCGGCGCCCGCGGCCGCGTCGCGCTCGCGCAAGAGCCGCGCCAGCGCCTGCTCGCGCTGGCGCGCGTACGGCTGCGCGAGCTCCGCCTGCGCAGCGCGTGCGAGCTGCGCCTGTAGCGCGAGCACGTGCGGCGCGCGGGCGACGTGCTGCGCATGCTGCTGCCGCGCAGTCGCCAGCGCCAGCTGCAGCTCGCGCACTCGGCGCTGCTCGGCGGCGCGCGCTTCGCAAGCGGCAAGCTGCTCGCGCAGCTGCTGAGCGGCCTGCGCCGCCGCATCAAGAGCAGCCGCAGCCGCATCGAGCGCAGGCTGAGAAGCATCGCCGAGCCCTTGCTGCTCGGCACTGAGCTCCTTGATCGACACATCCGTTTCCTTGAAACGGGTCGCCGTTTTGGCGCTCAATTGGTCCCCATAAGGCTCCAGATGGAACAGACGTTGAAGCATTTGCCTCCGTTCGCTGCCTTTCAGAGCAAGAAACTCCGCGAATTTGCCCTGCGGCAGGACAACCGCTCTGGTGAAGTCCTGCATTGACAGGCCCAAAATATCTTGCACCTTCGTATTTACTTCCCCTGCTTTATCCGCCAGTACGACTGTCTCACCGTCTTGATAGTGAATAAGCCGGCTTACCGTATTATTGACAGACACTTCACCGCCTCGTTTAAACTGGCGGTCTACCCTGTAGCGCTGCGCTCCGGACGCGTGGCCCAGTTCAAAGGTAAACGATACGGTTAATGTCGTTTCTGCATGATTCATAATGCCCTGAGTCCCATTAGCCGCTCTTTCGACTTTACCGAATAGCGCCAAAGTCATTGCATCCAGAATCGTCGATTTGCCGCTTCCCGTCGGCCCAAAGATCCCGAACACACCAGCATCGCACAGCGCTGTGAAATCAATCTCCTGCAGCTCACGGTAGCTTTGCAATCCAGCCATTTGCAAGTAAATAGGCCTCATGCTCAATTCCCCCTTTCTCCACTTTCCTTATCCCTGGGGAGCTTCCAACAGCTCCATAAACAGCTTCACCAATTCAGCTTCCGGCTCTGCTCCGCCCGTCTGTCTTGCATAGTAGCGGCGGAACAGTTCATCCATCGGCATGCTCCGCATCGATACGGCTGAAGCGGCAGCCGCTTCCATTTCTGGATAAATTGGACGGATATTGACTATACCTTCACGAGCTTTACGCAGCGTTTGAATTTGCTCCATCGACATCGCTTCTGTCATATGGATTTCCAAATCGATCCAGGCCCTCTCGTCTTTGCCTTCTTCAAGCCATGCATGCACTTGGGTTAAACCGTTCTCAGCCCTCCAACGCGTTAACGGACGTCCGCTTGTTAAGAACAGCTCTTCAAGCTTCGGTTCTCCACCTGGCTGCACATCCAGAACCGTTACTGATTTAGCTTGGCCTGCTTCTGAGAAGCTGTAGGCAAGAGGCGAGCCGCTGTAGCGCATCAAGGATGGGGCTTTAATCGTTTGCGGTCGATGCAAATGGCCCAGAGCTACATATTGAGCTCCTACGGCCAGAGCAGCCGTGTCTACAGTATAGGCTCCGCCTACCTGTATCGGTCTCTCTGATTCACTCTCCGCTCCGCCAAGCACATAAATATGACTCATCAACAGGTTAACCGTATCAGGACGATAATGCTTGGCCTGCTGTTCCGCTATGTATCTGACTCTATCCGAGTATGCTGCACGAAGCATATTTTCCTCTACGTTGTCAGAGAGCAATTCCTTAAGCCTCGACTCCGAAGGATATGGCAGGGAGAACAAGCAGGCCTGTTCTCCCGTCCGTTTAATATCTATAAGCTCATATCGATCTACCGGCAGTCCCGCCAATCGAACGCCCAGCTTCTGTGCCAACGGAGCTGCCGCAGCCAATCGATCCGGGTGATCGTGGTTGCCGGCAATGACCGCGACAGGTCTCTTCCCATTGTCCGCCAATCGAGCCAATGCGTCATAGAACAGCTGCTCCGCCGCAGCCGGAGGATTGACTGAATCGTACACGTCGCCTGCTATCAGCACCAGATCAATGCTCTGATCTTCAACAAGTCGATGCAGCTCTTCTACGAACGCCTCCTGCTCCTCTATTCGGTTCCTGCCCTCCAGCTGACGACCAAAATGCCAATCTGCGGTATGCAATATTCGCATCGAACATCCTTCCTTTCCGGCTCATGCCAAGCTGCAGCAGATGATTTTCCCATTCTGCTATTAATCAATTAACGATACGAAGCCCTAAAGCTCCAAAATATGAGCCCCATCAAATAAAAAGATATATTTACCCGTTACGGGACGTCTCCAAATTTTCGCAACTGCCTGAGCGTAAAGATCCAGCTGAAGCTGGTACCGTTCTCGGACCGCTTGCAATGCTTTCTCGCCCTGACCCTTCAAATGGTCTGTCTTATAATCAAGAAGCACCAAACCGTCCTGCTCCTCGAACACACAGTCAATGACCCCTTGCAACAGAATGGTTTCTTCCGAGGAAGCTTCGTCCGTACTGCTGTAAACTTCCCGAGCTGGCAGGCCGTAACTAAACGGCACTTCTCTGTGAACTGCTTTGGAACGCAGCAGACGCTGTCCGAGATCACTGTTGAAGAAGGTTACAATGACATCTGCGTCTACAACCTCTTTTTGAGTATCGGTTAACAGCTCTTTGCTCACCATTTCAGCCAGGGTTTCCTTGACATCTTGGGCACTTGGTGAAAAATGAATCGGCATGTGCTGCATCACCGAGTGAAACACCGTTCCACGCTCTGCTGCATTCAGCTTTGCCTGCTCCATAAAACGAGGACGACGCACAATAGCAGGCCTGTAGTCCTTCTTCCTTCCGTGATCGTAAAATAAATCCGCTTCCCCGGCAGGCGCCTCCTCTGACACTAGCTCCAGCAGCTTGTGATGCTCAGATAATCGTTTTAATTCCGTCACTGATGTTTTTGACAGCAGCGAAGATGCCTTTTCAAAGTCATACGACCAGGAAAGCCGTTCTTGTATTTGCGACTCGAACAGATTCTCTGTCCCCGCTTCACCAGTTACAGGCTCCAACCTGAAAACAGCTTGTTTCCGTTCCTCAGACACTTCATAGACAACAGCAGCTTCCTCCATTGCCGCGAATACTTCAGGCCGAACCCAATGAACGAGCCATTTGGAAGGTTCTTCTACCATAAAGTAAGGCATACGGTAAGAGATCCCCGCATGTTCTCTCAGTTCCTTTCCGTCCGGATGCCGCATTAATGAGGGGCCAATCCAGTCCAGATAGCATTTGGCACGGGCAACCGTATCGTCAGGCAATAAGGGCTCTTCCTGTTCCAAAGCCCTTCCCCAGCTCTGAAGCAGCTTATCCGTCCCTTTTACCGTAGCTAACAAGAACAGCTTTTCTCTGGCCCTTGTCAACGCCACGTACAGTACACGCATTTCCTCTGCGAGCATTTCCATACGCATCTTTCTTCGGATAGCAAGCCAAGGTAAAGTCGGATAACTGATTCTGGCAACACTATCCATCCATTTCGGCCCGAATCCAAGATCCTTATGCACCATAAAAGCGTTCGTCAAATCCCGTTGATTAAATCGCTTAGCCATACCGGCGACAAACACAACAGGAAACTCCAAGCCTTTACTTTTATGTATAGACATGATGCGAACGACATCTTCCTGCTCTCCTAAAGCACGTGCGGTACCCAGATCGCCCCCGCTATCTCGCATACGTTCAATAAACCGCAGAAAGCGAAACAATCCTCTAAATGAGGTAGCCTCATACTGGCGGGCTCTATCATATAACGCACGCAAATTCGCCTGACGTTGCTGCCCTCCTGGCATGCCCCCTACAAAATCATAGAAACCTGTCTCTCTATAAATAGCCCAGATCAAATCAGATAGCGAGCCTTGTTTGGCCGCTTCTCTCCAGGCACGAAGCCTCTTCAAAAAACGCTGCACCCTATCCCTTGCATCCGTTTCGTAATTAGCAGCAGAGTCCGTTAGTCCGACTGCCGTCTCCACTACATCTGAGTGAGCAGCAGCAACTTCCTGCCATCCAGCAATCTCCGGTCTATCCTCTGTATTCTGTTGTTCTGGCAGGCTAAAGTCCTCAGCTTCCTCAGACTCATATTCAGTCTCTTTATCAGTATCCTTAGAGTAAGCACGGACCGCATCGTAAAATGATGCGTATTTTCCGGTAATCCGAATTTGGGCCAACTGCTCCGTAGAAAGCTGTACGATAGGCGAACGCAGCACCGACGCAAGCGGAATATCCTGATACGGATTGTCAATCAGCTTGAGCAGCGACAACAGGATCTCGACCTCGGTAGCCGAGAAGTATCCCGAATTCAGCTCGGCATATGCCGGAATTCCTTGCTGCCGGAGCTCCTCAATAAGTACAGGAGACCACTGCTGGGTTGCCCTTAGCAAAATCACCATATCCCGATATGTAATATCCCGTTTGCCGCCCGTTGACTTATCGTAAACTTGAAAAGCTTGTTCGCCGTTCGAGCCGAGCAGCTTATGGATTTGAGCAGCAATGGCTCGTGCCTCCAGTTGAACAGTCTCCAGCTCTCTGCCTTCAAGCGCCCGATCAGCAGCTTCGCTGTTTCCTCCACCCTCTTCAGAGCTTGCCTCCTCCTGCTGTGCTGGCTCAGCAGCTTCAACATCATTATCGCTTTCTATGTCCGACCGATCGATCAATATCAACTCCGCAGCCTCAGAGCCATTGGTCGCCGTATTCCATTCCGGATAATAGGAAGCCCCATACTTGAGCTCAGCCTTTTCATTGTAGGCAATTTCACCGACCGTCTCTCCCATCAGCTGCTTGAATATATAATTGACACCGTGAACGACAGACAACCGGCTTCGGAAATTTTGAGCAAGGTCAATTCGCTGTCCTGGTTCCGTGCCATTGTTTTGATAGCTCTTATATTTTTCCAAGAATAGTCCCGGCTCCGCCAGACGGAACCGGTAGATGCTTTGCTTCACGTCACCTACCATGAAGCGGTTGCCCGGTGCTGTCCGTGAGATTAAGGCTACAATCGATTCTTGTACCCGGTTCGTATCCTGATATTCGTCGAGCAGCACTTCAACGTAGTGCTCCTGGTAGCTAAGTGCCGCCTGTGACGGTATCAGCTGTTCACTCTCCCCGTCGTCCTCCGACAAAATTTGAAGACAATAATGCTCCAAATCGCCGAAATCAACCAGTCCTTTCGCCTTTTTGGCCTTTTGGTACCGTCGCCCAAATTCCATAACAAGCTCAATTAACGTATTCATTAAAGGAGCCATGATCCGCAGTTCTTCATCATACTGCTCCGGCGTGCGGCCAAACAGCTCGTCTCCTATTCCCGAAAGCTGATCCTTTGCCCGGTTTCTAAGATCTTTTACTTTCTCCTGAAGCTCTTTATCATACTGATCTCCCTTGCAGGGTTTTAGCTTTCCGAAAGCAGTACCTTGGAAAGAGTCGTATAAATGCTCCCACGAATAGGCAGCGACCTCCTGTAAGTAAGTGACGGCTTCTAGATCTTCCTTCAAGTTGTGTAAATAGGGCTCAGGTCCACCCGGCTGCCCGGCCACATGGACAGCTTCTTTTAATACTGAAGCGACACCTTCAAGCTCCAGCCGTACCGAAGCAAGCAGACTCGGAAGCCAAGGATTCGGGGTCCCTTCTGTTCTTTCGAACATTCCGGCCATATCCTTAAGCCATTGCGCAGGCTTGGGATGACTGCGTGATTCATCGTATAAACGCTGTACCAGTCGATATAACGTATCATCGCTCTTATCACCGCTGAACCACTCCGCCAGCCTCCAAAAATCTCCGTCCTCGGAAGCAGCCTCATATTGTTCCTCAAACAGCTCTTCGATTAGATCCTGTCTCATTAATTCGCTTTCCGTTTCGTTAGCGATGCGAAACCCGGGATCAAGCTTGATTTTTTGATAATGAGTCTGGATAACCTCAAGACAGAACGAATGAAGCGTCGTGATGGACGCTCTCCCGATCAGAGCCAGCTGTTTGCGCACATGGTCCGATTCTGGATGGCGTTCCAGCGTCTTTTCAAGCGCTTCGCTGATTCTATGCCTCATTTCAGCAGCAGCCGCATTTGTGAACGTAGCTACGAGCAGCCTATCCACGTCTACAGGATCCTGCTCGTCGGAGATCCGACGAATAATACGCTCTACCAAGACGGCCGTTTTACCGGACCCGGCTGCAGCAGCTACGAGCATATCATGGCCATGGATCGCTATCGCGTCCCACTGATCATCCGTCCATGTAGCTCCTTCCGGTTTAGGTATCCTGTTGATCATTCGCCTTACCTCCTGTAGAAATGTTCGATTCGTCGATCTGAAGCAGATCTGCGTCAGACGCACTGTCGTCGACGAGCTCTAGGGAAGAAGCATTCTGCTTTTTACTGGCTCTTGCTGGTCGGAAAGGAACTACTTGAGAAGATGGGGAGTCCGGTGCTTCCATCCGTTCCTTCATCATATCCAAGGCACGGTCTTTTCCCATTGGTGATAGCAGCCTATGTCCATTAGCCTCAAACTGCGTATCGAACTGGCAAACCGGTTTATAGGAGCAGAATGTACAGGCTACCTCAGCTCCCATCCGGTATGGCTGAATTCCGACGTCTCCTCCGGTCATGGAAGTTCCAATTTCCTTGATCGTTTTGCGTACATAATTCCGCATAACCGTCCACTGCGCATCGTCAGCTACCGAAGAAGATTTATAGAAGCTGCCGTCGTTTTTGAGCGCTACCGGAATCAGCTGGGAATGTCCGCTTGAATTAGCCAGAGCACCGTCCATCAATCGGGCCGTCTCCGCTTCAGCACGAATAAGCCCTCTCATTTTGAACTTTTTACGTATTTCTTCCTCCGCTTTCTCTGCCGAAATCCGGTTTTGCGTCTGAAGAAGCGGATTATGTACGTGAAAATATAGCACTCCGGCAGGTTTGGCTTCCGTACCAAGCCATGCTTTGGCATGTGTCATAATGACGTCCAAATAGGTTAACATTTGAAGCGATAGGCCGTAATAAACCTCCGATAAATGGAGTGCCGTCGCACTTGATTTATAGTCGATAACGCGCAGAAGCGTACCTTGTTCCGTATCCGCCCGATCCACCCGGTCGATCCGGCCCCTTACATCCATCCTTATTCCGTTATCCAGCATATAAGAAAGTGGTGGAATCGGCTGATCCGAGCCGAAGCCGATCTCGAGGCCTATCGGTTCGAACTGCCCAAACTTCGCATGCTGACCAAGCATCATAGCGGAGCGACCGATGATTTGCTTCAGCTTGCGGGCTATATAATGATTTCGTTGGGAGCTGAACAATATTTCGCTCTGCAGCCGGGGTGCCAACAAATCGACGACGCTATCGGCTTTCACCATGCACTCATCCGTCGTAAGATTCCCCCAGTCACCCCCATCTTGGGCAACCTGCTCAGCAAATAAGCTTAGTGCCGCATGGAACAGCTGGCCTATATCCGGCGCCTGAAGTCTGTAAATTCGTCTCTCCTGCAGCCGTAGACCATGTGAAGCAAACTGCGAGAACGGACAAGCAACAAACCGTTCCATTCTGGAAACACTGGTAAGCACATGCTCGCCATAAAGCAATCGGCTTGTTACCGGACTGAGCGGTTTCGCTTCGTTTGTGTATTGAAGGGACCTTAAGGTATTCGCTAAACGGGCGCCCCATCCAGGCTGACGGACAAACCAATTGTAGACCGACCACCAGAGCTCCGATATCGGCTCCCCTTTCATCCATTGCTTCAATTGGACAACAAGATAGGACAGAGCATTACCCGGACTCACAACATAACCGAGCTGTTCAGTTAAGCCCATACCCATCGTCGGCTCACTCATCAAAAGTCGTTCCTTTACTCCGGGAAACATTCGCTTCATATGTCGAATAATTTCCGAAGGAAGCAGCATCTTACCTTCCTCGTCGGCAAGCGGATAGCTGAGCCATAAGCATTGTGATGGTGTGCAAAAGGCGCAATAAATGAGGAACTGCTCATCCAGCAGCTTTCTCCGGCTTCCTTCCGCCATCGGAAGTCCTAACCCAGTCAGTTTCTCCCTCTCCGGTTCACTCAGAACACTGTCTTCCTTCATTTTGGATGGAATGACGCCCTCGTTCACCCCCAGCACAAAGACATGCTTTACATTACCAGTCCGGGTCCTGTCCATGCTGCCGATCAGAACCTGATCGAGCGAAGGTGGCACTAGCCCAAGCTTAATGCTTTCCATCCCCGTTTCAAGGAGACCGGCAAAATTATCCGTAGATACTTCCTCATCCCCAAGCAGCTCGACCAATTGATCGAACATATCGATAATCCGATCCCATACTTGAGAGTGCTCGCGGGCTTTTTCCGGCTTACCGTCGCGAATCGCTTTCTGGCTCCAGCTTTCCAGCCTTTGCGGAACCTGAAGCTCTGCCAGCAGCTCATATAACGCCTTAACTTGTTCTTGCACTGTCCGACTGCGCTTCATTCGCTCTTGAAAAGCATACAGCGGCTCAACGACCCGGCTGCGGCACGCATTCATCTTATGTAAAAAGGCGGTCTCCGTTTCGCTCGCAGCCCCCTCCGGCTGCTCAAGACTGGCACGCATCGAATAGGTCCAAGGCCTGCCGTCAAACCATCGAGCCCCTTGAATCCCAAAGGCGAGCACATAATTTTCCAACTGATCCATCGCGTGACGGTCCAGCTTGATCTCCCTCTCCTCATTGTCAACAGGGAGAAAAAAGTCTGTTTTCACACAGCGAAAAACTGCATCGTACTTCCAATAATGAAGTATCACTTCTAAAGCTGAGCGGATCAGCTCCACTAAGGGGTGATGCATAACTGTCCTTTTTTGATCGAAGAAGTAAGGGATGCCGAAATCGGTGAATGTGGATGACAATAAGTCACCGTATACCTCGGCGTTCCTAACAGTTACCGTTATATCCCGAAAGCGAACCTGCTCCTCTCGGACAAGCTGCAAAATATGACGGGCCGCCCCCTCAACCTCTGCTCTTCGATTTACTGCTGCGGTAAGACGAACCCCTTCCATTTCCCCCATCTGCTGCCCTGAGAAAGGCTTCTTAACGCGCTGCTCAAAAGCTCTCTCCATATAAGCCAGCATAGGGTTTGCATGAAAACGAAATGGGGGATTATCGTTAAGCTGAACCGTTTCCTTGACCGGAATCTGAAGGTTCTCCATTCTCTCCAGCATTTGAAGCATAGTTCTGGCTGTCGGATGAAATAAGTCAAGCTCATGAGGCTTCTCGCCTAACCGGTATTCCCGGTCCAAGCATAGCGTCATCGTCACATCGCTGCAAACTTTAGCCAAGCTTTCGATGACCGCAAGTTCCTGTGGGGTGAATCCGTGAAAGCCGTCAATATAGCACTCCGCATCGCGGACATAATCGGATTGAGATAGCTGTGACGCGAGCAGTGTCAAATAATCCTCACCGTCTAAATATGTGCGAGACAGCTCATGCTCGAATTCCCCATAGATCAGCTGAAGATCGTTCAGCTTCTCTTTTATCGACAACGACTGCGATTGCATGGGAGAGCTTTCTACAAACTGAGATAACCCTTCGGCCGTAACGCAGTATCGTTTAAATTCCTTGAATAGGTCGTTTATTTTCTCAATGAAGCCCATTTGATCCGCTGTTGCGGAGAACAGCTTCAAACGTTCTTTTTGTCTATGTATAATTTTATGCAGAAGCAGCTTCTTGCCCGTCTCATCTATAGGTAAACGTGCCGTTCCTCCCGCTTCCTGCATGACGCGCCATGCCAGCCTGCGAAAGCTCAGCACTTGGGCGCGAAGCGTGCCTCCTAGCTCTGGTGTAGATACCAGTGCGTATTCTGCCTGAAACGTAGCTTGCTCAGGAACAAGCAGGATTATCGGTCTTCCGCTAGGCGACTCTATCAGCTTATCTTTTATATTACGCAAACAATATTCGCTTTTTCCGGTGCCGGATCTACCGAGCACAAAACGGATCGCCATATCGCTTCCTCCTCAACTATGAACAAAGACCTAACTGCTAAACGGCCCTTATGTAAAATAACTCCCTAACTCTATTATTCTACCAAAAAATACGGATTAAAGGGAAAGGGATGTTTTGGATTAGTATAACATACTAGTTCATATTAGAACATTTGTTCCGTTATTATCTCGCCAATGAACCTAGGCATAATGAACTATAAGTTCGACCTTGAGCATAATTAAAAATTCTGCAACCGCAAAAAACCGGACGCTTAGCAGCGTTCCGGCTTCAATATATGATGGTTCCGATTAACTTTACCGCAAATAGCTGTTTAAAGGTTCGATTCCTGCTTCCCGAATGCATTCAACGACTAGCTTGGCAATTTCCACACCGCCGTATTGGCAAAAATGAGTATTGTCCTGAGCACCTTCAGGCAAATTGGACAATATTCCAGGCTCTGCCCACATGAAAATAGTTTTTGTTGCTTCTTCACCTAGATCATCGAACAAACGTTTGCTTTTGGCTGCTAAATCCAAAAACGGTACTCCTTCTTGTTCAGCGAGCTGCTGCATCGCTTCTATGTACTCTCCGTGAGTGTTTTTAATGCGGTGCTGCTCATCAAAGAAACGTCTATGCATCGGAGCTACCAATACGGGATATGCCCCCCGCTGACGGGCACCGTCAATGTATTCCTTCAAATATTGCTGGTAGGTTGTGAAAGGCTCGGTTCCTCCGTCATTGTCTTTCTCATCGTTGTGCGCAAACTGGATGAACAAATAATCGGTAGCCTTCATTTTATTCCAAATGTTGTTCAACCGATTTTCCGTAATAAAGCTCTTGGAGCTTCTTCCTGAGCGAGCATGATTCGATACTGCTATATCTGGACCCAGAAATTTGCCTATCATCTGCCCCCAACCTGCGTACGGATATTGACCGGAGGGCTGGTCAGTAACGGTAGAGTCACCAGCTAAAAATAACGTAGGTAAAAGAAGTGCGCGTTCGATTTCGATGGCTCTTACACTTGGCGCTTCGCCGGAAAATGCAAGCTTCAGTTGACCATCCTCTACGAGTACTGCAAAGGTATGCCGGATCGATTGCCCCGCTTCCACCTGAATGCGGTCCAGCATTAGTCTCCCAAGGCCTGCTTTAACGGTCGTCACCGACGACGATTCTTGATTACCCAAAATAATAGACACTTTGTAGGCTCCATACGGCAGGTCTACTAACAATGTAGGCACTGGCTTGTCGAAGTAGTCGCCTGGCCAAGAGTCCCGCAGATCTTCATTTTTTGATGGATTAGCCGCTCTCGCGTAACCGTAGCCTTTTACAGCATCGTAAGCTGTTGAATCATCGAGTAGAGTCGAATCGGTACTTGTCTCTTCTTCAGTAAGAGCAAATCGATAATATACGTTCATCCCTATATCCTCCTGTAATGATCTCCAAGATGTGTGTGTTTCCCTAGTACTGCACGTAGTCTAACCAGTCCAATATAGACGAGCACCATGATCTCGTCTTCAATAATAACAATAGTAAGCTGTATCGGCGTCTACATCAATCCGAATTATTTATCATCCATATTGATATTTGAAACAAAGAGGTTCGGTATGAAGGATAGCTGCACTTATTAAAAAAAAACTCTTTACAGCTAAAGCTTTGCAGCTTCAAACCATAAAGAGTTCCTTTTGCAATAGGTTATTCCGTCATCCAAACCGTTTTGTCAGCCTTCGACTTTCTTTTGCCTGGCAGCTGCTGCATATCAGGATAGCCCACATAGATCAAACCGACTACGGCTTCTGATTCATTCAAGCCAAACGCTTGCTTCATTCTCGGATGGTAGGCGGGCTCTCCAGAACGCCATATGGCTCCTAGACCAAGAGCGTGAGCAGTCAAAAGCATATTCTGCACGGCGGAATGCGCAGCGGCAAATTCTTCCATGCGATTCACGTTCGGAGAACTCGAAGGCGAAACAGCTACCGCGATGACTACTGGCGCACGGAATGCTTTATCCCCCGCCTTGCGTCGCATCATCTGCAATTCCTCTTCGCCTGCATCTGTAGCAGTTTCCGTTGCGATATCGGCATAAGCGTCCGCAAGAGCTTGTCTGCCGCCGCCCGTCATGACGAAGAAACGCCATGGCTCCGTCGCATGGTGGCTGGGTGCCCAATTTGCCGCTTCCAGCAAGGTCTCGATTAGCTGCTTATCCACAGGCTCCTGCTTAACCCTGCCAACGCTTCTCCGGTCTCTAATAGCTTCCCATAAGGGCATTTTTATATCGATTAATGAAGTCATCGTAAATTACCACCTTTACTTTGCCAATGCTTTGTTATATCAAACCTTGAGAATAATTATCATTACCACCATTATATGTTCGGCAAAGTATAATTTCAAGCCTTATTGATTGCAATAACGGCCCACTCTTACAAATACAGTCATAAGCCGCAGTGTCTACTTACGGCTTATGACTGTACAGGTAATTAACTGACTCCAATGATGTATCTTAACGGATCGCTGGCGCTAACGATGAGAATTTGGTTCGAGGCTTCAATCTTTGCGACAAATTGTCCGTTTGACGTTAATACATGGATAATATCCGTTCCTGGTCTGAATCCGGTTGTAATCCAGCCTCTGGCGATCTCATGGCGCAGAGTTTCATCAGTTACGCTGCCTGTTGCAACAATAACGCTTCTGTACTTCGTTATGTCGTCGTTTAACGTAACGGTTCCGGAAGTCGTATTCAACACCTCGGTTAATAACCGCTCCCCTTGAGCTGTGGAAAAGAGGGTATCGACCGCATCATTATAGAGAGTGCCTGATACGCCTGGGCTTAAAGTATTCAAGTTTATGTTCACACCCGTATTTCCTGCGGGAACGAACACTGCATACTTGTAATTGTTCGTGAATCCTTGATTAGTAAGTGTGTTCTCGCTTACCTCTACACCAGAGCAGCCTTCGATTCGGAGGCCATAGTACAAAGCGTTCTGATCCTGTGTCACTCCCCGAAATACATTCCCTTTGATAACAGCATCCTTCGTGTTAGTGACATACACTCCTTCCCGCTGAATCGCAGAGCAATAATTTCCGGTGACTACGACTCCAGAACCCCCTATGATTCGAAATGCGGAATTTTTAACGTTGGATATAACATTGTCTGCCACTTGAATTAGGACGGAAGGCTCGTCGAATCCACCCGCTACCGTTTTCCTCGTTATCGCGATGCCGTGCAGGCCAGTTTGCCGAATAACATTGTCAGAGATCACCAAATTGCTGCAGGAATAAACGGAAATCGCATTGCCTCCTGATTGCTCTATCGTATTCCCTGACACGATAGCATTCCTATAGCTTTCCGGTTTAATAGCAATATCCTTCAAACCCTTGAAATGATTGTTAACGATTCGAATATTTTCATGGAAAACCTGCTGACCCGCCGAATCATACTTAGAGCCATGTGTCCCTACTCCCCTGTGTCCATTCTCAAATGTGCAGCCCTCAATCAGCACATCACGGCAAGGGGTATTGTCATAAGCACCAAACAATGGAAACGATAACGAATCAGCAAAATCAATCTGAACCATTTCATACTGATCGGTTCCTTTTACAAGCTGATTTTTAAATGAACAATTTCTCAAGGTGACATTTCGGCTCGAATTAAACTCAATAATATGTCCGTTATACCCGTTAACAAACTGAACACGTTCCATGTATATCCGGTCTGCATGAGCTAGTGCAAGGGCTTGGAAGTTCTTAGCAGAGCTTGAAGGAGGATTCGTATCACCGCATAAATCCATCGTACCACCTATCAAGGTCAGGTTCCCATCCCCTTCGTAGCTAAAAGCATAATCGGCATCTCCCGAAACGCCATTTATGAATAGCTTTAAATGGACATCGGGATTGCCCATTCTTTTCAATACCGCTCCATCATCCATCAGGATCATCGTGTTTCGGTACAATCTCAATACTCTGGTCAGCTTGTATGTACCCGGCGGAACAACAATCGTCCCTCGCCCGTGCTCATTTACTTTCGTCAGGCATTGCTCGAAAATGGAAGTGTCATCTACAACTCCATCTCCTACAGCGCCATAAAGCTTCACATTGAAGATGCAATCGTCCAACAACGGCTCCGGATCGGTACCGTACACATTGTCCGTAACACTGCTTGTCGCTATTGGCTTGCCTTGTACAATAGCTGATCCTACCGAGCCTATTGCCATTGCAGCTCCAACAACCCCTAATGACTGCAGGAGCTTTCTTCTGCTTACCTTGGTTCCCTGTGAGTTGCTGTTCATCTTATCTTTTTCCAGCTTCTTCATTGGATCTTCACCGACCTAACCCATATTATTTGAGCTTCGTCTTAATATCCATATTGATTTTCTCTTGAGCATCCCGCAGCGCGGAATTTGCATCCTTGCCCTTCTGGAACATGTTGCGGAGCTCTTCTTGAATAATCGTCATCGCCTGTGTATCAAACAATGATGGCTGGTAAGGCTTGGCTACAGAAGTCTTGAACACAGAAGCAATATGTTTATTTTTTAAATAAGGCAGCTCCTGTCCGAATGCTGCTTTGTATTTCTCGTCCTTCAAAATGCTCATTTTTCCTTGCTTCGCCATATCCATTTGAACCTCATCGGATGTTACGGTTGCAATGACATTGAACACATCATCCTGGTGCTTGCTAGTCTTCGTAGGCACCATAATGTGAAGATCCGGTCCCATCCCTTTTCCTGCAGCTTCCGGGAATACCGGGTACGAGGCTACATCCCAGTTCAAATCCGTTAAATCGCCCAATTTGGCCGATGTAATGATATTGACGTCTGCCAGCATGGCCAAAGAACGGTCCTTCGTAAACAAATTAATCCCTGCTGTTTTCCATGCATGCTTACCGTTGCCTTCGATCGAATAAATGCTTGCCGCCTGTTGAAGCACCATTTTCCACTGATCGTTATTGATTATCGCTTGGTTCGTTTTCACATCAACGAAAGGCAGCGAGAGCTGGGAAGCCATCCGCTCGGGTACGTTAGGCTCCAACCCCCTGAACTGAACGCCTCCGTCCATCCTGGTCACTTTTTTAGCCAATTCTGCAGCCTCTTGCCACGTCATGCCATCCTTTGGATAAGGAACAGCGAATTTATCGAAAATGTCTTTATTGTAATAGAGAGCGCTGAAGTTCTGCGTATACGGCACCGCGATGAGATCGTCCTTCTGCGCTGCGGCTTTGATTGAATCTAATGCTGCCGTCTCAAACCTTGACAAATCGATTGCGTGTTTCTTGAGCCCATCCGTTAAAGACACTAGCAGACCGGCTTCATTAATGGCAGGAATTCCATTCACATTGTTGGTAATGATCACATCCGGCACTTCATTCGCTACAACCTGCCCTGGAAGCAGCTTATCGTCATACGCAACTTTTTCCGTTGTGATCCATGAATACTTCTTCTGTACAGGATCCGTAAAATAACGTTTGAACTCCTCGTCAGTCAAATATCCACTAGCTTTGACACCAATTTTGATCGTAACCGGATCATGCTTCTCCTCCTTTTTGTTAGCCGTTTCTTTGACAGACTCCTGCTGTGAACAAGCTGACAGAATCAGCATACCTGAGACAAGCATCCCCCCTGTGACACCCACTGCACGCCATGATAACGATTTTGACTTAATTTTCGTCTTTTTCATGATTTCTTAGTTCCTTTCTTTATGATTTTCGTAATCGATTACATTTTTGAATTGACTGTGCTTCAATCACTTAACGAATAGGAAGCTAATCAATCTTTCGTAATCGATTACATTTTCGCATGAGAAAATCATGCTAGTGCTAAACATATCATGCCAATGTAAAAAGAACTGCGGTAATCTTTTAAGAATTCGTAAAAATGAAGCTTGATTTAAAGCTTACGCCGGAAAAACGTTTCCATGTTGATCATTCCGTAAAGACTTATGCTTTGGAAACACAGTACGAGACCTTCCATTTGCTCACTCACACGTTTATTTATCAATTGAACCTCGGATTCTGCCTGATCAGCTAACTCATTATTGGCGAAATAACCAAGGGATACATGCGGACGATAAGGCAGCGTTGCAGGTTGTATTCCGAATCGTTCAATGAATTCATCGTTGAGCCTCACTCTGGCTTGCTCTAACTCAGCAATCCTCTCTGCAGACTCTTTATTGGCCGGTTGCAGTAAGGCAACCAACGAGCTGTTACCCCATTTATGTACTTTAGCGAAAGTAAATTCGATCATTTGGGTATGTATCGACAGGGGTTTTCCGTCTTTTTTCGTCACGAACGGGCTGTTCAGCAACGTATGAGGCAGCCCCTCCAGAAACTTAAGCCCATTTTCCTTCTCACTTCCGTCGATTCGATGCACATTATAATCATTCACTCCATCCCAGACCGTAACATGGTAGGAAGGCAGAGGTAGCGGGCAAAATCCGCATTGTTCTATTAAAAAAGAATTTTCTTTCGCCTCATCATACAGAATCCGGTAAAAGGTAGAGGCTTGGTCCTCATAACGATTATTCATGACCTCCGTATTTTCGCATAATTCAAATAAACGAAGACTGTCCCCAGGATTATCAAATAAAAATGAAAAGCCGTTAAACGGAGCCCAACTTGGTTTGAGATCTTTTACTTTACGGTTTGTAATGGTCAACATGGTCGATTTCTCCTTCTCATCTTCTATTTCTATTCTGACTTTAGCAAAATACCGTCACATCCTAAACATACTCACCTCCTTATTGTAATCGGTTACATTTCTTTCAAAAAAGAACATAGAGCCTATGAGAACAACTCTTATGTCTCTCTAACAACCATTCGATGAGGCAAAATTACCAACTGAGGTGCTCCAGCTTCATTTAATAATTGGGAAACCAGCTGTTGAACCGCACGATAGCCCAAATCGTACAGAGGCTGAACAATGGTCGAAATCGTCGGATTCGTAATTTCCGCAACGAACGTTCCATCAAAGCTGATTAGCCCCACCGTTTCATTAAGATGAATGGTCTCCTCCTTGATGCCTCGTAAAATATAGGAGGCTTGGAGGTCGGAATGCGCAATGATGGCGTCGATTTCATATCCATTGGAATGTATTTGGTTCACCACTTCAACTACATCTTGATATACATTCTTCGCAGGTCGGATCAAGTCCGGATTATAAGCAATTCCCGCTTCCTTCAATGCCTCCTTGTAGCCTTCCAGCCGGGCTGTTACCGAGCTCGACTCTTTGCTTCCGGCAATGTAAACAATCCGCTTGTGCCCGCGCTGAAGCAATTCTCTAACTGCCTCATACGAGGCTTGCCTATTGTCGATAGCAACACATGTTGCGTCAATCCCCGGACAGCTTTCCGTGCAGAGCACAAACGGATAATTGGGCTGCAGCTGCTCCAGAAGAGCCTTGTTAGCGCTGGATGATACAAAAATGATCCCTTCGGCCAAGTTCGTCTTCAACAAATTGATATATGTATCCAGAACCCATTGCTTCGATTCAATGGTCCCTATGATAATATGATAGCTGCTATCGTACGCGGCGGCGTGCGCCCCTCTCGCAATCTCTGAGAAATAAGGGTTTGACATGGAAGGGAGCACCATAACAATCGTTTTGCTTGCTTGCTTACGCAAATTTTTGGCGAGCATATTCGGTTTGTAGTTCATCTCTTCGATGACACGAAGCACCTTAGTCTTCGTCTCGGCTTTCACAACCGGATCATTGTTCAATACACGCGACACGGTAGCTACCGATACGTTGGCTTGCTTGGCAACCTCTTTAATGGAACTCATAGCTTTAATCTTCCTTTGTGCGTTACATTTAAATAATGATGTAATCGATTACATTCATCATAACACATCATTCATTTTTTTTCCAGCAAAAAACAGCGGCAGTCCAGGACTTTTTTTATTCCTGATTCGCCGCTGTTTCTTTTATTATTTACTTCGCACTTCAAAAATCGCAAATTTAAGGTAGTGGCCTTCATCGACACCCAAAATACGCGGATGATCCTTGCCAGCGCCACGGAATTCGATTAACCTCAATATTTTTTTGGCGTCGATCGCCGCAGCATGGATAGTCTCCAAGAATAGCTCCGGTTTCATGTGGTATGAACAACTAGCAGTAACGAGATAACCGCCTTCATTAACCAACTTCATTCCGTGGAGGTTGATGTCCTTGTAGCCTCTGCATGCGCCTTCTACCGCGCTTCTCGTCTTGGCAAAAGCAGGAGGATCGAGAATCACTACATCCCATGTTTTACTTTTAGCTTGGAGCGGCTGCGAGGTGTCCACCTTCTTCTTGTCCGCTTGCCCTCGTTCTACTCTCTGATCCAATCCCTTGACCTGCTCACGCAAATATTCGAAGGCATCGGCTACAACAAATTCGACTCGATCCTCAAAGCCGTTCAGCTTTACATTCGTTCTCGCGCTCTCGATAGCGTGCTCCGATATATCAAGGCAGGTTACTTTCTTGGCGCCATACTTACAAGCATTCAATGTAAAGCTCCCCGTATGTGAAAAGCACTCCAGCACCGTTGCGCCATCCCATAACGGAAAGGTTACCTGCTTGCCGTTGGCATTAAAAGGAGCTTTAATCCCTTGTCCTTTGCCGTCTTCCCCAACGATCTCCTTCAACTCGATTCCGCTTCGTTTACCCCAACCCAGCATCAGTGGAGCAATCGCAGCACGGTTTTCGCGCTGATCGAAGAAATAACCGGTTTTCTGGCCTTGCATAATATCAATATCGAGCAGCAATCCGTTCTCCGTTATGCGAACATGCTGCGGGCATTCCCCGTACAGCAGCCCTGTACGCTGCTCTAAGCCTTCCAATTCACGTACAGACACATCACTGCGCTCATAGATCCCGGAAGGGCGTACGACCTCTATTAATGCTGAGACAATAGAATCACGAACACGGTCCATGCCTAGAGTCAATATTTGAACAACCAATATATCCTCAAAACGATCCACGATTAATCCAGGCAAAAAATCTGCTTCCCCATATACAAGCCTATACGATCTCGCATCCTGCAAAAACCGCTCCCTCTGCTCCAAGCAGCGTTGAAACCGTTCCACGAAAAAGTCATGCGTCATTTGAGCCAGCGGCTCGTAGGAAACCACTCTCACGACAATCTGTGAAGCTGGATTCCAGTAGCCTGTAGCCGCATACTGGCCAATATGGTTATGTACGTCCACGAGCTGTCCAGGTTCAGCCTCGCCATCGAGCCTTTCCACCTCTGTTTTGAATATCCACGGATGACCCGCTTCCACCCGTTTCTTTCTTTTCTTGTTTAAAATTATGGATGCCAATGTAGCCGTTCCTCCCAAAAAAGCGTTGCTTAGCAAGCAATAGCTTACAGCTTAAACACTATGTAGAATTAATAAGATGAAGAGTCCGAAAGTCCGTTCATGATAGCAACACCCGAGCTCGTGCCTAGTCTTGTTGCACCAGCTTCGATCATGTTGAGCGCCGTCTGAAGATCGCGAACGCCGCCTGATGCTTTAACTCCGATGGATGGCGAGACTTTCGATCGCATCAGCCGAATATCCTCAACGGTTGCACCGCCAGGACCAAAGCCAGTCGAGGTTTTTACATAATGAGCGCCGGCTTCCTCGGATAAACGGCACGCAGCCGTCTTTTGCTCAACGTTCAAGAAGCCCGTCTCGAATATCACTTTCACGATAGCCTGCCCTTCAACGGCTTTGACAACTGCGCGAATATCATCTCGTACCGCGTCTTCCTTGCCTTCCATCAACTGTCCGATCTGCAGCACCATATCGATCTCATTCGCACCCGCCTCAGCCGCTTTTGCGGCTTCATATGCTTTAACCGCACTGTCGTTAGCTCCCAACGGAAAGCCGCATACAACGCTTATACGAACCTGACTTCCAGAAAGAGTATTTTTGCAGTATGGTACCCACACTCCATTGACACAGACACTGTAGAAACCGTAATTTAAGGCTTCAACACACAATTTTTGCACCGACGTCTCGTTGGCATCCGCTTTCAACAATGTATGGTCGATATATGAAGGCAGCTTTCGTGCATCCAACACGATTCCTGATTGTCCATCAGCCAATTACTTCACCTCATATCCTAATGAATGCAATGCTTTCTTCAATACGCTGTCGTTATTACCGTATCCGGAATGTGTCTGCTGATGCCACGCCTCTAAGGGATCGAGCCATTCGACACCACGAATTTCTTCCACCTGAGCATGCAGCGTACCGCCTGTTGCCTCAACCAGGAAATAGTGAACCTCCTTATCGACAAGACCGACACCTGACATTGTAAACTGATATTTGATCGTTTCAATGGGCTCCACAATCGCTCCGACAATACCCGTTTCTTCCAAAATTTCCCTAAGAGCCGTTTGCTCAACGGTTTCCCCAGGCTCCATTTTCCCTTTGGGAAGCGTGATCTTGCCATAGCGATCCTGAATCATCTGGACATGCGTTTCATTTCCTTCTTTACGAAAAACAACCCCTCCAGCAGATATTTCTTTCATGCAGCCCACCCTTTCCGTTTAGTTGAGAAAGAACAAGGATTTCACCCTTTAACCAGAATGAAATCCTTGCCCATTACTGCTCTACACGATCAATGCTCGCGGCATCTCAGGAAGGCGCAGCAGTTGTCCGCGGGATTCATTAACGCCCGCTTCCGTTACTTTCACCTTGCATACGCTGCCGATCCAATCTTCGCTTCCTTCAAACACCAATTGAATATAATTATCGGAGTAGCCCATGATGAGCCCGCTGTTCGCCTCACCTTTATGAGCGCGTTCCGGTATGACTTCAAGAACCTGTCCAATAAATTGTTTGGCATACGCCAGCTGCATCCGCTCAGACAAATCAATCAACTCGTGAACACGAGCATTTTTGATTTCTTCATCAATCTGATCCTCCATACGTGCCGCCGGAGTTCCTGTACGTTTGGAGTACGGGAACACATGCATTTCGGAGAACTGCATTTGCTCCATAAAGCGGTAGCCTTCACGGAACATTTCTTCTGTTTCTCCAGGGAAACCAACGATGACGTCGGTTGTAATGGCAACCCCAGGCATAATTTTATGGATTCTCTCAATCTTATTACCGAACTCAGCCGTCGTATACTTACGGCGCATTCTTGCTAGCACGGCGTCATGACCGGCTTGAAGCGGGATATGAAGGTGACGGCACATTTTATCCGACCCTTGCAAAGCCTCCAGCACTTCATCGGTAATTTGGCTTGCTTCGATAGAGCTGATACGAATACGCTTGAGCCCGTCTACTTTATCCAGATCCCACAGCAGCTTAGCTAAGCTATAGTTCTCCATATCTTCTCCATACCCGCCTGTATGAATACCTGTCAGAACAATTTCCTGATAGCCTGCATCAACGAGCATATGTGCCTGCTTCAATACGCTTTCCGGTTCCCGGCTTCTCATCAGACCCCGAGACCAAGGAATAATACAGAATGTACAGAAGTTGTTACAGCCTTCCTGAATCTTGAGGAACGCACGCGTACGATCTGCAAAATCAGGAACATCCAGCTCTTCGAACTGGCGGGTTTTCATAATATTGCGAACCGCATTGATCGGTTTGCGCTCTTGATCTAGCTGTTGTACATAAGGAATGATCTTGTCCCGATCCTGTGTACCAATGACGAGATCCACGCCGGGAATCGCCATAATCTCAGCAGGAGAGGTCTGAGCATAGCAGCCTGTGACCGCAATAATCGCTTCTGGGTTACGGCGAACCGCGCGTCGAATCATCTGCCTGCTCTTTTTATCGCCCGTATTGGTTACGGTACAAGTGTTGATAACATATACATCCGCTGTTGACTCAAAATCGACCTGTTCATAGCCTTCATGCTTGAACAGCTGCCAAATCGCTTCCGTATCGTAAAAATTAACTTTACAGCCTAACGTATGAAACGCAACTGTAGGCATCTTCGTTATCCTCCCATCTCACCGGTTTCGTACAAAATACATGTAAGACCAACCATTGCTGCCGTTTCCGTTCGCAATATACGTCTTCCCAAGCTGACAGAACGGCAACCTGCCGTTTCCGCCGCATCCACTTCCTGTTCCGTAAAACCGCCCTCAGGGCCAATGATAAGCATGAGCTTCAATCTTTGACCCAAATGTTCGGCTGCTTCACTATCGGATGAATCTATACGAAACGCTTTGCTTTTGGACAAAGCTTCTTGAATCTGTTTTCTTAGTGTTAAACCGGACTGCTTCTCATAGCATATCCATGCCGCATCCATTTGCGGTATCAGCTGCAGAAGCTGCTTCCAAGAATGAGGCGTTTCCACAGCGGGTACCCGGTTGCGGTGAGCCTGCTCAGCGGCTTCTTTGGCAATCTTTTGCCAGCGTTCAATTCGCTTGCCTTCTTTCTTGGCATCCAACTGGACTACAGTCCGCTCCGAAACAAACGGAACAAACCGATCTGCGCCGATTTCGGTTCCCTTTTGAATGACGAGCTCCATCTTATCACCCTTGGGCAAGCTCTGCGCAATCCAAACCTCAGCCGCCGGTTCATGGGTCATCGGCAGCCATTCAATTATATCGGCTTCTACCCGATCCTTACCCGGCTCTCTAAGCCGCACCAAGGCCTCACGGCTGTTTCCGTCACTGACAATGACTTGATCGCCCGCTTTTGCACGCATAACTCGGCTCAAATGGTGGGCATCATCGCCGATGATCGCAACGAACGATTCCGAAAAAAGCTCAGGAGCTATAAAATAACGCTGCATGGTCTTCTCTACTTCCTCTTTCTCATTTCAACTGCATGTGCATCAAATTTCATCTTACAACTTTTTTTATTAAAAAGCCACCGTTTACAGCAATACCCAAAGGGGAGGTGGCGCCCTTCTCGCTCCAGATCCCCTGTCGGATTATTTACCGAATATCATAAAAACAACCCTATTCATAGCGTCCAGTATGTCCCACTGCAGAGCAAATACAGGACCAATCGTCACTCTCCGAATCGGTGGAATAAAGAACATTAGCAGGATGGCGTAAAACAGCCACTGTTCATATGCTTTTATTTTCATCATGATGGACGTTGGCAGCAAATCCTCGACAATCCGGTAGCCGTCCAACGGAGGCAGCGGGAGCAAATTTAAAATAAAGAGAAAAATATTTTGCAATATCATTAAGTTAAAAAAGAGTTTAACTGCCACGCTAACTCCATTGGACACATTGTCCAGCGCATGAAACTTCATCAGCAAATAAAAAACGATAAGACTGATAAATGCAAGAACAAGGTTGCTAAGAGGTCCTGCGATCGAAACGATAATTCCCATCAGACGGGGGCTTTTGAACCGTGAACGATTAACGAGTACGGGCTTCGCCCAGCCTATTCCAATAATCAGAAAAAAGATCATCCCGAGCCAATCCAGATGAACTCTCGGGTTAAGCGTAAGCCGTCCCATGGAACGGGGAGTAGGGTCCCCGAACCGGTCAGCAAAAAATGCGTGAGCAAATTCATGTATCGTGAAGCCGATCAGCAGCACGATGAATACAAAGGGAAGCTGCTCCAGCGGAAACGGTAAAAATGAACTCAAATCCAATGCCTCCCAACTACAGCTTTCGAGCGATGATTACGACCCAATCTTGATCCTCATGGACTTCAGTGACTGTAAATCCTACTTCAGCCAGTCCCTTTTCCACGTCTTCCTGTTTGCTTTGGATGACTCCCGATACAACATAAGTACCACCAGGTGCCAGCACATCATAAACGTCCTTCACAAACAAAAGAATAATTTCCGCCAATATATTGGCTACAACAACCTGCACCGGAACTTTGACGCCCAATGATGCCTCCGAGCCGGCCGCTTCACTCTCTCTAAGAACACCCAGCAAGTCAGACAATTTTATCGTAATGTTAGACTCTAGCCCGTTCAATCTGGTGTTTTCTGTAGCGCTTGAAACAGCTACCGGATCCAAATCCACAGCCAGCACATGCTTAGCTCCTAGCTTGGATGCGGCTATTGCAAGTACGCCAGAGCCTGTGCCTACGTCGATTACATCTTCTCCGCCTTGAATGACCTTCTCCAGCGTTCTAAGACACAAGGAAGTGGTAGCATGAGTACCTGTGCCGAAAGCCATTCCTGGATCCAGCTCAATAATCAGTTCCTCAGGCCCTGGATTGTAATCCTCCCAAGTTGGCTTGATCGTCAAGCGTTCCGATATGCGAAGTGGCTTAAAATATTGCTTCCAAGCATTAGCCCAATCTTCATCGTCCACTTCTTTCAGCTCGTAAGTCGGGTTTCCTGTGTCAATATCGAACTCTGTTAATTGTTCAACGGAGCGTTTCAAAGATTCCATAATGGCGTCCATTTCCGTATTATCGGAAAAATAACCTTTGATTATAGCACGGCCTTCCGGAATATCATTAAGCGGCTTCTCGTACCATTGACCAAGCGAAGTGTCTCTCTCTTTGTTCAAGGTTCCTGATTCCTCTATGGATACCCCGCCTGCTCCAAGCTCATGGATAAAATTCGAAATCATCTCAATTGCTTCTTCTGTCGTATGTACGGTAACTTCATGCCAACGCATGTCTATATCCTCCCTAAACGTTCAACTAAGGCAATGCACATGATTCCCAGTATACAATAATTCCGGCCAACAAAAAAGCTTCCCGATTCAGGAAGCTTTTTGACCTGCCTTATATTTTCCCTCCAGCCTCCGTAATGACCCGAACCGCTTGCTCATAATAAGGCTCATTGACGACGACGGTAAGTAGGGTATCCATCCGGTCCATTCCGTTAAAATCCCCTTGAAACACTTCCTCCATAGGTGCACTCATGCCGCTTGCATCGACACTTGCCGCTGAGAGAATCCGTTCATCGATTCCCTGACCTTCTGTACCATAGGTTAAAAAGGAAAGTCCGGGAAAAGTCCCCGTTGCCGGGTTCATGGATTCGCTGACACCTGCTGCACCATTATGATGAATGGAGTCTACCGAAACATCGACCACTCGCAATGCCTTCAGCTTAGGTACGATCCGTTCGGCTTGATCGGGAGATTGGAAAAAGGCCATGATGCTTTTTTCAGCCACAACTAGTTCGCCTCCTACAGCTTCGTCTAGAATTGCTGTCTTGAATCTGCTTGCTCGGCACGTTCCAAAGCCTCCAGATCCTCTTCATCCGCAAATTCAGCATTATATTCAACATCTTCATTCTTCGCTACGGGCAGCTTCTGATTTTGTTGATTCGATTGTTGTTTCTTAGGCATGAGTAACAACACTCCTTCTGAGTAAGTTAAAAAACCTCCTCCTATTGTCCGCAAAACCGATGTTAATATGCACAACAAAATACCCCCACAAAGTGGAGCCTTCAGCTTCGAAGTGAATTCAAGTTGCGGGGAACCCCTAAATTTAAATTATGTAAAAAAACACACTTGCTGGTTTCCCCGCAAGTGTGCTTCTTCTTAGTCCCCTAAAAACGCCTTTTTCATGCGCTCAAAGATAGATTGCTGCTGTTCATGCGTATTTTCTCCGCTGAGGCGTGAAAACTCTCGCAGCAATTCTTTTTGCTCGTCATTCATATTCGTCGGCGTGACGACAACGACCTTCACGTGCTGATCCCCTTGACCGTATCCTCTTAAACGAGGTACGCCTTTGCCTTTCAAGCGGAAGTACGTATCGGTTTGTGTCCCCGCCGGAATTTTCAGCTTAACCTTTTCCGTTAGCGTAGGAATTTCAATCTCGTCACCAAGCGCCGCTTGCGCAAAGGTTAGAGGGATTTCGCAATAAATATCGTCGCCTTCGCGCTCGAAGAAATCATGCGACTTCACGCGAATAACAACGTACAAATCACCAGCTGGACCTCCGCGTGTACCCGATTCACCTTCACCGGAAACACGAAGCTGTGCTCCGTCATCTACGCCCGCAGGGATATTCAGATGAATAGTGCGCTGCTTTTTCACTTTTCCGGATCCATGACAAGTGCCGCATTTTTCCTTGATCGTTACGCCCTGGCCACCGCAGGCCGAACATACCCGGCGATTAACGATCCGGCCAAAAGCTGTGTTCTGAACGACTTCCTGCTGACCGCTACCTTTACACACGGTACAAGTTTCGGGCTTCGTTCCCGGTTTCGCGCCATTGCCATGACATGTTTCGCAGGTTTCAGTGCGCGGAATATGAATATCCGTTTCTTTACCGAATACCGCTTCTTTAAATTCGATAGTCAGCGTGTACTGCAAATCGTTGCCTCGCTGCGGAGCATTCGGGTTACGACGTTGGCCCCCGCCGCCAAAAAACATATCGAACAAATCGCCAAAGCCACCAAAATCGGCACCGCCGGCGCCACCCATGCCTTGATTCGGATCGACATGACCAAATCGGTCATATTGCGCTTTTTTCTGGTCATCGCTCAGAACGTCATAAGCTTCCTTTGCTTCCTTAAACTTTTGTTCCGCGTCTGGAGCTTTGTTAACGTCCGGATGGAATTGCCGGGCCATTTGGCGATAAGCCTTTTTAATTTCATCTTGCGAAGCTTCCTTGCCTACCCCAAGTACCTCGTAAAAATCGCGTTTACTCATTCTTCCACTCCCATTCTTAAAGCCATGAGAAAACGTCTGCCGACGCATCCCAAGATGAACGACCTAAAGTTTTGCTCTAGCAAAAATCGCTTCGTAAGCAAGTAGGTTTTATCGCCAATAGCCAAATTCCTATTCTACATAGGGAAAGTCAAAGCCGGCAAGCGGCTTTGACCTTTCCATACACTATAGGGTATAACTACCGGGAAATTAACCTTGCTTTTTATCGTCTACAACTTCGAAATCAGCGTCTACGACATTGTCTTTCTTCGGTGCACCTTCAGCACCAGCGGCTCCAGCATCACCAGCTTGTGCTTGCTGAGCTTGCTCATACAATTTTACGGAAAGCTGTTGAACTACTTCAGTCAATTCGTCTGTAGCGGCTTTGATTTCATCCAAGTTGTCGCCTTCCAGAACCTTTTTGACCTTCTCTTTAGCAGCATTCGCTTTATCGATTTCAGCTTGGTCAACTTTATCTCCAAGATCTTTAATCGTTTTATCTACAGAGTATACCAGCTGATCGGCATTGTTGCGAGCCTCTACCAAATCTTTACGATTACGGTCTTCATCAGCATGGGACTCAGCATCTTTCATCATGCGATCGATTTCTTCATCGGACAAACCGCTGGAGGAAGTGATCGTAATTTTTTGGCTTTTGCCTGTGCCTTTATCCGTCGCGTTTACGTTAACGATTCCGTTCGCATCAATATCGAAAGTAACTTCGACTTGCGGAATACCGCGTGGAGCCGGTGGAATGTCACCCAGGATGAACCGACCCAAAGTTTTGTTATCGTTAGCCATTGCGCGCTCACCTTGAAGCACGTGAATTTCTACGCTTGGCTGATTGTCAGCATAAGTAGTAAATACTTGCGATTTTGTCGTAGGGATCGTTGTATTGCGGTCGATCATTTTAGTGAACACGCCGCCAGCTGTTTCGATACCCAGGGACAATGGAGTTACGTCCAAAAGAACAACGTCTTTTACGTCGCCTGTCAATACGCCCGCTTGAACAGCTGCACCCAGTGCAACTACTTCGTCTGGGTTAACGCCTTTATGCGGCTCTTTGCCGATCAAACGTTTTACCGCTTCTTGAACAGCAGGAATCCGTGTGGAACCACCGACAAGAACGACTCTGTCGATTTGGCTTGCGGACAAACCAGCATCGCTAAGTGCTTGGCGTGCAGGTCCCATTGTTCTTTCAACAAGCGCAGCAGAGATTTCCTCGAACTTAGCACGAGTCAGGTTTAATTCCAAGTGCTGAGGAACTCCGTCTACTACAGTAATAAACGGCAGGGAAACCGTAGTTGTCAATACACCGGAAAGCTCTTTCTTAGCTTTTTCTGCAGCGTCCTTCAAACGTTGAACAGCCGCTTTATCTTTGCTAAGGTCAATTCCTTGCTCTTTTTTGAATTCAGCTACCAAATAATCGATGATAACTTGGTCAAAGTCGTCGCCGCCCAAACGGTTGTCACCGCTAGTAGCTTTAACTTCGAAGAAGCCGTCGCCCAGCTCAAGGATGGATACGTCGAAAGTACCGCCGCCCAAGTCATAAACTAGGATGGTTTGGTCTTCGGATTTCTCCATACCGTAAGCCAAAGCTGCTGCTGTCGGCTCGTTGACGATACGCAATACTTCCAGACCTGCGATTTTACCAGCATCTTTAGTCGCTTGACGCTGGCTGTCATTGAAATAAGCAGGAACCGTAATAACTGCTTGAGTTACAGACGTTCCAAGATATGCTTCTGCGTCAGCTTTCAGCTTTTGCAAAATCATAGCGGAAATTTCTTGAGGTGTATACTCTGTGCCGTCAATGTTTTCTTTATGGTTTGTACCCATGTGACGTTTAATAGAAATCACGGTACGGTCTGGATTCGTGATAGCTTGACGTTTAGCTGTCTCACCGATTACACGCTCTCCATCTTTCTTGAAGCCTACTACGGAAGGAGTTGTACGGTTACCTTCCGGATTTGGAATAACAACAGCTTCTCCGCCTTCCATTACGGCTACGCAAGAGTTCGTTGTTCCTAAGTCAATACCGATTACTTTACTCATGTTGGATTAAACCTCCTTTAATTTACAAACGATCGCTTGAATCATTGATTATATGATTAAGAATGTCATGATAGATGGCAATGAAAATGCTGAAAGAGGAACTAGGAACTCACTTTCACCATTGCAGGACGCAGCACTTTATCCTTGAGCATGTAACCTTTTTGAACTTCTTCCACTACGATGCCTTCCTCATGCTCGTCGGACTCTACCTGCATAATCGCTTGGTGGAACTCTGGATTAAACGGTTGTCCTACAGCATCCATTGCTTTCAAGCCTTCGTTACCAAGAACTTGATCCAATTGACGGAAAATCATATCGACTCCCTTCAACAATGAATCATAATCTTTGCTATCTTTACTTGCGGCTAAGGCTCTTTCGAAGTTATCCACTACCGGAAGAAGCTGCTCAACCACCTTCAAGGAAGCATATTTAGCGAACTCTTCTTTTTCTTGACGCGTACGTCTTCTAAAGTTATCGAAATCCGCTTGGGCCCGAAGGGAGCGTTGGTAATTTTCCTCCGCCAGCTGACGAAGCTGCTCCAGCTCACCGGACTGCTCATTTGCTGCCTCTTGTTGTTGATCTGCTGCAGTATCGGTATCTTCGTTATATGTAGCGTCAACCTCTTGCCCGTTGTCCGCTTGGTTTTCGAATTGGTTTTTTTGTTCAGTACTCAATATCTGTCACCTCCTTGATCCGAATCCGATTGTTATAGTTGTTATTTATTTATTTTAACCAGACCATCCCTGATGTAAGCAAATTTAGTTGAAGGAATCTGCGGATGACCGGATAAAAATTGTTATTCTTCAGCTCGTGGCTGCTTCATCTTAATGACGGTATGAATCCTAAGCACAGCAGCAGCCACCTCTCCTGCTGCTTGAAGTGCATGCAGCTTCACATGAGCAGGATCGACAACACCATGCTCCAGCATATCGATGACGGCACCGGTATCGCAATCGACGCCAAGTGCATCAGTGCCCGCGTTTATTTGCGCCGCCTTCACTTCTTCGACCTTCTCAAGCGGATTGTAGCCCGCATTGACGACGATCTGTGCAAGCGGCTTGCGAAGCGCTTGGGCTACTGCTGCTACGCCGAAGCCCTCCATGCCTTGGATCGTCTCTCTCAGACGATCCAGCTCGTAGGCAGCCGCCATTTCGGCAGCGCCACCGCCTGGCAAACACCCGCCTCGCAGTGCTGCCTGTACGGCGGAGGCCGCATCCCTTGCGATGCGCAGCCGCTCTCCTACAACCTCGCTTGTGCTGGCACCAACGACGATGGTCACCTGCGTCCTGCCCTTGCCCTCAGCCATTCGTACGCACTCGAGACGCTCGTCGTACGAAACGCGTCCGGCGAAGCCCAGGTAGCCTGCAAGCTCAGAGGACGGCTTACGAAGCCCGCTGCGACGGATTGGCCTTGCTCCGGTATACTCGCACACGAGCCTAAGATCGGAGCGCGGTACACGCTGTACGACCATGATCCCATGATCGGTACAAAACTGCTCCGCCTCCGCATTCACGCCCCGATCCGCGATGATAAGCCCAACCTGCAGCTCTACGAGCTTCTCAAGCGACTTACGGAATTGCTCCTTCAGCTGCATTTGCTTCTGAAAGCCAGCCTCGGTCATAAGAGCTTCCTCGTCGATGGTCTCAGGCTCGAAAGCATCCTGAAAAACAAGAACCGATGCCGCATCAGGCGGAAACTCAAGCTGTGAATTGACCGGCTTCTTCTGAATGAGAAGTCCGGGCCACACTTCACTAACGGCTCGGCTGTGTGATACGACCACATCCGCAAATCGGAAGTTTTCCTCCTGCAGCTTATGAACTCCTAATCGCTGAGCTCCATTAAGCACAAGCTCTGCCAAGTCGGAATGCTCACGACCGGCTATATATCCTATACGATACAGAAGCGGATCTTTTAAGCCTTCAATGCGCCGACTTCGCTTAGCAAGCGATGCCAAGGCCGCGGCAACTCCTTGCTGAATCCCTCTGACTACCTTGGCTACGGGAACACCACGAGTAACCTGTGCCACGCCTTCGGCTACCAGTGCTCCCGCTAATACCGTAGCAGTCGTTGTTCCATCTCCTACTTGCTGTTGTTGGGAACGCGCTACTTGAATCAAGAGGCGTGCCGCAGGATGGGTAACGTCCATCTTTTCCAAAATGGTCACACCGTCATTCGTTATAATGACTTCGCCCTGTCCGCCGACCAGCATCGTATCCAGACCCTTAGGCCCGAGCGTACCTTCAACAGCCGAACAAATTGCGCGGATGGCTCCCGCATTATTCAACAGCGTTGCATACGTATCATCGCCTTCGTGTGTGACAGGCTTAATTTGGCTCATTTATACCATCGCTCCAGCATCAGCGTCATATCTTTAGACAAGTGGTCCAGCAAATTAATCACTTTACCGTAATCCATCCGTGTAGGCCCAAGAATACCGATGGTTCCAAGGTGCTTGCCGTCAAACGAATATGAAGCGGTTATAAGGCTGCAATCATTGATCGCTGCAACAGAGTTTTCGCTCCCGATCTTGACTTGAATACCTGAATGCATACCCGTGATCAGCTTTGCAAGCATTGGCGCCTCTGCCAGTAAATCGAGAATGTTCTTTACCTTCTCCATATCCTGAAACTCGGGCTGCGTCAGCATATTGGTTGTTCCGCCCAGGAAAATCCGGTTTTCTTCGTCCTGATCAACAACGTTATTAAGCATCGCCATCAGTTCCTCATATCCTGATACGTAGCTGCGCATCTCCTCGCCAATTTCACTGAACAGCTTGGATTTAAAATGCAGCAGCGGCACATTCTGAAGCCGAGCATTAAGCAAATTGACGAACTTTTCAATTTCCGAGACAGGAATTCCTTCCGGAATCGTTACTGTCTTGTTCTCAACATGTCCCGTGTTCGTCACAACAATAGCAACCGCCGTTCGTTCATTCAGCGGCACGATCTGCAGATGACGCAGCGTTGTGCTGAACATTTCCGGTCCCATGACAATCGATGTATAGTTAGTAAGATTGGACAACATCATAGCTACATGCTGAATGACTTGCTCCATCTCCTGCATTTTTTCCGAGAAAAAACATTTGAGCGCTTCAACTTCATGCTCCGCCAGACTGCCGAATGTGACCAGGTGATCGACATAATAACGGTAGCCTTTATGAGACGGGATACGTCCTGCGGACGTGTGCGGCTGTTCCAAATAGCCCATCTCTTCCAAGTCGGACATTTCATTGCGTATGGTGGCAGGGCTGAATCCCACATTGCCGCGCTTAGATATACTGCGGGAGCCTACCGGCTCTGCTGAACGAATATAATCATCTACGATAGCACTCAATATATGCCGCTGGCGTTCGGTCAACATATTCAACCCTCCCAAAATATTTAACAATTGTATTTGTTTTTACTTAATTAGACTTTTTCTTGAAATACCATTTTTTACTTCACCGTTAGCACTCCGAACTGTTGAGTGCTAATTCATAATACAAAAATAACAGACCCGAAGGTCTGTGTCAAGTCAATCCAACCGCTTCAAAACGGCTATTTCATCGCAGCAATGCTGCTTTTTGCAGTGAATACAGTCGCGCCATACCTTCTCAGGAAAAATCTCTTTTTGCACGACCGTGAAGCCGTTTTTCTCAAAAAAGGCCACTTCATAGGTTAATGCCATAACCTTAGGTATTTCCTGGTGTCTTGCTTCCTCTACTAGAGCATCGACAAGAGATCTTCCGATTCCTTGACCCTTGTAGCCTCCTGTTACACCTAGGGAACGAATCTCTACAAGATCCTGACCTAACCTCGTTAAGGAACCACAGCCGACCAGACGGTCTTCTATAACAGCCACGACAAAGGTATCCAGCTGATCCATCAAGGTTTCCCTTGATCTCGGCAGCATAATCCCTTGCTCTGCATATCCTTGTATAATTTCATATAATGTATCGATGTCCTGTTCTGTTGCTTTTCTGCATGTGACTGCCATAGAAAACCCACCATTCATAGTAAAAATTAGATATGAATAAATATACAACAAGACGCATAAAAAATTCAATAAGAAATATGCACAACCTTGTTAATTTCAGGGAATGGACATATAAGAAAAAACCTGGCCAAGGCCAGGTCTTTCCCATCCTAACTATTCGCTCAAAAATTCACCGAACACTTCATTCCCCAGGAGAACTCCTTGAGACGATAAGCGATAGCCTATGTCTGTGCTCTCCAGCAGCTGCAGCCCAAGAAGCTTGTTTAGTTCGCTTCCGAATACCGTCTCTAATTCCCGCCCAAACTGCTTGGAGAAGTCCGCTCTATCGACACCACGCAGCAAACGCAATCCGACCATCATGAAATCTTCCATAGCATCCTGCTCGCTGATCTCATACTTTTCAAGAATAGGCAGCCCCTCACGGGTGGCATCAATATAAGGCTGAACGCCCTTGATATTGATATGGCGATTTCCGTACGTATAGCCATGTGCGCCAGCACCCATTCCGTAGTAGCTGCGGTTCAACCAGTACATGCTATTATGTCGGCTTTCGAAGCCGGGTTTAGCGAAATTGCTGATCTCATACTGTGAATAGCCGGCTTGCTTCAACCTATCCATAATAAGCAAAAACATATTCAGTTCTTCGTCTTCCTCTGGCAGAGGAAGCTGATTTTTCTGATACAAGGTATGGAACAGCGTATTCTCTTCCACTTTCAAGCTGTAAATGGAGTAATGAGGCAGATTTAACGCTAATGCCTTGTCTATTGTATCGTTCATGATCGCTACTGTCTGCTTAGGTAGACCGAACATTAAATCGATAGACAAATTAGTAAAGCCGACTTTACGAGCATTCTCGAGACTACGATATACATCGTCCGTATTATGAATTCTTCCGATCCCTTCTAAAAGCGCATTATCAAAGGATTGTACGCCGAAGCTGATTCGGTTAACGCCTCCTTCTTTCATCGCCTGCAGCTTTTCCAAGTCCGTTGTGCCTGGATTAGCTTCCATCGAAAATTCGATATTTGGTGATGGGTTAGGGAAATAGGTCTTCACTCTCTTCAAAAAGCTCTCCATCTGGTCCGGCAGCAATACAGTTGGAGTTCCACCACCTACAAAGATCGTTTCGATTTCCCCTGGCGGCACCGCGGCAACCGTCTGTTCCATCTCACGCTCCAGTGCGTCCAAATAATCCATTACCGGTTGGCCCTTTAACACGAACGAATTAAAATCGCAGTAATGGCATTTATTCGTGCAAAAAGGGATATGGATATAGACAGCCTGAGGCGTTTCTTGCCGTTGATACATCATCTTAAGCTCCTCCCTCCCCTTCTAATGGAAAAGCAGATGCGCTTGCTGGGCGCACCTGCCTCCTTAAGTTTTACTCGTCTATTCTTAATACGGCCATGAACGCTTCCTGCGGAACCTCTACGCTTCCGACCTGCTTCATCCGTTTCTTACCTTCCTTCTGCTTCTCCAGCAGCTTCCGTTTACGTGAAATATCGCCACCGTAACATTTTGCCAATACGTTTTTGCGCATCGCTTTGACGGTTTCCCGGGAAATAATTTTTTGTCCGATCGCAGCCTGAATAGGTACTTCGAACATTTGACGCGGAATCAAATCTTTCAGCTTTTCGCAAATAATCCGTCCGCGGTTGTAAGCACGGTCACGGTGAACGATGAATGACAAGGCATCCACCTGCTCCCCGTTCAGCATAATATCCATCTTCACCAGATTGGATCTTCTGTAACCCGATAGCTCGTAATCGAAGGATGCATAGCCTTTCGTGCTCGATTTCAATTGATCGAAGAAATCGTAGACGATTTCGGCCAACGGAATTTGATACGTTAGAGTAACACGTGTCGTATCCAGGTATTCCATGTTCACGAACTCGCCGCGTTTGCCTTGGCACAGCTCCATAATCGCTCCGACATAGTCGTTAGGCACGATGACAGCCGCTTTGACGTAAGGCTCTTCAACGAAATCGATCTTGCCGACCTCAGGGAATAACGATGGATTCTCAATGCTGATGACTTCGCCGTTGGTTAAAGTGACCTTGAACACAACGCTTGGCGCTGTCGTAATAAGCGGGATATTGAATTCCCGCTCAATCCGCTCTTGAATAACATCCATGTGGAGCAATCCAAGGAAGCCGCAACGGAAACCAAACCCCAGTGCAGTGGAGGTTTCAGGCTCAAAGCTGAGTGAAGCATCGTTGAGCTGCAGCTTCTCCAGCGCTTCACGCAAATCGTTGTAGTCGCTAGTCTCAATCGGATACAAACCGCAGAATACCATTGGGTTAATTTTGCGGTAACCTGGCAGTGCTTCTGGAGCTGGATTTTTCGCATCAGTCACTGTATCCCCGACACGCGTGTCTCCAACATTTTTAATTCCGGCTACAATAAAGCCTACATCCCCGATATCCAACGAATCGACAATGGACATGCGCGGCTTAAATGCCCCTACCTCAATAACTTCAAACACTTTTTCCGTTGCCATAAACTTGATTTTGGAGCCTGCTCGAATCGATCCGTCAATTACCCTAACGTATACGATAACCCCTTTATAAGGGTCATAGTGTGAGTCAAAGATAAGCGCCTTCAGCGGTTGGTCAGGACTTCCCGTAGGTGCAGGAACGCGCTGTACAACCTGCTCCAGTATTTCCTTTATGCCGATACCAGCTTTAGCCGAAGCCAGAACTGCGTCGCTTGCATCAAGTCCAATGACATCCTCGACTTCCTGCTTAACCCGTTCAGGATCAGCACTCGGCAAATCGATTTTATTAATGACCGGCAAAATCTCCAAATTATTATCCAGCGCCAGATATACGTTAGCCAATGTTTGCGCCTCAATCCCTTGGGCTGCATCCACAACTAACAGTGCGCCTTCACAGGCTGCCAAGCTTCGTGATACTTCATAAGTGAAATCGACGTGTCCCGGCGTATCGATCAAATTTAAAATATATTCTTCTCCGTCATCCGCACGGTAGTTTAAACGTACGGCCTGCAGCTTAATCGTAATGCCCCGCTCCCGCTCCAGATCCATTTGGTCCAGAACCTGCTCCTGCATCTCACGCGAGGAGAGCGCTCCAGTGAACTCAAGGATCCGGTCGGCCAAGGTCGACTTCCCATGGTCAATATGGGCAATAATCGAAAAGTTTCTTATCTTCTTCTGTCTTGCTTGAATATCCATCTACGGAGACCCTCACTAACCTACAAATTTACAATACCTCTAATTATAGCAGTTGTGTGGTTGCTCAGCAATGGATGCTTGACGGAAAGCTTTTTAAGTGATGGTATCGAACAGAGCAACAAACAGCTTGATAGTATGAAAAGCCAATATTTGCAGCAGCTCGCCTATTTTGTTGCCAAGTCTGTTGATGCCTGATGCTTTGGATATCTCTGCTTTAGGCTCAGGAGGCTCCACCTGTTCCTTGGCTTTCTCTTCTTTCATTGTAGACGGAGCTGTCGGCTTGGGGGTGGGGACATTCGTCTTTGTATCCTGCTGTTTGACGGCTGGCTGCCAAGGTCTGACTATAGCTGCGTCTGAGGCCATCGGACCCTGGATTCTCTCGACACCCCGTGTCGCCAAATCCACTCCAAAAAAGATACAGAACCCGATACAAAGAATGACAATCAGCAGCCTGATATAAAACTTTTTCATCGATATCCGCCCCCGTTGCTCCCAGCTTTAATCTAATTTTTCTTAACGTCCTTACCATCGTTTTGTAAGCTGCCATCTACTTTTTGGACATTCAGGACGACCTCAGTAATGGCTTGTGCGAGCAGATCTACGGTCCGGTAGCATTCTTCAAGAGAATTGTCTACGCCGCCAACTTCAATAAGCACACTATTTGTAGAGAAATTTTGATTGTATACTCCGTTGCCTTCTGCTGCCTTCGCGAACATCCCTTTCGATAACCCGGGATACTTGGCTTCCATCGCTTGATGGATTTGGGAGGCGAACTGTTCGTTTTCTTTCCAATCCGGATTTTTACCCCCGATAATGAAATACAGCTGGGCATAGTCTTTTCCGTTCAGTGTCACAGTGGTTTTCTCGCGGCGTTGAGAATCGCGGTGAATATCAAAGTAAAACTTCAAATCAGGATGGGATGTGGTTGCTTCTTGCAAAGTTTTCAACGAATACTTATAGGAATAAGGGTAATAGAACTTTTTCTCGATGGCCGGATAGTTGAGGTCGGAGTGAACCGCTCCTATGCCGTCTTGTTCCAGCTTCTGCGCAAGCCTCAGTCCAACCAGCGTTACATTCTTCTTGGAATCGTACGCTTTATCAGGATCTGTAACTCCGGGAAGCTCTGGTAAATACGATTCTGTGTTATGCGTTTGATAGATGAAGGCAACATTTTTCCCGGCTGTCTTGGGAGGCTGTGCTGCCGGGGTTGGTATAGCAGGTCCTGCTACAGCATCTCCTTCTTTGGGTGCTGTAGGATTTGCAGTAATAGAGCCCTCTGCTCCTTCGCCATTTTTCGGGAGCGCATCCGCTTTGGGACTGTAATCCTCCGGGCCATCGTCCCCCGTCGTGCTGCTTTTGCGAAGAACCACTGAGCGATCCTCCGTCAAGCCTGGCATCTCCCTAGCGATGAATGTCTTGGGATCCTTTACATTGAGGTCTGTAACCAACGAGAATAAAAATCCGGAGACGTTAGCCTGCGAAAAGGTAAACGATTGACGGTCTTTTTGCAAATGAGGCATTTCCATCCCCATCATATCCATAAAGAATTGACTCGATACGGCCGCTGCCAACCCTTTCATGGAAGAGGATGGTGTCGTGCTTGTCCATCTCGCTTGAGCGTAGCCTAGCAATCCTAATGCTATGAAAAAAAACAGGCAGCCTACTGTTAAAAAGCTAACTATTCGGATATACACACCTAGTTCTTGTCCCGCTTTACGATATTTGTTTAAATTCACCGTTACTGCAGTCCATTTCAATTTGGTTCCCTCCTTAGAGCTTTCCGTAGGAAAGCTTTCTTCGTAAGCATTGCTGAGCTTTTGAGCTTCCATAGGAAAGCTTCCTAGCAAGCTATCACACTACCTTCCAGCGTCGTCCAGCCTTCTAATTCAAATCTATGAACGTTTGCTAGAAGATAGAACTACAATTTCATAGTCATAGAAGTCCGTTGATTCTATTTAGAAGAGTTCAAGTACATAAAAAAACGCCAAGCTTCCGCCGCAAATTTGCAGCCTCGCCTGGCGTTTTTAATGGACTTTTGTGATCATTAATTAATGTGTATAAGCCGAAACGTTGTCCGCATCGACTGCTTCGTGAAGGGCAGCATTCAAGCCGCTTGCAATAATGTTAGCAATGTCCTCAATAAACTGATCGATCTCTTTAGGTGTAACGAGCAAATCATGGCCAAGAGGATTCAATACTTCCTTCACCAGCTCAAGTCGTTCATTTTCCTGCATATTATCCAAGAGACCTAAGATTTTGCCTGTATTGTCGGTCTGTTTTTGAAAATGGTTATGCATCATATCGAATGCATTGTTGACGATCGTGGAGGCAAAAACAACCGTAGGCACACCGATAGCTATAACTGGCACTCCCAAAGTTTCCAGCGTCAATCCTTTACGCTTATTGCCTATCCCAGACCCGGGGTGAATACCGGTATCGGCAATTTGAATCGTCGTGTTCACTCTTTCTAATGAACGGGAAGCCAAGGCATCAATCGCGATGACCAAATCGGGCTTGGACTTTTCCACGATCCCCTGAACGATTTCTCCTGTCTCAATCCCCGTAGTACCTAGAACACCCGGAGCAACTGCGCTGACGGGGCGATATCCAGGACTGACCTGACCAGGCATCAGTTCGAAGTAATGGCGGGTAACCATAATATTTTCGACGACAATGGGTCCTAACGCATCAGGAGTGACGTTCCAGTTGCCGAGACCTATCACCAATACTTTAGCCATGGGATTTATATTGAGCTTTGCCAAAAAACCTTCGAATTCCTTTGCGATAACCATAGCGACACGATCCTGCAGATCGCTGTCTTTTTGACGAAGCTCAGGAACTTCAATAGTAATGTAATGACCAGGGAGCTTACCGATAGCGCGAGAGCCTTCATCAGAGGTAATATCAATCGTACTGATTCGTATTCCTTCTTGGTTTTCAACTGACCTATGTACTCCTGGAATCGTTTGACCGGTTGCGGAAGCCAAGTCATGCGCTTCTAGTGCTAAATCGGTACGAACCGAATAGGCGCTCAAATCCATTGGGCATTTCTCCTTTCAACGTAAGCATGCGTAATTAGTGTGTGACAAAGGGAATGACGCTATTCAAACAATTGTCAGACCTGCCCAATGACTCTATTGCATTTTAATATGGGTCATGTTAGAATATCTAGAGTTGTCAACAAATAGGCACCGAATGATTTTATGCAAGTCGTATTAGGAGGTGAACGTCAATGCCGAACATTAAATCCGCGATTAAAAGAGTAAAAGTAAGTGAAAAGCGTCGTCTTCGTAACGCATCTCACAAATCCGCTCTTCGCACTGCAGTTAAGAGCTTTGAAACTGCTGCAGCCAGCAACAATGTGGACACTGCAAAAGCAGCCTTGATTGCTGCCAGCAAAAAACTGGACAAAGCAGCAACTAAAGGTTTAATCCATAAAAATGCCGCTGCCCGCAAAAAATCCCGTTTAGCGAAAAAACTGAACGCGATTTCTGCTCAGGCTTAATACCAAAAACGACCGATTCCCATGGGAATCGGTCGTTTTTTATACCCTCGTTTATTGCTTCAAGCTATGAGCTTAAGAAGAAACATTTCTAGCCCCAATACCTTATCGATTTTTCCGCTCTTCATTTGATAATCCAAATCAGATAGTTGGTTTAAAATATCCGCGAGCTGCTTCAATTCAAACCGGTTGCTTTGCCCTGAGGCAATCTTTACAGCGTAAGGATGGAGCCCTAGCTGGGAAGCCATTTGCTGCTGAGAATACCCTTGCTGCTGTAGATCCTTCACTTGAAACATGATTCGGAACTGGCGGGCGATCAGAGCCATAATCTTAATCGGTTCTTCCTTTCTGCGAAGCAGCTCCGACAGCATCGTGAACGCTTTCTCCAATTGAAGCTGAACAATATGTTCTATCAATATAAAAATATTTTGTTCTATCGAACGTGTTACCAGCTGCTCTAACGCATCCTCTGTAAGCGTCCCGCCGCGACCTACGAACAGCGCACACTTTTCCAATTCACTGGATAAAGCCTGTAGGCTGGTTCCGGTATACAAGATGAACTGCTCTGCTACTCCCGGTGCAAATGTGAATCCGGCTTTGTCCGCCTCTTGCTTTACCCAATGCGACAAATCGTCAGCAGATAGCGATGCACAAGAAACCAAGCAATCTGCTTCCTTCAATGCTTTGACCAGCTTCTTTCTTTCATCGAGCTTGTCCGCATCTACTGTAAGCACGACAACGGAAAAATCGGTCGGCGCCTTCATATATTCAGTCAAACGTTCAGGTTTATGCTCTACTTTGGTGCTTTCCTTTGCACCGGTAAGGAATAATGCGTTCGTTGCAATAACCAGCTTGCGAGGCACCATAAAAGGGAGCGTCTCCGCTTCCTCAATTACCGTATCCAATGACGTTTCCGACAAGTCATATTTGGTTACCGCGAACGGCCTTTGTTCCGGATCTACAAGACGATCCGTCAGCTTCTCAATTAATGCGTGGATCAGGTACGATTCAGCACCATAGCACACGTAGACCGGGGCAAACTTCCCCTGTTGAATTTGTTTCAACGCCGTTTTATAATCCATCTCCGCTCCCCCTACTTTCTTCTTTTGACATTGTAGCAACAACAAAGGGATTACGTCAAAACCTGCAGGTTTTGAACATAATCCCTTTGCACGAAACCCCATCTATATAAACACTATGAGGAAAGCTCTAGAAACCTTCCCCGTGGTGATCATACGACGCGCTCGTAGTGTGATGCTACACCATATTATATTACGCCGCGCCCGATTGGTGACTGGCCGCGGCATAAACCATTATTTTTTTATTTCTGTTTTGTCTTTTACATTAATGACATAGGTATTTGTTCCCGATTCATTACTTACACGATAAGTAAGCATCTGCCCCTCTGTCCATTCAACCAGTTCCATCTTGTCTTTCACCGTCCATGTGTTACTGGAAGTAAACAGTACCTTCTGCTGATTGTCTGTAATAACAACCTGACGCTTATCATTGATAGCAGCCACATAGCCTTTATCCGGAGAGGTTAGCGTACTTGGATTGCCAGACGAAGACACCGAATACTGTTGGTTAATTCCCATTTCCTCCGGTTTCGTCTTGTTGGCAGCATCGCCATTCGACTGGGCTCCGGGCGCAGCATCATTCTGATTACCCGCAAAAGCGGAAGCATTGCCACCCGTGCCATCCGATAACGTTGAGTCCGGATTTACAAATGATTGGGCCGGATTCGGAACCGTCATTTTATTAACTGGAGCACCGCTTCGACCTGCGGGCGATTCTACTGGCGGAGGAGCTAATTCCTCATTAACAGGTGCATCCTGCGGCTGCGACTTAGTAGATGGTGTTGAAGTTGGAATTTGATCATTAACTGTACCTTGATCGGCAGAACGCTGCACCGGTTCCTTAGAAGGTTCCTGCTGCCCTAATCCAGTACTTACGCTTTTCTTTAACGGAGTATCAGCACTTGGCGGCTGAACCTTATTTTCTTGACTTTGGGCAGGGGCCCCCAAAGGAGCTTTTGCAGTGGAATCCGGCTTGACTGTATCCATTGCTGCCTGCTGATCCGACGGGTTGGCCGCACTGGACGATTCTGCAACCCGTTTGCTGTTTGCTCCTGAAGCAGGGTCCTGCTTTGCTGTACTCTCAGCCTTGTTTTGAGTGGTAGAGGACATCAGCATGGATCCCGCATCATTCATCCCGCCGCGCTGCTCCTGCTGCTCAAACACGAAAAACCCAAGTACCAGACCAGCTGCAACCACACCGCCCACAATCCGCATGGAGACAAGTCCCCGAATTCTTTTTCGCCATCCTACTGCATGCTCGACTTGAGCCCTAGCTTCTTCCGTAAGTGGTGTCTCCTTATACTTATCAGGTAGAGGAGCGACAGGTGCAATCGGGTATTCCACTGCAGGGAAGCCTTCATCAATTCTCTGCAGCTTCGGCATAATAGCATCCACTAAGCTGTAAGCTGGAGTTACTTTAGGTAATTGCTCCAGTTCCTGAGACAAAGCTGCCAAACGCTGGAACAGTTCCGTACATTCCGAGCACTGCTGCAAATGCCCCAGCATTTGTTCATATTCTAATTCATCGAGATCCTGATCGAGGTATCTCTGCATGAGTTCGATCACCTCTTGACACATCATCCCGCACACTACCTTTCTGAACAATTCACAATTGATATTTACAAATACGAAGCAGAATAAATAAGACCCAGATGAACTCACGCAAACCGACGAAGTGAATTAGCCTCTGATAGCATCACTCTTGGTTTTTTTGTAATCCTGCAACAATGTTTGTAACTGCTGCCTTGCCCTGAATAAATAGGACTTCACCGTGTTGATGGGCAAATCCAAAGATTCGGCAATTTCGTTGTAGGAAAAATCCTGCAAATATCGCAGTACAACAACCGATCGATGATGTTCCGGCAGCTTATCAATTGCCTCTTTAATATCTTGGGCAATATATGCGGACATAACCTCATCTTCTACCGTCTTGTTTGCAGTAAAGTTAAGCTCATGCTCGTCGATGGAAACGGTAGGCTTGGACCTTCTGAATTTGTCTATGCATAAGTTAGTGACAATTCGTTGTACCCACGTTTTGAACTGAGCTTTTTCTTCATAAGAATTAATTTTGGTATAAATACGTATTAACGCTTCCTGTGCGGCATCCATAGCGTCCTGCTCATTCCCCAGAATGTAATAAGCAGTTCGATATACATGATTTTCTATTTCACGCAGTAGGGTAATTAGAGCGTCGCGATCGCCCGATTGGGCAGCCTTTATCAGTTCTGGCGCTACCACTGGGATCCCCCTCTCTTGCAACTATATAAACGAACGTAACGAATAAAATGTTGCACTCAATGAACTCTACTAAGAATATCAAATTTTGGCGTGCAGGTATACCTGAGTTCGATATGCTTCTCCGCATGAAGAATGACTATCTTATCTTACATAAAAAAATCCCGCATGCCTGCAGCAGCATGACGGGAACGGGAAAGACCAATAATAGATTTCGGATGAACAGCAGACCGTTCGATAAATCGTATATTTGTCGGAACTTTTATTGCAAGCGTTCACAAATAAGAGTATATTTCTATTAAAAATAAGAACATATCATATAGCTCACAGATGTTTGTTGAATATTGCATGATAATCCAAAAATTGTATATGTAATAATCAATTATATTTTTACAGCTTTTTTCCACAAAGATTATTGTCATGTTCACCAATGACCCTTGTCGTAAATTGTTGTAAAATGATGAGCAAATGAACCAGTTGCTTTGTCTTATTTATAGGGAGGGTTTATAAATGTCTCTTGGTCGAGAGGATCGCATTTTTTGGATTGATACGATGAGCAGAATTGCTCAGCCCGTGCTTCATCATTTAAACCACCGTCAGTTAAAAGAAAAAATGCCGATCGAACGTAAGATGGATGATCGACATATGTACACGTATTTGGAAGCACTAGGCCGCTTATTGACCGGTATGGCTCCGTGGCTTGAAAACGGCAGCCGTGATGGAGAAGAAGGCAGACTGCGTGAGCGCTATGCCGATCAGGCCAGAGGTGCTATTGATGCGGCTACTGATCCTTCGTCACCTGATTTTATGAATTTTTCCGAAGGCTACCAGCCCATTGTCGATGCTGCTTTCTTATCGCATGCTCTGGTACGTGCACCAGAAGAATTATGGAACAAGCTTGGGGAGAATGTTAAGAAGAATGTTATTGAAGCATTGAAGTCTACCCGTACCCGCAAGCCTTACTATAACAACTGGCTGTTGTTCTCGGCCATGATCGAAACGGCACTGTACCGTGCAGGTGCTGATTGGGACAGAATGCGCGTCGACTATGCTCTTAGGCAGCACGAACAGTGGTATAAAGGCGATGGCATCTATGGAGACGGACCGGATTTCCACGCCGATTATTATAACAGCTTCGTTATCCAACCTATGCTGGTAGACATTATCAGCACGCTTAAGGGAGAAGATCCTGCGTGGGCAGATATGGAAGAGAAAGTTGTCTGCCGTGCCCGCAGGTACGCCGTTCAACAGGAAAGATCCATCTCTCCTGAAGGAACCTTCCCTGCGGTTGGACGATCGTTGGCATACCGATTCGGAGCCTTCCAACTGCTCAGCCAGATGGCTCTTCAGCATCAACTGGACGCAAGCCTTGAGCCTGCTCAAGTACGATGCGCCTTAACCGCCGTAATGCAGCGCATGATCAACGCACCGGGGACTTTCGACGATAATGGCTGGCTTACGATCGGTTTTTGCGGTCATCAACCCGAAATTGGTGAAACCTATATTTCTACAGGAAGTCTCTACTTATGCTCTGCCGTATTCCTGCCTCTTGGCTTACCTGCCGAAGACCCGTTCTGGCAAGGCGAGGCGGATTGGACCAACAAGAAAGCATGGAGCTCTCAGAGCTTCTCTATAGACAAAGCACTTTATTAATAAATCAGCACTTTTATGAATTAGTGAAAAAAGCAGCGACCTGTTTAGACAGGCGCTGCTTTTAACGTTTATAGTATAGCCTTTCTCTTTAAACTCCCAATAAGCGTTCAAGCACTGCTGTCGGATGGAACACCTGTCTTCCGTTCTGACACAAACACGCCTAGAAGTATGACGGCGATACCGATCCACTGAAGCACATAAGTCGTTTCGTGAAGCAGCAGTGCGGAACAAATAATGACGACCGGCAGTTCCACAGAGCCTAACACAGCAGCAAGACCGGTCTCGATAAAAGGTGCTCCCTTAGCATACAGGAATGGAGGTAGAATCATGCCGAATACGCTTAATAATATCCCCCATTTCCATAACCCTTGGCTGAGCGATCCGTTCCAGAGAAACTGCGGCGGCATCAAGATCAATACGATCAAGGCAGCCCCCGTAATCATCCATGTGCTGCGGACCAATGCAGGCAAATGAGTGGCTACTCTACCGCTGAAGAAGATAAACATCGTATAGCAGCAAGCGGCTAACAAACCGAGTCCAATCCCACTTGCACTTGGACGGTCTATCGTACCCGATAAAATACCGGAAGCCAGTACTGTACCAATAAGTGTCAGCACCATAGCTATCCATTGGAAAAGCGTCGGCACTCTTCTTGCCACGAACCAATCGAACAGCATCCCCATCCATGTAAACTGGAACAGAAGTAATACCGCAAACGATGCGTCCAGCACCTGCAATGATTGGTAATAAAAATATCCTGTTAGACCTGTAAACGTACCGCCCGCAATAAGCTTCACAATAATGCCGCGCGATATTCCCTTCATTTGACGAAGCTTCGGTAAGCTTAACAGCCACAGCACAATCAACCCGAACAGAACTTGGCTGCCCGTAATTTCCGATGCCGTAAATCCGCTTTGATAACCAAGCTTAACGAATGTAGACAACACGCCATAAGAGGCGGCGCCCAACAAGACGAACCAAATGGCCTTCCAACGGTTCTTAGATGTCATGTCTTTTCCTTCTTTATAAATTCCCTCACCCACCCATGAAGTCTCGTTAAAGACTCACACAATCTAACACTATAAGGGAACCGACAGAAATATTCAAGCAATCGTTTCTCTTTTATCACGTCCCCCATATATTGGAGCAGCTTTATGGGAAGAAAAATCGAAACAAACCTGAACTCTATTCGTAGTATATGTAATTGCATCGGAAGCCTATAATGGAATCTAAAGCATTCCTATTTTCTATCGAAAGGACTAATCTCTATGGACTTTGCTCTGTATGCTACCTTGTCGCTCATCGTACCTATTCTAGTTTTACTGGGAATCATAAGCGTCAAAATCATTTCCGGAAAGGCATTCCAAACAACGATTATACTCCCTTCGATAGCATTACTGGACAGACCCCTATTGAAATTCATGAGGAAAAACAGGAAAAAGAAGAACGGGACGATCAAGGAGATGATAAAGACAAGCATCTCATCAAAAAAATAAAATATACACGTGGAGGCTAATCCTCACGGTTTAATATCTTGCCATTTCTTTGTTTTTTATGACAGAATCAATACGACAAAATGAATAAGTAAAACTTCATTAACGCGTTTCAGCAAACCTGGTGCGCATTCGGATTGTTCCATCCCGGATAATCATTTGTATCTCCCCCTGGTTGTCCGTACGTAAAATATGGACGTTCCTCTCTTCAAGCCTGCCAACTACCGTTGGATGGGGGTGTCCGTACACATTGTGCTGGCCAACGGATATCACTGCATATTTCGGCTGCCATGCATCCAGCCAAGCGGCCGTGGTGGACGTTTTACTGCCATGATGAGCGACCTTTAGAACATCAATTTGTCCTGAAGGCAGGGGCTGCTGTCCTCTAATCAAAACATCAGAAGAAACATCCGTTGCAGGAGCCCCGTTGATCATACGGAGTACAGCTGCTTCAGAGGCTTGTTCCATATCCCCCGTAAACAGCCACCTGGTTCCTTGCATCTCCATCAAAAAGACAACCGACTCCGCATTTTGTTCCTTCTCAAGACGGATACCTGTCTCACCTTGCTTCGCAGGCAATGGATAGAGGAACCGAAGGAGTGTGTCTTGATCGACCTGCAATACGTCACCAGCATAAGCTTTTACCAGCTTGACCCCATAATTTAATGCTGTTTGAAACAACTCCTCCGCCCCCGCTGTCGGTTTCGCCGTTCCATTGAATATGAGCTGCTTGACAGGAATTTGCTCCAGCACCGATTGCAGTCCCCCAATATGGTCAGCATCCTGATGAGTAACGATTAAATAATCAATTTGCTGTACCCCTCGCTTTTTCAACAAAGGTACGAGGAGCTTGCGCCCTACTTCATAAGGATCAGATCGCTGCTTCCATTCTTCACCCGACTTGCGAAAAGTAACCGTACCTCCCCCATCGACTAATATGATGCTGCGACTCTGTGGAGAACGAATTAACATGCTGTCACCTTGTCCAACATCCATAAAGAATACCTGCCCCTCCTGGCTCCACAGTGCCGGCTGGTAGGCGAACAGCAGCATAGCTATGAGACTGACAGAAGACACGGGAAGAAGCATGGCTTTCACAGGCACTTGCACCTTAAAGCCTGTAAATTTTTTCTTGGTAGATAATCCGTTAAGCATGGGACCGTTAAGCTCATCACCCTGAAGAGCTTCTCCCTTGCCTTTTCTGTTAAGCAAGCCATAAATAAGAAGGCTCCATGCCGCATAATAACCGATGATCCATACAAGACCAGGGGTCGGCCAGATCGTTTGAAACAAATGCCATTTGCTTACTGCCGATACGAGCGCAAAGATCCAATCGTTCACTTTGGCAACAAGCCATGCCAAAGCTTGCCCAACCGGATTCGAGGCGAAGCTTATTAATAGTGCAGCTGTACCGGCAGGCATGGTAAACATGCTGAATACCGGTACCAATGCAAAGTTGGCCGCTAAAGAAAGCAGTGAGAACTGATTGAAATAGTAAATCGATACCGGGAAAGAAATACACTGAGCGACGATCGTAATAGATAGCGCATCTCTCCAGGATTTTGAGCGAATTGGCATAAGCTTGTTCGCAGAGGGAACTCCAAGAATTAAACCAATCGTGACTAGGAAGGAAAGCTGGAAGCTAACATCCAGCAAATAATAAGGCTCCCACAGCAGCATTACACATCCGACGATCAGGACCGTATGAAGCCCATCCTTTAGAGTATGGCGGTAAGCGGCATACAAACCGAGCATAGCCATCAAGCCCGCTCTGATAATGGAAGGAGAGGCTCCTGTCACTGCGATGTAGACGGGCATCATCAGCATCGCCGTAATCAAATACGTCTCGCGAGTGAATCCCAACCTGCGCATGATCCATAGCAAGCATGCTAAAAATACAGCAACATTTAAACCTGATATCGCAATAATATGTGTAAGACCTAGCTGAGAAAATTGCTGGAACTGCTGTGGATCAATATCGTCCGTCAATCCGATCAGCATTCCTTTCATGAAACCTGCCTGCTCCTTTGGAAACAAGCGTTCAACACCCTCACCCAGCATCGAGCGAAACGAATCGTTCCATCGAAGCACATGTCCAAAAGTCCATGAATCTGGGGCTGCTCTGTAAACGCTAGAGATGCCTTTTACAGTGATTTGCCAATGGATATGCTGGAATCGCAAATAATGGCGATAGTCAAAGCCCCCAAAGTTACGTGATTCACCTGGTACCTGAAGAGAACCCTCCAGCTTCACTTGGTCACCACGCTGCCAGCTCATGGCTTCTTGCTGCTCTTGTTTGGATAACAATCTAACGGAAACCGCGAAGCGTTCCCCATCGTAATCATTGGATCGAATAATAAAAGCAGCCTTATCACCATCAACCTCAACCTGGTTTACGATGACCCCATTCAGGCTAAAATTTGCTGCCTCGGAAGTGCCTTCAACAATCCCGCTTTGATTGTGGCGATCATAATCTTCATAGTATCCAGCAGCTATAAATATGATAAGAAGCAAGCATACTGCTTGGGACCACGGTTGTCGAAGCATCCATAACCATATTACAGCAATACCCCCAGCGAGACTGGTGTAGAGAGATAGCCAAGATAATTCTGCTGTATAAGCCAATATATAGCCGAAAGTCCAAAGCAATGTAAAGAGAACAATAGGCCGATTCACTTCGCTCCTCCTTTAAAATACAAAAAAAAGAACCTCCTTCGATAAACGAAAGAGGTTCTTCCTCATTAATGCTGTACTTCGGTCATTGTGCCTGACGGAGGCTCATAGGTTTCCAAATGGCGTAGCGTAATACCTTTTTGTACCATCAATGCCTTTACCTTATCACTGTCCTTCGGATAGGAGCGATGGTATACAATTTCACTAATACCGCTATTAGCCAGCATATTCGCGCAGGTCCAACACGGCTGATCAGTTACGTAAACCACAGAACGCTCCCTATCTTTCGGGTCTGTAAATAAAAGTAAGTTCTGTTCGGCATGAATCGTGCGGATACAACGCTGCTTTTTGACAACCTGCTCCGTGCCGCCTTGCTCTACCATTTCATACTCTTCAACCAGCATGCATCCGGCCTCAGAGCAGTCCGGAACTCCCATAGGAGCTCCGTTATATGCGGCACCTAGCAGTTTCTTCCCTTGCACAAGTACCGCTCCAACATGCCTGCGGCTGCATTGGGATCGTGTTGATGCCATGTACGCCATATCCAAGAAGTAAGTATCCCAATCTTTGCGAGTCGTCGTCATGTTTTTTAGCTCCGTTTAGTTCTGACTTGCTTGAATCGCTTGATCCAAGTCATAAATAATATCTTCGATGGATTCCGTTCCGATGGACAAACGAATCATCCCAGGAGTCACACCCGCAGCAATCTGCTCTTGCTCCGACAATTGCTGATGCGTCGTACTTGCCGGGTGAATAATCAACGATTTGGAATCGCCAACGTTAGCCAAATGGGAGAACAGCTTGATATTGTTGATGACCTTACGACCAGCATCAATACCGCCTTTAATTCCAAAGGTCATGATAGCGCCTTGCCCTTTAGGCATATACTTTTGCGCCAGCTCATAAGAAGGATGGCTTGGCAGCCCTGCATAACTGACCCACTCAACCGCTTCGTTTTGCTCCAGGAATTGAGCTACCTTCAAGGCATTCGAGCTGTGGCGCTCCATACGCAAATGCAGCGTCTCCAAGCCCTGCAGAAGCTGGAAGGAGTTGAACGGAGAGATCGCCGCTCCCATATCTCTCAATAGTTGCACGCGTGCTTTAATAATATAAGCAATCGGGCCTACCGCATCCGTGTAAACCACACCATGATAGCTTGGATCCGGCTCAGTCAAGCCTGAGAACTTGCCGCTAGCTTTCCAGTCGAACTTACCTCCGTCTACGATAACGCCGCCGATGGAAGTACCATGACCACCAATAAACTTCGTAGCGGAATGTACGACAATGTCCGCGCCATGTTCGATCGGACGCAGCAAGTATGGGCTAGGGAAGGTATTATCCACAATAAGCGGAATACCGTTCTCGTGTGCGATTGCCGCTACAGCTTCAATATCGAGGACGTCTCCCTTCGGGTTACCAACAGTCTCCGCATACAACGCTTTTGTCTTCGGCGTGATCGCGCTGCGGAAGTTTTCTGGATCGGAAGGGTCAACGAATTTGACGTTAATGCCAAGCTTAGCTAATGTTGTAGAGAACAAATTGTAAGTGCCGCCATACAAGCTCGCTGCGGAGACGATCTCATCTCCAGAACCTGCGATATTCAAAATCGAATAGGTGATCGCAGCTTGTCCGGAAGCCGTAGCAAGCGCAGCAGGAGCTCCTTCCAACGCCGCAATTCTTTTCTCAAAAACATCCGTCGTCGGATTCATAAGGCGAGTATAGATGTTGCCGAATTCCTTTAAGGCAAACAAGTTAGCCGCATGATCCGTATCGCGGAACCCATAGGATGTTGTTTGATACAAAGGCACTGCGCGGGACAAGGTTGACGGGTCGATCTCCTGACCAGCATGTACTGCCAACGTTTCCAAACCAAGCTTACGTTCATTAGACATTCGTAAAATCCTCCCTAATAAAATATGTATGAAGTCTCTCTACTATTTTCTCATATATTGTAAGAAAACAAAAGGGCGATTCTAGGACTATGGTTCTACCGTAATATAAGGCTTCATTTTGGCTAATAGCTTATCCCCAATTCCTTTAACATCAAGCAGCTGATCTACTGATTTAAATCGGCCTCCCAGTTTTTCACGATAAGCCACTATAGCCTTGGCCTTGCTCTCTCCAATGCCTGGAAGCGCGTCAAGCTCCTTCTCCGTAGCTTTGTTTATATTCAGCTTGCTATCTTGAGATGAGGTGGAAAGGCTATTTGAGGCCGAAGATACAGGCTCTGTCGCGGCATCCGCACTAGGCTGTAGACCGTTTGAACTAGCCTCTTTATCGGCAGGAGCACTGGTGACGGCTTGCTCTTTGGCTTCGGATTCTTGGGACTTAGCACTCGCCTCCTTAGTCGCCGCACTGCCCGAACTATTTTTTGGAGCTGCTTGTGAATTATTCGCGTCGCCCCGTCCAGATGTCCCTTTCTGGCCTGCCTTCTGCTCCGCTTGCTCAGTAAGCAAACGCTGCATATCGTCATTGGCCAAGCGCCATTCGGTCGATTCGCGAATGGCTTCCTTCCATGCCGTATAACCGAACCAGCCTCCCAACGCGACCGTCAACATCACAACAAGAAGAACTGTCCCTGATTTCTTTTTGTTCACAAATGACAAAGCCAATCTTTCGTCTCCTCCTTCACTTCCTAATTAGATACAAACATTATAGCTTTACTCAAAATTACTTATTGTCACAACAACCTCAACCATCATATATATAAACTATGATGCATAAGGATTAAGAAGGCTGCACTTTTCAGGGGGGATGGTCATGAAAGTAGGATTCATAGGCACAGGCAGCATGGGCAGCATACTGGTAGAAGCTTTTATACAGTCCGGGGCGTTGAATCCGGATCAAATAGTGGCAACAAACCGGACCCTTAGCAAAGTGGAGCAGCTGGCTGCAGCATATCCGGGTCTCCAGGTAGCCCGTTCGAATATAGAAGTCGTTAGGAATTGTTCGCTTGTTTTTTTATGTGTAAAACCTGCTGACTATAAGGTCGTCATTACAGAAATCAAGGATGAGGCGGAACCGGATAAATTGCTGGTTTCGATTACTAGTCCTGTTCAAATTCGCCTATTGGAGGAGCAGCTTCGCTGCAAAGTGGCCAAAATTATACCGAGTATTACTAACTACGTGTTTAGCGGTGCCACCTTATGTATTTTCGGCAACCGGTTAGAGGTCGAAGACAAAGATCTGCTGGAAAATCTGCTGTCCCATATTAGCGCACCCATACGCGTCTCAGAAAATCATACCCGCATCTCTTCCGATCTATCAAGCTGCGGGCCCGCGTTCCTCGCCTACTTTATTCAAAGATTCATTCAAGCCTCCGTTGAGGAAACCGGCATTTCAGAAGAAGAAGCGACCCAATTGGCAAGCGAAATGACTCTTGGTACCGGCAAGCTGCTTACAACGGGCGGTTTCACTCCTGCATCTCTGCAAAAAAGAGTATCTGTTCCTGGAGGCATTACCGCAGAAGGACTCCGTATAATGGAAAAAGAGCTGCACGGGATGTTCAATAGCCTCATCCGTACAACTCATTCTAAATATGAAGAAGATTTGGAAAAGGTGGAAGCCCTGTTTCATGAATCGAAGGACGATTAGAACGTGATGCTTTCACGCTTTTCCCAATATGAACCGCCTGCCGCAGCAGAGCGGTTATTTGTTTAACCTACAACAATGTTGACCAGCTTGCCTTTTACTGCAATGACTTTGCGAACGGATTTGCCGCTCATCGCTTCTTGCACCTTGCTCATGCCCAAAGCCAGCTCTTGAAGCTCGGCTTCGTTGGCATCCTTGGAAACCAAAGTACGGTCGACGATCTTACCGTTTACCTGAACGACAATCTCAACTTCGTTATCAACTGTCCATGCTTCGTCATACGTAGGCCATACAGCGTAAGTTACCGTATCAGTATGACCCAGCTTTTCCCACAGCTCTTCAGCCAAATGCGGAGCAATCGGAGACAGCAGTTGAACGAACTGCTCCATAGCTTGCTTAGGCAAGGTCTCGGTTTTATAAGCCTCGTTGACGAAAATCATCAGCTGGCTAATCGCCGTATTAAAGCGAAGCGCGTCCAAATCTTCCGTAATTTTCTTGATGGTACGATGCCATGTCCGTTTGAACGTATCACTTCCCAATGTTTCATCGGCATTGATCTTCGAGTTAAGCTGACCGTTTTCTCCGATAAACAAACGCCAGATCCGGTTCAAGAAACGGTAGGTTCCTTCTACCCCGTTCACATTCCACGGCTTGGTTGCCTCCAATGGCCCCATGAACATTTCGTACATCCGCAGCGTATCCGCTCCGAATTCATTGACAATAACGTCAGGGTTAATGACGTTACCGCGGGATTTACTCATTTTCTCGTTATTTTCACCCAAGATCATGCCTTGGTTAACCAATTTATAGAATGGCTCTTTCGTCGATACGACGCCCAGATCGTACAATACTTTATGCCAGAAACGCGCATACAGCAAGTGAAGCACCGCATGCTCAGCTCCACCGATATACAGATCGACCGGCAGCCATTTTTGCTGAAGGTCTTGAGAGCACAATTCTTTGTCATTCTTCGGATCGATAAAGCGCAGGTAGTACCAGCAGCTTCCCGCCCATTGAGGCATCGTGTTCGTCTCGCGGCGTGCTTTCATACCCGTTTCTGGATCCACTGTTTCTACCCACTCTGTTACATTAGCCAGCGGGGATTCGCCAGTGCCTGACGGTGCGATTTGATCCACATCCGGCAGCAACAGAGGCAATTGATCTACAGGAACGGTTTTCATTGTGCCATCTTCCAGGTGAAGGATAGGAATCGGCTCACCCCAATAACGCTGACGGCTGAACAACCAATCGCGCAGACGGTAGGTCACTTTGCCTTGCCCTTTGCCGTTAGCCTCAAGCCATTCGATCATAGAAGCGATCGCCTGCTCGTTGTTCAATCCGTTCAACTGCTCGGAGTTCACATGCTCTCCATCGCCTGCATAAGCTTCCTTCGTCACATCGCCGCCTTGAACGACTTCGATGATCGGCAGATCAAATTGCTTGGCAAATTCCCAGTCGCGCTGATCGTGGCCAGGCACAGCCATGATAGCTCCGGTACCGTAACCCGCAAGTACGTAATCGGCAATCCAGATTGGAGTTTTCTTGCCATTAACCGGATTAATCGCATACGCGCCTGTGAACACCCCGGTTTTGTCTTTCGCCAAATCGGTGCGCTCCAAATCACTCTTGCGCGCTGCTTTATCCTGGTATTCCTTAACTGCATTCGCTTGTTCAGCAGTAGTGATTGTCTCCACCAGCTCATGCTCAGGAGCCATAACACAGTAAGTTGCACCGAACAAGGTATCAGGACGGGTGGTGAATACTTTCAGGCTTGCATCCGCTTGGCCTTCGATCGCAAAAACTACTTCCGCACCCTTCGATTTTCCGATCCAGTTGCGCTGCATATCCTTGATCGACTCGGACCAATCCAGCTCCTCCAGATCTTCCAATAACCGTTCTGCGTACTCAGTAATTTTCAACACCCATTGACGCATAGGCTTGCGGATAACCGGATGGTTGCCGCGCTCGCTCAAACCATCAATGACTTCTTCGTTTGCCAATACTGTACCCAGTGCCGGACACCAGTTGACAGGAACTTCATCAACATAAGCAAGACCTTTATTGTACAACTGGATAAAGATCCATTGCGTCCATTTATAATAATCCGGGTCTGTCGTGCTGATTTCTCGGTCCCAATCATAAGAGAAGCCCAAGGATTTAATTTGACGGCGAAAATTATTAATGTTTTTGATCGTAATATCCCGTGGATGCTCTCCCGTATCCAATGCGTGCTGCTCAGCAGGCAGACCAAATGCATCCCATCCCATCGGGTGGAGTACATTATATCCGCGCATCCGCTTATATCGGGATACGATATCCGTAGCCGTATAGCCCTCCGGATGGCCTACGTGAAGACCTGCACCGGATGGATATGGAAACATATCCAATGCGTAAAATTTAGGCAAGCTATCGTCGTTCAACACTTTGAACGTTTTATTGTTTTCCCAATACGTTTGCCATTTCGGCTCGATGACCAGCGGGTTATAGCCCTGCTGTTCTTTTACTTCCTGTGTCATTCGATTGTGCCCCCTTCGAAAGTTCAACTTCTAAATATAAAAGCCCCTCATCGCTAGCGCAACGCTAGGGACGAGAGGCATGATTCCCGTGGTACCACCCTAGTTAACACAGGCATTCTTTGCCTAGTGTTCACTCTTCCCCTTAACGCGGGGGCGACGATCGGGCTAAGTCCAGCCGCCTTCAGAATGGATATGTGGATCCTTTCCCAAGTAAGCTAAAACATCACCTTCTGGCTCCAAGACGAGTTCACTCATTCCCAATACCGGCTCTCACCAACCGCCGATTCTCTGCAAATAGGATGTGGAGTTACTACTTCTTATCCCAGCCGTTAACAGCATATAAAGCGATTATATGTAAAAAACGGCAGCTGTGTCAAGTGTACATCCCCTACACAACCGTCGAATCCTTCGAATATGCTGTGATTATACATCACCAAAGCTGGGAAAACTAGATTTCATAAGCATCTCCAAATCTAGCAAGAAGGTGATCCCTATGTCCGGACTCGTTAACGGTATCGCTCTTTCCCTTCCATTATGGGGAATTATTCTAAGCGTTATTCACTTTTTCCTTCAATAATGGAATCATTGCTTTACTTTCGTGCGACAAAAAAAGCTCGCTGCGTCGTATCTGTAACCGATTTCCACATGAAATCAGCATAACAGTCCACTTCACTAAAGCCAGCAGCCAATGCCTGCTGTTTTAACCATGCCAACGGATAAGCGCGCTGTACATGAACTTCATCTACCCTTTGAAACCGTTCTGGCGCATCATAGTCCTGGTCCCGCCCATTCTCACGCACAAAAATGGTTAATGCATGCTCAATCTCACAGCGGCTAGTATCCAGCTCGCTAGTCCAGATGTATGCTATATCATCCTCGTTCAAGAAAAACGGCTGCTCTTCTGCATACGTTTCCAGCTGATGTGGAGTATGGACATCGAATACGAACACACCTCCGTCTTTTAGAGCGGCATGTGCTTGTCCTAAAGCTTCCACTACCTCTTCCTCTTCTAGAAGATAGTTCATGCAATCGCAAAGTGAGATGACTGCATCTACCGGCTGAAGCAAGCTCCAATCTCGTAAGTCCTGCTGCAGCCATGTAATGGACCCCTTACCTGGAAAAGCGTGAGCGCGCTCGGCTTCATAAGCTTTTTGTTGAGCAACAGCCAGCATATCCTCTGACAAATCGATTCCGTATACTTCATATCCCTGTTGTGCTAAAGGAATCGCGATATTTCCGGTACCGCAGCCCAAATCGGCGATCGTTCTTGGTTGACCGTATTTATCCCAGCATTGACTCAAGAAATCAAGCCATTCTGCATAGGGCATTTCTTCCATCAACCGATCGTAGTGATACGCGAACAGCTCGTACGCCATGAAGTTCACCTCCAATAATTAAGTAACAACAAAAAAACCGGCATTTCTGCAGCCTGCCATCGGTGGAGATTCCTATTGAATCGCAACGGGTTGACTAGTCTGCTGCCGGTATAAGCCGAGGAGGCTAATTCTGCTCTGCACTCTGCTCTTTATGTTCTTCCTTTAAATGAGTCCAGCTTCCTTCTTGGTAAACAATGCCTTCTTTCATCAGCTTGCCGACGGCACGTTTAAAGGCAGATTTGCTTATTTTGAAACGTTGTAAAATAACATCTGCCGGCGTTTCATCCGAATAAGGCATCGAACCGTTAGGTCTTTCACGTAAAAACTGCAGCAGCTTCTCCGCATCCTCATCGCGTCCAATTTCTTTAGGAGCCCGCATCGTCAAATTAACTTTACCATCTTCCCGGATAAAGCTGATTCGAACGTCGATTTCTTCACCGAGCCGGAGCAGCCTTGTCCGTTCGGAAGCATGAACCATGCCAATAACGCCAAAGCCTACTACACCGCCATCACAAACTACGAATGTTCCCATTTGCAGTGTCTTGTAGACCCTACCCTTAACCCATTTGTTTTTCCAAGTTACCGGAGCATCAAAGCACAACGGCAGCAGGTCCAATTCACCTGCAAGCTTGGCCACCAAACGTCCCTGACGGTCATGTGCAAGCGAGACGAATACTTTATCTCCTATTTGCGGCCGAAGCTCAGGAAGCTCGGGCAATTCACGAAATGGAAGCAGCAGGTTACGTCCGAGCCCCATTTCCAGAAAGCAGCCGAAGCGTCTATGAATATCGACCACTTCCAGCAAGGCCACCTCACCTAGCTGAATTAATGGTTCACGCATCGTAGCGGCCAAACGATCCTCTGTGTCGTAGAACAAAAATACGTCCACCCGGTCGCCTACCTCAATCTCACCAATCACTTCACTATAATGAAGCAGAACATCTTGATCGCCATCTGTGAGAAAGTAGCCATTGGGCGAGACTTCTCTCGCCACCTCCAGGTTCATACGGATTCCGGCTTCAAGCCTCATACCCTCTCAACCACTTTCGCGTCAGACCAGAGTCTCTCGATATTGTAATACTCCCGGTCGTCGCGGTGGAATACATGAATAACGACATCGCCTAAGTCTACAAGAACCCAACGTGCCGTATCCATTCCTTCCATACCGCGTACTCGTGCGCCCTTCTCTTCAGCCCGCTTACGAATCTCTGTAGCAATGGCCTGCACTTGCGTCTCCGAATTCCCGTGGCAAATCACGAAATAGTCGGCGATCAGGGAGATTCCCTGCAGATCCAACGTAACTACATTCATCGCTTTCTTATCATCAGCCGCATCTACTACAAGGGCCATCAATTTATCCGGGGTTATACTCATTCATTTTCCTCCTCTATATTTAACCAATTATCATCCTATTGTACATTATCCATGTTTAAGGCAGTTTGCTCCTGCCTTTTGATCTCATCAATGAGACTATTACGTGAATGCATAGTTAAAGGGTAAACCTTCTTCCCCTTCTCCAATAAAAACCGTATCGTTCCGTCAAACCCGGCAACTAATGCCTTCTCTACACTATGTTCGGCGATTTCACGGATATTATTCACTCCCGGGAAATCACGCCCTGGTTCGATATAATCCGCCAGACAGACTACTTTTTCCAACAGCGTCATGTCTGCTCTGCCAGAGGTATGATAGCGAATGGCATCCAGCACCTCTTCATCTTCAACGCCGTAATCTCTTTGAGCGACAAAGGCTCCAGCAAAGGAATGCCACAGCTCTTTATCATAATCCAGCAAATCAGCAGGCAAGCCGTTTTCCCTTATAATGCTTTCCTGATCCTTGACTGGCCAGTATTTGCACACATCGTGAAGAATCGCGGCCAAGTAAGCCTTCTCGGGATCACATCCGTATTGACGTGCCAACATGACGGCCGATTCCATCACGCCAAGCGTATGCTCCCACCGTTTGGCTGGCATTTGAGCTTTAACCGAATCCATCAGCTGTTTACGATCCATAAATCCCGCTCTCCTCAATATAGTCGTGTACATGGTCTGGAACCATATACCTAATCGATTTGCCTGCGGCTACCCGTTCACGAATGTACGTTGAGGACAATTCCATAAGCGGCATAGAGGCTATTGAAACTGCTTGCTTCACTTGCTCCGGGAGCTGCTCAACATCCAGTTCGTACCCAGGTCGCTGAAGTCCAATAAACGAGATCAACTGAACCAATTCGTCGAATTTGTACCATTTAGGCAAATATTGTACCATATCGGCACCGATAATATATGAAAAATGAATGCCATTATACTGCTGTTTCAACAGCTTCACCGTATCGATGCTATATGAAACACCGCCTTTTTGCAGCTCTATGTCGATGGGGCGAAAATAAGGATGACCATCCACCGCCCTGCACACCATCTCCCAGCGCTGCTCTGGTGTCGCCCCCGGAGCTTGCTGCTTATGTGGCGGGACGTTGGTCGGCATGAACCATACCTCGTCCAGCTCCGATTGTTCGAATGCGCATTGAGCCGCGATTAAGTGGCCGATATGAATCGGATCAAAGGTGCCTCCCATGATGCCAACCTTCATGCTCCCACCTCATTATACTCCAGTTATTTTTCACCTGAACAAAAGAAAGCCCCGATGGTGAGGCTTCTTGTCTATCTTGACTTATACCGGGAGCTCGATCGTTTTCTTGTCACGGGATTCCTTATAAAGAACGATGATTTTACCGATGACCTGTACTAGCTCTGCACCTGCTCCGTCAGCTAACTGTTGACCTACTTCATTGCGGTCTTCCATGCAGTTATTCAATACCGTCACTTTAATAAGCTCACGAACCTCAAGAGCTTCTTCAATGTGGCGTATCAAATGATCGTTGACGCCACCTTTTCCAACTTGGAAAATCGGGTTCAAGTTATGCGCTAGGGAGCGCAAATATCTTTTTTGTTTGCCTGTTAACATGTGGTTGCCTCAATTCTAGTGTGATGCGTGTTGGGCGATAGTTTGAAACCAAAATGAGAAAATAAATCAGATTACAAGCTTCAGCAAGTTCCTCCGATCGCTGTTGTTTCCGGATTTCTTATTATATATCGTTCATGGATGAAATCCGTAAACAAAGGCGAACACTATCGTTTCTACGGTACTTGCTAAGCTCTCCATCTTACATTTTCTCTGGGAAAAGATCAAAACAATCGTTCAACACGTGTGTGTTATTAAAAAGATTTTTCTACAACTTGGCGCATAGCAGTGATAGGAGCAGGGACACCAGTCCAATATTCAAAGGCATATGCGCCCTGATAAATGAACATTCCGAGTCCGCAATGGATCTTGGCGCCTCTGGCTTCAGATTCACGCAGAAACTTGGTTACCAAAGGAGTATATACCGTATCGCTTACGACTAGTTTGTCATGAATAAGGGACGTATCCATAGGAACGGTATCCACATTAGGATGCATACCTGCCGGTGTAATATTAACGACCAGGCTGACATCACCGATAACCTCTGGAATCGCATCAGTACCCATTCCGGTAGTTTGGGTAAACTGAGATAGCGAGCGAGCCAAATCAACGGCCTTTTCAGGATTCCTGTTGGAAATGTAGATATGGGAAGCGCCTTCCTTGGCCAGCGCATAGCCTACACCACGAGCGGCGCCGCCTGCTCCTAGCATAAGCACTTTTTTACCGCGCAGATCGATGCCCGTCTCTTCCTTTAGCGATCGGACGTAACCGATTCCGTCGGTGTTATACCCCGTCAAGCGGCCGTTATCATTAACAATCGTATTGACTGCACCGATAACACGTGCCCCTTCATCAATCTCGTCCATATAATCCATGACTTCCACTTTATGCGGAATTGTAACGTTGATACCACGAAATTGCAAGGCTCTAATTCCGGCTACCGCATCCTTTAATTGGCCCGGTAATATATGAAATGCCGCATAGGCAGCATTAATGCCTGCTTCTTCAAACGCGCGGTTCAACATTATCGGCGATTTGGAATGACGGATTGGATCACCGAAAACCCCATACATGATTGTGTGGCTGTCCAGCTTATAGTTCCCCATGCTTTAGTTCTCCCCGTTCCCCATTAGATCATCGATTCGCGTACGGCTACCTTAACGCCTTTAGGCGCATGAATCATTAAATCAGCTCCCGTATCGCTGTTCACTTTCACCCATCCAAGTCCGGAAATTGATACGTCGTACTGCTTGCCTTTAGCAATCCTGACAGGATGCTTGGTCAGCTTAGGCAGCAGCTCCAACGCTTCACGGTTAGGAGGAGACAAAAGATCTCCCTTATGCTCTTCATACAGCTCATCCGCTCGCTCCAGCTTGGTTCGATGCGGGGACAGTGCGTTGGACACATAAAAGGTAAACGATTGACGCTGACCTTGAACAAAATCAAATCGAACAAAGCCGCCGAAGAAAATCGTTTGCTGCTCATTTAATTGAAATACTAACGGTTTTATTGGCTTCTCTGGCATGACCTTGTGAAGATCCTGCTTGCTTACCAATTCAGTCAACCGGTGTGTATACACGATTCCCGGAGTATCGATAATAAATGTTCCGTCATCAAGCGGAATTTTCACCAAATCTAGCGTGGTGCCCGGATACTGCGAAGTTGTAAGCTCCGCGTCGAGGTCGCTGTAATCGCGAATTAAGCGGTTAATCAACGTGGATTTACCCACATTCGTCGCCCCGACAACGTATATATCACGACCATCCCGATGCTTGTCCAGCGCTTCAATAACCCGTTCGAATCCCATATTTTGCTTAGCCGAACACAAGACGACATCAACGACCTTCAGACCGAATTCCTTCGCCTGTCTTTGAACCCAGTTGACAATTCTATTGTAATTAGTCACTTTAGGCAGCAGATCGATTTTATTAACGGCAAGCACTACCGGATTGTTTCCGACGAAACGGGCAAGACCGCTGATCAGGGTTCCCTCGAAATCAAAAATATCGACAATGTTCACGACCAGTGATTTCGTGCTCCCTACATGACCCAGCAGCTTTAAGAAATCATCCTGGTTCAACGTAATTCCTGACATATCATTGTAATTTTTAATTCTGAAGCAGCGCTGGCATATGACCGGCGTACGATTCAAAGCCTGCTGAGGAACATAGCCCAGTCTATCAACATTCTCGGTTTGCAGCTTTACTCCGCAGCCCGCACAGGCCCCATCTGCATGTTGCATTTGTGTCATATTGTTTGTGTACCTACTTTCTCATCCAAGTTAAAGCGGCTTTCTCCAAGGAGCGGTTCACCACTTTAGTAAAAAAGCCTTCGTCCCGTCGCTCGATCGGAAGTACCAGTATCGTGTACAATCCCATCCGGTTACCGCCAAGCACATCCGTCATCATCTGGTCTCCAATAACAACCGTTTCCTCGGGACCAAGCTTCATCAGGTGCATTGCTTTTTGAAAAGCGGCGCTTGTCGGTTTCTTGGCACGATAAATAAACGGTAACGAAAGCGGTTCAGCGAACCTACTCACACGCGGCTTGTTGTTGTTCGAGACGATCACGACTTGAAATCCGATCTGCCCAACCACCTTAAGCCAGTCAATCAATTCCGGTGTTGCCAGCGGCGCTTTCGCTCCGACCAACGTGTTGTCTAGATCCGTGATAATGCCGCGTTTGCCTTGCTTCCATAATTCATTCAAGTCAATATCGTAAATGGTATTTACTTGCATCCGTGGAACAAGCTTTTTTAGCAAAAATATTCACCTCAAAACAAGCATATATACGCAAACTATACCATAATTGGCCTTTTTGTTGCAAAAAAATAAGGCAATGTGCCTGGTTCTCTTGAACAAAAAAAGCACCCGATTCAGTCGTCGGATGCCCGCTTTTACGATTCGTCCATTTCCTTTTTCAGCTTCATCAGTTCTTCCGTTCGAGAAGGATCTTTTCTGAAATATTCAATCAACGTTTCGATGCATGTAATGGAATCCCAGCTCAAATGATGCTCAATGCCTTCAACATCTTTATAAATCGTATCTTCCGAAACGCCAATCAAGGTTAAAAATTCTTCTAATAGTTGATGACGGTCAACGAGTCTTTTCCCCATCTTTTGTCCCTTGGAAGTCAGAACAAGACCGCGGTACTTCTCATATACCAAATAATTGTCTTTATCCAATTTTTGGATCATTTTCGTAACGGAAGAAGGATGCACTTCCAACCCTTCGGCGATATCGGACACACGAGCATATCCCTTCTCATCGATCAGCTTGTAGATCCTCTCCAGATAGTCCTCCATACTAGGTGTAGCCATTTTGCTTTCCTCCCGTACATCTTAAACCATACGTAAGTCGTAAAAACCTGGATGAACATTGAAAAAGCGCCCATCGATCAGTTATTTCCCACGAGTGAGCGTAAGCGTTCAGGTTCAAACTATGGTCATTATAAGCGCCTTTTACTATATCACAGCCGAATGAGCGAAGCAAGTTAAGTCAACAAAATGGAGCAGATACGGTACCCAAAAGGAGACATTTTATGACACTAGAAACCTTAACTCCTCCACTCCGGCAGACGGAAGTATTCGTCCCTGAGCTCGTATACTTTGAGCCTGACGCGCTAAATTACCCAAAGGGTCAAAAAATTATGGAGTGGGCCCAAAAACAAGGCTTGCCTATCCATATGACGACATCCCATAACCGAATCACGAATTTGCCCGGGGATAGCGACTTGGAGAAATACCGAATTGCAAAGCGGACACTTGTTGTTGGAATCCGTAAAACATTAAAATTTGATACGTCCAAGCCATCGGCCGAATATGCGATACCTATTGCTACTGGTTGTATGGCCCACTGCCATTATTGTTACTTGCAAACTACACTCGGCGCTAAGCCGTATATTAGGGTATATGTCAATACCGATGATATTTTGAAGGCGGCCAAGCAATATATTGAGGAAAGAGCACCTGAGATTACCCGGTTCGAAGCCGCATGTACATCGGATCCGGTCGGTCTGGAGCATATTAGCGGTTCGTTGAAAGAACTGATCGAGTTTATGGGTAAAGAACCTCTCGGCCGACTTCGATTCGTAACAAAATTTCACCACGTGGAGCCGCTGCTAGACGTCAAGCATAACAAGCACACACGTTTCAGATTCAGCGTCAATGCGGATTACGTTATCAAAAATTTCGAGCCTGCCACTTCGAGCTTCTATGAACGAATTCAAGCGGCTGGAAAAGTGGCTAAAGCAGGATATCCTCTAGGCTTTATAATCGCCCCCATCATATGGCATGAAGGCTGGGAGGATGGATATCGTGAGCTGCTGGAAAAACTAAAAGAGGCGCTTCCTGAAGAAGCCACCTCTGATATGACCTTTGAACTTATTCAACATCGTTTTACGAAGACTGCCAAAACCGTCATTCAGCAGCGATATCCTAAAACCAAGCTGGAATTGGATGAAACAAAACGTAAATATAAATGGGGCCGCTGGGGCCAAGGCAAGTATGTTTATCCCGATGAACAGGCTACGGCTCTGCGTGAATTCATAACCGACCAAATATTCGACAAGTTCCCTAATTCAAGCATCGACTATTTCACCTAAAACTTCAGGTAGTCGGGGGTAATGGAATTCAACCAGATGGTGATTCGAGTCATTTGATCTGTGTACAGCAGGACAGCCATGACAATCATCAAGCCCCCGCCTATCTTCATAATGGTTGATGAATACCGAAGAATCCATTTGGTACTTCCGATGAAAAAAGCCAAAATGAAAAACGGAATCGCAAATCCGAGCGAGTATGCCGTAATCAAAGGCAGCCATGAATCCGGGTTTGTTGCAGCCAAAGCCAATATAGCCGATAAAATAGGTCCGATACAAGGACTCCAGCCCGCTGCAAATCCCATGCCGATCAATATGGAACCCAGATATCCCGCAGGCTTAAATTTCCACTGCATCTTCCGTTCTCTCATTAGCCACTGCGGCTGAAAAATGCCTAGCAAGAACAAACCCATAGCAAAAATTAAGATAGCGGCAACCTGCCGCAGCAGATCTTTATAATCAATAAAGATGTTGGATACCAGTCCAGCGCCCCAGCCTAGGCTGTAAAATATAATAGAAAAGCCTAAGATAAAGCATAATGTATGAAGCACCGTTCTTTTGCGGACACCGGAAGCAGAGCCTTCTTTTAATTGGCTAACGGAGATCCCTGTTATGTAAGATAAATAGGATGGATACAAGGGTAAACAGCAGGGTGAGATAAACGATGCTACACCTGCCCATAGCGCGATCCATAAGTTAACTTCCATGGTGACTCCTTTCTAAAAGTTTTCTTTACTTTAGAAAACTTGCTACTCGACGGCTATAACCGAAAGCCTCGTTTAATGAACATACTTATAATTAAAAGCGCGATGAGGCATAACACGATAGTCGCACCCGGAGCTGTGCCCCACACTCCCGCGGCAACCAAGCCGCCGACAACAGCGATTTCGGAAAACAAAACAGACCAAAACAATGAATTCCGAAAGCTCTTAGCTACAAGAAGACTGCATGCAACAGGTATTGTTAACAGCGATGAAACCAAAAGGGCTCCAACGATCTTAATAGCTACTGTGATCACCAGTGCGGTCAGTATCGTGATCATCATATTATAGAAGCGAAGCGGCAAACCACTAACCCCAGCCGCATCCTCGTCAAAAAACATCAGAAACAGCTCTTTGTAATTCACCAAAATAACTCCCACAACTATCACAGTCACCCCCAGCACGACCCATAAATCTATGGAGTCCAAGGTATAAATGCTCCCGAAAAAATAACTCATCACATTGATATTGAAGCCTTTTCCCAATGTAAACAATAAGGTAGCCAAAGCGACGCCGCCGGACATAATAATGGCAATAGAGAGCTCGGCATACGTCTTGTATGCTTTGCGCAGCTTTTCAATTGCAAATGAAGCCAACACAGCGAATAATAAACCTACCCCGATCGGGTACACATTGATTAAAAAACCGAGGGCGATCCCTGCGATCGACACATGCGCAAGTGTATCTCCGATCATGGAGAGCCTTCTTAAGACTAGAAATACTCCCATCATAGGAGCTGCAAGCCCAATGAGCAAGCCACCCAACAAGGCTCGTTGAAAAAAATATTCCGAAAAAATATCCACCTGTTTCTCTCCTAGCTTCAGCTTCCTTGCCTATCGTTCTTACGATAAGACCTCAATTTGTTCCCGCAACTGCTGGATGGAGTGAGTCAAATTCGTTTCCTGGCAGTTCTCAGGCTCATGGGTGTGCTTAACATAAAACGAGAGCGAACCGCTCTTCTGAATAGGCTCATTTCCAATATACGATTGTACCATATCCATGTCATGAGATACCATAATAAACGTAATGTGATGATGCTGATGCATATGCCTGATCATTCTGAAGAAGCCCGCTTGAGTCTCCGCATCAATGCCCACCGTAGGCTCGTCCAAGATGAGCAGCTCCGGGTTGTTAATAAGTGCACGCGCCAAAAACACACGCTGCTGTTGACCGCCAGAAAGCTGGCCGATCCGGCGATCTGCCAAATCCTCGATCCGCATGACATAAAGCGCATCCTCGCATTTTTGGTGATCCTCTTTGGTCATGCGCCGAAACATCTTTTTCTTGCCATACAGCCCAGACAGCACTACCTCACGTACAGTTGCTGGAAACAAAGGATTGAACGCATTTTTTTGCGGCACGTACCCGATTCGTTCCCAATCGCGGAATGTTGAAATCGGCTCCCCAAACAACCGAATCTCCCCTTGGGACGGCTTCAGCAATCCCACAATCATTTTGAGCAGTGTCGTTTTACCTGCCCCGTTAGACCCGATCAAGCCGATAAAATCGCGCTCAAGTACGGTAAAGTTGAGATTTTCAATTACTTTTTTATTTTCGTAGAAAAAAAAGACGTCATCAATTGAGACGATGCTCCGATGACATCCTGCATTCACTGGCTTCATAGCTGCAAGCTCCTTTTTCGCAGGTTCCTACTTCTATTGTAATGCTTTTAATAAATTATTCAAATTCGCTTCCATCAACGATATATAATCGGCTCCGGATTTCAGCTGCGCATCCGTTAGTCCTTCAAGGGGATTCAGCACCATCGTCTCGACTTTGGCGTCTTTAGCTAACGTTTTGGCCAGACGGTCTGAAACCAGCTCCTCGAAGAAAATATATTTGATGTTATTAGAACGGATAAATTCATTAATTTCTTTCAAATCCTTAGATGTCGGCTCTGAATCCGGAGACAAGCCCATAATGGCTTTCTGTGTCAAACCATATTCTTTCGCCAAATAAGCGAATGACTGGTGCGTAACGACAATTTCTTTTTTCGTCGTTTTGGATAGCGCATCTTTGTACTTGTTGTTTAGCTGATCCAGATTTGCCGCCAACTGCTTAAAGTTAGCTTCGTAATCGGCTTGGTTAGCAGGGTCGACTTTGACAAGCTGGTCCTTAATGTTTTGGGCAATGATTTTGGCATTGACCGGGCTCAGCCACACATGTGGATCATAGTGAGCATCATTAGTATGATCGTGATCGTCTTTCTTGCCTTGCTGCTCATGTTCGTCGCCAGTGGAAGCCAGAAGCTGAACTCCTTTGCTTCCTTCCACAATAGCTACCTTGGAATCCTTCGGCAAGCTGTCGAGTGTATCTTTCACCCAGCCCTCAAAACCGGCTCCCAAGTACACAAACATTTGAGCCTTGGACAAATTTTGCATATCCCGGCTTTTTGGCGTCCAATCATGGGGCTCTACGCCAGTCGGTACCAGGTTAATTACGTTGACATGATCCCCGCCTATTTTTTTCGTAAAATCATATAAAGGATAAAAACTGGCTACGACATTCACTTTGCCGTTGATCAGCGTTGCCTGCGACTTACCGCAGCCTGTTAAAATAGCAGAAACTATCAATACCAGCAAAATAGGAATGATGATGGTTTTATTGCGCAGCGACATGTAAAAACGCTCCCCCTGAAATGTAAATCGTAAACTTTTTTATTAGACGATTACGATTATACGTCCGGCTCTCGCCCATGTCAACAGTTAATAATATTTACGATTAACGGAGTTCATAAATATAGTAGGGCGCTAGATTCTCAAGATAAATAGTTTTCTCTAAGGAGCCTTTTACTGGGATATATGATTAGGGACTTACCTGCCATATGTTTGTATTTTACGAAGAGAGAATCTTTTCGAACTAAAATGAGAGATTAAGAATATCTATTGATTTCCGCGACGGAGTCCGTTTCTTGGACTTTGCTTATGTAAGGGGGCCGCTAAGGCTCGCGACAGAGATCGATGGCTTTGGTCCCCATTATCAAAAGATGAGCAGGACTCAATTTTCCATATCAATGGATGCGACAGAACCATCTTATTATTGATGGATGGAAAGTTTACAGAACCACAGAGAAAGCAGGGCTTCTATCTTCCGAGGAAAAAGAGATTATTAGGATGGCTGTGAGACTTAATCGCAGCTTCAGTCCAGCGGATGGCTGTTCTCTGCTAAATATAAAACAAGAAAAGGCGCGCAAGCTGCTGCGTAATCTCTTGCAAAAGAACATGCTGTTATCGGATGGACGAGGTGCTGAGCGCATCCGAAGCTACAAACTGGCTCAGGAAGTGCACGTAGATTCGATACATATGTAGCGCCGTTCGTTGAGGGATAGCGTGGGCGAGCCGATCGACACTTTAACGCTGTTTTTCAAAGTTATATGACCCTCACTGCCACCGCAGGCTACTTTAGCGCTGTTTTTCAGCGCTAACTCAGCCCTTCTCCCGAAGCAGCAAAAAAACCACCATCTCCCCGACCCAAATCGGTGAGATGGTGGTTTCATACCTCGTTTGATGCACCGCGGCATCAAACGCGGCGAACTACTCTACGCGCACAGCCTGCATTTGCGCTTTGATGCACAGCTCGCCTGCCTTGAAGGCGTGCTCCTGTGTCATTGCATTTTCCGTGCGGTTAATGCAATCGAGGATCAGCTGTCCGAAGAATGGATAGCCGACTTGGCCCTTCAGCGAGTAGTGCTTCTCGCCTTCTTTGTTGACCAGGTACAGGTGGTCGCCTTTCGGATCACGTGCGATGTCGATGTACTTACGGATTTCAATGTATCCTTCCGTACCGAGAATCGTCATACGTCCGTCACCCCAAGTGCCTAAGCCGTCCGGAGTCAACCAGTCAACACGGAAGTAGTTGGTCGCACCGTTATCGGCAACAAGCGTAGCATCGCCGAAATCTTCGAGCTCCGGATAATCCTTGTTATTGTAGTTAGCAATTTTACTATGAAGCACTTGTGCATCCTTCGCACCGGTGAAGAACAGGAACTGTTCGATTTGATGGCTGCCGATATCGCACAGGATGCCGCCATATTTTTCATGCTGGAAGAACCATTCCGGTCTGGACGGTGCATTCAAGCGATGAGGACCAAAGCCGATTACTTGTACTACGCGGCCGATGGCGCCCTGCTCAATCAATTGTCCTGCAAATACAGCACTCTCAACGTGCAGACGCTCGCTGTAATAAACCATGTACTTTTTGCCGGTTTCTTTAGCTTTGGCTCTAGCTTGCTCTACCTGTTCCAAAGTAGTGAAGGGCGTTTTATCCGTAAAGTAGTCTTTTCCGTGATCCATCGCGCGAAGACCTAGAGCGCAGCGCTCTGACGGTACAGCAGCACCGGCAATCAGCTTGATCGATGGATCGTTCAAAATTTCAGCTTCGGAAGAAGCTGCTTTAGCTTGCGGAAATTTTTTGACGAATGCTTCTACTTTGGCAGGGTCCGGATCATACACGGCAACAAGATCGGCTCCCGCTTCGATCAAGCCGTTGCACATGCCATAAATATGGCCGTGGTCCAATGCGATTGCAGCGAAAGCAAACTCTCCCTTAGCTACGACCGGATTCGGTTTGCCTTGCGGCGCGTAATTCATTCCGTCTTTGGTTTGCATAATGGTTAGGCCTCCTGGTAAGAGTCATGGATTATTCATTATTATTGTTAACGTGAACAATCCTCATTTTACCACAGATCCGTTAGGAAGTGCATCAGAAATTGTAGCTAAAGTTAATTGATCTCCATGAGACGCTGCAAGGATCATTCCTTGAGACAATTCGCCGCGTAATTTCACTGGTTTCAGGTTCGTTACACAAATCACTTTACGTCCAACCATTTGCTCCGGCGTATAGAATTTAGCGATCCCGGACACAACCTGACGCTGCTCAGTACCAAGATCCAGCTGAAGCTTCAACAGTTTGTCGGCTCCTTTTACCGGCTCTGCCGCAATAACTTCAGCGACCCGAAGCTCAACCTTGAAGAAATCGTCGATTGAGATTTCCTGAACACCTTCGACTGCTTCTTTTTTCTCTTCAGAAGAAGCTTTTGCCGCCTTACCATCAGCCTTCACTACTGCCGGAGCTGCTTCAGCGCCTCCGCCCATAGCTTGCGCGATGTAAGAAACTTCCTTTTCCACTTCAAGTCGAGGGAACATTACCTCGCCCTTTTCCACTCGCGTACCGCTTGGAAGGGTTCCGAAATGGTGAATCGTATCCCAAGCTGTCAGTGGACCTTCTTGAATTCCTAGCTGCTGCCACATTTTACGCGGAGTTTGCGTCAAGAACGGCTGCAGCATTACGGAAGCAATTCGCAGCGATTCAGCCAAGCAATAGAGTACGGAGCCTAGCGCCGAACGCTTGCTTTCATCTTTTACAAGAGCCCATGGCTGAGTCTCATCAATATATTTGTTCGTACGGCTGACCATTTGCCAGATCGCTCCCAGAGCCACGGAAAACTCCATATTTTCCATCGAGTCTTCAACTTTGCGGACGGTAGTACGAATTGTATCCAACAGTGCTCCGTCGAATTCAATAGCGTCCTTGATATACTCAGGTACCGTTCCGCCGAAGTACTTGTCGATCATAACGACAGTACGGCTCAGCAGGTTACCCAAATCGTTAGCCAGATCGAAGTTGATCCGTTCTACGAAGCTCTCCGGTGTGAAGGTGCCATCAGAACCGAAAGGAACTTCCCGAAGCAAATAGTAACGAAGGGCATCCAGACCATAGCGGTCGATCAGAGTTACAGGATCTACTACGTTGCCTTTCGATTTAGACATTTTGCCGTCTTTCATCAGCAGCCAGCCATGGCCAAATACCTTTTTAGGTAATGGTAAATCCAGCGCCATCAGCATGATAGGCCAGTAGATCGTATGGAAGCGGACGATTTCTTTTCCGACCAAATGCACGTCAGCAGGCCAGTACTTCTTGTACTTGCTATCATCCTCACTGCCATATCCGAGTGCAGTAATATAGTTGGACAACGCATCGATCCAAACATAGATGACATGCTTTGGATCATTTGGTACTTTAACTCCCCAATCAAAGGTTGTACGGGACACAGCCAAATCCTCAAGACCTGGTTTAATGAAGTTGTTGATCATCTCATTTTTACGAGATTCCGGCTGAATAAATTCAGGGTTTTCCTCGTAATATTTCAACAAGCGATCCGCGTATTTGCTCATCCGGAAGAAATAGCTCTCTTCCTTGATCAGTTCAACGGGTCGTCCGCAATCAGGACAATTGCCGTCCACCAGTTTATTTTCCAGGAAGAAGGATTCGCATGGTGTACAGTACCAGCCTTCATAAGTTCCCAAGTAAATATCATCTTGCTCGATCAAACGGGCAAAAATTTTCTCTACAGATAGCTTGTGCCGCGGCTCTGTCGTACGGATGAAATCATCATAAGAGATGTCCAGCTTATTCCAAAGCTCTTTGATACCGGCGACGATGTCGTCAACGAATTGCTGAGGAGTAACGCCCTTCTCCTGCGCTTTGCGTTCAATCTTTTGCCCATGCTCGTCCGTACCGGTGAGGTACATCACATCATAGCCGCGCAGCCGCTTGTATCGAGACATAGCATCACCCGCAACCGTTGTGTAAGCATGTCCGATGTGGAGCTTGTCGCTCGGATAATAAATCGGCGTCGTAATGTAAAACGATTTTTGTTGATCTGTCATCGTAAATCGCTCCTTTTTAGGTTCAATGAAAAACAAAAAAAGCCCTGTCCAGCTTGGGACGAGAGCTTGTGCTCACGCGGTACCACCCAACTTCCCCCGCTAATCGTTTAAGAGTAGCAAGGCTCAGTAGTCTTTATGCGACTTTCCGTTAACGCCGGAATTACGACGACAGCTCACGGTTGCAGCAGTTCTTTCTGCGCTACGCTCACTTTCATATCCTCCCGGACCATCTTCCCTTGCTTCCGTCAACCGGCTCTCAGCTACCCCGGCTCTCTGTGTGACATCTGCAAAGTACTCATCCGTTCATAGGCTATACAAATATAGGGTTAAGGCAAATATAGCGATAAAGCCGACCTGTGTCAAGTGAGGGAGCCTGCGGTGTCTAACAACCCGATTCGGCACCCTTTCTAATTTCATTTATTTTTGCTTTTCCGTCGCTGGAGGAACATAATCAATCCCCCCAGGATGAAACGGATGGCACTTACATATTCTTTTCACAGCTAACCAGGTTCCTTTGGCGGGACCGTGTATTTCCAGCGCATCCAGCGCATATTGGGAGCAAGAAGGATAAAATCGGCATGTCGGCGGCTTCAGCGGCGAAATGAATTTTCGATAAAATTTGACCCCGCCCTGCAGCAGTTTTTTCATTGATGCGCCTCCTGACTGTCAGCAGCCTATGCTCGTCCTATGAAGATAAGTCCTGAAGCGGGACCGTCCTTCCGAACGTCAGCAAGCCGTTTAACAGTATCATGCCTGATCAATTACCTAGAGTCAAGGTAACTCCTAACGAGCATGAATCTGAACCTTTTACTTTTTAACGGATGCAATATCTTTCGTAGCACCCTCCTGCGCTTCACGCAAAGCGCTTATTGAGTCTTTCTCTCCTGCTACAATAGCATTGAAAGCCGTGGTCATCCGTTTGGCAACGATATCGTCATATTTGGTCACGAAGGACGGCTTTGCTCTTTCTTTTGCGAAGAAGGCACTGACATTTTTCCCTTTAAAGTTTCTTCCGTTAGACCCATCTGCGGACTGGCCGAAAGCCTTGATAACCTCAGGAGTCGTAACAACCGGCAGAGTACCGGCCTTAGAAATTTTCATTTGGTACTCATCGGACGTCAGCGCCGTCAAAATTTCAAACGCGAGGTCTTTATTTTTACTAGTGCTGGAAATATTCATATATGTAGCGTAATCCTGCGGTCCGATACCCGGCGCTTCTTTGAAAGTAGGCATGCTCACCATATCCCAGCTATCGAAATCCCAGCGTCCAATCTGATAAGCCATCATCGCGACGTTCTTATCTTTGCCGAACATATCCGTATTCGCTTTGTCATTACCTGGAATTTGACTGAACCGCGTAAAGTTTTCCATAAACAGCTTAAACTTATCATCCGTAACCTGAACGTTTTGCGTTGTAGGGTTATAGTATGAAAGCGATAACTGATTGGTGTTATACATAAATGGATAGCGGGTCGCAAAGCCGTAATAAGTCGTCCCGGCATCGGTTCGCGTCATCTTTTTGGCTAATTCATAGGTTTCGTCCCAGGTCATCCCGTCCTTTGGATAAGGAACCCCGAATTTATCAAAGATGTCTTTATTGTAGAAAAGGGCTGTGGGAGCACTCGCTACAGGGAAGCCGTAGATTCCCCCGCCGAACTGCTTTTGAAACTCAACCGTATTAGGCCCTAGACGATTAAGATCATAACGATTTTTCTTTATTAACTCACTCATGTCGAACAACAGCTGGGTGTCAGCAAGAGACGGAAACGAAAACACCGAGCATAGAACCAAATCCACCGCTTGCCCGGAAACGATTAGCTCGTTAGGCGTCGTACCTTTGCCCGTAGCAATGAACTTGATGGTCACCTGCGGAAATTTGGCCTTAATTTCTTTGCCGATATCGCTATCCATAAAAGCTTCCGCGGTAGCCGTGGAATTCGAAGCATTATAGACGACCAGCTCAACTGGCTTCTTGCTGTCCTTCACCGTCGGAGTTTCTTTAGGAGTCGTTGCTGTACTGTCTGCCCCAGAGTTGCAAGCGGTTACAAAAGTAGCTAAGAGCGCTGCGGCAAGTGATGCTGTTCCCATTTTTTGAAAGCGTTTTCTTTTCATTGTGTAATCCCCCTAATTTTTATCGACTATGTATAGCTGAGGGATTTGCTGAAGGACTGTCATCAGCCCTCCAGCAATAGTCCTAGCTTATAATCAAAATTTTCTCTAACCCAATCGATTTTACTACTCCAAGCTAAAAGGATCTCGCAGCTGCTCCAGCCAAGCTTTCAATTCCTGCTCTAACTCAACCTCAGGTCCTTCCAGCGGGGCGCTTTCCAACTTAACTGGATTCATTTGATACGGGTCATTCTCGTTGTCATAGCACATTCTTACGACCGTTTCATCTCCAAAATTACGTTTGGCTACGTAGGTGTATCGATTCGTGCGAACTCCACGCCAGCCATAAGCGTTAATGTCCAGACCCTGCGCACGCGCTTGTTCGTGCTCTCCAATAGCTCCAGGATAATGACAGATGAAGGTGGATGAAGGACGATCCCCACCCTCTCCGCGAAGAAGAGACGAAAGGTTGCTTCCTTGAACCTGTGCCGGGGCCGGGATGTCCATTAAGCCTAGCAGCGTAGGAACAAGGTCTGAGCTGTTGAACAGACATTCTTCGGTGCCTGTGGCAACATGGCCTGGATATCGTATGAAGCAAGGAACGCCGATGGATTCTTCATACCAAATGTTTTTATGCTCCAGCCAGCCATGGGAGCCCATCATCTCACCGTGATCCGAAGTAAGCACGACAATCGTATCGTCGGACAGCCCCTCATCCTCCAGAGCTTGAAGCAAGCGAGCGAACTGATCATCCGTTGCCGACACCGCAGCGTAATAGTTACGAAGATGCTGTTCTGCCTGCGCGAGCCCTTTTCCCTGGACATTCGGACGGTAGCTAACAGGCTTATCGGCATACATCTGTTTGTATGTATCCGGAACCTGCTCGAAAGGCTGGTGAGGTGGATTCCAAGACACATATAAGCAAAACGGCTGCTCTTGGTTCCGGTTGCGGATGAACTCGATAGCAACGTCCGTCTCATGCTTGGTCGACCATTCGTTAGGCTCGATCATTTGTGGCGTATCCCGCCAATAATGCGGTCTTAAGTGCTGATCGTAGGCATTATACGAATACCAGAAATCGAATCCGAATCTTCTTGGACCAGAAGGTATGTAGGCATCCCAGTGTCTAGCGCCTGACTCTGGCTCCTCCACCGCTGACTGCTCCGGCAAATCAAGATGCCATTTTCCGATGTAGCCGGTTTGATACCCTTCCTTCTTCAAAATGTTACCTATCGTTAGCTCATCATCGTTCATTTTCACAGGAAGTCCCAGCTTGCAATTCGTAGTAACACCCGTCGATAGCGGGTATCTTCCCGTCAGCATAACCGAGCGGTTAGGTGAGCACAGCGGAAAGCAGCTGATCGCATTATTCATAATCAGACTCTCCTGTGCAAAGCGGTCGATATGCGGAGTGATCACTTCATCTTCTTTTCGGTAACCGACGGCCTGTCTTCGCCATTGATCTGGGAAAACAAACAGCAGGTTTGGTTTCTTACGACTCATTTTATCTTCTCCCAGCGGCTTCATGATGGTTTTACTTTGATACATACTGCTGAATATTTTGATTAATCTGCTCTCTCTTGGCTAACAGCCATTCCGCAGACCGGGGATACTCATTAAATGTTAGCGGCTGCTCCAACCCCTCTTCCAGCAGAGCAACAACTTGCTCTTTGCCTAAGAAGGTTTCCAACAGCTGAAGAGCGCGTAAATCCTGCAATGCTTCATAAAAAACTTCCATTCGGATTGATTCGATAGGTCCGTCTGGGCCTGGGTACACAAGAAAGGCATCCCCCGAAGGGAACGAATGATTGGCGTCCGTATTCAGGAATGGGTTGATCGGTTTCTTGGAATATTGGGAGAACCAGAAATTATAGCCCCAATGCAAGAACCCTTCCGCCCCAAATTTATACAGCTGCATGCCAATAATCCTGTTTCTGGCTGACGGCATATTGAAAAAACGATTGGAAACGAGCTTTCTTTGCGAGACGCAATAATAGGTCCACAAAGGCTTAACCCCGTTCTCGATGAACGGTTCGATATGATTGTTCGCCGGGATCGGTCTCTCTACAACGCCCTTCTCATAAAAGGCATAATCTGATAAGGCATCGATAATTGGATAATCACCCAAATGCTGTTTCGTAAATTCACTGATTCGCTTGTACTGCTCCATGTCTTCCATTCTTGGTTCATCGGAATTATGGAAATAGCTTCTTTCTTCTAATTCGTTCGTTTGAATAAAGCTAACAAGCTTTTGCAAAAACTGCGTTAGGAAGCTGCGATATTCATCACTATTGGCATCCGTTTCCCAACCGAAAATCTTCGTGTACTCCCCATTTTCTACAGCCATGATTTTGGGCGCATGCTTGGCACCCCACTGAGTGAATAAATGCGAGAACTCGAAGTAACGGATTCCCCGCTCCGTACAAAGATCAACCCAACGTTTCAGCTTATCGAAAGCGAACTCGTACGTATCCCCCGATTTCTGCACATCGACGAGTTGAACTGTAGGCCTCTCAGCACCGACAGCCGTATCTAGCGGTGGAGTGAAGATTGGAGTCAAAATCATGTTGATACCATGCCGAACCGCCGTATGGACATACTTATCGATCAGCTCCCAATGGCGCTCCGAGAATACTTCTACCCCATAATGTACAGCCAGGCAATCCGTATGGAACCATTCGGTGTGGATGAGCTTTTGCTCAGGTAGCTCAGCCGCAATAACTTCAAGCTTCAGTTTCTCGGAGTTGAGCTCTACGCCCTGCGCATTTTCGAAAGCAACCTCGATGTCGTACTCCCCAGGCTTCACCGTTCTGTCTAATGCAACCGTGAACCACAAGGCTCTCCATTGTTCGGGAAATAAAGTAAGCCCCTCTTGCTCATCCACCGTATACAGCGGGTCCGGGTAAAGTCCCGGCGTGGTGCGAAGTACATGCAAATCGGCATCATGCATCCAGGGTAGCTCAGAAGGTACAAGCCCGACCGTTCTTACAGTTGTAACTCCAGCAAGCTCTCCGCGTACTTTTACTTGAACGGACTTGAGAAGCATGGGTGAGTGAAGGGCCACTTGAAAGGAGAACGTCTCGTTCATGAATGCGCTTGCTTTTTTCAGCAGGGGCTCTGTTAGAGCTTCATCTGCAAACACCTTGGATAATGAACTTAACACTTGGGTGTTCAATACGATTGTCAATGGACTTACCTCCCATAGTACCCGGCGAGCGCCGACCTTCCCTAATAACGTCCAGTCGGCTTACTGCCAGATTAATAAATTTGAATTCCACTTGTATATAAGTCATTTTTTACGGCATATGCCAAATTTGCACATAGGCCCCAGAAGCCTTCTACGCGTGGGAAACCCTCGGCATAGGCATCGGTTCTTTGCCCAGCTCCGCCCAAATATATTTCATTAAGAGCTCCAGCTTAAGCTCCTTGTACCTTTCTTCATGCCACAGATTTCTGAGTTCTCCCGGGTCCTCTTCCAGATCAAATAATTCGCCATAGGTCTGGTTATAGTACACGGTTATTTTATACCTAGAATCTACATACGTTTTCTGGTGAATCGTGTTCGGTTCATGATGAAATTCACAAATGATATGATCTCTTGCTTTACTTTGCGGATCTTTCCAAACCTGAGTCTGATTCACCCCGGTCATAGTCGGAGGCACTGTCACACCTGCATAGGAAAGAAATGTTGGAGCCAAATCCACCAAGGACTGCATTGAGTCGGACACCTTGCCTGCGGGAACCTCGCCCGGATACCTGACGATGAACGGAACCCGGATCAAATCCTCGTAATGAAATCCCCCCTTGGCTTGCAGCCCGTGATGGCCGAAGAAATGACCGTGATCGGTCGTAAAAATGACGATGGTGTCTTCTTTCAGCCCGAGCTCCTCCAATTTGTCCAGGATAGAGCCTATATACTTATCCATAAAGCTGATCATTCCATAATAGACAGCCACCGATTTCTTATGCTCTTCTTCTGTGAGTTTGACGTGGGAATGATACCCGTGAATGCCAAAGCCCGTTTCCTTATAGTCTGAAAAGTCCGGCTCGGGCTCTTGCGTCTTACCGAAATGAGGCGGATTGCTATCATGCTCGCCAGGTATCAAGCTAGGAATCGTAAGCTTCTTCGGTTCATACATGCTCGCCCATGGTTCAGGAACCAAGTACGGAGGATGAGGGTCCGGAAAGCTGGCCCACAAAAAGAATGCATCGTCTGCTTGCTGATACTGCTCCAGAAGATCGTTCGTTCTTTCTGCAATCCAAGTATTATAATGGTATTTCTCTGGAATCGGCCAGCTAAACTGTTCATTCGCATCCATCGTCCCGATAGGTGGGGTGAAATAATCACGCCAATTCTTGCAGCCCTTTTCCTCCATCCATAAGGCGTAATGCTGTCCCACCAGCCATTCGTTCGTATGGTTTCTAAGCATTTCGGCTCGTTCAAAGCCATAATATGGACCAGTGAATGATTTCCAGAATTCAAAATCATGCAGCTTCTCCCTGCCTTCCAGAGAGGAGTACTGCTCGGTCGAGCCGATGGGCTGAAAGTGCGCTTTACCAATCAATGCCGTCTTATAGCCAGCGCCGCTGCTTAGCAATTCACCTACGGTTTCCCTGTCTTCCAACAGCTTGGTGCCCAAAGTCCATGCCCCATGCTGACTAGGATACATCCCGGTGACAATAGATGCTCTTGTTGGAGTACACGTCGGGTTAGGGCAGTAGGCTCTGTCAAATGTAGTCCCTTCACGAACAAGCCGGTCCAAATTCGGTGTATGGAGCTCCTTGTTAAAGGCGCCAATCGTATTCCAATGCTGCTGATCACTTGTAATTAAAAGGATGTTCGGTTTTTTATGGTTCATGCTGCCGCTACCTCCGATGCTTGTTGTCTTGTGGCATCTCGCAATACGATCGTTTTTGACAGGGTTCTAGGAAAATGCTTTCTTGCCTTTGCTAGCAGTACCCGCCAGCGTTAGCTGTCCTCCCCCTGTTACAGGTTCGCGAACGCCATCCAACTCTGGGTTTACATAGCGTACGAACCATTCGTCAAGCTCTGCCTTCAGATGAACCGCATGTTCGTGATCCTCTCCGGCAAGCATCAGATTATTACGTTCGTCAGGGTCATTCCTTAGGTCATACAGCTCGTGAGGTCCATACGGATAACGATGAATGTATTTCCATTCGTTGCTTCGGATCATGCGTACTGGACCGTATTCATCGAATACGAATATATGCTCGCGTTCCTCTACTGGCTTACCTAGGAGCAGGGGAGCAAAGCTTTGTCCGGGCAGTTTGATATGATCCGAAGCCGCAGTTGAATTACTCACCTCAAGATATTCCAATAAGGTCGGCATAAAATCATATCCGCTCAGCATGGAAGAGCAGACCTCACCTTGTGGAACTGTTCCTGGTTGGCTGAAAAGAGCTGGAACTTTCACGGAGGTGTCATACATATTTTGTGGAAATGTGCCATTTCCTTTGCCCCAAAAACCGTGATGACCACAGTTAAATCCGTTATCACCCATAAATACGATTAACGTATTTTCCCTCAAGCCCTTTGCTTCTAACTTATCGATCAAGCGTCCGATCTGAATATCCATCGCAGTGACAGCGGCGAAATACCCTTTCAAATTAGCCTTCCAATCGTTGCCCCACGGTGCGTCAGGTATCGTCCATGGATGCTCGGGTTCTTGAGGACAAGATTCGAACTTGCAATCATCATAGAGCGCCACAATCTCCTCCGGGTGGTTATTAATCCACGGACTATGCGGTGCCGTATAGTGAACACTCAAATAAAATGGTTGTTCTCCTGTCTGCCCATCCAAGAACTGCAAGGCATCTTCTGTAATGACATCCGTTACATACCCGGGTTCTTTACCAGGCTTACCATCTCGAATCATAGGCGCATCGTAGTAAGGGCTCCCACCGGATTGATGAACAAACCAGTGGGAAAAACCGTGCTGCGGTGTCATGCTATCGCCTAAGTGCCACTTACCGCTTATCCCGCAATAGTAGCCTGCTTCAGCTAAAATATCCGTGTATGCTGTCTGACCTTCAAGATAGGCTAGTGCCTTCTCCCCCATGCTGCCTTCTTTAATCCAGTCGTGCACACCATGCTGTGACGGAATGCGTCCCGTTAGCAAGGTCGCTCTTGCCGGAGAGCAAACAGGTGATGTGCAGAAAAAATTGTCAAAGCGGATGCCCGCAGCCGCGAGCCGATCCAGGTTCGGCGTACGGATCTCGTCGTTGCCCGCGCACCCCATAGCCCAAGCTCCTTGGTCATCTGATAGAATAAATAAGACATTCGTGCGAGTCATTGGCAGAAAATCCTCTCATGTACGTTATGGTTTCAGTCCTAGCATCAATATATCGTCATCCCGGGTATGGGACAATTGCATAATGTCCTAAAGACTTTGCATTTTGTCAGGTAGTGAGTATACTGAAAAGAAACAGCAAAAGTAGGGATAAGAATGCAGGAATTCGCTCAGGAATATGCGGACACGATGTACTTTACTCCAGACGAGACAGATAAGTCCTTGGGGCTATGGTTAGTTCGGTCTGGACGCAATAAAGCGAAGCCGAACTATAACGCAGGTCCGCGTGCCATAGGGCATTACAGCATGCATTTTGTCAGGTCGGGGACTGTGCGTTTTCAATATGAGGATACGACGGTGCTGCTGAACAAAGGGGATATGTTTTGCTTATTTCCCGACCTTTCCTACAAATACCGTCCGGCCGATCTGGATGTCGTTCTCGAAATGACCTGGATCGGTATCCACGGAGAACAAGCTCCGATATTGCTTTCCTTAGTGGGAATCCTGCCCAGCAAGCCCTATGTAAAAGGGGTTATTTCTACAGAGGTCGAATTGACGCTGCAGCATTTCTGGTCTGTGGGTGCTCTTCAACCGGGGCGCACGCGTTTCTTGTTCCTTAGTCTGCTGTATCAATTATTCGATCTTATGCAACGTCAAACGGACACGACAGCGGAACCACAAAGAGACAGCCAGAAAGAATGGATTCAAAAAAGCCTTGATTATATGAACACGCATTATTGCGAGCCCATTGACGTTCATCATATCGCTGAACATGTCGGAATTCATCGATCCTATTTCTCCAAAGTGTTTACCGAGCATCTAGGTTTGACACCTATTAAATATTTAATAAAGCTTCGCATGAATAAAGCAATGCAGCTGCTAAAAGAAACATCGCTCACTGTCGCAGAGATTGCGTTCACACTGCATTATTCTGATGCGGCCTCGTTTTCCCGCTCATTCAGCTTGTACTTCGGCTCTCCGCCAAGCCACTATCGCATTGTGAAAAGGATGTAGTCGACTGGCGTCACTGGTTTAAACAACAAAACGGCAGCGCTCTCTCAAGCGCTGCCGTTTCTCTATGTATTCTGCAACCGGTTATTGTTCGGCTGCTTTCTTTTTCTTGCCGTTGTGCTTTTGAGCAGCAAGCTCCTTATGCTTTGCTTTAATAGCCTGCCCGAGCTCTTTCGCTGTTTTATCCGCCGGATCGACCCCCAGCTTAACGGCTTCATCCTGAAGCTTTTGAAGGAGAGCTTGCTTTTTTTGCTCGTGGATTTGCTTTTGCTTCTCGCGGACTTCGGTCGATAGCTCCTTCGCCGATTTTTGTCCCAGCTCGATCCCCAGCTTGACGGTTTCATCCTGAAGCTTCTTCAGCTTATCCGCTTGCTTTTGCTTGGCAGCCTCTTCCAATTGCTGCCTTACAAGCTCCCGCAGCTCCTTATCCGTCTTGCCTTCCGTGTTGATGCCTAGCTTGTTTGCCGCTTCCAGCACTTTCTGCTTACGTTCTTCTGCAGTAAGCTTTTTCTTGGCATGATCACCCTTCTGGATGCTGTCTGCACTTGGGCTAACAGCTTCAGTACCCGATTGATCTGCTGCACTGGCAATGCCACAGCTTAACAGCAAACTTCCTGCAATACTGATAGCAGCTATTTTTTTCATGAACATTTGTTTTTCCCTCCGCCTGATTTCATATTAGATATTCCAGGTGATAGGGACATTGTAACGATAAATTATGACATATTTATGAAGGCAAGAGTGAAAAAAAGCCGTTAAATAAATTAATTAAAGCTGCCTGCAGCTGAAAGCATGCCTTCCTGCACCAATCGCAGCATCACTTCTTTTCGTTCCGGGGGACAGGCGATAATATATGGCTCTGCATTCATGCCATCAAAAGGTCGGCCGTCAAAGTCCATTACAAGCCCTCCGGCTTCCCGTACTAGCAGGAGTCCGGAATATAGATCATCACCTTCCGAATTGTAAAGAACGATTCCGTCGATTTGACCGCGGGCAAGCATTACCCACTGAAGTGTTGGGGCCCAGAGTCGAAGCATCCGCTTCGTATTCGCTTCAATATGCTTTCTCAAACGAAGAGCATGTACATCCTGCTGCACTGCATGGCCCTGAATCCAGCCGACTGTCAGTCGTTTCGACTCCGGTTTCCACGGCATTCGAAGCTCCTCTTCATTGCAAGTAGCTCCTAATTCGTGTTTTGCAACATAGACCTTGTCCTGCATCGTGTCATAAATAACACCCAAGACAGGTTGATTCTGATAAACCAATGTAATAGATACTCCAAACAAAGGCAGCCCAATAGCAAAATTGTTCGTTCCGTCCAGCGGATCCACCATCCACAGCCAATCCCCTTCGTTCCCGGACACTCCCGACTCTTCGCTGCGAATTTGATGATCAGGAAAAATCGTTCTGATGCTATGTATAATGATTTGCTCGGCCAACAAATCCGCTTCCGTCAGCAAATCTCCGCTCTCATCCTTCTCTTCGACCTTGAAGCCTTGTTGAAACAGGTTTCTCGCAACGGCTCCCGCCGCTTTGGCGGCCTGTACCGCAATCTCCTCGGCGAGCGTTAATATAGGATCCATCAGCAACATCCTCCCTAGATTTATAGTGATTGCTGCTTACATTCGTCCCCATCCCAATGTGGTGTCCGTGTGATCGGATAACTCTTCCCATGAAATTCGTGCGCCCAAGGAGCTGAACAGTCCGATAGCATCCTCATAGCCCCGCTCAATATGCTCGATACCGGTAATCTTCGTGCTGCCTTCAGCAGCAAGTCCAGCTAGAATGAGGCAGGTTCCTGCACGTACATCTGTCGCATGCACCCAGTCGCCTTTCAAAGGAACTCCGCCCTTGATATAGGCGCTTTCCTTACGGATCGTCACATCGGCACCCATTCTTTTCAGCTGCATAATGTGGTTAAATCTTTGGGTGAAGATTTTTTCCGTCACAATGCTCTTTCCTGAAGCTTGCGTAAGCAGCGCAGTCAAAGGCTGCTGAAGATCGGTAGCAAAAGCAGGATACATGCCGGTTCTCACGCGTGTAGCGTGCAGCCTTCCATAAGAATGGGCCGTTACGCTCTGGTCCCCGATTTCGATCTCCAATCCGATTTCCTTAAGCTTCGAGATACATGATCCCATATGCTCTGGGATAACATTGTTCACTGTAACGCTGCCGCCTTGCATCCCCGCAGCCATCAGGAAAGATCCTGCGATCAACCGGTCTGGAATGACCGAATACTTTCCTCCGCCAAGATAAGGTACTCCCTCTATACGAATTTGCTCGGTCCCGGCTCCAACAATTTTGGCTCCAAGCTGGTTCAGGAAATTGGCGGTGTCCACTACTTCCGGGTCCAAAGCCGCATTGAACAAACGTGTGCGCCCCTTAGCCCGAACAGCAGCCAGCATACAGTTGATGGTAGCCCCAGACGTAATCATATCGAAGTAAATATCCGCTCCATGAAGCTCCTTAGCTTCTACAACGTAATAATCGTTATAAGTCGTTATTTGAGCGCCTAACGCCCGTAATCCTTTGAGATGCTGGTCTATCGGACGGGATACAAAGTTATCCCCACCTGGAAAACCGACAGTCACTTTGCCGAATTTGGCCAGAAGCGCACCAACAAAGTAATACGAAGCCCGATAGGCGGAAGACTTGCCTGGATCAATGGAAGCACTGTGGATATACCGAGGATCGATATGCATCTCCCCTGAAGCTTGACGTTCTATTTTAAGTCCGATATCTTTGCCGATTTGACGGATCGTTTTAAAATCGTTGTTATTGGGTATCCCCTCGAGTACGACTGCGGCATCCGCCAGACAGGTTGCGGCGAGCAGCGCTTGAGAGCTGTTCTTGGAGCCTTGAATCGTTACCGATCCATGAAGCGGCCCGGACGTTTGTACTTGAATATATCTCACAGTCGTTCCTTCTTTCCTCATACGATACTTTTGGATTCCCAGTTCATTCTTCTAAAGGGTGAATCAGTCTTTCTCTAAAACATATCCGCTTCCGCGGACAGCGCTGATCGTAAATGTATCTTTTCCGTACTTTTTACGGATCCGATAGATTAAAGCATTCAGTTCATCCATACTAACATCTGGAACGCCATCGGCACCCGACGTTCTTTCTGGCCATACCGTTTTCTTAATCTCATCGAACGGCACGAGCTGGTTAGCTTGATCATAAAGCAGTTTGATAAGGCCATATTCCTTCTCCGACATCACAATGCGCTGTCCTTCTACCGTGCATTCCCGCTTCTCCCAGTTAATCGAAAAGCCAAGCTCTTGGAAATTAAACTGCTGCGTATAGCTGATAGGCTCGAACTCCAGCGTCTGATCGGCGAATAAATACGAGAAATGGATGACAACCATTCCTTTGGCGAGCTTAATAATATCGAAAGCTTGTAAAGGGTGTGGAGTATGAGGTTCGATACGTGTCCCGTTTAGCTCCGTCCCGTGCATGCTGCCCATGTCATATAGAACTGCTTTTTCCCCTTCTTTTCGAATCATCAAATGTTTCCGTGAGATGAATGCATTGGAAAATGCAAGGTCCGGTACCTCGTCATTGGACGATCGTCCAACAATCCATTCATCCGTACTTAAATTAATACAGGTCCCCGCTCGATGAGGTTCCCCCCGGATTATATATAGACAAGCGTAAGTGTCCAGCTGGATTCCCTCCGATTTATGCTGTTAATCTAGTAGTTAATTAAAGTTGCTAAATTCATTTTATTATATTCCCATGATTTTACAATATCTTCATAAAAAAAGTAGCCTAGCTGGCGTATCCATGCGTACTATCTTATTTTACCCTATTTTAGTTTCATATGGTAATGCTCGTTTACTGACAAATCCCTTACGCTTCACTGATGCTAGTTATGTCTGCCAACAAAAACAATAGCCCCCGAATCCCCGCTGAATGCGGAAATCGGAGGCATGATGAGTGAAGATCAGTTGAGCGTCAGAAATTCCTTCCGGTGCTTATATGGAGAACATCTCGAAGCATGAGACCATTAAGCAATAGAGGTCGAGGCTCCGAACGGAGAGCTGTAGCCGCTTATCGCACTCAATATGCGTGTTGCCTCGTCATTACTCATGGAACCATAACGCTCCACCGCGTCGACAATTTTGGGAAACAAATGAATGTCCCCAGCGCTTGCGAATCCGGCAATGCCTTGGAATGACAGTACAAAATGAACACAGGCGTCGATAACGTCCTGACGATCGAACGGTTCATACCAAGTTGCGTAAGTACGTTCCTGCTGCTCTCCCCATGGTCCTTTGGCAATCGCTTTAATCACTCTAACGGCAGTATCCTGCTTACCCGCTTCCTCCATCAGCGCGTCGAATGCCGTACGGTAGTCTGGGAGAGAGTACAAGTAATAATTCAGCGGCAGTAACATTGTATCGAACGGAAACCGCCGCAGTGCTTCCAAGTGGGTAGCAGGAGCTAAGTGTCCATGTCCTGTAATCCCGATGGCTTTCACAATACCTTCAGCTTTCGCTTCTAGAACCGCTTCCAAGGCTCCTCCTTTAGCTGTACACTTATCCAGCTCCTCCAGCGTTCCTACCGCATGAAGCTGCAGAAGATCGATATGATCGGTCTGAAGCCGCTCTAGGGAACGGTAGATTTGAGCCTTCGCCTGTTCCTTCGTTCTCTCTCCGGTTTTGGTCGCCAGAAAAATATCGCTGCGGACCTTCGGCATCCACGGACCCATACGAAGCTCAGCTTCACCGTAGCTCGCCGCCGTATCAAAGTGATTAACCCCGTGCTGCAAAGCGAACGCGATGGATTCGTCTGCTTCCTCCTGCTTCACGCTGCCCAAGCTAGCAGCTCCAAACATAACAACCGAGCTCTGGTGACCTAGACGTCCAACTTGACGTGTTAGCATAACTGAGAGCCTCCTTTTGTAATGGTAGATAAATCTCGTCTTCTGTGTGTTTCCTAAGACCGTTGAGATCCTAACGCATTTCGCATGCTGAGAATATATTTCGAAGTATCAAGAGGATTTATCCCTCTTCTCGCTCTCATTATGTCTACTCCAGGCGGACACTCTCTATACCCGTCAAAGCGGGTCGTGAAAGTCCCTCTACCCCCTGTTAATGTACTCAGCTTCACAGGAAACTCGAGAGAAGTCGCCGCGGGTATCGTTCCTTCTACCGTAAACCGCTCGCCCGCAATAACCGGGTAGTCGAATACCGCGCGCATCAGAATCAGTTCATGCATAATTTTACCATTAGCTTCTTCTGGAGCAGTGATTCGAAAATGCAAGTAGGGTTCCAAAAGCGTAGTCTCCGTATTCACCAATCCGTCCATGATCCCCATCGGTGTTGCCAATACGAAATCCAGAGGATGCGTATGCCATACGTGGTGTTCCCCCTCAACAAGCGTCACCTTTAAATCTGTGACCTCCCATCCGCGGAGTCCCTGCTGAAGCGCCTCGGGAACCCTACGGGCCACTTCATTCTGGTAGCCCGGCAGCAGCTTTTCCGGTTTGACGATTGAGTGGTAAGTCAGACCGCTTCCTCTTGGGCCGGGCTCTATGTGAAACTTCAGTATGGCCCAACATGGCTTGGGCATCGTATAAGCGACAAAACCGAACCCGGAGCGGGAAGGCGTTTCCTTGTAAATGATGGTCGGCTGCCCGAACTCAGCCTGCAGACCAAAACGGGATTGCAGCACATGGGTCAAAACTTCCAGCTGAATAGGACCCATGATCTTCATATGCAGCTCCCGCTCTTCCTGATGCCATTGTAAATCTAGCAGCGGGTCCTCATCGGAAAGCTCCTGCAGTGCGGCAACGAGCTGAGGGTAATCCGCCGTTTGAACTGGACTCACCTGTACAGTCAGTAAAGGCAGCGTCAGCCTGTGGGCCGGAGGAACGGCATCAGCGCTGCCGATGACATCCCCGATTCGCACACGACCTAATCCGCATACTCCCGCAATGTCTCCCGCTTCGAGCACCCCTACGTCCTCGTGGTGGCCTGCATGTACTTTGCGGATTTGCGTAACTTTCTCATCCAGCTCCAATGTGGTGTTGTGGATGACGTCACGATTCTGAATACGCCCACCATAAAGGCGCACCATAGCGATTTTTCCCATGACCTTGTCGCGTTCCAGCCTGAACACAACTCCGGATAAAGGGTCCTCCGATTTCCCCAAGGGGGCAGGCATATACTCAACTATCGCATTCATCAGCTCTTGTATGCCTATTCCTTTGCTCGCCGCGCCGAATAATACGGGATAAGCATCCGCTTGACGGGTAAGCTCAAACAATCGCTCAACCAATACCGAATCCGGCACTGTATTACCGCTAATATAGGCATCAAGCAGCGACTCATCATGCTCTGCTAATCGCTCAAGTACTCCATCGTAAAGCTCCTGTAGATCGGCAGTTCTGTGAACCGTGCCACTCTCCTGCCGCTCCCACAGTCCCTTCACTCCGAGAAAAGCTTCCTCCATTCCGTTATACTGCTGAATGGGGATTACATCCGGTGACAAATATTTCTTCAATTCATCTAGGACGCGCTGCGCATCCGCACCGACACGATCCATTTTATTAATCAGAATCATCGTCGGTATTCGCAATGTCCGAAGTGCATTCCACAACGTTTCCGTATGCGCCTGAACGCCCTCTACAGCAGAAACAATCAGGATAGCTCCATCTAGTACCCTAAGCGAACGCTCAACCTCTGAGGAAAAATCGACGTGGCCTGGCGTATCAATTAAATTGATCGTGCAATCCTTCCACTGGAATACCGTTGTTGCCGCACGCACCGAAATGCCCCGCTCCCGTTCAACGTCCATCCAATCGGTCACTGCCGTTCCGGCATCAACCCGGCCCAAGCTGCGAATTCGGCCGCTTTCGTAGAGCATATGCTCGGTGGTCGTCGTTTTACCGGCGTCGACGTGAGCGACGATGCCGACATTCCTAATACAAGCTGTTTTATGTATGTTCATGTTGTCGCTTTACGAGCGTTCACCTCATCTTTCTTCACTTCGGTCGGTAGCTGGAGGTGGGGTCATCGATAATGCAGAGATTTCCTCGCGCCATTCAGGCGTCATAGCGATGTCGAGTGCTGCAAGCGATGGCTCCAGCTGTTCGATATTACGCGCTCCGATAATGGGAGCAGTAATGGCAGGATGACTCATAACCCATGCGACAGCCAATGAAGCAGGATGCACGTCACGCTCCATAGCGTAGTCTGTAAACTTCTCGGCAATATCATAATATACGGATTCACTGTAGCGCTCGGTGTAATTTCTTTGATCGACCAGCCGGCCTTGTGCAGGCTTACGGTCTTTTCCATACTTTCCTGTGAGCAATCCGCCTCCGAGTGGGCTGTAGGAAATAACGCCAATTTGCTCTGAAGCCGCCATTGGCAAAATTTCAACCTCCGCCTGACGCTTCGCCAAGTTGTACATGGGCTGTATGCATTCGAACCTAGCCAAACCCTCTTTGGACGAAATCCCCTGTGCTTTAGCGATTTGCCAGGCTGCCCAATTGCTGACCGCAGGGTGCACAATTTTCCCCTGCTGTTGGAGGTCGTCCAGAGCACGCAGCGTTTCCTCCATCGGAGTTTTCGAGTCAAAATGATGGACGAAATATAAATCAAGCCTATCGGTTCCAAGCCGTTTCAAGCTTTGCTCCACGGCCAGCATGATGTGTCGGCGCGATAAGCCTTTGGCGTTCACATCTTGTCCCATCGAGAAATTCACCTTGGATGTCAATACGATCTCGTCGCGGCAATCTGCAATGCAGCGCCCTAAGATCTCTTCCGACAAGCCCCGGTTATACACATTAGCTGTATCGAAAAAATTAATGCCGGCTTCTCTGCATCGGCGAAACATAGCTTTGGATTCTTCTTCATCGGCCGGTCCTCCGAACGACATCGTGCCAAAACAAAGACTGGACACTTGAATTCCTGTTTTTCCTAGTGTACGATATTCCATTTTATATAACCTCCTGATTTAAAGGATCATGATTATTGGGATTAATGAACATTCAATTGCGGGGAACCAGGCATCATTTGCATAAATTCAATCCGGTTACCGTCCGGATCCTTCGCCCAACACTGGTAGTTGGTATCTTTTCCTTGCTTGGGTTCTACATCCAGCAGGATACCGTGGCTTTTTAGATGATTGGCAATCTCATGTATATTGTCGACTTCCAGACAAAGATGGTTGAAGCCGATTGGACGATGCACCGGCTCAGGCTTGTTCAAGCCTCCATAAAACAACTCGAGGAACTGACCCTCGCAGACTTGAACTGCACCCCTTATAGTGGACATTGGTAAAACACCCTGGTGTTAATAACCGATGAAAACTGTAGGGGGTGCTTTTCGTTATGGCAAAAAAGGGGCAAAAGCTCACGACGTATAGCTTTGAGATAAGGAAA
>NZ_KK366024.1:27260-318355 GCF_000686845.1 Paenibacillus sp. UNC451MF | reverse complement strand
ACTCCCCGTTTTGCCATTTCTTTACCCACACCTTCAGTTGTGAACAGTTACGAATTCCTTCTCGTTCAGCTACCGACTTGTAGCTCGATGAACCCCCTAAATACGCTCTGACCGCCTTCAACTTGAATTCTTCTGTATACGTCTGGAATGTTTGTCCCTTTTTAGCCATAAAAATATCCCCTCCAAGTTTCACTCGAACCTCCATGATAACATGAAGGTTTTTTTTGAGTGTCTACTTGAAGGGGATAATACCACAAGAAGGCGGGTTTAACAGACTCGATTAATCTTCGAATTCCACGTTATGATACACCTGCTGAACATCCTCGAGATCTTCAAGTGCATCAATCATTTTTTCAAATTGAGCTTGTCCGTCTTCAGGAAGTGTAACGAAATTTTGCGCAAGCATTGTCAGTTCTGCAACCGTGAATTCTGTGATTCCAGCATTTTTGAATGCTTCCTGAACGGCATGGAACTGATCAGGCTCAGCATAGACAAGAATAGTCTCGTCTTCTTCGATTACATCGCGTACATCAACATCAGCTTCAAGTAAAATATCAATCACTTCATCCAATGTTTTCTCAGCAACACCGATAATGGCTGTTGAGTCAAACATGTAAGCTACAGAGCCGCTCACACCCATGTTCCCGCCATTTTTGCTGAAGGCGGCACGTACACTTGAAGCGGTGCGGTTCACATTATTTGTCAAAGCGTCCACGATTACCATGGAGCCATTAGGTCCGAAGCCTTCGTAACGGAGCTCTTCATAAGTTTCTTCAGAACTCCCTTTAGCCTTGTCAATTGCACGGTCAATGATAGCTTTAGGTACATTATACGTTTTAGCCCGTTCAAGAACGACCTTCAACGCTCTATTAGATTCAGGATCCGGCTCGCCTTTTCTTGCCGCTACATAAATTTCAAGACCAAACTTGGCGTAAATACGACTCGTATTACCATCTTTCGATGCTTTTTTCTCTTTAATATTATTCCACTTGCGGCCCATACTGTTCCCACTTTCTTATATTTATTCAATCATATTATAACCGATTTTTTTATAGATTTGGACTTGTTTGTTGATTATTCAAATTTTGAAGCAAAAAATAACATTTGAACGAATGCTTAAGACTTTGCTGGACCCACGATTCACTCAATATGTATTCGAGATATTATCTCTTGAACTCGATATAATCCATTCGGGTGTTCACCTGCATAAGCAGCTGTTCGGCCATATACCCTGCAGAATATTTGAAATTAGTTTCCGCCCAGTACATGATGACCCCGACAGTTGCGGACATGCGATAGCTCAACATGATCTCATAGTCAATAGGTGGATCGCTGCTTTCCATCTCAATATGCATATCCTTTCTCATCGATTCCCGCAGCAAGTCATATATTTCAAGTGCAATCCCCTTATCCACGGATAAAAGCGCCATGAACTCTTCCTTATTCTTCTCTATATGCTCGAACAATTGTAGTGTGGAAGGAAATATGTTTGTCGCTTCCACACGCTTCATTCCTTCATATGGTTCCAGCAGCGCTTCTGCCAATCCTTGCAGGAATTCATCATGTATCGCTTTCAGAAGCTCTTCTTTACCTACAAAATGGTTATAAAACGTTCCGCGATTATAATCTGCTTGATTGGCGATATCGAGAATGGTAGTTGAATCGTATCCTTTCTCTAATATGAGCTTTATAAAAGCGGACTTAATGGCATGGCGTGTCCTCTTTGTCCTTCGATCCAGCTGATCCTCCATCGCTCATGCGTTCACCTCCGTTGTACTGCTTCTATTTCATTATACCTTCATTCTCAGCCTAAGAAAAATCACAGCTATCTACTACATAGAAAAAGGATGATTTACGTATCCTATTCAGCAGAAATATTCAGAAACACATTCATAGACAACATCTCGTGTGTTGTTCAATTTCTCCGCAGATTTGAACATCTCGAAGCGATCTGTTCATTACATGACACGTCTGACAGGAATGATTATTGTCCGATCGCAAGAAAGCGATGTATGCTTAAGACGTAGTCGAGAACGAATAAATCCGGATTTATCGCTCAACCCTATTAATCACAAAGGAGCGAATCAATCATGAGTCAATCACAAGTAAAAACTGCCGTTATAACCGGTGCCGCTGGCGGTATCGGTAAAGAGCTTGCACGCAGGTTGGCGGAACGCCAATTAAATCTTGTCCTTGTCGATTTAAAGGAGGAAGCTTTGAAGACCGTTATCGAAGAGCTGGGGTTGAACGAATCCAACTCACTTGCAGTAGCGGCTGACGTTTCCAAAGAAGAAGATGTACAAAATTACGTGAACAAAGCGGTCGAGAAATTCGGAACTATTGATTATTTCGCTAACAACGCTGGTATTGAGGGTCCAACAGGCCTCCTCGAGGAACAAAGCGTCAAGGCTCTTGATCTTGTATATAGTGTTAATGTAAGAGGTGTTTTCTTAGGTCTTCACTACATTATACCCGTTATGAAGAAGCAACAATCTGGAGCCATTCTCAACACGTCTTCTCTTGCAGGTCTGATGGGTGCCCCAGGGATGTCACCTTATATTATGTCCAAACATGCCGTTATTGGCCTCACTCGCGTAGCCGCTAATGAAGTTGCATCATTCGGCATTCGAGTTAATGCAGTACTGCCGGGCACTATAAATACACGCATGATGCGTCAAATCGAATCCAACTCAGGCAACGCCAATAGCTTCAAAGAAGCAAATGAAGCGGCCACACCATTGGGACGCTATGGCGAACCCCAAGAAGTAGCTGCCGTCATGAATTTCCTGTTATCGGAAGAAGCGTCTTTCGTTACCGCCTCTCTATATACGGTGGATGGCGGCATGATGGGTCAATAATACTAATAAGGAGTGAATCGGGATGAAACTAGAAAATAAAGTCATCATTGTCACGGGTGCCGGCAGCGGTATCGGTCGAGCCACTTCTCTTAAATTGGCTTCTGAAGGCGCGATCGTCGTATCCTCCGACTATAATGAAGTAACGGCAAAAGAAACAGCTGAAATGATTCAAAAAGCTGGCGGACAAGCCTCTTATGTTCGTGCAGACGTTTCTAAGCCTGAGGATATCCAGCACCTGATTGATAAGACAGTCGAAGTACACGGAACTTTGGACGGACTATTCAATAACGCAGGTGTAGGTGACGTCCGTTCCTTTGAAGAGCATACGCCCGATTATTACAACCATGTGGTCTCCGTTGATCAATTCGGTGTTTACCTTGGTATCTACTACGGTTCGAAGAAGATGAAGGAACTCGGTGTAAAAGGAATTATCATCAACACCGCATCAATCTTCGGCTATATGGCGGCTAAAGGCAGCTTCGCCTATCAAGCGGCTAAAGCTGCTGTAGTGATGATGACGAAATCAGCCGCTCTGGAGCTAGCAGATGATGGCATTCGAGTTATTGCCGTTGCACCAGGCTTCATCGATACTCCAATTATTAAAGATGGAGATGACTTTAAAAGCTTCCTTGCCGATCAGCATCTCAGCAAAAAGCTCATACAACCCGAGCAGATTGCCGACGTAGTCAGCTTCCTCTTCACCGGCGAAGCTTCGGCAATTAATGGACAAACCATCCCGGTCGACGACGGATTCCTGATCTTTAAACGTTCCTAAACTATATAAAACCGTTGCTTACAGGATGTAAAGTACCCACTCTACATTCACTAAAGCAGCGGTTTCTTTCTTTAATTCTATATGGTCATTCATTCCCCCTCTTCGAGCTACCGCTTTTGCGCTATCACAAGCTCATGTAAGTAGCATTTTATGACCTGTCCATCAAACTGTCCGTCTATAAGACTACCGATACAATTGTAGAGCCTATGGCGCTCTGAGTCCTCCATCATCAGATGATCCGAATAAGTAGATAACAAGTCCAAATACTGCTGTTTGTTATACGTCTCTTCTCTTATAAAAGATCTTCTTACAGGTTCATTGAATAATCCGCTGGCTTCCAGATCCGCCGAATCTGAAAGAATATTTTCCATATCGGGCAGACGGAAGTTCTTTGTCACTCCCGGCTTAAAGCGTTCATAGCAGTCCTGCACTAGGTCAAAGAAATCTAGATCTCCTCCAGCTACATGATGGTAACGAACAATAGCCAAATGACCTCCTGGTCGGAGCAGAGAAGCGATCTTCGTATACCGAACGCTCGGATCAAGCCAATGAAATGCCGTCGCTACAAGCACAAGATCATACTGCATGCCAATGGGCGGCTCCCACTCTTCAAAAGCACCAACCTGAACATCTACTTTATCAAACTTGGCGAGCTTATGGCGAGCTACTTGAGCCATGGCTTCACCTAATTCTACGGCGGTTACACTACAGCCTAGTTCAGCAATCGGAAGCGTGGCTATACCGGTTCCAGCCCCGATCTCTAGAACGTGAGATTCAGAATGACACCCGGACTGTTGGAACAGCTCATCAAACAGCTCCTGCGGATACTGGTTACGGGCGCGATCATAAAGCTCCGCTACCTCGTTAAATGTCTTCTTCAATTCATCAGCCATCTATGTTACCTCCTTATATAATGGATCCGAATCTTGCCATTTAACATTAGAAGCATTATGAATATTTTATTATAATACAAGGTTATTCCTATATTGGGGTAAATTTTTATTACAACTAAAAAAGCCCTATAATACAGGGCTTTTTTCAATGGTAGCGTTTACAATTGGCTTGCAGTTTTATTTCTCCAGCTTTATTTTGGATTGTACCAAGTTATTCATTTGTTCATCCGCAAGACGAAGCGCTGTATTAACATCCGCTTCCTTCTTCAGTACACTTTCATATGCATCGATAATAATTTTGTTCGTATCACTTCCGGTGTATACAGGAGGTTTGTTGACGGAAGGCTTAAGCTTTGGAATACTGCTCAGATTATACGTTTTACCTGCGAATTCCGGTATACCTTTACCGAACTCTTTTTTCACATTATCGTTGGAGAGCACTGACATTTTTCCGTTCTTGGCGAGATTAAGCTGTACTTCATCGGATACCAAAGTTTCAATGACGAGGAAGGCTGCATCTTTGTTCTTACTGCTTGAGGTGATGGAGAAGTTCGGGGTGTCTACGCCCGTGCTGTAGCCTAGCTTGTCTTTATGCTGAGGATAAGTTACGACGTCCCAGTTCACATCAGGTGCTTTGCGGAGTGCATTTAAAGTGCTGCTATATCCTGTTATCATAGCTAACTCACCTTTAATAAATGCCGTCTGATTATTCCCGAAATTAATCGTATTATAAGGCTCATCCGCATTTCCCGGATAATTGTAAATATTGTTCCACAAATCAAATGCCTTCTTCCAAGGCTCCGTGGTCAAAATCGATTTGTTGTCCTTGTCCATCTGGTAGAGGTTGATTTGAGCTGCCATCCGAGCAACGCCATCTGGGAAAAACCCGCGGTATTGGATACCGTCAAAATTTCTTGTTATTTTCTTGCCTAAATCTCCAACTTCTTCCCAAGTCATTCCATCCTTCGGATAAGGCACGGCAAACTTGTCAAATAACGTTTTATTATAAAATAAGGCGAATGCGTTATTGTATGCGGGCAATCCCCCTAAAAAATCGCTTCTTCCATTCACTTTAATGTATTCCAAAAACTCAGGGATAAAACGGTTCAGGTCGAGGTTGTACTTCTTGATGAGAGGATCCATGTTATACAGGAGGTTCAAATCTTTAAGCTGAGGAAGCGTGCTGCCATAGCCCATCACAATATCAGGAATATCGCCTGCAGTAATAAGCTCGTTTAAGCCGAAGCCTTTTTCTGACGTATTAATATACTGCACCGTAATGTTAGGGTATTTCTTAGCTAACGGGTCGGTTATGTAAAGCTTTAGTTCCTCATCTGTGAATAGCCCCCGGCTCCCAGCAAGCTTAATGGTGACTGGTTCTGTGCTAATCTTCGGTGGTACGGTACTATCCTCGGCTACTTTAGTCCCTCCGCTAGAACAGCCGGATAAGATAAGCACTGTAGATGCAAGTATGACACCAGATCGTTTCCACAAATCGCGTCTCATATTTTCAGACCTCCCTGAATTATGAATAAGTTATCCATAGGTATTATTTTACTATTGGAAATGTAAGCAAACTATGGATAAACACCATCTGCATATGGATAAAAGAAGTGAAATGTAGCGCTTACATTTTACTCTTTAATAAAAACTCACTATAAAAAATACGGCCAACCGTTAGCAGATCCATCGAACTAGCCCGAAGATTTTCACACAAAAAAGCAGGCTATCTATAAACAGATGCCCGCATTATTGTTTTTATTCCGTCACGAATTAGTTGTCGACTTTTCCAGCCATTGAAACGGTGTCTTCTCAAAAAACAGATTGGGATTCACAGGCACATTATTCGCCCAGAACGTAAAATGTAAATGAGGACCTGTTGAAAATCCCGTCGTTCCGACGAGCCCGATAATGTCCCCTCGCTTTACTCGGTCCCCCGTTTTCACTCGTAATTCGGACATATGAGCATATTGAGAAAATAAGCCCATTCCATGGTCGAGGTAAATCGAGTTACCCGTTAAATATAAATTGTCCGCAAGTGCAACGATCCCATCATTAGTCGCTTTTATGGGTGTCCCTTGCTTTGCAGCGAGGTCAAGCGCCAGATGAGAGCCGCTAAGTTTGCCGTTAACGTATCGCATATGGCCATATGGGGTTGTCAATATCCCTTCAATCGGTTTCAAGAAAGTAGATTGAAATAAAAATTGGGGCTCGGATTGGCTTCTTGCCGCATCGATCTTTACTTGATCGGCTTCTATCCGTTTCGTATCCTGTCTCATGCTTTCCAGCTGCTCAGAGACTTGGAGATATTGTTTAGGAAAGCTTGCACTAACTACTTTCAATGTTTTATTCCCTATCGGATAATCTCCTGGCGGCACATTGGTACCTACAGGTAAATAGGTGAAATAACCAGCGCCGAACGGCTGTAAGGTATAGGATTTGCCCTGCCATTCCAGCTTGTCCGGTTTATCATGACGTACAAGAACCACATCGCCTTGGTTCACGGTATTGGGGATTAACAGCCATTCTGACTGTAAAGCAAGCTTAGTCTGATCAAGAGAAGCATAGAATGCAGACTCTTCATTTCTCCGCTGGAGTAAGAGCTTCTCATCCTCTAAAGCTTGTCTTACTGCTCCTGTGACATCGGTCTGCCAGGTAGTTCCTCCATCCGTTGTCGATAAGAGCCTGCTGCCCGCTTCCCCATTATCATTGACAATAGCCCAGCCTATATGGTCCGTCATAAACTGTGACTGCTTAACTGAATACTCTTTGGATTGATAGTTTACTATGGAGATTGTCTTTGGTGCTTGAAGGAAACGCAGTTCCCCGTTCCCCAAGCTAGTCGGCTCAACGGCCGTAGGCACTGTATCTGATGTGGTCCATGATACTCCGCCATCAGAGGTTACCATAATCTGATCCGCGTATCGAATCCAACCATGATCAAAATCGGTCATTGCGAATTCGAGTGCCTCTTTATATTTAGGCGCTTCGGGTTGGGCTTGATTCATTGAATTTTGCAGCATCGCAAAAGGAATACTTTGCCCGTTCCATAATGAATACAGAACAGCTCCCGCGGCTGAAACAACAAAAACGCTCAACCATATCAGCTTTGACTTTGACCTTCTAGCTTTATGTGTAACTGCACGACTATTATTATTTTGCAATGCCATTATCCTGCTCCTATCCCTTATGGAGTCGACTCCTTTGAGGTCCATTGCCTTTCGACTTGAGTCCTTTTCCATTAAATGTTAGTTTGTAAATTCGTTTCCATACTACCCTCCCTGTAAACATACTTCACAGGTCTTCTATGCTTTTTCTTCATGAACTATTTCTATTCTCTCCATGGTATTTCCTGCCATAATAGATCAAAACCATTATCATCAAAAAAGTCCTGCCATGCCGTTGAGCATGGAACAGGACAACTCTGAGACAAACCTTATATTTGCTGCACACTTCTAACCTTATATTTCACTAAATGGATAACTAACAATAGAAGCGGTAAAACGAAAGTAAATATGAAATCGACCGGAACAATGATTTTGCTAAAATTACTCAACTCAACGATATTGGAGAACATCAGCAGCGAGAAGAGCAAGATAATCATCCCAAGAGGTATGATTACGACCTTTTCCTTTCTTAAACCCACCCATTGAGAGATGCCTAAAACGACAACATAATAGTACATGCCGATCTTTAGAAAAGCACCGAACACCCAGAGTCCAAGTACGAGAGCATCTATACGTTCTAGAAAGCTTCCTATAGAGATGCTTTCGACCATTTCAAGTGTCGGAAATTTTAACGAGGACACCATTTCCTGACCGAAAATACCTACGACCGTAACATTGATAATGAAGAAAAAAGCATTAACAAAAATAATCCCACCGAATATTGCCAGTTTAATCTCTTTTTTTTGTTCAATGAATGGATAGAGCATGGCAAGCCAGGCAAGCTCACTCCACCGCGTTGCCGTTGGGACCATTGTTTTAATCATCGTAATCAAATCGGTTTCAAAAGTGGGCTTAACATTGGACCAATCCGCTTCTGAGAAAGCAAAAATAGCAAGAAGCAGCATTCCCCCAAAAATAAATGGAACGAGGATATCTGCGAGGCGCGCTAAAACCTCTAATCCCATGTAAATTGCATACACCACGATGACCATAATGCCTATACCAATTACTTCTATCGGAGTCTGGATTAGAAATCTCGTCTTCAGAAATTCTCCAAAGACCCTTACAGTAAAGCACGCCTGAATAACAAAATAAACTATATACAGTAAGCCCACCACATTTCCTGGCCACCGTCCGAGTATGGACTTGCAATATTCAATAAGCGTCACATCGGGAAACTGCTTCCACAGAACGATAAATACGATAACATACAACAGTTGAATTAGGATGCCAAGTAACAAAGAAGGGATTATATCCTGCCTATTATGTAACTCATTAAAGAATGGATTAGATACAAGATTGAGAATAAATCTGCTGCACACGAATAACCAAAAAGCTTGTCGTAATTGAAACCTGGCTAATAGCAAGTTAGTCCCCCTTTCCACAAGTTCCCGTTCCTTCGCCTTAGTATTGCCTGCGTAGGGTTCCTTATTCTGGAACCTAAGCAGCTAAGCTGATCCTGGAAAATGTTGTTTTCTTCATCTTGATTCGGGTTATCTAGCCCTCTGTTCGGCTTATATAAACAAGCTCCTTCTTAAATTTCCCCTGAATACCGTCTATAGCCTGTTCCATGCATACACCTATACGCATATAGTACTACAGCGAACAACTAGGAGGCCGATAGGATGGGATTTTTCAATAAAGAGAAGTTCAAATTTGGAAAGCTGCACAAATATAATTTCATGAATAAAAGCAACTCCATTCGCTCCTATCTACCCGATACAAGACTTGCCACCAAAGCTAATATCAGCTCCATGCTGAGATCGTATCGCACGATCTTCTTGAAACCAGATGAAGGAGCCGGAGGTCAGGGCATATATAAATTAACGAAAATAGGTAACAAATATATTCTAATAAGCGGTACCGTCAGGAAGCAGTACAACTCTCTTGATGCACTATACAACCTTCACCACAGATGGTTTGTCAAATACAAATACGTCGCACAGAAAGGCATCGAGCTGCTGAAATATAATAAACGCCCCTTCGATATAAGAGTCATGGTGCAGAAGAATAAAAGCCGCCAACTGGAGGTTACGGGAATAATCGGTCGATTAGCTAAACAGGGTAGAATCGTAACCAATTATCACAGCGGCGGTACACCATTGCCCGTTGAGACCCTTCTTTCTCCCCATCTTAAAGGCACCCGAAGAACCGAATATATCCATAAGATGGAGCAGATCGGCAAACAGGCATGCATAGTACTTGAGCGTATTTATCGCAGTAGAAAAGCATTCGGAGCTGATATCGCTATTGACAGTAAAATGAGGCCATGGATACTGGAGGTTAATACCAAACCAGACACCAAAATATTTCGAGCATTGAAGGATAAAACGATGTACAAAAGAGTTATGCGGTATAAAAATTTATATTAAACGCACCCCTTTGCCTGTCGCCTCCTATCGAGCGATGGGCTTTTTACTATGTGAACGAAGGATGTATAAATATTTAAAAACGCACAGGAATAGACTAGATCATCAGTTTACTCATTAAAGGAGGCAAGATCCTTGTTCATCTACATCGTCCAACCAGGTGATTCCTTGTACACCATAAGCGTGAAGTACGACATCCCAATAGATCGGATTAGACTTGCTAACGGTTTAGTCAGAATCAACATAGTCCCAGGGCAAGCGCTCCTAATTCCGCTCAGTATTTACAAAGTCCAGCCTGGGGACAGTATTTATACCATTGCCCAAATGGCCTATGTCCCTCTTCAGGCTTTAATCAATGCCAACCCCTCCATTCGTCCTAACGCCTTGTATCCTGGCATGAAAATTACAATCCCTAATATTTCAGATTTTTATATTACTACATTAGGCTACTATGCACTGAGAAGTCCCGAACTGGACCGTGCTTTAGTGAATGACTTCGCTCCATATGCCACCTTCATCTCGCTATTTGAATTTCATTTCTCAGCGGATGGCTCTTTAAATGTTCTAGATGATACAGCAGCAATTCAAACGGCTTGGAGCCGACGTGTCAACCCTCTTGCTACCATTACGAATCTAACTCAAACGGGATTCAGCACCGATCTTACTCACCAGGTATTGAACAACCCTGATGCTAGAAACACTCTTATTGAAAATATATATACTATCGTCTCGACGAAAGGGTATGCAGGAGTCAATATTGATTTCGAGAGAGTTTCGGCTGAGGACAGAGACTTATTTTCCGGATTTTTGCGCAGACTGAAGGAACGGCTCCAACCGGAAGGCTACTGGTTGACCATCGCAGTTCCAGCCAAAACAAGCGATGATATCCCTTGGCTGTTGGGCTATGATTACGGGGCAATCGGCTCCGTAGTCGATTTGATGTTTATCATGACGTATGATTGGCATCATGGTACCAGCGAAGCCGGTCCAGTAGCGCCTATCAATGAAGTTAGACGGACTATCGATTATGCGCTTCAATATGTACGCAGGGATAAGCTGTTAATCGGCCTCCCTTTCTATGGATATAACTGGATTGTTCCTTATCAGCCAGGTTCCGTTGCTCAAGCGCTCTCGAACCAAAATGCAGTGGATCTTGCCATGAGGTATCAAGTACCTATTCAATATTCACAGCAGTATAAATCACCATTTTTTGAATATGTCGATGAGAATGGACTAAGGCATGTCGTCTGGTTTGAGGATTCAAGAAGCATCAGCGAGAAAATGCTTTTAATCCGCGAGTATTTATTAGAAGGACTGGGAGCATGGCAATTAACCTTAGGATTTCCGGAAGGTCCTTGGCTGTTAACCAAGTTTTTCAGAGTCAAAAGAGTATAAGTGCATGTTAAAAACCACGGTGCTTGAACTCCCGCATCGTGGTTTTATATTGACAGAATACTTTATCGAGCTCGCTTTTTGCTCTTAACCTTCTCATCAGCCTTCGTTTTCGGTTTCTTTAGATCATCTAACTTAATGTCACTCATCTGCCAAGGTGATTGAATGGTCTCTCGTCGGAAAGTAAATAAAAAAGCTCTGTTTTGTTTTTGAAGACCTTTCTTTTGCAAGGTAACCATCAATCGAATATCAGCATTTAAAGCTTCTGGAGCAGTATCATTTTTTGTTAATGCTTTTTTTCGCGACTGCTGTTCCTTATGTACTTGAATGGAGCTTAGATCCTTCATCTCCTGAAGCACAAGGTCCCGTGTTTCTCGACTCACACCCTCGGATGTAAGATCTATAATGTGCATATCCTGATGATCTAACCCCTCAATAAAGCTTTCTGCTAATATACGCGGGGACGCCGCAGCCATATACGAACGCAGCTCTCCTGCTGATTTATGGATCATAAGTTGATGAGCGAGGTCAGGATGATCGGAACGATGCGTCGTACTGTCAAGAAAATGGACGCAAAAATGCCCTGAGAAATCATTATCCGGAATACCATCGCCTCCATGAGGCATTCCGTTCATGGACGCAGCTACCCATTCATTGCCAGAGTGAACCCAAACCGCTTTTCGTTTCCAGCTCCATCCATCACTGTAAATTTGCTTCATAATGGCCGTATCTTTTTTTGTTATTGGTTGAACATCTGCATGGGCGCTCCCAGCTCTTCGTTGAACTCGAAAGGTAAGGCCGGTTACCATATCTGTAATGGAGAAAATACTTTTTCTAGGGAATACATGCTGTGCGTTATTCCACGCAATCAATTTGCCATAGTGCCGCCCTCGCAGCACTGCGGCATAACTACGCATCGCTTCTGCTGCTTTTGCCGGAAGAACAAATCGCTTCCCGAGTTCTTCATCCCATAAAGTTCCGGAAGCTTCGTATCGAAAATGCTTCTCCGGGGTTGTTCTCAAAATAATAAACGTATCCGTAGGCGCTGCAGATGAAGCTCCTTCCTCATAACGCCCTTTTTTAAAGGCTTGGACCATATCGGAGCTGGTGAGATCCAATCTGCTTTCTATTACGGAGTCCGGCACTGATTTTACGATGATGCTGACCACTGTTTTTAAGGAATCCTTTGTCGCCAAGGAATGATGAGCAAATAGCAAGGAAGCTATAAAAACGATAAGTGTAGCTGCAAAGAAACGTCTGTGCATGTACAGTGCCTCCCATCCATTTTGCCATAGAAATGCTACTCCTATATAATTTTCAACAAATGGCTGAGATATGTATGTGCATGTTCACGACTTTCTCATTGACCATTGCACAGGAAGAGGATGTTTTAATTGTAATGAGGGGTCCCTACACCGCATAAGATATTAGTGAGGACCTCCTCCTTGCAGTCAACGGGAACAGTCAAAAAATAGACCATCAATGGATTCATTCCATCGGTGGTCTATTTTTTGTGTCCTTCATTGTATTATCTGCGGTGTAAGATTTTTCAAGAGCTTGGATACCGGTACGAACTCCGCTTCCTTCGTCATATCTGGAATGGATGCTTTCAGAACGGAGGCTGTGTTCTTACCCGGCCGCCCAACATGTCCAATTGCAATGCATTGATCTTGATGCTTCAAATAATCACGAATGGCCTTTAGCTGCTTAGATATATGGGATTTACTTGAACGGTCATCCAGAAAAAGCTTATTTTCCAGTACCGGGACACCGAGCTGCTTTCCAATATCACCTACAACGCTCCAATAATTGGTTTTGCTATCGAGAAAAAACAAGCCTCTCTCCTTGCATATTTGTAAAATTATGTTCATGACTCGACTATCAGCTGTTGCCTTTGAACCCATATGATTGTTAATCCCGACTGCATAGGGGACATCATCAATAGCCTCAAGAACCCTTTTACGTATTTCTTTCTCAGAGAGCCTTGTCGTAATAACGCCAGGTCCCAATGCTTCATTATTCGCCTTTAATGGTTCCATCGGCAAATGAACCAATACTTCATGCCCCACTTGATGGGCACGCTCCGCGTCTTGTTTGGTCGTAGGTAGAAAAGGCATGACAGCAACCGTAAGCGGGATCGGCATATTTAAGATTTCTTCGGTTCCTTCCATATCGTTGCCTAGATCATCAATCACGATGGCTATTTGTTTATTTGTTGCTCTACTCTCCGGTTGATCCATTCCAGCATGAACTTTATACATTGGATTTACGGCCAATAAAGTCATGCAAATCAATCCGACGAGAATCCGATTCATTCCACCCCTCCTCCTTTCTTCAGAAAATCCAATATTTTATTAACATGTCTCAAACCTAACCGTTTTATTAAGTGATGTTATTTATGTGTTCACACGATCCCAGATAACATGGCCTTCCCCTAACTCGATCTCTTGAAATCCTGCCATATCGTACTGCCTGAATTCGACTGTTCTATTGCTCCCGATAAGAATAATATTCCTAACATCGGTTTCATCTCCCCCTGGGAGTGCAAAAGCTAGAACTACAGAGACTGTTTCTTTAAGGGTCGTATGTACGGCGTTGATAAGCCTGTCGTTTTTTATTGTACCCGTTAAATTTAAGATAACCATGCCTTGTGAAGTCAGCTTCGACATAACCATGATGAAAAAATCCTTAGTCACTAAATGAATCGGAGTTCCTTTTGGAGTAAATGCATCAAGTACGACATAATCCAACGCGTTTGCTGGTTGAATGCTAAGGGTATGCCTCCCATCTCCGATAATTACATTATCGTATGGATATCCAAAATAACGCTTGCTAAGCTCTACAACCTGGTTATCCATTTCTGCTATGGTAAACAGCTTTTCAGGATAATTACCTGCAATGGTTCCGATTCCATGGCCGATCATAAATACCTTATTAAATGAGTTATTGTTAATCTCCATTAAGTGTATGATTGCTCTCGGGTATTCCAGTAGGATACGGCTTGGTTTTTTCATATCCATAGCGCCCTGAATGGCATGATCTGAAAACTGCAGGTAACGATATTTTCCAATCTTCCCGTATAGCTGTGTAGTTTCATAAACGCTAATTTCATTAAACATACTCGTTTCTTTAGCCAGTAAATGCAAACCAATAACCTCTTTCCGAATTCAATGATCTAATGCCCATGGCCATGTGCTGCTTCAGACATGTAATGGAGGATCGCAAAAGCAATGAGCAGTATTGACATGAGTAGGACTGTATAACCCATCCATTGTAATCTTAAAGAAGACGCAGATGATTTCGGTGACACAGCAAAACGTGCGCCTACACCAATAATTAAAAATAAGACTATGCCATACATTGCAAGATCTAACATACAATACACTCCTTTCGACCGAGTCTTCCTTTGAAACATAATAAGAGAGATAGATACGAAAGATCTATCTCCCTTATTATGAATCAACTTTAATCCGATGTCCCGAACCTCTTCGCGGATCTTGCACGAGCTCGTTCGATTTCTACCTCACGATTGCGCGGCTCGGCATTGGTTACAAGAGAATCCAGCAGGTTGCGTGCGACAACAGCGACTTCTTGAACAGCAAGGTTAAATGCTTCCTCGTTCACCTTGGATGGTGCTGTAAATCCGGACAGCTTTCTAACGAATTGAAGCGATGCCGCTTCAACTTCATCTTCGGTAGCCGGAGGTTCGAAATTAAAGAGTGTCTTAATATTACGGCACATAACTGTCCACTATCTCCTTTGTGTGACTTCTTATGATGCCATTGTACTATTTTTGAACTGCATTTTCATCCATATAAATGAATTCCCATAGATGACCATCTATATCCTGAAAGCTCCAACTATACATAAACACATGATCAACTGGATCGTTTAATTTCTTTCCCCCAGCCGCTATAGCTTTGTTTACGATCTCATCTACACTTTCCTTACTATTAGCTGACAAGGCTACAATAACTTCTGCACTTGTCGAAGTATCTGAAATTTGTTTATTACTGAATGATTGGAAGAAATCTTCCACTAAGAGCATGACAAATATATTCTCGCTTACGACCATGCAGGTTGCATTATGATCCGTAAATTGAGCATTAAATTCAAATCCGATCTCAGTAAAAAAATCGATCGATTTATTCAAATCTTTAACCGGTAAATTAACAAAAATTTTATCTGCTGTTGCTGCCATGTAATTCCCACCTTATTATTATTTTTGCATAACATGCATACGTTATAGCCGTTCCCTTGAAATTCCACCTGTAGCGATTCGAAGCCTCCATTCTGTCACAATGAACCTTATTCGATGCAGCTTAATCTTCCAACTGACGCCTATTGTAACACGAGACTTTTAAGACGAATTCTTATGAATTGCTATGTTTCATCATAATTCCTATTTGACTACTCTATTAAGAAAATTATTCATCAGCAGGGGCAGAGAAATCAATATGGGGGGATCGTCTTGCCGAGCGGCATGCAGCATCACATGTTGATAAGGAATTTCTGCATTGGGTCTTACTATGATAGGTTTCTTCGATCGAGTGCGTAATGTTGAATGAGGCAGAAGAAAATCGATGGCACTCATTTCCCATGAAACCGAAGTTGCCATGAGATAATAGACCCCCGGTGTGACATTCGTAAAACAGAATTCGCCTGTTGACGGGACCAGTGTTCCATAAAGCGGCAAACCTTCAGGAATTGGCTTGGCAAATAATCCAACCAGAACCACTCCCTCAAAGGGCACTGTCGCTTGAATAGAGCCTTGTATCGTTCCATATGGGCTCGGTATCGGGTGATCCTTTCGCCAGTGACGGAGTCTCTGCAGTGCTTGTAAATGATGATCTGCCGTGATAGCGGAGTTGCGAAATTCTGAAGGCGTTACCCCTACTCGTTCGGTGAATCGGGTTGTGAAGGTTCCCAAGCTTTGCTGGCCGATCTCCAATCCTATATCACGTACACACATATTAGAGTGAAGCAATAGATCCTTTGCTTTTTGTAAGCGTAAGGAAGACGCATAATACAGTGGGGAGAGACCTACTTTCTCTTTAAAAATACGGGTAAAATGATACGGGCTATACCCTGCATATGCAGCTAAATGAGATAACGGAAGGGGTTCATAAAGATTTTTGTGAATATAAGAAACCACTTCATCTATTTCGATATAACGCTCAGTGGTCATTCTTCCAATCACTCCATTCTCACACTTTACCTAGTTTCAACATCCTTCCCGCAGTTTTTCACGGAACGCCAGTTCTCATTTACAATACCATATTTTTCTTTCTAATGGAAATACTTACGATTCATGCGTTCAACTCACTCTTGAGAAAATGATACAGCTTATAGCTAGCCGATGTCATGGGATCCTGGGGAGCTTTGGTAAGAATCCCAAAAGTCATGTCGATAAGACTACCACTCATTGATCTAACGGTTGTACCTTCAGGTGCCGGATTCAAAGCAATCTTAGGTACTAGCGCAATACCAATCCCTCTTTCGACATAATACTGTAGAGCGGTCATACTACCAATCTCCATTGTATCAATGGGCAAGCATCCTGATTCCTGCAGCACCATCTCCAGTTTTTTACGATAAGGACAAGTTGCAGCTGTAATGAGAAGACGATACTCTTGGATATCCTCGGGAGTTATAACCGCTTTTTGTGCTAAAGGATGATCCTTCGGCATTAGTAAGACAAACGATTCTTTAAATAATGGTTCAAAATAAAGCTCCGAGCCAAGGTCAGGCGACGAGCAAAGAGCTAGATCAAGCTCCCCTTTAAGAAGTCTTTCACTAAGTGCCGGTGTGCTGGCAAAGTCCACTGAGATACGAATTTTCGGGTGCTGAGACATAAATTTTTCGATCGTATCAGGCAAACGATAGCTGCCCGTAGGTTCCGTTACCCCTAAACGGATACTCCCCGCTTCGCCAAGCAGCAAATCGGATAAGCTCATTTGTAATTGCTCCATATTTTTAACAATTTGCAGGCTCTGCTCATAGAACAGTCTTCCTGCCTCTGTTAATCGGATTTTTTTACCACGCTCTATTAACTGAACGCCTAAATCAGACTCCAGCTTTTGGATTTGCATTGTCACCGTCGATTGCACATAATTCATCTCTTCCGCAGCGCGGTTAAAGCTGCCATGCTTCACGATCATCTGAAACGTCTTCAAGGCTTTCATATCCATATCGATACTCCCTAACCTAAAATTCATTTTTTTTGAATAATTGATTCATTTAATTCAATTATACAAATATACGATCCAGTTATACAATAACGGTTAAGGAGAGATTCAAAGGAGATGGCTAAGATGAAAATATCCAATAAAGTAGCACTTATAACAGGTGGCGGGACAGGTATTGGTAGAGCTGCGAGCATAAAGCTTGCTGAACGCGGGGCTATCGTTGCCGTTAATTATTCCCGTTCTCAAGCTGATGCTGAGGACATCGTTCAACACATTTGCAAAAATGGAGGTAAAGCTATTGCTATCAAAGCCGATGTGTCTCAAGATCAAGAAGTCAATGAAATGGTCGATACCATAGCGCAACAGTTGGGTGGCATTGATTTACTTGTCAATAATGCCAGCATTACACGACATATTCCATTTGATGACTTAGACGCGGCTTCGGAAGAAGTATGGGATGAACTATATGATGTCAATGTGAAAGGCATGTTTTATTGTGCTCGGGCCGCTTCCCGATGGATGCTGAAAAACAAACAAGGAGCCATAGTGAATATTGGCAGTATTGCGGGACAAACCGGCTTAGGCTCTTCCCTTCCCTATGCAGTCTCTAAGGCCGCGGTTCATGGACTTACGAAATCGTTGGCTCGTGCATTAGCTCCTTATGTTAGAGTCAATTGTGTAGTTCCTGGTGCGGTAGCCACAAGGTGGTGGGCTGGTAGGGAAGAACAAATGAACCGGTTAGCTCCAAATCTTTTGCTGCAGCGTATTTCAACTCCAGAAGATATCGCTCAGCTTGTATGCGCTAGTCTGGAGCAAGAAGCTATGACAGGACAAATCATTACTATAGATAGTGGCCAAACTTTATAGAACTTTTGAAGTAACAGAAAGAGGATACCTATGGAGGTATCCTCTTTGCTTCTCAATTACGCGTTACGATAAACGTTCCACAATCCGATTCGCTGTTGCTTCCCCGTTTGCAATGCAATCAGGAATCCCTACTCCATAATAAGAGCATCCGGCCAAAATGACGTTCGGGTAACTCGTTTCCAGCTTCGATTCCAACGATTTAACAATTTCATTATGTTTGATATGATAATTCGGCATCGTTTCGTGCCATTTGGTGACTTCATAAGTTATCGGCTTGGACGAAATTCCAAGGCTATTTTGAATATCTTTTAAAGCGACTTCCAACAGCTCCTCTTCCGAGAGCTTTCGCAGTGTCGAATAAATAGGCTTCAAGCTCTTATAGAAGAGTCTCACTAATAGATGTCTATTTAGGGAGGTATGCTCCCACTTCCTGCTCGTCCATGTGCAGGCGTCGCAGACCAAGCTGCTTTCTTCAGCTACAATGAAGCCTGTTCCATCCTGCGGGAGCTGTTCGTCGGGAATATCAAATCCGATATATACACTTATTAGTGAGCTGTTCTTAAACTGATCGAAATCTTGATTCAGTTCTTCGGAACGTAAAAGCTTTTGGGCTGTTGTGTGCAAGGTGCTAAGGACAACGAAATCTGCCTCTACGACATTTTGGTCATCACAAGTGATTCGATACCGTTCTTGATCTTTTTCGATGGCTTCTGCTTTAACACCTTTTAGAATATCAACGTCAGAGAGCTGGCTCTCTAACGCATCGATTAACGTAGACATTCCATTTTTAAAGGAGAGAAATTTGCTCTTGCCTGTTCCTTGAAACTTCTGTTTGTTCTCTGAAAGCCCCTTGATAATGCTCCCATATTCGTTCTTATAGTCCAACAGGTACGGCATTGTGGAGGCAATCGTTAAGTCATTAATCCTGCCGGAATAAACTCCGGATAAGACAGGCGATATTTGTCTCTCAACAATTTCCTTACCTAGAAAACTCTCTAAAAACAACCCTACGGAATCGTTCTTGGTGAAGGTTTCGTTCTTCGTATAAAAGTCCTTGAGCGCCTCCACTTTCCCTTCCGCAGATATTAAGTTGCTTTTAGCTAACGATTCAATACTCATTGGAATTCCAAAAATGCAGTCATCGGGAATGCGCTTCAGCTCACCGTCAATATACAAAAAAGAGATTCCTGTCGCGTTATATACGACTTCCTCTTGTAAATTCAATTCTTCTATAAAAGGTGCAACATTTGCCTTTCGGGTTACGATGGAATCCGCTCCGGTTTCCATAATAAATTCACTTTCATGGTGGGTGTTTATTTTCCCGCCTAATTTATGGTTAGCTTCGATCAATATGACTTTAAGATCGAGGTTGTTTGCTTTATTTTTTTGGGTCAGATAGTACGCGGCAGATAGACCGGTAATACCTCCACCTATGATAGCAACTGTTTTCAAAGTCATTACCCCTCACTAGACAACATTAAATATTTCGTTTGACCAAAGTATACCATAAACAAGGTATTTCAAAACAAACCGCTTTTTGTTATGTATGTGAACTTTTCGCTTTACCGCCAACGGGTCGAGAACTTTGCCCCAGAAACAAAAGGACCGCGCTGAGCGCGGGTCGTCTATGCTGTATGTTATATGAAGTTTCCTTTTTATTAACCGTAGAAAGGGTGCTCGTTGCCCATCAAATAATTGATTATGAAGTAAGCTAGCGGACAAAGAATAACAAGGCTGAAAATTATGATAATAAAGCCTAGACCATCAAATTGATTTTGTGTATTTTTTACTGTTTCCATACTGTCATCCCCCACTCTAATATTATTTCTACACCCCTGATTATAAGGATGGAGGGGGTTAAAGTAAGTGACGAAGATCACAGTTGCAACCGGTATTGAACTTCGAATTATTGAAAGATTGTAAGTTTTTAAGCTTCCGCATTGAGTTCTTTGCTGCATACCGTATATAATATAACGAGAAATTAAGTTTATATAGAAAAGGTGTCATACATGAGTATATTAAATGTAGAAAGACTAAGTCATGGCTTTGGAGATCGCGCTATTTTCAATGATGTTTCCTTCCGTCTTCTCAAGGGCGAACACATCGGGCTAATTGGAGCCAACGGCGAAGGCAAATCCACATTCATGAACATTATTACTGGGAAGCTTCAGCCGGACGACGGGAAAGTCGAATGGTCCAAACGGATGCGCGTCGGTTATTTGGACCAGCATGCCGTACTGAGCAAAGGAATGACGATTCGCGATGTCCTTAAAGGGGCCTTCCAATACTTGTTCGATATGGAACAAGAGATGAATGATATGTACGGTAGAATGGGCGAGGTTTCTCCAGAAGAGCTGGAACGCCTGCTCGAAGATGTAGGAACGATTCAAGATACTTTAACGAATCAAGACTTTTACATGATCGATGCCAAGGTCGAAGAAACGGCACGAGGTCTGGGACTTACCGACATTGGGCTGGATAAAGACGTTAACGACCTTAGCGGTGGACAACGTACCAAAGTTTTGCTTGCTAAGCTTTTGCTTGAAAAGCCGGATATTTTGCTGCTCGATGAGCCGACGAACTATCTCGATGAACAGCACATCGATTGGTTAAAACGCTACCTACAAGAATACGAGAATGCCTTCATTCTGATTTCACATGACATTCCGTTCCTGAACAGTGTTATTAACCTGATCTATCATATGGAAAACCAAGAGCTGAACCGCTATGTTGGCGACTACGACCATTTCCAACAGGTTTACGAAATGAAAAAGCAGCAGCTTGAGTCTGCTTACAAACGCCAACAGCAGGAAATTGCCGATCTGAAGGATTTCGTTGCGCGGAACAAAGCCAGTGTTGCCACTCGTAACATGGCGATGTCCAGACAGAAGAAGCTCGACAAGATGGATGTTATCGAACTGGCGAAGGAGAAACCAAAACCGCAGTTCAACTTCAAGGAAGCGAGAACATCCGGCAAGATGATCTTCGAAACCGAGAACCTGGTTATCGGTTATGATTCACCATTATCCAAACCGCTCACGCTGCGTATGGAACGCGGGCAAAAGATTGCTCTCGTAGGTGCCAACGGTATCGGTAAAACGACCTTGATGCGGAGCATTTTGGGCGAGATTAAGCCTGTTTCAGGCTCCGTACAACTCGGTGATCTCTTGAATATCGGTTATTTCGAGCAGGAATCGAAGGATGCCAACTACAACACTTGTATTGAGGAAGTGTGGAACGAATTCTCTTCCTTTACTCAATTTGAAGTACGTGCGGCCTTGGCCAAATGTGGACTAACAACAAAGCATATCGAAAGTAAGATTGCCGTACTGAGTGGAGGCGAGAAAGCCAAAGTACGCCTGTGCAAGCTGATCAATCGTGAAACGAATCTACTCGTACTCGATGAGCCGACTAACCATTTGGATGTCGATGCTAAGGAAGAACTGAAACGTGCTCTCAAAGCCTATAAAGGCAGCATCCTTCTCATCTCTCACGAACCTGAGTTTTATCGTGATGTCGTTACAGATATCTGGAACTGCGAATCCTGGACTACAAAAGTATTTTAATGAACTCAAGCCTGTCTAACTGTTAGTGGTTAGGCAGGTTTTTTTGAATTCTGTGAGCTATACAAAAAAGCCGCGCTGAGCGCGGCTCTAAGTTTAATATATCTTGATAGCTGAAAACGCATCTCTATACCCATTAGGGTGTTCAATTCGATTTCTTGGCTTTCTTCCCTCTGTAATAGAGAAAAGCGGCTGCAATACACAACATCAATCCAACGAACGGTGTGGCAGGTAACGATTCTCCGGTTAAAGGCAATTGCTTACCGCCTTTATGTTGATCAGGAGTTTTCTTATCGGTCGGAGTAACATCGGGTTGAGTCTGCCCTTGTTCTTGTTTGGTTGGCTCAGTTGGCTTCTCGCTCGGCAGCTCGTTACCCGGCTGGTTGCCATCCGGGTTATTACCGTCAGGCTGCTTATCCGGCGGCTGTACTCCTCCATGTGTAGTACCTGGTTGTGTACCGCCAGAATTATTATCAGGCTGATTGCCAGTAGGCTGACCACCAGAACCGCCGCTCCCCGGCTGACCACCACCGCCCCCAGGTGAAGGATCGCTAGGAGAGCTGCCTCCCGAATCGCCTGGATCGGATGGACCGGGATCGGTAGACTTCATTCGCAATCCAGCATCGATCGTAAGGTTTCTATCTCCTGCCGCTAGAATGATTACGTCTGTTGCTCCATCACCTTTGGCATCGGAATCAACTGCACTGTCCGTACCCTTCCCTTTTGGTGTGAACTCATAGCCTGTTGGAGGATCGAATTTCACCACGTACCTGCCCGGCTGGAGGTTCCCGAATGTATAATAACCAGGTTTGTCATACACATTTCCTGTGACAGTAGACGTAAGCTGAATTCCCGTTTCTGAATACAATCTAACGATGATCCCATTCATTCCAGTCTCTTCGTTATTTTGTATGCCATCCCCATTCGTATCCAGCCATACATAGTCTCCTATTGCTGCGTCTGGGTTTTCCGGACCCGTACCAGGATTGCCGCCATCATCGACTTTAACCAATCCTGCGTCTACAGTTAAGTTCGTTTGCCCGTCAGCAAGCGTGAGTACATCTGTACTTCCGTCTCCCTTAGCATCGGAATCAAGAGCTCTGTCCGTACCATTCCCCTTACGTGTGAACTCTAAGCCGGATGGAAGGTCAAACTTCACGAAGTACTTACCTTCCTGGAGATGATCGAAGGAATAGGTACCTGATTGACCATATACAGTTCCAGTAACAGTAGAAGTCAGAAGACGCCCAGACTCGTCGTATAAGTTCACGAAGAGGCCATTTACACCTGGCTCTCCTGCATCTTGTAAACCATTTCCGTTCGAATCGATCCACACGAAATCTCCTATTTTACCCGCTTTAGGAGGAGTTACAGCTTGTTTTCTTAACCCAGCATCCACGGTTAAGTTCTTCTCACCTGCTGCAAGAGTGAATGTATCGGTAAAACCATCGGCAGAGACATCTGAATCCGCAGCTTTGTTCTCACCTGCTCCCTTTGAAGTAAAGTCGTAGCCCGCAGGGAGATCTACTTTAACTTTGTAGATTCCGGGCTGGAGAGCGTCAAATAGATAGGATCCGCTTCGTCCATAGACCGTTCCCGTTACTGTCGACTTGAGAAGCTGACCACTGTCATTGTACAGCTTCACAGTGACATCATTGAGCCCTAATTCTTTATCATTCTGTATACCGTCTTCATTATCGTCAATCCAGACAAAATCACCAACCGATCCTTTGATAGGTGGTTCTGTTGCCCGCTGCAATCCCGCATCCACGGTCAAGTTAATTTGCCCCGGCGCCAGCGAGATTAAATCTGTCATTCCGTCTGCATTAGCGTCCGAATCGAGGGTGTTGTCGTCACCGGCTCCTTTTGCCGAGAACGCATAACCGTTTGGCAATTCAAACTTGACTGCATAGCTACCTGCGAGCAAATTGTCGAAACGGTAGAAACCGTTACTCGCATAAACCGATCGGTACACCGAATTGTATACTGATGCAGTCACTGTTGAGCTCTGAAGAATCCCCGCATCGTCGAACAGTTTCACAACGATACCATTAACACCGGTATTTCCGTCATTTTGAATGCCATCGCCATTGCTGTCCAACCAAACCGTATCCCCAATACTTCCTCTTGCAGGCGGCTGTGTTACTCGCTTTAGCCCTGCATCGATCGTTGGATTCGATTCACCGAAACCAAGTGTAATCAAAGAGGTTTTGCCATCCGTCGGATTAGCGTTGGAATCGGTATCGGACTTAGCATCCGATCCTTGACTAGTGAATTCATAGGAGCTACCCGGAAGCAAAAACTGCACAATGTAGTTGCCCGCCCACAGATTATTAAACTCATAATAACCGTCACCATAGACAGCATCCTTCACCGTTGACGTCTTGCTTAGCAATTCACCATTTTCACTATATAACTGGACACTGACTCCATTCATTCCGGACTCGCCGGCGTCCTGCAAACCGTTCTTGTTTTCATCTAACCAGACACGGTTACCCAGGCTAGAATTCGGAACTAGCAAACCAGCATCAATAGTTGTATTGACTTCGTCCGGACCTAACGAGATAAGTCCTGATTTTCCTGTTAAATCCGCATCCGAATCCACTTCCCGTTTACTTCCGTCGCCTTTCTTCGTAAACGTATATCCACTAGGCAAAATGAATTCGACGACATACTCCCCAGATGTTAAATAATTGAACTCATACACTCCGTTTTCAGAGGTTACCGTAGTGCCTAACAAGTAACCGTTTTTGTCATACAAGTTCACGGTGACTCCATTGAGTCCAAGTTCACCAGCATCCTGCAAACCATCGCCGTTCTTGTCTATCCAAACCTTGTCGCCAATCTTAGCTTTAGGGGGAGTCAATCCGGCATCTATTGTATGTATCTTGTCACCAGCAGCAAGCCGTATGATTTCTGACCATCCATCTGCATTGGCATCAGAATCTAATGACCTATTATCTCCGACGAACGCTCTAACCCATCCGCTATAACCATCTGGTCGGATGAACTTCACTCTATAGCTGCCTTCATCCAGATTGGTGAACAAGTAATACCCTGGGTTACCACCATGATCGTTGCTCGTTATAGTCGTTTGAACAAGCTTGTCGGATGCATTATAGAGTTCGACCTGTACTCCATTCACACCCTGCTCTTTGGGCTCGTTTTGAATACCGTCTTCATTGTTATCAAGCCATACATAGTCTCCGATTTCTCCCTTAGCGTCTTCCTTAACGACAACGCCTACCTTGAGAGGCTCCGATGTTAATAACGATTTACCATTATCACTTCGTTTGGCCGTATAACCAAAGGAATTCCAGGCCACTTCATCTGTAGGGGCATTGACAGGCGCGCGCAAGACCCATCTCAATTCCTCCTGGGCTCCAGGAGCAATAACATGATCATCGGAGAATTCCAATTTGATTCCCGTAACCTTGGTAATATCAGCCGGAGGCTCCTTAGACCAGATGCCACCACTCATCGTTACGGATGTATCTGTAGTATAGTTCACTGTTATGTAACTCTGGGTGCTTAACTTACTTGTCAATACAGGACTCCATTTGCTGTCACGAGCCGAAATATCGACGACACCTCTGTCCCCTACTCGCGGTAAAGCATCAACAATTAACAGGCTTCTTACAGGAATATTGCCCACATTGGTCACTTGGAGCTTATATTCAACTTTTCCACCAGGTGTTGTTATTGCTTTATCAGGGTATTTCGTCCAGTTATCGCCGTCCAGATCCCCTTGGACCCATTTGACGGATTCAACCTTCACTACGGAATTCACGTAAAAGGCACCATTGTTATAAACATACCACTTGCCATTCATCTTTTTCATTTTGGCAAAATCGATGCTGTTCAAGTAAGGGTGTTTATCTGAGGTGACATCTGCTTCATTATCTACATAGCTTGCTATTGTGCCTGCTTTAATCTTGGCTTCATACTCTAGTTCAATCTTCTTATCACTCCCAAGAACAGCTGGAGTTCCATCATCCCACAACCATTTAAGCAAAGTTCGGCCATTAGCTGACACAATGGATTGCTCAAACTTGGGTGCAGGAAGACTCAAACCGCTATCGTTAACGACAACACCGCTGCCAGCCACATACTCCAATTCTGCCGGAAGCAGGTCCTCAATGATCGGATTGTTGAAATCGGAGCTGCTGTACTCGGTATTACGAACCGAAATCCGATATTTTACCGTATCACCAGGCGAGAAGCTTGAACCGTTTATTACTTTTTTAGTCACTTCGATTAGAGGTCGGTTCTGAACAACATAGATAGAAGCCGTGCGTTGTTCTTCCTTCCTAACGCCTTCGAAGCTGTAATTCAATTTTGCTAAATTAGTGATTTTATTGCTCTCATTGGGTTCGACTGGAGCAGCATAGGCTGGGTTTAGACGGTAGCGAATCTCGAGATTTCCATTCTGATAAAAGTCCACCGGAACCTCTCCGAAAACGAACCGAATACCCTTGACAGAAGCTCCAGTGATAGGTGCATCACTTGTTTTTAAAACAACGCTCTGATCGGCGCGAACCGTTCCCCAACTCATCCATGGGTCATCTGCATTATTTGAAAGCGTATATTCGACCGCATAGGTTGAGATTCCATTGAATGTAGGAGTAGTAATTTGCTGAAGCTCCAACCCCGAAGGCGTCATATCGGTAAAAACATAATTTTGCAGCTTCACATTGGCAGTACTATATAGATTCAAAATATTGAAATTGACCAACTGACCTGGAGAAATCTCCTTTTGTCGATCATTCACCATCTTAAAAAAACCGGGACTGCCATTGCCTGCTTCATTCGTAAAAGAATCTTTTCTCTCCGCTTTCAATGTGACTTTATCTTGATTTAATGGATTGAACGTTGCTTCTGCCTTATTCGTCACATCGCCACTCGCATCCAGGGGGTATTTCACTGTAACCCAGTATTCCTTGTAGCCTATATTCTCCCCAAACGTTCCCTCATTCCAGGTCACCGTATTTCCGGCAACACTAGCATTTGGACGCGACGATACATATTGAGCGCCTGGTGGCAGTGTATCTTGAACTACAACATTGCGAAGCTCAAGTCTGCCGAAATTTGATGTGTTTTTATTATAAAACGTAATTTTGTATTCCACTTCGCTTCCGGGCTTCGGATTCAAAGCAGTAATCGGTCTTGTTCTTTCTTTCTTGAATTCCCAGTCCGCAGATGCCGTAGCAGTTACTTGAACCGTGTTCGACATTAGCAAGCCTTGGCTGCTCTCAAACCTGCTCTGTACATTTGCCTTTGTGCCATTAGGTGTAACAAAATTTGGAAAATAAACATTAAGCTGTAACGTTCCTGTAGTGCCTGCTTTGATTGCATTATTAAATTTAAAAGTTACCGTGTGACTTGCTGCATCATACGAATATGCCGTATCGTTCGCATTCACAGCGGAATCAAATTTAAGTTCCTTTGGGAGCGGGACGACGATTTGAGCGTTCGTGTATTGCTGTGTCGTACTGGACAAGCTGTAATCAATTTCCAGCATGAATCTTTTTCCTGAAGCTATTTCCGATTCCGTACTTCGCATCGCGATTTGTATGCCGTTCTCAGGTCCATCAGCAGCCATTGCCGTTATGGGTACCAAAATGAGATTGATTATCATCAGAAGCACCCAGACCAAAGCTTGCCCTCTTATAAACCTTTTCATTTGCTACATTTCTCCTCACTCAATACTCCGTGTCTCCTTATCCAAAACAGCCTTTACAATAAGACGGTGAGTTGGATTGTATTTAGGTTCACACGTGATTAGAGTCATTTCGGCCTCGGCCTGGTCCTTTTTTTGTTCCAATACCGATAAGTCATCCGGTTCAACAAGAAATTTAGAAGTAACTGTATACTTATATGAATGCTTTGCCGTATCAACTACAATACGATCACCGGATTCCAGCTCATTCAGACGGCTGAATTGTTTGCCAAAGGTCCAGCTGCGGTGTCCTGCGACAACAAAATTCCCCGGCACACCTGGACTTCTATCAGATTCAACAATCCCTACTCCCGTTTTCAAAGCTTCGGGATCAGCGCCTTCTATTATCGGCTCCCTGAGGTCAAGCTTGTCGATCTCCATAGTCCCTCGTACTGCAAATCCATTGATGTAGATCGGCTCTTCTGGCTGCTCTGGACTTGATTCCTGCTTCGTTACCTCTTTATAAGATAAGGAAGAGGGCTGCAAAGGAAGCATTGTCGTTACAGGAACAGGTGACTGCGCTCGTAACGAATTCCATTGCTCCAGCATGGAGTTTCTCTGTCTCTCTTGCATATAACGATCCCACCACGGATACAGCATAAGGACTATTCCGCATCCGCACAGCAATACCACTGCGATGTTTCGCAGCTTTTTCAGATGAATGGGGCAGCACCTCCTACACCTTGAGAATGTAGATGTTGCAGGAGCATTCACTCCTTTCTCACCCAAACTTCATAGGAATCTAGTTTGAGTTCCTATTTGTGCTTTCCTTTCAGAATACGACCGCAGGTTCCTTAATATTCCAGCAATTTAATAGGGATCTATTTGATTTTTTCTGAAATCATTCACCTGCATTCGTCCAAACCTGCTATACTAACACAGGAGCCTACTGTACCTATCGATGGCCGGCAATATAGAAATGGTCACGAGTGTACCAAGATAATAAATGGATAAGGAGACTATATAACCGTTATGAGTTCGTCAAACAACCTAGAACCATCCTCACGCAAAAAGAGACTGTTCCCGCTTTCGCTCTTATGTCTTACCTTGGGAGCTTTCGCTATCGGGATGACCGAATTTATTATTATGGGTCTGCTGCCCAATGTGGCCGATGATCTTCATGTAACCATTCCTCAAGCTGGACAGCTCATTACAAGCTATGCTCTTGGCGTTGCAGTTGGAGCACCCATATTAACCGTTCTGACTCATCGGATTCCGCAAAAAAAGCTGCTTACATTGTTAATGTTCATCTTTATCATAGGTAACGCGCTTTCCATGATTGCGCCAGTATACTCTTTACTGATAGCTGCCCGGGTTATGACCGCCTTCGCTCATGGTACTTTCCTTGGCGTTGGTTCGCTGATCGCTACCCGATTAGTGCAGCCTGACAAGCGTGCAGGTGCCGTATCTGTCGTGCTGGCAGGGCTTACGATAGCTAATATTATCGGTGTCCCATTCGGTACGTTTATTGGTCAGCAACTAGGATGGCGTGCCTCCTTTGGCGCAATCACCATTCTAGGAATTATTTCGCTGATAGGCATCGTTCGTTTTATTCCCTTACTGCAGCAGGAGAAAATTTCCGACTTAGGGCAGCAATTTCGCAGTTTGATCAATCCTCAAGTGCTTCTAGTCTTACTGACAGGTGCCCTTGGCTGCGGCAGCCTCTTCGCCGTGTTCACTTATATTACGCCTATGCTGGAGACGATTACTGGATTTGCGGAGCATAGTGTGACTTGGATATTGGTATTGTTCGGATTTGGAGTGACTATCGGAAATATGGTCGGAGGGAAGTTAGCGGATTGGAAGCTTATGCCTTCACTAATGGCTAATTTTGCACTGCTGGTCGTTATTCTCGCTCTATTAACTGTGACCCTGCATAATCCTTATACAGCTATCATCACTGTCTTCTGTTGGGGTGTCGCGGCGTTCGGCATCATGCCTGGCATTCAGATTCGGATAATGAATTTGACTCGTGAAGCGCCGCTGCTTGCAGCAACCTCTAGTCACTCAGCACTCAATCTGGGTAATGCAGGCGGAGCTTATTTAGGTGGACTTGCCATAACCTTTACTGGCCTGCCCTCCGTGCCATGGTTGGCAGCTCTTCTTGCCGCACTTGCACTCATAGGAGCAATAGTCAGCTATCAAACGGGGAAAAGATCAAGTACTAGTACGTCTTTACCACAATCAGCGTAAATCAGTCATGTCAATTCATGCCACTGACCGGCAACGGCGGTGGTTTTTATTTTATTCTTGATAAACAAAAAGAGCTGAACAGCAGCCATCTTCGTGATGACCTCGGCTCAACCCGCTCGATAACCTTGGATTGTTTAGAAAATATTCATTGCTAAATGGGCAAATCAATTTTATTCAAAATGTAATAATGATATTGTTCATTGTTGATCTCTATTTGATCCTTATACAAAAATCCGCATTTTTGGATCACAGAATTTGATGGAATGTTTTCAACCAGAGCGATCGCATTCAGTACTTCGATGTCAGTATTCTCGAACAAATATCGAATGAGCCCTTGTGCAGCCTGTGTGGAGTAACCTTTATTACGATGATCTTTGGAGACAGCATACATGATCTCCCGGTTCGGGGCAGGCAGTTCGTCTTTCATACCTGTACAGCACCAGCCAATGAAGTCCCCTGTTTCTTTTAATACAATTCCTAAGCGAAGGCGAAGCTGCCCGATATTACCGCCTTCCGAGACCGCTTGTAAAAACTGTTTATTTTCTTTAATTTCATAATTGACCATCCAGTCTAACCTGCGTTCTTTGGATACATTCCATCCAGGCAAATATTGATGAATTTCAGGCTGATGAGTTAGCTCATAAAATGTATCCAGATCCTCCAGCAAGTATTCCCGGAGTACGATATCTTTGCATTCTATTGTAAAAATGCTGTTTTCTGTTTCGCGGCCATGCTCATTTTCCATCATCTTGCTCCTGACATTAGGTTGTACAATTTCTTCTGTTCCACCGACTATTTCTGCTCTAAGTGTGATAAAAAGCGCATGTTCTTGTTTCTTATCAAATATACATTCGTTTATTGCAGCAACCCCGAAAACTTCTACATCAAGTCCGGTTTCTTCTTTAGTTTCTCTAATGGCTGCTTGTTCTAGTGCTTTTGGGATTTTGATCTATAATTCAAAGCTTTCCTTAATGATTCTTGCCACTTCTTCCGGACTGATCTTGGTGTTATTGATCTTAATATAGTTCTCCTTAGTAATTTCTCCATCATAAGAGTTTAATCTATGTTTTTCCATTGACTTTATTAATTCCTGCTCAGACCATTCAACATTTCTTTTAGTAGGTTTATGCATTAATCTATGCGGACTTTTGTTACGTTCAAGTCTTTCATCTAATCCCGCTTCAAGTTCAGCAAAATAAACCACTCCACCCTTTGATTCAAAAATATGACTAATTTTATTGATATATTCCCAATCACCTTGCATATCAAGTGCCCATACATACAAAAGTAAAAATTAAACCAGCTAAATTACTCTTTGATACTTCTTCAAAGATTTCATGTCTAAATAAACTAACTAAACGCTTACCTGCCGGGGTACCATAGCTAAAAAAAGGAGAAACCAATTCAATAGTCATATGGTTATGAAAAAGTTTTAATTCCGTAATTTTTTCTAGCTCCTGCCCAACTGTCATTTTCCCGACTGCTTGTGGACCAAATATTATAATAAGTTTCATAATATTATCTCCTTTTTTGATCCTGTATTTTACAGATCCAGGTCTTGAAAGCTACTTAATGTCTCTCTGATATTACAATCTGGATCTCGATCACGATTCTCTCCTATTATGGATATCCCTTTCATTATATCAGCCTTTGTAAATATTGGTAATTAAAAACCTTTTACGTTATAGTAAACGTAAGAAGCATTTGAACCACAATACACTAACCTTTGGAGGACAACAGCAATGCTACCTTTAAAACTACCCAAAGAGCAAAAGCTGCAAATGATATCCAGCCTTCAAGACTATATGGATAATGAGTTTTCTATCCAAATGGGACAATTAGCAGGCGAAACCTTTCTAGATTTTATAACGAAAGAACTTTCACCCTATATTTACAATCAGGCCTTGTCCGATGCGCGTAAGCTCGTTGAGCAGAAAATGACTTCCATTGATGAGGAACTATATGCTCTGGAGCAACCCTTACCTTTAGCAAGAAGAAGTTAACGACTTCATTTCTTAACATAGTAAAAAAACGAAAAGCCTCGAATATGTACTCGAAGCTTTTTCGTTTTGCTCAATTATGTCTATATTGAGTTCAAGCTGGCTAGTCAAAGAAAGTTATGGTGTGTAGTGGACATACCATCTGGATATTGGACCCACATTGGTACGGTTCACTACATGAAAAACAGATAGCAGTGAGATCCGGTATAAGCCCGCTCCATGATTTAAACTTAAATCCTGACTGAATCGGCCTTGATGGAATGGCGCTTCCGCTTCTCCATCACTAACAAATGCTTCTCCATTCCAGAATTCAGCCTTAAGAGTCAAGCCGCTGCCTAATTCATGGTTCACTATTCCCTGGGCATGGATTGTTTTATTCTTAGTTTCCACATAGCCTTGCTGCGGCTTCTCTAATTCAATATCACTGTATTGAAACATGGGGTCATTCGGAGGGTGCTTTACGCTGAGCTTTGATTTTACATAATCTCCCGAGAGCTCCCAATTTTGCTGCCATAGAATACGTTCTCCGATTTTGAAAACAAGAGTCAACTGGTTTAGTCCCGGTTTGACTTTTCTTCCGATTTCATAGTCATATAATGCTGACTCATAGGTCAATTGAATAGGTTCTTTTCTATTGGATGCGGCATTAGCACCCTCGAAGTTTTCTTCCTGGTCTGTATCATATATAAAAAGCCCACTAAAAGGTATCGTTATGCCATTATTACCTGTCGTGAACAGGGTATCATACAGCAATGCGGACATCTTGAATTCGTCCCCATCCGAAGATTCCGGTATAACTGGCTGCTTAACATCATAGTCCATTTTACTGAGCTGAACATAACGTCCTTGCGGATCTTTGGACACATTAGCCCCTAGCATCGTACTCATATCATCTTCGCTGAGATACAGCTCGCCATTTAGTTCTTGAACCTCTGATCTTAACGGTACTGTTCTTCGGCTGCTCTCATTCCATAACGTTTGAGCCGTCTTCTCTCCGGAATGAACTTCAAAGGAATATCCTTTCCAATCCCTTAGTGTCACAATTCCATCTTTATTAGGCCCTTCAATTCGGTAACTAAGCCTGGAAGCGAGATAGTTAAGGCTGTAGTAATACTGATTATTCAAAGCGAACCCAACTTTTTTATCCCCTTCGTACAACTGATAGTCTTTAATATCTACCTGTGCATAATAGCCCTGCTGTCTTGCAACTTGCAAGTCGTTCTCGCGACCTTTTATAAGAATACGGTCCTTGTTGGGATCGATAGGGAACCATCCCTTACCCATAAAGGAATCAATCTGATACCAGCGTTGATGTGAACTAGGATCATCCCAGTACGCTAAGGCTTGAACGACTTGTGGAGCAATCACCGTTGAATCCAATGAAATATAACTACCTGGAAAACGAAATAACCGTGTTGCATCTGAGCCGAGTTTAACCGAATCCTCTGTAGATTTAGCATCTTCGGGATCTGCATATTTTTTGTTGATCCAGCCTTCATTATTTCCTTCTCGAACGTGGTACCAAACCCCTTCCATCCAATTCCCAAGCCCGGCCTCTGGTTCAATTTTCTCCAAAGGTGTTAGGATCTGCGGCTCCAACATCTTCAGTTCTTTATCCTGATAAGGCCACGGGGTGTCGAATAGCGGCGTCGGCAGCTTGAGCGGAACGGGCTCCGTATTTGGAATAACGGTTCTTCCACGGCTCATTGTCCATTTCGCCCCATGCTCTGTTTCCACCTTATATGAAGTCCCAGCCGGTGTTGCAAATTCACCGATTTCGTGAAGACTTGCATTCCCAGTGCTTGCCGGTGGATAAATAGCCGGATTGATTATGGGTGAATCATATAAAGCTGCGCCAAGATGATAGGAGTAACGGTCAACCTTCTGTATCGTGCCGATTTGCTCAAAAGGCAAATGAATCCATTGCTCACCGACCCAGCTGGTTTGGATCTTCAGCCATTTGGGGGATTCTGGGTATGAGTTTCTCAGAAACCACTGTGATTCGGCATAAGTCACCTTGACATCTTGGGGAGAGAGGACCGCCGTAGGCGTTGTCGTTTCATCGGGCTTCGAGTAAATAGGTGTATTACTTAGCAGAGTTACGGTCTCTGGAGGATTAACATCGATTCCACTAGGATAAGTGTATATCCAACGTTCACCGAGCCAGGTATTGATCTTAAACCAATTGGCATTTGTCATCCACCCCGGTTCACCCTCTACGACCTCTACGGTCTGAGGAGTAAGCACTCCATCTGGTTTATGAGAAAGCGTGTCCGGGTCACTATAGAAAGGCGTTTCCTGCAGAAGTATTAGCTTAGACGGAACATGATGGGCCTCAGGCTTCTCAGTAATGACATTTACAGCAGCTCCGGCTGAGCTGTAGCAAGCTATAGACGTCGGCACACCTATTGCCACAGCTAACACAATTTGTTTCCATACCATACGATCACTCCTTCTTGAAAAAAACGAGCTTTTTCCCATTGTCTGCCTTTCATTAGACGCTGTTTTTCAGGAGAAAGTTTCGCCAGACAGAAAAAGACTGCCATCTTCATAGCAGCCTCTTTCAAGTAAAATTATTTAAGTTTCCTTAATAAGTTGCAAGCATGTCCGAAATGTCCTTTTGTTTCCTTCAGTGCTTGCATCGCTTCTTCATAACTGATCTCATATTGGAGCATCAGGATCGCCGCTCTTGCATCACCCTTAGCTTGCTGCGAGGCGCTTGCCGCGATTTCTTCACTTGCCCCGGTCGCTTCCTTGATGATCCTAACCACGCGATCTCTCAGCTTTTCATTGGTTGCTTGCACATTGACCATGAGATTACCGTATACCTTGCCAAGCTTAATCATAACGGCGGTTGTAATCATGTTAAGGACCATCTTGGTTGCAGTTCCTGCTTTTAAACGTGTAGAGCCTGTTACAATCTCCGGACCAACCGGTACTTCAATTGAATACTGAGCCTCGGCACTTATTGGAGTGTTCTGGTTGCAGCTTAACGCTACGGTTAAAGCTCCAATTCGTTTGGCTTCTCTCAAAGCCCCTATCACGTAAGGAGTTGTCCCGCTCGCTGCAATGCCAACCACCACATCTTTGCTGGTTATTTTCTTGGCCAGATCGTTCCTTCCCGCTTGCTCATCATCTTCTGCATTTTCAATTGATCGAGTAATCGCTCGTTCCCCACCTGCAATCACCCCAACGACAAGCTCCGGCTCAACACCAAACGTAGGAGGACATTCCGAGGCATCCAATACCCCTAGCCTTCCGCTTGTACCTGCCCCAATATAATAGAGCTTCCCTCCGTCAGTCATGATGTGAGCAATGGCTTCAATCGCATTTGTAATTTGTGGCAGAGCAGCGTGAACGCACTCCGACACAGTATAGTCCTCTTTATTCATAAGCTCGACTATTTCACGAACCGATAAAGTATCTAAATGTAACGATTTATCATTTCTTTGTTCGGTTATTAATAATCCCGCTTGTGTCTTCACCTGAAGTTCCTCCTTGACGTTATCATACACACTCCAACAGTTCTTCCATTCGGTACAGCACATATGAAGGAACATATTCGGAAGGATACGGATTCATATCCACATGTGAATTTTCCGCCTTCAGCTTCTTCTCGCAAATTCCCATAAATTCAGTCGTTTCAGCACGTTCCTTCGGACGATAAGCCTTCAAGGATTCAGGCAGCTTATGGTATATGAGCACCGATGGTATTCCTGATTTATTGGACAAGTAGACATCGTGATCAAGACGATCACCCACATGAGCCACGATCTGCCCACTGCGCTGGAGCTCCCGAAGTATATTGACATCCGGTTTACCGCAGCCGGCTTTTTCAGGAGTAATAATTTCATCAAACCACTCACTTAGCCCGAGCTGCTGCATAACCGGATATTGGTATTTGTAAAATCCATTCGTTACAGTGGCCAGTGAATACCCTTTTTCCTTAAGCTGCTTTAAAACAGAAGTAACATTTTCCTCCAGCAAAAATATTTTGGGCGTTACCGAATGATCTAACACCAGTTGTTCCACATTGATATCCAATTCGAGCTGAAGCTCCTTCAGCAGCTGCTGAACCATGTCATCCCAATCGTAGGCCTCCACGGTCCGGTTCTGCTGCATCCGCAGTTCATGCTCTCGTACTAATGCTTCTGTTGATTTGAAGGGTTGTTGCAATTGTTTTGAAATTCTTTCTTCAATCGCCGGAAACACCCATTTGCCAAACGGATTTTGCATTAAGGTGCCATCCAGGTCAAACGTAATCCATTTTTTCATCATTTAACCGCTCCTGTCGTCATTCCCTCAATAAATTGTCTGGAGGCAAATAAAAATGCAACGATTAACGGCAGCGATGATAAGGTCAAGCCGCAGAATAACAAGTTCCAGTCCGTATCGTATTCTCCAAACAAGGTCAGCATGCCGAGAGGAATTGTTCCCAATTCCGTACTTTTAATAAAGATGAGGGGGTAAAAAAAGTCATTCCAAATTCCAATAGAGTCTACAATACTAACGGTCGCCAACGCCGGTCTCATCAGCGGCAAAACAATTTTATAATAAACCTGAAAATCATTACATCCGTCAATCCGCGCGCTTTGATCCAAGTCTTTAGGCAGCGTACGGAAAAATCCATAAAACACAAACACCGCAAACGAGATGTGACCGGCTACATAGACGATAATTAGTGCGCCATGTGTATCCAAAAGCTGTAGCTTCAGCATCATCATATAAAGTGGCGAAATGGCCAGCTTCATTGGAAGCATCAGACCAAGCATAAAGAAGAACAAGACGAAGCCGTTCCAACGAAACGTATACCTGGCCATGTAAAAAGCCGCCATAGAAGATACCAGTAATACTAATAGGACAGAAGCTGCCGTAATAAATAAGCTGTTTAAGAAATATTCTGAGAAATGAACCTTTTCCCACACCGTTACGTAATTTTCGAAAGAAAATCCGCTCGGCAGGCCCAATGGGTGCGTTATGATTTCCTGCTTTGTTTTAAAGGATGAAGTGATCATTAAGAAAACAGGATAGATCGCAATGAATGAAAATAAAGCCAATATGAAATATTTTACACTTTGCTGCAGTCGAAGTGCCATGGGTTACCTCCGATGTATTTTTACCACAATCCTAAGTTGAAGTTCGCGTAAGCGGTAAGGTTTGGCTCCACGCACCGTTTTAATGCTCGACTTCTTTCCGTTTAAAGAAGAACATTGAGATGGCAGTTGCTCCTGAGATCAGCAGCAGTAAGATGACAGCTAGTGCGGAGCCTAAGCCTATGGACTCTCCCCCGCCCACCGAGCCGAATGCCAAACGGTAAAAGTAGAGACCGAGCACATCCGTTGAGAAATAAGGTCCCCCGGATGATCCCTGCATGGCAAAAATAAGTTCAAATGTTTCAAAGGCGCCGATAAACGTTAAGATCGACATGATCATAATAGATGGCATAGCTAATGGGATCGTAATTTTCCACACCATCTCGAAGCCTGTTGCTCCATCGATCTTCGCCGCTTCATAGATTTCAGGAGATATAGCCTGAAGTCCGACTAGAAAGATAAGAATGGCAAAGCCGAAGCCATACCAGCTGTTCACAAGGATAATGGTGTAGAGAGCCGTATTCGGATCTCCTAGCCACGGCTTAGCAAGCTCTTCAAGTCCAATGGAGTTCAAAAACGTGTTGAGCGCCCCATACGTTGGATTTAATACTAGACTGAACAGAAAGCCTACCACGATGACCGAGAGCAGCTTGGGGATAAAAAATAATGTTTTAAATAGCTCTTTTCCCCGTATTTTGCTGTTGATCAGCAGGGCCAGGATAAAAGCTACGACAAGCTTCGTCAACATGGTCCCTACAAAAAAGACTACGTTATGCCCAAGCGCTCGGGTAAAGGTTTCTTTAAAGGGAGATTCCGTGAATAGTCGGACAAAATTTTGCAGACCGATAAAGTCCCCCCGCACAAGACCTTTCCATGAGAAAAAGCTATTTAGGAGCGCTTGAAATATGGGATAAATCATAAAGCCTAAATAAAATATTAATGCCGGGAGTAAAAACAGGTGAACCAAATGCTTTTTGTAATGCCTGTTTTTCTTGACGGGCGACTTCAATGAGGTGATTTCCTCTGTATGTTCGACACTTGTAGCCATAGTCAGCTCCTTTTTCATAAAAAGGCTTCATCGGTGAATGAACTGTCCCTGTGGGAAGAAAATGAAGCGTGAAAGCAAACACCGTTTACACCATTATTTTTGAGGCTTAAACCATTTATCTGCAGATGCTTGTGTATCCTCAGCTACTTTCTCCGGTGTCAGCTTGCCAATGTACATGCCTTGCAAAGAATCTTCAAAAGTCGTCTTCGTCGTCGGCGTACCTTGGCTGAAGCTGGTCAAGAGCAAGTATGGCGTGCTGTTTTTCTCACTAAAAGCGGCCATTTTCTTGAGCTGCGGATGCTTAGGCTCGACTCCTTTAACTGGGCTTACACGGGTAAGCTCATCGCTAAACATTTGACCAAACTTCTTAGAAGCCAAAAATTCAATGAATTTGGTTGCTTGTTCTTGATGCTTGGAGCTCTTGGCAATACCGTAGGATCCATCTACCCAAGTTGCAATCTGAGCAGGCTCTCCTTTTTTAGCGGCAAGTCCTGGAATGAACTCTACAGGAAACGCAACTTTATTAGCTTCAAAGGTTTCCAGTCGTTGGCTACCGTTTATGTACATGGCAGCTTTCCCTGTATAGAACAAGCCTTGTGCATCTTTGTCCTCAATCGCTATGAAATCTTTAGGGAAAAATGCTTCAAGCTGCTTCATACGTTTAATCGATTCAAGGAATTTAGGATCTTTGAAATTGGTGCTTCCTTTAAGCAAGGCTTGTAAGTATTCAGTTCCACCGTAAGCACTAGGTCCGATTACCGTATGGGTCGTGGAAAGTAAGTATGCAGCTTTACCCGACTGAGCGATTGGTGTTATATTCTTCGCTTTCAGGGCCTCACACGTTTTTACGAATTCATCCCAAGTTTCCGGAACCTGCAGCCCATTGTCGTCAAAAAGCTTCTTGTTATAGAAAATAACAGCATTATTTAACATTAATGGAATACCGTATACCTTCTTATCCGAGCCTCTTGCCGCATCCAAATAGCTGTCAGTGAAATTCTCAATTCCCTTTACCTTATCCAGTGGTGTCAAATAGTTAGCATCCGCTAGTGCCTTGGCGCCGTCATAAGGACGAAGCTGTAAAATATCCACTCCGGTTCCCGACTGTAGTGAGTTAGCAAGAATTGTGTTGTATTCTGTCGCTTTATAAGGCTTAAATTCAATCTTAATGTCCGGGTTATCCTTCTCGAACTCGGCAATGAATTTGGCATAGCCATCTTTATCCTCCGGTCTCCAGCTGTACATAACCAGCTTTACAGGATCCCCTTTTGGTTTGGCTACTTCACCATTTGCGGCAGGTTTGGGGTCAGCTGGCTTGGTAGCGCTTCCACCACTACATGCACTAAGAATAGAGCTTAATAGAATCAACATGGAACTAAAGACCAGAGTATTTCTTTTCATGTTATCGTGCTCCCTTTTTATATATTTACAATTTCTTAACAGAATTATATAAAACATTGTGTCATAATGTAAACCTTTTTTTGAAATTTTATTTCACGAATAATTTATTCATGTAATTGTTGGGTTAAACCCAGTGTCCGAAGAACATAAAGTTATAGACTGGATTTGTTGGTCCTCACAATGAGTTGAGAGAAAAAGGACCGCTTTGAAGAAGTATTCCCCCAAGGTTTCGATCCAACTAAAATTTCAATTTAATAAAGCGAAAAGACAACTAATGATGGTTGTCCTTTCGCTCTATAAGTCAACAGTATGATCGATAACTTTGTCCTGCCCGTTGCCGTCTTGACTCACTCTAATACCATCAGGCTTATACACGCTTTTTAAGACAGTTGAGATCATTTTAGTGGCGTCCATGATACTGTAAGCAGTTTCTTGGTCGATTTCATCAATATCCAAGTAGTGTTTTTTAGGAAGGATTAGCATATGCCCTTCATTAAATGGAGCAATATCTAGTACACAAGTAATAAGTTCGTTCTCAAATATAATATTCAAATTAGTTCAATTCCATTTGCAATCCTACATCCTAAGCATTCCATATAGTAGTGACACCCCCCGCTTTAAAAGAAGATTTTGTTGTTATTTAAGTATGATTATTCGACTACTCTAAAAAACTCTCCTGCCTATTAACATAACGAGGCCACCGTCCATGCCGGTAACCTCGTGTTGGTTGTTTAATATGCTATCGTTCTCCTTAGCTCAATGATTTGTGTACGGTTCACCACGAATGGCGGCAAGTTATTGACACGTGAAAGACCGCCATCAAAAAAAATAGTGGAGGGTTCATTTCCAAAATTATAACGCCTGACTGTTATGTTATAATATTCACAACAATCCCCTAAACTGTTTTATCCTGGAGAGATTATTGATGCAATCGAAACTCGGCAAACCCATCGGACTGTTAAATGTAAATAAGGAAACCCCCAAATTTTCTGTCTCCCTTCACTCGCCCTCTGCCGATCTAACCCATTTTATCGAACATTACTGGGTTGTCTGCTGGGATCTTCGGGGGCAAGAACCGCACCTACAGGAAAACTTGCCTCATCCCTCCGTTCATCTTGTGTTTGAAAAAGACAACTCCCGAATTGTGGGAGTCGTGAAAGGGAGATTTTCCGTTCTTCTCCGAGAACAAGGTGCAGTCTTCGGCGTCAAATTCCGACCCGGGGCCTATTATCCTTTTCTGAAAAAAAACGTTTCAGAAATTACAAACCGTATGGTACCTTTCCGAGCAGCTTTCGGAATGAGCAGTAATGCATTGGAACAACAGCTTTTTGCACAGGAAACCGCGGAACAGATGATTCCTCTAGCAGAATTTTTCATTCGGGAACGGCTCCCTGAACCGGATATCCATATCGATTTTATCAATACTATCATCCAAGGTGTCATTTCCGACAGAAGCATCGTCAAAGTTGACGATATTGTAAACCGATTCTCCATTCCAATGAGACAACTTCAATTGTTATTCCGTCAATATGTGGGGATCAGTCCCAAATGGATCATTCAACGCTACCGACTTCACGAAGCGGTAGAAAAAATGACCAACGGGGATATTCCCGATTGGTCAAAACTTGCTTTGGATCTTGGTTATTACGATCAAGCCCATTTCATTAAAGATTTCAAATCCATTATTGGAAAATCTCCAGAAGAATACACCAAGCTGCAGGGTGAATAATTCCAGACTTATAACGGATGCTTGTATAGTTCAATCACGTTGCCATCGGGATCCCGTAAATGGGCGACTCTGGCATTCCAATTCTTTTGATCATGAGGCTCGTTGAGGAATAATGCTCCTTTATTCTTCAAACCGAAGCAAACCTCATCGACTTGATCCACCGCAAAACTGAGTAAGAATTTCGATTGTAAATCCATGTCAGTTGGAAGGTTTTTTTCGCCAATCACTTCGGATATCTGATGACGGGAAAAGATTTCGATTTTAGTTTCGCCGGTATTAAACGATGCGAACTGCATCCCCTCAGCATATGTTCCTAGTGGTAACTCCATCACATCTCTGTAAAACGATACACTCTTGTGAAAATCATTGGTTATCAATCTGATTTGCGATAGCTTCATTGTTTCACTACCTCTCTCTACAGAATGGGAGTAAACCGATATTATAAGGTTTTCCTATGCCCAATGTAACAAAATCATGAAATTCTGTATTGTAAAAACACGAAAAACTTGTCTTGACATGTAGGAGGGTTCAGCATATCCAATTAAACTCACCTACCTGTTTAGTATAACGCGGCTGCCGAAATTGTACCGGCAGCCGCGTCGTAGTTGTATATTAAGCTATAGTTTCCCGTCACTTCCACTAACTCATTTGCAAGCGATAGTCCTCTGAACTCATCCAATATATGTACTACTAATTTCAGCTTCATCTTCATTTATCAATAAGTCCATCCATGTTACCCTCTAGTGACCATAAAGTGTGGTGAAGCATCAACAACCAGACCGTGATAGAATTTCGATTTTTCAATGTATTTTTTGAGTACAGATCCTCATAATATCAACATCCCTTGGTTTCCCGCTCGCCCTGCTAATCGTTATTGCGGTTACGAGGTGACAGCAGAGAGAACTGCTCGGTAAGAAAAAGCGGCGTATACGGCATGTCGTTGCGAAGCCATCCAACAATCGTACCAATCATGGCAGAAGAATAATACCCTACGGCAATGTCCATAGGTATGCCGGTTTTCGAAATATAGGAGTCGCTCCCTATTTTTCCTAGTCTTTCAGCAATCGAACCTGTTAGAAGCTTTAGCAGACGTTCGGTAAAGATAGGAATTTTTCTTGATCCGAGAACAATTTTATAAAACTTAGCATGTTCAGCAATGTGCTCGAGCAAATTTACCATCATGGACGAATCTACTTCTTCTAAGGAATTCATGTTCTCAGGTGTTTTGTTTAAGATCGAACGAATGTCCTCCATCATTTCCGCCGCCATCTTGTCCAACATATCCGGAATGTCACGATAATGCAAATAAAAGGTAACTCGATTAATAGTTGCTTCTTCCGCCAGGCGATTTATCGTTATTTTCTCAATATCCATTTCCTGAAGCAACTGAATAAGGGCATCTTTAAGCAGTTGACGTGTACGAAGTATGCGGGGATCTAGAAGCTTGTTATTATCCATCATTCTTTCCTTTCCTTATGCCGTATAAGATACAATTTCAGTATTTTGTCTATTATCATCAACAAGATACAACTACATAATCCGTACTTACGTGAACAAATTTACATTATCCATAATGTGTTACTTGTCAGCACATTTTATCAAAACTATAATCTAATTTATACAATGTAAATTATACAACACAATGTAAATTAAATAAATGATTTACTTGGGAGGATGATCAGCTTGAAAAACAACAATTCATCGGTCCAAAGCAGCATTAAGAAGGGGCCGATTTTATTCGTAATGATTCTGGGTGCCTTTCTCGCCACGCTGAATCAAACCGTCATGACCGTCGCTATTCCGGAATTAATCGGGGAATTCAATATTTCGGCGGCAACGGCCCAGTGGCTAACGACAGGCTATATGTTGGTTAACGGTGTACTAATTCCGATCACAGCATACCTAATGCAACGGTTTTCCACACGTCAGCTGTTCCAAGCTTCAATGTGGATCTTTCTTGCCGGCACGATCGTTTCCGCGATAGCCTCAGACTTTCCTACCCTTTTAACAGGGCGAATGATCCAAGCAGCCGGTGCTGGCATTATTATGCCGCTGCTCACGAATGTCATTTTGACGATCTTCCCTCCCGCGAAGCGGGGCGCCGCGATGGGTATGGTAGGGTTAGCCATCATTTTCGCCCCTGCGATTGGACCGGTGATTGCCGGTTACATTCTTGAAAGCTACGCTTGGGAAACGATGTTTTATGTCATGATTCCGTTAGCTATTATTGTCATCGTCTGCGGTTTGATCTACTTGAAAAATGTTTCAGAAAGGATCATTACCAAATTCGACCTTCTTAGCATCGTTTTTTCTACCGTCGGGTTCGGAGCATTGTTGTATGGCTTCAGCCGAGCAGGCAGTGAAGGGTGGTCGAGCCCCGAGGTAATCACGACGATGGTTGCTGGGCTAGTGGCACTCGCCCTGTTTACCTGGCGGCAGCTCACTTCGAAGAATCCGCTACTGGATCTCAGGGCATTCAAATATAACATGTTCACCTTAACGACCGTAATTAATATCGCGGTTACCATGGTTATGTATGCAGATATGATGCTGCTTCCTTTGTACTTACAGAATGCTCGTGGCTACAGCGCCCTGGAATCGGGTTTGTTAATGCTTCCCGGCGCCATCGTGATGGGCATTCTAATGCCGATCACTGGAAAACTGTTCGATCGTTTTGGAGCAAAATGGCTGGCCATTATCGGATTGATCATTACGATCGTCACCTCCATTGGTTTTATCAACTTGACGGATTCGACCAGCTTTTCCTATCTGATACTAATGTCGACTGGACGGCGCATTGGTATGGCCTTGCTTCTGATGCCCGTGCAGACCGCTGGACTTAATCAGTTGCCGTCCAGACTGAATGCGCACGGAACGGCGATCTCCAATACGATTCGGCAAGTTGCCGGGGCCGTGGGTACCTCTCTGCTTGTAACGATTATGACTAGCCGTACGCAATCGCATCTTACGGATCTGATGCCCGTAGGGGGAACGCACAGCATGACGAAAGAGCAGATGATGATGGAAGCTTCCATCCAAGGGATCAATGATTCGTATGTTGTAATTATCGGGTTCGCCGTGATAGCTCTACTGCTTTCGTTCTTTATCAAGCGTGTTAAAGAAAATTCCGAAGAAGACCTTTCTCAACAAGAGAGGGAAGTGGCGCCCAAATACAGAAAAATAGAGCGATCTGGAGATATTGACCCTGCGGATCAGCAAAGTGCTGACGATGAATTTCGTAATGCAATTAAAGGATTTTTAAGTAAATCTCAATTCTCGAAAGACGATGAGCATTTTAACGATAAAGAATATAGGATGGCTCTTCGTAGGTTGAAGGGGAATGTTAAGGAAGCGAATAACGAGGAAGTAATTGACGATAAAGGATATCGAGAGGCTCTTAAGAAACTTCAAAAAAGATCGAATTTCTAACTTTAAAAACGATGGGATATTTCAGAATTAACATTTAATCTACAAATATATTGAAGGAGGGTAAACGATGAAAATTTATATCGTTTATGATAGTGAGGTTGGTCATACGGAAAAGCTTGCTAGATCCATAGCTAAAGGCGCTAACAGTGTTGAAGGGACAGAGGTTTTTATCAATCACGTCAATAATGCAAATATTAGGGATCTTGCAGAGATGGATGCCATCATCTGGGGATGTCCTGGACACTTTGGCTCCATTAGTTCCGGCTTAAAAGCATGGATCGATAAGCTCGGTTTTTTATGGGCACATGGGAAATTAGTTGATAAAATCGGTTCAGTATTCTGTACAACAGCAACCGTCCATGGCGGTATCGAAGCAACTTTGCTTAACTTGATTACGCCGATGTTGCATCAAGGCATGATGGTTGTCGGGTTACCGGCTAATATTCCGGAGAATGCTTTTTACGGCAGCTATTATGGAATAGGGATTACATCTCCTGATGAAGATAGCGACGATGAGCTCAGTCATTCATTATATGAGAAGGGTCTCACACTTGGCGAAGCCCTAGGGAAACGTGTGGCCAATATGACAAAAACTTTAGCGACAGGGAAGAAACTTCTTTCTAGCAATCAAATTTGAACTGTCCCGTCAAGTAGACAAGTAATAAAATAAAATTGTTTAAGCTGCCTTAGTCCTAAATTCAACTGGACTGGGGCTGTTTAATTTAGCTATTATAATCGGTCGTGGTTGAAGAAATCATTGTCTTTCTTAAGCAATGTTGGAATTTCATGATTATTTGTTTCCCATCGTTCAAAAAAAACGGAAGCATCCAGCAGATGACATTATCTCTGACTTGACTAAAGCTTAACTAGAGGGGAACAATTAACAGATGAAGAAAGTGGTCATGTCAGCACTTGGACTGCTCGGTGCGGGAAATGAAACGACAACGAAACTCATTTCCAATATCTTTTATTGCATGCTGTTGACAAGCCGGGCATTTATCAGGAGTTGAGAACCTATGTATCATTAGTTCCCAATCTGATTGAAGAGTTGCTGCACTTCAGCATGCCGCCCCCCTTAATGAAACAAAACTGCTTTAGAATTCCTGTAAAATGAAAATTTGGTATTTGAACAAAAACGAGCGCCTCAGTACGATGGGGTTACGCACGAGGTCAAAAGCCTCAAAAAGCCCATCTAGGAGGTCGCTCTAACATGAAGTTTAAGACACAAGACAAACAAAATCAACCCATAGAAAACATTACCGCTCATCATCTGGTCGTTGGCGTAGACATCGCTCAAGAAGTCCATGTCGCGCGCGCTTTATTTTCTTATAACACCCAGGGATCTTTTCTTCCACAGTCAGGTTGAAGAAGGGGCACTGCATAGGCCTTTAGAGATGCCAGTACCTTAGTCAGTCATAAAAAGAAAAATAAAAAAAGAAGCTTGCTCAAGGCAAGCTCCTACTGTATTGCTCTTCATTAGCTGGTATTCCAGTTCGTAACAGAAATTACATCTGACCCAATTGAATGAGGTTGCCACAGGTATCATTGAAAACAGCTACGGTCACAGGCCCCATCGCTGTGGGCTCCATAGTAAATACTACTCCTAGCTTTTTCAATCGTTCGTACTCTTTATGAATATCCTCCACGGCAAACGACGTCGCTGCTATCCCCTGCTCAAAAATTGCCTTTTGATACGTTTGGGCAGTTGGATTGTTGTTTGGCTCTAAGAGCAGCTGAATATCTTCGGGTCCTTCGGGTCCCTCCGGTGAGACAACAGTTAACCATCTGAATTCACCTGCCGGCATATCCATTTTCTTCACAAAGCCAAGTACCTCCGTATAAAACTTTAAGGCCTTTTCCTGATCGTCAACAAATACGCTAGTCAGATGAATTTTCATGTCGTACCTCCATTGTCTTAAGTTAGAGGATGCAAAAATACTGCAGGAACGCCTCTATTGTCCATTTAATCAAAGGATATGATCCCGATGGAATACAGGAAAATCAACAATATAAGGATTGGATTCACTATACGCAATAAGAACATCCATATTTTGTACCATGCTCCGGTCAATCCTGCTTCTTCCCCGGCTCGCTTCCAAGCGTATCCAGTAAATAAGGTAATGATAAGACCACCCAACGGCATTAAAATATACGAAGTTGTAAAATCAACAACATCAAAAATCGTTTTTGTCCCCACCTGATACGGGTTCAATATACCTGAAACCGAGAGTGCGGATGGAACGCCAAATATAAAGCAGAGGATCGAAGTATATAAGGTCGCTTTTTTACGATCCAGATTCCATCTATGCATCACAAACGATACCGGAACCTCCAATATCGATACAGCTGAGGTTAATGCCGCAATGGCAAGCAGAAGAAAGAACAAACCGCCGAAGAAAAAGCCGAAAGGCATTTGCGAAAAGGCTACTGGCAGTGCCATAAACGCCAGCCCAACGCCTTCTCCCGGCTTCAGTCCGTATGAGAATACAGTCGGGAATATAACAAGACCGCCGATGAATGCATAAATTAAATCTCCTAGGCCAATGGCTAGAGTAGCTGTTCCTAGGGACTGCTTCTTATCGACGTACGAGCCGTAAGTAAGCATACATCCAAACCCGATAGATAGAGAAAAAAACGCGTGACCTAAGGCCACAAGAGCCGCTTCTGAATCTAGCTTAGAAAAGTCCGGCTTCAAGAAAAAGCTTATCCCTTCTTCCGCACCTGGGAGTGTCACTGATCGAAACATAAGTATAATTAAAATGATCAAAAATCCTGGAATTAGTACTTTATTGAATTTCTCAATCCCGCCGGAAATCCCCCTCGCTACAATCCAACCGGTTAGAATCACGACAAGCCCCTGCCATACGATAGGCAAATAACCACCGGCGAAAGAGACAAACTTCTCTTTATAGTCAATACCCGACTGAAACAGCATTCCGGTGAATGATTCCAGCGCATAATGAACGGTCCAACCAGCAACAACCGCATAGTACGACATGGTCAGAAAGGCGCATAGGATCGGAAGCAGTCCGAGTACGCTCCAATATTTTTTTCCACTTAAATTAAATAATGAGCTCGATGCATTGCCCCTACCACCACGGCCAATCGTCATCTCCGCAAGCAGAATCGGCAAGCCGACAATTAGCAAACAAATAATAAATAATAGGAAAAACGCGGCACCGCCATGCTTTCCTGTAATATACGGGAATTTCCACATATTACCTAACCCAACAGAGCTGCCTATCGCCGCAATAATAAACCCTGAAGTGGTAAAACGGTCTTTCGTCCCCTTCTTAAGAGATGTCTCCGATGCCTTATTACTCATGCTGTTATCTCCAATCCTTTCACTTTCACAAAAATAATAAAAACGTTCACTTCAGCAATTATTGTTAAGTTTTCCTTATTATGCTCATCTTTCGCTTCATTAAATCCCTCCAGTCTAGATTTAACTCCTAAAGCATCATGAAGAGACGGTTCAATGGAATTGAACCGTCTACGCAACCATATGAAACGAAGCCTTGCTTGTCCCACTTGTTAAATCTGCATCTTATTTTGCGTTGGCTGCATCACAAAATTGGCGCAGTGCTTGCTCCAATATGGATCTCGGACACGCAAGATTCATTCTGAGCCATCCTTCGCCCTCTGTTCCGAATACGGAGCCTTCGTTAAAGGCTACTTTGGCTCGACGATACATTAAGTCCTTCAATCCTTTAATATCCAGACCAAGCTCACGGCAATCGATCCATAACAAATAGGTGCCTTCCGGTCTTAACGGCTTGACCTGCGGCAAATGCTTAGCTAAATAATCTATCGCGTAATCAAGATTCTCTTTTACATAGACCATCATTTCATCAAGCCACTCTGCTCCTTCACGATAAGCAGCTTCAACCGCATCCTGGGCAAAGTGTTGTGCCATATGCAAGCTGAGTGTTTTGAGTCTATGTTCAATTTTCCGCCTTAGATTAGCATTGGAGGCAACGATAAATGAGGTATGGAGCCCGGGCAAATTAAATGTTTTTGTAGCTGCCAGGCAAGTTACGGTAATGTTAGCAAGCTCTGGTGACAATGAAGCGAATGGAGTGTGAGTATGACCAGGGAAAGTTAAGTCACAATGAATCTCATCAGAAATAACTGTAACCTGATATTTCAAGCAGAGCTCTCCCAATCGAAGCAGCTCATCCTTCTCCCATACGCGTCCACCCGGATTGTGGGGACTGCAGAAGAGCAATAGCTTGGCACCGTCTTTGAATAAAGACTCCAGATGTTCATAATCCATCTCGAAGCGCCCGTTACGTAGTAAAAGCGAGTTTTTGGCCACTTTACGCCCATTGCTTTCAATGACGTCATAGAATGGATAGTAAACAGGAGTTTGAATAACAACCGAAGCCCCCGGCTCGCTGAAAACTTCAACTGCCAGGCTTAAGGACGTCACAATACTTGGCGAGTCCGTAATCCAGCCCTGTTGAATATCCCAATGATGGCGTTCACGGAACCAGCTGACGATGGAGTCGAAGTAACTATCAGTACGGATGGCATAACCGTAAAGCCCCAGCTCTGCGCGTTTCTTCAAAGCTTCTTTGACAGCGGGCGGGCTTGGAAAATCCATATCGGCAACCCATAACGGGAGTATATCCGTTTCTCCGAACAGCTTCTCGCTTTGGTCCCACTTGTAAGAACGAGTGTTTCTACGGTCGATCAAATGATCAAACGAATGACTCAAGACATACCACCTCATGTTCATTATGTAATATTTCAATAGATAGAATTGTACCTAATGTAGTACTTAATGGACGGTTTGTCAATTAATAAAGAAAGGGTCCCCTCTTCGGAAACCCTCTCTTTTGATTGTTCAACCCTACTTATTTCGTCGAAAAAGTAACGGAGTGTAGCGCATCGTTCAATCGTTGCCATTGTTTGTCCGTCTTCACAGCGTCATTGATCCGTAATCGAATCGTATATACGATTCCGTTTTTGGCTAGTACATATTCGTTAAGAGTATAGGGAACATTTTTGCTCTTGTACTGCACCGCAAATTTCTTAACATCGATGTCGAACATGGATTCATCCGTCTCAGTGTACTTGTAGTTCGCGTCATTCTCCGCGTTTTTCTTATACTCCTGTTCAGTACGATTGAGGACTTCCTCCAGACTAGAACGATCGTCTGCCGATACGCTCAAGCTGCCGCCTTCAAATGCGAAGAACTTGCTTGCCGTGTCTGAGCTCCCTTCAATCCCACCATCAAACCACAGTTCAGGCAGCTGTACGGAATATCCGTACTTATTATTCGTAAACGTAACTTTCCGTTCAGGATCAATCAAATCATCTTCATCCTGAATGATGCTTAATGAACGGTTCATTGCTTCTTTAGGGAACTGTATCGAATTAGACCAATCTGCTATCTGCTTCTCAATAGTCTCAATACTGGACGCTTTTGGATAGGTCATACTAAGTTCGTATTTATATTTGTCCTTTATAATATAAATCACGTAGGCTTGCTTCCACTTGTCTCCCATTGTCCAGCTATAAAGATTTTGAATGGCAGGTGCTCCGCCAATCGTCATTTCCTTAGTTCCCTGAATTTCACGATATTCATCCACATATGTATTCTTAAACTCTTCTTCTTGTCGTGCAGCCCAATCAACAAGAGTATCACCGGAAGCAGCGGAGCTTACTTGTACAGAAATCGTTTGGTCACCATCCTTGTTTTCGTAGTCATTGCTGCCGAAATACTCTCTTTTACTCCATTCCTGCGGTAACTCAAAGGTCAGACCATACTCTGTTGATACCGTATTTTTATCCTGATAAACGGAGATGTCCTTTAACGAACTGTTCTTTTCATCGTACTGAAGAGAGAATGAATCCAGTACATCGGCAATACTATTGCGCTGAGCTGCGCTATTCTTACTATCACTGGTGTTCACGAATAGTATTGCATAATAGATTTTATCACCTTTCAAAAATGCCCGAGATTGATAATACATCCCGCTTGAATTCTCTCCGACTACTTTGGCATACGGCTGTGTGCCAGGACCTTCATTGACATATCGCTTCTCCAATATCGTATCCAGCATGGATTGGGTATCAAGCTTTCTTAGCAGCCCTAAGGGAGACAAGTCCTTACTTTGCTTCTCTTGGATACGAATATTGATGGCATAATCGCCTTTGGCATCCTCGAACAAAATGTTGTCACCTGTGGCTGATTGGTTTGTTTTAACAAGACCCGAAGGATACTTCATCGACCAGCCGAAATGGCTGTCACCAATCATCGTCTTCCCTTGATCTGCATCAATGTAGGAGCCATCGGAATCTTGTACAACATTGGAGCTTCCTGAGGTGTCTTCTCCAAGCACAAGATCAAGGCTTTTGGTATCAGTGCCGGATTGCAGCTTCAGCTGTACTTTATCCCCAGGCAAATATTTCTTCAATGCTTCATTATACTCAACCATATTATGTATTTGTGCGGAATTAATGGACAGAAGCGTATCCCCTTGCTTAATGCCAGCCTTGGCCGCTGTTGAGTCCGGTTCTACGTAGGTTACCTCAAGACCACTGCTGTTCGGAAGTCCGACTACGGCTTCCCAGCTTTCTGCAAGCTCCAAACTTAATGTAGGGCGCTTCACTTTACCGTATTTAAAAAATTGATCAAGAACATATTGCACGGTATCCACAGGAATCGCAAAGCCCAGGCTATCTACGCCGTATTCAACATACTTCATGGTGTTAATGCCGATGACCTCACCCTTCATATTAACAAGTGCTCCGCCGCTATTGCCAGGATTAATGGCCGCATCGGTTTGTATCAGTCTGTATTTTGACTGCACAGACCGTTCCATCCCACTAATAATTCCAGAGGTTACCGAATTTCGAAGTGCAAAGGATAAAGGGGTCCCGATAGCCATGACCGACTCGCCAACATGAATCTCGGAGGATGAAGCGAAACTTGCTGGAGTAAGTCCGTTTGCCTCGATTTTAACGAGCGCCAAATCACTTTCTTCATCGAAATGAGTAGTCTTGCCAGAGTATGACCTGCCGTCAGAAGTCACAATCGTCAAGTTGCGCATGTTCTTCACAACGTGAGCATTGGTTACTATATAGCCATCAGCGCGAACGATGACCCCCGTTCCATGTGCTAGTTGGTATCTGTCAGACTTTGATATTTTCTTGTCATCACTCGGTCTGCCAATAATGGCAACGACAGAGGATGTCGTCTTCTCTACCAGTGTCGGAATTGCTGCTCCGCTAGGCAATGCATCTGCATAAACTGGAGTAACCAGCATTGTTGCGGCAACCATTACTGCAACGGAACCTTTCATGACTTCCTTACTCAAACGCTTCATTCTCTTCATTCACCCAAGTCTCCCTATCAGCTGTTAGTTACTATATATCCTAAATCTTACCTACTCTTATGTGATTCCGCAAGAAAAATTAGTAAATACTAGTTTTATAGGGTTCCTCTTCCTAAATAATACAAAAAAACATCCACAGCAGCGCTGAATGCGTCACTGTGGATGTTACTAGAGTTCGGAAAAAAGCTGCTCTTTTAATGTCTGAGCTCTACCATTAGCTGCTTGATCCGCTTGAACGCGAGCTGCTAGAGGAGCTGCTGCCTATGCCGCCCTTGGAAGCCGATGTCCCGCTTGATATGCTGCTGGACGACTTGCTGCTCGAAGATCCCGTACTTCCCGAGGAAATGGAAGTCCCCTTTGAACCTGAGGAGCTCGAAGTGCTTGTCGAACCAGAAGAGCTGGATGAACCGGAGCTGGTCGCATTGGAGCCTGTTGTGCCGGTATTGCTTTTAGGAGCTGTAGTTGCATTACTCTCTTTGGTCGTACTACTGGTATTCGATGACGACGTAAAGGAGCCAGATCGTGATGATGTCGAAGGAGTCGGAGCAGGTGTAGCCGTTGGAGTGCTCTTCGCCGCTGGCGGAGCATTCCTTACATCCGTTCCTGTATTTGTATTCGGTCTGGTGTTGGTAACTGGCTGCTGCCCAGATCTTCCTAAGCTGCCTGCCGCTGCGCCTATAACCGCACCCGCCAAAGCGCCTGTAAGGAGCCCAGAGGAGATGGACGATTCTCTTCCATAATACGTATTACCATTATGTGTATAGGCATAATCCTTGTCATACGTATCACCTGAATCATCACATTTATTGTCGTTGTTATCATCTTGACAATAGTCATTTTGTGTTCCGCCATAAGGAGGTGCACTGGGATCACCCGGTTGTTGGGTTGGACTAGGAGTGGCTGCTACCTGCTGCCCGGTCGATGCCACCGGCGTTTTGGGTGGTTCTTGACCGCATCCTACCAAGGCTGTCGCCATAAATAAGGACACCATCAAAGCAGATTTGTTAAGCGTTTTTCCCTTTTCATTACTTTCATTGGTTTGTTGTTTCTGTAACAACGAATTCACCTCATTTTGAACGTCTGACGCTGTCGTCGAACTTCTTTCAGTGCTTCAAATACTTGTAAATGTAACTTTCAAAAATGAAAATTACTATTATTTTACTATAAATATACAAATTAGTCTCGATTAGTCGCAAAATGACACATTTTCGACTTGCATGCGCATTTACGCAAACCATTACAAAGAGGCTAACAAGGTTTGTATTTCAGTATGTCCCCTGCTTGTTGCCCAAGCAAACGGAGTTGCCCAAGACACCTCCTCTGGAAGCCTTGGGTTTGCCCCCTTCTCCAGTAGAAACCGTACCATTTCCATTTGACCGTATTTTGCTGCCCAGCCCAGCGGAGTCGATTGATATTCTTTATCCACTACATCTAATCGTGCACCATTATCAATAAGCAATTGAGCATATGTGATATTCCCCATCCATGCTGCCTTATGCAAATAGGTAATCCCTTGCCAGTTTGCGTTGTTAGGATCCGCTCCAGCTTCTAACAATAATCGAACCATCTCGGGTCCAGTGTCAACAGCGTAACCAACAAAGTTATTGGTATCCCAGGGAGCATTAAGATCCGCTCCGCTGCGGATAAGCATTTTAACGATATCGGTATGGCCATAACCTGCCGCCATGCATAACGGACCGTAGTCTCCGCCGGAATTCACGAGAGCAGGACTGGCTTTAATAAGTTCGGCTACAATATCAATTCTCCCTAAGCAGCAAGCTGAGTCGAGGTTACCTGCGGCCCCATAGGAGTACAGCAATTTTACCAATGTGTCATGGCCTTCGTGCATTGCAATAAATAAAGAGTTCCCCCCTGCTTCCACTCCTGCGTTGGGATCCGCTCCATGCTCCAGCAATAATTTGGCACATTCCTCATGGTTGCCCTTTACAGCTGACCACAGTGCGCTTCCCTTCTCTGCGCCACTTTCACTTGCATTTGGCTCTGCTCCATGCTGGAGCAAAAACTTAAGTAAATTGATGTGGCCATATGCAGCCGCGTAGCTTATGGGTCTTTTTCCAATACTATTTGGCTTGTTGACGAGAGACGGGTCATCTTCGATGAGAATAGCTGCATGCTCTGTATCCCCAACGACAGAAGCTATCCAAATATCATACGGCGCTCCGCGAGCTACTAAATATCCAGCAAGAAACCATTGGTTACGCAGTGCCTCGACATTCAAATCACGACGGGCACGATACCAGTAATCTCCGTCTACGGCAAGCTGAATCGGAGTTGCTCCATCGGCACGTTTCACTTGCAGATCAGCCCCGCGGCGCAGCAACTCGTCAATAAGCCACAATTGCCGGGTCAGGACAGCCCAATGCATCGGAGTATTTCCCCGTTCGTCCCCATAATGAATCGATTCCGGGTAAGAGTCCAGTTCACGAAGAATGTCTTCTTTCTGCCTGCTTCTGATAATACCGGCGATCCAGCTTCCTTCAGGTTTGCTTTGATAATGATTCCTCAAATGTTGATCTAACAGCTCAGCAATTTCGTCAAAACCCCTGTCCTTGGCTTTTGTCAAAGGGGAGTCCTGCCATTCCAAATTCTTCTCTGCTGCATTCGCTCCATGTTCGAGCAGCAGTTGAACCGAAGATAAATGTCCTGATCTAACGGCAAAATGTAATGGAGTAAAATAACCTCGGGAGCAATTAACGAGCTCAGGGTCCTGCAGCAATAGATTCTTCATTGCTGCAGTATCTCCCTCGATTGCAAACGTTATCATTTTTTGAACAGCATCGATGACCATAATCCTCCATCCTCTCATACGGTTCTCAAAAAGATAGCGAGGGACACTTTCCCTCGCTTTTGTTCCATTATAGCATGGATTTGCTATACTTTGATTTGTTTGATAGCTTCTCGCATATCCTGTGTAATTTCATTCAAAGCAATTGCGGAGTCAGCCATTTGCTTAACAACGTCCAGTTGAATATCTGTTAATTCACGTATTTGTCGAGTTTGGTCCGAGGATGCTTTGGCAATATCCGCTATTCCGATGACGGATGCAGCAACTTCCTCCGAGCCTGCCGATATTTGCTCGGTTGCAGCCGAAATATCATGAATCTGATCGGCTACAAAGCGGAATTTCTCTACTATCAGCGTTAAATATTCTTCAGCCTTCTCTGATAATACCGTACCTGTCTGTACTTCTTCCGAACCTTTGTTCATAGCTTCACTGATGCGCTGCGACTCGTTTTGCACATTATGCAGCAGCTCTCCGATCCGTAGTGCAGAGCCTGAGGCATTCTCAGCAAGCTTTCGTATTTCACCTGCCACAACCGCAAAACCCGCTCCGTGCTCACCGGCTCTAGCAGCCTCAATAGAAGCATTGAGCGCCAGAAGCTTCGTTTGATTTGCTATTTCCGCAATTCCGCTCAATGCACTCTCAATCTCTTGCGAATACCCCTGAAGGACACCGACCCTTTGAACTGCCTCTCCAGCCGCGGAGGAAATCGTGTGGATTTGCAAATTCATTTGGTGAATAGCCAACTTGCCCGATTCAGCATTCTCCAGTGCTTTTTGGGATGCATCCGCAGCTGTTAGTGAGGCTTCCGAGATTCGTTGAATCGCCGTCGTAATTTCTTCCATGGAACGGCTGCTCTCATCCGAACTCATGCTCTGTGCTTGAGCTCCTTCAGCTACTTGCCCGACCGCCCGGTTAGCTTTCGTATTGATTTCAAGCACGTGCTGAGCATCCGAAGCGAATTGATCAGAGGAATTGACAAGCTGCTCTGATGTTTGCGCTACATTGGAGACGATGCGCCCAATGATCGTATTCAAGCTAACGGACATTTTTACCATTGTTTGGTATACTGCTCCGATCTCATCTGAAGACCTGACGGGATGAGCCATTAGTAAGCGGTTCGCATCAGCCAATTCACCAACGGCAATTTGTTCTGACGCCCCCGCAATCCACTTGAGCGGCCTGAACGAACGGATAAGAACCCATGTAATACAAACCAGGCTTAAAATTGTTATAACCGCCATCATTAAATAAAAAGGAATACTCTGACGAATCATATCTCCGGCAATCGAGTCGGTTACGGCTGCATCCGTATCAATACCTAAAACTCCGATCATCGTGCCATCCGCTCTTCTAATAGGTGCATAAGAGGATATGTACTTGCCGTATTGAGGATTATCTATGATGGGTGAGCTAGCCGTCCCTCCTGTTAACAGAGCTTGGACCGCGTCTTCTGGAATATCCGTTACCTCATTAATAGGGGAAGCCGATTCCGATCCTTTAGGTTGACCGTCGATGACGATAAGAGGCCTTTGGCTTTCATCAATTCTGACAATATAAACATACAATGCGCCGATTTGCTCACGGAACAGATTGAGCTCTTGACGAATGCTCCAATACTTGTCATTTTCCTGCGGATTTTTCAGGAACGGTTCTAATTGGGCCGTATCCAGTTTTTTGGAATAGCTATCAGCCATTCGGATTCCATAGCTTGTAATTACTCCCTTAGCTGCTGTCTTAACATTGCTGACTTGCAAAAAGACATACCCGGCGGATAACAAAACAATAACAACCATCACAACAGCAGAAATCCGCAACGCCAGGCGATTTTGAATCCATTTGAAACCTTTCATATTTATCGAACCCCTTTAACAATATGACACTACACTTCACTTCGACATACATATTCTCTTTTCGACATTTATTTCCTTTTCCCTTCTCAACTGAGCATTTTTTCCTATAAAAATAAAAAAGCGCTCTGTTAAGCTACAGATGCGCTTTTTTGCGATATTTTTAAAGCTAGCTGCATTTATAATAACGAATGATACCAGTTCTTTTGAACTACCTACGGTTTCATTTTCTTCATAATAAATTCGGCAATACCTGTCAGCATGATCGTTATGGATAGTACTCCAAGCGCATAGGGAACCACCAGAGGAACGACTCTGTAATCGCTAATTTTGATCCAGTGTAAAAATAGCGGGTACAGTAACAGCAGTGCAAAGAACATAATCATCTTCATTCTTTCAGATCCCTTCATGCAGTTTCAAGACCCAGTTTACATGAGACCTTGGCTCATTTCAAACAAAAAACATCACTTGAGCTTACATGAAAGGTCTGAACCCCTCTGACACTACTCAACCAACACCATCATTATCTGAATTCGACTTCACACCGAGTACCAATTGGGATCATTTCGCTAATATAGTTAGTAATAAGCCCTCGTTCCATGTGATTCACTGGATGATCTGAAAGAAATTCAAATCGCAGCGTACCCGCAACAGAATCATAATCCGTAAAAGTCAGCCTGCCATAAGGAAAAACCTGGTTCATATAATCCATAATTTCATCCTGATCGAGAATTCTGCTCATTGCCTTTTTCTTGAGACCGTCCGGAAGCTCCTGCACTTGTGGTACTCGATCCGTTTGTACCATCTGGTAGGCCTTTACCTTGAAACAAACATAAGGATGCAAGTAATCAGATGCATATTGCTTCAAGCTGCGCACATCCTTATCCTGCAGTTGCAAATCCTCGTTCCAAGCATAAACCGTCACTTTATTTGGGCCCTCTGTATGAATCCTTACATAACGAATATGCGGAAACCGTTTCTTTATCATTTGCTCGGATAAGATACGAGTTCTCATAGTATTCACCTCTTTTATTAAACAATATTTGTGTTTCAGCATACTATGCTAACGCTTACAAGAACGGTGCGAAGTTCAGATCTATACTCCCTATTTTCATAAAAAGAAAGGCAGCGGTCCTCCACGATGTAAAGGGCAGCTGCCGCCTTCGATTAGTTTTCTTCCGTTACCCTTAGCCCCAGTCCCTCAGCAACACGTTGTCCATAATCCGGATCCGCTTTGTAAAAGTGTCCGATTTGTCTAAGCTTTATCTCATCACTCTCAACTGGACTCATAGCGCCAACAATAGTTTGAACCAGACGCGTACGTTCCTCTTCGCTTAACAAACGATACAAGTCTCCAGCTTGAGTAAAGTGATCATGATGATCGTAGGCTACACTATCCGCTTCACCGGACACTTCAAACGCCGCCGGCTTATTCTCCCTAGTCTCAGAAGGTCCTCCAAAGCTGTTGGGCTCGTAGTAAACGGAGCCTCCTCCGTTACTATCAAACCGCATTTGTCCGTCCCGCTGATAGTTGTTCACTTCATTGCGAGCTCGGTTAATTGGCAATGATTGATGGTTAGCTCCGACACGATAGCGATGTGCATCATGGTAAGCGAACAAGCGGCCTTGCAGCATTTTATCGGGCGAGACATCAATCCCTGGGACCAAGGTTCCTGGCGAGAACGTCGCCTGTTCAACTTCAGCGAAGTAATTTTCCGGATTTCGATCCAGTACCATGCGCCCTACTTCAATTAATGGATAGTCCTTTTGGGACCATACTTTGGTAACATCAAATGGGTCGAAACGATATGTATTTGCATCCTCCAGCGGCATGATCTGCACACAGAGCTTCCATGATGGGAATTCTCCCTTATCTATTGCGTTAAACAGATCCTCTGTATGGTAGTCCGGATTGTCTGCTGCAAGCTTGGCTGCAAGCTCAGGTGCTAAATTTTGCACACCCTGCTCTGTTTTAAAATGATATTTCACCCATACTCCCTCTCCTTGAGCATTCACCCATTTAAAAGTATGACTGCCGAAGCCGTGCATATGCCGGAATGTTGCGGGAATACCGCGATCCGACATCAGGATCGTCACTTGATGTAGGGATTCAGGGGATAACGACCAGAAATCCCATACTGCATTCGGGTTTTTTAAATGGGTTTGCGGATGCCTTTTTTGCGTATGGATAAAGTCAGGGAACTTAATGGCATCACGGATGAAAAACACAGGAGTGTTATTGCCTACCAGGTCATAGTTCCCTTCATCCGTATAAAATTTTACGGCAAAACCTCTTGGGTCCCGCACGGTATCCGAGGAACCATTTTCCCCCGCAACCGTAGAGAAACGGATGAATAACGGTGTTCTTTTTCCAACCTCCGCTAGAAAACTCGCTTTCGTATAGTTTGTCAAATCATTGGTCACTTCGAAATAACCATGCGCTCCTGCGCCTTTAGCATGAACGACCCTTTCTGGCACCCGTTCCCGGTTGAAATGCGCCAGTTTTTCTAGTAAATGTACATCTTGAATGAGAGTCGGCCCCCGTGAGCCTGCCGTAATGGAGTTCTGGTTGTCCCCTACGGGAGCGCCCCAGCTCGTAGTAAGCTTGTTCTTGTTCTGACTCATCCTTTATCACCTCATAAAAGTATTTGAAGTAGTCCCCTTAAGCAGTCCCTAGAATGTCGTTTGAGGAGTTGTCTACTTTCTATGCTTGATCTATATGTATTCATTTTGATTGCAGTTCATTCTTACTCTGTATTAACCAAAAATCCCCCCGGTCACTTCATAAGTGATCCAGGGGGATTCATTTTTTTTTACCACTAGTATCCTCTTTGCCGATTAACCGTCCCTATTAACTCGGCTCCTTGCTCGAATAACCGAAGATTGTCGACGAAAAAACGTCCTACCTCTTCGAAGTTACTTTGACCCGACAAATGTGGAGTAACATATACGTTTGGCAGCGACCATAAGGGATGGCTTGGATCGAGCGGTTCATTCTCAAATACATCTAAAACAGCTGCATGCAGCAGCCCTTCTTCCATGATGGCTACCAGGTCTTCCTCCGAAACAAGCTGACCTCGTCCAACATTCACAATACTTGCATTAGGCTTCATAACGCTCATAATCTCTTTATTAATAACATGATGCGTTGCAGGAGTTAATGGTAAGGTCAGAATCAAATAATCCAACTCACGAACGAAGGATTCCCAATTGGTTGCATCGTAATGTTGATCTACAAGATCCGCTTTGGTTCCGCTGAAGCTCAATCCATATACCGTCATATCAAAAGCACGAGCTTTTCTAACAATCTCCGAACCTATCGACCCCAGTCCTGCAACACCAATGACTTTTCCTTTTAATGTACCGACCTTAAATGGCTCCCAGCGGCTCTGAGCCTGTGCTTCCCGCATTCTAGGAAGTTCTTTTGTAATGTATAAAAGATAAGCAAACACATACTCCGAGATTAAACCTCCGAATTGATCCAGAATCCGCGTTATCTTTATATTGCTAGGAATGTTCGAATCCGTCACTAAGTCGTCGATACCTGCTCCTGTAGATTGAATCCATCGAACTTTTGCAGCTTCAGGACCCGTCAACAGGTCAGTAGGGAATCTCCAGCTTAAAATAACATCGGTTTCTTTCAAATACAGAAGTGCTTCCTCTCTGGTTGAAGCGGTTTGAATAGATGTATAGCCATGCTCTCGCAGAACGTTCGCGTATTTATCCGCCTCGCGATGATACACTAAAATGTTCGGTGCTGTCTTTCTCAACCCATTTTCCTCCTCTGTCCATCTTCTCAAGCCTCATGTGCAATGGGCGCCCTTCAAAGTCTATCATACGAGCCATTTATTATAAACCGGTTCCATCCGACTCTGCATAATTCTTTACTTGCACATACCTGAACAACAACCCAATTAACAAATTATTCTAAGGAATGCTTCAAAATCCAGTAACAGGGTAATTATTCCCAGGCGGATATATAAAAGCCCCTTACTAGTACATACAACCAATGATAAGGAGTGGTAACGATGAAATTGCTCAAAACCAGATTATCTGTTCTCGTAGTAGGAACTTCTTTAATGCTTCCCGCGGTGGTAGGTGCAGCACCGGTTGAGGACGCAGCTAACTCATCATCTACAGCTCCTGAAACAATGATTATTTCTTCTACAGTTCAAACCAATGTGAACGGCACTTATGTCCCCGGCATATATGTAACCACTAATGATTCCATGGTAGCATTTATACCAGGCGGAGTCGGTTTGGTAGTCGTTAATAAAGGAACAGCCCTACCTAATGGCGCTTATTACGTCGATTAAGTATCGCTTTCACGGAACCCTTTGGCAGCTTAATAAAGACTAAAAATCCCGTTTGGCATATAGGCCATGCGGGATTTTTGGTTTATTATGTAAAGGAGGTACTTCCCCCCTTAGGATTTTGGAACTACTTTTATCATAGACAGGATACCAATCGTTATATATAATGGTTAATGTTGTTAAATTCTATGTTAAAGTGGTGTATTTCAATGAGAAAGAAAATGTTAATGGCCCTTATGTTCATCCTCACGATGATCTTGCTAAACGGCTGTATCAAAGGAGATTTCCATGTTACATTAAACAAAGATTCATCGGCAGATCTTGACTATAAATTGGGTATGAGCTCTCAATTAATTGCTCTAATGAGTATGGATACCAAAAACAAGACCGATTTGATCGGGGAAATGAAAAAGAACTTTGAATCAGAAGGGTTCACTGTCACTCAATATAAAGATGGGGATTATCAGGGTGTTCAAGCAAAAAAACACGTTGCCGATGCTAAAGATATTAAAAACGTAGGTGTTATTCAAAAAGATTTTGCAAACGAAAATAAAATGAATATTTCAACCGATAAAGGGTTGCTTTTCAATACAAACCATTTGGTAGGTAACTTTGATCTTAGCACTATGCAAGCGGACCCATCCGATCCTACTGGCTTCCAAAAAATGATGGTAAGTCAGATTGATCTAAAGTTTACACTGACACTGCCGGACAAAGCGGAAATGCAAAATGCATCAAGGGTATTAGATGACGGTAAAACCTATCAGTGGGACTTGTTCGCAGGTAAAAACAATGATATTAAAGTCGATATTAAAACACTCAACATTTTGAACTTGTCGTTGATGGTCGGATTCGTAATCCTAATACTTATCGTTATAATAGTGATTTGGATTTCAAAAAGTAAGAAACAACGTGCCCTCAATGAACCACAGGCAATCGAAATGCCGACCGATATGTAACAACGCGAAAAACATTAGCTGTTCAGGGCTAATGTTTTTTGGTCTTTTCTAGCATTTACTTGTGTACTTCAATTCATGCACCGTTTCAAAACTTAAATAAACAGATTTACCTTTGCTTCTGCAGCATCCCCTAAATAAGCGGCAACACCTGCATATTCAATGTCATCCATCAGCTCTTCCTTTTGCAGCCCTAACAAGTCCATTGTCATAGTACAAGCAACTAATTTAACGCCTTGCTCCTGGGCCAATTCAATTAATTGTGGAAGGGTTAACGCATTATGCTTTTTCATCACATGCTTGATCATTTGAGGACCCATGCCTCCAAAATTCATTCTGGATAGTCCCAGCTTGTCGGCACCTCGAGGCATCATCTTCGCAAACATCCCTTCGAGAAAACCTTTTTTCACTTTTAACGGCTCATCTTTACGAAGTGCGTTCAATCCCCAGAAAGTGAAGAATATCGTCACATCATGATCATAAGCGGCCGCCCCATTTGCAATGATGAAAGCAGCGATCGCTTTATCAAGATCCCCGCTGAACAGTACAATCGTAGTCTTCTCTTTATTTTCTCCCATAATGACGTCCTCTCTAACTTCTTAAATTCCTATCGGCTGTTTCGAACAGTAAGAAGGCTTTCCTTCGTTTAAAGCGCTCAAATGAGAAAATCCGGACTTTTTCAAAATTCTTGCTGCTTTCTTACTGCGGTATTTCGAGTCGGAAACTAAAATAATCTGCGCTTCCTTCTTCAGCTCTTTCTTCTTTACGTAAGGGAGCCGTCCTAATGAAATATGGACAGCACCTTCCAGATGACCTGCATAGTAATCAACAGAGTCTCTGGTATCCAGCAGAATGACTGGATCTTCCGAGTTCTTCATAAACTCACATAATGTATGGCTATCCATATATTTCAAACCTTTTACAGGTCTAAACCACATATAATAAATAAACAATAAAACAATAAGCACCAACCATTTCATCACTGATGACCTCCTTCAATATACCCCCAGTAGTATTATTGAATAATAGTATACCTTTGTAGGGTATAGGTTCAATGAATGATGTCTGGAAAAAAAGCTACCAGCTAAAATTGATTAACCTTCACCCTTTCTTCACTAGAAAAACAAATACTCCATTCTCTTCCTTCGCTTCAATCAGCTCATGCTTGGACAACCTAACCCATGCCTGAAAATCCTGCATTGACCCTTTGTCGGTCGTATGGAGTTCCATAATTTGACCAGACTCCAGAGAATCGATACCTTTTTTAGCTTTAACAATAGGCATAGGACATGCTAAGCCTTTCGCATCAATAACCAAGTTTGCCATTTTAATTCCTCCTTTTTTTATTTGCCGTATTCAACTTTCCCTGTCCAATCCGACATTCCGCCTTTCATATTAACCACGTTATATCCAAATGAAGATAAGTATTCGCAAGCCATCCGGCTTCTATTGCCACTGCGGCAGACAACAACCGTTTCTTGGCTTGATTTCAGTTCATTTAGTGCTCTGGCTATTTGCCCAAGCGGAATATGTGTTGCCCCTGGTATATGACCTGATTCCCATTCATCAGATTCACGTACATCCAGAACAAATACTGGCTCATTGTTTTGGATTTTAATCATTACTTCCTGCGGAAGTTGTTCTTTAAAAATCACTTATGACCCTCCTCGATTACCCTATAGGGTATGTTGATAATCAAAAAAAATGGACAATCCAAATGCATTTTAACAACTTGATTTACACATACCCGTATAGGTATGAAATAACTATACTTAATCTTTTTTATCACGTCAACACTATTTGTGAAAAACAAAACGACCGCTTCGGATTATACCGAGATACGGCCGTTTTTTGTATTACAGTTCTATAATAAGTTCTGCATGCTTATCAATCTGGAACAACAAAATAATTTTTGCCATAGAGATTGATGACATCTTCATTTTTAATTTTCTTTCCGTTACGGTGTGCAAGAAATTGAATGAATTCGATGGCTGCCCTCTGATCTCGTTCCGTCAAACCGTCTAACAAGTGAAACAATTTTTCTTTGCTGTCCATAACCAAATCCTCCTCTCAAATGTACGGTGCTGAGACGGAAAGACTTTTTTGCTTTTTGGTAGCACGAAAAACACAAGGCTAGACCTTGTGCTTTTATAAGCAAATCTATCCTTCCCACGGTCGCCTACGAGGTTAGCTGTCGGATTCGGGCGGTGAGAATACGCCCTACACAATGCAGCTCCCAGCTACATCATGATTCACCCCATGTTACTTGGTTCCCCCGTTTTTCTCAAAGAAAACTCAGCGCTATAAACATATTGAATTGTATCTTATATTATACCTTTTTTTGATGAATTTTGTAAAGTCTAATTTTGACTGTTGGTTAAAAAATATGCATTACAAGGGTCGAATTCAAAACCACGAACCTTAGCGAAAACTAGCGTATCTCTTAGGGATCCATCTGTTCCACGATCATCACAATGAAAGGTACCCTGCAGAGTAAAACCTGCCCTTTCGGCTACTACCGGGTTCGATAATGGCAGATCCCATTATTTGTCATTTGACTACCAATAGCAATTTTCGGCAACAAGTACTTCACTTAGAAATTTGCCTGTTAAAGATTCTTGTACTTTAGCCACTTCTTCGGGTGTTCCGCTAGCAACAACTGCTCCCCCATTTTTTCCGCCATCCGGTCCCATATCGATAATATGATCTGCTACTTTAATCATATCTAGATGATGCTCAATAACGACAACGGTATGTCCAGCATCAACCAACTGTTGAATGCAGTCGATCAATTTTTGAATATCCTGCAAATGCAAACCTGTTGTAGGTTCGTCCAAAATATACAAGTTGTGTGCACCGCGTTTTATTTTACTTAACTCTGTTGCAAGCTTGATCCTCTGAGCCTCTCCACCTGATAGAGTTGTAGCCGATTGACCAACCCGCAAATAACCGAGTCCCAACTGATTCAATACGCTTAACTTGTGAAGGATATAAGGCTGCTCGGAGAAAAAGTCCACCGCCTCCTCAATGCTCATCTCCAGCACTTGAGCAATGTTATGGTCTTTGATCCGCACATCCAGCACTTCCTCATTGAATCTAGCTCCTTTACATACCGGACAAACCGATTCAACATCGGGCATAAATTGCAATGGAGTCGTGACAATCCCCTCACCTTGACAATGCTCGCATCGCCCGCCATTTTTCTGATTGAAGCTAAAATCGTTCTTGCTGAGCTCCTTGCCTGCTATCCTTGCAGCTTCAGCAAACAATTCCCGAATTCGGTCGAAAAAACCTACATAAGTCGCTGCATTAGAACGAGAACTACGTCCAATTGGAGATTGATCGATATTAATAATGCCTGTCAAATGCTCATGACCTTCCACCGAGTCGTGTTCACCAGGAACAATGCGTGCATCATGGAATACAGAGTAGAGCTGCTTGTACATAACCTCATTAATAAGCGTACTTTTCCCTGATCCGGAAACTCCCGTAATGCACACCATAAGTCCTAGCGGGATATCTACATTCACACTACGCAAGTTATTAGCTCTTGCTCCTTTTATGGAAAGCGTTAGGCCTGACGCCTGACGTCGCTTGGAGGGTACTTCGATTTTTCTTGCCCCGGACAAGAACGAGCCTGTAATAGATTCCGAATGCATCCGCAGTTGCTCCGCCGTACCTTGTGCAATAATGCAGCCGCCATGAGTACCTGGACCGGGTCCGACCTCGATAATATGGTCAGCACTGCAAATCGTATCGATGTCATGCTCAACTACAATAATCGTATTGCCCGTGTCGCGCAGTTTTTTCAATGTATCGACTATCCGTATACTATCTCTAGCATGCAGCCCGATACTCGGCTCATCCAGAACGTAGAGCATTCCCATAAGTCCAGAGCTTATTTGAGTAGATAGACGAATTCTTTGAGCTTCACCGCCTGAAATGGTATCCGAACGGCGACCCAAGCTTAAATAGTCAAGGCCTATATCAAGAAGCAGTGTAAGCCTGGATTGAATTTCACCTGTAATTTGTTTCCCAACCTGAGCCTTCTCCACCGGAAACGATAGTCCAGCTAAAAATTGCTGAAGATCCTTTAGCGAGTGACTGCATAGTTCATGAATATCTCCAGTACCCACCTTAACGCAAAACCGCTGCGGCTTCAATTTTCTTCCTTCGCAGTCAGGACATATATGTTCAACCATAACACGCTTATAAAACTCTTCTTCGGACGTATTGGTCGCTTTACGTTTTAAGTACATTTTATACCAGCGATTTACCATATTGACGAGTCCGCCGTAACCCATTAATTTGCCTGCATGGCGAGCTTGGGTCTTGGATGCGTCCTCAGGCGCAATGAAAGGAAACTTTTGTCCCTTGGTTCCATAAAACAAAATATTAATGATTGATTCAGGCAGCTCTTTCAGAGGAGTATCCAAGCTGAAACCGTAGTGCTTTGCCAGGCTGTACAGGATGGACCATCGCCATGTATTGCCGTTCGTTCCAAGCAGCTTAGAGTCCAGCGCTCCCTTAGCTATACTTTTTTCCTCATTTTTGATTAGAAATCGCGCTTCCGTCCTCATAAACGTTCCAATACCGCCACATGTTCTGCATGCACTATCAGGATCGTTAAAAGAAAAGTAAGATGGATGCAGCTCCCCCAAAGTAAGATGATGCTCCGGACAAGCAAACCCTCTGTAAAATACATCTCGATCGATTTTCTCCCTCTCGGGCTGCTCTATGATTTCGAATCGAATAAACCCTTCACCTACCAGCTTTAAGCTGTTTTCAATCGTTTTAGTCAATACCTTGAACGTATCCTTCTTAACTACAAATTTATCAATGATGACTTCCATTTGATATTCCAACTCATCATCGAGCTCGAGCATATCCCCCAAGCTAAAAGTAGCGCCATCGATTTTAACTGAACGAAATCCTTTGGTCCGTATTTCATCAAACAACGTTTCAAAGTCTTCACCATATATTTTGTAAATCGGTGCAAGCACCTCAACCTCCGTACCCTCCGGGAGAGATTGAATATGATCCATCATTTGATTCGGTGTGCGTATCGGGACGGGATGATCGCAGAACGGACAGCTTGCTTCCCCGACAGATGCAAAAAGTAATCTTAAAAAGTCATAAATATCTGTCATCGTTCCAACTGTTGATCTTGGATTAACGATTCCTTTTTTCTGCTCAATCGCGATGACTGGAGATAAGCCAAATACAAAATCGACGTCCGGCTTCTTCAATTGATTCATTCGGCTCTTGGCGAAGGTGGATAAGGACTCAAGAAAGCGCCGCTGCCCCTCTCCGTAGATGACCTCAAACGCAAGCGAGGATTTACCCGAACCACTCACGCCGGTAATTACCGTTAGCTTATCCCGCGGTATATTTACATCGATATTTTGCAAGTTGTTTTGCCTTGCGCCTCTGACTTCTATGAATTGCCTCAACTGATCTCACATCTCCCATCCTAAATCATCTGGATTCTCATATAAGTAAGCAGGCTCAGACAGCTCTATTCGGCTCTTCGGAGTCGCTTTTGTCTCACTCTCCATTTTCACAAGAAGCTCCTGCTCCACCAACCAGTCACAAGCCGTTGTAATGGAACCGTTATCAATTTGCACAATAACTCCAAGCTTATCAACAATATCCGTTACGGTACGAACGTCGCCTTCTTCCTTTAAATACGCAAGGATCGGTTGAAACAATCGGTCTCCCCGTTCACTCAAATACGTATTGATCTGCTGAAGGACGGTATGGACCATCTGCTCATTAACTTCATTATGCACCATTTGAACGTAAACCAAATCAAAAAAATCGGTGTTGAACGTCATGGCCTGTTGAACTGATTCCCGCATAGGGACTTCACCGTTCAGAACTACTTCAATCTGTGCAAGTATATCCACTAGCTTCATAATCCATAGTGCGCTGTATGTGGTGTCCTGCTTAACATATTGCCATTTCTCAGCCTTAGCCAGTATACCTAGCCCGTGACACCCTAGTCTCATTAGCTGCATCTGGCGATCACGCTCACCGACCGTCCGTATTTGATCAAAATATGGCGTGATGGAACTATCCTTGGTAAACAAAAGCGTACTTCGTATGAGCATAGAATGGCTGATAGAGCTTTGCAAAGAACGTTCAATCCAACGCTTAAAATCATTGCGAGTTTGAATGCTTGTATTAATCGGCACATCATTTTCAACAAAACACATGTAACTTTTATTCAGCTTTTGCTCGTGAACGATCAGTTTTAAATCTATATCGGACTTCTCCCAGACTTGATCGTAGGATAAGCTACCCATGAGTATTGCCGCTATAACTTGATCGTCTTGCTTGATTTTGTCAACAAAGGTTTGCAGTGCCTCTCTGAATACAATTGTCAATAGTTCTCTTTGCTTTGCAAGCTCCATAACCATCCTCCGAAAATATAGATTACTAGCTATATATTAGTTCCATATTTATCCACATTTTCCTCATTATACAGCACATATGTTCGACATGTAAATAGCCATTGCTAAACAAAAAAGACAGCTATGCCGCGACACGTGCAGCTTATCTATCTTTTCTCACATACGATATTCAACTGTACGATATCAGTATTTCGTTTGGAGTAAATAAAGCATTAATGCCTTTTGAATGTGCATCCTATTTTCCGCTTGTTGATAAATAACCGACTTCTCGGATTCTATGAGATCTTTTGCTATCTCAAAACCAGGATGAATGGGCATATCGTGCATGATATAAGGAGAATATTCTCCCAGATTGCTCTTGTTCAGTTGATATGGAAGCATGACTTGCATTCTTTTCTGTTTCTCCTCTTGATAATCAGGGTCATGAAAAAATTCCATGTCGATCCAGGTATCGGTATATACGTAGTCCGTTATTGAAAGAGCTTTGGCAAGATCCTCTTTCCATTCAATATACTTGCTTAGTCGAGCTTCTGTCATAAGCTCTTCTTCCCACGATGCTTCATTAATGACAGGCGTAACCACCTGAAGCTTGATTCCCAGCGTCATGCACCCAATAATTAAAGAGTTCGCAACATTATTGTGTATGCCCACATAGGTGAGTGTTACTCCATCAAAAGAGCCCGAGATTTCATATATGGTCATTAAATCGGCTAATGCTTGGCAAGGATGATACTTTTCACAGCAGCCGTTAATGATAGGTACTTGTGAGTAGGTCGCCAACTCGACGATATCTTCATGCTTTTTCAGTCGTGCCATGAGGAGATCACAATTTCTTGATGCATAGCGAACTTCATATTGAATCGGTGATAAAACAAAATTACTCGACTCCCAATCCATTACAACGGCGTATCCACCCATTTGATTAATCCCCGATTGGAAGGACAGATTGGTTCTCGTAGATGTTTTCTGAAATAGCATCAGCAAACCATTTCGTTTACAAGCTTCATAATAGCGTTCTGGATTTCGCTTTATGTCCACTCCCTTTTGAATTAAGGCTACAAGCTCATTCCTGTCCAGTTCTTTTAAAGATAGCAAATGCTTCAATTAAACCACCTCTTGAATGTATATTTATAATATTTATTGCATAATTATTCATTTTATAACTATACATCACAGCTGTCAATTCGTTAAAAAACAAAAAAAGAGCGTGTGTCTCACACCGCCCTTCAAGCTGTCATGCCACTATAGTTCAATATTCCAATATACAATCCGTTCCCGACGCCATGTATAGGTTAGATGAAGCGACTGATGATCCGTTACAATAGCAGGATACGAATATTCCCCGGGCTCATCCTCCAAGACTTTTAGCAGCTTCCAAGTTTGTCCCCCATCAATGGAATGTTGAATCACTAAAGGTGTTCGGGCCGCCCAGTTGCCTTCGATAGGATTCATAACCAAATATAGCGTTCCCTGTGACTTGACAAGGTCGATCCCGCTATTATTATTCGGAAGAGAGGTTGAATAGGCCTCCGACCATGTTAAACCGCGATCGTTAGAATCGCTTCGATATACGGCACCTTCAGTGCTTCGAAGCAGCATGTGAACGATTCCATCCTGGCCTTCCCATAAGGTAGGCTGAATAATCCCTTTCCCCTTAATACGGCTGCGATCCAAGGGAACCATGCTGCTTTTAATCCATGTCCGTCCTTGATCATCTGAAAAGTCGACGAATGCGTCCCATGCCGTTCGCGTCTCGATAGAAGCAGGAGCAATCCACCTTCCATCACTAAGTATAATCGGTTTGCTTCGAACTGGTCCTCGGCCTCCAATGTCACCAGGTATAAGCTCTACCGGTGTGCTCCAGGTGTAACCACCGTCATCCGAATGAATCACACGCGTGTACCAATCAGGAATTTCATGACCTACTTTATAGTATAAATAAATACGTCCACTGGCCGGATCTTGAAAAAGCACGGGATTCCAATGAGCCAATTCCTCTTCATCAGCCACCTTTATTGGAGCACACCACTCTCCAATGTCCTCCCGGCGTGAGAGCCAAATGGCCACATCCGGATTTTTCTCTTTGGTACCTCCAAACCAAGAAGCTAATACATTTCCATTGGGCAGTACGATTAGGGTTGATGCATGGCATTCCTTAAAAGGACGTGAATCCGTAAACACAAATTGTTTTATCGTCTTCATTTCAGCAAGATCACCTCTTGTTCTTTATTATAGAACATCGTTCACCGTATATCTTATATTGTATCTTACTCCTTTTACCTGTACAATCATTTTTCATTTTCCTTATGATTTCTTCCTATTTTTTTCTAACTATTTGAAGTGTGGTAAGAAATGACAATTGCAAGGAGATGGTGATACACAGAACTATAATGAGTCCTTGATCACCAACCGGATTCAACAATGCAGATATAACATACATACATAGTACAGTGATTAATACGATGAATAGAAAAAAACCGGCTAATCGAACTTTATTTTCGTTTGCCGCCCTCTGCCTTGACATCCTTATTCTCCTTTCAATTTAAGGTGCGGGAAGATTTGAAATCCAAATCGAGTCCCGCATTTAACCGGTTATTCAAATTAAAAATAAGTCCCCGTTAAAGGTTCATTGTCAGAAAATAAGTCCGGGTTCACCTTCAGCATATGAGATAGTATCTTATTCAACTTCACCGTATCGCAAATTCGAACCACAGCGTCACCAAAGGTTCCTAACTTCACCGCTCCCTGCTCCTTCAATACCTCTTCCACCTTCCAAAAGTGCAGAGACCAAGACAAACCGCAGTGTCTTCTGGAAGGAACGCGCAGCTCTGTCCCATCAACAAGTACAGTATATAATTCTTCGTGTCCATCCGTTAGCCTTCCAGGTATATCCACCCATTCTTCTATTCCATGAATGAAGGTATTTCTGCGTAAATCTACGCCCACTAGAATAATGGTCGCTTGTCGGTCCAGCAGCTTTCCCCAGGCAGATTCCCTGTGGCAGGGTGTATCCCATCGTTCATCCCCTTGTACTAAGGACTTCGCATCACTTCCATAAGCGGCAACGGAATGAGTGGGATGATAAGAGCGATGAACACCTTGGCGTTTGCGAAACAATTCCGGTAAAATACCTACACATGAAGGCGATGATTCCACGTAAAATTTCGGATTACTAGAGTTAATGTATGACCAAGTGTGTGTCGGCAGTACCAACAATCCCTCCTCCATGTAATTGGTAAGAGCATCCAGCACAGTGTCCGCACCGTTTTCAACATGCCCTATACTTTTCATAGATGAGTGCATAAGCAAGGTCCCTTTGGGATCAATGCCCATCCGTTTAAGATCGTTCGTTAGGCTGTCAATTGTATGCATTTCTTCAAGTCTCCTCCCCACTCTGAGAAAAAAGCCAACAGCTTTTACTGCTGTCAGCTCTTTATATTAGAATTCATCATTTTCTTTTAAAACTTTTTCGTAGTAGCTCCAGGGGCTCCTTGGTTTCGGAATCTCCCCGATGATAATGCTCCAACAGCTTATCCAATCTGGCTACCTGATGGCCATAATCGTACATTGCCGCAGCCACGACCGAGAGGCGCAAGATTCCAGTTGGCTGGTCTTGATAGCGTTCTATAAGCAAGCTCATAAACTTTTCATTCTCCGCTTCCATATCGTAGCCTTCCGAGCTGTCAGCTTTAAGCTTGTCGTCAAACTTCAGCAGCACATGCTCGTGAAACTTAATTAATTTCTCCAAATGCCCATCGAACAGAGCATCGGTCTCAGGCCCCCGATTCGCTTGAAAAAAATGTTCATCAACCGTATCCAGCACCTCAAGCCCTTTGGATAACGCACGCAGCATCTGCTTATAAATAACCAAATGACGAATCATGCTAAATTTACCGCGTTTGAGCTTCTTCACTTCTTCTTCCATGAGCTTATACTTGCCCGCAAGAAGCTGTAAGGAGTTCGATAGCTCCCCTTTTTCTTCCCGGAACACTGTCTCTTTGATTTCGTCGGAAATGACCGTACGAAGAAGAAGCGACATTTTGCTAAAAACAGTGTGGATTTGAGCTTCAAATTGCTCCTTGGGCTTAGGTGGAAAAAAGAGGACGTTAATAATAAATGCACATCCAATTCCAATTAAGCTCAGTAAAAAACGATTGACTGCAAAGGCCCACTCACCTGATGCCTCCATAACCGCCACAACGGTCACTAGCGTAAGCCCAATCGTTTCTTCCATTCCCATCCTTAAACAAACAATGATTACAAGAATACACACAATCCCAATCGCAATTACATTATTGGAAAAGAACGTTCCTGCAAGCAAAGCCAGTGCTGCCCCCAGCACATTCGTTTGAAGCTGATCCAAAAAATACCGCCAGGACCGATAGATCGAAGGCTGCATTGCGAAAATAGCAGCTACTGCCGCAATAACGGGAGGAGTAAAGTTTAACAAAGCACTAATATATAATGCCAATGTCACTGCAATTCCTGTCTTCCATACGCGTGCTCCGAAAACCACATAGCCTCTCCTTCCTTATTGTAGTATCCATATTATCTTACACGCCCGCGGCATAGGATGCAAAGGCATTAAGACATAAAATATTTTTTCGAGAAAAATCTATACATTAAAGCATTTTGTGTTACTATTTGTTATTGTAGTGGCACGAATTATAACGATCAAAAATATAAATATAAAATTACAGGAGGAGCCAAGGTGTTAAATCATATCTTGAGCAATAAAAAGGATTGGGGCGGCTATTTCTTCGTAGTCATAGCGCTTCATGTGTTAGGTATTATCGGATTAATCACAGCAGCCCGCGGCGATGCAAGCTTTTGGAGTCTTGGGTTGTTAGCTTATACGTTTGGATTGAGACATGCATTTGACGTCGATCATATAGCTGCCATCGACAACACAGTCCGTAAATTGATCCAGCAAAAAAGAAATCCTTTGGGTGTAGGCTTCTATTTTTCCCTCGGTCACTCGTCCGTTGTATTCCTGATGGTGCTGACCATAGCGTTGTCAATGAAATGGATTCAAGAGGCAATGCCGCAAATGCAGGAGATTGGCGGATTGATAGGTACTACGGTGTCTGGAGCTTTTCTCGTATTGATTGGTATTATTAATCTTGTTATTTTAATCCAGTTATTTCAAGTTTTTCGAAAAATACGCCAAGGTCGGTTCTTGGACGAGCAGCTTGAGGAAATACTTGATTCCCGAGGATTCTTTTCCCGGTTATTGAAGCCTATGTTCCGTTTCATCAGTCGCGGCTGGCATGTGTATCCGTTAGGTTTTTTGTTCGGACTTGGCTTCGATACGGCAACAGAGATAGGTTTATTAGCCATTTCGGCTACCGCGGCCAAAACATCCGTCCCCGTCTTCGGAATTATTTCTCTACCTCTGCTCTTCGCTGCAGGCATGAGCTTAATGGATACAGCTGACGGAATGTTCATGACCAAAGCTTACCGTTGGGCATTCACGACACCACTTAGAAAACTGTACTATAATGTGACGGTCACTACGGTCTCTGTCATAGCAGCATTAATCATCGGAATGGTTGAGCTAGTCCAGGTGTTGACGGATAAACTGAACCTGCAAGCTCCTATTTTCGTATGGATTAATGAACTGGACTTTGGGGATCTCGGTTATTTACTTGTTGCCTTGTTCATCCTGGCCTGGCTCATTTCGGTAACGGTATGGAAAGTTATGAAGGTCGAGCATCGGTATAAAGCTACATAAGCTTATCTGAGAACTAATATTATGCAGCACTGCTAAAATAAAAGGACGATCTCCTCGACTATCCGGGAAAGATCGTCTTTCTTCTTATTAGATGGTCGGTTTGAAATTCTGCTGCTAAATAAAATGAAGCAGGATCGAATTATCCCGCTTCTCGTGCTTTATTTGATCAAAAAAAGAAGAGATATAATTTCAGTAGGCATATCGACAATGATAAATCCGGTACCATTTTGGATGAACATCTACTTGTAAACAGCAGAATCATTCCGAAATCGGATCCCCGCCGCCACGATAATACCTCCTAAGACAGCTATGGGGACCCACACAATAGCAAGCGGGTACGAAACTTCAGCCAGCGTTCCGATAATAGCACCCAAGCAGTAAATAACCACGGCTAATAACCTGAGCAATGAATCACGACTAAGCGTGTTCTTCGTCTCTCTTCTGATCAGCAGCCTTAGCTGATGAATACCGTCTTCAATAACATTGGCCAAATTATTCGTTAAAACCGTAGTAGAGATCCCCGCAATACCTAATCGTCTAGCTGCTGTTGTTTGCATGCCCATAGCCAAACTTAAAAGGGCAATAAGAAAGTAGACCATAGTCTCTGATCCTTTAAACCAGCTGGAGCTGACCGCAAAAATAATGAGAATAACCGCTTCAATGGTAAGAGCTATCGTTACGGAGGCTGGCCAAACCGAAGGCAGTTTATCTCTGTTAACAATAAGGGCAGCTATTGCTGTACCCGCTACAAAGCCTAATAAAGCCGTAATCGAACGCAGCACAGCAAGTCCTTCCACATGACCTATGGCTAAGCCCATCAGAACAATATTACCCGTCATATTCGCTGTAAAAACATGTCCTAGACTAATATAGCCCACGACGTCTACGATTCCGGATGACATACAAAGCAATAATATGATGATATGACGATACGTTGGGATGGACACATCAATACAACTCCTTATAACCATGATGTTTATTGATTACCTAAAGAATAACACATAACCCTAATACTTTAAAAAATCAAACGTCCACAAGCGGTACTTTCAATTTATGATGATTATACTCAAAGAGGTATTGACCGCTTATTGTGTCCCTTTTAACACAAATTCCTCTCAGCATCATCTCCAATGCCACTTGATGATCTGAGAGATCCAGCAACACTTCATATTGGGTATCAGGCTGTGGCTGTTCATCCCGTTTATCAAGTATATTTCCAATAACCTCAGCACCTTCAGTACACAGTTCCAAATTAAAATCACGACCCCGAACTGAAAAATAGACGGCGTAAAACTCTAACGGATAATACAATTTATAATAAGCATATCTTATTGCGGAGATGACATAGGTTACAGCATGCGCTTTCGGAAACAAATACTTCATTTTTTGACAAGACTCAATGAACCAGGAAGGGACATTGACTTCTAACTCCTTCACCCATTCCCCACTGATCCCAAGGCCTTTTCGTACATTGTCCGAAACAAGAAAAGCCATGTCGTGTCCAACGCCCCAATTGATTAGGTTGAACATAACATCGTCCCTGCAAGCTATAACCGATTGAAGGGAATGCTCTCCAGATTTCAGCAGATCTTGTGCATTAGCCTCCCAAGTACCATTCCCATGTGAAAGTCCTGATATCTGTAATAAATCAGAATATGATTTCGGCTGAGTCTCTTCTAGCATAGCTCTCACAAAAGGAACCTGCATCTCTGGAATACCATAAGTCCCAACACAGGTTCGTAATTGCTCCGGACTTACACCTAGTGCCTGAGTAGAGCGAAACAAACTAAGTACATTAGCATCTTGCATTGGGATTGTAGTGGGTTCCACTCCCGTAAGTTGACCAAGCAAGCGGAGAAAAGTTGGATCTATATGTTCGAATACATCAAGTTTAAAAACATACTTTTCCAGCTCCTTGTAATTGGAAAGGGACTTTCCAAAACCATCCATGTTATCGTCAAAAGGTGCAAATGTAATTTGTTCAAGCTTTATACCCTTTGGCAGGATAAAGAATCCTCCCCTATGTTGATTACCGACACGAACTACCTGATCGTAGCCATAATGCTCACTCAAATAGTCATATACCTTGGATGAACATTCTGTCGCTACACACAAATCTATATTTGGAGTGATATCATATTGAAGCCCCATAAACATCTCACAAGGAATATGATGACCGTCCCCTTGCATAATCTCACTACAGTTAGGACATACCTTATCTGGCAGATCAATACCACAGCCCTTACTCTCTTGTATCCATTCACTATATTTGCAATGATTGCATCGATAATGAGGGAATAAGGGATTCATTTCTGTTATACCAAGACAATAAGCGATGAAAGTTGAACCAACAGACCCCCGTGTTGAGACTAAGTAACCCTCTAACTTCAATTGTTTAACCACTTGATGAGTAATCAGGTATGGAGAAACCATGCCATGGTTAATAATACCCTCCAATTCAAGCTCCAACCGTTTCTTAACGATATCAGGCAGTGTTTCCCCGTATAAATTTTGAGCAGCGGTGTAACACAGTGAACGAATTAGATATTCCTCGTTCTCTAGTTTTGGATATAGTCGATGTTTTGATAGCACTTCATGGTTTATATTATCCTTCACCTTAATCCCTCCATAGGTATGATTCATATTCACACAATCATATTGTGTTGAATATCAACTCAACATTTATGCAATAAAAATTATAAATCCATCGTCATCTGCTCGTAATGGTTCCCCTCTTTGGATCCTATGCATCGAATGCGTCCATCCTGATCAATACTTAACAGATTTGTTTGTGTCAGACGGACAGTAAGAGCAGTGATCGAAACACGCAGACAATCTGCTAATTTATAAAGGTGAGACAGCTGGATGAGGCCTATTCTTCTTAACTGCATAATGGCCCGCTCCAGAATGGGACGCGGCATCAACAGGCATCCTGCGAAAAGATCCGCCTGCACTTCTACCTTGGGTTTATGCGCAAAGCTGCGGCAATAGAAAGGTCGCATCACCTCTGCCGATGGACTCTTTTCCTTGACACATTGTAAGCGCAGCCAATATGGCGATTGCAAGGAATGGAGTACCCAATGACCTAACTCGTGAGCTAGAGTGAAATGATAGGTTCCGAGCTTTTCCTCAAATAAATTGCGCTGTGTTTCATTTAGTATTATTTGTTTCTCTGTTGGAAAAATGGCCGCCATGACCATGCCTTGATCATCCAAATGATCAATCGGTTCCCAGCTAATATTTAAATCAAAGTGAAATTCAATGATCTCTTCAATTGGGACGGGACGAATTATTTTATCATGAGGATTGAATCCATAATCCAATAAGATTTGCTCCGTCAAGCCTTCCATTTGCTCTAATGAAATAAACCTTGTGGAATTCAGCTTTCCTCTCCTCCTTCCTCTTCTCCAATAATGCCTTTAATTTTCCTCCATTGTTCTGGAGAAAGCTCGGATGCTTTTCTAAGAAACACAGGTACATCCTTATTTTCTGTAATCACCTTTTGAAAGCTTGTAGGTACTTTTTTTGCCGATAATATAAGCTCCTCTGATTCAACATGCAAGATCTGTGCCATCTTGATGATTTTGTCTTCTGCAGGCGGGTCCATCGTTCCGCTCTCAATCTTGCTGATATAAGTAAAATCGATGCCGACCCTCTCGGCAAGCTGCCTTTGAGTTATTTTATTTTGTTTACGGAGCTGTCTTAAACGTTCGCCGAATTCACTCATGCTGATGTAACCCCTTTTTTATTACCAGTATTACCCATGTTGAGTTAATTGTCAACAAAATCGTTTCATAACACCACAGCCGTAATTATCCATACAAATGACGAAGAGCATCTCTTTGAAAGCAGATGCTCTAGTCTCTCACCTTAATGCGCTTGGCCATATAACAAGAGACTCGCGGTCTTTTTCGGCTCCCAGCGTGTACAGTACTTCTGCGACCTCCGTTTGTAAAACAGGAAGCCCGTTCCACTTTTCTATAATTAATTTTCGAGTTTTAGGCAGCCTCAAATAACCTTCGGCAGCTGACCGGATTAAATGATACAGCTCATCGTCTGATACCTTTTCCATGGGGCACATGCGTTTACCGTTGTTTTCAATCCACAGCAGCCAACGGCCTCCTTGTATGACGAGATCATTCCCTTTTTTTCGGGTGAAGCTCATCCCTTCCTTCTCAGGCCAATGGACAGTAAGTCCAAAAGGATTAGCTGGATCCGTTGAAGGTAGTACGATAGGACTAGTATCTCCTGCCCATTCACGGCTGCGAAGACTCTCAATCTGATCCTTGCCTGCAAATTGCAATGTATGAATATTTTCAACCCATAGTCCGCGAGTCAGCATCCCCCAGGTTTCAAGCTGTTTCAGAGCAGCATAGACATCGCTCCACTCCCATGGGAGATGAAGATCTGCAATGTCCTTGGTCAACAATCCGTACCCATTCAACAAATGCTTAATCCATGCCAGAACACATATCTGTTGGTCACAGCCTTCTTCGTCTTTTAGCGAACTTACGGGATACCATCTGCCTAGACCTGATTGAAAGCCTTTGCCTTTGGCCGTCTTGGAGGTCGTGCCACCATTTAATCGTAAGGGAGCAAACTGATCGTTTGAAACCAATCCTTTCCAGGATAAATTTAGCAATTCAACCGTCAATTCGGATGGGATATGCCCGGTTTCACGGCTAAGAGCCGTGAGGAAGCTTGCTCCTTTGCGCTGCAGAAGTTGGAGAAGTTCTTTTTCAAAGTTCAAGTCAATCTTCTCTTCCTTTTCAAGCATCGGATAATAAAGTTCTTTGGATTCAGCTAGGAAAAACGCAATGCGCCCTTCCTTTTCACCGTCTTGCTTTTGTCCTAACCATATGACTTCACCGGAAGAGCAGAGCCGGTCGAGCATTTCTTTCTTATAATCATTTAGCCGAAGCGGTAAGATAGACGACTCCCATTGAGATAATGGAAAATACAATCCTTGGAGCTTTTCTATGACCTGCCTCAAGCCCACTTCCCCGTTCAGCCGAGTGTGAGGGAGTACGTGTTGAAGAGACATCATCTTGATGCAATAGTTTATAGCATGGATAGATTCTGTGGCCTTCCTAAGTTCAACAGCTTGTTGACGGTTATGCCGTGCATCTAATTGGCGGTTCAGCAAAACTCGGTCAGTAGCTGCCTGATCTGTTTGCGACAACTCAATACGATTTTCTGATTCCCATGAGTGAACAAGTTCATTAATTCGCTGCTCTTTCAACCCGTATCGCGCCTGTATTTCTTGAGATGTTATCCTTATTCTTTGATTCACATAACGAGTTGCAATAAACCTGTCAGCAAGCCAATCCTTTCCCAATTGAGAATAAGTATCTGCTTCATCAGCGCAAATCCAATATAACTGTGAAGATGTACTGTCCAATTGTATTTGTACTATCTTTTTTTCCTGGTATAACCTATGTAGCAGGTCTTCCAGCCTATCCTTATCCAGCCAATCCAATAGTTCAGTTTCCGTCATTTCCCCACGATGCTTTAACAGGCTAAGCAGTTCACCCGACTCATACAATCTAGGTTTTTCTTCATCCTTATTATTCTCGGTGTGCCTCTTATCATCATGTTCCGACATATTCATAGACTCTGCCATGTGACTCGAAGCATTGGAGAACCATTGCCCTGCCAGTGCACGGTCCATACCAGCCAAGTTTGCCTGTAAATCTCTACTTATCGCATCGGATTCGTAAATTTGTGTATTGAGAGCATCCGATAAGAATAATGCTGTAAACGGGGATGGGAATGCCGACTGTCTCTCAATGACTTCCACCTGTCCCGACTCGATTTGCTCTAACACTTCGCGAACATGACCCACATCCAAATCCTCATGCAAACATATTCGAATCGCTTCTTCTATGAAAGGAAACGTCTCTGCATAGGGCAGCGATTCCCGAAGAAGCTCCTCACTACGCAGTCTTTTTTGCCATGAGGGCATCCGGTTAAAGCTTCGTGACAACAGTAAGGAAGTCTCAGCAAGCCTGCGGAAAGCTATGCCAAATTGCGGCGAGGCTGGTATCGCCTGCTGCAGCAGAGTTTCCAAACGATTCGAGGTGACCTCACGGATTAACGGAAGCAGTCTAAGCGCTTCTCCGCTGCCCCCATCCGATATAACGAACTCGATACCATTATCTTTTGCACTCGCATATATCCTATAAGGAATGCTGCGCTCAGCATGGGCTTGAATTGCCAATTGCCAGGTGCGATTAAATTTGCGCCCAAACCAGCTATGAATGATAAGCCGATGCTGCTTGTACTCATCCTGAAATTGTTCGATCACAATTCTACGATGCGTCGGAAGTACGGATACTGCTTTTTGCGAATGCAGCAGCATAAGAAGCTCTTCAGCGGCCGATGCGTCCAAATAATAACTGTCCATCAGCCAATCTAACGTCTGAAGCTTATTTTCTCTGTCTATACGAATGTCAAGCTGCTCCAGAAAATGTCCGATTTCTGCAGAAAAAGCAATGGATCTTCCTTGCCCTTCACCACGCCAGAAAGGAATCTCACTTAGTTTGTTTCCCGTCTCTTCAACCACATAGACTCGGTCGTTCCGAATAGATTGTATTCTCCATGAGCTTGTTCCTAGCTGAAATACATCTCCGACTCGGCTTTCAAAAATATACTGCTCGTCTAACTCTCCCAAATGAATGCGACTCTCGGCATGATGGACGGGGTAATCGCTACCTTGTGGTATGGTACCGGCCCCCATGATCGCTGACATTGCGGTGGAGCTTCGGCGGGTCAATCGATTGCTCTCCCGATCCCAATCGATAAGAGGACGAACAAAAGGATAAAATCCGGACAGAACTTGAAGTATGGACCGGAACCGTTCCTTAGTAAACCCGTGATAGCCATAGCTGCGTTGGAATATATGATATAGTCGTTCGAGTTCCCATTCATCTGCTGCTACCATGGCTGCGATCTGCTGGCATAGTACATCCAGCGCATAGCGTGGAATATGGATATCTTCAATCTGCCGATTCACAATACTTTGGGCAAGCACCGCGCACTCAGGGAGCTGTCCACGAGTACGTGCAAGGATAATACCTCGACTTTCGTCACCGACGGAGTGGCCAGCACGACCTATCCGCTGGATTCCTGCAGCGGCGCTCTTGGGTGAATCAATCTGCAGAACCAGATCTATATGACCTACATCAATCCCTAGCTCCAATGAGGAGGTTGCAACAAGACAGCGAAGCTCCCCCTCCTTCAATGCTCGTTCCACTTCGAGCCGTTGTTCTTTGGAGATGCTGCCATGGTGCGAGCGCGCCATTTCGTAGCCCATATGATCATTTAATCTTAGGGTAAGCCTTTCACATAATCTTCGATTATTGACAAAAATAAGCGCTGATCGGCTATCTTCGATGAGTTTGACAATGTGCTCTATCAAAGGCTTCCATATGGTCTCCTGCTTATCTTTAGTGATCATTGTTTTGTGAGGCAGGGTAACGCGAAGCGTGAATTTCTTATCCATTCGGCTTTCGATAATTTCTACCGGCCTTAGGTTGTAGGATTCTCCTGTTTCAGCACTGACCATGGAAGCATCCTCTTGGGCCGTTTCCATGATCTTCTTTTCCCCTGTCGGTGTAGACAATTCCCAGCCGCCTAGAAATCTCGCAACAAGCTCAATCGGCTTCTGTGTAGCAGAGACACCTATTCGCTGTGGCGATTGACCGATCCACTCTGTTAATCTTTCAAGTGTAACGGATAAGTGCAGTCCTCTTCTATCTCCTGCCAAATCATGAATTTCATCCACAATGCACCACTGAACGCCCTTGAGCATCATCCTCCCCTTGGGAGAAGTGAGCAGCAAGTACAACGATTCCGGTGTAGTCACAAGTACATCCGGCGGGTTACGAACCATTGCGGCTCTCGAGCTTTGTGTAGTATCTCCCGTTCGGACACCAACAGACAGACCTTTCCAGCTCCAGTTCTGCTCTTCTGCTTTTTCCTTAAGCTGTGCGATATAGCCTATAACATGGTGGTGGATATCATTGTTGAGCGCCTTCAACGGCGTGATATATAGAAGCCTCACCTGCCGAATAGAAGCAGCATCGGTGTTCCCCTCTTTTTCTTGAAGAATATGGCTTACGCAGGGTAGCAGTGCTGCCAATGTCTTGCCTGAACCGGTCGGTGCCGCAATTAAGGTGTGCATCCCCGATTGGATCGCCTTCCATGAACGAATCTGCACATCGGTAGGACTTCCGTATTGCTCATCAAACCATTGTGTAACAAGCGGATGAAAGCCCCCCTCTTGCATTTGGCTTTCCATAGCAAAAAACTCCTTTTCTACAAATCCATTAATTATCGATTATTATACCAAAAAAAGGAATGTATGCCTAAACGCAAACTGCAAAACAAAAAGGATACAGGAGTTACTCCCGCATCCCTTATTTATTTACATTATTGGCTCGGGACAAGCTTTCCCTGCTGAAGCTCATACATTTGCCTGTATTTGCCCCCAAGATTCATTAAAGCATGGTGATCTCCCCGTTCTACGATTTCGCCACGATCAAGTACTAGGATCAAATCCGCATTCTTCACTGTAGATAACCGGTGGGCGATAACAAAAGTGGTTCTTCCTTGCTTCACCACATCGAGCGCTTGCTGAATTACTGTTTCCGTTTCCGTATCGATATTGGATGTTGCCTCATCAAGAATTAGAATAGCCGGATCAAAGGCCAATGCCCGTGCAAAGGAGATCAGCTGCCTCTGTCCCGCAGAAAGCGTGCTGCCTTTTTCAATTACCGGTTCATCTATCCCTTGAGGCAGCTGCTCCAGAAGAGATTCTGCTCCGACATCAGTTAAAACCTTATGAATCCGCTCTCGTGTAATGGAGGGATCATTTAAGGATACGTTCGTAGCGATGGTCCCTGAAAAGAGGAACGGATCCTGAAGCACAATGCCCATATGCTGTCGCATCGTTTGCCGCGGCATCTGCCGGGTCTCTTTACCATCAATCGTAATACTTCCCGCTTCAGGATCGTAAAATCGGAACAGCAGATTCAATATCGAGCTTTTTCCCGATCCGGTGTGGCCAACAAGCGCAACAGTCTGGCCTGGCTTTGCTTCAAAGGTAATTCCTTTCAGTACCGGTTCCCCGTTCTTATAGGAAAACCATACTTGATCGAATCGAACATGACCCTGATAACGCTTCTCCTTCTGTTCGGAGACATCTTCCCCTTCCTCATCGACCAGTGCAAAGACTCGTTCGGCTGACACGAGCGCTCGCTCCAAATTCGGCAGTTGATTCACGATGTTTACCATTGGCTGAAACAGCCGATTTAAATAATCGACGAAGGCGTAAAGTACACCCAATGTTACAGCTCCTGATGCCCCATTTAATGAAGCACCACCAAAATACCAAATCAGAGCAACAAGCGCCACATTTCGGATAACAGCCACTAGATTGTACCCCGTCCAGGAGTTTAGGCTCAGCAGCTTGTTCTGCACATGAAACAGCTTATTATTGACTTCCTCAAAATTAGCTTCGACCCGCTTCTCCTTACGAAAAGCTTTAATAATTGTCATTCCTTGAATAGATTCATTAATAATACCGTTGATTTCGCTGACAGTAGAACGAATAATCCGATTAAACTTTTTTGCCATTCTTCCGTACACTATAATCCAAACTATGAGTGCGGGAACGACGAACAGACAGATCGCTGCTAACCGTACATCCAGAATAAACAGCGCGATATAGATGCCGAGCATATGAATAAAGCCTGTCGTAAAATTCGCCAGCACATTCACGTACAAATCTCGTATCGATTCAGTATCATTCGTAACTCTGGATACGACCTTGCCAGCTGGTAAATTATCAAAATAACGGATTGGCAGTCGATTTAGTTGCGCAAACACATCCGTTCTCATCCGACGAATAATCCGGTTAGCCGAACTCTGAAGAAAATAACGCTGCCCATAAGTAAAAATAGCCGATATGAGTGTCAAGCCCATATAGTACCAGCAAAGCTTCAGCATGCCTGCCATCTCTGGACGAAAGAAACTGTAGAGCTGCTGCCGATCGAGCTGCTCCCCTGAGTAACTCTTGCTCTCAGATCCTTTGGTAATTTGAATCGTGTTATCCGTTACTTTACGTTCGCCATCGAAGGCTATCGGCTCCGCAATGAAATAATATTCACGATCAATTTGGAGCACTCTCACTTCATTACCGCGCGTTTCGCCTTGTTCAAAGTGATCGTCTCGTTTATACTGCTTCCCTTCAAAGGAGACAGCATAATCATTTTTGTTTTGAGTCTCAAACCAAGGCTTTTCGATGCCTGAAATGTGAAGATCGATGATCCTTTTGGCGATCAATGGTCCAGCCAAATCCGTTCCTACGGCAACACTAAGCATGAGCAAAGCAAGCACCAGCTGCAGCTTAAATTGGACTGCGTAATGGATCAGTCGCTTGACGGTTTTGGTCTTGGTTCCCGAGCCTAGTTCTCGGTCAATATCATAATCTAACGTTTCGTTCGCATCGCTCATCCGATTTCCTCATCTCCTTCCACACGCTGCGCTTCCATCTGTTGGCGGTCATATTGTTCTTTATACCATCCGCCCTTACTGAGCAGCTCCTCATGCCTTCCCTGTTCGACTATACGTCCGTTATCCATAACAAGAATCAGATTGGCATGCTGCACAGCTGATAGACGATGAGTGGCTATAATAGTTGTTTTGCCCGATCTTTCTTTATGAATATTGCCAATAATCTCTGCTTCGGTACGGGCATCGACAGCAGACATTGCATCATCGAGGATCAAAATTTGCGGATCTGCAATGAGCGCCCGGGCCATTGATACACGCTGCTTTTGCCCGCCAGAGAGCGCAACACCCTTCTCACCGACGAGAGTGTCCATTCCCTCAGGAAGAAAATTCAAATCCTTGGAAAAAGCCGAGACAGCCATCGCGGACTTAAGCTCTTGTTCTGTAGCATGCTCATTACCAAAGTACATATTGGCGCGAATAGTTTGAGAGAACAGGAAAGATTCCTGGGGCACATAGCCTAACCATGATTTCAAGCGATCCATCCCAATACGTTCGAGAGGAACACCGGCAACAAACACATTGCCATCCCCCGTCGGATATTCTCTCAGCAGCTGTCTTATTAAAGTGGATTTACCGCTTCCCGTACGTCCTACAATACCTAAGGTTTCTCCTGACTTAAGCGTAAACGATACGTCACTTAAATTATCGAACGAAGAAGATGGATAACGGAATGTCACGTTACGAAACTCGATGCTTCCAGGATGCTCTGGCATGACAGGATTAGTCGGTTCAGGCACATCCTCAGCATAATTCAAAGTCTCAGTAACCCGATCCAATGATGCATTCCCTCGCTGCATGATGTTTATTAATTCCCCTATGGCAAACATCGGCCAAATCATCATACCCAAGTAAACATTGAAGGCGACAAGAGACCCTATCGTCAGTTCATTGTGAAATACAAGATAGGCTCCATAGCCGATGCCGATCATATAGCTGATACCTACCAGGATTTTAATAGTAGGCTCGAACAGGGAGTCAACACGAACCACAGCCAGGTTTTTCTCCAGTACATCCTGCGTAACATCAGCAAACTGCTTTTCAACCGCACGTTCCTGTGTGTAAGCCCGGATGACACGAATGCCAGATATCGTCTCCAGAACCCCTTCATTCATATCCCCGAACGCGTCCTGTGCAGCCATATATCTTTTATGAATCCAACCGCCGTAGAAGCTGACCAGAATTGCCATTATCGGCAGCGGGATCACCGCAGCAAGCGTCAGTTTCCAGGAAACAAACACCGTCATCGTAACAAGCAGAGTAGCCATCCACAGAGTAGAATCCAGTAAAGTCAAAATCCCAAACCCAGCTGTTTGAGCTAATGCTTGAAGGTCATTTGTGGCTCGGGCCATTAAATCACCCGTACGATTGTTCTCGTAAAAAGACGGAGTCATTTTGAGAAAATGCCGCATTAACCGGCCCCTCATGAGCTTCTCAACTACAAATGCTCCTCCGAATAGCTTATAGCCCCAGATATACGAAATAATATACGCCGCAACTGTGATAACTGCGAGCCAAAGCAGCGTAGTAACAATATATTCCCAAGTCATATGCCCAAGGCCAATGGCATCGATGGAACGCCCTACCAGCATCGGAGGGAATATTTCCAAGATTCCTGCAACAATCAGCAGTACGACGGCAATGGAATACCTTCTCCATTCTTGTCGAAAAAACCATCCCAATTTAGTCATTATCGATAACATGGGTTCTTTCTCTCCTCTCCATACCAACACCCCATTTTTATGCCCCAAACCAAATAAATAAGCACACTACCCGTGGGCAATGTGCTTTTTGAAGCCGAAGCAAGCGCACGCACCAAGGAAGAATGGCCTGCGCTAAATATAGCTAGAGCAAACGCGGTATTACCCGCACTCTTCTTTATTTTCCAGAATCTAGAGAGGCCTCATGGTTCAATATGCAATTATTAACCGTAGCCATTGGGAACGGGTTTCGAAATGCAATGATCAACATCTTCATGCCTCTCCTTTTAAATATGGGATTATTAGGGTACATAAGAACGTTAGCACGCCACCATATTAGCTGTCAACGCAAGCTTAGTTGATAAATTGGTTATAATCAATTTTTCTTTTCCGTATCGTTACTGATTCCATATTACTTAGCAAGCAGGCAGCAGCTTTTTTATAGACTTCTTGAAGTAATTGTCATCATAGCCTCACTTGAAAGATTAATCTTCATTAAAACATCAAGTATAGAAAAATGAAAAAGCTGCCGATAAACTCGACAGCCCCAATCATGCTTATTCTAACTCCGTCTCACTCGTTATTCCTTCATGAATAGCTTGTTCTCGAAGTACCAGGTAAAGCTCAGCTTGCGTTGCATTCACATAAGGCATAACGAACAATACACCAATGAACAGAGCGATCGTACCTAATAAATACCAGCCAAGAAAAGAAAGATCCAAGACGAATATTCTCCACTTATGTCCTTGCGTCATCCGATTGCTAAGCTCTACAGCCCGTTTAGTCCCGAGGTGAGGATTATCTGCCAATAAGTAAGGAACCATGCTGTATGCATACGACTTCACGATACCCGGAATGATGAGGAGTAAATACCACAAGAAATTAAGAAACCAGCGCCATAGCATCGCCTTTACGATAACTACGTAATTACCTTTTGAAAATCCAAATCCCATGTAATTCAAATTCACTTCATTCCGAGCCGATTGAGCAAAGTACTTTCTAATTCCCACCTCTAAAGGATTGCTTACGAAGATTCGAAAAGCTAGGGTAGCCAAAAATACAATAACAGCAATAATAATGGCACCAATTAGAACAGCAAGGAAGATGCCATTTAATTCCCCATCGAAATTATAGTTAAATCCTTTATTGATTCCAGGGAATGATGTCGAAAATTCCTGATGGTTTCCTCCTCCACGTCCGCCAAAATCAGAGTTAAAAGAGCAGCTCGGTATCCCGCCAGTTACAATGCCAAGCAGCAGGCTGGCGAGAAACGCTTTCCAATAGGAGGTTCTTAACACATCCTTCGCTCTATCTTTCAGTTGTTTGCGAGTCCACATCTCTGCAGTCTCCTCCCTTTTCTATATATTTACTATATATCGGAATGTATCGTGCTGATCTTTATGTTCAATCCGGTTAACAGTCGATCTTTTCCAAACATTCCCGGTTTCAGCTAGCCGATAACCATCTTATGATCGGGCAGGAAGGAGTAGAACATCAAGCAAACAACCCGCATTCATAGGAGGAACTATTTTCTTAAATCCATTCGTAATAGCGATCCTCCTGATTTCCGCGAATTAATAGTGAATTTTCACATGAATCAATGAACCTACAAACGATAGGATAAATTTGCGGTTTTTTGGTCATGGAATACTCAAATCGTTGACCTGAGGCTCCATGATGCTTAATCAACAGCTCGCATAAAGTACGGGCGCTCGAAACTCCCTCTTGTAGTAACGATAAAATAGCCATTTGCTGCTCCGATGATAATTGATCGTTCAGGATTGTACTTGAAGTAACGCCTGATTGAGAAATGTTCACGGGGCTCTCCATTGCAAACAAATCTAACTGAATAAGATCGTTGCCATCGGTAACCGTGTCTGAAGTTGTAGAATCCGCTAAGCTCGGAGGCTGCACAAACCTGGATTTGGATACGATTCGTTCATTTGCCAGCCTACGAATACGAACGACTTGACGATCAAGTAACGGCAGCCCCAATTCAAGATGCTTTTGAATATCGTTAGGCAGTGTAAGCTCCCTCAAATCAGGCAGCCGCTGCATCTCCATAGACCAGCCCTTCTCTATCTTGGATAAGATTTCATCCAGTTCAAAATCAATAGCATCAAAGCCCTTTAATATTTCTGCAACAATTTTGGCATCAATACCAGTGTGAAGCTGTAAATGATCGATCCCGAACTTTTTAATGACACCGTCTTCCTTATTTTGAACAATGTGTTGATATCTCAAGGCTCTTCCGCATTCGCACTTCAGCTCCGAGGATACGTGGCCAGCATCAATATAATTTATGTAAACCCAGGAGGTTAGAAGGTGTTCTATATCTTCAAAGGTGGCTCCTTCTGGAATAAAATAACCTTTCCCTCGAGACATCACATTGGCAAATACCGTTCGCCGGCCTCTGATCATATCTTCATTCAAATATTGTCGTTGTTGATCATTAAGACGAGCCAACAGCGCATCTCTTTCTTCACTTGTATATATTTTCACAAAGTCACATCCCTACTTTTAGCAATTCGATCGCGGATTCTCAAGCAGTCTCTTCTTATTTAACTATAATAACCTCAATAACCGTTCCTTGTGAATGTGCAGTTTTCTACTTAGGGAGCTTACTTCAAAATAATTTAATAACTTTGCCGCACAATTCAAAAATCTGATGTATAATCAGGCTTAAGACGCAACTTAGACCAACTCTGTGACCAAATGCATTTCTCGTAGGGTGGTGGGATTTAGTGAAGAAAAGAGCCATGTTTTTGGGAAGCGAAATAAGAATTAAAGATGTTTACAACGATTCTATTCAACAGGAGCTTAGCACACTGGCTGATCTGTACCCGATAGTCGTCAATAAGGATAATGTGGAAGAACATGCTGCGTCTTTGAGAACCATCGAAGTCGCTTTTTCTAGTTGGGGGATGCCGACATTCAATCGAGAAGAAATTCAGAAGTATTTCCCTAATTTGAAAGCGCTATTTTATGCAGCGGGAAGCGTTCAGAACTTTGCAAGACCCTTTCTCCATCAGGACATCACAATAGTAAGCGCGTGGGCTGCCAATGCTGTTCCGGTAGCGGAGTACACAGCTGCTCAAATCGTGCTTGCGAACAAAGGCTTTTTCCAAAGCGCTCTTCGCTGTAAAACGCACAGACGGGATGCATCGAGATATGCGAAATCCTTTCCTGGAAATTTTAATGCCAGGGTCGGTATTCTAGGTGCTGGTATGATCGGCAGAAAGGTTATTGAGCTCCTTAAGCCCTATCAGTTGGAGATTGACGTCTTTGATCCTTTCTTATCGGATGCTGCTGCTCAAAAGCTTAACGTACACAAGAAAGAGTTAAAAGAAATTTTCACCCATTGTCATACGATATCTAATCATTTGGCTAATCTCCCTGCTACCGTGGGCATTTTGAATAAAGAGCATTTTGAACTCATGCTTCCTTACGCAACCTTCATTAATACCGCAAGAGGGCTGCAAGTTGTCGAGGAGGACTTGATCCGCGCTCTTCGTACAGTACCCACTAGAACGGCAGTACTGGACGTTACATATCCTGAGCCTGCACAGCCTGAGAGTGAGCTGTTAACGCTTGACAATGTTATATTGACGCCACATATTGCTGGAAGCAACCCTTCCGAGGTCACTCGTATGGCCGAATATGTTCTAGACGAATTCAGACGCTATTTACAACAAGAAGAGCTTCATTATCAAGTTTCACTGAAAATGCTCGAGACGATGGCATAAATAAATATTAACTTATCCAAACAAAGAGAAAGGCCCTAACATGCCACAAAAAATATGGCAAGCAGGGCCTTTCTTAGTTCCCTTACTTCACGCGCTGTTTTACGATTTTCTCAATAATCAATTTGTGACCGACCACGGCGCCGATCCGAATAAGGCCGGTTGTTCTTCCGGAAATGATGTGGCGATGTCCATCGGCAACATTCGTGAATATTCTAAATCGGTGAAAATGGTTCGGGCCGATACCGATGTTAAGACCCGTTTGCCCCGAATAGGAATGACGATGCCCATCCGCTGTAGTAGTAATACCACGGAAATTATGACGGTGTCTTCCGTCCTCAGGAATGAATAAATCGGTCAAATTACCAAAAGCATGTCTGTGTCCTTCCACCAGCGAAGTCAAGCCTTCCATTCGATGCCTAAATTGCACAGGACCGCCGTTTCCTTGTGTGGTTCTCGCCATACTTATCATCAACCTTTCGATTAGAGATGATTTAAGGTATGAGCGTTATTTCTAAGTGGCTTGGACAAGAGCCAATTTCACCGTTTTTTCAGTTCAACACATCATGCCAATGTCTCCCAACGAGCCCACATCTCTCGAGGATTAACTTCATATATTTCGTTTTCTCTGTACAAAAATTGATGCATAATAAATTCCCTGCGTATGGTAGCAAAATCATCATGATAGGCTTTAATGAACTCATTAATTTCTTTTTCTGAATAGTGACGTCCCTGCTCCAACTGCTGCACCATATGCTCCAAAACAATAAGTTTTTTCTTTAATTGTGCTGGAACATGCTTCAGTTTTCCATCTGAAGTCATAAAATTTTTGATTACCGATTCAGCCATACGTTTGTTTGTATCATCCAAACGTTCCGTTCCCCCCGATCCATTTTTCTGCTTATAAATAAAATCATATGTTGCCATGGCATTACTCTTAATAAAATAATGATTCAGTGAAAAGAAAATCATATTCTTCTCTCTTCGTTCATTAATTAAGCTTGCTTCACGGAGCTTTGCGGCATGGTGAGTAATCGTTGCCGTTGACAAAAAGCATTTTTCAGCGAGGACCTGCCCGTTTAACTCGCCCTCGGCAAGCATGAGCAGCATTTTCAAGCGTGTCGGATCTGCTAAAGCTTTGTGGTAATTCACCAGCTTATCTAATTGCATGGCACTTCTTCACACCTTTATAATTTGATATTATTCTAATTAGATGTTTGTTTAATTACAAATTAAACCATTTTACACATTTTGTCAATTGGATTTCAGCAATATAGGTTCATCATTCAAATATAACAGCTACAAAAAAAAGCTCATTCCTACTTCTACTACAAGTTGGAATAAACTTTTTAAATCGTGCGAGTTTATATCATATCCATCCAATATTCATTATTTTTTAGTATATTCCACTTTTCTTCGCCCCCCCCTAAACCCGATGCAAACTCCGATAAATAGAAGGTGCCATGCCTGTTTTCTTGGTAAAGACTCGACTTAAATAAAAACCGTTCTCGTACCCGCACTGTGCGGCGATTTCATCCAATTTCAGAGTCGAGCCCTCGAGTAAATGCCTTGCCCTTGTAAGGCGAATTTCGTTCAAAGCCTCGGAAGGCGTCTCACCAAATGCTTTACGGAATCTACGGGTCAGCTGCACGGGGGTGAGATCTAGCTGCTCAGCCAGTTCTTGCATAGAAAAGCTTTCGTAGGCCCGCTCGCTTAATCTTTTTTTTGCTTCATCCATAAGGGCATCTCTATGTCCAATATTTGTTACCTGCTCACCCTGTTCAAGCATAACCAACCTCAACATGTCATTTAACATATGCTGCTTATGCAGCGTACTGCCTTCATCCCATCCAGTGAATCGTCTTAGATACTGGTAGTCGGACAATAACCTGTCCTTATCGTTCACTGAGAGCTTACCACTCCAAGGTGGTTCATCCGATGCAAACGGCTCTTTTAGCCACACGAATTGAAGAAAATGAAACGTCAGTGGCTCCAGCGTTTGCCTTTGAAAGGCTATATGAGGGGGACATAGAACCAAATCGCCAAACTCTGCTGAACCCCTCTCTTCTCCAATGTTGTAGCTAAACTGGCCTGCCTCGACGGCAAATAGGGTCCAGCAGGGATAAGTGTCGGACAAGAGCATAAATTGTTTCTTACGAAGCCAGTAAACATGTGAAAGAAGCTTCAATTCCATAGTGCTGTACACACCCCTGATATTACTGAAATAAAGTATATGTCTATTGTAACTATATGTATGTTAAAAGGGAATGGAGTATTTTAAAATGAAATTATAGATATTCACTATTACACAAAGGTGAGGTGTCAACGGTTCTATGAGATATGAATCTATCGTTTCAGACGTCACAGTCATCGGCGGCGGATTGGCAGGTGTTTGTGCAGCGGTTGCTGCCGCTCGCTTGGGGCAAACGGTTTCCCTGGTCCAAAACCGTCCCGTTCTGGGCGGAAATTCAAGCAGTGAGGTACGGGTCTGGGTATGTGGAGCAACCTCTCACGGCGTTCACCGCTATGCCCGTGAAACGGGTATTATGGGAGAGCTATTTGTTGAGAACCAATACCGGAACATCGATGGGAATCCCTATATTTGGGATTTAATCATTCTTGAAAAGGTAAAAGCCGAAAGCAATATTACACTGTTCCTCAATACCGATGTACACGAAGTGGAAGCCGTCGGCGACGAGGATAATCGCTCGATCACCTCGGTTACCGGGTGGATGATGGGATCGGAACGGCGTATTCACTTTGAGAGCAAAGTGTACCTCGACTGTACTGGAGACGGCCTCGTAGGATTCCTTGCAGGCGCCAAGTTCCGTATTGGGCGTGAAGCTCAAGAAGAGTTTAATGAAGAATGGGCACCTCTTGTACCCGACGATATTACACTTGGCAGTACGCTGCTGTTCTATACAAAGGATGCTGGACGCCCTGTGAAATATATAGCACCCAGCTTTGCCAAAGACATTACACAGACCTCAATCCCTATGAAGCGTGTCATTCGCAGCGGGGATAACGGCTGTGCCTATTGGTGGATTGAATGGGGCGGAGAGCTTGACACCGTACATGATAACGAGCGTATCCGTGATGAACTGTCTTCGGTTATCTATGGCATCTGGGACTATATCAAAAATTCAGGCAAGTTCGACGCTGACAATTTAACCCTGGAATGGATTGGCTCCCTGCCTGGTAAAAGGGAATATCGCCGTTTTGTCGGCGATTATGTACTGAATCAGAACGATGTTATCGCACAGGAAGCATTCGAGGACCGCGTCGCATTCGGTGGCTGGTCGATAGATCTGCATCCACCCCAAGGTATGTATGCGACGGCCAAAGGATCCAAGCATATGCATATAGACGGAAGCTATCACATTCCGTTTCGCTCCCTTTACTCCGCTAATGTGAGCAATATGCTCATGGCGGGTCGCAATATCAGTGCCTCGCATGTCGCATTTGGCACGACGCGTGTGATGGCAACTTGCGCTGTCATCGGTGAAGCTGCTGGTACCGGAGCAGCATTGTGCGTAATGAACAACGTAACTCCTCGCGTCTTGCATGCTAATTACTTGGGCGAGCTGCAGCAAACCTTGCTGCGCCAGGATGCCGCAGTCCTTGGACTGAAGAACAACGATACTAAGGACGCTGCGCTGCGGGCTGAAGTAAGCGCCTCCAGCACTCTTACTCAGCTTGAGTTAAAGCAATCCGTTGGGACGTTGCCCTTAGAAACCGATCTAGGTTTCATCGTGCCAGTCGATCCAATTATTGACGGCGTTGAGCTGCTTATCGATACGGAACATCCTACCGAATTAATCGTTGAGCTATGGAGCACGGGCAAACCCCAAAATTATGTTCCTCATTCTCTTGTGGCGACTGCTAAAGCTGCTGTTGCCCCAGGCGAGAAACAGTGGGTCCGTGCCGATCTGTTCTGGAAGCCGGAGAGCGCACAGAATGCGTTCATCGTAGTCAAACGGAATGCTAATGCTTCCGTTCATTTATCGGATCGTCCAATAACAGGTGTGCTTGCCTTTCGGCATGCAATGGACGAACAAAGCTCCAAAGACTACGGAGAGATGCATCACCATCAGCCAGTCGTCGAATGGAGCGGCCATACTTTCGTCAGGAAACCGCTGTGCTTTACGCTCTGCGCATCTTCCGAAGCCTTTTCTGCTAGCCGAGCAATTGACGGCTATACCCGTCCATACGGTGGACCCCATATGTGGTCGTCACAGCCGATGGAGCAAGGAAGACCCGAATGGCTGGAGCTTAGCTGGCAGGAGCCTGTTGAGATCGGCACTGTTCATATCACTTTTAACGATGATATCAATGAAGATTTAATTAACCTGCACCATCACCGCACACCGTTTGAAGTCATTCCTGAGCTGGTCAAGGACTATGAAATACAAGCATGGGTGCGTGGTGAATGGACCACGTTAGCCGAAGAGCATAACAACCATACGCGAAAAAGAATTCATAAGCTCTCCTCCCCTATTGTAACAGGTAAGCTGCGGATTGTTATGACAGCCACTAACGGCAGCACAAGGGCTGAAATAGTAGAGGTCCGTTGCTACGAGTAAAAGCATGATAATTACAAAAAGCGTCCGCGTTTAAAATAGAACATTTTCTAGTTCTTTTCTTGCATCGAACAAGGATCAATTAGGATAGAAGGACGCCCGGCAAATTCCGGGTAACTTAGCAACAACGCAAAGAAGGCCCTGCTTAAGGACCTTCTTTTTTAATTGAATTCAGTTATCTTATGCCAATCTTTCATTTTATCTAATTTAACATATTTTGTTATTTTTAGTTAAATTCCCTTTTGTATATCCATGCAAAAAAAAGCAGACCGCAATCGGTCTGCCGTTACCGAGTTCAACTTTTACTTACAGCTTGTTAGTTTTTTGAGCTTCGTGTTCGTTTTCTATATAGGATACTTTGGAAGACTCACCCATCCGCCAGTACACGATTAAGCTCACGAGTATGCAAGCCGCGACATAATAGTAATAAAGCGATTCAGTTCCGATGGACTTAAACCATAGGGCGATGAACTCTGCTGTTCCACCGAATATTGCGACGGTGAGTCCATACGGGAAGCCTACTCCCAAAGCACGGATTTCCGTTGGGAACAGCTCCGCTTTTACAATGGCATTGATGGATGTGTAGCCCGTGACTATGATGAGTCCGATCAACATCAGGACGAATGCTCCGATGGGGTTCTGTGTATGCTCCATGATCATAAACAGCGGTATGGTTAACAGCGTTCCAAAAATTCCGAAGCATAGCAGTAAAGGACGTCGCCCGATTCGGTCAGACAAAGAACCTGCAAGCGGTTGGAGTATAACAAATACTAGCAGTGCAATAAAGTTAATCCAGCTAACTACCTCTTTATTAATCCCTACCGTATTAACCATAAATTTTTGCAAATAGGTGGTGTACGTATAGAAAGCAACCGTTCCCCCGAGCGTCAGTCCGACAACGGTCATTACAGCTTTGGGATGCTTCATCAGAGCACGTATCGTACCGGCTTTCTTGCGGCTCTCAGAATCCATTTTGGAGAATTGCTCCGATTCGTCCATCGTGCGGCGCAGCCATAGTACGGCTAATGCTCCAAATGCTCCGATTACGAAGGGAATTCTCCAGCCCCAAGCTTTCATCTCGGGCTCGTCAAGCATTTGTTGTAGAATAATTTGCACACCCAACGCTATCAGTTGTCCTGCAATTAGTGTGACATACTGAAAGCTCGAATAAAATCCGCGTTTGCCACTGCTCGCCATCTCGGATAAGTACGTTGCCGAGGTACCATACTCCCCTCCGAGAGAAAGTCCTTGGAGTAGACGTGCCAGAACAAGGATTATGGGCGCCATAATACCAATTGTGCTGTAACTAGGAGTGAATGCAATAATCAAGGAACCACCTGCCATGATAGAGATGGATAGCGTCAACGCTGCGCGCCGGCCATAACGATCCGCATAGCGACCCAACACGAGGCTGCCAATAGGGCGCATCAAAAACCCGACAGCAAATATTGCAGCTGTATTCAACAGTTGGCTTGTCGCATTTCCCTTCGGGAAGAACTCTGCTGAGAAATAAACAGCGAACGCAGCATAGACGTACCAATCATACCATTCGATGAGATTTCCTACCGAGCCTTTGAAGATGTTAGCCGTAATTTTACGTGTCATTGCACGCTCATCAGATTGATTCATTCATGCATCCTCCCGAATTCGATCATACAGGAATTCCTTCCCTTGCCTCTTATTACCCTGTTATATTTTGTATTAACACGTTAAATTATCCTTCTTATTACCAACGGATAAATAAGAAGATTACAAAAAAGAGCATACGGAGCCTGTATGCCTTTATAGAGTTGTTCCTTATTAACTCACCAAATATCGTTAAATCACAATCCCTCTAATGAAATAGTGCTCAAATGACGTTCTAATTGATCTTTATCCCAAGTTTCAAAGTCAAGTAGTTGTTCGTAGTAATTACCCTCCAGCCCTAATAATCGTCCAAATGCTGGTTCCGTTTTGAAGCCTTGCTTCTTTAGTGTTTTTATCCATTCTTTAGCCTTGTCCCCCAAAATAGTTAAAACCTCATTTTCAATTAACATGTGTCGGTAACCATATTGCTGGATCGTCGGAAAAGGTATCAACCGATAGCCGGCAGTCTCTTGCGCAACCATCTCATTTGTCCTCGATGATTGATTTCATCCTCAAACACATGGAACCACATAAAATAATGATTGGCGGGTTTGCCTCCCCAAAATGGGCTTTCTTCGTACAACCAATCATCATCACGCTGTTTAAACTCTTCCAGTGTCGTTTGCCTCATTTGGTTCAATTCGTCAATATAATAGTCTAACGGATGCCCATGAATTTCTTTACGTCCTAAATCCCCAAGCTCGTAGGCAGGTTTCCATTTTTTCGTTTCCTCTGCATTAGGCTTCCTTTTATGGAATGTGTCTAGCTGATATCCTAGTTCGACAGCCGCTAGATGCAACAACAGCGCTCCAATCGTGTTGCTATTTGAATCATGTACATAATCTAATTGTTCCATACTTAGGCCTTTGACGGTGTTCAAGGTGGTGAGCCTAGCATAATTCATCATCGATACTATTCTAGCAATTTGTGGAGTAAACCCATCTATATCGGTTATCAAATATATTTTTTCATAATCCATGCTGTAACCTCCTTTTAGAATAAAGTCTTAATCTAGCTATATCTGAACCAGTCAAACCATACCATAATATACCATATTTTATCAACGAGAAAAGACTACTCCTCTGCTCCTATACGATCAGATTATATGACCCGCTCCCTAACTATCTAACAAAAAAAGAACTGTGCTAATGAGCACAGTTCTGTGAGAAACCCGAGTCTACCGGAGTTTTCACTCCAAATCCTCTACATACTTTTAATCAATAAATCAATCACCTGCATATTCCGGTGCGTTTCCTCCAGCCCAATCAACGGTTGACGATTATTCAGAATTGCATCGGCAAAATCAGATACCTCTAATGTGTAACGGTCCGATTCTTGAGTCTGTACTTGACGGATACCCTCCGTTGTTATAACTCGAATAGAGCCCTCTGTTCCAAGGAACGTATCCGGTACTTCAATTCGTCCTTTTGTACCGACAATCTCAGAGTTCATTTGATTGAATGCATTAAATCCACAGCTAATGCTGGCAATAGCTCCGTTAGAATACTTTAATAGTGCTGAGAACATCACATCGACTCCATTTTCCTTAACACACTCTGAAACGCACGATTCAGGAACCTGGTTCATAATCATCCCTACAAAATTTACCGGGTAGGAACCGACATCATATAAGGAACCGCCGCCGAGCTCTGGCTGAACTTTGATAGTATTAGGCCGGTCCAGTAGGAAACGGAAGGTGGATTGAATATAGCGAACCTCTCCGATTTCTCCGCTCTCCACAATAGCTTTGACTTTCTTCGTTCTATCCGTGTATCTATACATGAAAGCTTCCATAAGTAAAACGCCGTTCTTTTCTGCAATACGGATCATCTCTTCACACTCAGATGCATTTAGAGCGATAGGCTTCTCACACAATACGTGCTTGCCTTTCTCCATAGCTTTTATTGCCCATTCCTTATGCAGTGAATTTGGTAGCGGAACGTACACCGCTTGGATTTCAGGATCATCCAACAACTCATCATATTGCGAGTACAAATGAGGACATTGGAAAAGCTCCCTGCATTCCTGTTGTTTTTCTTGGCTCCCGGTAGCTACGGCATATAGTGTACTATTGTCCGATTTTATAATAGCTGGTATAACGGAGTTTTTGGCAATACGGGCATAACCTAGCACACCCCATTTGATTGTTTGCATGGTTCAGTAACCTCCTGTTTATAGGGTCGAGCTCAAAGGTATCGAAATGAGGAACTCAGTAAAACTCTCCTCGCTTTTTAATTGAATCGAACCTTTATATCGGATCAACAGCTGTTTCACGATATGAAGACCTAAGCCGGAATTTTTACCGGTTACTTTCGAGGAGTAGCCCGATTCAAAGATTTGACCGCGAATTTCAAGCGGAATGACATGACCTGTATTGCGTACTAAAAAATGAAGCTGGTTGTTAACGATTGTCCCTCTCACGGTAACAGTACGGTTCCCAGCTTCCAAATCCAATGTAGCGTCAAAAGCATTATCAATTAAATTGCTTAGCATCTTCACAACATCGGTTGACTTGATCGGACTCGTCTTTAACAGCTCCATATGTTCAAAATCGTATTCAAACTGGATGTGCAAGGATTCAGCTTGAGCGTACTTGGCCTGGATTAGCGCGATAAGCGCAGGATCCTTAAGATTGACCAGCTCGTTAACTACCCTAATTTCACCGACCAAGGTATTCGTGTACTTTTTCAATTCATCATAGTTCTTGAGTGCCAGAAATCCATGAATGGTTTGTATATGATTGATAAAATCATGCCGCTGCTCCCGCACCGATTGAAATAAAGTTTCAATGTTCCCTACATATGCTTCTTGAACATCTTGAAGGGCACGCTCCTTATTTCTTTTGAAAATCCATAGGATAGTACCCATAATGGCCAATACCAGTAAAGTACAAACACTCATAAACCATATTATTTGCATTAGGTGTCGATGAAGAATGTTATTAATTTCCGTATAGTCGGAAGTAATAGCTATCAAAGGTGGCGAGCTGAAAGCATTGTACTTTAAATAAGAATTATGTATTGGGGTGAAGCTTTTCATCACGGATTTCCCGTTAGATTCGGTAACATAATAAATGGTTGTATCCTTAGTCAAAGCCAATTGTGCGTACTGCTTCTCATGAGGATCCCGATAATCATAAGACCCAAAATATATTTCCCTCGCGGAGAACCAGTTACTTGGTGTTGGAAAATTTTCAGGCAGCGTATGTTCAAGGAGCTTATCCGTATTCAAAACCGATACTTCCAATGCTGTGTGAGGATTATCCTTCATTAATCGACGAATCGTATCTTCGATCCCTATGGCCTGCTGATATTTACGAAAGTTAGTATCATGGACAAACGGATTAATAATATAGTTCGTAGTACCGTCGTAGTAATATCCCCACTTATTAATATCGGTTTGACTTGTCGTAGCGGTATCTCTCGGGCCGCTCCAATAGTTAGCAAGCGATTGTCCTATACCCACATCAACAGGCTGTCGAGCAAACAGTTGCTTGAACGCTGTAAAATAATGATCCCAACCTTTAGAGCTTACATTGAGATCTTTGGGATCTGATGATTTTGTCCCGACGATATCATCTTCGGTTTGAGTAAAAAGAGTAATCTCATCGACACCAATACTCTTTTTCAACTCGACTAAGTCCTGATTATCGATATTATTAATATCCGGGTTAATGCTCTTCTTGATAGCTATAGCAGCCATCCGAAGATTTTCACCGATCATGTCCTCCACAAACTGCTCACCTGCAGCGGTTTGTTCCATATTGGTTTTAATACTGTTATATAAGATTGCCATTTTTTCTTTTTGATTATCTTCTAGCAACGTTTTATAGTGCTGATAATAGGAAGTGTTAAGTAATATCAAGATGATAATGAACACTAAGGATGTTTTTAAAGGAATATTTTTATAAAATCTCATTTTCGTTGGACCACCCCGCTCAAACTCAACCTTTATTATAGCAAGAAAACAATACAAATGTAAGATTTTGTCGAATTAAATCTTTTTTGAGGCTGAACAGCCGAATCCCCCTGCTTTTGACTGACCGGACATCCATTATGATTATAAATCTGACCTTGAACTAACCTACATAGAGGTAAATGACACAAGCACTTTCTCCAAAGCGATAATACACTATCGTATTCTAGGAGAAATAGGTGATGAATTTGGCTACATTTGCTGAAGCTTACGCCATGAAGGAGCGAATGGCACCGTCCATCTTGAAGCACTCCAAAGTTCAAGGTATTGGTGTAGGCTATCACGATCCCCAGCGTCCAAAAAAGGGAGCCGCCGTCATTATTTATGCCGATGCGTTATCTGCAGTGGCTCTTGGGATCGCTTCAACCGTTTCCATAAGTGTTAAAGGCAAGTCGGTAAACGTTCCGATACGTGTGGTAAAGACAGGGAAAATTCGTTCCCACGCTAACTATCGGGGGCGTATTCGTCCGGTGCCTGCTGGCTATAGTATCGGTACGTCAGCAGGATCAGGCACAGTAGGCTTGATCGCCACCAATTTCCCAGGTGCAAATCAACGCTACATCTTCAGTAATACTCACGTTCTAACCAACCCGCTGAATACTAATGTGCGTGCTGAAACATTGCAACCGGGAGGAGCTGATAATGGACGTCCTCGTGTGGACCGGGTCGGATTTCTATCACGTTACGCTTTATTAAGGCGCAATGCTACTAATTTTATTGATGCCGCTTTATCGTTACCTGTCCGTAACAGTATATTAAATCCTCGTTATGCTACCGTCGGCGTTGTTCCAGGTCATGTAACATCCTATAGAGTTGGGGATCGATTCAAGAAGGTGGGTCGCACCACAGGATTGCGATTCGGAAGAGTAGATTCGGTTAATACTGACGTTCAAGTCGATTATGGTGGTAATCTGGGAGTGATCACGTTCCGCAATCAATCCGTTATCATCGGCACCAGTCCAGTATCTTTACCTGGGGATTCAGGCTCAGTATGGCTTAGACGAGACAATAATTTTGCTTCCGCCGTGAATTATGCAGGTACTGCAGATGGGTTAACCTCCATAGCCTTTCCAGTGGATTGGTTTATGAGAAGATTCAGGACACGCGTAGCTCGTCCAAGCGGAGCAGGAATAGTAAGAAACGTAAATACCAACGGGAATCCAGCTTTTGCCCGTCGATTGACGGCAAGAGAGCTTGCTTCTATCAGAGTCATTCAGGTAAGGAGCAGCAGTACCATAACCAAACGATAGTTTTACTAAGTAAAAAACCCGGTACTTTTCAAGTACCGGGTTACATTTACGTTTTTATATCGTGTTTGAGTGAAACTTAGCGAGTTTTGGTGATCAGGTACGGAGTAACGAATCTATTAACGTTCGTAGGGTTCTCAATGATCAAAATCCAAACCGTATCTGTGGAAGGAAAGCTGTCTGTTGGCCAAGCAGAAGCGAAGCCAGTAATGGTCCAGCCGGCATTAATGACTACTCTTCCAGTACCTGCAGTGAAACGAATTGTCAGAAAGCTGTTTGCAGGAATGAGTCGAGCGCCAAATACCGTACGGCGGAAACCATTGCCAAGGTTTTGAGTAGCACGGGCATTATTAGGATTAAGAACGATTTTTCTACCAACTGCTTTCTTACTAATCGTTGCTTTCACTTGTTTCTTCATTTTGTTACCTCCTTTATATTGATACCTCATTCTATGCGGTCGCTAGTTTCAGAGATTGGACGAACTTGCTAGTCTCTTTCATCAAATGAGATTCTGATATATTTAGGTGAATTCATTGTTATAAAAACTAAAAAGATCTGCACCCCTCCTCAGTTTAGGGGCAGATCTTCATAGGTAAGCTTGTTTAGGTAGTTTGTTTTCGGGAATAGCAATGAGTAATTTAGAAAAGTATGCTCGTAAAAAGGCTGCCGCCTAAGCAGCAACCTCTTATTAATTGCATTATTTCCTATCCACTAAAATAATCCCTTAACCCATTCACTATCGCTTCTGCTGCTTTAATTTGATAGCTATCGCTTCTTACTAGCGCTTCATCCTTGGCATTGGATAAAAAACCGAGCTCAACGAGAACGGAAGGTCTCGCATTTTCTCTAAGCACATGATAATTGCCATACGAAATTCCATTGCTCTTCAGTCCCAACGAGCGATTCAGCTGGGATTCGATTTTTCTGGCTAACGGCATGTCCTTGGAATTCGAATAAAAAAAAGTTAATGTCCCGCTATTCGCTTTCGGTGACGAATTGTAGTGGATGCTGACAAAGGCGTCTGCCCGCTTCTGTTCACTTATCGCAACCCTCGCTGACAGATTCGGATTCTCTTTATCACTAGATCTCGTTAGTGTTACTTGTGCGCCTGCCTGCCGAAGTTGATTCACTAAATATTGGGACGTCGATAAATTCAGAGTTTTTTCATTAGAGCCGTACTTCTTCCCTTGAGTTCCGGTATCACTACCGCCATGCCCAGGGTCTACGACAATTACTTTTCCTTTTAATCCTTTAGATGTTGAGGATGTGCTCACAGAGTCGTTGTTTTGTGCCCCTACATATTTCCCAAGCACCCAGCCTGTTTCTCCTTTAGTCGTTCGAACCTGGACCCAGTCTTCCTTACTATCCAGTACTGCAAGCGATGCACCTGAGGACAGGATGCTTACGATGTCATGTTGAGTTCCCGGGCCTTTGCGCATATGCAGCGAATCTGCTAAAACCGTAGAACTTCGAGTAACCGTCGTTTCTTTATTATTCGAGCTTGTTAGTACTGGCTTGTCCGACTTTTCCGCAGTGAGCATTTGCAAATATTGACCTGCTACCCAACCCGTCGTGCTTCCGGCTTTGATTTTGATCCATCCGTATTTCTGCTCCGAAGTGACCACAACCGTATTCTGCTTCAAAGATCCGACAATGGATGATTGAACCTCCGGCTTACTGCGAACGTTGAGAGAAGAAGCCACTACGATAGCGTTTGGACTTATTGCGGCTTCGACGTTCATAGATGGAAAGCTTGTGATTCCAATAATAAGAATAGAAACGATGGCTTTCTTGAATGGCTGTAGTTTCATTGGAAATACCTCATTCATTAGATTGCTTGTCGCTTTATGTACTAATATATCAGGTAAATATGCCCATTAATAGAGTACTTTTTCTTAATTTGTCGAGTGTCCGCAAAAAAAATTTGAAATAGAACCGTTCAGACAGTATTGTAGTACATACAGATTAACTCGAGATGATCAGGCAGAAAGGAGCATAACAAAATAATGGCATGGATTTATGTAGTATTAGGGGGATTAATGGATGTAGGTTGGGCAACGGGACTAAAATATACACATAGTTTTACAGAACTGATTCCATCAGTGTTAACCATACTATGTATTGTAGTTAGCTTCTATTTGTTCACCAAATCAGTTTCCCAGCTTCCTATTGGGACAGCGTATGCGGTTTTCACCGGAATTGGAGCGGCTGGTACGGTTATCGTGGGAATGCTGTTTTTGGGTGAGCCGCGAGACGGGTTGAGAATATTTTTTATCATTGTGCTTCTAGCGGGGCTTTTGGGACTCAAGATGAGTGTATCGGAGACGGATAAACCTAAGAGCGAACATGAAAGGAATTGATTGAATGTCTTGGATATACTTGCTCTTAGCTGGCGTCATGGAAATTATCGGCGTCATATTGATAAAAAAATCAGAAGGCTTCCGCAGATTGTACTGGACTTTAGCCTGTATCCCTTCTATGGGGTTAAGCTTATATTTCTTGTCCAAGGCATTAGTACATATCCCTATTGGAACTGCATACAGCATCTGGACAGGAATCGGGGCAGCCGGAGCAGCACTAGTCGGTATATGGCTTTATCAAGAATCAAGAGCGCCTAAACGTCTCTTTTTTATCGGATTAGTCATTGTCGGAGTGATCGGATTAAAGCTTACAGGGGCTTAATTGGAGTCGTAATTTTAGGAAAAGAGCAGCTTAGGCTGTTTCTTTTCATTACCTTTTTTAAAATAAGGCTATATGTATAGCATTCATATTGTTCTTTTCTCTATGAAATCTCAATTTCATTCATCCATATATTCACTGAGGCATTTCTCAATGAAATCTTTGTATATAGGTAATTCTTGCAGCAGCCAAAATTTCCCCAAGTTAGACGATTTATAGTGAGCATTTGGATTATTGGCAAGTTGAATCGCCCAACTAAGAACTCCCTCTGCATTATCGTAACCTAAAAAGTAAACTGGCTCTATTGCTTTCTTTAACAATGGCTCAATTAGGTTGGGTTTGTATTTAGCAATTGACGAAAGAAAAGAAAAGTATCCTTCTGCGGCAGTAATGCAATTATAACTAGGAAGCCAACCAATAAAATTATCCACAATAGCATCATCAACCAAAGAAGAATCACCTTCTTCAATTCCTCGTTGAATAAGTTCCATTTCTCTATATGTTGTCATGGAATACTCTCCTAATAAAACTTCGATTTCATCTAGTCTCTTTTCTTATTCTCTTTAAAGACCATGAGCTTGCTATCAGAATCTCAATCCATTGAATCAAACATTGAATGAAGCTCATCAGTTGTCATATCTGGAAGTGATTTCTCAAGTTCTTGGCGATAGAAGTCTTCATAATTTCTAATAGTATGAAATCCAAAACTGCCTTAATGAGAATTTAATAGTTATAAACGGGACTATCATAGCTATCATTAATGTAGGAAGACCTGCTACAATCATCTTAATAAGATTATCACTTGAGAGAATTCCGAATATAAACACTATTATTAATCTCCCAACAAAAGTACATTTTATTTGTAATAATCAATCCATTTCCCTGAGTATATTGAAAAATGATCAATTACTAAATCTTCCTTATCTTTGAAATCTAATTCTGTAAAACCTCTAATCTCTTTCATTGTTTCACTATGATCTATTTTTCTTTTCAGAAGGCCGTTTTCAAACCGTAACTCGATAACATATTGAAAATGATGTGTCCAATCATAACCATTAAATAAATAGCCCTGACCTACTAACTCATCACATAGAATAATTCCTCCTGAATACTCTATAGGTAAGTCCACCTCATTATACTCCCAGAAAACTCCATTATTATTCTTTCCAGAAACACCGTTCAAGTTAGGAGGATTGTTAACCGAGCAGCCCAAATTAACAAAGAAAGACTTGAGAAGTAGTTGTTGGTCATCAACTTCATACAAACAATAGAAACCTCTGTGACTAGCTGTAAAACTATCAATTGGATGAAAACCAAATCTTTCAGGAATAAACGGCCACTCATTCTCAATTGCTGCGAGTTCATAGTGATTTTTCTTGATATATTTATTATCATTATTCTCGAAGTTATATCTAAAATAATCGGGTATCTGGTCAGTCATAAATTACCTCATTCTTTAAATGTATCTTTGACCTACCTCTTCAGGATGGCATATGAAGTCTCCCAGTAAATGAAATATATGTTCTAATGAAATGGTTGTTTCATTACTTTATTTCCTTAAGGTTCTTTCATAATCTTCAAAACGTATTTTTCTAATCTGCTTCCTGTCAGAAGTGCGAACAATAATTCCTTCAGACTTCCCACTCGCATCGATTCCTACTTTTGTACTCTCAAACTGCTTTAAAAAGGAAAATGTATTCTCTAGAGAAGTTGGAAAATCCGAAGCTTTGATCGTCTCTAAGAGTGGAGCAAATTCTAATTCCATTTTGTCAATAAATTTCTTTTTCTCAGTTTCATCATAAAAAGGTTGATTACCATGGTCTCGCCACTCGGCAATTTTCTCTTGTGGTAACTCAAGGAGCCTGACCAACTCATCCTGATCTAAAGAGAACACATCAAATACACGATAACCTTGAGTCTTACTATCCGTATAGTTCTTAGCAGCTTTTGTCTTCCCCCCATAAGATTCTTGATAAATTACTGTTAACGCCCAATCTTCTTTGGAAATGATGTCAGCAATTATTCTTTCAGCTAGTGGCTTAAGGAACTCTGCAATGTTACCGTAAGGATTTCCAATCCTATCCCCCTTTGCATACAGTAATTCTTCTCTGGAACCAATTAGATAATCGATTTCATTGTGATTATTTTTAAAGAATATAATTCTTGAATTTTCACCATCTACTTTTTCGTAAACAAAAACTTCGGAATCAGAAAATCCTTTTGACTCGGATAATTCATTAGTTAAGCGACCTTTTTCACCTAATTCATGATAAGTAAGGATACTTGGATATTTCGTTAGTGAATTAATTTTCTTCAAGTCCATCAGTTTTTCATCTCCCATTAAAATTATCTTTTTTATGCATTTATAAAATTTTTATTCATGAATACTAAAATCATAATTTTCAATTTTGAGTAACTTTTTCGAATCTGTATCTCTCTCATAGGCACATGGTATGGTATCACTAAGAAACTCTAAAATTGAATCATCTATATTTAGCATCTTTCCTACTGAAATGAATTGAAAATTATTAGAATCAGAATTAAAATCATCTTGTTCATGTCCACTGAAGAAGACCCATCCTAAGTCGCTCTCATTATCTGGTTCAAATCTCAACATGAAGTTGAACTCATTCCTTAATAATACGTCATTACTCACTGTTACCTTATTATCAAAGTAATAGGCCATCTCTTTTGAATATGGTTCATCTAATTGGGTGTTGCAAATATGTATGGATTTAAAAGTAATGCTGTCTCCATGCTGTAAAGATTTAAGATAAAAAGGCTGATTCGCTAACTTGCCGCGGAAGTCTAATTCAGTTCGTTCAATAATTTCTACCCACATTCTTTCTCCTTCATAACCATTTTCTAAGGGCACATCAGACAGAAAAATTAACTTAACCAAATCCCCTGCTTTAAGTTGTTCTATAATGTGCTCACTTGGAAGATAAAAAGTGTAGGGTGCTTCTCTATGAAGTTCAATCACATTATCAAGTTTCCATGTCATAATAGATCATTCTCTCCTCTATATATAAACTTCAGCAACATATTTATCTGGTAGTCTCTTTCTCATATAATCCCAGAACGATTCTTCATCAAAGTCCTCTGATCTGTTGACTAGTAACTCTGGCAGATTGTGAAATACATCAGCGATATTGTTTATCTCAGCCATGTTCCTATTCCTCATGAGTTTGACATTGGCTTTATTTCTTTCGTTTAAATACACAGATGACTTCCTTTGAAGAGCCTTGGTGCTGGCTAGTATCGAAACAAGAAATTAATTCCCATCCTTGTGCACCCATTGTGTTAAGTTCTCCATCAAATTCATTTAAATCCAATTTGCCGCCTGTGAAGAAACCTTTTGTAAAGAACTTAATAGTTTTATATTCCCACTGTTCCATTTAGTCATCATCCCTTCTTCCATATCACAAAACTGATTTTTTATTATCTCTTGAATATCTTATTAGTAAATAATTTTGAACAATAAAAAATAGCTGATGCTACTAAACCAAGTTTTAGCACAAATTCTTGAGAGAGAATCCTTAAACATCTCTCTCGATTGTTTATCAATCTTTACAAAATAATGATACGATATGATTCAAGTTCTCCTCCTTCACTTACATCAATTCTATATTTTACCACACACCAAAAGAGTTGGCATTTGATCGAAACTAATAGTATCATTTAAACTAGTAGATAATCTTTTTACTATTCTTATTGGAGGAATCACCTTATATGAAAAAGAGCTTAACCTTGATTACCACTGCTGCTGTGGCTCTCACTATGCTATCTTCGACGGCAATGGCAAATACAACGAAAACCACTTCCGATTATAAAGATCTAACTAACGTGGAAGCAGGACTCAAAACAAAATTAGATACACTACTGGCCAAAGGTATTTTTGAAGGCGTCTCGGAGGACAGCTTCGGCATTTCCCAAAACATGACCAGAGCTCAATTCGCAAAAGTAGCCTCTCTTGTGTTCGGATTAAAAGTAGATGCAACCATTCAAACCTCCAGCTTCACAGATGTTCATTCAGATGATCCCGCTAATGGCTGGGCTATCCCTTATATCGAAGCCGCTAAGAAGGCAGGACTCATCGATGGAATGACAGATACAACCTTCGCTCCTGGTGAGAATGTGACGGTTGGGCAATTGGATACCGTTTTCCTCAAAGGCTTGGGCAAAACCGTCAATACAACAGGTACTCCATGGTTCGCAGATGCAGTAAATCAAGCCAAAGATGCTAATATCCATCCGGCAGATAAAGCCGGGGATGCTGTTGCAACTCGTGCAGACCTTGTTGTAGGTGCCTATGGCTCACTCCCTACTTCACCATCAGTAGAGAATAAGCAAGTTTCCATAGCTTCTGTTCAAGCATCAGGAGATCAAGTGGTTAAAGTCACACTCGACAAAGCAGTAGATACCTCGAAAGCGACTTTAACTCTTAGTAAAGAGGGATCTGTTATTTCAACAAACACCACATGGTCAACAGATAACAATTCTGCTACATTGACATTAACGGGTGATGTAAAAATGACGAACGGTAGTTATACCGTCACGCTGGGCGGTCTGGACAGCTCCTCCGTTAAGACAGCAACGGGTACCTTTACCGCAGGTACTTCTTCGACAACAAGTAATTACACTTACTTTACTCCCGAATCCTATGAATTAACTAGTGTCATAGATAGTGGATTGACGAATTCAGCAACAGGAACTAACGGTTCTGCTACGAAGGCCGATGCAGAAGACCCTACTTTGAGCAAGTTCGCTAAAGAAGTGGAAATTACCGTGACCAATTCCTCTGGTGAGGAAGTATCAACACCTGGGCTTATTCAAACTATAACTTCATCCAATCCGAACGTTGTCAAAGTTGCGGTGTCATCCGATCACAAGGGATATATTCTTGGAGACAAAGTCGGAACAGCTACGATATCTGTAACTTATACGACGATTAGCGGAGATGTTAAGCAAATATCCATTCCTGTGAACGTCAAGAATGAAGCTTTTACTGCACAATCAGTAGAAGCTCGAGATACTTCAATTACTGCCTACGCAACTGTTACGAACGGAGTTTATAGCAGTCAATTCAACGCATTTGAGGAAATGGATTTGAAGGTTACCGATAACTATGGAACGGAATATGAACAGAACGAAATTGCTAAATACAATTTTGCATTGAATACTTACTTCATCACTGAAGATATTTCCGGAGATCCAGCGAACGGACCTGTAGGCACTGTAGCAATCGATAAGTCCGGTAACGTACAAATCACAGGCAACGTAACCAAATTCACATTAATATTCTCCTCATTCAACGACAAACGCGCTTATGCAGATGTAACCGTACGGAAGCAATAACGAATTGTTAACAACACTAAAGCCCTTGGCTATAAGCCAGGGCTTTTTTTCACATTATTCAAGATGTGCTTGTGTACTTGCTTAATCAGGCACCTTGCTTTACTGTCATTGGATGATCATCAGGAATTTCAAAGCTATTTTGATTTTTAATTAGATCAGAAGAGCAATCGATATAGAGGGGATAGACGGGCACTTTATCCTGATTTACTGCCGCTATAGGCGGCTTGCTCTCTTTTTTCGTGAACAACTCGAGAATTTCCTTATTTTTTCTCACGATATCGATACATAGAATCAACATAATGCCTATTAATCCAGCAGCTACAGCATACACTCCATACAGCTCCGGCATCCCCATCAGTCCTCCTATGAATCTATTTGCTCTTATTCTATCAGCAATCTATTAAAAATACGCTCGAATCCCGTTGTCACTAAATGACTATTATTGTTGCGGTATGGAATGATCCATATGAAAAAGCGACAGCAGTTCCAAATGTTCATTTTCCAGATTGATCCTACCTCGCGGATCTCTCTCGATTACACAAAGAACTGTCTTTAATATTGCCCCATAGCGCGCAAGCTCCCTTGCGCTTTGAATGATTTGCCCTCCCGTCGTGACGATGTCTTCAATAATACAGACCTGTTTCCCTGATATGTCTGCACCCTCGGCTAGTTTGCAGGTTCCATAAGCCTTCGCTTGTTTTCTTACGAATACAGCCGGAATACCTGTTGCTAGTGATAAAGCCGTCGCTATGGGAATAGCGCCCATTTCTATCCCTGCAATGATCTCGGTGTTGCTCGGCACCAGATGCTTAAGATTTTGAGCGATTTCAGACAATAGCCGCGGATCAGATTCGAATTGAAACTTGTCGAAATAATGGTTGGATACTTGACCTGATCTTAACTTGAAACTGCCAGTTAATTGCGCTGCATGGTAAATCGCTTTTTCCAATTCCAGCTTGTTCATTTGATATGAGCCTCCTCATCATTTGTCTTACACTATCAGCCATCATATCGAGAACAAGATCATATGAATATATACAAAAAGACAAAATAAAAAACCGACTTTCGTCGGTTTGGCTATTGCCTCTCAGCCTCCAGCATGAAGTGTATTTTCAGTCCGAGATGGAGCAGCAAACGCTGTTCGGCATTATGAACGCTGTATCCTGTTACTTGTTCGATTTTGTTAAGCCGGTATTTTATTGTATTAATGTGCACGAAGAGATTTTTCGCCGTATCAGTTGTAGATGCATCATTTTCAAAAAAATGCTTCAGTGTGGTCAATAATTCCGCTTCATGAACGGTATCATAAGTTTTAAGCTTGCCTATCGTTTCTGAATGAAAGGCTGCAAGCTCCGCTTGATCCTGTACTGAATTCAACACCCGATAAACACCCAGGTCTTCAAAATGTACAGAGCTGAGGTTCGTCCAAGGTGTTCCCAACTTCAAAGCCTTAACCGCTTCTGAATAGCCTTTATGTATACCTTCAAGCCCTTTATAAAAACGTCCAATCCCTACTTGGATCAAGTCATCGTCAACTTCTTTACTTAACTCATGGCGGATTTTATCCATTTTATTTCTTATTGCCTCTTTATCGGGGTCCGTCGCGTAAGGGAACTCGAAATTATTTACATCGGTCCTGGGTAGAAGCACAACCACCAGCTCTTTGACGTAAGTCACAATCGCATCCGAAGTATCGAAGCAGAACAAGGAATTCAGCTTTAGCAATAATCTGCCTTTACGTTCGGAAGCCCCTTCTTCAGTCGGTATATGAAAGCAGACCACCTGATAGCTTTTTGAAAAATCCCAACCGAACATTTTACCTTTCTCCAGCACTTCAGAGAGATCCAATCGTTTGCTTAAAAGCAGTTCCGTCAAAAAATGATTTTTGTATGTTTGCTCTAGATCCAACTTGGTTTTCTCTTTAAGAAATTCCATTGCAATTAACATCATGGTCCGATCCATGACTTGAAAATCCTGCTCCCTGAACTCCCTTGACGTCTGCCAGCAAGTGACATCTCCCCATAGCTCATCATTTAAAAGCAAAGGAGAAATGATGCAAGGTGTCCACGTATCATTCAGCATACGCATCATTCTAATAGGCCGCTTGGCGACTTTTAATTCATTGTGTTGCACGCGTGAAAGAGGTGTGACTGACATTCCTTTGAACCACTCAAACGCAGATATCTCGGACCCCACTGTAATGAGATTACCCGTCATTTGTTCTACTGCCTCAATTAGGGCTGCAATCCCTTTACCTCCCAGAGCTAGTTCTTTTATCCATTGGAAGAAAGCTTCCAGCTGCTCGCTTCCAGTGTCAGATCTCTTTAGGATAAGCGTCATCAGTGGTGTCATAATATCCAAATAAGCAGTTTCACTTGGTATCTCAATAATCGGAAAACCCAGTCGATTGCCTGCCTCGATAATAGTTAGAGGGATTTCGGACATGTAGGTTTGAGTTTTAATAGCCAGAGCCGTACTCCCTGCCGCAGCTAATTGTGGAACCAGCATGCGAATTGCTTCTTCATCGTCCTTAATAGAATACAGACTGGTCAGAAGCAGTACTTTCCCATTCAGCCATTGAATGACGTCAGGCACTTCCATGACCGTAATGGACTCGATCGTACGGACAAGTCCGCTCTCTCCAGCGACTACTTTACAAGAAGCAAGGCCGCCGAATTGTAATGCTTCGCTTACCGTAACTCCCACTCCAATTCCCCTCATTTTCCCATAGGTTCTCGTTCATTTACTCCCTGTGCAGGAAAAAACACAAGACAAAGCCGCCACGGCAGCTTCATCCTGTGTTTATATGGAATCTCCGTCACATGATCATTGCCTTAGAGCAGCGTATCGTCTATACCGTTAAGCCAAGCTCGGATATCACCAATGATTGGAGCAATGCAGCCCTCCTCGAACGGTGAGCGTAGCCCGGCAAGTTTCACCAGTTGAGTGAACGACTCACTGCCGCCGGCGCGGCACAGCTTCAAGTAGCTGGCCCATGCGGATTCACGGTCATCATTTGCATGCTTCCAATACTGCAAGGAGCAGATCTGTGCAAGCGTATAGTCAATATAGTAGAATGGGCTTTTGAAAATATGCTGCTGCTGATGCCAGAATCCTCCCCGCTCCAAAAACGGCATGTCATCGTATACTCGGCTTGGCACATACTTGCGTTCAATCTCACGCCAAGCTTGCTTTCTTTCTGCTGGGGTCATTCCCGGATTCTCGTAAATGACATGTTGAAACTCATCTACTGCAACTCCATACGGAATGAACGTTATCGCACTTCCCAAGTGGGAGAACTTGTATTTGTCCGTATCCTCCTTGAAGAAGGAATCTACCCAAGGCCAAGCCAGGAACTCCATACTCATCGAGTGAATCTCGCAGGCGTCAAGTGTCGGATGCAAATATTCGGGAACCGCTAAATCTCGGCTCATGTAAGCTTGGAAAGCATGCCCCGCTTCATGTGTCAGTACATCGACATCATGCGAGGTTCCATTAAAGTTGGAAAATATGAAAGGCGCTTTATGCGTCCCGATGTATGTACAGTACCCGCCGACACGCTTACCCGGCTTGCTCTCCAAATCCATCAATCCATTATCCAGCATGAATCTGAAAAATTCATCCGTTTCAGGAGACATTTCAGAGTACATGACTTTTGCTTGCTGTACGATCCATTCTGGATCACCTTTCGGCTTCGGGTTTCCGGTCAAGTACGATAATCCATCATAGTAGCGAAGAGAATCAAGACCAAGACGGATACGCCTGCGCTCGCTCAGCTCCGAAGCTGCCGGAACGATATGCTCCAGTACTTGCTTGCGGAACTCGGCTACTTGCTCAGGACCGTAATCTGTCCGATTCATGCGAGCATAGCCTAATTCGATAAAATTTCGGTAACCCAGCTTCTGTGCTATTTTTGTACGAAGACGCACCAGATGATCATATATATTATCGATTTCCGTTTCATTCGCCTCGAAGAACGAATACCGCGCATCTGTAGCTCTTTTTCGAGTATCTCGATCCGTTGACTGCATGAACGGTGCTAGCTGAGACAGCGTACGCTCCTGTCCGTCAAACTCTATCTTGGCGGAAGCAACCAATTTAACGTATTCACTTGACTTTTTGTTCTCTTCCTTCAGATCTTCTACGATGCTCGGGTTGAACGTTTTTTGAGACAGCTCCGCTGTAGAGAACAGCTGTCTTCCCCATTTAGCTTCCAGCTGAGGGCGGAACTTTGAAGCAGCTAACGATTTGTAGTAATCCGTAATTAAGCCTTGATAGACAGGCGACTGCTCATCTATGTAATCCTGCTCCCCTTTATAAAAAGGGTCCATCGTATTGATGGAATGCCTTATTCTGGCAATTGTAAGCATGGAAGAAACCTCTCTGCGAGCCGCATTGATAGCATCCATAGTCGCATCCTGCTCTTCAAACGATGCAGCAGCATTAAATTCTGCAATCAAATCGGTGAATTGACGGCGAAATTGCTCCATATCCGGGCGTTCGTAGATATAATCTTGAAATTTCATCCTTCGACCTTCCTTCTATTGGTATCGTTATTCCCATCTGGCTTCGAGCTTCATTGGCTCTTCAGGACCATTCGGAAGCCGCAAAAGCTCAACTTGAACGAGATTCTCATCGAATCTGCACGTCACCCTATCTATAAAAGGAGTCGTAACATATCTCCATTCCATTTCAAAGGTATCCGTAGAAAGCCACCTTCCGCTTGCAGCAACATGGGCAGCCGGTCGAGTAATGTTCGTCCTGCCTTCAATCCAATAGTTGATTCCGCAGCGGACTTGATCCTCTCCCTTTTGATTCCAATACGTTGCAACACATTCATTTTCTGCAAACTCAAACATGGCTGTCTTAAAATTCAATTCGTTAGGTTCAAATACAAATCGTTTGCCCGATACTTCGGCCGTCAACGTGACTGGGACTGCCGAGCTCAAAGGCTTGTAAGCAAGAGACCTGCTCATTTGCTGCAGTGATTCGTATGCTTCATCATTAAGAGATGTCGGCTGATTCGAAAAGCCAGGCAGCAAGTGAGTCCATACCAGATCAAGAACAGGCTGAAGCTTCTTCACACCAGAGGTCATCGCAATAACGACATCCTGTTCCGGTATCACGATGCAAAATTGCCCAAAGGCGCCATCTCCCCTATAAGCCCCATGACGACACATCCAAAATTGAAAACCGTACCCTTGCTTCCAATCGCTTTCTTCGTCCACTCCATTTTGTACTTGTAAGGATGTAGCCTCCTCAACCCACACTTCCGACAGCAGCCTAGTCCCGTTCCACACTCCTTTTTGCAAATACAATTGGCCGAAGAGTGCTATGTGCTCCACTGTAATGCTTAGCCCCCAGCCTCCGGTATTGATGCCTTTAGGGCAAGCTTCCCATGTTGCACCTTCAATTCCCAACGGCTGCAACAGCCTTGGCTGCAAGTAATCCAAGAGTCTTTGTCCTGTTACTTTCTGTACTATAGCAGACAGCATGTAGCTCGCACCGCTGTTATATACAAAGTGCGTACCCGGCTCATATACGATCGGGATGTTCAAGAAGGCTTGAACCCAGTCCTTATCGGGAGAATCCCATAGGAGCTTCATCGTATCATGCTCGTGTCCTGTGGACATAGACAATAAATGCCTTACTCGCAGTTTGTTTAAATGCCCGCTCACTTGAAGCTTTTTATCCGGGAAAAAGCTGATAACCGTATCATCTAACGTTAAATACCCTTCCGCAACAGCTAAGCCGATTGCCGTTGATGTAAAGCTCTTACTCAGTGAGAACATCATATGCTTATGCTCAGCTTTATATGGAGCCCAGCTTGCTTCAGCAGCCACTTGACCATGACGCAGCAGCATGAAGCTATGAAGCCCCATTTGAGTGGAATCAGCAGCTTCCAAGAAATCCATCACCGCAGATGGAGAGACTCCAACGGATTCCGGCCTGCTTCTAGGTAAAACATACGCTTGAGACATAGAAATGATTCACTCCTTTGAATCGGATAATGTACTAATTCGAAGCCTATAAGGGAATTCCTTCCTCCTAATCGAAAGGAAAGTTCTTAGATCATAAGGAGATTTTTCAGAGACTTGTCTAGTCAGGAGTTTTGAATTTGTCAGAAAAAGCATGATGTGTATTAAATTTTTCTACATTTGCTAACATGTTCCCACCCTTCCACTGGCACCACAATCTGTCCTTTCAGCACATCGCTTGGATTCTCTGATAAAAGGGTAAGATTTGAGTAATATTACCGGAACTCTTGTCATAAAGTATTTTAGAAGAAAGTCAACATACGACAAAACTTCCTTTTTTACATCGTATAATTAATGTTTCACTTATTGTAAAATATTCCAGAACACTTACTTACGAACTGAAGGGATGATTTGCTATTATTATTTTTGAAAAAATTAATTTTATCGAGTCTCAATGTATCAATCCACAAGATGCGGTCATTATTCGTTTGCTAATGGAAGGCATAGGCACCCACGAAATCGTGTACTTAAAGAAAGACTCTTTGGATGCGGCTAACCGACTGCTGGTCGTTAAGGATTCATATGGATTGAAGAGACAAGTCCCTGTCACTAAAAGATGTGTCGAGCTTTTCCAAAATGCGCTGCAGCAAACCAAATACATTCTTAATAACGGCTACAACCCCAACAAGCAGCTTTCTGTGAATTTACGGGACAGTGATTTTCTTATTAAAGTAAGCATGCAGGATTTTATCGCCAATCAAAGTATGATTACGGATATGGATTCTGTCGTACTACGTACGATTTACATGAGACTGCGCCGTCTGGCTGAATTCTTCTCTACACCGGAGCTTACTCACTTAACAGCTGTGAAACTTGAACATAAGGAAAGAGCATATGCATAATGAGAAAGAGGCTGCTTAAGCCTCTTTTTTCATGCTTTTAACTGTTCAAATTTCTATGAAATTGTATTAAACTAGAAGGGCTCCTGCTGTGTATTAGAGAGGGTGACTGCCGAAATGGAGAACAGAAAAGACTTAATCTATCATTACATCTCGGATTTGCAAATCCATTTATTAAACGGTGGATTTACCCACTGCAAGCCTTCTTGGGGATACGAGAATTTAAAACCGGAATACAACAAAATGTACTACATATGTGATGGCGAGGGCTGGATTCGTATCCAGGATCAAGATGTGTTCCCCGTACCGGGGCAATTCGTATTTATCCCAGCCGGGATTCAACACTCCTTCTCCACGGTTAGCTCCAACACCTATACGAAATATTGGTGTCATTTTACTTCTAACGTCATGTTCTCTCCTTTGTTTCATTATTATGGGCTGCCATATGTTGTTGACACTTCTGAATCAGATGGGATAGTGCAAGCCTTCCAACGAATGGACCAGACCCTACACTGGACAGCACCCGCTTTGTCACTGAGAGTGAAGTCCGCTATTTACGAGATCATATCCTGCTTTATTGATCGCAGTGTTCGTAACGAAATGGAAACGGTTGCACCTGCCTCCGTCTTGAAGCTTCAACGGGTAACGGAATATATCGATCTCCACTTGGACAAGGATATCAAGATTGAGCAGCTGGCGGAAATCATGCATTTCAATACGAATTATTTGTATCATTTTATAAAAACGCATTTAGGAATTACCCCGATGCAGTATATTTATAAAAGAAGGCTTGATAAAGCCAAAGACTTGCTTACAAGCACAGACGACACACTAGCCGATATTGCCGCAATGACAGGCTTCAGCGATGTGTATCACTTCTCCAAATCGTTCAAAAAAAATATGGGCATCTCTCCGAGAGCTTACCGCAATGCCCGATGGAACTAAAAAAAGCCGGGTCATCCGAACCCGGCTTTTGCTCATCCATTAGGCCACAGCTCTTGTCGGTAAGCTGTATCCCAAAATAAATATTCAAAACGCGTGGTGGTAGCAAAGATCTCCTCCAGCCGTGCCAATTCCCTATCCGGTTTACCTTCAGCCAGTTGATCGAATAAATCAATGCACCACTTGGCAAGTGCGCCGAACTCCTCCGAGCTATACATACGAATCCATTCTCCATAATACTCATGATCTGTAGCTCCCGGAATTTGGGCTAACTCCTTACCAATGTCCCAATAGCTCCACATGCAAGGAAGCAGTGCAGCCACGAGCTCAGCCAAAGATCCGTTTTGTGCGGCATGCAGCATGTAATGTGTGTAAGCTAGCGTAATCGGGGACGGTTCCGCTTGCTCCAGCTCCTCCTCGGATATGCCAAATCGGGCAGCGTAGGCCCGGTGTAAAGACATTTCTTCTTGCATCGTTGAATTCAAAAGTGTCGCAAATGTACCCATCGTTTGCAAATCTGTCGCTTTCACAGCACCTAATGCGAACAGCTTCGCATAATCAATTAAGTAAATGTAATCTTGGACCATATAGAACCGGAATTTGTCCAGCTCCAATGTCCCATTGCCCATTTCTTTAACAAATGGATGAGTATGATTGCTTCTCCAAATGGGCTGCAGCTTTTCTAATAAATACTCCGAAAATTTCATCGATAATCCTCCACTTATCTTATTTATGTGTGTGAGTCCACTCATATATAAATGTGAGCATAACTTTCGTAAAATGAACCAATTGCTCAATAGATACCTGCTCATTCACCGCATGAGCATTTCTTAAATCCCCAGGACCATAGATAGCAGCCGGTATACCTGCATCCCCGAACCAACCTCCGTCTGTTACCGTAGGTGACACATCTACGATAGCATGCTGTCGGACAATACTCTCGTGCGCAGAGCTTAATAACCGAACGGCCTCATGAGTCGGATCAACCTCAAGTGAAGGAAATATTTCTCCTCGATCCTCAATCATGGAGGAGCCTCCCCATTCAAACTGAGGGGGATTTTCCCTCAGCCAGGGATCCGCCTGAGCTACCCGATTGAGATGCTCCTCGATTTCCTGGGCTACTCCTTCATAGGTTTCATCCGGATAAAAGTGTACTGTAATCCACAATCGGCACTCATCGGCAATAAAGGCCGCATGTCGACCTCCTTCGATGACGGCAGGGTTGATTGTATTGGTCCCTGGGGCATAGCCTGGGTAGCTTTTCGTTACTGCCCAATGCCTTTCCAGCTCCTGAAGCCCTTGAATGAGCTTCATCATTTTCTCAATCGCACTGGCTCCGAGGAGCCCACCACCCGCATGGATCATGTTCTTTCTGGTAGCATCATGGAACGTTTGCTTGCTCTTGACGGTAATCCAACCGGTTATTACTCCGCCTTGTCCTTGAATATGCAAATCGCTTGTATCAACAACTACAGCAAAGTCAGCGCTATAGCCTCTATTACAGCATTGCAGGGTGCCTGCTTCCCCTACCTCTTCTCCTATGACCGATTGAAACAGCAAATCACCCGGCAGAAGAATGCCTGCTTCGTCAAGCAGCTGAATGGCAAAGAGCGCCCCCGCTAATCCGCCTTTCATATCTGAAGCTCCCCGCCCTACGAGAACTCCGTCTTTAACGAATGGCTCAAACGGATCATTCTCCCAGGCTTCTCCAGCATTTACTTCTGCCACATCTATATGACCGTTAATAATCAGACTTTTGTATTCTCCGGAGGCTTGTCCTTTCCTGACTCCAACTACGTTAGGATCACCCGGGTATACGTCCCACTGATCTATTGCAAAGCCGCGGCTCTCAAGGAAGGAAGCTATGTACTGCTGGGCTTCCGCCGTATTTCTAGCAGGTGGTGCCGGGGTTTTGAAACGTATCAATCGCTCTGCCAATTGAATTAATTCGTCTTGTCTTTCCTCTACCTGTCTAATCAATGTTTCTAACGGCTGACTCATCCGATCCCTCCTACTCGTCATTTACGCAAAAAAACCACTCTGTTGGACAAAGTGGGTTAACGTGCGAGCATAATAAATGCGCTGCAGTACGGCCACTTCCCTTCGCTAGCATTACCTAGATCAGGTATAAGGGTTAAGGCTTCCCGCCTTTCTCAGCAACTTTTTGCACCCCTAGTGAATCCATATTCAATTCTTATTCATAGTAACATAGTCACGGAAGGTTTCTCAATGGCTCAGGATTGCCATATGCAATCCTCCGGTTTTTTATCGAATAGCCATTGCTTAAATAGCGTCGTACGCAGCTGGTGCGTATCCGTTCGTTCCAAATATTGAATTCGACAGCACAGCTTTGGTTGGATCCATTGAGTTCGCTTATCACTTTCGGTATACAGGTCTTTGGCCAACACCTTAAACAACGCTTTATCTTCCGGGCTAAATCCAAATTCCACTACGCCTACCGGCTTGTTTTTCACTGTTCGAAATTGCAAACCAATAACAAGCGCGAACGGATTTGTCCTAAAACCAAGAATAACGGTATCGATAATCTTGAAATGCTTGATCTTGAACCAATCACGGCTCTGCGTATTCGGTATATAGATCGAGTCCTTATGCTTGGCGACGATACCTTCCATATTTCTGTCACGAGTCAGCTGAAATAGTGCATTACCTCGCTCAGGTACATACATAGTAGACATAATCATTTGCGAAGGTATGATCAGCTGTTCCAGAAGCTTCTTGCGTTCCATTAATGGTTCTCGGATATGCTCTCGGTCCGTTAGTAATACATCGAACACAACGAAGGTTACAGGATGTGTGACTCTTGCTTGGCTTATTCTCATCGAACTGCTCAATCGGCCTCGGTAGCTAAAATCGTCAAACACAGGTCTTCCATCTCGCATGACGATGCCTTCACAATCCAAAATTGCTGTATGAGCTTTAATGCAGGAAACAACTTGCTCGAGCTCAGGAAACTTATTCGTTATCTTATTTCCCTGCCTCGTATAGGCCTCGATACGTTCTCCTTGTTTATGAATAAGAATACGCCAACCGTCCCATTTGGGCTCAAATAGAAACCGTTCGTCGTCAAACGGCTCATTCCTTATACTGACTATCATGGGTTGAACCGTTGTAAATACTTGCAACTTCGATCACCTCATACACTCATTCTAACCAAAGCAGCACAAATCGTAACTTTCATGCAGTTTAATGATTTCTTGGCTTATTCCTTTTGTAGCTTTACAATAGGAGTAGCTCTGGGTTTGGAATGAGGTGGGAATGGTATGAACACGATGAACTTCGGTAAACATCTTAAACAAAGATGGAGTAAACTAATTTATTCCGGTCTGCGCTTATGGGATGACCTATCGTTTCGACAGGGCACTGTTATCGCATCACGCTACCAAATACAATCCAAGCTCGGCATGGGCAGCTATGGCGTCGCTTATTTATGCTTGGATATTGCCGCAAACCGTCTTTGTGTTTTGAAGAGGATGAGTCCGCTGCGTGGCGGGCATCCACGTGCCCAACGAATATTTGATCAAGAGACCACTGCACTGGAACAACTGGATCATCCAGGCATACCCGCACTGTATGAGCGATTTCGTATTGGAAGACATCTCTGCTTTACAATGGAGTATTTTGAAGGAATAAGCTTGGATGAACTGTTGTTTCATGAGAACCGCGCCTATACAGAAAAACAGTCACTGCTTATCATTAGGAAACTGCTCCATGTGATTGAACATCTGCATTCCCAAGGAATCATTCACCGGGATATCCGAACGGCTAATGTGATCGTTGACCAAGAGCACATACGTCTTATTGATTTGGGTTTGGCAAGGAAACTGAATGAAGAAGTCTACGATTCGTCTGATCCGTATGATGTGGAAGAGGATGATCCAATGGAGAAAAAGCTGCGCAGACGGGTTCATGTAACGAGTGACTTTTATGCTATCGGACACCTGCTTCTTTTTTTGTTATACAGTACTTATAGCTCAAAGGATGAAAAGCAGGATAGTCAGGAACTTGGCTGGGAACAGGAATTATTCATTCATCCACACACCAAAAAGCTGCTCCGCCAATTGCTGATGGCAGAACAGCCCATAGAACATATTCCGGATATTATTGAACTGATCGACCAAATTACTCCACACCTTGAGTAACTTTATTAGCTGCTGTAGGAGCTAGAAGATCGTTTTTTCTTATAGTGGGTGTGACCGTACTGGTTATGGTTGTCATGTGAACGTCTCTTCTGATAATTATTGTAATCATCACTGCTATGACGCGGGCGGTACTGTGAACCACTGTGTTTATTAAGAAGCTTGCTTAATAGTTTACGCAACATGGCCATTACCTCCTTTGGCAATTAATACGAACTTTCTCTTATTTCGTTCCATAAAATTTAGCTATTCATGCAAAAAACGCCCCCCTCTCGCCGTCTTTCTTTTGAAAGATGGCATTTGAAGTACGTTCAGTTTTCTTCCATTATACAAGGTTTGCAAATTTCTTCTCTCAATAACAAACCTCCCTGTCTAATGAGGCAAGGAGGTTGTTAAACAGTTATTTATTTTTTCTCTAACGCTTCGATTTCCTTATTAGCCTCTTCTTCCGCCTTTCGCAAAGCTGAATTTATATCTAGACCGTTCAAATGCTCGGCAAAGGCATTTTTTATTTTACCGCGAACAAGATCATCATATTTATTGGTTTTATGCGGCGTTTTTGTCGTGCTTTTGAAAATACTTTGCACATTTTTTGATTTCAGCACCGGGTACTCTTCCCCGAATTGTTTGAGAAGTTTTTCATCCTTCAAAGAAGGCAGCGCCCTTCCGAGCTTTACAAAATTGCTTTGTATTTCTTCGGAAGCGGTTAAATATTGGATTACCTTAAATGCCTCATCCTGATATTTACTTGTTTTCGATAATGCGAACACTTGGGCATCCACCTCTGCTGTTTTCCCAGGCGTTTCTTTAAAGCTCGGGAACGCAACTACGTCCCAATTGAAGCCCAGTTCAGCATCCGATTTGGCGGCCACCTGTAATCTCGTGCCAAAGTAAGGCATCATTGCAATGTTTTTATCTTTGAAAAATTGATCCACGGCTTTATACATATTTTTGGCATCTTTTGGCTCATTACCTGGAATCGTATTAAATTCTTTGGCTACTTCAAATACTTTCTTCCATTCGTCCGTCACCACTTTAGCTTTTCCTGTCTGCTCATCAATAAAAGGGACTGACAATCCGAGCCCGAACGTATCTATCGTATCCGCGGGCTGCATGCCATTGTATGTCACGCCATCCTGTACCCTGCTAAGCTTTGCCGCCAGCACCTTAGCCTCGTCCCAAGTCATTTGATCGGACGGATAAGGAACGGAGAACCGGTCAAATAAATCTTTATTGTACAGCATTGCATAAAAATTTACATAAAATGGTACAGCATATAGTTCACCTTTTGTTCCATAGCTTGTAATGGCGCTGATGGCATCTTGACGGTACTGAGAAATATCCAGCTTATGTTTTTTGGCTAGCTCACGCAAATCGACCGGCACATCCAGCTCTTGAAAATTAATCAGCTGCCTTAAACCGGTCATGATGATATCGGGCATCGCCCCTGCGGTAACAAGCTCCTTTGGACTTGTCCCTTTACCGTTCGGGACATATTCTAACGTTATGTAAGGAAATTTCGCTTTGAGAGGAGCTGCAACATATTTTTCAAAATCATCCTGAGTCAATGCCCCTGCATAGGCGTAGGCCTGCAGCATAATGGGTTCATGGTTTGTGCTTTCGTTGGCACCTTGTGCTTCCTCTTGAACTTTGGCGCCGCCGCATCCGCTAATTAATAATAGAACAGCTGTAAGTGTTGTCACAATCGATTTTCTAAACATGTATTTACCCCCAATAGAAAATGATAAAGACTTTGACATGCTATGAGCCACGGATTATGCGACGAGCTCTTTTGACGAAATTTCCTTGGTCCACAAGCTTTTTTCACATTGAATCCTGGTATAATCTGTCGCCCCGTCGATCAATGCTCTCTCAGGATATGCTACATTTCTGTATGACCAAATGCCTTGAACCGCAGCGTGGCCGCGCTATCCCCAGGGATTTCGTAAACGAAGCGTTCAGTATCGATTTGGATCTCGAGCGATTTGTAATCTGATGTACGATTCGAGGCAATCAGTATAATGGTTCCATCCGGATTACGGAAGGCTGCCGTTTCCAATTGATCCTCGTACGTATTCGAATCGATGCGTACCGCACCCGGTTCAACAAACTTGCTGATGTGACCAAGCGTATAATAATCCAGGTTGTATTCAACTTCTCCAGTCTCACGGTTTATACGGAGTAAGCCTCTACAAGTGCTTTTCCTTAATACAGTAGGACCATTCTTCTCGTCCAATGCAATATTCCACCATACTATGGATTTGGAGCCGTTTCTGGAGCACCGAATGACGTGCTTCATCTGATCCGAGAACGCTGCCCGCGTAGGAGGTATCCATTCGCCTCCTGAAGCTTCCGTGAACCAAATACCTTTATCCGGAAATTGCTGTTGTATGACTGACATAGTCTCATGCTTACCGCCATAACAGTGCCATGCCGAACCTGCAATATATTTATTGATCTCTGTGTTTCCAAGCACCTTTTGAGAATAATCAATAACATCCCAATTGTGGTCATAGCACATGATAAGCGCGAAAATATGATTGTGTCTAAATGCTGGACCCAAATGCTTGATAAATTCGATTTGCTCTTCTGCCGTCATGAGCATTCCAGGGTATTGCGCTGGCTCGTATCCAGGTTCATTCTGTGGTGTAACTGCATATATCGTGATACCTTCGCGTTCGTAGGCATGAATAAAACGGACAAAATACTCAGCATAAACACCATAGCATTCAGGCTTCAATCGACCGCCGATCATTTGACCAGAGGTTTTCATCCAACCAGGTGGACTCCATGGAGAGGCCATAATTTTGATATCGCTCGATATATGCAATGCCTCTTGAAGCAGGGGAATAATATGCCGTTGATCATGCTCTATCGAAAATTGTTCCAGTGCGAAATCTGTCTCATTGTCAGGCAGATCATTATAGCTGTAGATCTCATCGTTAAAATCACAAGCCCCCATTGGCTGGCGTATAAAAGTCATGCCAATACCCTCGTTGCGGTCGAACAGCTTCTTCATTACCTCGGATCGTGTCGACTCGTTCAATCGTTCATGTATAAGCCAAGCGGATGCATCAGTAAAAGAGGCACCGAAGCCGTCCATTTCTTGATACACTTTCGCTGCGTTTACACTTATTTGATACCTATCGTCCCGCGCATCTTCAGCATGTTTCCAATGAAGCACTTGATCATTCTCTAGCCTTTTGGTTAAATCGTGCGTTGTTACCCAAGCTTCCGCTTTAAGCATTTAGCCTAACCTTCTTTCGTCAGAGTTTGAAATCGATTTCATTAAATCTAAAAAATGACGACTCACTTCATCCTAATCCTCATCAACCCGCAAATACCTCTGGTAAATAAATAGCAATGGCTTTAACAACTCAAACTAGATTAAGAGATCAATAACAATAATGAAATCGATTTCATTATTTCGTAAAAAATATATCTAATCTTACCCCCTGCCTTTCTATTTATTTTTAATAAAATCCAACATACAGTAAGTGATTTTCTTCTTTTATATGATAATCAAGATGCTGAATTGAGTATAATATGCAATGAAATCGTTTGCAATAAATTTTTTTATAAATTTTATTTCGTTTTTCCATTCATTTTCCCCTACAGATTATTCTTTTTTGCTTAATCAATATGTTTCAATCTAGTTCTTCAAATAATTCTCTAATAACTGAGGTGAATACTGCTTGGCCCCTGGTGAATCACGTACTATTTTCCACAGTTCAGCAGCCACTTTCATTCGATCTTCTTTAATTAGATTCGATTGAGGGTCTTTATTGAAATCTTTGACAAAACGATTCCACTGATACGTCTTTTCTTCAGGATCCTCACTAGCTCTACCTTTCTTCCCCTCATGAATCAAGATTAGATCCGCAACGGTCATCTCCATATCTCCTTGACGCTCAGCCTCTCTTAGAGCCGCAGCCATATCTTTGGTAAAAGAGAACTTCGGCAGCTTATAATATTGTGCGAAGAATTCTCGAGCTTTGGCATTAAATTTAAACCCATCCGGGATCAGTTTGGTTTGTAAAGAAATTTCGGTTCCTTGTTGTTTCTTTCTAATGGTTGTGCTTGTTTTCCGCTCGTCCTCGATGGTTTCTCCATTCAAAAGCTTCTTAATCCGGCGTTCTAATTCAGCCTTCGTTCCGGAGGATGAAATAAGGTTCATTCGGCAAATATCAACTAAATCCGTTTTGTACCAATAATGATTTTCAAATTCCTGTACAGAAAGTTTCAATGAAAACTCCGGTCGTTTTATACTCATTTGCGTTCCTCACTTTTTCCATATTTGACTTCAAGACGTAACAATTATTTCTCTAACATGACCGAAGCGATAGTTCTGCTTCTTAAGCTTTTGACACTATCGAACGTAATGTCAACCAGTCCGATTTCTACTATTTGAGTTTGTAAAGGGCTAACGCGACTTAAGCTGTGCTGCAGAGCCTCGATGACCTTCTCTTGCGGGAACTGCATACAACTTTGTTTCCTCCAGTTCATATTTTAGTTATCAAAAAAACCGCCACGGAGGCGGTCTTTAGACCTCTACCTTGTTCCATACCAAGGAACATCCGGTGGGTCTTGAATAAATCCAAGCATATTATCCCAAGGATCATAAAATTTTAGAAAATACCCATTGGGATCTTCTTTAGGTAACGAGAACTTAAAGATTCTAGCTCCAGCTTCCTCGTTATACATTACCATTTTTATACAGGTGTGTCGATAGAATCAATGCTATTTTCCGTTGATGTTACTTTTTGCTTAACGTATTAAGGTCAATGAAAGGAGTTGCCCCGCCCGTTACACTCGGCAGATGACCATCCCATTTCTCAAGTGCCTTCTCCTGTACTTCAATCTGCTTAAACTGTACTAAGTCCGGCGTGATCTCCTGCTTTTTCAATTTCAAGGATTCGGCTTCGGCTTGAGCCTGAGCTATCTTTTGCTTGGCTTCAATTTCGATCCGTTTCAGGTCGTTTTCTGCTTTTAACGCTTGCTGCTGAGCAACCTGCTTGGCTTCAATTGATTGGTTGAAAGCATCGGAGAATTTGAAGTTAACAATGTTGATATCATTTACGATTAAATCGTACTTGGCTAATCTCTTCGTGAGATGGTCACTTATTTCTCCAGCTACAACATCACGTTTGGCAATTAAATCCTCAGCAGGATATTTGGCCGTTACCTCTTTGACGATCTCTTGGATCGCCGGGGAGATAATCACTGTATCGAAGGCTCCTCCGATATTGTTCATCAAATTAAAAGCAGCCGATTTGTTTACCGAATAATTCACTGCAACATGCGTTGAAACCGGCTGCAGGTCCTTGGACGATGCTGAAGTATCCGTTTCCGCCTTGGTTACCTGGGTGTTCACTTGAATGATCGTTTGTACAAAAGGCAGCTTTAAATGAATACCCGGCCCCAATATTTCATCATTTAGCTTGCCGAAAGTTTTATACAATCCAACATGACCGTACTGTACGGAAGCAAAGCTGTTTAGCCCGGCAATAATGATGAGCAGCGCAATGAACAGCGACGAAACGATGAAACCTGCGTTATTTTTCTTCGGGCTCTTGGACAATTCTGCATTCATTCCATCAACCTCCAGTTTTGGTATGTCATACTATTCAATACGTACTTACACAGGTTATGTTTCATCTGTTTAAGCCGAGAACTGAATTTCGATTAATCACTCCGCCATCGTACCCCACTGCTGATACAGCAGTTCCCGCTCCGATTCTAAAATCATTTTTTCACTATGCAACACGAACAGCCTGCTCGAATCCTGTTCTACCAGCATGGCTTCATCCAGCAACGCGATTTTCCGCTCCATCACTGCAATGTCAGCTTCAAGCTTAGCCAGCTTCTTTTCACGACTTGATATGTCATTGGATACGAGTGTCTTCCTTTCTGACTCAATGGTCTTATCTCTTGCCGGATTTTTGTGAATGTTCTCTGCCTGCTTACTTCTAAGCGTTTGGTTTAACTCCTCACGCTTTATCCTTGCCTCATCATAACGTCCTGCATACTGAGTCAGCTTCCCATGCTCTAGCCAATAAGTCACGTCAAACAATTTATTCAAAAAGTACCTATCGTGCGACACACAAACGATCGTTCCCGAGAATTCCTTCAAGGTATCCTCTAGTGCTTCCCGTGAATCAATATCCAAATGATTCGTCGGCTCATCGAGTAAAAGAACATTAATATCCTGCATCATTAGCTGCGCTAATCGAAGCCTCATTCGTTCACCGCCGCTCAAGCTTTTCAACTTACGAAACACGGACGCTCCATAAAATAAAAACTTGGCGAGCTGGTGCCTCGCTTCTCCTTCTTCCACCATCGCGGTTTGACGATAAGCATCCAAAACCGTTATTTCTTCGTCATCAAACCCGTCCTGCTGTGCCAAATAGCCGACTTTTAAGCTGCTGCCTATTTTTACACTCCCGCTATCCGGCTTAAGACTTGATGTTATTATTTTTAGCAAAGTCGACTTACCGCTTCCGTTCTCTCCAACTATAGCCGCACAGTCCTTAAAACGCACCAGCATATTCACATTATCGAACAGTATCCTCGACTCGCCATTTCTATGAAATGACTTCCCTACATGCTCCAGCTGCACCACATCATTGCCGCTTCGCTCTCCCGCCTCAAATGTCAGCCCCATTTTCTTACGCTCAAGAATCGGCCGGTTCAACTTATCCATACGATCCAATGCTTTCTGCATAGCAGCAGCACGCTTGAACATCTTGGGATTGTCGGCTTGCGCCGCCCAGACCCGCAAACGTTTGATAGCTTCTTCCATCTTCTTGATTTTTTTCTGCTGTTCCTGATACGTTGCGAACTCCAACAGCAGATTCCGTTCTTTCTCTTCAACAAAAGTGGAGTAGTTCCCATGATACACATCGATCACTCCGCCTTCCATATCAAACACCTTAGTTACAACACGATCCAAAAAATAACGATCATGCGAAACAACCAAGACGCCGCCCTTGTAATCCTGCAGATACGATTCTAACCATTCGACCGCATTCAAATCCAAATGATTCGTCGGTTCGTCCAAGAGCAGCAAATCCGGCTTTAGCAGCAAAATATGAGCTAAGCAGACTTTGGTCCGCTCGCCGCCGCTCAAATGGCCGAACTTATTATCCAGCAACTGAGAAATACCCAACCCGTTTACCACCTTGAACATATTCGAATCCATTTCATATCCGCCGAGAGCTGCAAAAGCATCCTGCAGAACGCCATATTCTTGTAGAATCTTTTCTAAGATAAGGGAATCTGTCATTAATGCTTCAAGCTCCGACATTCGTTTCTGTATCTTACGTAGGGATTCGAATGCTTCCTGGAGAACTTCCCTTACGGAAATCTCCTGCTCATAATGTGGAATTTGATCCAGTAACGCCGTTTGACTCCCCTTTTTATAATGAACGGCTCCAGAATCCGGTGTCTCTATTCCTGCCAACAGCTTCAGCAGCGTCGTTTTGCCGCAGCCGTTCGGGCCAACCATACCAATTCGGTCTCCCTCTTGAATTTCCAGTGACATATTTTTAAAGATGGGTGCACCACCCCAAGCTTTACTCATTTTATCCATCGCACATAACAACATGTTCATCACACTCTCATTCGGTTTATTGGGGTAAGACAGCACGAAAAAGCCACAGATAAAAGGCAACCTTTTACCCGTGGCTTCCAATGCGCCATATGAGTCCAACCGTAAAGGCAATTCTGCCGAAATACGACTAGAGCTTCAGGGTCAAAACGTTGCAGTTACCATAAAAGGACAGACCTCTCCCGTTCACAACTGAACGAAATACGATCGTAGTCAGATGCACCCAATATAAGGACCATTTGCTACGCGCGGTAACTTGCAACATTTTGACACCCCCTTTACCGAATCGAATAATTAACTTTATTTACTATATCATATGGTATAAATTGTTGCAATGTTATAGGCTTTACTAGTTACTCCATTATTGTTATAAAATATGATTTTCTGTGTGATATCAAACAGAATCATTTGGTTTTTTTTGTTATTATGGAGTTTAGGCAAGCAATGATATCGAGTCTGTATGTGGGCACTTGGATTCGATGGAGCGAGTAGTGCAACCCGGCCACCTTTCTGCGGAAAGGTGGTCTTTCTTTTTTTGAAATGACAATTATAAATCTGGTCAGGAGGTACTACAGATGAAGCAACCTGTGGATTGCAATCGTATTATTCTTCAATTGAGTATCCCAAAAATTCGTTATGAGATGTGGAAAGCCAACAATACGATCTTCCATATATACTCAATTCCCGAGAAAAGCGCCCCGCTTGCCAAACCAGTGGGATGATATTCGATCAAATGCCCCATTAGTACCTGAATGACGTTCGTCCAAGCATTCCAAGTTGGATTCACATATCTTGATTTTGGAATTAAGTATTACCCGTTCTAAAACGAATTACTGAGAGGAGAATTCGACAATGGGTGGATTTGTAGGCGGAGTTGGCTTCGGCTGCGGTGTTGGTGGAGGCCTTTTTACAAGTACAGGCGTTATCTTGGTTCTGTTCATCCTTCTTGTTATTGTTGGCCGTTCTTTTATCTAACGTAAAGTAAGCATAGTAAAGCCAATTCCTGATATGGCGGGGGTTGGTTTTATTATTTTAATGACCATAACTTCTTGTTAACGAACCGTCCACCCTTCAATAAAAAGGGACGCCATATGACGTCCCTCCTAGATTACTGAGCTATTTTCTTATAAAGACAGCTTATAAATGGCCACGGTATCAGCTCGGTTTAACTTTTTGAAATAGCCGTAATCTCCATAGATCATCGCTTTATCCGCCATCTCTTCTATAGACGAAGCGTCAATGTCATAGTCCTTCAACCGGCTAGGCGCTCCGATGGAGTTCCAGAAAGCTCGCAGTGCCTCAATGCCTTCCTCAGCCACTTGCCGATCTGATTTGCCCTCTGAGCTTACACCGAACACATTAACCGCAAACTGTTTAAAACGTTCAACACCCGCATCCAGATTATATTTCATCCAATTCGGGAACAGGATAGCCAAACCGCCGCCATGTGGAATATCATGAACCGCAGAAACGGCATGCTCCAGATTATGCGTTGCCCAGTCGCCGCGTATTCCCATACTGAGCACCCCGTTCAGAGCCATCGTACCGGAGTAAAGTATAGTCGAGCGGTGTTCAAAGCTTTGCAAATCTTGCAGTAGTTTTGGAGCAGTGTCGATCACCGTTCTCAGAATCGTTTCGCAGAAGCCATCCTGAACCGGTGTATTCGGAACATGGTGAAAGTAGGATTCCAGTACATGTGACATGATATCAACCATACCATATACCGTCTGATCGGCTGGCAAGGACAAAGTGTGCTCCGGATCGAGAATAGAAAACTTAGGGAAAGAGAATGGACTTCCCCATCCCAGCTTTTCTTTCGTCTCCCAATTTGTGATGACCGAGCCTGCATTCATCTCGGAACCGGTCGCCGCAATAGTCAATACGGTACCAAGAGGAAGAGCTCCCGTCGCCGCTGCTTTACGGGTAATAATATCCCATACGTCGCCTTCATATTTAGCCCCTACCGCTATGGCTTTGGAGCAATCAATAACACTTCCACCGCCAACAGCCAATATCAGATCGATATTTTCATTGCGGCAGATCTCCACGCCTCTATGCACTGTAGTAAGCCGCGGGTTAGGCTCAACACCGCTTAACTCTGTAACTTGAGCGCCGATGCCATTCAATATGCCTATAACCTTGTCATATAAACCGTTGCGCTTGATACTGCCACCGCCGTAAACAAGCAAAACGCGTTTGCCGTAGGTTTGTACCTCAGCTGCTAATTGCTCTAATTGCCCTTTTCCAAAAATAAGCTTAGTCGGATTTTGAAATGTAAATGAATTCATGCTGCATTAAACCTCCTGTACAATGACTAGTATTCTTTTAAACAACAGGGAACCATCCTGGAGTATTTATAATAGCATTCCACAACGGATCAGGGATCATGAGACGCTCCTGCGCATCCTTTTCAACAGTTACATTTATTTCGGATTCATTCCCTTCTTCTACTTTCTTCACCCAATCCGGATCCATGATAAGCTCTCTTCCCAGTGCAATTAGCGGAATACCTGTTTCAAAAGCTTTTAGAGCTTCCTCTGGACTATGAATGGCTCCAACCCCAATTACCGGGACCCTATCCGCTGCTTTCTCTTTGATCAATTCAATCCGAGGGCGATCAAGCTCATCTCCGGTCCTTGGTTTGGACCAGAAATCCATTAAGGAAACATGGATATAATCCAGCTCTTTTGTTGAAAGAGCTTCTACCAGCTCAAGTGTGTCCGCCATAGTAATCCCAGGCGTCTCTGCTTCCTCCGGTGAGAATCTGTAACCGATTAGGAAAGCATCTCTGGCATGCTCAGCTACTACTCGTTTCACTTCATCGACAATAGCAAGGGGAAACGTCATACGTTTTACCAGATTGCCTCCCCACTGATCGTCTCGAGTGTTGGAATGCGGAGAAAAGAACTGCTGAATCAGGTAGCCATTGGCTCCGTGGATTTCAACCCCATCGTAGCCTGCTTCAATAGCTCTTCTTGTGGCATCACCAAAATCTTTGATAATGGAAGTAATCTCTTCATTGGACAATGCGCGCGGCGTTAAGGAAGGATTATTAGGACTTGGAACGCTCCCTGCGCTTACGACTTCTCCTCCCGGCACTAATTCAGGAGGACATTCGCGTCCGCCATGAAAGATTTGCAGAACAGCCTTAGAGCCTTTTGCCTTTATTGCTGCAGCCAGTCTTTGCAAGCTCGGAATCATTTCATCACGATCCGCGCCGAATTCACCATGGAATCCTTTGCCGTTCGGTGTTACATAGGCACATGCCGTGACAACCAAGCCTACTTGGCCGGAGCGGCGCCCATAGTATTGGACCTCTTCGTCCGAAACTGAACCGTCAGGTTTAGAGGACCAGTTCGTCATTGGAGCCATCACAATACGGTTGCTCAGATGCACCCCACTGCGGAATGAATAAGACTGTAATAATGGTTTATAGTTTGGATTCATCATGTGAGCCTCCTGAAATTTCATCATACTTATAACTGTAATAGTTTTTATAACAGTAATAAATATGATAACAGATCTACATTCACAATACAATGTTTCCCTTGATCGGCGTAAATAAATCTGAAATAAAAAAAAGCCCTTGCATGTCAAGAGCTTTAAACTTTCCTGCTTCACTTGTTTGTCAAATAAGTAAATTTTGTCTGCCATTCTTCGCCGTCCATTTGACGTATGTAATTGGACTATTCTAAATAAGACGATACCTCTATTAAGTTGCCGTCAGGATCGCGAAAATAGACGGACTCTATTGCTCCTATAGCCCCAGTACGTCTTACTGGGCCTTCCTCTATAGGTACGTTACAGTGATCAAGATGCAGAATCACTTCGTTGAGCGACATCCCCGTAATAAAGCACAAATCAGCAGACCCCGGCACTGGATATGAAGCTTTAGGCTCAAATTCCAGTCCCTGCTGATGCAGATTTATTTTTTGACGTCCGAATTGCAGTGCCTTCCTACCGCTTCCGAAGGTGACGACCTCCATCCCCATAACCTGTTGATAGAAATCACATGCTGCATCGATACTTCGAACCGTTAGCACCAAATGATCCAAACGATCGATTTGCATTCATTTCACTCCCACTATATACTCTTAAATCTTCAGACTCATCATTTCCATTTAGTTAATGCCTTTGCTTTTCCTTCTTCTTTCCAATTCTAACCGAAGAGCAGACTCGACCGACTCAGCTAAAATATCAAATTTCTGAGCAACTGTATACTTAAGAGTCTCGCCGCAATATGAGCATTTTTGCTTTTGAAGCTCAGTGTTTCTTTTGCAATTAGGGCATTGCGTCATTAATGTGGACCCCCTTTACATTGATCTTAAGCGTGATACTTACCTACCGGTGCATCAAGAACCCATTCTAATATATCAATTTTGGCACGTATCTCATTCAGCTCTTCAAGGTTCTTTTCTGGATCCAGCCTCTGTACCATTTGTTCTAATTGAATAACCATGCGTTTGATTTGATCTTCTGATCTCACTTAAGCCACCCCATAGCTGATATTTTTTATTTATGGCTCTTATTTTAAGATACCAAATATCTCATTTATTTAATATTGTAACCACATGCTCATCCCAAATCCATTCTATTTCGTAACTAAATCTAATATAGCAACCTTATATCCTCAAGCCAAACTTTAAAAAGAAAAAATGTAAGCCATTTCATCAATCTTCCCAATGATTCGTCCAATTCTATTTTCTGGTACTTTTTTCATGTTTGACTCAAGATTCCAAGTATGGTATCTTCGTCTAATAAGGCATTCCCTCTTGATAAGAGAGCGGAATGCCTTGCTGCTTCCAGAGGTTTTTTACATTAAATGTATAAATCGCCTCTGCTGCATAATAACGATGATAAAGGGTGATAAGCGATGATTCAAGTTAAAGAATTTATTGATTCGGACAGCAGCTACGCTGAAAGAAAAGCAAATGAGTTTCTCTCAACCCTCAAAGAAGAACAGTTCGTCAGCATTAGCTACGGAACGATGATTAAGAGCAAACCTGACAAAAGCGCAGTTCAAAGAAGCACGATCTTAGTAGTTTACAGAACGAGCAGTACGGGAGATTAGTTAAAATGGTTTCCGACACCCAAAAGCGTGGTACAGAAAAGGATTCAGACCGTTACTTCAGGCTTTTTCTCTTATGGCTATCCTTATTATCTGCAACCGCATTAGTCATCATTATCCTTTTATACTTGTTCTTATAAAAAAAGGAGGCGGCCCCAAGCCGCCCCAACCTCATATTAACCCGTGGTCAACAGATGTTCCTTGTATAAATGAATTCATTAGAGCGCATAGCTATAGAGTACTTCGATCTATATCTTATTGCTTCTATAGGAGGGCTCTATGCACGGACATCTTACTTTGTTTCTTTCACGCTTCGGTTACGTTGGAATCTTTCTAGCACTAGCTTTTGGCGTCATTGGGTTACCCATTCCTGATGAATTACTATTAACCTATGTTGGCTATAACGTAGCACAAGGAACGATGAAGCTTTCATGGGCTATCCTTAGTGCTTTATCCGGCTCGATAACCGGGATTTCAATTAGTTATATCATTGGCTCCAAGTTAGGTTACCCCGTGATTAAGCGATTTGCGATGAAGCTGCGCATCAATATTGATCATATTGAAAAAACAAGAAAAATGTTTGTGAAATATGGAAGCATTTTGCTCATCGTAGGCTATTTTATACCTGGTGTCAGACACTTTATTGCTATCGCAGCAGGACTTTCCCATATGAGCTATAAAAAGTTCGCCTTGTTTTCCTATACTGGCGCTCTGCTCTGGACATCAGTATTTATTATGACAGGCAACGGTTTGGGAGCCAAATGGTATATTGTTATTCGCTATTTTCATTTGTATAAAGCTTTTCTGCCCCCGATTATTAGCTTGCTGCTTATCCTAACTCTGCTTTTTCTTTACTTTCGGAAGTCGAACGACTGAACAGCGGGATTAATAAGCTCGCTCCGACAAGAAACAGAATACCTGATGCAATAAATACTGTTAATAAGGAAAGCGCATCCTTCAAAAGTCCTGAGAATGACATCCCGACAACCATCATTCCCATAAACAATGGCATAAGTACTCCCCCTACTCTCCCAACATATCCCTCTTCCGAATTTTTTAATATCATGGTATTGATTCCGATATGGATGGCCGGATAGAAGAAGCCGGTCAATACCTGAATAATTACCGTCAATACCGTATTCGTTGAGAGGCCGATTCCGATGGTTCCAATTGAACTAATCAGTAAACCCGTTACAAGTATAGCGTGAGGCTTCAGCTTTTTCGATAACCCCATAACCATACCTCCGCCTACAAGCATAGCCGCCCCGTTCGCCATCAGCAGCCACTGCAGAAATGTTTTATCCTGACCCAGATTTTCTATCGTTATGAACAGCGTTAACGGTTGAATCATTCCGCTCGCAAGACCCATAACTGTAAAAGTCGTTCCAAGCGTTCTCAATACCCGATTTCCCCCTACATAGCGAAGACCGTCCTTCATGTCCTCAATAAAGCTCGCAGTCTCTGACTTTTCAGATTTAGCGGGATCACGAGGAAGCAGCATTAGAATAAGTGCAGATCCAAGAAACATAACCCCCATAACAGAGATAGAGACCTCAATACCGTACCGCTGATAAACGAATGTGCCAATGATCGGACCAATCACCATAAAAACGGCCATCAACGACTGAAACATAGCCATAACACCTTGAAGTTGCTCTGCTGGGACATGCTGCTTAAACAGCTTCATCGCTGATGGTTGTGAGAATTGCGACAAGATCGCGGAAACCAGCGTCGCAAAAAATAGTGCGTGCCATGATCCGTAAATCAGAACCAGCAGCACAGCTAAAATGGAAACCGCAGACAGCAGATCACAGGCAATCATCGTTCGCTTGGGCTGCCAACGATCCGCGAACGTCCCTCCGATTACTGCAAAAATAAATATGGGTGCAAACTCCGCTACAGAAATAAGTGAAACATACAACGGATCGTTGTTTGTCATATCCGTTACATACAACAATATCGCGAAATTCCGTATCCAGATGCCTAATTGCAAAAACACTCTGGATAATATGATCGTTCTAACATATCGATTGTTTAACAATAGAAAAACACCCTTCCTCACGCTTTCAGTTAACTAAACATTATTTTATTTCGTTTGGATATCCATAGACATTATATGTTTAAGTTTGATTATTTTCAACTGTTTTTTTAAATTACAAACCATATTGTTTAGTTTTAAGCAAACATAAACATTAAACGTTTGTTTTTCTACACGAATCATTCGTTATCCCTCTCAACCCTTTTTCTGATTTTTACATAATGGACCACTACGTAAAGCAAACTATAGAGAATCAAAACTTTGTGTTCATATTACCGTTCAGGAGGGAAATCATTGTGAGAGAGGTTTTTGAGAAAGCGGTATCGTTAGGTCTTGGATTTGCTGCAGCCAGCAAAGAGCAAGCAGAGAAATTCGTAGATGAAATGGTCAAAAAAGGAGAAGTGACGAAAGCGGAGTCCCAACAGTATGTGGACGAGCTGGTCCGTAAAGGACAGGAAACACAAAGCACACTTGAAGAAAAAATGCGTGGCAGCTTGCACCAAATGCTGCATGAGATGAAATTAACAACCAAAGACGATTACGTCCGACTTACACAGCGTATCGGCGAGCTTGAACGACGGGTGACAGAGCTCGAAGCTCAAGCGGCTGGAACATCCCAGCCCCTTCCTCCATCGAATCCATGAGCTTTGGAAGAAAGATCAGACATTTACAGCGCTACCGAGACATTGCCAAAGCCTTTACCCGTAACGGCTTCGGATTTCTCATCAAAGAATTGGGATTGCCCGATCTGCTTACCGGTACTCACATCAGTCGGAAGGAACGCCAGGAAGCTCGTTCGCGAACAATCGGTGAACGAATTCGACGTTTCCTCGAGGAGCTGGGACCTACTTTTGTCAAAATAGGACAAATCGCCAGTACCAGACCGGACCTGTTACCGGCCGACATCATCAATGAGCTTATCAAAATGCAGGACCAAGTCCCTCCTATCCCTATGGAACAAGTCCTTCAAGTGATCGAAAATGAGCTGGGCGAGCCGTTCGATAAACTTTTTGCTCGGTTCCAAGAAGCACCCATGGCTGCCGCGTCTATCGGACAAGTTCATCTCGCCCGTCTGCATAGCGGTGAACAAGTTGCAATTAAAATACAACGCCCCTATATTCGTAAAGTGATAGAAACGGATTTGGAGATTCTGGAGAACCTAGCTAGACTTGCTGAGCATCGCCTTTCCTGGGCTGCTAAATATCAAGTGAGTGATATGGTTTATGAATTAGCGCAGTCACTCCGTGCTGAGCTTGATTATACGAACGAAGGAAGAAACGCAGAGCGGATGGCGAAGCCATTTCTACGCGACCCTAATGTTCGGTTTCCTGTGATTTATTGGAATTACACTAGCGAAAATGTGCTTACGATGGATTATCTCGAGGGGGTAAAAACAACAGATACCGATCGGCTGGAAGAGCTTGGTCATGACCGCCGACTGATCGCTGAGCGTATTGCACGTTTGGTATTCCACCAAATTTTCGTCGAGGGATTGTTCCATGCAGACCCGCATCCCGGGAATATTATTGTTTTACCTGGCACTGTCATTGGTCTTATCGATTTTGGAATGGTCGGTCGCCTGACGCCAATGCTCAAATATCATTTTGGATCTCTTGTTATCGCACTGCGACGCAATAGTACAGAAGGAGTTATCAAAGCCATTAAAGGCATTGGGATCTTGCCGGACGACATCGATATGGAGTCTCTACGATACGATGTCGATGAACTGCGGGAGAAATATTACGATGTTCCTCTTAGCAGCCTTCGTCTGGGAGAAACTGTTGCAGATTTGCTTGGCGTCGCCTACGAGCATCGTATTCGTATCCCCTCAGACTTAACGTTGTTGGGCAAAACCCTTTTAACGCTTGAGGGGGTAGTGACTTCACTCGACCCTTCATTTAGCATTGTCAGCGTGGCCGAGCCGTTTGGCCGCAAGCTCTTCGCTGAACGCTTAAGCCCCCGCAATCTTGCCGGAAATGCTTGGAACCAATTCAGCGAATATTCCGAGCTGCTGATGGAAATGCCATCCAAGCTGCGCGAATTGTTCGGTATGATGAAGAAAGGCAAACTGCACTTGGATATATCCATCTCCGAGCTCGATTCACTGATGAAAAAAATGGATCAGATCAGCAATCGGCTATCCTTCAGCATCGTTCTGCTCTCGTTTAGCATTATTATGGTTGGTCTAATTATTGGCTCTTCCCTGGGCCGGGAATCGACACTGCTGTGGGATTTTCCTGTAATTGAGATTGGTTTCTGTGTCGCCACTCTGATGTTCGTATTCCTGCTCTTTTCAATCTTCAGGTCAGGACGTTTCTAGCCCATAGGAAAAAGACCCTCCTCGCAATGAGAAAGGCCCTTCCTGCATGAATTGTTTTTTTACCATTGCATGAACATCTCTTCTGTCAAATCCCCATTCAAGCCGATGGCGGCCCGACTGCCTTCTGCCGCTGCAATAATTAGCTGTGATGGAGCGACAACAGAAGCATCCCCGGCAGCATATACATCCTTAACATTCGTCCGGCCGAAGCCGTCTGTTACAATGCCGCCCATATCATTCGTGAAGCAGCCTAACCTTTCTCCAAAGGGAGCTGCATGAACCCACTTGGGCGTTACAAAACCGCCCTCTCTTCGTACTCGCGTGCCGTCTGCAAAGACTACATGTTCCAATTGACCGTCCTTGCCTTCAAAGGAAGTAATCGGCTGCTGCATCACCCTCATACCTTTATGCTCAAGGAGTCCTATCTGCTCTGGCGTCAAGCTGCGATGCCCGTTCGTGCATATGATCAGATCACGACTCCAATTGCTGATAAGTTTGCTGCCGTGGAACAAATGTGGCCCTTCCGCTACTATAATCAATGGCTTATCCCGGAGCTCCCAACCATCACAATAAGGACAATTGAACAAGCTTTTACCGTAAAAGTGACTCAGGCCTCTGATCTCAGGGAAAACCTCTTTTAAACCTGTCGCCAGGATTATTTTGCGGGCTTCGACCCGTTCTCCCTGAGCTGTGATAACCTCAAATCCTGTATAGGTTCTATTGATCACATTTACCTCAGCCTGTTGCATATGTACGGATGGATAGCGCACGATTTCCGATTGAGCGATGCGACGAAACTCAGCTGGCTTCACCCCATCTCTAGTCAGAAACCCATGCGACTCATGAGTAACAGCGTTCCGCGGTTTATTGCTATCGTAGACGATGACATTTCTTCTCGCCCTTCCAAGCACTAGAGCTGCATTCAAGCCAGCCGGTCCTCCCCCAATGATGGCACAATCGTAGAGCATGTTCACCTCTCCTTTGACTTAGCATAATCTATTATTCATTTTAATTTGCGGAACAGCTTGACGAGAAGAACAATAAAAAGAATTATCATTAATGCCGTAATCACTTGAATAACAGCCGTAGTTACCTCAAAGTGCAATAGGTTCACCTTCTTTCGATGAAGCTTGAGTCGTTAACTAGTTTTAACTTCGATTCCCATTTCTTTTTTTCCTTTATTTTAATCGAATTCCAGTTACAGGTATATATGCATTACTCAAGACAAAAACAACGCAGATCAACATCATCTGCGCTGCTTCAAGGCTGAATTTTTCTCGAATCAAGGATGAAATGAATTCCAAAAGCTTCCATTAACATCTATCAAATTCATGATTTGAGCAAAAGGAATGGTGAAGGTCGGAAAACCGGCTGCATAAGGAGCTATCTCGTAAGGTTCAAAGTAAAGATGAAGCGCATGCTCCGTTACAAAAAACGGTTGGTCCGGCTTGATTCCCTTGTAAGTATCAGGGAATACATAGGAATATTGTGGATCTTCCTTGATCTGTCTGGCAACAATGTCGCTAAGGACCTTAACATAAGGGCTGCCCGGTTTAAACAGATCCTTCAACTCATAAAATTGACCGTCCGTTACATTTAAATGAGCATATACTCTAGAGGGCATACCGTGAGCTGCCCCGAAAGGATAATTGTATCCATTGATCTCAATGACAAGCAGATCTTTTTTGAAAAAAGTTATATCAAAATCACCATCATAGCTGTAGCTCAGCTGCTCTTCACTGGGAATCGGCTTGACTTGAGAGAGCACCTTTAATCTTTCATTCACACGCTGTTGGCTTGCCCTATCCCGCATCCCTTCTAGCTGAGGATAATAGACCAAATAGTCTTTGTTCGGCTTGTATTTCTCTTCTTTTACCTTGTACGTCAATCTTAACGGAATCGTCGTATTCTGATGCCATATCACTCTTCCAGAACGGTCCAAATAGGAAAGTCGGCGATCTACATTCGCTTGAATTATTGAGTCTTCCAGCTTAAGCATCCCACTGCCATTTACACGCGGATATCCCGCTGCCGCATTCCCGCTTCGGTCGATGAAGAAAGTCTGCTTGCGGTCATTTACGGAAGCCAATCCTTTGTGGAAGTTACCCACTTCATAATAACGGAAGTCTGTCCTTATGTTACCGTTCAAATCCGCAATAGCATAGACAGAGCCGATAAAAGGCTGACTTGCGTCAATAGCTCTGCCCAGCGCAACCCGCTGTTCGCCAAGCTGCTGAATCTGATTGTACTCCGGCTTGACGATAATGCTTCCTTGCTTGTCTATAAGACCATACTGCGACGTATAGTTTTCTCCTGCGTTAACAACAGCTCTACCTTCCTCAAAAGGCTGCGCTCCCGTATAGGTAGGCTCAATTACAACTGTGCCTCTTTCGTCTATGTAGCCGTACTTGCCGTTCTGAACTTGCTGAAATGGCAGCAGACCATCTCCAAGCGCTCCGACAAATGCATATGGATATTTTGCAAGAATTTCACCGTTCAGCCCTATAAGTGCGTATTCATTTTCTTTAATTTGAACTACAGCTTTATTATTGCTGAAATCTCCGGCAGATTCGTATTGTGCCGGAATCACTTCATTCCCGTTCTTATCTAAATATCCGTATTGACTGCTGCCCGAGGATGTCGTGTTCGTAAACATCGCTCTGCCGTTGCTTAACGAAGCAATATAAGAATAGGCTCGTTTCGTTACGATACGACCCGATTCATCCATCAGCTTGAAGCCTTGGCTGTCGATCACAGCAGCTCTGCCTTCGTTAAACTCGCCGATGGAGTCATAGATTGGCTTCACGACATAGTTTCCTGATGTATTGATGACACCATTACGTCCACGCGCTTGTACTCGCGCCAAACCATTACTCTGAAAATCATACGCATAATCATACTGAGGTTGTAGCTTCATATTGCCTTTATTGTCGATATAGCCCCATCTAGTTCCATTCGTCGTTTTAATAGATGCAGGAAATAACTTGATCCGCCGCAAAAAGTGCCTTATCGGATCCTGTCTTAGCTCAATTTCTTGCAGCAGTGTCCGTACCTTCTGCTCTAATGGATAGGGTATATCGGGACGATTCAAATACCTCAGGGTATGAATTGCCTTATCGGGCATATCAGCTTTAACTTGAGCATCCGCCAAGTAATACCAGTAAAGCTGAACATCTGGCCGCTGTTGGGTCAGCCCCTCGTAGTAACGGACCATCTTCTGATAATACAAAGGGTGCTCATCGATGACTGTAACAAAAGCTCCATCATCCCATTTTAAAATATCTACACGAAATGCCTCCGCTGCATCGTGTATCCATAAAGCAATTTCCGTTGTGCCGTCCCAGCCCGAGCGCCCCGGTATATCTGCAGCCTCGATGTAAGAAAAATGGATGACTCCCTGCACCACATCCCGTAACCCATTGTGGGTCCAATCATAAACAGACAGCCGATAAGAAGCCGCCTCCTCATCCCGCCAACCGATAATTAAGCTATTTCGGCTATTATCGATCACAGGTACTGCCATCATCACTCCTACCGGAAGCGCCGGAACTCTTCCCACATCGGCTGTTCCCCAACCATTATCTAAGTATTTTAAAATCAACAAATGCTGCTCGTCTCCCAAACGATAGACCGCGGCTATTTCTTGTACCTTATCCCCATCCAGATCTGCTGCTGCAATAGCTGCAGCTCCATTGGAATGAGCAACAGTAACCAATTCGGCTCCAGGCGGCAAAAAAGCCCTCACGTCCATTCCCTGCTTTTCATTGTCGTTCATTTCATGCCTCCCCTCTGCTTGCTCCCACACATTTTTTCATGCCTAATAGTATGCAGGGAAAAGCCAGATATGCCCTTGATACAGCGAAATCCCGAACTATCTGCTCGATAGTCGGGATATTCACTCAGAAGCTTCTTGAAACTACAGGAGGATGCCACTGCCCATGCAGCACACTAGATTGAGGCCAATAAATTCTCAGCATCAGATTAAATGGACCTTCAGGCGCAGGAAGCCAATTAGACTCAATTTCCTTCCCTGGGGATGTGTGCTGAACATAAATATCAAGAGAGCCGTCCCGATTGTACTGAAGTTTACCTAAATGCGGGCTAACGGCATACCGATTGATGGAGTTTTTAACTAGAAATCCATCGCTATTATACAGCGTTATGGACCAAAATGCTTGGGCAGGAGGAATCTGACCCGGGAGAAAGCGGATAATGTAATTGTTGTGCCCATCCAACGGATTTGCCTTACTATCGGTAAAGTTATATGCATAAACGGCATCCTGAGGTAGGTTTGCCCCGAATAACGTGTTGGCTACAACTGCTCTTTGCATATAGTTCGTTCCATAATTGCCGATATCGCGGAGCAGCATAGTCCATCCATTCGTTTCGTTAGCGGCAAATATTTTTTTACCGGCCGCTTCTATGGTTTGGGGAGCTGTCGTTAACGCTTTGGTTAACGCCTGTTGTGCCGGGGCATTCAGATCGCTGAATTGGAAGCTGCTGCTTGGGATTAATCCCAATGCTTGAAGCTTCATTGACATTTCAGGGCTTTGAATAGCAGCGTAAGGTGGATTCTTATACATTAACGACATCATTAAATTAAAAAATGCAGGTGCATCCATCGACGCAACCAGCTCCCTTGGGGAATGCTGGCTAATAATGATATGATCATGAAACAATTCTGGTGATGTTAATGGCTTAAGTCTGGAGAGATTATATTCACGCTGAATCGCATGAACGGCCGGATAATCCTCTGGACCGTTAGTTTGAGTTCGTCCTGTGATCCATACAGTATTAGTAGGAGCGCGGACGACTGGAATATTAGATGGGAGCGCTCCCTGCCAGCCTGGTCCTACTATGACAAAGATTTGCTCCCCGGTTCCGGTCGTTCGCGCTCCAATCGAAGTAAACACATTGGACCATGCATCCAGCATAGGCAGAACGTAGTAACGCTGGTTCGTATCCGGAACATGAAGAAGCAGCGGACCAGCGGATAGATCCAGCCATGCGGAAGAATAGAGCGTATCTACATTAGGTCTGACGACCTGTGTAAATTTAGGAGTAGACAGTGCCTTTTGGTTATAGAAACGATTTTTTTGGGTTATGCTCACAGCTCCTGTTCTTCTTGTAATATCCATGAGAACAAGCGGAAAGGCATAAATATAGGCATCAACTGCCGCACGATCCAGATCTTGCAGAGATTCGTAATCAGGTTGGTCCCATGCCAACCGAGCGTATAACAGCATGCTGTCGATAAGAGGGTAAATCATGCTATTCCTCCCACATCATTAAGGCCTTCACCGTATTCCATTCCACGCCGGCCCACGGAGTATATTATTCTTCACATAGTATGCAAATATGGGCCCTTGGTGCAGCTATGCTTTGGCTGACAGGTCAACAGACAAATAACAAAACAGACCCCTTGCTCTATGGAATAGAGCAGAGGTCTGCCAATGATGTTAGTCAATGAATTGAACAAACTGTAAAAACTTCTTCAAGGCAACGGCTGCTTGCGCCCTTGAAGCGTTCGATTGCGGAGCAAGAGAACTCCCCTTAGCGCTAACTATGATGCCTGCACCCGATGTTTCATCTACAGCCGTTTTTGCCCAGGAGCTAACTTGTTGAATATCATCAAATTTCGCCTGTTTCGATGCATTACCGCTTTTTCCTGCGATGGTCAGTGCTCTCGAAATCATCACGACCAACTCCTCATTCGTAATGAATGCATCCGGTCTGAAGCTTCCGTCTTCGTAGCCATTAACCAAGCCATATTGGGAAGCAAGCAGAATGGCGCTCGAGAATAAAGTCGTTGTAGTAACATCCGAGAACTTAGTTGGCCCCGCCTGAGGATTACCTGAATTTCTACCACTAAATTCACTCAAGCCCAGCGCCCGAATTAATAAGGAAGCCATCTCGCTCCGTTTGATGAGGTTATCAGGAGCAAAATTGTTATTGCCCACACCGTCCATGAGCAGCTTGGATGCTAACAGCTCAATATCGGCCTTGGACGGATGATTCTTCAAATCATCGAACGTTCTTCCAGCATCTACCGCAGCATACAAGCTGTTGCCCTGCCGTTTCAGTGTCGCTATCGATTGGTTACCGCTTTGGGTAAAGGTCGAAGGTACGAAGAATATCTCCCCTGTTGTCAGATCGATAACAACGACAGTCGAGGTATTAGCATTTACTGTGCTGCTGGTCAGCGGCAATGTTCTTACAAGATATTTTCCGTGGAAATTTTTCACCTCTACGGTATTACCTTTGGAGCTCGCCGTAATGAAGAAATGATAACCGGCAGACAACAGCTTTACTCCGTTATTCGAGGCTGCCCTTGTCAAAGTATCACTTTCAATCGCGGATATCTTCGAAAGCACGATTGTGATATTCATCTCTTCCACTTTGGAACCCAGCTCTTTTGCCAAGGCATCAAGATCGAGTGCGTTAAGCGGTAGCTCATAGGTTAGATCTTTGATTTTGGCAATAATCGATGCGTGTGCTATGGACCTGTCTTCAATAAGGGAGGATGCAGGAAGCACAAGACTCACATTTGACTCCGTCCCATTGTATGGGACAATCACTTTCGCGTTTTTGTCATTTAACGCTTTTAACGCAGCCTTCAATTTCTCCGCATCCACACTTAAAATTACGGAGCCGTCCTCCTTATTCTTGTTAACCTGGACATCCTTCTCATCAAGCGTTCCAGAGAAAGCTTTCGTAGTATCCGTTGTTGATGTTCCACCACTACCGCTGCTGCGGCCGCTGGAGGTGTGTACGACTCTTAGTACCGTTGTCTCTGTCGTTACCCCGCCAAATTGCGCCTTAATTTCTGTTATCCCCGGTGTTTTGGCGATCAACGTTGCTGATCCGCTAGCTGTCCCCACTCCTGTTATGGTAATATCAGCCACTGCTTTATCGCTGGAGCTGTAAATAATATTTGGATCGGCAGTTACATTGCTTGTTGTGCCATCTGAATACTGAGCTGTTACGGCAAGCGCAGCCGTGCGGTACGCCAGCAACGTATCACTCACTCCAGTGAGAGTCAATGACTTAACAGTCGGCGGATCAGGTTTAACAGGAGAAACATCATCCGTCACATGGATAACGACACTATTCGTCTTGCCGCCGTAAGTTGCGGTAATGACGGTTTGCCCAGACGACAATGCAAGGACAACCCCGCTGCTATTATCGATAGTAGCAATTGATTCAATAGAGCTTTGCAGTGAGGCGTAAGACGTTATATCCACCTGAACAGAGTCGTTATAAGTGGCAATTACAGCCGCCTTAGCAGAATCCCCCTTCTTCATAGTGACTGGAAGCCCTATAACGGCAATCCCATTAAAGACATGCGGTGTTACTGAGATAGCTTCTGAGGCGGGAGCCTCGGTACCATCTTTTAATACCGCTCTCAAATAGAAAGAGTAGGACACTCCGTTGGTTAAACCGTTCACTACATAATGATAGGTGCTGCCGGTTACCGTATACACATTCCCTGTAACCGATGGAAGCAAACTGTTGTTCATATAGATGTTGTATCCTTGAACAGGTTTCGGATAGGGGTCCCACTTTAAATAGACGGCCCCTTCACTAGGTGTTCCCGTCAAACCGTAGGATCCACTTTTAAACACAGCTGTCGCTTCATTGGATTCAACGGATGCTCTTCGGCTGGCAGATACAGCCTTGATAGTAAATTGATAGGCGTGCCCGTTCATGAGGCGTTCCAATCTATAGGAAGTTGCCGGAGTATAAATATCTTGTGTCACCGTAGCGCTTGGATTCGCCTTATCATAATAAGAAAGGCTATATTTAGTCACTTCTTTGTAAAGAGGAGAATTCCAAGATAATGCAATTATGCCGTTACCGGCGGAAGCAGTTAATCCCCTTGGCGCATCCGGTACAACACCGTCATCCGGATATACAGCGGCAGTGGTAACCCCTGTACTCTCCCCTCTTGCAGCAGATTCCGTTTTAAACGTAAAGACATATTCTTTTCCATTTTCAAGTCCATCTATTGTTGTCGTTGTCGTGTTTTGATCTACAGTCTTAAGCCTGAACTCACCATTGTAAATATTAACCTTTTCATAGTTTGCATTTAACGGCTTCTGCCAGCTCAAAACCACAGCTCCGCCGCTCGGTGCCGAAACAGCCAAAGGGTTCAACACATTATCAGGAGTAACATGGTATACTTCAATCTCCCATATCGATGCCTCGGTAAGTGTATTACCTGATGCATCCGGCGCTTTGCTGCTGTCCTTGCGGGACTCCTCTATCTTCAACCGAAGATAGCGTGAAGTGGCCGGTGATTTAAGCTGTATGGCTTTGGTACCACCGTTAGCTGCTGTCCCGATAGTTGTTCCACGGGTATCAGGAATCGCCTTGTAATTGATACCATCATCGGAAGCCTCCAGCCAATACGATGTAACTCGATAAATGGAGCTTTTGCCATATTCCGTGATGACCACTTGATTGTAAGTTGTCGGAGCATCGAAATCCACGCCAAGAAACTGATTCGTCGCTTGACCTGAGGCTCCTGACCAGCGTGTCCCCGCCGTACTACCGTCAAATGCTGCATTTGCGCCATATTTAGAGGCTGGATCTGTTGTACCTACAGGAATACTGTAATCCGTAGAGGAGAAATAAGTGCATGCAGCACAATTACTTTTCATGGCAAGGTTAGCTCCGTAACCGCCTGTTGGCACATCAGACGGCTTCACTGATACAGTTACTCCCACGCTTTCTACATCACCCAGCACACTTTTCAGAGTGAAAGTATAGGAGATTCCATTGGTTAAACCAGTAATCACCGCATTTTTGGTGCCTCTAGGAATCTTTATTTTCGGTGTGGATTCCGACTCCTGATAAATATTCAGTCCAACATAATCTTCTCGGGTAGGAGATATGCTGTTAAAGACCGTCTCAGCGATCGCTTTAGCTCCTTCGTCGTTCGGATGCACCATGTCCGGAAAGTTTTGAGCCATGCCGCTCGTTGCTGTGTATACATCATTTACTTTAACGGAGGCTTCTTTGGCAATTTCCTTCACAAGAGGCATCATTTCTTTGCCCACAACCTCATCTGTTATCCCGAAATTCCCCGCTCCATATACTCTTGGAGGTAAATTTACGTAAACTTCCGGATGGGATGGCAGGTTCTTGTATTCATCGATCATTTTCTTATAGTCTATGATGAATTGTTCTTTATACTTCCAGTTAGCTGGTTTGGAATCATTCGTGCCCAACATGATAACAACAATATCGGGGTTCCATGCTTTACTATCAGCAAACTGGGGTTTAATCCAATAAGAGGCTCCGCCTATACTGAGCATCGTCGTACCGGATACACCGAAGTTTTTCACTTCATATTGAGAACCCAGCATTGCAGCAACCTGTTCTGGATAGCTTATTGCAGCTCCTACTCCTTGCGTAATGCTGTCCCCTATAAAAGCCACTTTTTTAAATGACGTATTAACAGAAGGCTCTGTCCATGTGAGGGTGGCTTGTCCATCTCCCGCTGCTACCGCTACATTACCTACATTTCCTTGCTGAACCCAGCTTGGACCTACATCCCTTGAAGTTAATGCGTTTGGTTTCTTAGCTTGAATAGCGGCCACGTTCGCATCCTTCAATTCCTTGAGCTGAATCCCGTTAAGTATACTCGGTTTATTCACAATTGCACTCGCGCCATACAGCACGTTACCTTCTAATGAATTCGGTTGGAACGTAAACTTATCCAGTGGTGCTGTGGTATCCTGTATAGGCGTATCGATCCCGGTTCCCGCAATGGTTTTATAGACGGTATTGTTCTTTAGCTTGTTATTCTCCGGTATGAGGACCAGCTGCTGCTTGGGTGCGTTTCGTTTATAAGTCACTTTGCCAAGGTCAATATCAACCCCGCCGTTGTTATAAAACGTGTTGCCCTCGAACACACTATCCTTTACTTGCCCATAGTTTACTACATAGCCATGAGGTGCCTCCGGTCTAACGATGGGCTGAAAACCATCCCATAAATATTCCACATTATAATTTTTATCAAATAAGTGTTCTCCCGAGTAAATAATCATCGCATCTTTCTCAACGCTTTCCACATAGTTGTTGGAGACGGTCAGATTTTTACCCGATAACCTAAAGCCTTTTGTTCCCGATACGTTATTCCCGATAATCAGATTGCCTTCGAATGTGTTCGTATTACCGCTGCGACCGACAAACGCTCCCTTCGTCTCGATAACCGTATTGTTTCGCACGACGTTGTTGTTCGACTTGAGGGAAACGATTTCCGTGCCTTCTCCATCCGCATGCTCGAACAGATTGTTTTCTATCGTAAAAAAAGCTCCGTCTGTGCCTTCTTCATCATTACGTCCGTAACCCCAGATCCGGAAAATCTCTCTTCCATTGGAATCCGCAATATAAGGGATGTCTTTAATGTACATGGTATCGACTTTATTGAACTTTGCTCCCGTAAAATCGTTGCCGACTACAGGTGTATCATTGCTTTTGCCTTGCAGGAGCCCATGATCGAGACGGTTGTTGCTGCCTCTGAAATAAACCCAATAATATGCTGTTTTTGCGCTTGGGGGATTGTAATTGATGATAGCCGTATTCGTAACTCTGCCATTGTCGGAGTTGAAGGTTATAACTGATTCTGCATTGATCGGCGCACCGTTCGTAAAATATAATCCGTCAACAATCAAATTAGGACTGTCGAGCGTTAACTTAGAACTGCCTGTGATGATAACCTTACCCGGTGTTTCCGAACGTAAGGTTACTGGCTTAGCCAGTGTAGCCTCGGCATGAAATACAATATTAACGTCCTTCCAGATTCCATTCGCCATAGTGATAGTATCGCCAGGTACGGCTTTTTCCATGGCTGCGTTTAATTCCGCTGCATTATGAACCAATGCCGCAGCACTTCCTTCTGCCAAAGCCTGAGGAATAGTCCATCCTGTGGGGATCAGCATTGAAATCATAAGAATAAAGGCAAGTATTCTACTGAGGTTGCTCCTGATTCGAATCATCTAAAAAAGATCACTCCTTCGAGTTTGTAGATTTTTCATAATCCTCGTATTGTTAGGTATCCACATTGCTTTGACCGGGATATAACCTCCTCCCATATTTGAATCGAGCAGAATCACAATGAAGCCACTCCCACCTTGTAGATCAGGCTTTGATGCATCCCATTTATTATAGTTGTATGCGCTTCCAAAATCATATGGACAATCCTTACCTTTCATTTGGAAAAAAGTCACTTTCTTTATCAACACTTCAAACCAAGCACCCAATTATAAAAAAGTGATTAGAATCACATGTAAAGCATATAAATTGTCTATAATTAGTAACAGATGTCGAAAGGAGAAGGAATATGTATTATTGCCTAAGTTGTAATAAACTCCATCCTCCCGCTCTGTCAAAAGAGGAGATCTTATTTACTAGCGGGTTTAGGTATTTGAATAATACTTTGTACCCAGCCGGAATATGTAAACCTGTGCCGAAACCGTATGAACCGCTTCACCCTAGGCTATCCATGTATGCTTGTGAAGCGATCTAAAAAAACAAGTCACTTCATTTCACCTTGATCAGGTGACGAAGTGACTTGATTGTCTGCTTTTCGGTTGAATAAGTTAAGAAGCTCCGCTCCATTTCATGCGACGCTGCAATTTGCCGAGGACAAAATCAGCGAGCAAGGCAAGCAGCGCGGCTGGGATCGCACCAGCATATAATCGTGCTGGATTGTCCATATTGATCCCCGCGTAGATTTCTCTACCCAATCCCTCCCCACCGATAAGAGGAGCAATCGTAGCAACGCCGATAGCGATAACGGCGGCGATTTGAATACCTGTAAAGATAAATGGCAGAGCAAGCGGGAGCTGTACCCGAAAAAGCAGCTGCATCCCGCTCATCCCGACTCCCCTTCCCGCTTCAATCAATGCAGGGTCCACCTGTGTAAGACCAACATACGTATTACGGATAATCGGCAGCAGCGAATACAAGAACAGCCCTATCACAACAGATGTGAAGCCAAGCCCAAATACGATCATGAGCAAGACAAGCAAGGCCATGCTCGGAAACACTTGGATTACGTTCGCGATGATTAGAATCGGGTTAGCTAATCGGGGTACGCGAGCGGCTGCAATACCGAGTGGCACCCCAACGATTAACGCTAGCAGTAACCCGAACAGCACCATTAAGATGTGCTCGTATGCCAATTCCAGCAAATATGATCCATTCTCCCCCACATACCGGAAAAACAAATCCATATGACCACCTCTTTTTTGTTCTATTTCAACAGACCAACCTTATGCAAATATTCTTCAGCCACTTTTCTCTCATTTCGTTTATTAACATCGACCTCATAGTTAAGCTCGATCATCGTTTGGACATCAATCTTGCCAGCGAGCATATTGATGATATCACCCACTTCAGGATGTTTCGCTATCACGTCATTCCGGACCACCGGTGCAGCATCGTAAGGAGGGAAGAACTGCTTATCATCTTGAAGCGACTTCAAGTTGTATTCCTTAATCCTCGGGTCTGTTGAATACGCCAGAACGATATCTACGTTTTTACTTGCTACTGCTTTATAGACCAATGCTACTTCCATAGGCAGTGTTTTGCCGAAGTTAATTCCATAATGCTTACGGAAAGCAGGATAGCCATCGTTTTGCCGTTCCAGCCAAGTCGTGTCCACTCCAAGTGTCATACTCCCAGCCTTAGAGGCAACATCAGATATCTTCTCCCAATGATTCTCCGCAGCCAAATCCTCCCTAACCGTAAAGGCATAAGTATTCTCAAAGCCATACGGGTCATACCAATGAATCCCGAAATTTTTATCAAAGCCTTCTCTTGCCTGCTGCAGCACGCTTGCGCGGTCTTTAGTAGGTTGTATTGGGAAATAGTTATCAAAGATCATCCCCGTATATAGGACTGCCATTTGAACATCATTGTTTCTCATAGCCTGCAGCACGACCGTACTAGAAGCCAAATCCGGCAATACATCGACTTTAAGGTCCGTTCTATCTTCAATTAACAGCTTGTGCATCTGCGCCAAAATTTTCGGCTCTGAGTAGGTTTGGGTTGCGATAATGATTTTGTTTTGATCGCCACAGCCGGACAATACAGCAGATAATGCCGCAACCAGCAATAGCAGTAGCGCTGTACGTTTCATCCTTTTCATCGGCTTCCCCCCCGAGCAGCTTTGACACGATTAGCTGCGGGATTAGCGCTCGAGGTGACCCATTTTTCGGCAAGGCTCAAGAGAAAGTCAATGATAAGAGCCAATATGACGGCCAAAATGGCACCAGTAAAAATAAGCTCCTTCTTATTGGTTCCCATCCCTGCGAATATCAATTGTCCAAGGCCGCCTGCACCAATTAAGGTGGCGAGCGTAGCCCAGCTTATTATATAAACGGTCGTCACCCGAATTCCTGACATAATGTACGGAAAGGCCAGGGGAAGCTGAATATGGAGCAGCCTCTGCGTCTTGTTATACCCCATTCCTCTTGCAGCCTCTAGCAAATTCGGATCGACCGATTGAAATCCGGCAAACGTATTTCGAAGTATCGGCATCAACGAATACAGAAATAATGCAAAGATAGCCGGTGTTCGACCTACGCCTAGTAGAGGAATCAGAACTGCAAGGAGAGCTAGACTGGGTATCGTCTGCAAGATGTTCGCAATGACGAACACAACACTATTCAACCAAGCAATTCGATTGCCCGCTAATATAATGCCTATAGGAATAGCAATAATGGCTCCAAGCAGCACCGACACAAACGAAATCATCAAATGCTCCTTCAGTGCCTGGAAAATGTCAGCCTGCCGGGTAGCCAAAAATTCAAAGTAGGAGCTCATCATACTGGTTCCTCCTCCTTCTTATTAGCCTCCAATTCAACCTCTGCGGCAGGCAGCTCCGTTACCTGCTCCTCGTTCTCGGAAGGGGTGTATAATTCAGCAAGATGACGAACAATACTTCCTTTCGTAATCAAGCCCAAAAATTTGCCGCCACGAATAACTGGAACGTAGGGCAGACCCAGCTCATTCATGAGCGTGATCGCTGTCATAAGAGGCGTGCCGGATTCGACGACATGCTCAAAAGGCTTCATCACGTCAGCTAAGGTTGCATTCTCTTCCCGATACCGGTCCATTACCCGGAAAATCGTTGCATAGCCGAGCAATACACGATTCCGATCCACGATAATCAAAGAATCAACCCTGCGTTTCTCCATCAACTTGGTCGCTTCCGCCATCCCTCTAGTCGGATAGGCAATGACTGCATTCTCCGTCATCACTTCATCTACAAGGATTGTTTCACCAGGCGTTTCGGTTTGGAGCCTTTTCTCTCCGATAAAGTTTTTGACGAAATCATTGGCAGGGTGACGCAGAATATGCTCCGGACGTCCTTGCTGAACAACTTCCCCATCCTTCATCAATACTATCGTGTCCGCTATCTTCAAAGCTTCATCCATATCGTGTGTAACAAACACAATCGTTTGTTTCAATTCCTGCTGCAGGCGGACCAGCTCTTCTTGCAGCTGCTCACGGCTGATCGGGTCCAATGCACTGAAGGGCTCGTCCAGCAAAATAATATCCGGGTTCGCCGCAAGCGCCCTAATGATCCCGATTCTCTGCTGCTGTCCACCGCTAAGCTCAGCCGGGTACCGGTTACGGTAGGTCTCCGGTTCCAGATTAACCAATTGAAGCAGCTCATCCACTCTGCTATCTATACGAGCCTTATCCCAATGCAGCAAACGAGGCACCACAGCTACATTAGCCGCTATGGTCATATGAGGGAACAGACCTATGTTCTGAATGACATAGCCGATACTGCGACGCAGTTCAACTGGATCAATGGTCGATATATCTTTTCCTCTGATGAGCACTTTGCCCTCACTTGGATTGTTCAATCGATTAATCAGCTTCATGAGCGTTGTCTTCCCACACCCACTTGGTCCGATTAAGACGGTTAATTCCCCTTCTTTAAATTCAAGATTAATGTTTTTAAGTGCAACATAACCGTCATCGTATCTTTTTTTCACATTTTCAAAATGAATCATCCGCGTTTCACTCCTTCACATTGTATAGGTTTACCCTATTTTCCCTGAATTGAAACGTGAAGAGCTTCAGTCAGACTCGTAGAAAATACAAAAAAAAGACCTCACTCCCGGAGGCCTTTCAATCGCTTGGTCCAAAATCCGCCGCGGAACGTCCGCGGCTCATATGAAATAACGAATGCTTTGGGTGCGAGGTCCTGAATCAGCTGCATTAATCGCTTCTCCTGATTACGTTTCGTTAGTACCTGCATGACAAGTCGAGGACCATCTCTACCTTCTGCTGTCCAGCTGGTCACCCCGAACCCTTTTTCCCTAAGGGTCAATGGCAGTTGAGTCGACTCGTAGTTGACCACGATTTGAAGAATAGAGTAACCTAGAGCAATCCATTCGTCAATTTTAATGCCCAGCCAGACCCCTGCCCCCCAACCGATACAGTATGCGGCAAGATTTAAGGGTTCATCAATATTTTGCAGCACGATGTTAAGCGCCATTAAATACACAAATACCTCAAACATGCTAATAAAAGAAGCAAGCAGCCTCCTAGCCTTCATAACGAGAATGATTCGAATCGTAAATAGAGACACATAGACAACGTTCATAACCACAATCGTAATAATGGTTTCCAGGGCGTTCATGGCTGCCTCTCTCCTAACGTGGTGTAGTATATGGTTAGTCCTGACTGCCTCTATTCTAACCTATTCCTTCTTCTGTTCCAAATTTATGGAATAAACAACTCCGATTCTCAGTCTTGCCCTTTCTTCTCAATCGTAAGTCCTTGAACATATTTTCGATTCATGAGCTTGCGTTTCTTCCGGTCTTCTTTAGTTTCCAACACGATATCCAAATCATAATCCTCCGGATACAAATCCTTACTCTCGATATGAAGAGTGAGACGCTTCTTATTAATCTTAAACCTTTGCTTTTGAACCATGACGCCGACAATCCCTTTGGCATCCTCTGTTTCAAAGACAATACCCGTTCGGCCCAAATAGGAAACGTACACACTATCTCCTAACTGGAAGCTCTTGGATACCATTTCTTTTTTGATGCTAGAAGCACTCGGTTCTTTTGTGTCCTTCGATTTGTTCTCTGTGGTCAAGCTGCGTTGGATCTCATGCTGTGAAAAATCGAACGTAAAGCCACTATCGGCAATACTTCTAGAACGCTCAACGATACTTGCAGGAATACCTAATTTCAATGCGATCAAGAAGGCATAGCTCTGACCTGCTTCTCCTATTCGAAGACGATACAAAGGCTGCAGGGTGTCGGCATCAAACTCCATACGGGCATTTTCAAAGCCTGGTGCAGCTTCTGCGAATTTTTTAATTTCGCTGAAATGGGTTGTTGCCACAACCGTCGAACCTCTTCTGTGCAGCTCTTCCAATATGGCCACTGACAATCCGACTCCTTCTCCCGGATCCGTACCAGAAGCCATCTCATCAATCAGCACCAGCGTCGAACGATCTGCCAATTGAAGAATGTCAATAATGTTGCCGATATGAGCCGAAAACGTACTTAACGCGTGCTCGATGCTCTGACCATCACCGATATCTACCGCAATGTTAGAGAATATAGACATTACACTACCTTCCTTAACCGGCACCAGCAAGCCAGATTGAACCATTACCGTTAGCAGGCCGATCGTTTTTAAAGCGAGCGTCTTTCCTCCTGTATTGGGACCTGTAATGATTAAGGACTGAAATGTTCTCCCGATGACAAAATCCAAAGGAATCATCTTATCTCCAAGCAGCGGATGTCTCGCCTCTCGTAAATCCATGATCCCGCTATTATTCAGCTCCACGTTAGCTCCTTTTATCGTTAACGCATACTTCGCTTTTGCAATTATAAAATCATAAATTCCTACGGTTTCCACATTGATTTCAAGCTCTTGCGCATACCGTTCTGCCAAAGCGGTCAAATCACTTAACACCTTCAACTCTTCTCGCGCCTCTTCTGCTCTCAAACCAGAGAGCTCAAATTGAAGCTGCATAACCTCAGCCGGCTCGATATAAACCGTTTGACCGCTTGCCGACTCATCCAATACAGTACCTTTGACGAGTTTGCGATGCTCCTTTTTGATAGGAAGCACATATCTCCCGTTTCTTGTACTTAGAAGGTTTTCCTGCAAAATGCTTCTATGCTTGCTCATTAAGGAATCCAACTTGCCTTTGAGTCGCTCTTCGAAGACTGCTAGCCGTTTGCGCACCCTCATTAGTTCCTTGCTTGCCGAATCAACGACCCTTCCACTTCGAATGCTTCTGTCAATAGCTGCCTTCAAAGAATCCAGCTCATGAATTGATGATGCATAAGTGCTCACATTAGGAGCAGCAAGGTGCTTGGTTGCCATGTACTTGATGAGCTGGGAGCAGCTGACTTGAAATTGATACACATGGGTAAAGTCTTTTTCACTCAGCACATATCCCGTCCCTAACAAGCTGATAACAGGCTCAATACCTTCCAATGAAGGAATCGGAATGCTTGCTCCTAGCTGAAGTAAAGCCTTTGCTTCTGCAGTTTCGTCCAGCTTGCTGCGTATCAGCTTCACATTAGTCATGGGTATCATTTGTTCAATATGCTTCTTACCCATGTAAGAAACAGCATATTGACTGATGGTTTCTTTCATCTTGTTGAATTCCAAGCGTTGCAAAGTTTGTTCTTTCACGATCAATCGCTCCTTAAATCAAATTGAAATGCAAAAAGAGCGCAGAATGAACATCGTCATTCTCCGCTCTTGGTTCGAACCATCTATTACTGCGTCCCTAAACACAAAAAATCCGCGCCAAAAAACAGCACGGATTAGGACTCATTAATAGGAGATCCCTTAAGGCATCGTATGATATCCGTTGTTCTTAACTAATTCCGAGGTCTTGAAAATCCCATAACAAATAGAAATGCATTAATCTGCATTTTTTCGCTGGTCTTTTGATCAAAAACCTCAATATGGAATTGATTAGTTAAGAACGCTCACCGACATCAAAATCTCTCCTTAAATAGGGAATACATTTACTATAGCTCATATTAACAAATAAAGTCAATCCTCGTGTGCCACTTGTTATTTCGGCATATTAAAAATCTTTCCATGTAAAGTCGACCGACAAAACACCGACGGCTCTCTCTTTCGCCTTCCAATTTGCTTCAGACGCTGCTTCGGGCTTCCGGAAACAGATCAGATTCTCATAATGTCCGAAGGCTCCGCATATGGCCGGCCTCACGGAGTGAATACCACAGCGGTCACCATCCAGGTCGTAAAATATACAAGTCCCAAAATAGCGATGCTGATTTTCCAACTCCTCGCGGGTCCTTCGAGGCATGGATTTAATCTTCTTCTTTATTTGTACTAATTCGTTTTCAGTTATTGGAACAGGACCACAGCATAAACCCCTACATCCTTGACACGGAAGATTTTCCATCAAAAACCTCCTTGGTATGCTTTCATTTGGCGTGATGCCATACGACATCTATTGACATTTTGCATGATGTATGATATAATAATTAACTATTTTATTAGCACTTGATATTCTATCATATTTATTTAATAGATTCAACACAAATGAATTCATAGATGAACTTAAAGAGGCGAACATTGTCCGAGATTCGGATGACATGTTCGCCTTTTTTGCTATAACTAGGACATTAATATCTAAACACAACAAATTTCTAATGAGTTCAGCTTGCTACCGTTATTAATGACTTTTTTTGTCAATACTCTTAAGATAAATCATGATAACGGAAAGGAATCTGTATGCGAAATTCTGGGGCTTGGTCGGAACGTTTTAAGCTTCTGGTGATTCACAATAAGTTTATTTTTTTCCTATTGTTCTTACTGCTCATTGGTCTGAACATCTTGGTTCTGACCAAGATCAAGTTTGTTTTTACACCCTTTACGGTGCTGCTCAAAACCGTACTTCTGCCTCTGATATTGAGCGGCGTTTTCTACTACCTTCTGAACCCTGTCGTATACTACCTGGAAACAAAAAAAATAAAACGAGTATACTCCATCATTCTACTGTATTTGATTATTATCGGGGTCATTGCATTGCTTTTGACTATTGTCATTCCTTTAATACGCGAACAAATCTTGGGTCTGATTCAGAATATACCCACCTATGTGCGTACCATTAATCAACAGTTCGAACATCTTATGGGCAGCCAATTGATGAATCAGCTTGCCAACAGTATCAACTTTAATGCGGACGAACTGATGAATTCGATCTCACAAAAGGCGACAACGATACTGAATCATACGTTGTCCAGCTTAAGCGGCTTCTTAGGAGCATTAACGGAAACCGTTCTGGCTATTGTCACTGTGCCTTTCATTCTCTTTTACTTGCTGCTTGAAGGCAAGCGGCTTCCATCGTACATACTGTCTTTTGCGCCTGTAGCTATCCGTGATTCAGCCTATAGTGTCATGAAAGAAATGAGCCACCAGATCAGCTCATACATCCGCGGTCAAATAATTGTCAGCTTCTGCATCGGATTCCTGCTCTTTATCGGCTATCAGGTGATCGGTCTTGATTTCTCGCTCGTTCTTGCGGTCATAGCGGCTTGTACAAGCATTGTTCCTTATTTAGGTCCTGCCATCGCCATAACGCCCGCCTTAGTCGTAGCCAGTGTCACTTCCCCTGTCATGCTGTTAAAAATGATTGTTATTTGGACAATCGTGCAGCTGATCGAGGGAAAGTTCATCTCACCGCAAATAATGGGTAAAACCTTACATATCCATCCTGTAACCATCATTTTTGTCATTTTGACGGCAGGAAATTTGTTTGGCGTGCTGGGGATCATTCTTGCTGTTCCAGGGTACGCAGTGCTGAAAGTTTTCATCTCCCATATGTTTCTATGGTTCAAGACCAAGTCCGGTCTGTATGAAGTGCAGGATTAACATCGGGCTGCCGATAACAACAAATAAAGCTTAAACCACACCCTAACGGATGTGATTTAAGCTTATTTATGACATTTCCTTAAGATACCCGAGAGCATTTTATAAGGTTTCGTGTTCCTTGATATAGGCTAAAAGACGATCGCAGCCTTCGCTCACCATATCGAATACCTCATCGAAGTTGCCCGTGTAATAAGGATCAGGTACGTCTTGTACTGGATGTTCAGGAATGAAATCCAGCAGCTTTTTCAATACAGCATTAGAACCGGACGGAGTCATAGCCTTGAGATTGGACATGTTGCTGGAGTCCATAGCGATAATGTAATCGAATTGACCAAAATCGCCAGCCGCGGTTTGCCGCGCTTGAATCCCGCTGTAATCAATGCCCTTTTGCTCTAATATGCCTCGAGTGCCTTCATGAGGAGGGTGGCCGATATGCCAGTCCCCTGTACCTGCTGAGTCTACCTCAATCACATGTTCCAAGCCGGCAGCCTTAACTTTATCACGAAATACAGCTTCCGCCATCGGCGAGCGGCAGATGTTACCTAAACATACGAATAGCACTCGAATCATTGTATAGTCCTCTTTCTTAGGATTGAAGAGCCTGTTGTTTCACTTCAACCATCCATCCGAATGGATCTTGTGCTTTACCTTGCTGAATCGAAGTCAATGTGTCATACAGCTTTTGGGAGAGCTCTCCGGTTTGACCGTTGTTAATGATCATTTGGTGATCGTTGTAGTACAAATCGCCGACAGGAGAAATAACAGCTGCCGTTCCAGTACCGAATGCTTCTTCCAAAGTTCCGTTTTTGTGCGCTTCTACAATCTCATCAATGCTGAGCTGACGTTCTACAACAGGAACATTCCAATGCTTCAACAGCTGAATCATGGAGTTTCTTGTAATCCCGTCCAAGATGCTGCCGTTCAATTCAGGAGTAACGACCGTACCGTTAATTTTAAAGAATACGTTCATGCTTCCTACTTCTTCAATGTACTTTTTATGAACACCGTCAAGCCACAGCACTTGAGAATAGCCTTTGCTTGTAGCTTCCTCTTGTGCTCTCAAGCCGCTTGCGTAGTTACCTGCTGTTTTGGCATTACCTGTGCCGCCTTTTACCGCACGAACATAATCGGATTCCACGTAAATTTTAACCGGGTGAATACCTTCTGCATAGTAAGCACCCACCGGCGACATGATGATCATAAATTTATAATTAAGCGATGGGGATACACCCAATGTTGCTTGGTCAGCAATGATGAAAGGACGAATATACAAAGAGTTTCCTTCTACGGAAGGAATCCAGTCTTGGTCCACATTGATAAGCTGTTTCAATGCTTCGAGGCAAACCTCACCATCAATCGCAGGGATACTCATACGTTCATTCGAACGGTTTAATCTCAAGAAATTTTGTTGCGGACGGAACAAAAGAATTTTGCCGTCGGAGCCTTTGTAAGCTTTAAGTCCTTCAAATACGGTTTGGCCGTAATGAAATACTTTGGCAGCAGGGTCCATCATAATAGGTTGGTACGGAATGATGCGAGGGTCATACCAGCCGCGTCCTTCTTCATAATCCATAATGAACATATGGTCCGTAAAATATTTGCCGAACGGCAGTTTAGCTTCATCCGGTTTTTGCTTAGGCGTTGTTGTACGTTCGATTTTAATAGAAAGATTCGACATTGAATACATCCCCTTACCATAATTATCATACTTATTAGTTGAATCGTATCACTTGATTAGGTATATTAAAAATATCTGTTTTATGGGGTTCCCATACCTATTAGGTATTGAGAAGAAAGGAAGAGCTTGATGGATATTCGACAATTACGCTATTTTTTGGCCATAGCGCGAGAAGGTCAAATTACCCGTGCCGCCAAGGCTTTAAATATGGAACAGCCTCCATTGAGCCGGCAGTTAAAACTAATGGAGCAGGAACTGAATGTCACCCTGTTTGACCGGAATGGGAATAAGCTAAGCTTGACTCACGCCGGAGAGCTGCTCCAGCGCAAGGCAGAGAGCCTGCTGCAGAAATTCAACGAAACGATACAGGAAGTAAAGGAGCTTGAAGAAGGAATGAATGGAATGCTAGCCATCGGTTCCGTTGTTTCCTGCATCTCATTGCTTCCACCGCGGATCGAAAGGTTTCGCCAAATATATCCCCAGGTCACTTTTAAAATATTAGAGGGAGACCATTATTTGCTCGGCTACCATTTGGAAAAACGTCAAATCGAGCTGGTTGTAGCTCGCCTACCGTTCGAATCCGCTTCCGAAACTCACCCTTATTCGATCCTCCCTCTGCCCTCGGATCCTTTTGTTACAGTTCTTCCGAGCCATTGGTGTCCTGACCCCGATAAACATTCCATGGACATGCTCGAACTGGCGAATTACCCGTTCCTAACACTCAAAACGGATAAAACAACCGGTCTGCATGAAAAGGTTATGAATGAGTGTCGACGTCACGGGTTCGAACCGAGTGTGATTTGCGAATGCTCCAGTGTGGCCATCATTATGGCGCTCGTCGAGGCTGGAATCGGAGCAACGGTATTTCCGAAATCCGTCATGGCATCGTTTCCGCTTCCCAATATTAAGGTACTCACTATCCGGGACGCAGCTTTTCAATCTGATGTCGGCTTGTTATGGCTGAAGGACCGTTATCTTTCCAAAAGTGCAAGGCATTTCATCGATATTTTCTCCGAAAACCAGCAATATGATAACTAACCTCTAGGTGCCCATAGCATTATAGACACCCCGATAATACAAACGACCGTTCCAATCCAGTCGTACATATCGGGGATTTTCCGATCGACAAGCCAGCCCCATAGGACGGCCATCACGATAAAGACGCCTCCGTAAGCGGCATATACACGTCCGAAGCTTGGAAAGCTTTGCAAAGTGGGCAGAATGCCATACAAAACTAAAATCAGGCTGCCTGCGATGCCATACCCCATCGACTTGGACTCTCTAAGCCAGAGCCAGACCAAATACCCTCCTCCAATTTCGGCTAACCCGGCCAATAAAAATAAAATAATGGTTGAAATCATGACTCTACTCCTTATATGTATTCTACCGCACTTTGGTCATCTATCGTACTCTACCGTAGGCAGGCTCCATTTTTGTATAAAACTTGCTGAATTGCCCACCATAGGATACAGAAAGGATGATGCCAAATGGATAACGAACAACAGGAACAGCTCGAGCATGAATTCGACCGAAAACTAACCGAAGGCGAGGCTGAAGAAATCATGCATACCCCTGTCGCACACCAAGACATTGAAAACTTGGATGCGACACCCATCGAGAATATAAGCAATAGCATTGCGCTTGGCTTAATGCCTCAGGAGCACAAATACTAAGCTTAAGTTCATTCGTATAATATGATTTTACACCATTTTTCGACATCTTGCCTACATAAAAAAGCTGCCCGATACCAAATATCGGGTCAGCTTGATTTCTTGCGTCGTATATTACGATAATTTCCAGGAATCTTTATTTTCCCAGGAAAGAATTCAACATCCACACATGCTTCTCTAAACCAGCGTGGATACCAAGAAGCAAATCCCCAGTTGTCTCATCTTGCTGTTCCGCAGCAGCCTTCATCCCGGCCTTCAGTTCCTCGATTAGGGTGCGGAAATCATTAACGAGCTTCTCAACCATTTGTTCAGCATTCTCTCCTCCGTCCGCATCATGGACAGAAGCTAATTGCAATGAGCCCTTCAGTGTTGCTACAGGGTTTCCTCCGAGGGATAATAGCCGTTCAGCCAATACATCGATATGAAGAGCAGCTTCCGTATACAGCTCTTCGAACTTCGTATGAAGCGTAAAGAACTGATGACCTTTTACATACCAATGGAAATTATGCAGCTTGATGTGCAGTACAGTCCAGTTTGCGATTTGACGGTTTAGTATTTCATTCAGATTTGCGCTCATTGTAGAAGCCCTCCTTGTAGTTGGATTGAAGATGAAAGAGATTAATGATTCGATACTAAAGCCTCTGACTCGGCATTCTCCAAAAATCTTTCACAATCCAGAGCAGCCATACAGCCTGTTCCAGCGGCGCTTATCGCTTGGCGATAACGGCTGTCTTGAACGTCCCCGCAGGCGAATACACCTGGAATGTTAGTTTCGGTAGTGCCTGGCAATACTTGCAAATAACCGTGATCATCCGTCGTTAGTTGACCATCAAGGAACTTGGTGTTTGGTGTATGACCGATGGCAATGAAAATACCATCCGTCTCGATAATTTCCTCTAAACCTGTATCGTTATTTCTGACTTTCAAACCGGTTACGCCTTTCTCACCGCTAACGACTTCCAAAGGTGTCCGGTTCAAGCTCCAGCTGATTTTAGCATTTTGTTTGGCGCGGTCCTGCATAATTTTGGAAGCTCGAAGCTCGTTCCTGCGATTTACCAGTACGACTTCAGAAGCAAAACGAGTCAAAAAGTTAGCCTCTTCCATTGCGGAATCTCCGCCGCCAACGACGATAATTTTTTTGTTGCGGAAGAAGAATCCGTCACAGGTAGCACATGTGCTCACACCGCGGCCGACATTATCTCTTTCCCCAGGAATACCCAAGTACTTGGCTGAAGCTCCAGTGGAGACGATAATGGACTCCGCTTGAATTTCCCCCATTCCTTCCACCCATAAAGTAAATGGGCGCTTGGATAAATCGACTTTGTTAACCCAACCGGTTTTAAACTCGGCTCCAAATCGCTCTGCTTGCTTGCGCATATTGGCCATCAATTCCGGCCCCATGATCCCTTCAGGAAATCCTGGGAAATTCTCGACCTCTGTTGTCGTCGTTAATTGACCACCTGGCTCCGGACCTTCAATAACCAACGGATTGAGATTGGCTCTTGCCAAATAGATTGCAGATGTTAACCCCCCAGGGCCTGTTCCGATAATGACTGTTTTGTACATAGATGATTCCTCCTTGAGCAGCTCTTTTTATATTTAAACTATGTCTAAATTGATTTGGTAAAAGTATCTTATCACTCTGGCTGATAAGTTTCATGAAGATCTGATGAAGACACTATGAATATTTAATGAAGATTTTCCCATCCTTTTCAAAATCAATTTGGCCCATAAGTACGTAACAAAAAAACCGTACCTATTAAAATACGGTTTAGATTAATCTCATTTATGAACGTTCTCTTGCCAGCTTCGGCTGTACCGCCAAATTAGACTCGAGTCCGTCCTGCTGTCTCGATAACTGAAAGAGCATGAACCAGATCAATACGAAGCCTGCGATCTGCGCCATCGTAATAGATTGATGAAATACGAGCCAGTTCACGAAGACGCCGATTGCCGGGAAGAATAATTCCGCTAACGTTGCAAAGGAAGCTTTCGTGTTAGACAATCCTCGATAATACAAGAGCAAACTGAACAATCCCGGTAAAAAAGCTTGGAGCACCAAGTTGATCGAAATCGCGGCCCAGTCATTTGTCTGTATCGGGAAGTGCCAAGCCTCTCCCCCCATCCATGTCGTAAAGAAGAGTAGCGGCAGCGCCAAAATAAAGCGAAGTGCCGTGACAGATTCAAACGGCAGCTTATCCAACAGCAAACGTCCCATAACAGTAGAACCGCCCCACAATGCAGCCGCTCCAATAGATAACAAACCTCCTGCTAAGCCGAATTCAGATAGCCCGTTAAAAGGGAACGATAGACCAAAGGTTAATAGGTAGGTTCCCACAAGCGCCATGACGATAAATATGGAAAACTTAGCAGGTAAGCGTTCCTTCAATATCCATCTTGCCATCAAGATAGCAAATAATGGCTGAAGCTTCTGCAGCAGCAGAACCCCGTTCAAATTGCCGTGTGCAAAAGCCGAAGTAAACATGATGGTAGCAATCGCCGAACCGCCCCAGGATATAAATAAGAGAGCAACGATATGCTTCAGCGTCAATCCATGTATTTTGCTTCTATAGATCCATAATACCGGTACTGAGTACAAGAGCAACAGTAAATGCTCCATTAATACGATTTGTGAGGACGTAAAGTATTTCAGAAGTAATATTCTGAACAAAGGGTCTACACCCCATAAGGCTGCGCCAAGCGCGACCAGCCATACTCCGCCTCTACTTCCGAGCTTAGATCCGCCCGTTTTTTCTGATGATGCTGCAAATGTGTTCTCCATCTCCATAACCTCCTGTAAATATGAAAAGGAAGCTTCGAAAGAAAGATAGCCCCGTTATCAACAAATGTGACAACGGGGCATACATAAACAGGCGTGGATCTGGAAAGTTTTTCACGAAAAAGAAACCGTACCAGAAGTACATGCTTGTTTTGACCTTCTCCCATCCGGACTGTACCGTCGGCTTTGGAATTCCACCAAATCAGTCGTCAATGCTATAAAGCAAATGACGAGTCGCGGGCTATGGGCCAATACTTGCACCCTTCACCGCCGGTCGGGAATTTCACCCTACCCCGAAGATCGACCATATTCTGTTTTATTATCCTCTATGTCATTGTTCTCAATAGTTGCTTGGACAAGCCTAATATTCCTGATCAATGAAAATAACTGCAATCTCCAAGTTCTTCAAATGATCTGTTGTTGAACTGGCTCCCTACCAAAATCCTACCGATCAGGCAAAAGAGGGTGTTATACCTCAAAGGGTCGATACGAACTTCCTTACACGAATTATATAGCAACTATATAAATAAAAGCAATACCACCGCTTAAAAAAATACATTTAATAATTAATGCTGCTCATTTTTGAATTCTTCTACGCATTTGCGGCAAATGCATACTTGTCCTCGCAACTCGGCTGGTATTCGATCACGTAGTTCTTGAGGTACCTTGGTATGGAAGCACCAACAATCACCGCTTTCAACACTGCATTTATTTTCACCACCACAAAAAGGGCAGCTTCGCTCACGCTTAATCTCACTATTCAATTGAATCATCACCTCAGATTGGCGCCTATAAAAAAACACTTTTGCCCATTCCATAATTTTACACTTTTTGATATATTAGAACCTAATTCAAAAGTCATAATATATCGAGGTGCAACCAAATGGCAAAAATAATTTTCGGTGTAGCTGGAGGCATCATACTTGCTGTTATCGTCTTATCGTTATGTTAAAACTAATACAGACTAATTATAAATACACCTTAAAAGATATAGCAATTTTAGGAATCTGCTTTTCCATGTATGGTTTGAATGAATTATTATTTAAATCTATCGATTCTTCCTTACATTGGTTTTTTACTGGGTATTACAATGATTTACTAGCATCCATTATTCTGCTGTCCTACTCAAATATATTATTAACTCACTTTTTGCGTATATTATATTTGAATTTTTACGGTTTGAGCATATTTATCTTACTAGTTGGTTTGTATTGGGAGTATATAACCCCTTTCTATAAACAATCAACACCTGATCCATACGATATTCTCATGTATTATATAGGACTGGTCATTTATTGGATAGTTAGAAAAAGATTATGCTGACGTCGAAGGAATATCGACGCCAGCGTATTTTTTGGTGTTATTCTCATTTACTTGAGTTGAGTATCCTTTTGAATCGCTCCATTGAATGATCTGATCTGGATCAAAATCTCTCACATCTTCTTATCTGAATTATAAAATCGTCAAATAGTTCCATCTATTTCGTGACAACTTGGCTCCCAACTCGATACTTTCTCTGGACCCGGAGCAAACGGACATAGAACCCTGCGGCTGCAAATGTCAGGCCAATTGTAATACCGAGCCAAAATCCGTAAGGCCCCCATTCGGTATAAGCAGCTAGCGCATAGCCCGTCGGCATGCCGACAAGCCAATAGGATACCAGTGCAATGATAAACGGAAACGTAACATCCTTATATCCTCGGAGCACCCCTTGTAAGGAAGCTTGTGCTGCATCCGACAACTGGTAGACGATAGCGAATATAAGAAATTGCATCGTTAGCTCTACGACTTCCCGACTATCAGTATAGAAATAAGCGATCTGCTCCCGGAAAACATATAAGAAAACGGAGCATACCGCCAAGATTCCAATGGCCATTAACACTCCAAAGCGGCTGTACTGACGAGCGTCCTTATATCGTCCGCTCCCCACTTCATAAGCAATGATAATCGTCAAGGACATAGATATACTCAAAGGAATCATGAAGATCATAGTAGTGAAGCTAATGGCCGCTTGATGAGCTGCGATAGTTACCGTATTAAACATCATACCCATCAGCAGGGTCACAACAGAAAATATACTGGCCTCGAAAAAGACTGACAACCCCATAGGAACGCCGATCTTGAGCTGCTCCTTCCATGTTTTCCATGATGGAGCAAACCACTCCACGAACAGCTTGTAGCGGCTCATCGCTTCTACTTTAAAAGTCATCACAATACTGAAAACTAGAATCAACCAGTAGGTAATGGCTGTAGCATAACCCGCACCGATTCCCCCTAGTTTAGGAAATCCCCAATTGCCGAATATAAGCAAGTAATTGATAAGCACATTGATCGGCACAGCCACCAGCATGATGGTCATAGATATCCTCGTGTATCCGTGCGCATCGAAAAAATATCTAAGTACACTAGATATGAACAATGGAATAATGCCGAAGGATAGAGCGATTAAATATTGCTTGGCAATATGATGAACTGCAGCCTCCAGATTCATCCCCGTCAAAATCGGGTTCAATGCAAATCCGCCTGCGATGACAATGACGATCGCTAACAATAAAGATAAATAAAGCGCTTGAGTTACGGTCTTTGAAATTTGCTTCACATCGCCTTTGCCATAGAGCTGAGCGACAAGCGGTGTAACGGCAAGTAAAATACCATTCAATCCGATCGAAACCGGCATCCATAAGCTCGCTCCGATAGCGACTCCCGCCAAGTCGTTCGTGCCCGCTCTGCCCGACATCATCGTATCGAATAACGTCATCGCGTTAAGGCTGATTTGAGTCATCAGAATAGGACCCAGAATCGTAAAGAACTGAATCATTTTCCCCTTGTAAGTTTTCTCTTGTTGCATATGTCCTTTCTCCCTTCAAACACAAAAAAAGAAGAGCGTCCGGCGTGCGCCCTTCTTCAGCTTCCCATTGTACATAATCTTAGAATGTCCGTCAAACCTCGAACAGATGCATTCTAATTCTTATATTTGTGCCAGTCCATGCCGCTATTCTCCAGCAAGTAACCAAAATCGCTCTCAAGCCGCTTTTTTTCCGCTTTGCGGGCATCTTCCGCCTCTTGTCGGTTCTTTTCTCTTTGCTCCGCCTCTTTGGCTTTCATCTCATCGGCTTGTGATTTCAACTTGCTGACCACTTCCGGATTCAACAAGTCTTTCAATGTAGTCGGCTTATCATTAGACTCCTGCTTCGGCGCTGCTGGTTGTCTTTTTTTCACCATGTTTAATCACCTCATACTTGTAATACGTTATCAGTAAATCATACGATATCATTAAACGTATGGTACTCCCAAGTATTGTGAATGTCAAACCCTAAACCGGTACCCTGCTCCCCAAACCGTTTCAATATATTGGGCATTATCCGTATCCATCTCTATTTTCTCACGCAGCTTGCGGACATGCACAGTTACAGTCTGAGTATCCCCTAAAGCATCAATTCCCCAGAGCCGCTCGAACAAATGGTCCTTACTAAACACTCTATTCGGATTTTTGGCGAGAAAATAGAGCAGATCGAACTCTTTTATGGTCAACATGATTTCTTGGTCGTTCAGAAACACTCTGCGGGAATCGTGGTCAATCGTTAGTCCCCGGATCACAATCAAATCTTGGGTGTCTTTACTGCCAATAAGACGTTCATATCGGGCCATATGTGCCTTTACTCTAGCAACCAGCTCCAAGGGCTTGAATGGTTTTGTGATGTAATCATCAGCACCAAGACCGAGTCCTCGGATGATATCGACGTCGTCCGTTTTTGCCGTGACCATAAGAATAGGCAGGTCCCGCTTTTCCCGGATCTGCTTGCATAAATCGAAGCCATTGACTCCTGGCAGCATCAAATCAAGAATAATTAAGTCATACTCTCCATTCAGTCCAAGCTCCAAGCCTTGTTCCCCATCACTTGCAATATCAACCTTAAAGCCGCTAATCTCCAAATAATCTCTTTCCAGCTCAGCAATCGACTGTTCATCTTCAATGATTAAGATCCGTTTCATCATATCACCGTTTCTATTTTATACTTGGCAGGAAGAGTGATAGAAACCCGTGTACCCTCCCCTTTCACGCTGTGGGCTTGAATATGCCCCCCATGACCCTCGATAATTTGCTTGGCTATAGCTAGCCCCAGTCCGCTTCCTCCAGTAAGTTGATTTCTGGATGGCTCCGCACGATAAAATCGATCAAAAATGTGAGGTAAAGCCTCGGCATCGATACCTCGGCCGTTATCCGATATTTCAATGACTATCGATGAGGCCGTTTGAAATGCTCGGAGTCCTATCTTCTTCTCTGTTTTATCCATATATTTCACACAGTTATCCATAATATTCGAGATGACTCTCTTGAGTTTATCTCGGTCTATAGAGGCCTGTGTTGTTGGCTTAACTTGTATGTCCATTTCGAAAAGAATGCCCTTTTTCTCCAATTCAAACTGTAGTTCATCCGTCCAATCTCGCAAAAAAGCCAACACACGCACGAGTTCAAATTGAAACGGAACCCGCTTCAAATCCAGCTTAGAGTAAAGGAACAGCTCATCGATGAGACGATCCATCTCCCCAGCTTTAGAGGAAATGGTTCTAATATATTTGTTCATTTTGTCCGGCGTATCCGCTACCCCGTCTTGAATTCCAGCGACATATCCCTGTATCGCGGTTAATGGTGTTTTGAGATCATGAGAAATGTTCGAGATAAGTTCCTTACGGTTCTCTTCGTATTGTAGTTGAGTTTGAATCGATTCCTGAAGCTTGTAGCGCATTTCTTCAAATGCTTGCCCTAATTGAGCTATTTCGTCCCTTCCGTTCAGACGAACGTGAAAATCCAGATCTCCTGCCTTAATCCGTTTGGCCGCTTTCTCCAGATGACGCAGAGGGACGATGATACTTTTGGAGACGAAGTAAGTAAGCGCTGCATTCGTAAGAACTAGAATAATCAGTATGGACAAAAACAGCACCGGGAAAAATTTACGTGCAAAATTCGCAAATGGGCTTACTTTATTAAGAACGAACACAGTACCTGGATGCTGATCGGGATACCAAAAATCGAATTGCGCAATCGAGTACAATTGCTTCCCCAGTTTGGCAGATTCAAGCTCTCTATGTCCGGGTCTATCGAAGATTGGCAGCTGTGGAAGCAGCTCGGAATCCTTTAATGCCTCCGGTACATAGGTCAGTTGATTGTCTCTTCTTACAACCAGCTCTGACCCGAATGCTGCCAGTTCTTGTTCTATTTCATCCAAATAGGCTCTATCTCTAAAGACCGTAGTATTACTCTCTGTATTACGCTTAATCTCCTTCATCAAACGTTCTGTCTGATGATCGTTGAACGATATCTCCGGCGTCTTATATTCTTCCCGTATATTTTGCAAATCGCCTCGATAAGCAACGACCAACAGAGCGGCTGTCATTATAATCAGAATTAGCGGAATGATCAGCATAGCAGCATAAGACAAAAGCAGTTTGAAACGTATGGACATGAATGATCCTCTCCGGCAATTAAACTTCTTTACGATTAAAAATAAAGTATCCGAGTGAGAAAAACAAGATGCAGCTCGAAAGCAGGAATACAGAAGTGGTCATTAGCTTTAATGGCGATACGGTACTGTTGAGCCACATCAAGTGCCAATCTGTATAGGACACCGGAGAAAAGGAAGACACTGCGCTTGTGAAAAACGGCGCAATTTTGGCCGCGATGTACAATAAGATTGAAAACGCAAAGCAGCCGCTGGCACTGTTAAAAAATTGTGCAACAAAGATGAACAATGCTGATACAGCAGCCATGGACAGCCACGCAGCCGAATAGGCTTTAACCACCTCGACTCCATTGAAGGTGCCTGCCGAACCGATAGCCAAACTGCAAATAACCGTAACGATTCCTAACAGGAATAAAATGGCCGCTATGGCAATCAACAAGGCAGAAGCTTTGGCTGCAAACACGCGAAACCGGGTGATAGGACGAAGAAGCGATAGCTTCAAGGTTCTTGAAGATACCTCATTCGGAAAAAGATCCGCTGCTGTCAAGAAGATAAAGATAGGTATCCACAATGCTGTATAAAAGCCCAGCATGTCAATTGGGAACGATTTACTGACGGCAACCAATCCCATCAGCGGCTGCAGCTTGTGAAGAGAAAGCGCAAGAACAATGGGTAATAATGCGGAAAAACAGAGCAGCACTATGGTTTTTTTTCTATATAGAAGCATATAAAGCTCATTCACAATCCCAACCTTCAAGCTATGCAAGCCCTTTCGCCTCCTTTGCGCTTTCCAACTGATGTATATAAAATTGCTCCAGAGATTGCTTGTGTGCAAGCAAATCAGATACTCTGCCTTCCGTCCTTAGCTTGCCGTCGAACAGGATGCCAACTCTGTTACACAGCTGCTCCAGCTCATGTATCATGTGACTGGAAATAATAAACGTCGTTCCGAGCTCCTGCGAGCACTTAGTAACCAAATTGCGAAACATGACGGTTCCCTCGATATCGAGTCCATTCGTAGGCTCATCCAGTATGACAAACTCCGGTTTTGCCATAACCGCTGCTGCCAGCGCCAATTTCTGCTTCATTCCGGTAGAATAATGTTTAATTTTATATGTCCGAACATGCTGCAGTCCTACGATCTTGAGCATCTCATCTATTCGCTTCTCATTGATTTCCGGATAAAAACGGGCTACCGAACGCAAATATTGGTCTGCACTCAAAAAATCGTGAAAATCTGCAGATTCAATCATACAACCCACTCTTTTCATGGCTAGCTCATATTGATCCGAAATATTTGAACCGAACAGACTCACCGTTCCCTTATCGGCGCGAATTAATCCCGTGACCAGCTTTAAAAGAGTCGTTTTACCGGCTCCATTCGGTCCTAGGAGACCATATATATCTCCAGGGAACAGATCGAGCTCAATATCCGATATGCCTCTCTCTTTTCCATAGGCTTTGCTTAATTGCCGAATGGATACAATCGCATTCATTCGATTCCCACCCTCCTCTAAATAAAGATTGCAGCTGGATAAAACCTTCATGAAGCTTTATCCGCTGCAACAGGAATACACTTATTTATTTTCTCTATTTTGACGATTGTCTTGTTTCAATGACTGTACTTGCTTTCCTGTCAAATCTACCGTATCCGGCGTTGTATTGTTGTAATTGGAAAGATCCGCGTTCAAGTGCAGTGTAAGTACATGGGCTGTGCCACTGGCATCTTTCCCGGAAACCGTAACATCCGCTTGCTGATGCTCGATATAATTATCCGCATTAATGTCTGCTTTGATTGCGACCTTGTCAATTTTAATATCTTGTGTCAGTTGAGGAACATTAGCGTTCAAAGTATGTTCGTCGAATGGAATCGGCTTGGTTGGTGTATCGGATTTGTTCTCCTTACCCCATTTATGTCCACTTGTCGCTTGCTTGATTGCAATTGGAGCAATAGCATTAACCACTGCCGGGATTTGAGAATTGGTCAGCTCCACCGCAACCTGCTTGGTACCGTCTGCTTTGTTGTCAACCGTGACATAGTCCTTCAAGTTCCCTACAAGGGCATCAATGACAGTTTCAACCTGCTGGGACATGACCTCATGATCTTGAATTTTATTTGTATTCCAATTCTTCTCCTTGCCCTCTTGTCTGACATAATACACATCTGTGCCGCTTGGTTTCACAACGGTTCCATCTGCTTGCTTGTAAAAGAGCAGCGATTGCTCAGCACCGCTGCCTTTTACGGTTACCGACCCGCTCGCCAAGTGATTTTGCGGGCTAAGCTTGAACGTTCCGTTCGCGCTGGTAAGCTCGTTCCCGTTGTCTTGCAATACAGATTGTGCCTGCACGCTTACATTTTGGATCGTTTTCGTATTCTTGAAAGCGGCTTTGTATGTGTCATACCCGGATGTGCTGGCCATCGCCGACAGGCCGGTCGTGATCATAACGACCCCGCTTATTCCTACCGCGCTTCCAAGCATTAACCATTTCTTCTTCATGCTCTAGCCTCCTATGAACTTTGTTAATCGACTTACAAAATTCATTGTACATTTCAAAAATAAACCGCCTGTGAACCATTTATTAAAAATCTATTAACTGATTTGAAATTCATTATGAATTCAAGTTCTATGTAAACATAAAAAACCCGATAAATATTATTTATCGGGCGGAATTATAAATTGTTATTAGATTGGAAGCCGTTTGCCCCCAGCTGAATCGGCTTACGGCATCCTTTCTTGCTTGCCTCGCTAGACGAACATACATTTCTTTGTTTTGTGCGACCTTCAAAATAAATTTGGCGTGAGCTTCAGGATTACGGTAGCGGTGAACAAGGAAGCCGTTGGAGCCATGCTTTACAATCTCATTGATGCCTCCGATGTTCGAAGCAATAACGGGAAGACCTGTTGCCATCGCTTCCACATTAACCAAGCCAAACGCCTCATGCTCTTGAGAAGGACAGACCAGGCAATGAGCCTTCTTGTACATGGTATGGATTTTGCTATGCGATATTTTGCCGGTAAACCGTGCTGGAACCGCATATCTTTCAGCAAGCAACTTCAGTGTCCCAACATAGTGAGGTTTTCCACCTCCTACGATGGTCAAGCTTATATCGGGTCTCCGCTTACGCGCAATACTTATCGCTTTGATCAAAACCGGAACTCCTTTGCGAGGTATCACCCTACCTGCAAACAATACGTGAAAGGATCCAGATTCCCCATGACGATTAACAGGCTTGAACCGATCCACATCGACACCCAGATGAACCATTCGTACTTTATGGGCTTGTGATGGAAACAAACGGGATAGATTGCTTTTCAAGGAATGACTATTGGCAATAATCAGATTGGCTCTGGCCATGCTTGCTTCCACACTCTTCGTTTGCGGAACAAAGGTTAGCGAATGAAGGAACAGTGACACTGGAGTTTTTGGAAAAGCCTTCTTCACTTGAGCCATATAGTGGGGGCGATTGTCCACCTGGATCATGTCGTATTGTTTTCCACGGATGTAATGCAAAACAGATGAAATATATTTTCGCGGGGACCCCGTTGACACTCTAACAATAGTCATATTCCCAAGACGGCTTACTCTGGGAAGTCCTGAGCTTTGGCGGCTCACTATGGTAACATGATGATTGGACGCAAACTGCTTGGCAATGGAAAGCATGCAAATTTCTACGGACCCGTTCCCTGGTACCGGAAGTTGTTCCGGCGCTACCATGAGGATTTTCAACAATGATCCCTCCACAATTAGTCATCGTACTTTTACGATATGTATAAGCGATGATTGTGTACTAGTTATCTGTAGGGCATTGTTTAAAAACTGACGACAGCCTATGGATGTCATTTGAAGATAGGGGAACTTCCTGTCCGGCTACTTGCCACCCTTTTGCGAAACCAATTGTTGTATGGCTATGTTAGACTCTTCCTCCACGGAACGTATGGCACTGTTCACATCCATATTGTTTTTATAGATATTATCGAAGATTTTGCTTGTGTTAACGCTGTAGTACACGAGTCCCGAGGCTCTAGGCGCTGGAGGCTGCGCATTTTTGCTATAATACACCGCTCCTGTGTTTTTACCTTTTAATTGAGGAAGGCTTTGACCGTATAAATCGTGTACAGCTTTGCTTTTCAGCGGTGTGACAATGCCTTGCTTGGACAATTCAGATTGCACTTCATCGGACAATAAGTATTGGATAATTTGGAAGGCTTGGTCTTTGTACTTGGAGTTTTTCGTAATGAATAAAGAATACGTATTCGGCAGCATCCCAGTATTCGGCAAATCTTTGAATGAAGGTGGAGAAGCTAGATCGAAGTTTAGATCTTTGTTTGCGTTGTACCAGCTGGTGACTTTCTCAGCGACATGGATTCCTATTGCCATTTGCCCTTTTGGAAAGTCATCTATATTGGTAAATTCATTGCCTGGAATATCGTAGAACCGCTTATAATTTTCAATCAGGGTTTTCCATTTCTCAGTATTAATTGCGGCTTTATTTTCTTTCAAATCCAAGGGAGTTAACGATAGTTGATTGTAGCTCGTCATGACACCCGGATGCATGGAAAGCCCTTTATATGCCACCCCATCAATGGAGCGGGTCATCTTCTTCGCTACATCATAAAGTTCATCCCAGGTCATTCCATCTTTAGGATACGGCACCCCGAACTTATCGAACAAATCCTTGTTATAGAACATGACAATATTACTAAGTGTAAAAGGCAAGCCCCATAATTGCCCGTCAGGATTGGCGTTTCTAACTTGAGCAATCGCAGCCTCATCCATTCTTGAGAGATCAAAGTTATGCTTTTTAATGAGATCAGCCATATCGTTAGCTAAATCAAACTCTTTTATTTTGGAAATGATATTGCCGCTTGATTCCAACACGATATCCGGTATAGTTCCTGCTGCCACAAGATCGGCATAATCTTGTCCCGTTGCCTTGTGGATGTGGTTAATGGTTACGTTGGGGAATTTCTTTTTAATGTACTGACCAATCTCATTATCGAAACCGCTTTCATTTGCATACACAGAATTTTGAGCCGTAAAAAATGTGAGGGTAATGGGATCATTGTTTACTTTGCTTCCGGGTTCCTCCGCAGTGTTGCTAGTCTCTTTTGCTGCATTACACCCGCTTATTACCATAACTAAACCTAAGGATAACGATACCATTTTGAAAGTTAATTTTCTTTCCATTCATTGTTCCCCTCTTCTCCAGATAATGAATTGAAATGGTTCACTTTAGTTATGGTTAGTCTTGGTAGTATTTCTATCATATCTCGATACGTACTGCATGTTGGATGTTCAATACTAATACATTCTTGTACAAAACTAATATTTTGCGTTCATTGGATCTAGAAACAACAAAAACAACCAGCCGTCCACGCAAAAATCGCGCAGCAGTTGGTTGCCAAAGATGCTTCCTCCATTTTCTACTACTTACCTGATGTGCCAGATAGACTAACAGGAGCAGAGAGATCAAATTTGCGATTTTCGTTGACGATAACCTTCTCATTAACTCCTGCCGTATTTACCCAACCTGTTGCCAGCAAGGAAACTTGTCCGGAATTAACCGCAATTTCTCCTAAATAAACTCGTTCGCTGCACTGTTTGTGATTCCCAAAATTAATATGATATAACCCCGTTGCATGGGCTTGTAATTTCATTGGCTTACCCGGTGTGATATCGGACTCAATTTCCCGGTAGGAGGATCCCTCTTCTTTGAACTCTGTACCATCCTGCTCGAAGAAGCGCACCGTTATATCCGCCGCCGAATTGGACGCATTGGATAATTGAAATGAAAAGTCCAGCGAATTCTCCGGACTGCAGTAATTATTCATAGGAATTTGAAACGATATGCTACTTGGCTCAACCAGCTGTTGGCGTTCGGACACCGAAGGTTCCACGGCAGCTGCAGGCAGTAAAAACATAACGCTGAGAGCAGCGACAGGAATCATTATTCTTTGTAATCTCAAGTGAAGTTCTCCTCTCCCCATCCGCGTTGGAATGCTTACGGAATTCTTTCGATTGTCTAGTTTACCTCTGAATGAAGGAGAAGATCAATAGGCTATTAGACCTTATTCGAATATTATCCCTTATAACGCAGCTCCCTTACTCACCGCACGGATACGATGCTTGAATAACGACCTCCAACGATACAATACCAGCATGCCTCTTACTAATTCATCTGCAATCATAGCTATATAAATACCGGTTAGCCCCCATCCGAGCTTGATACCCATGTAGTAAGACATACCGGCAGCGATAATCCATAGAGAGGCTGTGCCGCAAATCATAATAAATCGCGTGTCCCCTATTGCGGTTAACGCATTTCCTACTGCCATATTGAGCATTTTGGAAGGCTGCAAAAGAAGATTCAGCCCAAGAAGTGAAACGCCAAAAGCAATAATCTCCTGGTCTGAGGTGAAAAGCTGAATCGCCTCCTGTCCAAATCCATAAAGCAGGAAAGCGTTAGCCTGAACAAATGCCAACCCAATCCATAAAGTACGAAAGGCACATTTGTAAGCCAAGGAGTGTTCTCCTGCCCCGTGCAGGTTTGCGATACGAATCTGTCCAGCTAACGCAACCGAAAATCCAATCATGAAGCAAAAAGACTCCATCGTGTTCATATACGTTCTGGCACTCAACTCCTTGGCCCCGAGCGTTGCAATGATCGAGAAAATAATCAGCTGCGTGAAGCACCAAGATGAACTGTTCACTCCCAGAGGCCAGCTCAATCTGAACGTTTCTTTCATTAATGTCCTATCCATAAGCCGGAAGTCCTTCCATCCTATCGACTTCGCAAAGGTATGTCGGAATACGACTAGAAGCATGATTACACCGATAAGCCGGCTGATCGTTGTAGAGAAAGCAACTCCCTGTAAACCTAGAACGGGTAATCCAAAGGCTCCATAGATCACGATATAATTCATTATGACATGAATCACATTCATTCCTATTGCGATAATCATGGGACTTCTCGTATTCCCTGTATTACGAATGACTGCACTTAGTACCGTCATTGCAGCAAGCAGCACCATGCCTCCGCCAACGATAGAAATATACGTTTCACCCATCGGGCGTAGTGATTCCGGCAGTTGAAGCATCCTAGTGATTGGACCGGCACCAAAATGGAGAAGGACGCTGAGACCTATCCCGACACCTACACATATATTGGTTCCTACAATCCCTAAAGATCTTGCTGTACCAGCCTGATTAGCGCCCAGCTTCTGTGCTACCAGAATCCCGGTGCCGCTTGCAAGAGCAGTAAATAAGATGTTCACTGCTGCGAAAAGCTGATTAGAGATGCCAATAACCGCAACCGCTCCATCCGATATATGGCTAACCATCAAAGTATCAACCGTTCCAAGTAAAAATTGCAGCAGCATTTCCAAAAATATCGGCCATGCCAGCATCCATAAGGTCATTTGTTTTTTCTGTTGTCGCAACACGGCAGTTACCCTCCGACTTCATTCTCTAAGATGTATGTGCTTTAAGCAGCGCAAAACAGGCTGCTACATTGCAGCCTGTTGTATACTCATATAATTAAGGCTGCTTAGGCAGCGAATCAAAATCCGGCACATCTACCAGGTACAGATTCCCGTAACCGGTCATATCGCTAGTAAATAATACTTTGCTTCCATCCGGGCTAAATCTCGGATGAACATGGAGCTTTTGGGCTTGGAAGCTCCCGCGATGCCGACACAAAATACGGGGTCCTTCCAGGACGCCATCGCTATTTTTCCAAAGACATATCGTATCCTGGAATTGATCACCATGATAAGCGCTGGTTTGCTGTCCGTCACCAACGATCAAACTGGAATTATTTGAATGAATGTGCATATTTTGGAACGGAAATGCACTTTCTTGGCTGTTCGTATTATCGTATTTGACTGAACCGATAAATTTGCCATCTTTGTTGGATAATGACTCCGTATAACCATGATAACCAATCGTTATTCCATCGGCGTGCCAGTATTCATGTCCGACAAATACGTTGTCTTCTGAAGGACGAATTTTCCATACATCGCCCGTTTCCATATTCAGACACCAGATGCGGTGATCGACGAGATCCCAAGGCCCCTCATGGCAAAAGCTAAGTAAATGCGGCTGAGTTGGAGAGGTGTTCACATGCCCTATCCACACTTTCTCTTCATGAATAACAGTCGATTCTCCACCGGTAACAGGAATCTTAACAATTTTACAGTGAGGCTTTGCTCTTGCTGTTTCTTCAAAACCAATGTACCCTGCTCCTAATGAAGTCTGAATGCGATCAGATAAGTCTTCTTTAACGCATGTGCACAGCCATTCACCATCCGAGGTGCAGCTCATATTGCCTAAAGTATACTTCTTCGGAGCTTCATAAATGACCTTCTCTTCGAAAGTTTGCAGGTTAATGGAGATAATTTGATTATTTTTGCTAAAGTAAGCTTCATACCCTTTCGGATTGATGTATGTTTGTTGAAGATTCGCAGGAGGTCCTTCCTGATAGTCTGTCAGCTGTGTGATTTCTCCTGAACGTAAATCCATACTGTATAAATTCGTGGCGTTGAACCTATCAGAACCAAATAACAGTTTATTGCCGTTATCGTACCAACCGTCGTTAGTAAAATAGAGGTGAAAGCTATGCGATAAATGATTCGTTAATTGCCGCATCGGAATTCCTGTGATCAAATCCTTTGTTACTTTCCACTCTGCCGGCCAAACTTTACCTTTTCCTTGTTCATTAGAACTCATTCCATCCACCCCATTATCATAAAGTCTGCTGCTACTTGTAAAAGACTAAACGATACGCGGGTTTCAAACAACGGCACTTTTTTGATTTCGTCCAGATTTGGATAGTACTTTCTTTCTCGATTTGCACTTTTTTGTATTCAAGGGGTACATAAACTTATTTAAACCAAAATGCCGCTTGAATTGAACAAGTAAAAGAAAAAAGTCCAGATGTTACTCTGGACTTAACTCGATTTACATACGCTACTTTAATTTCTCTTGGGCGATCACCTTATTAGCTTCTTCTTCAGCAGACCGCAATGCTGTATTAGTATCGATTTTGCCAAGCGAAAGATCAACCTGCGGTTTGGTATATGCTTTTTCCACTGCACTGTCATATTTGCTTTTTGGAGAAATAGGAGCCATTTTATTGTAAAATATGGCTTTTAAATTTTTGTCTTTAAATTCTGTGCTTTGTCCTAGAGCATTTTGTACCGCTGGATTTTTTAACACAGGTATGGTTGCTTTTTTTGCGGCAAGAGTCTGATATTCTTCAGATATTAAGTATTTTAACACTTCCATCGCCGCATCTTTATTGACGGTTTGATTGGTGATACTCATAAAGGTTGGATATGCTTGAGAGCCCGTTGCAGGAAGCTCCTTGAAGGTCGGCATGGAGACAATATCCCAATCCAATCCTGACATTTCCTTGGATAAAATCGATTGCAGGTCCGATAAGTAAACAAACATAGCCAGATTCTGATCCTTAAGGAAATCATCCTTGTACGGCAGCTTATTGCTCAGAGCAGTAATCCTGTCTTTGTAGCCTTGATCTTGGGCGGGAATGGTGTAGTAAGTCTCATACATCCTCTTCCATATATCGCTGTTGATCGTAGACATCTCTGTCTTCGAATCTACATAAGGCTGTGAAAACTGATTCATTCTAAGCACATGTGTAGGCGAAACAACCAAGCCGATATATTGCTTTCCCTCGTCATTGCGAGTCATTTTTCGGGCAAGGTCATGCATCTCCTCCCATGTCATGCCATCTTTCGGTGAAGGAATCCCGAATTTTTGAAATAAAGCCTTGTTGTAGTACGTTACCATTATGTTATTGAAGACGGGTAAACCATATAATTTACCATCCGATACCACTTTTGCTGCGTCGACAAGGGTCGGTTCTATGCTGCTCAAGTCCACTTGATGCTTTTTAGCTAATTCCGTCATATCCAATTGGAGTCCAGCCTGTATAAACTCGGGGAAAACGCCTATAGATCCATAATAAAAGTCAATTCTTTTTCCCCCTGTTATCAACTCCAGCAGCCTGTTTTTAGGATCTACAGGAATATAGGTAATATCGTAATTAGGAAATTTTTTGCGAAGCGCCTCGCCGAACCGTGCATCAAAAGCCTCTGTAGTGTCACCGCCTCCGGAGTAAAAAAACAATTCTGTTCTTTCATTCATTGTACTTCCAGTTCCTTTTAGCTCCTGAGACTGTTGATTCCCCTCTTTATGGGTACATGCATTTAGAACAACTCCCGCAGAAAGACAGATGGTCAGTAGAGATATCAATTGACGTCGCATGGAATCCCTCCTTCAATAGCTAACTTGAGCTTGTTTTCACTTCTTTTTAATGCTCTCGATTCCTTTATTAGCCTCTTCTTCCACAGTCCGAAAGAGGGTATTAAGATCCATTTTTCCAAGCGACAGATCTACAATAGATTTGGTGTAAGCTTTTTCCGCGATAGCATCATATTGAGTCTTGCTCATAATGTTTGGAAACCGGTCGTAAAACACCGCTTTATAGTTTTTTCCCTGAAACTTACTATCTTTACCGTAGATATCCTTGAATTCTTGCCCGTTCAAAACCGACATAACACCTTTTCTCGCATTCTCTTTCTGCACTTCATCAGAAGTCAAATATTGAATGATCTGAAATGCTTCTTCCTTATGCTTACTAAAGTTCGGAATAGCAAAATAAGTAGGGTAGCTTTGGGTACCTACTCCTGGCAATTCTTTAAAAGTCGGAGTGGAGACCATATCCCAATTGATGTTTGAAAACTCAGGTATTAACGTGGGCAAATTCGATAACATTTCAAACATAGCTACGGAACCATCCTTAACGAACTCGCCTGTGTACGGTAATCTGTTGCCCATAGCTTGAATCGCCTCTTGATAGCCTGTATCTGATGCAGGTTCGACAAAGTAGGTTTGAAACAACTGTCTCCACCGTTCATCCTTATTTATTGTCACCGTCCCTGAAACTTTATCTACCATTGGGATAGAGAATGGATTCATTTTGAGAATATGGGCCGGTGATACGGCAAGACCCATATACTGCTTACCACCATCTGATTTATTCAGTTTCCTCGCAATCGTCAAGACTTCATCCCAGCTCATTCCATCCAACGGATAAGGGACGGCAAACTTATCGAAAATATCCTTGTTATAATAGAGCACCATACTGTTCGTATAAACAGGTAATCCCCATAATTGACCACCCGCATTTTGTTTCATCGCTTCTAGCGTAGTTGGCTCAAATCGGTTCACATCAAGCTTATATTTCTTAACTAGATCGCTCATGTCAAACTGAATGCCGTAATCAGGTACATTCGAGAAAAAAGCTCCGATGGATTCATAATAAATATCAATGTTTTGTCCTGCTACCATCTGATTTTGAATTTTTAAAGCGTCATTGCCCCTGGGGTTGATGAAATGGATCTTATAGTTAGGGAATTTCTTTTTGATAGCGTTTCCAAAATTTTCATTCCAAGACTCTTCAGAATCTCCCGGTGCCGAGTAAACCGTAATTTCCACGGGCTCGTTCAGAATTGGAGCGGATGTTTTTACTTCGTCCACAACAGATTGAGACGCCTGCTGCTGACTGCAGCCGGAGACCAATGAGATGACTACAGCTGCACCGATGAATGACTTCACTTTAGCTTTCATTAACCTATACACTCCTCTTCTAGGCAAGCCCTTATTATTCGAACACTGCATTAGTTCTTGAAAAGAATAACCGTGAATACCGAATTGAACTAGATATGTTTAGTTCGTTTAGCAGAAAAATATGCAACATTACAAAATCATATTTCTCGAGAAAAACGCAATAAACATCTCATGAAATTCTGCTATCTTAACCCAGATAATACCATCATTAACTAAACTGGTCAATTTATATTTCCTATATTTATTTACTTAATTTAACTAAAATAACTAAACAAATATATGTGTTCTCCCAAGGTGAGCAGGCCAATCCCCATCGGATCATTGACTCCTTTTTCACCTAATCAAAATAAAAAAACAAGAGTATCAATCTGTTGTAAGATTGATACTCTTGTTTTCACTTCCCTCATTTTCACTTCATTCCTTAAATGAATATAACTCAGTCCTAAAAGTAACGATATCTGACTTGCAATATGATATTTTTTATAAAATTTTCCATTTTACCCAACAAGGTAGTTTCTTTTTTCATTTTATCGACGAGTCCCTCTCCTGTTAAAGTAGGTACTCCCGCTGTTACTCTTTTGATTAATGTATCACCCGTTGAGTTTAATCCGTAATCGCCTGTATAGATGTAATGAATGCCTGCTTGTCTACTTAAATCGATGAGGGATTGATTGTATCTTCCATGAGGTAGGCACAAGATGGATAAGGTGTTCCCTAATTGATCGTGAAGTATTTTCTCCGCTTGACTCAAATCCTTGACGACTCTATTTTTATACTCATCCTCCGTTTCCATCCGGTTCTCTGACTCTAGAAATATCCGATGTGTCAGCGGGGAAACCTGCTTCCCTTTCTCATCCGTATTAAAGCCGTGTGAATCAAATGTATGAGAGAAGAAATCAAAGCCGTCATCATTCATCTTCTTGATTTCGTCCCAAGTCATAAACGGTGTTTCCGGCGTGCGGTCTCCAACAGAATTAACAATAAGGAAATTGGTTGAAGTCATGCCCTGTTTTTTCAGCTCGGGATAAGCATATTTGTAATACGATTCATAGCCGTCATCGAATGTAATGACTACCGCATTCGGCGGGATCGGTTTATTGTCCTTCAGAAAGGCCACAAACTCTGATGTGGAGATTACCTTGTAATGATTGGCTGTTAAAGCCATCAGATGCTCCCGGAACCGCTCAGGGGATATAGTATACTCAGATTCGACAGGATCGATATGGTGATACGTGAGTACTGCTACTTTGTTCTGATAATGATTAGCTCCCCATTGTACTTGACCCAATACCAAAACGATACCAATAACAACAATAAAACCGATGAAAAATAAGATCTTTTTGTTCATAATGGCTCCTTTTCACGCTGCATTCCATTAAATAATAGCAGATAAGGTCGCCTTAGGAAACTTTGCCACCTGAGGCATCCGTATGATCTAACATTGCAAGCCTCCGGCTGTTCAAATTATGACCAATTAATGGTATGATTAGGGATAACTTAACGTTTGGCGGGTGCGTCCTTGAAAAAAACGATTTGCTTTTCACTCCTCTTTCCTCTACCGTTTGCCATCATCTTCTTCATGAACTCCAAGAACTGGCTGGAATGCTGCATTTATTATGGCATCTTTGCTGCGATACTGCTCATTTCGCTATTCATTCGGAGAAAAAAGCCCAAAAGAAGCGATTACTACGACGATTATATGATCTAGCTCCATTCTTTGGTGAAAGGAGCAGAAAAAAGGTCCGATCTGTCTCCCAGACCGGACCTTCTTCTTATTATTTCTTTTTGCTCTCAGCGTAAGCGTCGTTCATTTCTTTAATGTACTCGCTGCCGCCATTTTTCTTCCACAGCTCCATTTCCACTTTAAAGCCCGCTTCATCCAATTTACCTACAATAAACTTGACTCTTGCGTCTTCGACCTGTTGGTCCAGTTGAGCTCCTTTTTGCGTATACGTAGCGGAGATCAGAGGCTCGCCCGGGTTTGCCAAAGCAATCTTTTCATTTGCTGCCTTCACATCATTAGCTTTGGATCTCAGAGGCGTACCCGCTTTGAACGCGGTATCCAATACGTTTGGTACTCCAATTAGCATTTGGTTGAAGCTTTTAATGTTGATGTCTGGAGCTTGAGGCATATCCGATGAAAGAATCGTTACGAGCTTGCCATCCTCGACTTTGTAATGAGTGCCTTCAATACCATAAGAAAGGAGAATTTGGTATTCCTTATCATCGATTTTGTCAAAGAAATTAAGCACTTTGCGCAGCTCAGCTTCCGTTTTAACTGCAGATTTGGAAATTAAGAAAATACCGCCGTATCCTGTCGTTGCTGGAGTTACAGGACCATTCTTCCCGCTGATAGCTCCGATAATATCCATTTCGCCCTTCACATTGCCAGCTTTCATTTTCTCATCAATCTGGTAGGAACGATCCACTACGTCGACCGCTACGCCTGCCTGCCCATTAATGATAGGATCATTCCATTTCGCGGAATCATACACAGCGAAGTCTTGATTGACGAGCTTCTCATCATATAGCTTTTTGAAATATTTGAGAGCATCCATATATTCGTTCGTTAGATGAGCCGGAACCAGCTTACCGTCTTTGTCCACACCCCACTTGTTCGGAGCTCCGAACCAAGTCTGCATAATATCCCATGGGCCGGAGTACTTGGTCACGACCATACCATACGTATCATCCTTGCCGTTCTTGTCCGGGTCCTTCTCCTTGAACGCTTTTAACATGTTATAAAAATCATCAGCGGTCTTAGGCTCGCTTAGTCCGACGCTTTGAAGCCAATCTTTGCGATAAGATACAGCAAAGCGGCCTAGAGGTCTTGCTGTGTACAGACCATACGTTTTACCATTAACCGAAGTGTTGTTCAATATCGTCGCATTCATTTGCCTTAAGTTCGGATAATCTTTAAGATAAGGTCCAACTTCCCAGAAAGCTCCCCCTTTGATAGCGTTGACAATAGAAGGCGTTTTCGCATTTGCTGTAAAAATAACCGAAGGCATTGAGCCTGAGGCAAGGGTGATATTCAGCTTGTCGTTATACGCCGCATCCGGGGTAAACAATACCTCCAAACTCGTATTGGTGTACTCTTCAACCTTTTTCCATATTTTGCTCTCCGAAGTAATGGCATCGTTCTGAAAGCTCTTCATCATAATCGAAAATTTATAAGGCGCTTCTTTGCCTGGTGCTGCCGTTGTGCTTCCTTTGCCCGCTTCGGGCTTAGGGTCTGAACTACAACCTGCGAAAACGCTTGCAATCAATGCAATACTCATGGCGGCTGCAGCCGTTCTCTTCTGTTTTACGATTCTCATCTTTCTTATTCCTCCCTTTTTTGACTGCAAATGGTATAGCTTTTTTATGATAGTCCTGCACCTTATTTCAGCATCAAGCGAATCGCCAGCGCCGATATCGGTACCGGGTTATCAGCGTCTTAGCCCTTAACAGCTCCTAACATAACTCCCTTGGCGAAATGCTTTTGCAAGAATGGATAAACCAGCAAAATAGGTAATGTGCCTACTACGATAACCGCCATTTTGATCGATTGGTCAGGCGGCTTGACGTATTGTGGATCCATCGTTGACATATCCATTGAACCGGTAGCCAATAGAATAATTTGGCGCAGCAGCACCTGCATAGGCCACTTCTTCGTATCATTTAAATACAGTAGGGCGTTGAAGAAATCATTCCAATGGCCCACTGCATAGAAAAGCGCGAACGTAGCAATAACCGGCTTGGACAAAGGTAGAACGATACGCCACAACACACCCAGATCCGTGCATCCGTCTATTCGGGCGGATTCCATCAATTCATTTGGAATTTCCTGAAAGAACGACTTGATAACAATCAAGTTAAAAGCGCTGATAGCTGTAGGAATCATGACGGCCAGGTATGAATTCAATAGTCCCAAACTTTTAACAACCAAGAAGGTAGGAATGATTCCACCGCTGAACAACATGGAGAACACAACCATGTTCATAACAATGTTCCGACCTACCATATTGCGACGCGACAATGCATAAGCCATCGTAAAGGTGAAAAACAGATTCACTATTGTACCTGCAACAGTCACAAATACTGAGACAAGTAGACTTCGCGGCAAAGCGTTGTCCTTGAACACATATTCGTAGGCATTCAGAGTCACTGTCTTCGGAATAATGAAGAAGGCTCTATTGCTCAGTTCAATCTCAGTAGCGAATGATCCTGCGACTATATACATGATCGGTAGGATCATCGATAACGCTACGATAGCTAGAAAAACATAGTTGGCAGCATCGAATATTTTTCCGCTTAAGGTCGTATGTCTCAAGGCTGATGCCTCCTTTGCTTATTAGTGAGAGAAGATTAGAATATCCCGGAATGTCCGGCACGTTTGGCTAAATAGTTGGACCCCAGCACAAGAACGATGCCAATAACCGATTTAAACAATCCCACCGCTGTACTATAACTAAATGCCCCTTGTGTGATACCGATCGTATACACGTACGTATCGAACACTTCCGCCACATTACGATTAAGCGCATTGCTCATCAACAATACCTGTTCGAATCCGCGGTCCAGGAAGTTACCCATACGCAAGATGAGCAGAACAATGATGGTACCACGAATGGCCGGTAAGGTGATGTGCCACAGCTGACGGAATCGGCTTGCACCGTCTACGATAGCAGCTTCGTATTGCTCCTGATCGACCCCAGCCAGAGCGGCAAGGAAAATGATCGTCCCCCATCCCATCTCTTTCCACAGACTTTGTGTAATAATGAGTGGACGGAACCAATCCTCGCTCGTCAAAAATTCGATCTTCAAACCAATAAACTTGAACAGAAGCTCATTAATGACACCGCCTTCTGTGGTCAGCATGAGGTAAGTTATACTGGCGACGATAACCATGGAAATAAAATGCGGAATATAAATCAATGTTTGAATAAACCGTTTGTAAAAGGATTTGCGGACTTCATTAAGCAGTAATGCAAGAATAATCGGTGCGGGGAAGAAAAATACCATGTCATACAAACCAAGCAAAAGCGTATTCTTCATTAAGCGGAAAAAGATCGGATCGTTAAAAAACTGTCTGAAATTATCCATCCCTATCCATTCGCTTTTGAAAAAGCCAACGAACGGCTGATAATTTTTAAAAGCCAGCAGTACTCCCCACATGGGAACGTACTTAAAAATAATGAAGTAAGCCAGTCCGGGTAATAAAAGCATCAACAAGTATTTATCATGAAGGATTCTACTCATTAATGAGCCTCTTTTGCGCGCTCTTGCCGACGGAACCGTTGCCGGGAGCTGCTCGGCTTGCGAAGTTTTGACCATCTTCTCACTCCTCGTAATCATCTTCAGTTTGTAGTAGCCTCTTGGCTAATTTCACCTTATATGGCGGTATGTTTTCCAGCAACAACACTTTTTTGGAAGCGCTTTTTATGGAATTTGCACTTTTTCTTACCGATTAATACTTTCTTGAAAAGCCTGATGTAATAGGCATTTGACTGATACGGCTTGTACTTTTTTGTAAAACTAAAACAAGCTGACGCCTGTTATACAGACATCAGCTTGCGCAATCGTTTAAGTATGAATTTCCCTGCTCATTTCCCGATAATGGCTTGGAGTGACTCCGACATGCTTTTTGAAAATTCGATTGAAATAACTGTGCTGGTAGCCTACCTTCACTGCCACATCGTTAATTTTTTGCTCAGTCTCGCGGAGCAGTTCCTTGGCCTTCTCCATCCGAAGCTCCGTCAAATAATCGATGAAATTAGTGCCAGTAACCTGTTTGAACGATTTGCTGAGCGCAACTGCATTCACACCGGTATGGTCTGCGCAGCTATCTAACGAAATTTCTTTCATATAATGATTTTGCAAGTAGACCATAGCCGTTTCAACCACCTTCTTCAGATGGACATCTGAACGTGATTCCAGTTCTTGAATGAAAGGATGAATGATTTTTTGGTCAAACCAGTTCAACATTTTCCGCGGCTCTCGAATTTGCGCGAGCTGCTCATATAAATTGGCGGAGCGAAACACTCGGTTCGGATCCATACCCAAATGTCGAATCGCATGCAGAATGCTACCAAGGAGCTGCAGCATCCCCTGCTGAACATCAATTTCTTTGGCTCCTCTCCCCAATAACGCCTCTAAAAATGAAGTAATTAGGGACATCGCTTCCTGCTTTTGACCGGTCCGAATCATTTGAATAACTTCCCTTTCCAGCACGAACGGATAGTAAAGCTCCGTCGTTTCTTCCTCCACCTTCAAGGAGTCCAGATTTATAATCTGATTCTCGTTCTCGAAGTTACGGTAGCTTAATGCTTGCTTTGCTTCTTCATAGAACGAAGGGATTTGAACAATGGTCGCCGACGGCTTCCCAATGCTAATCGATACTTGCAGCTTCAAAACGCGATTAATCGCTTGAATAAGTTCGTCACTCAGCTCATGCAGTTCCGTCTCAAAGGACGGTTTGGAAGGCAGCATGATAAGCAATCCCATTGATAAATCGTGAAAATTGATGACATCCACCTGCTCCAAACGGTTCTTTGACAGCTCCTCAATGATATTGGCAGCCGCAAAGGTAATTAATCCCTCATCTCCTTGTGCAAACCTTCCCTCCAGATTCGCAAACCCGGTCAAATGGATATGCATCACGACAAATTGTCGGTCATCGACCACCCAACCGTAGTTACGCATCCGTTCACGCAAATCTTCTTCCGAATACGCATAGAGAAAGCCTTGTACCAGCTGTAATAAAAAGCCTTCCTTTACATGAGAAAGCTGCTGTTCGAGTTTATTTTGCAGCGTTGTGCTTTCTCTCCACAGGTGCAACCACTCTTTTTCAATGAGCTTAAACTCATCGTGATGCTCTCCAATGCTTCCGGTTAACGGTCTGCTTCCTGTTAAAATTGTTACTAAACGATCAATAGGAGAATAAATTCTGCGTGATGCAAACCATGACAGGACAATTGCGAGTAAAAGTGCAGCGAAGCTTACCGATAAGATGAGCTTGGAAATAAAATCAACGGGCTTCGTAATAACACTGATAGGGGAAGCCGAGACGTAGGACCATTCCGTACCAACCCGCTGGAATGTTCCGTACGATACGGTATACATACTTTTATTGCTCTCATATAGAAAGGATCCTGATTTGCCCCCTCTGTGGAGTACCTCGCTTTTTAAGGCCTCGTCAAAGGCAATCGATTTGGGTTCCTTGGAGCTCGACAACAGCACATTGCCTCCGCCGCCCTGCATGACGAATGTTTCCCCCACATTGTAAGGGGTTAGTGTCTTTAATAAATTGGTGGCCTTCTCCTCGTTGATACGGACAAACAGTGCTCCGAAAGGATGCATGTCCACACCCGGTATTTTGTGTACTAAAGTCAGGTCTTTCTTATCGGGGAAATTCGGATCAGGAGCAAGTGTTGTCCAAAACACGAGATTGTCTTGAGCTAAAAATTGATTGTAGGCTGCAATCGTTTGTTCATTCGTTATCACATCATATTCCGGATAAAACCGAATCGTCTGCGTCCCATTCAAAAATAACTCTACCTGTTTGGCGATAGGTGTAGAGCCTAGCATAATGTTCAACGTCTTCGTAATATCGCGGGCAATTTCAAAGTCCCGATAAAAATTCGTTTCATATAAATTGCTGTTGAATTTGGGGTCGAAAGCCCAATGGGCAAGAGAGGTTTCCATATAGGAGAATTGATCGTCAATATTGGCCGCCCTCTGCAATATCTGGTTCTTGTGCAGCTGCAGCAGCGCATTTTCCAACCAATCTCCGGTCATTCCATAAATAATGCCCCCGACGATGATACCCGGGATACTTGAGATGACTAGAATTAAGATAAGACTATTCCGGAAAAATCGCCCTTTTACCATCATTTCACCCACCATCAGCTGATTGTCATTTAGCCTTCCGCCAAGCTCTATATAGTAAGTTCGATAAAAGGATATTAAAGCCCTTCCAATCCATAAAAAAACAGTTATCCCAAAGATAACTGTTTTTCATTCTACCAAAATAAGGGCCCAGTAATCTTTGAGATAAGATTTGGGCCCTAGAATTACTTATTTATTGTCTACTGCCCCGAAAGTTATCCTTGAACAAGCTTGCCTGGAGTGGCTAGCTGATGATTTCCCTGTTTTTGCATAATACTGATGAACGGGCTAGGGGCTATATAGGTGATGGATTCATTGGATTGAACATCCAAAATCCCTTGATTATACTGAATTCCTGCTTGCTGCGCACCATCCGGAGACATGATCGCTAAGGATCGACCTGTTGTAGCAGTACCGTTAAGACCTTGGTTCTCTCCAGGCGTAAACACAGCTATTAGCTGCTCCTCTTTTAAGTCATCCCCTGTCAATCCAAAATTTTGCCTGAAGCTGTCTATTCCGAGGCTATAGCAGCAGGGCTGCTTTTTAATCCAAATGACTTTCGTTTCCCCTGGCTTTACTACAGTACTAGTGCTGTATGTATCCTTTGTAATAACCCATTTGTTGGATTTTGCTTTATCAAAAGGAAGAGCCGGATCATAAAAATAATAGAGCTTATAACCATCCAAATCGATATTATGGTCACTGTTATTGAGCACTTCGACATAGTTGTAGTTTCCCTTGGTCGAGTTAGGGACAACCTCAGTGATGATTAATGCTGGTTTTCCCGGTTGCTTGACCACCGTTTCCTCAGTCAATTTACTCGCGTTCTGAAGGACCAATTCCACCATTACAGGGTAATGATCGCTAGGATACTGGCCGTCCTGTTTATAAGTAACCGTCTCTCCTCGTATTACATTGACTTTGCCGCGGGTTAAGATCCAGTCAATTCGTTTCGTGCTCCCGCCGCCTGTAGGATCCTTATAATTATGGAAAGTGCCTATCTCATCATTGACTTTATTATGAGCATTCAGAAAGGCATCCTTCATTAGTCCTGCATCGATAAAAGTTTGGTACACTGGCCCGTTAGGCGTTGTATTGAAATCTCCTGTAAGTACGATCGGCACTTCAGGGTCAAATGATTTCATCGTATCTACAATCAACTGTGCGCTTTTTTGACGGGCGGCCTCCGACTCATGGTCCAGATGCGTATTGACCATATAAAAGGTTTTGTGGTTCAGAAGATCCTGGAACCTCACCCAAGTCACCATCCGCGGAATCCGATTTCCCCACCCCGCCGAACTAATCAATTTGGGACTGTCGGATAACCAGAAATGATCCTGTTCCAGAGGCTTCAAACGCTGTTTATTATAGAAGATAGCCATATACTCACCCAGGTTGCCCCCTTCCCTGCCAACTCCAATCCACCCGTAGCCAGGCAAATCAGCCTCCAAATCTTTAATCTGTCTGTCAACTCCCTCCTGCGTTCCGATGATATCCGGTTGTTTCTCTTCTATGAGCTGCTTCATGACGGGACGCCGTTTGTCCCATGGCTGATCATCTGCTGCGTTGGCTGTTCTCAGATTTGATGTCATTATTCTCAGTGGACCTGAGGATAGTTCTTCCTCCGCCGATACCGACGTTTGGTTGCCTGTAAGTACCAAACCAACTGCAGTGAGTAATACCGCAAATGCAGTTACTCGAACACGTGATATGTCCATATTTCCGCCTCCCAGCTTCTTTTAAGAATCCATTTGATCATACAGCAACTGTTAAATTGATCCAATTTACATTTTTATAGATTATTGTCCATTATTTATGAAGATGTCTAAAATTGGCTTGCATCTAGTCATTGAGATGAAAAAAAGACGTAACACAATTTCACATCAGTCTGGTTGAACCTTCCTGACGATCCGCTGTGTACGTCTTCACTTAAGATACTACTTTGTTTGCTCCTACTTTGATTTGCTCCGAAGGTTGGACGGCCACTCTCGGTTTTTTATTGCCAATGTTCAGTTGAAGCACCAGCATAATCACAATTAAAACAGCCAATCCTCCAAATGCTAGCTCGAATCCTCCCCATGCGTCATGTACCCATCCTACGAACAGCGGCCCAAGAGAGCCAACAATATAACCGCCGGATTGATTCATCGCCGACCAAGCGCTCGCTGCTTCCGCGCTGTCGGTTTCTTCAATAGGAAGCATAAGAGCCATCGGAAACAGGCCTCCCGCTCCAAGTCCTAGAAAGATCACTATAAACCAAGGACTTGCATGGACCATAAACAGGATCATTCCGATAAGTTCCAACATCGCACATCCAAGCAGCCAATACATTCTTTTGGGAAAGCGTGCAATCAGCATCGGCAGGAAAAAACTGACGGGAATTTGTATAACCGTAAATAATGTAAGCATTCCTCCGGCAAAACCTTTATCATACCCCATACTGACTATCGCCGGTGCCAGCCATGCCGTCATGGAATAAAACATTACGGCCATCAGCCCGAAAAATACTGTTAACAGCCACGCTCTTTTATTACGCAAGGGAAGCTGTGATTCACTCGAAACAGTAGTCTTACCTCCACTCTTTTGCGCTCTTTCCCTACTGGCTAGCTGCCACCAGATCGGCAGTGCAATTAAGGCGAACAACGCCCACACCGCAAGAGAAGCGCGCCATGATCCATGCATCATCGATTGAAAAGGAACGGATAGTCCGGCGCTCAACGCCGCTCCAAGCACCAAGGCCATAGAGTACATCCCGACTATCGAAGCGGCGCGGCTGGCAAAATATTTTTTGATAAAGCCAGATAACAGTGGTCCACAAATGGCGATGCCGAGTCCGCTCAGGAATGCCGTAATTAGTAGTAATACGGAAGAATTGGCGTATAACCTCAGGACCGTCCCGAATCCGATTACGATAAGCGAGTATGTTAATACTCTCTCAAGCCCCCAGCGCGTACTTAATTTAACGGCAAAGGGAGAAAATACCCCCATGCATAATACGGGAATAGAGGTTAACAAGCTTGCTGTTGAACCGCTCATACCCAGTTCGTTACGTACTGTCTCCAACAACGGAGAAATTGAGGAAATAGCCGGTCGTAAATTAATCGAAGCCAAGAAAAGCGCACATAGTAAATATCCGAATCGGTATTTCATTTCTTTATCCACTCCTACTCCTGCTTGCTGTCTGTGTTTTAGTTACTCCACTTCTGCTGTAGTAAGTGTAAGAGCAATAGGATAATTGATCAATATAATTATTTCTATTATTATTATTGGTAAAACCAATGATTGAAGAAGGTGCCACCTAATGGAGCTTCGACAGCTTGAATACTTCATAGCGGTTTGCGAGGAAATGCACTTTACCAGAGCCGCTGAGAAAATAGGAATTTCACAGCCAACCTTAAGCCAGCAGGTTCGCGCGTTAGAGGATGAATTAAACACACCTCTATTTGACCGCATAGGGAAAAAAATCGCCATCACCGAGGCGGGGCTTATATTATTGGATCAAAGTAAACAAATCATTCGCAGTCTGCAGAACGTAAAAGATTCGATACATGAGCTCCATCATGTCCAAAGAGGATCGCTAACCGTTGGAACCTTGCCATCTGATCTGGACTACAGGATTTCCAGATTGTTGGTTGACTACTATCACGAATATCCCAACATCCATTTAAGCATCTTCTCTTCGGTTGAAATTGAAGAACAGGTGCTAACGAACGAGGTCGATCTCGGTATTTGTATCATGCCATTAGCTGATGACCGATTGGTTCGGATTCCGTTATGCCAAGAAGAATATGTTCTTGTCGTTTCAGAGCATCACCCGTTAGCAACCCGCGATTTTATTAATCTCGATGAACTGCGTCATATTGAAACGGTCATGTATCCATCAGGTCTAGTCGGACGGGAGCTTGTTGAAAGATGCTGCCGAAGCCGCGGGTTTCAACTTCATACAATTATGGAGACAGCCTCCATCCTCTCACTAATCAATATTGTAAAAGCCAATATCGGCGCGACCATCCAACCACTTCAGCTTATTCAGTCCATGAAGGAGCCTACACTGCGTTGTATCCGTTTTAAAGACGAGGCTCCTACTCGCAATCTTGCTTTAATATACCGTAAGGATCGGTTTTTGGGCCAAGCAGCCCAAGCCTTTATTCGTAAATTGACCGATCATTTCAACACCAAATGAGCAGCATTTGCTTTGTACCGTATATTTCGTATATGCTTTCATCATGAACCTATTTTATAAAGCAAGGCAAGGGAAAGGGGAATTACAGTGAACACACTTCCAGTAGAACAATTCCGCAAATTTAAAAACGATATTACACGGTTTTTGATGGCCTATAAATTTGCTTTGGATGCGTTTGAGACCAAAATAGATATTTTGACGGAAGAATTCCAGCTATTTCACGACTACAATCCGATTGAGCATACCAAATCCAGGTTAAAATCTCCTGAAAGTATTTTAAAAAAGCTGTATAAGAAAGGTCACGATATCTCGCTGCCGAGTATTAAAACTCATATAACCGATATTGCTGGTATACGCATTACCTGCTCCTTTATTGCCGATATTTATCGCATCAGCGAAATGCTGCAAAGTCAGAGCGATTTAAAAATTATCGAAATTGAGGACTACATACAGCATCCAAAACCTAACGGTTACCGCAGTCTTCATATGCTGATCGAAATTCCTATTTATATGTCTGACAGGCAGGAAAATGTATGCGTCGAAGTGCAGATACGGACAATCGCAATGGACTTCTGGGCAAGCCTTGAGCACAAAATATACTACAAATATAATCGGACGGTACCGCCTAAGCTTCTTCATGAACTGAAAGAAGCCTCCGACTCCGCGGCAGCACTCGATCAAAAGATGGAACGTCTTCACAATGAAATTGCCGAAGTAAAGGAAGCTCAATCCGAGGAATGGGGAGAAGAGCTCAAACGTATCAGCATTAGCAACCAGCAGTTTCAGCTACCTGAAGCTCTGCTAAGATTGATCGGTGACGACCCCGGCAAATAATAGCACAAAGCCTGGTGCAGTTAATGCATCAGGCTTTTTAGTGCATTTTTTTCATTTCCAAACCTGCCTATAATCATCATAAACGATATGCCTCTGGACTCAGTCTTGTACCAAGGTTTACCACCGTTCCATTCCGTCAACACTTAGAAAGAAGGACGAGAGAATGGTTATATCTAGCAAAGGAGATCAAACCGAATGATCGATAAAGGGAAGATTTCCGCAAGGCAATTGGTAATGCTCATGTACTTAATGATTGGGGCAACTTCGACCCTTATCGTTCCTGCAATAACGGCAAGACAAGCTGCGCAGGATATGTGGCTGTCACCTATATGGGGGTCTTTGAGCGGGTTTGTTATCGTTGGTATCACATGGGCTTTATACAAACTATATCCTAATGAATCCATAATCCAGTATGCTGTGAGCATTGTCGGACGATATATCGGTAAAATGTCCGGTTTATTTATATTATTTTTTCTGCTGCATGGAACAGGAATGATACTAAGAGAATACGGCGAATTTGTAGCCAGCGCCTTTCTTACACGAACGCCCCTCATTACGATAACGTTAAGCTTGATCGTTGTATGTGCCTTTGCCGTACGTTCAGGAATCGAAGTTTTGGCCCGTTGTACGCAAATCTTTTTGCCGTTCATCGCACTAGTTTTTGTCTGCATCTTCTCTATGCTTATTCCAGATATGGATGCACGTAAAATGCTGCCTATGCTGGAGGGAGGACTTTTTCCATCAATAAAAGGCTCCATCGTGCCACATACCTGGTTTATCGAATTTTTCTTCATTACATTTCTATTTCCTGCGGTAAGTGACAACGCCAAAGGTTTTAAAGCCGGAATGCTAGCTGTATTTTTTATGACGCTGGTCATGGTGGCTACTAATTTTGCAAGCTTGTTCGTTTTCGGTGGAATTACTGGTTTTCTTAGCTTCCCTGTTTATTACGCTGCATCCTACATCAGCTTCGGAAGCTTCCTGGAGCATCTGGATGCCATCGTTATGGTTACGTGGATATTGGGCGGATTTGTTCAAATTTCCTTATGGTACTACTCCCTAGTTATCGGTTCTGCACAATGGTTGGGTTTATCAAATTACCGTTTTCTTGTATTTCCGATGGGACTGCTCTGTGGAATATTTAGTGTTTGGGTTACTCCGAGCCTTCAGGAATTAATACATTTTTTCTACACCTCAGCCCCCTTCTACTCCTTCACTCTTCTGTTCTTATATCCGTTAGCTCTACTCTGCATTGCATGGGTGCGCAGGACAACTAAAAACAAAAACAGCTCACTCTGATCAGAATGAGCTGTTTTTGTTTTTAGTTGTTATTCGGCAATGTTGGTGGAACCCGTGCTTTGTGCAATTTTGGCTTTAGGGTTAGTAAATAAAGTATAATACCGTGATACTGCATAAAAGAGAACGGTTGAAGCTGTAGCAATGACCGCTAATAACACAAAGGAATTATGAAAACCGAATTTCGCTGCGTATAAACCACCTAGCATACCACCGATAATTTTACCCACGCTTAACTGGATAACTGAATTCAGCATTTGCCCGGTTGCCTTCAATTCTTTGACTACATGCCTGTTCACATACTCAGCGAGGCACATATAGAACATAATGTATGTACCTCCGTGCAAAACCCAACTAAGCAAATAAGTGAAAGGTGTCAATGCAAAGGAATACAAGCACCAACGTAAAATATGAATTAGACCAGAGAACAGCAAAATGTTTCGAATTCCAAACCGGTCATACACCTTTTGAAAAAATATCATAAACGGAAATTGCGTAAACGAGCCGATCGCAAGCCCGATACCGATGACCTCCATGCTAATTCCCTGCTCCTTGCTGTAAATCGCCTGAAAGGCCCATAGAAACCCCATTGTAGTGGACAAGATTAGCGTATAGCCGTACAAAACCATCAACGGTTTGCTTTTAAAGATCTCGGAAAGCTTTACTTTATTTTTGCCGCTTTGGTGACCGGCGACCTGTGGAATCCCCAATGATAAGACGAAACAAGCCAGCATGATAAACGAAGTTACCATAAAGATCGTGTCGATGTGGCGGGCGAATAGCCAGCCAGCAGCTATTGAGATGACGGCGTAGCCTACCGAGCCGAACGTGCGAATCGTGGAAAACCGAACAACCCCTTTGGATGATAGCTCCAACGTGATCGCGTCACTTAGTGGATTGATGGCAATTTGGAATAGGCTGAAGAGCGCCATCGCGAACAATAATGGGAAGAACATCGTACCCGCCCAAGGAACCAGCCATACGGTTAACCCGGACAGCAAGGTACACAGAATTAATATTCTGTTCTTCGTTTTCGATCTGTCTCCTGCCAATCCCCATAAAGGCTGCGCAAACAATCCAACTACCGCACCGATAGAGGTAAGAACCCCAATCTCCGTATGCCCAATGCCTTTTTCGGTAAAATAGACGCCGATGTAAGAGGAAAACGATCCTGTGCTCATATAAATAAAAGCATAGAATACCGCAAGAATTACAATGTTTTTATTTCGTATCATAGAGTTAGCTTCTTTCTTAGTTTCATTCTATCGCTCTTCATTATAAACTACTTCTATTCAATAGAATACCTACAAAACGTAAAAACCGCAGCAGACATAAATGTTTCCATGTCACTGCGGCTTAAGCAGAAGGTGTTGTACACATTATCCATGTATTTACCGATTTGAGCTATTTTATACATGCTCCAATAAATCCACTATTCTTCCTTCTTATGGTCTACAAATTCTTCCTCAATTTCGTCCATCATCTCTTCCACCGTATCACTAATCATATCCGTTGCGGCAATGTCTGGTTGATATAGTGGAGCATTAATACCAGCGGGCATGGTATTGATTTTTTGGTGAGATTCCTCATTTTTACTCATATTTATTGAACCTCCTTTAGCTGATAGGTGTTCATATTTTGTGTAAAAAATGGGATTACTATGCATTGGAGACGATGCAGATGAACAAATGCGCAAATTCAGATCGTTCATCGTAACCCTTCTTACCCCGATTTCATTCGAACGAATCGATCTTGATCAGCTATTGTTGATTCGGTTCCACTCCAGCAAGCTTGGCATCCGATGGCAATACAATCGCCAAAAGGCCTAACAATGGCAAGAACGCGCTGATTTTAATAACAATATCGAGTCCTGCAGAGTCAGCCAAATACCCTAATAGCGCGGAGCCAATTCCGCCTAATCCAAATGCCAAGCCAAAGAAAAGACCCGCAATCGTGCCTACTTTCCCTGGCAGCAGCTCCTGGGCATATACGACGATAACCGAGAAGCCAGACAGCAGAATAAGTCCGATGCATACACACAATACCATGGACCACACCGGATTCGCAAAAGGCAGAAGGATAGAGAACGGTGCCGTTCCCAGTATGGAGAACCATATTGTATTGCGTCTTCCAAAACGATCCGCCAGGGGTCCGCCAATGAGTGTCCCAAGCATTCCCGCTATAAGAAGCGCGAACAAATAATATTGGGCATTTTGAACGGTCATATGGAAGCGATCCATTAAGAAAAATGCATAATAGCCTGTCATGCTAGCCATATAGACGAATTTGGAGAACAATAAGGAAATTAACACCGTTAGAGCTATCGCCACGGTTCCGCGTGATAATGTCACACTGCGCTCCACACGGGCAGCAGTCGACTTATTCCTTTGAGTGCTCTGTAGATGACTGCCGTACCAACGAGATACATACAATTGGACGATTATGGCCGCTCCAGCAGCCAAGGTAAACCATAGAATACTTCTTTGGCCTAGCGGGATAAAAATAAGAGCTGCCATTACAGGAGCCAGCGCTTGCCCCGTATTCCCTCCAACTTGAAAAATCGATTGTGCAAGTCCTTTGCGGTTGCCACCTGCAAGATGAGCCACACGGGAAGATTCAGGGTGCAGAACGGCCGAGCCAATGCCTATAAGCACAACAAAGACCAGCAGCAGAGCAAACGACGGTGCATAAGCCAGCCCGATGACCCCAGACAACGAGAATAGCATCCCAATAGGCAGCAAGTAAGGCTTCGGCCGCGAATCCGTATATAGCCCTATTGCGGGCTGAATAACAGAGGCTGTCATATTCAATGTGAAGCCGATCCATCCGATCTGTGCGAAGCTTAGATTCAGTGAATCCCGCAATATAGGGAACATGGCCGGAATGACAGATTGAATCGCATCATTCAAAAAATGCACGAAGCTAATGGCAAATAATACAGAAAAAATCGTCGTTGAAGGCTGACGCAATACGGCTTGTTGATTCATAAATTCACTCACTCCGATCCGATTATACTTTTTGTCAATACAACACATCATCTGATGTTTATAGCTACAAAATAATTATTCATCCTATCATCTGATGTTTAATAATAAAAAAATTTAACTTTTTATGTGTTCTTGCAGCTCGATCTTCGTTCCATCCAAATGCTGCATACTATAAAGCTCCGCTGCCTGGACATCTTTGTCTCTAATGGCCTCGTATATTTTTTCATGCTGCTCTGTGAAATATTGATTATACTCGGGATGAGCAATAAGATTTTCCAAGGAATACCGTATAACCTCTGAAAATGTACGGTATAGATCCGCGAGAACGGCATTTTTGGTTGCCGCAGCAACGGCAATATGGTAGGCAATATCCGCATCTAAGTAATCTTTTTGATTGCCTGACTCTATTGCAGCTTGACGACGGTCCAGCAATTCCCTCATGAGACGTAAATCATCTTCATCGCGGCGTAAAGCGGCTAAACGGGCAGCCTCTAATTCCATCATGCGGCGTACCTCGTAAACCTCCAATATTTCGGCTCTACGAAGTCTGTAGTCCAATGGCTCTTGAATAGGCTTTTGGTTGCATACAAAGGTGCCATGTCCCTGCCTTTTGTCCAACAGTCCTGCAGATACGAGAACCCTGACCGCTTCGCGAATTGTGGATCTCCCTACACCAAATTGTTCCATCAATTCTGGTTCCGTTGGAATTTGCATGCCGGCGGATAGCTCCCCGAGAGATATTTTCCGCTGCAACTGTTCCACAACATCATCGACGATCTGTTTGCGTTTTACTGTCTGAAAATTTAACGAACCCTTATTCATCTGATCATCTCCTGTTGCTATCTTATTATGATTTGAGAGATGAATCAATCAGAATATGTGTTCTACCCCATTTATAGGTATGCTCCAGCATCAGAATACAATGCTGTACACTCCTACGACTAACACGACCAAGGAGATTGAACAGCATACATACGTATGCAAGCCTCCCTTTCTTTGTTTCCAAGCCAATAGCAATTGACGTACGGCAAAATACATTCCCGCACCATTAATGATTAGCAGCGCCAATGTAAACAGAATCGTTTGGAGTGTTAGTCCACCGCCCATATCATGCTGATGTCCTTGCATTTCCATAGCTCCCATCATAATGGGAGCGGAAAGCCAATGAATGAGATGTAAAATAAGAACAAGAAATACGGATAAACCGGATATTATCGCATATTTCATCTCCGTTCCAACAGCTCGTAATTTTTGCAGCACATCGCTTCACTCCTTTAGATCTGGAAATCTTCGTACTGCCTCTCCTCATCTGTATGACGCTGCCCTTGTACTTTATGATTTACCAGTCTGTTAGAGTTAGAGGGGATCTATCTGAATAACCGCCTGTTTACCGCTAAGCTGAATCCCCGTCTTTTTGCTGCCAAATGGCTTCAGATCCTTGATCAATGCTTCCAGCAGTTCCTTTGCTTGAGGACCTTCTTTACTTTGAATACGGACCGTGAATAGAACAGCGTCACCGGATTTTAGCATTTTTTCCGCCTGCTGCTTCTTCGTATCATAGTCGTGATCTTCAATGTGAGGAGTAAGACGGATTTCCTTCAGCTTAGGGACTCTTCCTTCTTTCTTCTTAGCCTGCTGCGCTTCCTGCTTCGCGGCTCCTGCTCCTACTAGCTTGCAAGGCGGAGGGCTGCTCATAAGGGATGTGCAAACCAGATCCACTTTGAGCTTTTTGGCCATAGCCAGCGCTTCGGATGTGGGAACGACACCGAGGTCTTCGCCGTTTATTCCTGTTAATTGAACTTCAGATGCTTTAATTTTTTCATTCATAATCATTGTGATTCCACCTAAACTTTCGCTATAATGAAACCTATATTACCGACTATAAGGAGATTTTTCAATGAGCCGCAAAGAATTAGAAGAGCAAATCATTCGGAATTATCAAGAAGATGAGCAAATGATGATTCTCGTTTTCGCCCAGTGGTGCGTTAACCATGATCTGGATCCTGCCGCCCTCTACCTCCGCGCCTATCCGGATCAGGCCGCCAATCCTTCTCTGCAGCAAGCGATAGAGCTAACCGTGTCCAAGGATGAAGCAGGGGAGTTGCCGGATGAAACCGTTCTTAATGTTTTGTCGTTGTATGGCAATGAGGAGCTGGCTTTTGTCGTCACGGAAGAAATTGCGAAGCGAGCTTGAATAAGATTTCATACATAAAAAGGGTGAAAGTTCATTTACGAACTTCCACCCTTTTTCATCGATTGACTTAATCCTTTATAAATCACTTTACATAGAAGAAATAAAACGATGCCGCTCACCAACAACAATCCAACTTCAGCTGAACCGCTCCAAGAGCTGGGGGCTGCTCCGAATGAAACGCTGCTCTGCAGCACAGTTGACGATGAGTAGGATTCAACTATGGCTGGCACATACTTAATTGTGTGGTACATACCTAACCCGATTTGAACTGCATAGTAAGCTACCGTGAACAAAATAGAGAACATAGCAGCTTGTATTAGCGATCTCTTCATCTCGGTTTCCCCTCCATACAAACTTATAACTGCCTGGTAATATTCTCCATCTATAGGATATCTCCTTTTACACGACCTAAAATTTCATCTCCGGCGATGCACCGCCCTGATGCTCCAGCTTTTCTATCGCCTGACATATCTCGTGCTGCCATGCCGTATCTTTAACCATGGATGCTGCTAGGGACAGATTATATAGTCCTGCCAGTTTTCTCGCATATATTGCATTATAATGAAGGCAAGCATTTACTTCGGATTCTTCATCCTCTGTAAGCCCCCTCTTTTTTTGCAGTGTCCAAAGCTCTGCTAATCTCCAATGTACAGATAGCAAATACAATCCCCCTGACTGTGTCTGTTTAGTCATCGTTATTATTATTATTATTATGGGCAATGAACCTGACCTTTAGACTCCGCATGGCAGCAGGTAGATGAAGCTTTTTGCAACTTGTTCGTGATTCGCATCGTCTATTACTGTGTAATACAGAGAGATAAAGATATAGAACAGGAGAAAAGCTATGCCTAGATCCAATAAAAATATAATCGTCTTGAGTTTATCCGCTGCCGTATTGGCGGCTGCTCTAACAGCCTGCAGTTCTACCGAGAGGCCGTCTGCGCCCCAGAAAGAGCCGGCAGTTCAGTCCCCGGCACCAACTCCAATTCCAACGAAAGCTCCTAGTCCATCACCTGCAACTGGTTCTGATACTAAAGGAACGTCGCCTGCACCATCAAACTCACCGAGTGATACAACGCAGAGCGATGATACGAAAAAATTCGTGCTTCAGATTATGGAGCAAGCCAAAAAAGGAAAAGTACCCGGCAACGAGTACGCGGCACACACAAGTCTGATCGATCAAGTAGAGAAGGATTGGGGAAAGGCCGACAAGACAGAGTCAGCTGGAAATGGTATATACTCAACCTACGACAAGCATAAAGCAGCGTTCGGTTTTAATAAAGGTAGTCTTATATTCGATGTGCGCTCATATGATACAAAGCTTCAAACCTTGAGCTTTTCTCAGATCAAATCTGCGCTCGGTCAACCTAACGATACCATCGAGAATAAGACCGAAACCATATACGTTTATACGGCAAACGATCAATATCAACTAAAATTCATCATTCCTTCTTCCAGCGGAAAAGTGGATCATATTTCGGTTTATAGCCCACAGGACGCGAAAAACAATATGGCTGGTTAAAATGAAAAAAAGGCGGCTCATCTTCTTATTGAAGTGAGCCGCCTTGCTTGTTTTATTTTTTAGCTTCGAGCCACGCCGCTACAGCCGCGATTTCTTCTTCCTTCAGCTTGCCCTTAAAGCCAGGCATTCCGCCCCCGCCATTCGTGATCTGATTCACGATTTGTTCCTTGTTCATTTTTGCACCGATTTTTTGTAGATTTTTCTTTTCGCTGCCCTTGCCATCCAACGTATCGCCATGACAGGAAATGCAAGTTTGCTTCACGATCGCTTCCGCGTTAATCGTAGTTGCAGCAGGCGTTGTTTTGCTGTCGCTTCCAGCTGGAGTGCCTTGTGTCTGACTTGGGGTTGAGGTTGGTGTTGGTGTTGGTGTTGGTGTCGCCTGGGCTGTAGAGCCTTGTGCTGGCGTCCCGGTATTAGAGCTTGGAACAGCTGCAGGCTGCTGGCCTTCATTGCCGGGTTTGGTGCTGCACGCTGATAAAACAAGTGCGGTAGAAATGATAGCTGTCATCGCTGCAAAATGTAGTTTCATCAAGCCAACCTCCATAAATGTAAGATTACTTATAACAACAATGTGTTATAAAGTATCACACTACAGATTGTAGTTTATGGAAAATATGATGTCAAGTAGTAACCCTGGAACATTTCACTTGAACCTTTTTGATATGAATTGAATTTACTTATATGAATAACGCTGACCTCAGGATCAGTGCTCAGTATTGTCTAGTATTTAACGATTTCCGAATATTTTCAATATCTCCTCGGTAACATCATATATCGGTAGCATTCCATCAACAACTCTTAAGGTATTCTCGGCTTGGTAAAAATCACATAAGAGCATAGTCAACTCTTTATTCACTCTTAATCTTTCTTTCACAGTCATCTCCTTATCATCTTCCCTTTGGACTAATGAAGAGAAGCAGTTATCGCACACTCCAACTTTTACAGGAGGATTATTCACTATATGATAGGTTTTCCCACAATCGCTACATACCCTTCTCCCTGTTAATCGTTGGAGCAGCACCACTTCATCGACATTCACATAAATAACGTGATCTATGTTTGAAGACTTCCTGTTCAAATACTCTCTCAATGCAATGGCTTGCTCCAAATTTCTAGGAAAACCGTCCAGTAGGAAGCCTTTCTCGCAATCAGATTTTCCCAGCCTGCTAAGAGCTATTCCGATTGTGACTTCATCAGGAACAAGCTCACCCTTGATCATGTACTTTTTTGCCAATATGCCCAACTTAGTTTGATCTTGATCGGCTTGCCTGAACAGGTCACCCGTTGAAATATGTGGTATGTTTTGACTGTCTACTATGATCTTCGCTTGCGTTCCTTTGCTCCAGGCAGCCCTAATAATATAATATTCATGTTCTTCCTCCCACTGATAAATGATTAAATAAATCTTCATAGTTGGACACGTAAATATCTGCACCTGGCGTATCATTTTGAAACAAACAGGTTCTGATGCCGATGATTTTCGCAGGAATAATATCTATCTCTCGGTCACCAATGGCCAGATCCAGTTTATATTTTTCATGTAAATAAATATATGACTCAGGATTGGGCTTGCTGGGATATCCGTCGCCACCAGCCACTATTTCTTTAAAATAAGGCATCCATCCGTAATACTCCAATAGTGGGATTACTTCTTTACGCGGTTTATGGGTCATAATCACATTAACATCAGCAAGCTTCAGTATATTTTCCACGAAAGGAAATGGCCCAGTCTTACTTGGGTGCAGCTTCTGCTCATTAACGATGATTTGCTTCACTTGATGCTCTTCAAGACCATAGTGCCTGACCGTATGGGTGAAAGATATTTTTAAGTGAGCGAAGATCTCCTCTCTAGACACCTTCTCTTCCAGAACTTCATGCAATATATCAGAGTAGGCCGGATAGGTATCAAGTAAAGTTCCATCAAAGTCCCACAGTATATTCAAATCGGTTCCCCCCTTTTTTACTCCACTATATCATACTATTGGGTATTTATTGGTAAGAATAAAAGCAGCCGAAACCTTATAGGCATCCGCTGCTTGTTGTATCACTTTCTTCTTTAGTTTGGATTCTCTCAAAGTATTAACTATATTCCCATACATGTAAAGCAGCGCCGATCATTCCACTCAGATTGCCCCGATAGGCAGGCTGTATAGCAACGCCATCGGAAAAGGAGGCCATAGCACGCCTAGAGGTTTCATCCCGAATTCGGGAAAATATCGGCTCCCCTACCTCTTTTCGTCATCACTGATCCTTCCGGAGGTACTATCTATACTTCCGACGATAATTTAAGCAATCTCGGCGCGCTCTTCAGCATGGATAACCCATCCCTGCAAAAAGTATTGAATACGGAAAGCGGCAGCTTTTACACGGTATATAACAATCAGCCCTCCTACATTCACTTTGTCACGTCTCCTTACTCCGGCTGGAAAGTGATTCAATATATCGATGAAAAGGAAATGACAAAAGATGACGCGTTTCTCTGCAAGAGTATATCGAAAAAGCGTCCATGGCAAAAGCCAATCAGAAGGTGGCCCAGCTGGGCGCGCTCAAGAGCCAAATCAACCCTCATTTTCTAGCAAATGCGCTTGAGACGATCCAAATGAAAGCTATACTAAATGGGGACCGGGATACCGGTGAAATGGTCGGATTGCTAGGTAAATTGCTTTATGTTAAAGTACAGCAGATGAGGTTCGGGGACAAAATTCAATATGTGGAAAATTTGACGCCTGGAAGCGAAACGATGCATGTCATTCACTTTTGCCTCCAGCCTATCATCGAAAATGCAATCATCCATGGTTTAGAAACTCAGGTTGAGTCAGGACTCCTTGAAGTCAGCACCGTCATTATAGAGCATGAGCTTCTAATCAAGGTTCGTGATAATGGCGCAGGCATGAACGAACAAGATCTGGTTCAATTGCAGGATCGACTGAAGCAGCATACGGATTCCTTATCCGAGTAGCATATTGGCTTAAAAAATGTAAATGATCAGATTCGCCTTTATTTCGGTGAAAACTATGGAATTGATATTGATAGTCAACTAGGAGTAGGAACTGTGGTGACGCTTCGTTTCCCCACTATCCATGGGGATTTTCTTCAGAAATACGCTTAGCCTCTCTCTCCGGCAATACAGAAGAAGCGGCTTCCCACATAGGAGCTGCTTCTTCTGTTCCCCTTGCCTACCAGCTGTCAGAGGATACAGCGTACCGGTACCTCTTAGAATATGGGATATAGCCGAACGGACTGTTTCATTAATGCTGGTTTATTTGCGCTGCAGCTTCATCTCCTGTATATACTTGCTTGCTTTCTCATCAGCAGTTCTAAGCGCCGTATTGACATCCATATTACTTACAGCCATATCTTTAACCGATTCCTGCAGGATTGAAAATATTTTCACATCATAATCGGTGCTTACGGCAGTCGGTCCGGGCTTGGCCTTAAATGCTCCCTCCAAATTTTTACCTTCATACACCTTCAGATCAACCGCATATTGCTTTTTTAATTGTTGATCCTTCAGCACCGTCATCCGTCCTGCTTTGTTCATGGCAGATTGTGCCTCATCCGTCATCAGCGTCTGCATGATTTCGTAGGCTGCTTCTTTATTATGGGAAGCCTCGGGAACCATCATTAAATGAAAATCAATCTGCTTTCCAAAATTAGGGCGATCATCTGCAGAAGGATATGAAACAAGATCCCAGTTAAAGGCCTTGCCTTCCTTTTCCATCTGCACTAAACTATCTGTCACCCCTGCAATCCATGTGGGATGCATCCCCAAGGTTTGCGTCTTGAAAAATTCATTGCTACCATAATTAAACTCTTTATTCGGACCAACATAACCATTCATATCGAACAATTGACGCAGCATAGTAAATATTTTCTTGAATCCGTCTTCGGAGGCAATGACTGGGTTCTCCTGCTTCTCATCTACGACGGACATCGCTCTTTGAAGCACCAACCCTTGAGCAGCCCCTGTAGCAACGCCTATGTAGCGGATCCCTTCCTCCGTCCGGGTCAATTTCTTGGACAGCTCAATCGTCTGACTCCAAGTCATCTCATCTTTCGGATAAGGTACTGCGAATTTATCAAAAATATCTTTGTTATACAGCATGACGCCATAGTTCATAGAGATCGGTAAGGCGTAGATCTCCCCTTTGGGGCCGAATCTTTTCAGCACATTAACCGCCTCAGGCTCGAACCGGTCCAGGTTTATATTTTTGTTTTTGACCAGCTTTTGCAGGTCTTCTCCCAGCTTCAGGTCAAGCATGTATTTCACATACACATTGCTCGTAAACACCAGATCAGGCACTACGCCTGAGGCAACCAGCTCTTCCGGCGACTTGGCTTTCAACAATTCAAAAGAAATATTCGGGAACTTGGCTTGAATAGGATTGATGATGTAGGTTTGAAGCTCCCGATCGTTAAAGCCAGCCTGATAATCATAAACGCTGATCTTTATCGGTTCCTTACTTACATTGATAGAGTCCATTGGCTGGCTGTTCTTCATCTCTCCGTTACTGCACCCTATCAGCGCAGCAAGAAGTACGATAGCAGAACTCTTTGAACTAACTTTTGTTTTCAGCAAAACAACCAACCTCCCTATTTCATCCATTATGATGCTGCAATAGCGATGATGGAGAGCTGGCCGGCATTTTGCCAACAGATTGACCAAATGCACAGCCTTTTCGACCGCTTCAGCTTATGGATTCAACATCTTGTACTCTTTGGCGTGGAACGGTCCGCCTTCCTTCATCACCGTCCATAACGGATCGTTGTCATAAGGCATGGTTGACATCATTTCATCATGCCATTCATTGAGTATATACACAGCTTCCTGACAAATATCGCGTCGTTGTTCTGCCAAATTATACTGTTCATAAGGGTCATCTTTCACATGAAATAGCATTTCTTTGGGGAAGCCGTGGTAGCCGTCATGGTAAGTCCTCATGTAGAGCCATTCACCGAACCGCACGCTTCGCTGACATACGTGCGCGCATTGGGACACAACCAGGTATTCTCTACCTGTGCACTGCCCCTTTGTAATACTATCTTCATAACTAACCCCATCCCATGAATCCGATGCAGGAGCATTCAACAGACCTGCCAAGGTAGGGGCCAGATCCAGCTGGTAGTGCAGCCCGTCATTGACAGTTCCATGTAAACCGCCATCCGGCCAGCGAAAAATCATCGGAATGCGGCAAGTTCCCTGATCGGCTGTGCCATGCTCCGAGTAAATGCCGAGTTCTCCCATGTTTTCACCGTGATCTGCGCTGACCAATATCGCCGTATCCTCCCAGATACCCAGCTGATCCAGCTTTTGAATGACCTGCCCGATATGGTCATCCATATAACGAATCGCCGTATCATAGTTGTCTATAATCGTTCTTAGCTCATCAAGCTTTTCAATTGGTTGGCTATGCCTTGAGTGTCTGAAATAATGAGACTTGGCGAGCTTGTTCATGTCTTCAATACTGTGTTGTCCTTGCTTCTGAAGGTGACGCTGGAATACTTCCTCCGTGATCCATTCTGGCATTGGATCCTTCTCGAACGGATTCCCCAATTCACTCGGCGTACGGTAGGGGGTATGGGGATCCCAGAAGTTCAGATGCAGAAACCAGTTGTCTTGCTGAGCATGTTCTTCAAGCCACTTGATCGCAATAGGCAGCACTTCTTCAGCTGTTTCATGACCTCTTTGACCATTGTTAAATATTTCATTGAAGCCCGCGTTAAAAGTCCAAACCGCATGTCTTTCAGCGAATGAGCTGATCGATGCCGTCTTGTATCCGATTTTACGAAGCATGCCGGGAAGGCTTTCCGTCCGCAGGCGATCACTGAACCCTCGTGTTACCCCCTCATGACGCATATCACCAGCCGTACCCCCATGCCCGACAACTCCATTGTGTATACCGAACTTCCCTGACATTAATGCCGTTCTCGAAGGCATACACGGGGCATCCGAGCAGTAATAATTCGTAAACCGAACACTTTCTTCAGCAATACGGTCAATATGAGGAGATGTATTGCGGTGATAGCCATAGCAGCCCAAGTGATCAGGACGTAAGGAGTCCAGATCCAGATAAAGTATTCTCATTGTCACTTACCATCCTTTAGTAGATAATTACAAGAATGAAAATCAGCCTTTGACCGCCCCTGCAATTCCATCAACGAAATAGCGCTGCAGGAACAAAAACACAATAATAATCGGAAGAAGTGCGATCGTTCCTCCTGCGGCAATCCCTGTCCAGTCTACGACATTCTCACCTCTCAGGGCGTATAAACCAACAGCAAGCGGTCGCAGCTCCGGCTTACTCAACGTTAAAATAAGCGGAACCATAAAGGAGTTCCAAGACCATATAAATTGCATGATCGTCACACTCCCGACAATCGGTTTGGACAGCGGAACCATAATAGTCACAAACGTTTTAAGAAAGCCGCAGCCGTCTACTATCGAAGCCTCCTCCAGCTCCTTAGGAATTTGACGGAAAAAGGTGGCGAACAGCAGTATAAAAATTATATGCGCCCCGCCCGCTTCAGCCAGAATAACTCCGAACAGGCTGTTCATAAGCCCCAGACCTTTAATCAAATCGTAGATAGGAATGATCGCAAATTCCATCGGAACGAACATACTTGCAATTAATAGCCCCATAATTATCTTCTTGCCTCTGAATGAATATCGTCCAAGCACATAACCACAAGTTGCTGTTGCCGCAAGCACAATCAGGATCGTGCTGATGGAGAGAATGACGCTGTTCACAAAATAATGCTCGAAATTCGCTTCCTTCCAAGCACGTATGAAATTGTCCATTTGCAGGCTTTCGGGGAGCAAACTAAGGCCATTTGAAAAAAATTCACTCTGTGTCTTGAAGGATGCGGATACCATCCAAAGGAACGGATAAATCCAAATGAAGCTGAATACCGCCATGACGACATGAAACAATGATTTTCTCCACATTCTCATCTTGTACCACTACCTTTAATTCGCTTATTCACTACAGCCTGGATTACGGCTAGTAAACTGATCGTCACCGCAAAGAACAGGCCAGCGGCTGATGCGTATCCAAGTTGAGGAAGTCCCATTTCACTGGAGAACGCATAACGGTAAATATACGTGGAGACCACATCCGTTGCGAAGAACGGTCCTCCGTTTGTCATCGTTTTAATCAAATCAAACACCTTCAAAGAATTGACGACATTCAACAGCAAAATGACAGCTCCTATTGGTAACAGCAGTGGAACCGTAATATACACAAACAGCTTAACGCCCCTGGCGCCATCCACTTCGGCAGCTTCATACAAATCCTTGGAGATGCCTTGAAGACCTGCTAACCAGTACACCATATTGATCCCGAAGTTTTTCCATACAGAGATGATGATAATCGTAAACATCGACCATTCGGCATCGCCCAGCCAGTTGATAGGTGCATCCAGTAAACCCAGCCGTAGTAAAGCATCATTTACCGCTCCATCACTGCCCCAGATGAACACCATAATAATACCGACTATCGAAGTCGTCGTAACGACCGGAAGAAACATCAGCGTCCGATATATCGTAGCTCCTTTTAGCCGAGGCCGATTTAATATAACGGCAAAGATTAATGGAACGATTAAATGAAGTGGAACAACACCAACCATAAACTTAAAGCTATTTTTATAAGCATTCCAGAAATAGGGATCCTTCGCTACATCAACAAAATTGCGTATTCCTACAAAAGAAGAATCATCCGTCATGCCAGACCAATCGAGAGTGGCATAGTACCAGCTGGCTATAATCGGCCACCCTTGGAACATGATAAACAAAGCTAACGTAGGAAATAAAAATAGCCAGCACCAAGCTTCCAATTTCCATTTCTTCATCATTTTAATGCCTTATAATCTTCTGCTTTATAGTTTTTGTCCGGGGTCCAATTGGGGAACACAAAATCGTTCTTGTCCACCTTCGCGCCTTCTGATTTGGCTTTGGCAATGGCCGCATCCAGTGATTTATTGATGAGGTCCGACATTTGCTTTAGAGGAGCCGAAGGATCCTTGACTGCACCGGATACTATCCCTTGTAAAATGTCGCCGATGCCCGGTTGAACATCCTTATAATTCGCATAAACCGCAGCAAGCTCAGGATTTCTCAGCTGTGGGCTTGGAACTAAACGCGCGCTCTTTTGAACAATGTCATAGTATTGCTTAAACTGCGGAATATCCGAGGAGCTTTCATTAATGCCTTTCAGAATGGAAAATCGGTCTCCTGCCTTAACCAAAGTCGCTTGGTAATCCTTGCTGAAATATTCCTTTAAATATAAAGCAGCTTCCTTTGGGTGCTTCGATGTTTTGGATATCCCGATCCATGGACTAAAATTCGATTGTGGTAAAAAGCCCTTTTGCCCGTCATCTGGAACAGGAGGTGCCATAACACCGAAGTCCAGATTAGGATTTTCCCGCTTCCACACACCGATACACCATTCTCCCTGGAGCATAAATCCGGCTTGCCCTTCGCCGAACAAAGCACGTGCTTCCGGTGCGGAAATACTCATCGTCTTGGGATGGTAGCTTCCATCCTCCTTCATGCCTTTGAACAGCTGAAATACGTCCAGCATCGATTTGGCATCATAATTCGCATTATTGGTCACCAAGCTGATCGGAGACTGCTGGTTCAAGCCGCTTCCGCCAAGCGCAGACCAATCCATAGCCGCAAGCTTCCAACGGCCGATTTGCTTGCCTCCTTCAATAATACCGTAAGCTTTACCTTTACCAGCTTCCGTAATCTTCTTAGCTGCCGAACGGAATTCACTGTACGTTTTTGGAGGATTCTCCGGGTCGAGCCCCGCTTCTCTGAACAGCTGCTTGTTGTAATAAACTAGCGTGCTGGGAACGCTTGCAAGAGCTGGTATGGAGTAAATTTCCCCATCCAGCATGGTCAAGCCTTCGAGGAAAATTCCGTCGACGAAGCGATTTTTGAACTCATCGTCAATGTATGGATCTAGAGCCTGATACCAGCCTCCCTTGACGGCCATACTAAGTGACATATTACCCGGCAGCGGAAATAAATCCGGTGCATCTCCCGATTTAATCGCCGTCGTAATGGTATTCTGGAATTGATCGACAGTTAATAAAGTGTACTCGATTTTGATATTCGGGTATTTGGCCTCAAAATCTTTAATAAACTTCTCCCGATATGGCTTTTCGCTGTCCGCCCAGTCCATAACGCGCAGAGTCACTTTATCTCCTTGTGGAGCTTCGTTCGCCTTGTTATCTGCAATCCCGGCAGCAGCTGGTGGTTTTGAATTAGACCCGGCGCAGGCGCTAACCCCCAATACACTTAATGCCGTCAAGCTAACGATTCCAACCCTTCTCAGTTTACGATTCATAGCGATCCCCCCAAAGTGAGCTTCTTAAATGCCTACATCCATGTTCCTCAATTTAGCTAAGAGGTCCGATGCAGGACCGCTCTTCTGCTAAGTTGATTCTTATGTTAATTTAGGCTTCCTCACTCGACAATGTAGAGAAGATTCTACTTTTGGTACTTTTGATACTTTTCCGATAATTGTTTGGCGAGATATTGAACGCTTTCCGAAACATCCTGTTAAAGTGAGAAGCATCGTAAAAACCGCTTTGCTGCGCGATCATTTCGATCGTGTTTTCCGGATTCTCCAGCATTCTTTTGGCATGTAAAAGGCGTAATTTATGAAGCATTTTCATCGGGGTAATTCCGTAAATATTTTTAAAAGCTCTGCTAAAATAAACTGGATTCATGTGGTATAAGCTGGCCAGCTCTTCTCTGGATACACCTGTTTCCAGACGCTGCTCCATATATTGCAGAGCCCGATTAAAGCGGTCGGTCTCAAAAGGCTCTCTTCCGCACTGTCTTACTCCGCCCTTTGAGCTCTCAATAATTTCATGCAGCAAGAAAAAAGCCAGAAAGCCTGACTGCATCGTACGTATTTCACCGACCTCCTGCAGCCAAATGCTGTTAAGCTCGTCGAACTTGTTCTCGTATGCTTTGGAATCACGGACCTGAACGACTCTATCCAATGGATAAAGGTGAAAGAAGTCTTCTCTACCTTTTACATTCAGCTCAATGTTGAATAGGTAGTGGATACCATCAGTCTTTGAAATAACGTTAAAGGGAATATGGGGACGATGAAGCATGACATCCCCTGTTCTGGCTTCATACTCCTTTCCCTCGCATGTGATAGTCACTTTGCCTTGCTTGATATACGAGATGGTATAGCACGACTGAATGTAATCAAAGATAACTCTTGATTGATACTGTACTTTCTTTACATCGAATAAGGTAAATCCAATAGCATCCTGAACCATCATCGACATGGAACCAACCTCCTTGTGTAAATAAGATATACAAGATAAAAAAATGCCTCCGATTCTGTAGGGGTTACAAACCGGGAGCATCTATGCTTCGTTACTTATTTTCGTTTAACTGCAATCCATTCAAGACAGCACGTTTGTTTTTCTATATTGGTCAGGCGTCATGCCGGTAGCTTTGCGAAACATGCGAATGAAATAGTTGGTTTCCATCCCCACGTAGCTCGCTATGTCTTTAACAGTAATGTTGTCTTTCGTGCTCATGAGACCGATAGCTCTATCCAAACGAAGCTTTTGCACATACTGCAGCATACTCACGCCATACTCTCTGTGAAACAATCGGTTCAAATACTGGTGGGTATACCCGAGAGAGGAAGCCACATTGGATAACGATATATTCTCGTTATAATGCTCATTCAAGTAATGAGCCGCATGCTGGACGACTTCTTGTGCCATATCCTCGCTTAAGTAAGTCGCTGGCTCTGGATTCATCGGATCTTCGTTATACTGCATCCCATTTAAATCGAGCAAAAAGCCATACATAATACGTGCCGCTTCCCATTCAGCACCTTCCTTGTTAGCATCCGCTAGCTCCCACAGTTCATCAAGAACATTCCATATGGCTTCTACATCGAGAATCTTGCGCAGCTTGCATGGCTCAAGACTAAAGTGCTCTACGAGTGGCTCTACCTTAGAGCCGTGGAACGATATGTATCCAACCTCCCACGGTTCGGCGGATACAGAATAATATTCATGAGGAAGCTCAGCAGGCAGCAGCATGTACTCCATAGGGCCGAAATGGAACCCCTCCTGTCCAGGTAATCGAACATAGCCTTGACCGCTTCTTGCAAACAACAGCTGATGCGTTGAAAAACCCTCAGGCCGTGCCATTGGATTTTGTTTATTGTAGCCTACCGTATGTACATAGAGAGGCATTGGAACAACAGGCGGACGAAATAACCGAATGATACGAACGTCCATCCTCAATCACAACTCCATTCAGATTCAATTTGTTATATACAGTTTCAAAAAATACGATATTTAATTTCCTGCTATTATTATAATATTTACAGTGTTATTTGACAACCACATAGGAGGATACATTCAAAATGTTATATGGTTCTTGTTACTATCCCGAGCACAGAGAGCCAAACCGTTGGGAAGAAGATTTAAGCTTGATGCAGCAAGCAGGTCTTAATGCACTACGAATCGGAGAGTTCGCCTGGAAACGATTTGAACCCGTTGAGGGGGATTATGAATTCCATTGGCTTGACCGTTTCATTGAGCTTGCTGGCCAATATGGCATTCGAAGTGTACTTTGTCCTCCTATGCGCACCGTTCCGGCATGGCTTGTTGAGAGGGCTCCTGACCTGCTGATCGTCACGAATGAAGGACACCGTCTGGAATATGCCAGCCGCTATACCTTTTGCATTAATCATGCTCTGCTCCGCGAAAAATCAGCATCACTTGCAGCCGCTCTTGCATCCAGGTATGGATCAAACCCTCATGTGATCGGATGGCATCTGGATAATGAGATTGGCGATGAGCCCGATTGCCATTGCTTAGTGTGCAAGGTTAAGTGGCAGCAATGGCTGTCCTCAAAATACAATCAGATTGATGTGCTGAATGAAGCTTGGGGAACCGTATTCTGGTCAATGGAGTATGACCATTTCGGACAAATACCGACACCGCGCATCACCAAGGCGGATTACAATCCTGGTTTCCTTCAAGCATGGCGCGAATTCCGCAGCGATTGCAGTATTGATACTGTTACATTGCTGTCCGATGCAATTCGTCCCCACCTCCCTGAGCATGGACCTTATATAACGACGAATAACCAAATGTATTGGAGCAAACGAACCGACTACTACAAAATGGCCCGATATCTGGATATTACTGGAACTAATTACTACCCTCCTTATGGGGAAAATTGCGATACACTCGCCTTCGGCTTGGCTGCCAACCGCAGCTTTAAGAAGGCTCCGTTTCACGTTTACGAACTTCGTAACGAAGGACATTCCATCATTGGGGCTGCGAATAACACACCTGCTCCAGGTGAATTGGAACGGTTAACGCTGCATACGATTGCCAACGGTGCGGACGGTGTTTTCTACTTTCCTTGGAAACGCTTCCCGTTCGGCAGCGAACAAAACCACGGAGCAATCACCGATTTTGATGGCAAACCAACCCGTATGTACGATGAGTGTGGCAGAATCGGCAAACAGCTACGTAGAGTCGCTCTACAAATTGAGGGCTCCTTGATTATTAGCGACATAGCCGTATTGTATGATTTCCAGAGCCGCTGGCACATCGAATGCGATTCCCCTTGGACCGGCGATAAACGGTTGTATGAGAAACAAATTAATATGCTCTATCGTACGGTGAGAGCGCTCGGGTATAACTGTGATGCCGTAGGAATAAATGGGGATTTTTCCAGCTATAAGCTGCTCCTTGTCCCAATGCTTCCTATCGTGGATGATGAGCTGGTAATGAAGTTGAAGCTTTATGCAGAAGCCGGGGGTATTATCCTGTTCCATCCTATGAGCGGAATTAAGAACGCTGATGCATGCTATTACCCCAATCGGCTTCATCCAGAAATGATTAAGCTGCTTGGATCAAGGACATTGGAGACGGTTACTTCCAATCCACTTAGTCCCGTCACCTTTCAATGGAACGGAGAACAATATCAAGGAAGCTTATTTTTAGAGATCATTCAAATGGACAGCGCGCAAGTATTAGGTACTTTTATAGATCATTGGTTTGAAGGCTCTCCCACCATAACCAAGCAATCTATAGGAGAAGGTCATGTATGGTTTGTCGCTACCTTTGCCGAGGAACGCTTTTATAGGGACTTCATTTCGTTGCTTTGTCAACAAATTGGAATGTCCCCCCTACTTAACGCAGTGCCTCCAACAGGAGTTGAGGTCTCTATGAGACAGAGTGCCTGTGGAGCAAGCTATACGTTTGTTATTAATAACCGCCACGAGTCTGCCGAGATAACCCTTCCATCTGACCTGACCGATATATGGAACGGGGAACACCTGTCACAAAACTTCACCCTACAACCTTATCAAGTAAGGATACTAACTGATGCTGGTAAGATGCAGGTTTTAGATGAATCCATCAGGGTCAGCTTGTAGCAGTAATTTCGTTAATAACAAAAAGGCTCTTCGCTAAGAAAAGCGATCAGAGCCTCTTCACTTCTTATTGAAGCTTATAAATAGAATAACCGCCTTTAATGTCAATTAATGTATACCGTTCGTTTAAATAATTCTGCAAGCTTCCATCGTCCCCATCGATATGTCCTTGTAACGGTACGAAGTACTTAGCCCCCATTTTCACAAAATATTGGAGCTCTGCAATCGTATCCTTTGGTATCGTATTCCCCACTCTCCAACCTTTTCGATGGCTGGCATTTAGTAAGGACGGGTCGTCCGTTCCAACAACAATCAAGTCGTTATTTAACGTATAAGCCTGAACAACCTCGGCTTGTCTAAGCAGAACAGTATGCTGTTCTCTCAGCAGTGGGGAGGCCAGTTGATAGCTCTGTATGCTGATTAAGACGATAACAATAACCGCAGCCAACTTACCGGGAAGCTTGCTCCAAAAGGACCCTAACGTTACAGCACCAAGCAATGCGACCAACGGTCCGATCAATATTAAATAATAATCAAACTTAATCGTAGCCACGATCGTGATCAATTCCACTACCATCGCTATAGCCCATACTCCGATCGGATACTCCTTTTTCCAATGGATGGTAACCAACCCTATTATAAATAAAACGATTCCGTACCATGTAAACGCTTTGGGAAGTTGTACCACAAAAAATTGCAGTGCCTCTGTGGAAGCAATGCTAGTAAATAAGCTGGGAATGATGTGCTTGGTCGCAATGCCCGTAACGAACGGAAACTCGGCAATCGTACTTAGCCATTGGAAATATAAATAAGGAGGCAGCAGCGAAATGAGGGCAAACAGCCACAGCTCCCACTTTACAATGCAACGGAGCCCATATTCCTTCACAGCCATCCAAATCATAGGAATACCCACGAATACAGCTGGGATTTTTTGCGAAATGGCAAGAGCCGTGAAACAACCTGCTGCAAAAAGTATCCAAAACCGCTGTTGATCCATCCATCGAACAAACAAGTAGAAAGCTCCGACCATGAAGAATAAAGCTGTCGATTCAGGCATAATGGCTCTCGAATACAGAATATGAAGGGGTAAAATTCCGTACATTAGAGTCGCTATCCAAGCGGTCGGCATTTGATAAAACCGTTTGGCAATAAGATACAGAAAGTAAGCCGAGCCAATAAAGAAGCTTAAAGGTACCATTCTCGCTAGTTCATAATGGTAGCCGAACAGGTTGTACATTACTGCAATGATCCAAGTCGTAATTTGAAACTCCAACTGCACATAATTCGGCATAGGACCATCGTAGTTCAACTGCGGATACATCAGGTTAAAGCGGTTTTCCAGAAAATTAATCGCTATAGATTCTGTGTCAGATTGCCTCCAGGAATCGTATTCATAAGGGGAATTCGCTAAAGACGGCACTCGTAGGGCAGCAATCAATATAAGAATGAGAAGAATAACATACCCTTTATGATAAGTCTTCATGATCAAAATATGCTCAGTCACCCCCACCCTACTTATTAATAATCCATACACCTGCAACGATTATAGCTATACCTATTAATTTGTTCCAATTGAAGGATTCATTCAAAAAGAAGTAAGAAAGAATCACAACATTGATGTAGCCAATACTGACCATTGGATAGGCGTAGCTTAATTCCGATCTGGTTAGGACTTTGATCCACAGTAAAAAACTCGATCCAAATAATATCAATCCGATTATTATTTCCGGAGTTTTAAGTAACCGTAACATACTAGAAGCAACCGTGGTCAATTCAAGAGGGATTGTCCCTAATTTGTTGGAGCCAAGCTTTAAAATAACCTGGCCCAGCGACCCCAAGACGACAGAAATAAGAATAAGCCAAATTGTCTTCATAAAGCGTGTTCCTTGCTCCATTTTTTATCAAACTTCACTTTTTTCAGCAGCCTAAAGTAACCGATTACGGTTCTCCAAATTTTCATTTTGCTTTTGCTTTCTTTAAGGTGGTATTCGAGAATAAGCGGGAATTCACCTGCCCGTACCCCCATTTGGCTAAACCTAGCCATAATCTCAGCCATACACTCGAACCCGCTGCTCGTAATCATTCTACCGTTATAATAGGTCATCGCTTTAAGGAGGAAGCCTACCTGGTAACATCTGAAACCGCTTGAATAATCGTTCACATTGGCAATAGGAAAAAACAGCTTAAAAAACCATCGTGCCCCGCGGCTAAACAGTTTTCTATACCAAGCCAATCCCAGTTCTTTTCCACCGTCTGCATATCGGGAGGCAACGACCATGTCGAGCTCATCCTGCCTCAGCTTTGCAATTAAATATGGAATAATGGAGGGATTATGGGTATTGTCGGCGTCTAAAGTGACGAGAATATCATCATAGTCATAATGGGTAGCTATATGGTCAAACAAGGTATTCATGGCCTCTCCCAATCCCCGATTATTGGAATGGGTAAGGACCCTCATATCCGGGATAATAGCTGCGTATTCCCTCAAAATAGCAGCCGTGTCGTCCGTGCTTCCATCATCTACGACTATGATATGTAAGGGGTCATTTAACCTAGCCCGCAACGATTCCAGCTTCAAAAGCAGAATTGGCAGCACGCTGCCTTCGTTAAATGCAGGAAGACCAACAATCAGTTTAGCTTTCATCCGACACCTCTCTTTCCAACACCTGCCTATTCATTAATTTATTCGGTTTGTCTCCATTCAAGTACTTTGCTTTCTTATATAGCAAAAAGACCGGTCCTATTGGACCGGCCTAAAATGATAGATCAACTCGAATGATATGATACCTCTGTAACCAAATATTCGAACTAAGGAGACCTTGACATGAGATTTGTAACCAAAACCAGAATCGAATATTTGCAAACCTTACTACGCTCCATTCAGGACGAAGATAAACAAAAAGAGGCACTGCATATTCTGGATTCCATAACGAGAGACATTAACGAAAATTATGCCGAAATCGAAAAACCGATACGTCTGTACGATAAATAAGTCTCTAATGCCTTGCTTCCAAAAGTGACGAGACAACACATAGCCAATCTCAGCACGAGAGCGAACCACATTCCAGTTAACAAAGCCTACAGTTCCAATCAATCTTTTCGACTGCTTGTCCTCAATTCCCGAAGGCGCTATCTTGTGCTCTTCATAAGCATGCAGCACTAGAAATCAGGACACTCCTATGAAAATGTCCTATGTTCCGCGATTAAGCGAGTCGAGATCCATCTTTTCAGATAAACAAGGTTCTCAAAGTTAACGTTGAACGAAAAAAGCCAAGAGAAGAAAATCTTCCCTTGGCTTTCTTATTTATTCTCACAGCTTATTGAGTCAATTCGGTAACAAGACGCTTCGCATCTCCAGTGGCAGTAGTATATACTTCAAACACCTTCAATGTCAGAGGAGAATCAAATTGCTGCGAAGTGCCCTTGAACGCAATGTTGTTTTCTCCTGTTACCAATCGGCTAGGGCCGATAAACGAATTCAAGCTGGTTCCAACCAGACGTCCTGCTGCATCATACAGCTCGAATTGCAGCTTCGAGAAATTCGCGTCTACCTGAACATTCGGCTCACGTTCAATATCCATTAAGAATTTACCTTTGTACGTGTATTCAAAAGTTTGAGAATTGAACTGGAATGAAACATCCCAATGTGAAATATCGAATTTGAATGGATACACGTTAAATTTCGTATCGTTGTCTTTATTGGTTTGCAACGCTATGCTGTACGTACCAATAGTTGTTTTGTACGGTGCTGCCGTTTTGGCATCCTCCACTTTCAGTGCCAAACCTTGTCCTGATTCAGATACAGGCAGCGAGTACGAATAGTTCACCGTAATTCCAGCATTTGGAAGAATTGGCGAGTCAGTGATTGTTTGGCGTTTGCCGCTGTACTCGTAGCCTTCAGAGCTGACGAGCTCCGTATCGAATGCAGGAACTGCAATCGGACGGTCACTCTTATTAAACAGCTTGAATTTGGCGGTCACCTTTTTATTACCTTCTTCTTCATCGTCATACATCTGGAACTCAACTACCGAAACCTGAATATCCGGATGAATGAACTCGCTGCGCGAATCGAACTTCATCGCATCGCCTAAAGCATAAGCCTCATATTGATTACCCAACGTCTGAGTAGGCAACAAGATATTGAGACGGCCTACGCTATATTGAACCTGCGAAGGTGCTGCACCAGCAGCTGCCGGAGTTTGCGTAAAATTCTCACTTGTCAAGAGATTCAAGCTGGACAGCACTGTGTCTTGATCCGTAGGAATGGCATAGTGAATATATTTCTCTTCTTTGCCCTCAAGGACAACCGAGCCTTCCTCAACTTTTTTACCTGAGAACACTTTGGCGCCAGTTTTCCCATCGATGGAAAACTCCGGTACGGTTTCACGTTTGTCAGTAGGATTATAAGCTAACAGCTGGACGACATAGACCGTGCCTTTGTCTGTCGTCTGCTTATTAATGTTAACTGGCGTGTATTGGATTGGGGAAATCAATGACGGAATCTTAAAGGAGTCCGACCATTTTTTTACGGCAGCTGTATCCGTAATCTGCATGTCGCTTCCCTGCCAAGGCTGCACCGTAATCGGAACCGCTAATACCAAAGTTTGTTTCTTAGGATATACGTAGTAGTCCACATCGGTCCAATTAACTTCGGACAATGACACATCGTCCGTACGGTCGATAACGGCCATATAGCTTAATTCCGTGTTTGCCTTAGACTGAATAGCTTTGGCATTAGAAGCACTTGGCTGTAGTGTATATTCAATGCCTTCACTAGTTTTGACACGCAGCTCATAATCAGGCACTCTTACAAAATCCGTGTAATTGTTTTTCATACGGACCACAACACCGATGCGCGTTCCTTCAGAAACGTGCTCGTTCAATATGCTTTTCACTTCAACTTCAAGCTGATCGGTTAATGGATATACGATGGCCGCTTGATTTTGAACGGCTGTCGGAGTCGTCTCTTCTGCAAAAGCCGAATATCCCGTACTCATAAGCGATGCTGAAATGATCATGACGGCCGCGGTTTTCTTCAACTTGTTGTTCAATTGCTTCTCCTCCTCTGGGAACTCTTTTATTGGGCCAACTGAACCTTTTCTTTGTCCTTCAACTGGTGCTGACCTGAAGTAATAAGCTGCTCGCCTTCCTTCAACCCGGAGAGCACCTCTTGATACGTTTCGTTCAGTCGGCCCATTTCTACCTTCCGCTTCTCGGCTTGATCTCCTGTAAGCACGAAGACGAATGTGTCGCCACCTTCACGTACGACACTTAGTGTAGGAATCGCTACGACAACCTGATCCTGATTCTCCGTCAAAAGCACTTGTGCTTTCATGCCAGGCTTCAGCTTACGGTCTGCGTTAGGCACTTCCAATTCAAGCGAATAGGATTTGGACTGAGCACTCATTACATCTGCCAAGTAAGCTACTTTGGCAGTGATTTTATCTGTTGTCCCCGGTACGTAGAGCGTTAACTCTTGCTTACCACGGATCAGATTTGCGGAGCTTTCTGTTAGTTCCGCTTTCACCTTAATAGGATCAAGCTGCTGGAGCTGGGCCGCCTTGAAGCCTGCGGACAGCGTCATTCCGATCTCGATCGGAAGGTCTGTAATAACACCGCTAGCCGGGGCTGTTACTTCCATATGCTGCAAGGTGCGGTCAGCCTCTCTGATGGAAACATCCGCAGTTTGGAGAGCCTGATCTAACTGAGCTAAAGAGTTGGTGTTCTCTAAGGTTTTCAGCTTATTGCGGCTGTTCTCCAGATCAAGACGCTGGTTATTCAGCTGACTTTCTGTTTGTTCGAGCTGGAACTTGGTCACGAGCCCTTGATCATAGTCATTACGCATTTTGCTATAATTTTTCTCCGCGTCCTTCAATGCCGTTTCTTGTTTCGTTATTGCATTTTTCAGCTCCAGCTTGGAATCTTCCAGATCCTGCTTTGCTTTAGTCAGCTGCTGCTGGGTTCCGGATAAGGCGATTTGCGCCTTTTCCTTGCTGATGTTCACATCCGTTGGATCAAGACGGAACAGCACTTCTCCCTTTTCCACGGTATCGCCGCGTTTTTTCAGCATCTCCCGAACATCGCCACCCGTCTTCGTGACAACATCCATTTGCAGAGAGGAAACGATGTCAGCAACCTGCTCTAAGGGTTCGGCGATCTTTTGCTTTTGTACCTTTTCTACTTTGACTGTCTTGATTTGTGCTTCCGTACTTGCGGGAGCAGCTTCCGGTTTCGCTGTGCAGCCGGTAAAGAGTGCCGTGCTAATTACGAGAGCTCCTACGATACTCAAGTTTTTATTGACTGTGTTTGCCTTTGTCCGTTTCATGGAACGATTCTCCTTTTCCCCTGTCGATCTAATTGAGTCCAGCTTTTATCGGATTAATGGGTTATGTTCGCAGCCTTGGAATTGTTATTAACTTTACTTTTCTTCTTAAACAGTCGACTTACGCGAACCTTCATCGCATCAATAACTTCATAAACTACCGGAACGACGACCAACGTCAGAACGGTGGATGTTGTCAAACCGCCAATAACTACTACGGCCAAGCCTTTGGATATCAGCGATCCTTCCGACAACCCGATCCCAAGAGGCAGCAAAGAAATAACCGTTGCTCCCGCCGTCATAATGATTGGACGCAGTCTTGTCAAGCCCGCTTTAACCAATGCCTCGCGGACTGAAGTGCCTTCCTCACGAAGCTGCTGCACACGGTCGATCAACACGATCGCATTCGTAACAACGACACCGATGAGCATAAGGAACCCGATCAAAGAAGTAATATTAATCGATTCTCCGGCTATCAACAAGCCCAGGAACCCTCCAATTGCCGCTAGAGGCAAGGAGAACAAGATAACGAACGGCGCACTTGCATTGCCGAAGGCAATAACCATTACGAGGTACACGATAAGGATTGCCGCAACCATCGCTACAGCCATTTGCCCGAAGCTTTCTTGAATATCATCGTTGACACCCTGTACTTGGGCTCTAATTCCGTTAGGAAGCTCGATTTTCTTAAGCTCTTCGGCTATTTTCGTACTGACGCCGCCTTTGTCTTTACTATCGATTTTAGCCGTAATTTTCACGTACTGCTCTTGCATTTCACGAGAAATGGCGGCAGGAGCGTCCACTTGCTTGATTTTGGCAACTTCGTTCAAGTTCACTACAGCACCTGTAGGTGTCGTGATCTGGAACAGACCGATTTTATCAACCGAGTTTTTAAAATCATCCTGGATCATCATCTGTGTTTTGAAAGTTACATTATCGAATTTCAATTCACCGATGTCCACTTTTCCTAACCAAACCCTTACGCTATCCAGAATTTGAGCGGAGGACAAGCCGTACGTTCTCGCCTTGTTCTGATCTACAGTGACTTCCACCTGCATTTTTTTCTCGCTCAAATTATCCTTGATCTCTTCAAGCTCAGGGAATTCTTTCAATTTTTCTTTGACTAGCTCTGCACCAGTCATTAATTGATTCAAGTCATCCCCTTTTAGCAAGTAAGCGAAATCGTCACCGGTACCGGACATAGCCGCCGTCATCAGATTCCCTTCCACTTCAGACCCTTTTGGAACCATAGTTAAAATCTTATTCGCGTAATCTTTGGACATCTTCTTGGCATCTGAAGCTTTGGACATCGACCCGATAATCATCGCTTTGTACGAAACTCGCTCACCGCTTGTATTATTCTGATCGTAACCGACCATCGATTCAAAGTATTCGAAAGCAGGCTCTCCAATTGGGTCCTTCTCTGCCTTTAACATTTCCTCGATTTCCTTCACTTTTAGATCCATGGATTCGATGGAAGTTTCACGAGGCAGCTTTAATGTAAACGATACTTGTTTATCCGTCGCACTGTCAGGCATGAACGCTGCTGGAAGAAACGGTACTGTTCCACCAAGCGACACGACGAACACCAGAAAAGCAACCAATATCGTTTTCTTCGGATTGTCGAGCGACCACTCCAAAAACTTTTTATATTTGCTTGAAAATTTCCCAAGCTTTTCTTCATCGTGATGCTTGATGTTATCACTATTCAGCACCATCAGCTTAGCCAGCATCGGTATGACGGTAAGTGCAACAATTAGCGATGTCATTAGAGCTACGACCAAGGTAATAGCAAACGGACGGAAAATATCGCCCAAAATACCGCCGACAAACGAAATCGGTAAAAATACACCTGCTGTTGTTATCGTTGAAGAAGTAATCGCTGAGGAGACCCTGGCGGTCGCCATCTTGATAACCGATTCATTCCGTTCTTGAGCCTTCTGAAGTTCGCTAAATATGTTCTCAATAACAACGATACTGTCATCCACGACACGCCCGACGGCTATCGTAAGACCGCCTAAAGTCATGATGTTCAGTGTAATGCCGAGCGGTGCCATAATAGAAAGCGTCGTAAGAATAGATAAAGGTATTGAGACCAAAACGATCAGTGTCATCCGAACGTTTCTTAAGAAGAGCAAAATCATAACTGAAGCAAGAATGGCTCCCGAGATCCCTTCCTTCAGCATCCCGTGAATGGATTTCTCAACATCGTTCGCGGAGTTATACACGGTTGTAAAATGGATGTTCGGAAATTCCGTTTCCCAACCGGAAATCAGTTTCTTTACATCATTGGAAAATTCAACCGTGTTGGCATCTTTACTTTTATATAACGTAATCCCAATGGCTGGGTTGCCGTTCAATCTATCGATATATTCAGAATCCGATATTGCTTCTACTTTGGATATTTGCTTAAGCAGCACGGTTTGTCCAGAAGCAGCCGTCAGCTTCATATTCTCCAAATTGTAGATGGTGTTCAAATCGCTTTGAATACGAACCATCTGCTCATTGCCGTTGAAATCCGCCGTACCTGCGGGGCTCGTTAGTAGTGCCGCCTGTATGCTTTGCTGCACTTGTGAAGGCGTCATACCGTAATTGCTTAGCGCATTAATATCGAGCTTCAGCTTGAGGGTTGCTTCCTGCTGCCCTACCGAGTCGACATGGTCGATTCCTTTCATTGCGCTTAGCGTTGGCTCAATCGTATCTTTGTAAATCCGATTAAGCTCCTCTTGATTCATCCCGTTATCGCCATTGACCGCTGCGAAAAATACTGGGAAATCGCTGCTGCCGAATTTGGATACTTTTGGCTTGGATGCGGTGGCAGGCAGCTTTACGTCTGCAATGGCGCTCTCAATATCTCTCTTGGCGTCATCTGGTTTGCGGCCGTTAACAAGCTCTACCGTAATGGCCGAGAACCCGTCATTCGAGGTTGAAGTCACTTTCTTCAAGCCCTCAATACCGACAATCCGCTTCTCCAGCTTCTTCGTGACATCCTCCATCACATCTTTTGGCGGGGCCGGATATACCGAGCTTACAAACACAACCGGCAATGAAATATCCGGCATGCTTTCCTGCTTCAGCTGAGTGGCTGAAAAACTCCCCGCAATGAACAAGAGTATGCTGATAATGATGATGGCCGCAGCGTTTTTCAAGGAAAAATTAGTTAACTTGTTCATCTCTCTACTCCTCCATTCCTACTGCTGACGTCTCTTATCTTGTCTACGTATTTCCTAATTGCTGCTTAATAACCTTCCACTTTTCTTCTAATTCCTCCAACTGAGACATGATTAAATCACCCAGCGCCGAGAAAGCGGTGAACCTTTCCTTTAATAGCGCATAGGTCTCTTGTTCATTAGGTTCAACATCCTTAATAACTTCATAAGCGCTCAAAGCGGTAATTACCATCTGCTGGGTATTTGACATTCTCTCTTTAAAGGAACGGATGGAAGACAGGTCGATATCATCGGATATGTAGTAATAATTTTTGCGGTCATTGCTTGTTGCTACTTTATGACATAGTCCAATTCGTTCCATGGAACGGATATGTACGCTGACCGCTGCTCTCGTTACTTTAAGCTGTTCAGCAATCTCTTGAAGGCTTATCGGCTCCGTTGCGAACAGCAGTAAAGCTAGAATTCTTCCGACTAACGGACTATGCCCGTCGTACTCAAGCTGCAGTGACATCTGATTGCTGACGAATTGCTTTAATTCCAAGAAGCTTCGCGGGGCATGCTGCATGGTCATCTCCTCTTCGTTTTCTCTCTTTAAGACCCTTGTAGTAAGCATAACATCGTTAACAACTACGTTAACACACAATACTGACTGGTCATCCATAAAGTACTATATACAAAAAAACCAATATTTACAACACTTTTTTCCATTATTAACTTAGTTAAAACAAAAAACTGACCAGCTGGTCACAATCTTGACTAAAGATTCCCTTGCGTTTACAATCTTTACAGAAAGACTATGAAAAATCAGGAAGTGATCCTTGTTGAAAGATAAAAAACTGCAGATCATCCAGTCTGCTATTAAACTGTTTGGGGAAAGAGACTACCATACGACATCCATACAAGATATAGTCAGCTTGGCCGGCGTGTCCAAGGGGGCCTTTTATCTGCACTTTCATTCCAAGGAAGAGCTGCTTATTTCTATCTACACTTATTTTTTCGAGTTTCTCTTTAAAGGCTTGGATCAAGTGGCTTCTGACACGTCCTCTTCTCCCGAGACAATACTGCGTCAAGTCATTTTACAACAATTGAAAATTATTATAGAGAACAAAGAATTCTTGACCATGATGCAAAATAACGGAGCAGCGTTCATTCAGAACGACTCAATTAAACAAATGCTATTTGAAACAAACCTGAAATTCATGGTCTGGTTTCAAAAACGGATCGAAGATGTATACGGAAGCTCCATTGAGAGACATTCCCTTGACTGCGCAGTCATGCTGAACAGCTTGCTCAAGGATTACTTATTTTACTGCTTAAGCTATAACATTTCCATCAAGATCGAGGAACTAGCCTCTTTCTTATACGAACGACTGGACGATTTGGTTCAGGGAATTATTTGTAAGAAAAATGCCCCTATTCTGTCCTCGATCGACATGCTTCAGCAAAACGGTCTATGTGGTGAGGGCAGCACCTGGCTGTTGAAAGTAGAGCAGTGCAAGCAGTGGATTGAAACGACCGTCTCCGATCCACGGACATCGGATACGTTGATTCAGTCGATTCATGCCGTGATTAATGAGCTGAAGAAAGAGGAACCGAATGAGATCATCATTCAGGGGATGTACAATTATTTATTAACCTTGAGCAAGGACAATCCGTCATTGCATGTACAATTGGAACAGTTATTCGCCTGGAGACTTGGAAAATAAACATCAGGCATTGTGAAAAAGCCGCAGTTCAGGGATTTCCCTGCTCTGCGGCTTTCGTATTATATCAATTAGGCTGAATGACCTTGAACAGTCTCATCCTTAGGCAGTAAGACAGCCAAAATGCCTAACAACGGCAAGTAAGCGCATAGCTTCATAATAAAGGCAATGCTTGTTGCGTCTGCGATCCAGCCGAGCACTGCGGAACCAAGTCCTCCAAGTCCGAAGGCAAGACCGAAGAACAACCCGGATACAAGCCCCACTTTCCCCGGCAGCAGCTCCTGTGCGTACACCACTATAATAGAAAAGGCGGAAGACAGCACAAAGCCTGCGCATACGCACATAACTCCTGACCAGAACAAATTGGAGTATGGCAGTAAGATGGAGAACGGTGCGGTTCCCAGTATGGACAACCAAATAATATTTCGTCTGCCATAGCGATCTGCCAAAGGGCCTCCAAAGAAGGTGCCCGCAGCCGACGCTACCAAGAAGGCAAACAAGAACATTTGTGCGTGTTCTACTGTTAAACCATAATCTTGTATGAGATAGAAGGAATAGAAGCTAGTAATACTCGACATATACACATGCTTGGAAAATACAAGAAATACTAGAATCACTATCGCTGCGATAACCTGGTTCCGAGACAATAGGGTGGTCCGCCCCTCAGAGCTTTTGGCCTTGGCGGAACGACGCGGTTGTATGTTCTGCCGGCTGTACCAGCCCGCTACGTAATATTGAATAGCAATAGCAGCAACGGCAGCAATGGTGAACCACATGACGCCGAATTGACCCAAAGGTACAAAGATCAGAGCTGTCATGATGGGACCAAGCGAGCTTCCGATATTACCTCCTACTTGAAAAATCGACTGTGCCAGTCCCCTCTGCCCGCCTGCGGCCAGATAGGCGACGCGGGACGATTCCGGGTGAAACACGGCAGAGCCAACCCCCATCGCAATAACCGAGAGCAAAATAACTAAGAAGTTAGGCGCTAAGGCTAAGGTGACGACTCCTACCAACGTAAAACAAACACCGATTGGCAGGATATAGGGTCGCGGACGTATATCTGCATACAAACCTACGACAGGCTGAAGGAGTGATGCCGTCATGTTCATGGCAAAGGCTATTAGTCCTATCTGCGTATAGGACAGCTGCAAAGTATCCTTCAATATCGGGAATAACGCCGATATCGTTGATTGCATGGAATCGTTCAATAAGTGAACGATACTGATTGCAAAAATAATTGGAAATACGGTTGAGGTCATAGGCGCTGCGGTTGCAGCTGATTTCTCCACGGTTCATCTCTCTCCATTCTGTTTCTAATTGGGGACTAGCTCTCCTCCACTATTTCGCTATTCAGCGATTATAGCATGGCTTCTGAGCAAGTCAACCACTATTTTGAAACATAGAGCGAAATTTCCTGCCCTCCCTCTAGCTTGCTTCTATTTTAATTCTTGGGCTGAAGCAGCTTCATCATCATGCTTGAAAAATCGGAGGCTTCAAAGGACTTCGCATCCGATGAGACAAAACCTCGCATGCGGAACCCGAATGACAGTAAGACAAATAAGTCCGCTGTCTTGTCCGCATCCACTGTCAATGGTATGACTCCATGCTCCTGTCCGGCAAGAATCCATTTCTTCGACATTTCCAGCATAAGCTCATAAAAGCGCTGAATCTCCAAGGTGGCCGACTCATCGCTCTTTCCTAGTAAATACATGAACACCTGATTCGTAATATCCTGCGAATTCTCCAGCGCGGGAAGTACGTTTATAATCTGGCTAAGCGGCCCTGTTATTTCATAATTCGAATGGACAACCTCCTCGAAGAAACGGCTATTCGTCTCCTCGAGTCCCTGCTGCAGCACCATAGCCAACAACTCATCCTTGCTTTTCACATAATGAAAAATGGCTCCCTTGGATAGTCCGGAGCGTTCCATAATGTCGCTAAAGGTTGTTTTTGTACACCCTTTTTCCAGAATAAGTTCCTTGGTTGTATCCAACAGAAGCTGCTGTGTCTGCTGCCGTTTTAATTCACGTTTCATAAGCTCCTCCGAATAGGATTCATATAGCGGTCATATGAACTTTTCTTCCCATTATACAAACCGACTAACGGTTTGTAAAGTTGACCGCCATATTGATCCATCCTCATCAAGGAATCAGTCAGATTTTTTAAGGAAGCTATTGAGAAATTGCAAAATAATAGGTCTCAAATCTACAATATTCTTCCCCATATCATTACCTACGCTGCTTCCCGCTGCTACGAATTGTCTCGCCAAGCTCGACTCTTTAAGCTGTTCAATAAAGTTAAAGGATAATTCAATATCCGTTTCACTCTCCTGGGCTCCATGAACAATAAGCATAGGAGGCACATCGTCGCTTTGTCTTCCAGCAGCTTCCCACAGCAATGTTTGCTCGGATGAAGCAGAAGCAAGAGGTACTCCTTCAAAGCCTTGCCCCGTCCAAGAAAGCAGATCCGCAACACCATACAGATCAACGACACATTGTACTTCGGAGGAATATTCTTGGTATAATCCTCCCTGGTTCATGACTGGATGCTTAGCTGTAAATGCTGCCAACAGCGCCAGATGTCCTCCAATGATACCGATTCTTTCCGGATCGATACGATACGTTCTCGCCAATTTCTTGGCATATCGTACTGCCGTCTTGCAATCATATAAATTGTTCGGCCATCCGGGTACGACCAAACTTTCATTCCAATTAGCGACGCTGTGAAGAGCGACTGCCGTTTCAGCAAGAATAGCAATGTACCCGTTTGCTACTAAATTCATAGCAATGTCAGCCTTATTATTCCTGCATCGCCTGCCGCCCCTCCCGTCAGTATGAAAAATGATAATACAGGGCAAGAGCTCTTCATCAGTCAAAGCAGGGGAATATACATCCAGCTGCTCCTTCCTGTCCGGTCCAAGATACAGTATCCCTTTCTCAACGGTATAGGGATTGTTTTCCGCTAGTGTCATCCTATTTCCTCCATCTCATCTTACGGATAACGCTTACAAAACCAAGGAAACAAGAAAGACCGCCCATACATTCAGCGGTCCGTCATCTCAGATGATATTGAATTGAAGATACACAAATAGCAGGCTGAAGTCATTTTCAATGTTTATCCAATAAATAGCTCATGGCTTCAATGGCTTCTTCTTCATCACTGCCTTTGGTTTGGATAGTAATTCGGGTACCTTGCCGAATCGGAAGAAGCATCATACCGAGAATACTTTTGGCATCCAGTTGTATGTTTTCCTTCTCAAACTTGATTTTGATGTCCGAGCTGAAGTAGCTGGCCTTTTGCGCGATCATTTGCAAATACTGCGGCTGGAAATCGGTGGCAATGATCATTTCATGTACCCTCATTACGTTTCCTCCGATCCTGATGTTAAGTTCTTCCTGTGCTTCCAACACAAGTTGATGTCATTATACTATAAAACTTGCCATTAGGTAAGCGTTATCAACACAAATATTTATATTTTGCAGCCAATGAAAAAAAACCTGAAATCCCAAGAACCATGCGGGTTCCTGGCAGTTCAGGCAATAAATCAGCTTACGATTTGTAACGGTGGATCAAATCCATTTTTAACCGGTACGCCTTAGGGCTCAAATTGACGGGAAACTCGGCAGGATTCAGCTTTCGCAAGTTTTCAGGCCAGAACATCGTTAATTGTTTTTGATGATGCTTACGTATTTGATCCAGATCGGGCAGCTTATACACCTGCTTACCGTCTACAAATATTGGAGTTAACAGCGGCTGTGTATCGTAGTGCTCCACATATTTATATATATATGGATGTACTTTGTCGAACAGCTTAAGCTTTTGCCCCTGCACCACATCTGTCTCACCCTCAAGTGCGACATAATCGGCAATAGCTTTGCCGGTTTCCTTATTAATAATCCGGTATACATCCTTCTTCCCCGGAGTCGATACTTTCTCGGGATTCCCCGAAATTTTAATAACAGGCTCAAGCTCCCCGTCCTTTTCACGGGCAACCAGCTTGTAGACGCCGCCCAGTGCCGGCTGATCTGCCGCAGTTATCAACTGCGTCCCTACGCCCCAGCTGTCGATCTTGGCTCCCTGTGCCTTAAGGTTGAACATAATGTTCTCATCCAGATCATTCGATGCCACAATGATGACATAAGGCAGTCCCGCTTCATCCAGCATCGTCCGAGCTGCTTTCGATAAGTAAGCCAAATCGCCGCTATCCAGACGAATACCGCCCATTCTTTTTCCTTGCCGCTCCATTTGCTTAGCAATTTTTATCGCATTCGGAACGCCACTCTGCAATGTATCGTAAGTATCCACAAGTAAAGTGACTTGATTAGGCAAAGCGGCCGCATAGCGTTCGAATGCAACCTCCTCCGAGTCATTTGCCTGCACCCAGGCGTGCGCATGAGTTCCTTTGCTCGGAATTCCGAAGAGCATCCCCGCTCTCATATTCGAGGTTGCATCGAAGCCCGCGATATACGCAGCACGAGCCCCCCAGATGGCAGCATCCGCCTCCTGTGCTCTTCGAGTTCCAAATTCCATCAATGTATCCGTCGGTGCAACCTGCCGAATACGCGATGCTTTAGTGGCAATGAGCGTTTGAAAGTTCATGAAATTCAACAGTGCCGTTTCCAATAGCTGCGCTTCGAAAATGGTCGCCTCAACACGAATGAGAGGCTCGTTAGGAAATACGATCGTTCCTTCAGTAGCACTGCTTATATTTCCGCTAAAACGGAACTGCCGCAGCATCTCCAAAAACGCCGGATCGTACTGTTCTTCCTGCTCCTTCAAATATCGAATGACTTCATCGTCGAAATTCAAGCTTTTCACGTATTCAACGATACGCTCCAATCCTGCGAATACAGCATATCCGTTGCCAAAGGGAAGCTTGCGAAAAAACACTTCAAATACTGCTTTTTGATTTAAGGTTCCATGTATCCAATGAGCATACATCATATTAATTTGGTATTTATCCGTATGCAAAGTTAAATTATCGTAATTCATGTTGATCCTCTCCATCCAACCGTCAAATTTGCTCTAACTCCTATTGTTTCCATGCTGCTGCAGTTAAAACTTTACAATATCGTTGCACCAAGTGTATTTTCAAAATGACTTAGCGCCCACGCATGACCTGCTTCATTGAAGCTGGCTACCGCATCTTGATGCACATAGATGGCAAAACCTTTATTATAAGCGTCTACGGCCGTATGCAGTACACATATGTCCGTGCACACCCCAACGAGATGAATCTCCTCAATATGGCGCGACCGGAGCTGAAGCTCCAAATCCGTCCCGCAAAACGCACTGTACCTCGTTTTATCCATCCAATATATCCGCTCCCGATCGGCTTCATACTCATCACGAAGCTTTCCGTAAAGCTCTCGCCCTTCCGTGCCTCGAATATTATGCGGTGGGAACAGCTTATGTTCGGGATGATAGGTATCTGTCTCATCGTGCAGATCCACAGCCATGACTACAAAGTCTCCATTTTGAACGAAATTCTTCGTCAATTCCGTGATTCTATCTTGAATGTCAATCGCAGGCTGGCCACAAGGCAGCTTTCCTATAACAAAATCAACCGTATAATCGATAACCACAAGAGCTTTCATATCGCACCATCCTTTTCTCAATTCGTTGTTAACTGTATATGGACAATTGCGGTACATAATCAGTAAAGGAGTAGAGCTGTGCGGAGCGTTGAGAATACTTATTCGATAGAACCGCGTTTCCGTCGGTATCCTTGACTTCTTCAATAATGCCTTTCCTGCTTTGCGTTGAAGTAATTTTACGGATGAAGTTTCTTTCCTCAAAATCTGGACATACCGTCTGGATCACTTGATACAGCTCGCTAATGGTGAATTCCACCGGTAAAAATTCCTTCGCAATCGTCGTCGTCAGCATTCTCTCACGTATTTTGTTCAGTGCGTCCTGTAAGATAACCACATGATCGAATGCCAGATCCATCTTCAGCGCTTCCTCAACGTTAAATAATCGGACATCAGAAGCATCGTCAGCCGCGCGACGCTTCTTTAATAATTCCTCATTAACAAGAGCAAAGAAAGCGTGAGAGATGATCCAACCTCTAGGATCTCGCTTTGGCGTACTATACACATTGAAATATTCAATATGAACACCATCCACTCCCGTTTCTTCCTTCAATTCACGCCTCGCGCTTTCTACGATCGTTTCTGTTTCTTGAGAAAAGCCTCCCGGCAGCGCCCACTGACCTGCGAATGGCCATGATTTGCGTTGGATGAGCAATACTTGAAGGTCACGCAGCGGAAGCGCCTTTTTAACCCCTTCTCTTTCAGTTGAGGTAATGGTGAAAATGACGATGTCCGCAGGAGCACCGTCTGGGGTACGATACTTACTGGCACTATAGTTGGATTCACTGTCAAGGGAATTCATGGTATCACCTGTCTCAATCAATATTATCGATTTGATATTATCATTATGACATAATTAAATTATTTGTCAACCCTTTTTTTACCTTTCATCAGCGTTAACAAAACCTGGGGAAATGATACAAATACAGGCTGTCCACCATGAGCTAATCAATGATAGAATGGATGTATACTTTGCCAAAGGAGGAACCTCGATTGCCGGACATTTTCGGACCCAAATATTATATCGAGAATGACTCTTTTTCTATCCAGTACATGTATCGAAAAGGGTTTTCGACGATGTCGACGCCACATTTCCATCCTTTCTACGAAATTTATTATTTACTGCAGGGCGAACGTACGTATTTCATAAACGGCAACATTTACACGGCTCGTAGAGGCGACATGATTCTGGTTAATCCTTATGATGTACACAGGACAACCAGCTCGGATGTACAGGAATTCGAACGCATATTGATCAATTTTTCCGAACAGTTCATCCCTGCTAACAGTACACCTTCCGGTCCGCAGTTCCTCCCCTTTGTTCAAGGGTCACGTTTAATTCGTTTCTCTATGAAGGAACAGCCAGGAATTGAGCATATGATCAGAGAATTGCTGACGGAATGCGAGAATCAAGCCGATGGCTATGTTGATTATGTGAAGTCACTGCTGCACCAACTGCTTATTAAAGTGTATCGGCACAGTACGGATGGGAAGCAAGAGCCGCTTCAGTTCGCTCATCCAATGCACCAGAAAATTTCGGAGATTGCCACCCATTTGAATGATCATTTTCAAGAAAACGTAACACTCGAGCAAATTGCCAAGCAATTTTACATAAGCACCTCCTACCTAAGCAGAGTGTTCAAGAAAATTACCGGGTTTCACTTTCGCGAATATCTTCAATTGATACGAATAAAGGAAGCACAGCGATTGTTAAGAGAAACGCATGAGAAGGTGCTGACGATTGCTGAAAAAACAGGATTCGAGCATGTCGCACACTTTAACACAACATTTAAGAAGGTGACCGGTGTCACCCCGCTTCGCTATCGTAAGCAAAACAAGACATCTGCCATAGAAGTCGTGGAGCACGAGCGGGATCATTCTATGTAAGGCCCATGACACTAAAAAGCCGGAAGATTAAGGGATTCCCTTTCCTCCGGCTTTTTTTCATTCATAGCATCCACAAGCGTCCCTGCAGCCTCAAAATTTTGTCTGTTCAAAGAAACATTGCCTCCTTTTGGGAAATCATTATTTCCCAGGCAACCGCAAAATTCGCGTTCCATCATGTAATTTGACGAACGATGCAGGATAAAGTGAAGAAAATAAACTAAATCTCCTTATCAACGGGAGCTGCTCTCCAAGAACCACTTAGGCGGTCCACATCCAGCAAAATCATGAGAATCAATAGTCTGCGAGATTTTAAGTAATGTATCTTTAAAGCGATGATTTTGAAATCCACCGATAAGTGTTGCATGTTGGTTTAAGGCAACGAACAAATGATACTTCAGCCAAAAATGGTCTGGAATCCGTTCATTAAAATATCCCATTAATTGTCCCCAAGCAAAGTGGTTACTTATCTCACATGTATATTTAGACAGCTTAAAAAACTCCTCCCAAGGATCGCCCCAATCGAATCGGCTGAAATCGATGACCCCAATGAGACGATTATCCTTAAATATCAAATTGGAGGGATGAAAGTCATCATGCTGAAAGCTTACCCGACTCTCCTTCAACAAATCAAAATGAGCTTCTATGAACATTTCAATCTCTTTTTGTTTATCAAAGCAGACCCCAAGCTCAGCCACCTTATTTTTCTTGTTCATATATTTGGTATATCGCTTTTCAGCCCAGTTGAATGGCGTTTCCGGAGTAATCTCATGAATCTTTCTTAATTCATGACCTGCTGCATAACCTTGCTCTACTTGTTGTTCCACAGTAAGCTTCGGCAGTACCTCTTCGCCGCTTTCTCCATCCATATAATTTAGGACCAAGAAACATAGCCCCAGCTCTGGAACATAGCCCTCATGGACGGGTTTCTGACACATCACTCCGTTATCGTAGTGCTGCTGTAGATATTTCTGTTCTTCTACGCGGCGGGAATAGGATGCACCATCATAGACTCTCAGTAAATATGCAGCCTCCCCTGACTTATACAATATATACTTTTGCGCACTTGAGAAGCCCTTATCGATAAATTCAGCGTGATCAAAGTCACAATGATTTCTAATATCTTCAAACAGCAGCTCCACTAGTTCATACATCCCCCCTTCACCATCCGTTGCTTTCAAACCACATCTGCTCATGATCTCTTTCGATCGCTTTACGAATATAGGGAATGATGTTATCCGGAAGTTCCCGCAAGCTAAACCATTTCAATTCCTCACATTTATGCGGTTCTGCATTCGTAATCATTCCTTGCCAAGAGTTCACCAGCAAATAAAAGTCAATCCATTCGGAGCTCGTATTCTTCCGATGCATTACACCAACTACCTTAATCTCGGATGGATCGATGATGACCCCCGCTTCCTCCCTTGCTTCTCTAATCGCCGCTGAAACAACTTCCTCGTTACCATCAATTCTCCCAGCAACAACGCTCCATTTACCATCCGCAAAGCCTGTGTTTTGCCTCTTCAGAAGCAGTACTTCCTCATCACGATAAAACAACAAATGAACAGAACCATAGAATATAGGTGCCCCCATAGTAACCTCCCAAGTTTAGGTGTTTAACCTTCTTTATCTTTTATGGTATTAAATGATCTCAATTCTATTATTATTCTCGAGCTGCCTACGAAATCCTTTTTATGGAAAAAGGACTCTTCACTGTCTATGTACGTAAAAAAAGGCACGATTTCTCGTGACCTTTATTATTTCAATCAAGTGTTGTATGCCTGAAGCTTCACAGCAGCAGTCCAAGCCATTCTTCCTTCGTTACCGCGCCAAAATAATGAGTAAGATCAACTTCCTCCAACAATTGGCTTAACGCTTCAGTATCGTATTTTACCCCGGTCAGCTTAGCGGCAAATTCCTCGGCGTCTCCTACACCAAAGAAATCACCATAGATCACAGCGCCACGAATATATCCTTCCACTACATCCAATCTCACGTCGAACGTACCCGCTGGAAGACGTTTCATCGAATGAACATTGAATGCTGGAGATTGACCATAGTTCCAATCCCAGCTGCGATACCTTTCATCCGCTAGCTTACGAACCGCAGACCAATCCTCTTCCGTCAGTATGTACTCAGTCGGCTCAGCTCCCCCGAAGATGGAGTTCAGCAAATATTGTCTAAACTCAGTAATCGTCATTGGCTTGCTGAGAAACTCCGAGATGTTAGCGACTCGACTACGAACCGATTTGAAGCCTTTGGACTGGATTTTCAATGGATTCACATTCAAGGCTGATACTACATTCTCGATCTGTGAATCTAACATCAAGGTACCGTGAGTAAACATCCGCCCTTTGGTAGAAAACTGAGCGTTACCCGATACCTTTCGTTCCCCTACTTGAATGTCATTACGCCCTGACAACTCCGCTTGAACGCCCAGTTGGTGCAGAGCTTGAACAACGGGCTCGGTAAATTTGCGATAATTGCTGAACGATTTACCATCATCTCGTGTAATAAAGCTGAAGTTCAGATTCCCAAGATCGTGATATACAGCTCCACCTCCGGACAACCGCCTAACGACATGAACCCCATTGGCTTCAACATAATCACGGTTTACTTCTTCCGCAGTATTTTGATTTTTGCCAATGATGATCGAAGGCTTGTTAATGTAGAACAGCAAATAGTCGTTCTCTATAGGAAGGTTCCTTAGGGCGTATTCCTCCAGTGCCAGATTGAGCGCCGGGTCTGTGATATTCTGATTGTTAATAAACAGCATGGTCCTTATCCTCTCTTTGACTCCCGTAGGAGCCTATATTTATACTATAAGAATATCACAGCGCGGCGACATTTGCTTCATATGACATTCGGTTCAAAAACATTCATATTGGAATAGCGTGAGTTAGTTTTTATTTTTCAATATGGACTGATTCGCGAGCTCCTCAGCTTTTCGTATCATTGTATTGAGATCTGTCTTGTTGTTAATCAGCTCCCTTAGTGCAACATTATCGATTCCGTCTTCTATCACGTACTCGTCATACTTTGTGATAGAGCCTGAAGGGGCTGCTTTGTTATAATAAATCGCTTTCAGGTTTTTATCCTTATCTTTGGTATCTTGACCAATCGCTTGTTGAATCTCCGGTTTGTTCAAAGCAGTCAGAAACCCTTGCTTTGACAAACTCAACTGGTACTCATCCGAAGTTAAATATTGAATGATTTTCATCGACTCATCTTTATGATTGCTAAATGAGGGAATGCCTAAGTAGGTGTACATGATCTGCGTTCCTATTCCTGGGGCATCGCTAAAGGATGGGACCGATACCATATCCCATTTCATTTGATCCAGTTCTTTTACACCCTGATGCATATCAGAGTCCGTTAAATACATCGCAACATCCTTGTTTTTATAGAACACATCGGATCCAGGCCATCCAGCTTCGAATTTCCCCTCCATCCCTTGTATCCTAGCGAATCTTTCATATACGGTTTCGATCGTCTTTTTCCATTTCTCATTATTTATCAGGGACTTTTCCGTCTTCAAATCAACGAAAGGTAACGAATACTGGGTTTTCCTCAGATAACTTTTTGTCTTCAACCAATATCCGTAATAAGGCTTGTCGTCAATACGAGTCAACTTCTTGGCTATCTCGTAAATTTCATCCCAAGTCATGCCATCCTTCGGATACGGCACGCCGAACCGGTCGAAAATTTCCTTGTTGTAATATATAACCATAGAGCTACCAAATATAGGAAGTCCATACAATCCTCCTGCTGACCTCATCACGTCTAGTCCGTTCTTATCGAATCGATTTAAATCGAGTTTTTCTTTTTTTGTTAAGTCCGTCAAATCCATCTCCAGCTTAGCCCCCACCAAATCACGGGCATAAGTTCTGGCGCTTTCAACGTAGATATCAAATGTTTGATTGCCTGCGATCATCTCCGGAAAAGTAAAGCCGGTCCCTTTTTGAATATACTTGATGGTGTACTCGGGGAATTTTTTTCTCACATCTTCAACGAATAAAGGCTCTTTACTTGAGCTGTAGAACGTTATTTCCACAGGGGCTGTTGACACGGCAGGTTTGGGAGTGGTTTCTTGCTCCGCTATCTCACCCTCTTGAATATTCCCGCTGCAAGCCGAGCTGGACAGCAGAGCAACAGCAGCCATCACACTTAACCCTCTTTTCAAAGACATGGCACATCCTCCTCAATAAGTTCAGATTGGCATGCTTGATCTCAGGACCCTGTATTCTACTATTCATGCTCCGATGTGTTCACATAAGATAAATAATAGTTTGCTTCCGTTATCTGCTCATCAGCTCCGGGAATATCATCCGTATCCAGACGGGAATCGAGATTCGGTTCCTTTCGGATTGCCCCCGTTCTAAAGACGAGACGCTCGATGCTCAGAACAGGAGCAAAAAAACTAATGCTTTTGCGAAAATCTCCAATAATCAATTCGAAGCTTTGCTTTATGCAGTCGATCGTTAAGGACACTACATACCAAGTATTCTGCTGGTAAGGAATCATAGGATGCTGTCCTCCCAGTTGATATTTAATCCATCCATCCGAATCAAAGATCAGCCGCAGTGGAAATGTTCCTTTAAAATCGCAAACCTCGAGATATAACTGCCCTGTGTCATTTTGTGCAGCGAGCAGTTTGCATTCAATATGTACTTTGCGGCTTTCTGGAAACACGCGAACAGCTTTAGCGTACTCGTAAGGGTCTTTATCCTGCAGCCTTAAACTACGAATCGATGTAGAGGGCTCTGGCTCAATGGACACCCGAGCCCATTGACAGCTGTAAATATTCCAACCCTTGACATAAGAACCAAGCGGCATATCACTAAACGTGTCCTGTACTGTCTGATCTACTGCTACATTCAACGGTGAGGGTACACGACTTACCCAAATATCTTCTTTATTCACACTGTAGGTTAACCACATTTCGTTACCCGTAGGTACTTGGTTACCTGCTTCTATTCCGCGAATATATTGTGGGCCGTAATCCTTGTATTCACCAGAATAACGCATGGGAGAAACATCGCCATGAATCACTGCCATCCTATCAAAATTCAGGCCATCTTCACTTACTACAACAGCTAGAGGCCACCGGAATTTGCCAGTTGGCGATGGGTTATAAACAAGAGCATAGCGGCCATCCGCCGTTTGTTGCCCCCAGATCTTAGCTCCGGCCATAATCAACGTCGGAACCTCATAAAGCTTTGACCATGTCTTCCCGTCGTCAGATGTGATAGAAGCTCTGGAGGACTTAAACACTGCTACTAACCTACCATCGGGGAGACGATATGTGGATGGAGCTTTTCCGCCAGATGTAGTATAAAACCCATCCTTACTTCTGTCCTCCTCCCACCACTGCATCGTTACTAGCTTATCCGCCAGCAGTGCCTCACAAGCTTCGATGAACCCTGAATCAGATGAAGTCTGATAGGAAGGAAAGTGTGTATTGCTCTCATTCCATCCGGCATGCCGATTGTATCGGATAAAATAGATGGGTCCCCAGCTGCCGTCACGGTAAATTTCCCGGACAACACGCCCAATTCCTTTACCATCATTCGGATGCACTTTATAATGCGGACATATTCCATAGAATCCGATCACCAGCAATCGATCCTCCGGTGATACATAAAAGCCCATCCGCTGGTGCATTACGGCGAAGCTATTTTCAGGCAGCTCAGGAGCTTCCAGATTAACATATACCCCGCTAGGGATTAAATAAGCCGGGAATACTACCTTTGGTTTCTCCCAATTCACCCCATCCTCGGATACAGTCAGAAATGTGAGCCCAGGCGCCACATGCTCAGATACTGGATTGCTCAAATACTCGAGAAAAAATTGGCCGTTCCAATGAGCCAACATGGGAGCATGGTTGTATGTCCAACCATAATGATCCGCCTGTTCAGGGTGAGAGCGATTGGCGCGTAATATCTGATAATTGTGAACACCTACGACAGGTCTCAGTTGACCGTCATGGTAGTCGATATTGGCGTTCTGAGCACCGTTATATTGAATCAAGTTTTCACTTATAGTCATAGCTGCAGCCCTCATCTCTACTAAGGTACGAACTACTGAATATTGAGTGTTTTATGTTGTATGTATGATTAACGTATAAACTATATTGTCTTGCTGTTTTCATCAAAGACTTCGAGTACAAATACTGTCTAAAAACTTCAAGGTGTGAGCAGATGATCGGTTATTTTATTGTAATACCTACTAAACCATAGTAAAATTAACATATTTGCTGATCTGGCTTTTACACTGGATTAAAGGAGAGCCTTCTTAAATGAAAATGGAAGATATCGCAAAACTCGCAAATGTTTCCAAATCAGCGGTTTCAATTGCGCTTAACGGCAAACCTGGCATCAGCTCGGAAACGAGAGACAAGATCTTGAAGATCGTTAAAGATTCCGGCTATATCCCTCGGACGATGGTTAAAGCTGGAGATGTAAATAGCAGCATCACCCATACACTTCGCTTCGTCGCTTGCACCAATTCAGGTATAGTTCTGGAACACTATTACAATCAGCCTTTTTTTATGGAGCTTATTCATGATATTGAGGAGCAGTGCCGCTCACGAGGATATTCATTGTTTTTCTCATCCATTCAAATCGATGCATTCGAGTCCACTGTTCAAGAGCTGGAGAACGAACATGAGGCAGGCGGCATGATTCTTCTCGGGACCAACCTGACACAGGAGCAAATTCGGTTGATCGCCAAAAAGCAGCCCAATTTGGTTGTTCTCGATACATGCTACGAAACGCTCAATGTTCATTTCATCGTCATGAATAATAAGATGGGTGCTTATCAAGCCGGACGCCATCTTCTTGATCTAGGCCACCGACGTATCGGTTACGTGCAATCGACCTCCAGGATGTATAATTTTGATTCCCGAAAATCCGGGTTCATGACAGCTCTAAGGGAGGAAGGGCTGGAACTCGAACAAACACTGCTCTTCTCAGCATCACCCACAACGTTCATCTCTCAGGAAGAGTTGAAGGGAAAGTTCACAGAGCTTGGCGATGCTATGCCCACCGCTTTATTTTGCGAATGCGATTACATAGCTATCAGCGTTATCAAATCATTAACAGAGCTCGGAATCCGTGTACCAGAGGATATCTCCGTCGTCGGTTTCGATAATATCCGTGAAACGATGATTGTTTCGCCGGAATTAACCACCGTTCATGTCGAAAAGGCCAAGATAGCTGAACTAGCCGTTTCCAACCTGCTGAATATGATCGAAGGAGTCAATACCGTTAGGACCAAATCATTTATTGATACGAAGCTTATAATCCGTAAATCAAGCCAAGCCGTAGAGTAAAGGAGCCGAATCGTATCGACTCCTTTTATATACCGCAAACAGTAGATATTTTCCGCAATCCAATGTTGAAAAGTAAATGAATGGAGCGTTTATTTGTTCTTCAAGCTGGCGATTCCTTTGTTGGTTTCTTCTTCCGCGTTACGAAATAACGTGTTCAAATCGATTTTCCCCAGGGAGAGATCGACCAGCGATTTCGTATAAGCTTTTTCTGCAATCGAATCGTACTTCGTTTTAGGCATGATGGGTGCGAAGGAGTGGAAAAAAGCTGCATTATAGTTCTTGTCCTTAAACTTACTTTCTTTACCATAGGCTTCCTTGAATTCGCTGCCCTTTAAGATGGACATGATCCCTTTCTTTGCATTGTCTCTCTGCACTTCGTCAGAAGACAGGAACTGAATGACTTGGAAAGCCTCTTCTTTGTGCTTACTGAAGTTAGGGATTGAGAAATAAGTCGGGTAGCTTTGGGTACCTACACCTGGAAGATCATTAAAGGCAGGTGCCGAGACCATATCCCAGTTCACTTGAGCAAAATCCTGAGGAAGCAGAGTTGGCAAGTTAGAAAGCACAACGAACATAGCCAACGTCTGGTCTTTCGTAAACTGATCGGTGTAAGGAAGCTTATTCCCCAAAGCCTGGATGGCTTCACGATAATCTGCTCCGGTCGACGGATCAATAAAGAACGTCTGAAACATTTTCTTCCATTTCTCTTCATTGTTAATCGTAGCTTGACCCGAAGCCGCGTCGATGAAGGGTAACGAATAAGGGTTCATCTTAAGAATATGTGCGGGAGATACTGCAAGTCCTGCATATTGTTTACCGTTCTCACGTTTAGTGAGCTTGCGGGAAAGCGTCAATACCTCCTCCCAGCTCATTCCGTCTTTAGGATATGGGACAGCAAATGTATCAAAAATGTCTTTGTTGTAGTACATAATCATATTATTGGTATAAACTGGAATGCCCCACAATTGTCCTCCAGTGTTTTTCTTCATGGCTTCTATAGTACTCGGTTCAAATCGATTCAAATCAAGGTTGTACTTTTTGACCAGGTCTGACATATCGTATTGTAAATTATTGTCGGGTACACTTGAGAAAAAGCCGCCGATCGATTCATAATAGATATCGATATTTTGGCCAGCCACAATTTGATTTTGGAGCTTTAAAGCGTCATTGCCTCTTGGATTAATGAATTTGATTGTATAGTTGGGAAACTTCTTCTTGATAGCGTTTCCATAGTTTTCATTCCACGAATCCTCCGAATCACCCGGAGCTGAATAGACAGTGATTTCAACCGGATCCTTAGTCGTTTGAACTGCTGGTAAAGGTGATGGGGAGCCCGTTGGCTCAACATGATTTTGTGTTTGCGTACACCCAGTTGCAAGAGATAATGATGCACAGAGCCAAATCGTAGAAGCTAGAACTTGTTTAGCCAACTGAAATCACCCCTAATGATATCTTTTTCAAATAACCTTGGATTTGCTCCTGCAAAGAGTAACACCGCACTGTAAATCGATCTTGTCCTCGGCCCCCCCTAATGATCTAAGCTAATCGAGCTCTAATTGCAATATAGGGTTTCCCGGGCATTTCAATACGGCAAAGACCCGAGTATTCACCATCCAGCTTAGTCACTGTCATGTTCCAGGTGTCGATCATTTCTATCGTGAACTTCTGCTCTTCTGGAAGTGGTAGCTCCCGATAGGCAGGACGATGAATACCGAAGTATTGTAGGTAATATTCCCCTTCGGTCCCGATGGCTGGAGCATCACGGAACCGTTCGATAGGAACAGCAGTTGCTGGCGCCTCGTCCAAGACTCCCCGTAGAAAAGCGATTCGTGATGGGCTTTCCCCATACAGTTGTCCGCCTTTAGACCACCAGACCACTTCATCAGGATGCAGGAAGGTCTCCCCATGTCCAACATAACCGCCTCTGGTAAATCCATCCCAGAACCGTGATGTCATCTCTTCTCCAGTAATATTTCCCCATCGCTGCGGCAGGTTGCCTTCGTAGCAGCATTCATCAACGACGATAGGCTTCTGGTAACATTTGCGCCAAGCATACATACTTTGCAGCTCCCAATACTGCATGCTCACGTGCGTCACCCAAGGCTTGCGGTGGTCGTATATGATAAGGTTGGTTGGATCATACATCTTAGTGCCATTATGGATGGATCGGAGATGCTGATAAGGATCTGACTCCTGAACGATGCGGAAGAGCCGGTCCCAATCCTCCATGGTTTTAGCTTTCATAAAATCGAATTCATTCGCAAGCGACCACCACACATTGCGATAAGCCCCCAGCCGTGCAATGGTGTAGCGTAAATAATACTCATCCGCATCGGCATCCATCCTGTCAAAGCCCCAATGTCCCTTGTCATAAGGGTGAAACAAGATCAAGTCAGCCTCAATGCCAAGTTGCTGCAGCTGGAATATCTTTTGTTCAAGTCTCTCCCAATACATTGGATTAAACTGATTCAAATCAAACCCTTCCTCCCTAGAACCTGAGAAAGGAAAGCAGTCTGGCTCGTTCGTGTTGAAGCTATACCTTTTAGGAAAGATGCACATCCTAATTTTGTTAAAAGGAGCGTCAGCAAGCGTGCGAAGAGTCTGCTCTGACAGCTCCAGATCTTGATGTGTCCATGCATAACATGTGGTACCGAACGGACGATAGAGCGTTCCGTCCTCGTATGCGAATCGGTCGTTATCCTTTATTCGAACCGGCCCCCGGTTGCCAGCCATGGCTGGAGTACAGCAAAAGCTTCCTGATGCACCATTTAGTTCAGGGCTGCTGCTGGTTACGGAGAAGGTCCATTCTCCTGTCGAGTCCGGCATAAAACGAATTTTGTATTCTCCGGCCCCGTTATAGAATCCATCCACTTTAACTACGCGGTGTTTATGCTGAAATTGTGCCTCCAACTGAACTTCCTTATAAGGATTTCCTGACTGTGGCCCCTGTAAGGAAAGCTCGAAAAGACTCCACCGTTCAACATCACAGTTATATGCCTCGGTTATCATGCTTCATCCTCCATATCTATTAATTTCCACTAAAATGTAAACGCTATCATTTGTTGAATTTCCCCCAATTTACACGAGCATAGCTTCATTACCTTCACGAACTTGAGCAATCATCGATTTTATTCAAACATCCATGTTCATCCAAATCATAGCACCATTCAACTAAAACGGTCAACTTGTTTATGTAAACATTTTATATAAAATTAATGAATTCCATATAAACTATTCAGTTTTTATACTAATAAGCCCAAAAATATATAATATTAAAGAAAAATAATGACATTCTCACCCGAAAACTAAACTTGTTTAGTTTAGTGGAGGATGCTATTGAATGGAACCTTAATAGTGAATAAGTGAATATAGAGCAAGTTCTGTCTTTAACAATGGATAGAAACTCATTCTTTTAAATAAAAAACCGCGCTATGCGCGGTTTGCTACAGGACTACGTTTTCTGTTCTTTTACAACTCATGTACTTGGCAATAAAACTAATTTTATACGCTTCATTATTGCTGAAATTCGTATCTAAACCAGTCCACGTCTGCCGTGATCCGTCTCCCCGAACCGCCGCTGCTGGTATAAAAGCCTACCATCGTTCCTGTAAAAGCTTTTTTCTCCATGGTTCCTTCATCGCTTAGGAATGTAGCGTCCGGGATCGTCCCAAGTAGCTCCCACGTCCTTCCATCCCTGCTGTAATAGAAGGATCTGGTTTCCCGTTGTACGCCAACCTTCAAATAAAGATTTTGTCCGTCAGTAAGGTCCATCTCTTTCAGAACTTGGGTTGTAGAAGCCCGGCGCTCAATCAGTTTGATCTTCAATCCTTCGTCATACATGGTACAGAGCTTCACAAAGCATCGAGTATCATAGTAACACACAAGCCCTGCCTGCTCACCATTAACTTCCGGATGAAACTCCATTTTCAAGCTGGCTTCATACACGTGATGCTGTTCTCTTCGTACAAGAACGTTTGTAGCTTCAATTGAATCTATATCGGATGCACTAGTCCATAACCTTAAGTGCCCAGGTCTGTCACTCAACGACCAACCGCTCGGATCTGGATTTCTTGCAAACTGCCAATGCAACGGCATTCTATCCTCATTAAAATCATCAAATCCTGCAAACGGAAATGGATGCTCCTCTAATGCAGGCGCCGTTTGTACATTGCTAGGGCCTTTTCCCTCATTCACAAGGAACCAGCCATTCTCCATCCACTGCACTGGTTCCAGACAGGTTTCTCTACCGAGCACGCTATAATTCCCATTGACAGGTCTGCCGGCCAGATGTACGATCCACCATTCTCCATGCTGGGTTTGTACCAGCTTGCCGTGTCCGGCTCTTTGGATCGGTGCCGTCGGATCAGATTGAGTATGCACTGGATTATAAGGGCACGATTCATAGGGACCTGTGAGGTTTACAGAACGCGCTACTGTAACGCAATGTCCGTACTCCGTCCCTCCTTCCGCCAATATGATGTAATAATACCCATCCTTTTTCAAAATATGTGGACCTTCTGGAGATGCCTTCCCCGTCCCTGGCCAGAGAAAGACAGGCTCTCCCACAGCTGCGGTCATTTCCTTGTTCAACTTCAGCAGCTTCGCACCGCCGCCTCCATAGACCATATAGCGGCTGCCGTCATCGTCAATGAACAAAGAAGGATCCAGCCCTTCCTCATTAATAATAATAGGCTTTGAGTAAGGACCTTCCGGCTTGTCCGAGGTCATCAAGATGTTGTGTCGCCCGGCACCGTGCAATCGCAGTGTAGCCATGATGGTAAAAGTTCCTGCATGGTAGGAGATGTCTGGTGCCCAAATTCCATAAGAATCAGGCAAATCCGATAAAGGAATATCTTCACTTTTTGTTATCGCATGCCCAATATATTCCCAATTCACAAGGTCACGGGAATGAGAAATAACAATCGCAGGGAAATATTGAAAGGTCGAATTGACCATGTAGTAGTCCTCACCCACACGAACAATGGATGGATCTGGATGAAATCCGGGCAGTATAGGATTCATATACGTTCTAGCTGTCACTTTTACCGAACTCCTTTTCTAATAATGAGCTTGTATCGCCTGCATGAAAGTCTCGGTTAACGGATTCAGAGGTTGGTGGTCTACTCCTGCCAGCCTATGGCAAAACTCACGTATTAATAAAGCCTGAGTCCCCGCATTCATATCGCCTTCTATCCTTCCCTTTCCTATAGGAACCGGAATAGGCATATAGGGATAAAACTCCCCTTCCTTTACTTGTGCCACATTCGGAGCAGGAGGTGATTGATGAATTTCCCTCGAAAATCCTCCGTCGGCACGCAGCAGCTTGCGCATATTGCCAATGGTGATTTGAATGATCTCTGCCAATTCCTCCTGTGGAATAGTCAGTACGTGGCCGAACGTTCCGAGCAAATCAATCGGATTGCGAATCCAGCACATATCTCTCGCCTCATCCTCACGCAGACATTGCAATATCGTATGATATATACGGTCCACATTCGGTAGGGGTAATCCGAAACGCGTATAGAACGCGCTTAGCTTAAAGGTGCCCGAGATGCGGATATAGCGGTTTCCTTCACCCCATAGGCCCGTTTCTGCATCTTGGATAGAGGCGAAGTAGGCTTCGCCCGCTGCAATGAACAACTTACGCTCCGCCTCTTCCATCCTTGCTATATGGTGGTTAGGAGTCCCCATAAAGTCGCAGCCTCTCCAGCTATTGCGCAGATCAACATTCTTAAGCCATGACACATAGGTGTCAGGCGTTCTTAAATAATCTGGACGCGCTTGCGCTTCATGAGGCAGTGGATATAGCGGAGCTGAGCCAAGTCTACGTAAGGCGCCGGTGCTATAGCCTAGCCCCCTCATAACCATTACCTCATCTTTACGCATATTCTCATCCGTATCCAAAAAGTATCCGGTGACAGGATCCTGTTTCTTTTGGAAAAAAGCTGAGAGATCCTGCTTCATTGGCTCAGGCAGTCGGTCCGAAAGTCCTGAGCGAGCTAATATATTGAATGCCTGCGCCGTTGATTCGATATCAGGGATAAAGTTATCTATTTCAAATGAGCTTTGTGCATAATAAAAACCGCCGGAAACCGGGTCATATTGCCCGGCCAACCAACGATAAAAATCGGTGAATAACGCATCCATTTCGGTTAACAGCTCTTGAATCTGTTGTTGGGACGAAGTCATCGCCATTTCCCCTTCATTAATCGTTTATTGGACTGTACTCAAACCAATCAAAATCCGCATAATTAGTGCTCGTTTCCCCTTCACTGCTCGCATACAAGCCCATATAGGCGCCGATGAAGCCACCAGCAACATCAGAGCTTAATAAGGTACCATCTACACCCTCTGCCAAAGCAATCCATTGCTCATATCCGGTTCCATAATAGAAATGATAGGCTTGTCCTATCGCCTCAACCTTTAAGTACAGCTTGGATGCATCCACAGCATGTGCTGCCAATACCATTTCTTCGCCTGCCTTGCGAGTAATTAATCTAATAATCCGACTTGATTGACCCATAGCGTATTCCATTCTAAATTGGTAGTCTTGGTTTTGCAGCAAAACCAGTCCAGCTACTTCATTATTCGTTTGAGGAGCAAATTCCATCACCGTTCGCGCGGTAAAGCTCATATGCTGCTGACGCCGACCAATAAAGCTTGGATTGGCACCCTCCGACAGACGTTCCGTCTTTAGCTTCAAGCGCAAATGCCCAGGCCGTTCCGTGAGCGACGCATAATCGCCGCGCGGTGTACGAATGAAATTCCACTGCATCCCAAGCGTCGGTGCGTCAAAATGATCACACGCTGATGCGGACGGCCATCTCGTTACTGGCAAGCTAGGCCGGAACATTTCCATTTCGACAATGCCTTTACCTGGATTAATAACAGGCCAGCCCTTTTCCCAGATAAATGGAACCAGAAAGGTTTCCCTCCCTAGGTTTCTGTAATCGCCACCATAAGGACGTGAACCTAGACAAACCATCCACCACTCCCCATCTTGAGTCTCTACGATATCTGCATGCCCCACATTAACAACAGGATAGCTTCTTCCTAGATGACGATGGGTTAAGATAGGATTTGATTTGCAGCTTTCATAGGGACCAGCAATCGTCTCACTTCTTGCTATCGTGACTGAATGAGTAAAACCGGTTCCCCCTTCTGCTATGATCAAATAATAATAGCCATTGATTTTATATAAATGAGGACCTTCCTGCGCATGGATTTGTTTCAGTGCACCGTCCCATAGACTAAACTTTGGACCAATCAGCTGTTTGGTTTCCAGATCCAACTCCTGAAGCCAAATTTCCATATGCTTAGGATACTGTTGACCTGCAGGCGGCTGTCGGTTTGCCATCACATAGGCTTTACCGTCCTCATCGAAGAATAGCGAAGGATCAATCCCCGGAGCATCAGGAAGCCAGTATGGATCAGACCAAGGCCCTGCCGGGTCCTCTGCCGTGACGAAGAAATTTCTGCGTGCCCCTGTAGCACTAACTACAAAGGTAGTAATCATATAGAAGATTCCTTGATGATAGCGTATCGTCGCTGCATAAATACCTTTGGATGTAGGAGTCCCGTCCAAATCAAGCTGAGAAGGACGGTCAAGAACATGACCGATTTGCCTCCAATTCACTAGATCTTTACTATGAAAAATAGGAACACCAGGAAAATACTCAAAAGAAGAAGTTACTAAATAATAATCTTCCCCTGCTCTGCAAATGGATGGATCCGGATAAAATCCTGGTAAAATGGGGTTACGAAATGTCGTCGGGTTCATCTAGCACGGTCTCCTTTTGAACTTGGTCCTTTAATAGGCGCGTTTTGTCATTAGAATAGCAATTCTAGCTTCATTCTAGTACAGAAAAACAATAGATTCTATACAATTTAATGTTTAAACACCATTAAAGTTTATTATTTTTGTCATCCATTAATTCCCTTCTTTTTTCAACAAAAAAACAAGCCCAGGCATCTACACACCTAGGCTCGTTTATTTAACTTTATTTATCTCGTGATAGGTACCGCTCTTAGTTTCATAGAACAATCCTTTTTCCCGTTGGTACACCCGGATCAGCAAATGAACGGCGAACATGATATCCATCCCAACCAAAGCCAGCAAAAGTGGAATCAGGAGCAACGGTTCAAGCTGGTGAATTACGGCAAATGCAATCAAGCCATGAGCACCGCCAATAACAAAATAGAGCAACCCATACCGTATCAGCAGCTCGTTGAACTTGATGTCGTCTCCGCGACCGCGCAGACGAATACGAACGAAATATTTACCTGCAGTAAAGCCATTGGTAAGGTAAGGCAGTACAATAAAGTAAGAGAATACAAGCGCGGCGAAATATATCGGTTCTCCAATGAACAATAAAAACAAGGCAAAAGGAACAAGAAGGACCCAGTCCATCTGGAAAGCAATAAACCGGCGCACAAAGCTGACCCGCATGGCTTTTAAATCTACATTGTCATCCAGTTGATCAAGACTTGGCAATATTCTGGACAGCAGTACAGCAATAGCGCCCCCTAGTGCTCCCCCTATTGTATTCAGCATCAAATCATCCACATCAAACAATCGGTAAGGACAATCATAGATACCGTACAACCCAGTCCATTGTGTTATTTCAAAAAACATTGACAACCCGAACGCCGCGGCGCTGGTAAGCAACCACCTGAAGCGGAAATAGTAACGGAGCACAAAGCCGAAAGGCACAAGCAGCAATACATTGAATAGGACTTGAAGAAAAGCTCTTTCCCTAATGATACCCAAATAGGTCGTCGGGTCACCATACCGGACATTCGTTTCCTTCAAAAAATCTTCAACAAATCGAAAAGGCATCCACTGCGTGTACGTATCGCCAGACGCTGTACACGTATGGATCGTATCGGGAAGTGGGAGAATGACCAAATAATACGCAGTCAATAAGTATAATAAGAAGGAATATAACACAAAACCCCGATATCCATTGACGTAACCGTACACCCTATATTGGATGATCAGGAATGGCAGCGTGAAGAAAAATGCGACAACGGGGAATGTCAGCAGCGCATATCGGATAGGAAATAAGTAAGATTCAATCATAGAAATAAGCACCCGCAGTAAATGGATTTGCTTTGAAGTAAGCTTCCCCTAGTTTACGTTGTTGCGCCAATTCTATGAACCGTCTGCAGACTGGCTTCATCCCCGACTTAAGTCCTGCCACTGATGCAAATCACAAACTCCGGCATCCAAACAGCGGATACCGGAGCTATATAATAAACTAAAAGGTTGGACCGATGCGCCAAATACCGAAATCATGCTGCTTCAATATTTCCGATTTGGTCAGCTTGCCTGAGCAAACCTCGATAATTTCTTCAAAAATACGATCACCTACCGATTCAATCGTTTCTGTTCCTTCGATAATCGTACCCGCATTCAAGTCGATGTTATCGTTCATTTTTTCAAAAATAGACGTATTGGTTGCAATTTTAATGACCGGAGCAATCGGGGAGCCTGTCGGCGTGCCTCTCCCTGTCGTGAACAATACGATTTGCGAGCCACCTGCAACCATGCCAGTCAGCTGCTCAATGTCGTGACCCGGTGTGTCCATCCACACCAACCCCCGCTGGCTTGGCCTCTCAGCATAATCAATAAGCTCCTGTAATGGTCTCGTTCCCGACTTGTTAGAAGCTCCTAACGACTTCTCTTCCAGGGAGCTTAGACCCCCTTTAATGTTGCCTGGGCTTGGATTCCCTGTACGGATATCCACATTCATCGAGAAAGCTCTCTTCTCCATCGCTTCAATGACTTGGTACACCCGTTTGGCGACGTGATCATTCACCGCTCTTCGGGCTAATAAATGCTCTGCTCCGATCAACTCTGTCGTTTCCGCGAGAATCGAAGTGCCCCCATGATCCACGATCTTATCGCTGCATACGCCTACTGCCGGATTAGCTGACAATCCAGAACAAGCATCTGATCCTCCACACTCGGTCCCGACAATCAATTCTGCAAAGTCACATTCCACCCTGCGTTCTCTGGAAGCCTCCTGCACCATCTTAGCAGCTGCCCTCGCTGCTTCTGCAACTGTAAATAGTGTACCTCCATGGTCTTGAATGGAGATGACCTCCACAGGCTTTCCAGTCTTGCGAACTTCTGAAGCAACGCTGCGTGCCTGATGTGTCTCACAGCCGAGACCCAGAACTATAACGCCATAAACATTAGGGTTGGCTGCCATCCCGACGTAGGTCCTGAAGGTTTGCTCATAGTCAACTCCGACTTGAGCGCACCCATGCTGGTGAATAAAAGTGACTGTCCCTTGGACTAACTCCGTCACCCTTTGTGCGGTCTGTGTAGCACATACGATAGTGGGCAATATTAGCACATGGTTGCGCACACCCACCCTTCCATCCGTTCTGCGGTATCCCCAAATCGTTCTTGAGTGTACACTAGATTGCGACATGCTGATCCCCTCTTCCCCGTTTTCCTTCCAGATTATGAACATGTACATGCTCACCGGCTTGAATAGCCCTAGTAGCAGCGCCGATCACTTCTCCATATTTGAGAATGTCTCCTCCGGCTTCAATCGGTTTTACCGCAAACTTGTGACCAAACTCAATGGCTTCAAGCAGCTGGACCTTTAACGTCTGGTCCTGGCAGCTTACGTTTAACTCTGTCCCCTCAGGAATATTAGATAGGGCGATAGCAACATTATCGTGCGGCTTCATCATGACTGTATGGTACGACATTAGGTGTCCCTCCTCATACACATTAAATCTCAATGTTCACGCTTTCATATATTAAATTCGAGTCAGCACATCCTATTCCTACTAGCTTTCAAAAATTACTTTAATATTTGCATGCAAAAAAAAAAGCAGTCGGACTCTTACGTCCAACTGCTTTCGTATACATCTTTTAGTCCCCAATAGGGATGCACATATTCCACGTTTTCGTCGCTTGTTGAAAACCTCCAGGTCCGTTGGCCACAGCCGCGAACAAGTGAGTAGGCTTGCCATCCTGGAAAAGTAAGAACGGTCTTTCCAAGCTGCCCATCGTTTGTACGGTACCGTCCTCCCAAGTGATTGTTCTTGAGTACGCCTTTGGTTTTTCACAAAAAGCCCACTCTTTACCGTCTTTGGAGAATGCATGAACACCCCCATGCTTCTCTCCACCAATATTTCCGTCCATGTCTTTGGCAATCAATTCATAGCCGGAATCTGTCTTCCATATAAATGGATCTTCAATATGGAATTTCTCAGGAGAGAATAGAGGCTCATCCAGGCTGCGCTTGTAAGGCCCACTGAAATGATCGGCATAAGCAACGCCAATCGTCATTTTCCCGTGAACATTTCCTTCGTAACGTCTCGCTTTATAAACCAGCAGTACAGAACCGTCTTTATGGACGCATGGTGCAGGATTCGAGGTCAAGAAGCTGTCGAACCTGCCTGGACGAGTCGGAAGAAGCGGCTCATCCGGACGTTCCCATGGACCAAAGACGCTTTTCGATACAGCCATCCCTACCCGTTTATTTGCGCGGCCCACGATGCAGCGAGGATCGTCGAGACCGATTTGTTCACCTGGAACCGGCTCAGGCAGCGGATGCGTCGAACCCATATAGTACAACAAATACGTATCTCCGCATTTCGTAATATGAGGGTTATGCGTGCTGCGTCCATCCCAATATTGGGCACCTCTTGCAGGCAATACAACCTCTTGGAATTCATAAGGTCCTTCCGGCGTATCGGAAACTGCACGTACAATTTCGGATCCCATAATCCAGCCTGGATGCATAGGCAGCGTTTGCGGCCAGCGGGAAGCAAACATGTGGAATCGTCCGTCTTCTCCTTTTACCACGGAACCACACCATACCCAATAGCCCTCCATACGGAAACCGCCGTTTAATGGTGCTGGTTGAAGCTTTTCGTTTAAATTATCAAATGTTAAAGACATATGACTCTCTCCCTTTACTATCTATTTTATATTCTTCAGCTGTGTCTCAATATGTTTGTTTAACAGTTCATCGGCTTCCCGCAATGCAGTATTAATATCTTTTTCTTTATTGATAACGGATTGAAAAGCATTGTTCGTAATTTTGTCGACTTCGCCTTCATTCAAGTACTTAATCTGCGAAATGATCGCCATTTTCGGTTTAGTCAGCGCAATCAAATTCTTTCCATTAAATTCAGGAATGCCTTTGCCAAATTCGTCCTTCACCTTCTGGGAGTTCAGAACAGTCATTCTTCCATTGCGTACCATATCGGTCTGAACCTCATCGCTCAGAATCGTTTCGAGCACCTGGAATGCAGCGTCCTTATTAGGGCTTTGCGACGTAATGGCAAGTACGGGACTATCCACACGGTGTGCTACACCAGGAGCTTTTTTATTCGAAGGATAGGTAACAACATCCCATTTGACATCGGGAGCCTTCTTTAGCGCATTCAGCGTATTGCTGTAGCCTGCAAGCATGGCCAATTCGCCTTTAATGAAGGCTTGCTCATTTTTGCCGTAATTGAGCATTTTGTAATCTCCCGCCGTCATACCCGAAATCTCGTACATACTGGACCAGAGCTGAAACAAGTCTTTCCACGGATCGGTATTCAAGAGGGACTTGTTGGTTTGAAAATCAGCATACGGCAAAGCCAACTGACGGGCTCCTCTGTATAAAAAATCAGGATAAAGCCCACGATATTGGATACCATTGTCAACCCGAGTGATCTTCACGGACAATTCCTTCAAATCATCCCAAGTCATGTTATCTTTCGGATAAGGTATGCCCATTCGGTCAAACACATCTTTATTGTAAAAGAGTCCGAACGGATTATGGTATGCGGCAAACCCAACGATATAGCTTTGGTTGCTCGCGATTTTGACCGTCTCCATTACTTCTGGAGCAATACGGCTTGTATCGAAACGATGCTTTTTAATCAGATCCTCTATATTGAATGTAAGGTTCAAATCATTAATATTGGATAAATTGCCCGGGTAGTAGCCTACAATATCCGGTACTGTCCCTGCCGCGATAAGATCAGTCATACTGCTTCCTTTTTCCGATGTGTTGATCCGTTCCACAGTAATATGAGGATACTTCTTCTTCACCGGTTCCGAAACATATTTCGCAAAATCTTCCTCGGTGAACATATTATTGCTGACGGCCATTTTTATCGTTGCGGGATCGGTCTTGATCGCCTCCTCTCCCTTACCCTTATCAACCGGCGCTGTGTTAGTGGAGCTGCATCCGGATGCGAAAGATAAGATTAGTAACGATGTCAGCCACAACTTTGAAAATTTCGTCAATAACTCCACCCACCTATTCATCGATATGAAAGCAATGATCCAATAAAGACAATGATCATTTTCATTTAATCACATGAACCTTTTACACGCCTATAGAAAATCCCGATCTATATAAGCACAAAATCAGTGTTTTCTTTTTACGACGATGACGTTATACATATTGATTTTATTGGTCCTATAGGGGTAGAATTAAATAGCATACGCAATATTATACGCTTTCATTTTATACTACTAAGGTGATGACTAATGGACTGTCTGGAGCTGCAATTTCCGCCGATGCCCCACTTAATGACCGTCGGCTTCTCTAAACCGGCCAAAGGATCTCTTCATTATGAGAGAAGCTTTCCGTTGTACGATATCATTATAGTGAAAAAAGGCGCTTTTTATATGACGGAAGAAAATGTGTCCTATGAAATTAACGAGAACGAGCTGCTGGTGCTAGAACCGTTCCGAAAGCATTGGGGGCACCTTCCTTCCCCGGAAGGAACCGAGGTCTATTACTTGCATTTGATGCATGCTCCACCGCTTCGCACCGTCTCAGCAGATGACGTACAATGGACTGCTGTATCCCCCACTCCTACTTATCGGGACTTGGAGCCGAGCAAACAGATGATGTATCTACCCAAATTCGGACACATCGAGATGGCGAAGCTGTTTCCAATTTTGGATCAAATGCTTATCTTGAAAAATCGCTTTTCATTAGAAAACCAACTGCCGCTGCAAGCCCTGCTGAGTCAATTTTTCGTTGTCCTGCAAAAAAACCTAAGAGCCCAAACCAATTCACGCAGCCAAAAGCTTAGTGAGCAGATCATCAACTACTTGTATATGACCAGCGATACACCTTTCCGGCTGGATGATCTGTCAAAGCGATTTAATTTTCATATCGACTATTTGTCCAAATGCTTGAAGAAGCATACCGGTATGACGCCGTTGCAATATGCGAACCGAATCAAAATTGAGCGTGCCAAAGCTCTCTTATACAATTCGGATAAGCCTCTTAAAGAAATCGTCTCTCAGGTTGGGTTTACCGACTACAACTATTTTTTGAGAGTATTTAGGCAGCATACCGGCATTTCTCCTGCTAAATATCGCTCGGGCTATCTGAACAGCTAGTCTTGAGCACAAAAAAAGCGTACAAACTGATCCAGCAAGATCAGTTTGTACGCTTTTTACTTTAGTATAACACCTTATCCTAAGACGACACGGTCGTCAACGAATTTTTCGCCGCGGATACGTTCGAATTCTCTAAGCAGACGTTCGACCGTCAATCCTTTTTTCTCTTCTTCCGGCACGTCCAGAATGATTTTCCCTTTGTCCATCATAATCAAACGGTTGCCAAGACGAATCGCTTGTTCCATGTTATGGGTGACCATAAGAGTGGTTAAATGCATCTCCTGCACTATTTGCTGCGTCAATTTTGTGATCAACTCTGCCCGGGATGGATCCAACGCAGCCGTATGCTCATCTAACAGCAAAATGCGCGGCTCCGTGAAGGTAGCCATCAGCAAACTGAGCGCTTGGCGTTCACCACCGGATAACAGACCGACTTTAGCATTCATCCGGTTCTCTAGATTAAGCCCCAAACGACTCAACTCTTCTGCGAACATTGCCTTTTTCTTGGAGGTGACACCAAAGCCAAGACCTCTTGTTTTATTTCTGGCATAAGCAATCGCCATATTTTCTTGAATGGTCATCTTGGGAGCAGTCCCGGCCATTGGGTCCTGGAAAACCCGGCCGATCCACTTGGCACGCTTGTGCTCAGGTACATTTTCCACAGATTGACCTGCAATTTTGACTTTACCTCTATCCGGTATCATGACACCGGATATGATGTTCATCAACGTCGATTTACCTGCACCGTTACTTCCAATGACCGTTACGAAGTCGCCTTCCTTCATACTCAGCTGAATGCCGGATAGAGCGACCTTTTCATCCGGGGTGCCTGGATTAAACAGCTTCGATACTTGTTCCAGATTTAGCATGATCGTCACTCTCCCTCCAGCTGGCTGGTCCGTTTCCGAATCAGTGCCTTTTCCTTAAATTTCTTACGAATCATAGGCAGAGATAGCGCTACTATTACGATCAGTGCCGTCATTAATTTCATGTCCGTCGCTTCCAAACCTACGCGAAGTGCAAACGCAACAATCAGACGATACAACACGGCGCCAAGAACAACCGACAATGTCGCCCAAATAACTGTACGGGCACCGAACAAAGCTTCCCCGATAATAACGGACGCCAGTCCGATAACGATCATCCCTACGCCCATTGTTATTTCAGCAAAGGCCGAGTATTGAGCTACCAGAGCGCCGGCTAAAGCCACGAGTCCATTCGACAAGCTGACACCGACGATAATGGTTGAATCCGTATTGACGCCAAAGCTTCGAATCATCCGTTGATTATCGCCTGTCGCCCGCAATGACAAACCAAGGTCAGTATGAAGGAACCAGTCGAGGGCAAGCTTTACAATGATTACAACGAAAGGCATGACATAAAGCACATTGATATTGGTAAGCAGTGTATCCTCACCTAGGAGCGGAATGTTGGACTTGCCCATGATGCGAAGATTGATCGAGTACAAAGCGATCATCATCAATATCCCTGCAAGCAAAGAGTTTATTTTGGCTTTGGTATGCAGCAAACCGGTGCAAGCACCAGCAAGGATGCCTCCGATAATAGCTAGGATTGTCGCCAATAGCGGCGATGATCCACTCGCAATCATGACTGAAGCTATTGCACCACCCGTAGTAAAGCTTCCATCCACCGTCAAATCGGGAAAGTCCAATATCCGGAACGTAATATATACTCCCAGAGCCATGATAGCATAAATTAAACCGAGTTCAACCGAACTCCAGAAAGCATCCATATTTCCAGCCTCCATAAAAGAATGAAGAGCGACCTTGCAAATAAAACAGCGAAGGTCACTCTAAATGCGTAATTATTTCGCAGTACCGTTCAACAAGTTGTTTTTATCTTGCATTTTACTCTTGATAGCATCTGTAATTTCTACACCTTGCTGCTTAGCTGCTGCTTGGTTAATGATCAAATCCAGCTTGTCCGGGAAGGTAACTTTCATATCGCCCGGTTTCGCGCCGTTTTTCAAAATTTCTACAGCCATTTTACCTGCTTGATATCCATGGTCGTAGTATTTGAAGCCGTAAGTAGCCACTGCGCCTTTTTCAACCGTATCACGGTCAGCAGAGAACAATGGAATCTTTTTCTCATTGGCAATTTTAATAATGGACTCAACCGCACTGATAACGGTGTTATCCAAAGTGGTATAGAACGCGTCAACGCGACCAACCAAAGACTCGGCAGCTTGCTTGACTTCAGAGCTGTTTGCTACAGCCGCTTTAACAACCTTGATGTTGTGCTTTGCAAGCTGAGCTTCTGCTGTTTTCAGCATAACAACCGCGTTCGGCTCACCTTCGTTAATGACAACGCCGACCGTTTTTACTTTAGGGAAATCAGAAGCGATTAAATCCATCAGCTTTGTAATCGATTCAGGATTTGTATCCGCCGCACCGGTTACGTTACCGCCCGGCTTGTCCAATGCTTTAACCAGCTTTGCGCCTACCGGATCAGTAATCGCTGCGAATAATACGGGAGCGTCCTTCACATTTTGAACTACGGCTTGAGCCGATGGAGTAGCGATTGCTAGGACAAGATCCTTTTTGTCCGCTGCGAATTTTTGAGCAATGGTTAAATTTGTCGTTGAATCGCCTTGTGCGTTTTGATAATCAATCTGCATAGTATCTTTGTCGACATAGCCTGCATCCTTCAACGCGGCAACGAAACCTTCGCGAGTAGCATTCAAAGACGGATGCTCGACGATTTGGCTAATCCCGATTTTAACCACCTTTTTACTAGGTGTTGATGCTCCTCCAGCGTTGTCATTAGCTGGTGCAGGAGCTTTGGAACCACAGCCTGCCGCAAAAATTAAAGGCACGGCAACGAGCAGGGAAAGAAGCTTTGCTGATTTCATAATTTGACCCTCCTATGTATAGTGAGAAAGCTTTAAAGCGTTAATGTTATCTTATTACGGTAGGACGGGTCCGTCAATGACTTCTCTTTCATTTACATTTATTTACTAGTGCTCCCCACCCTAAACTATTAGGAATAGTGGATACCGATAAATTTCATTTCCGTCATTTCTTCCACTGCATATCGAACACCTTCCTTGCCTGTACCACTTAATTTGACGCCGCCATACGGCTGATTATCCTGCCGGTAGGTTGATATTTCGTTAATCCACACGCCACCTGTCTCCAATTGATCCGCTATACGCAGTGCGCGGTTAATATTATCTGTGAACACTCCCGCCTGCAAACCATAGTCTGACGCGTTAGCTAACCGGACCACTTCCTCTTCCGTATCAAATGGAATAATACTAACGACTGGAGCGAATATTTCTTTACAGACCACCTTCATTTCAGGTGTTACATCGATTAAAACCGTCGGCTCCAGCATCGTACCGCTTCTCTTACCTCCAGTAATAACGATTGCTCCCTGAGACTGCGCTTCCTTGATCCACTGCTCCGCGCGAATGGCTGCTTCCTCTGTAATCATGGGTCCGAGGTCCGTTTCTTCATGCAGCGGATCTCCCAGCACAAGCTGATTCACTTGAGGAATGTAACTATCCAAAAATGACTGGTAAACGGAACGATGAATATAAATGCGTTGAGCGGATATGCACACTTGACCGGAGAAAGCGAACGCTCCCTTGACCAGGCTTTGTGCCGCCTTATTCAAATTGCCGTCTTCAAATATAAGATTGGGAGTATTAGAGCCGAGCTCCAGTGTCACCCTCTTAAGTCCTGCCATCTGCTTAATGCTTAATCCTACAGATGCACTGCCAGTAAACGTCACTTTACGTATGAACGAATTTGTAACTAATGTAGGCACAAGCTCCTCGCCTCTGCCCTGAATAACATTTAGAGCACCGGCTGGCAATCCCGCCTCGTGGAACAATTTGGCTAGCATAATAGCAGAGAATGGCGTTTTCTCCTTCAACACGACAGTATTGCTTGCCGCAATAGCAGGAGCTAGCTTGTGAAGAACCAGATTCAGCGGAAAATTGAAAGGAGTAATTGCGGCCACAACGCCGATCGGGTAACGGCGGACCATCCCTAATCGATTCTCGCCCCCTATGGCCGCATCCATTGGCACTAGCTCTCCATGCATCGTCTTTGCTTCATCCGAGGCGAATCGGAGCAATTGAACCGCGCGGCCCACTTCCGCACGTCCGTCACGGATAGGCTTACCAGCTTCACGAGCAAGCATGAGAGCATAGTCTTCTACTCGTTCCTCTAACAAATCCGAAGCTTTGCTTAAAATCTCAGCTCGACGATAAGCCGGCAATATTTTCATCGTTGAGTGAAATACCCGCTCTGCCGCTGCAATGGCATTCACGACATCCTCAAGTGATGCATATTCCATCGTCCCGATGATTGCACCGTCATATGGACTCCGAACATCGTGGACCGCTCTGCCATTTCCAAACATCTCTTTCCCGTTAATGAATGATCCAGCTTGTAACTTCGAATTCATAGTTAATCTCGCTCCCTTATCCAGCTATAGTTAAAAGCCCTTCCTCCGATGCACTAATTCTCGGACGAAGAGCTTTTGTTGTAATTATTAAGGCTTGATGAATGGTGATTTGATCCCCGCTGCAAGCTTCTCCAAGGATTTTTCAATCCGGCTGGAACGGGTTTCCTCCCGCTTCGCTTCCGTAATCCAGCGAACATATTCCTTACGGTGCGTATAAGATAATCCGTCAAAGAACGATTTTACTTCCGGTTTGCCGTCCAAGAGGATTTGAAAATACTCTGGCACTTCAACAATCCGTTCTCTGGGCTCTGAGGACTCCGTCTTAATGCTCCGGTGCTCTCTGCGTGAACTCGTGCTGCGCACTAAATCCGCCGGACGGAATCGCATCGCAGACCAAGTAGCATCAATAGAAATCAGAGCTATTCCCTCGAATCCGGCTTCATTTATGATATCCCAACCCGAATCTCTATTCAGATCGGTTTTAATTTTTGAGCTTTTTTTCGGGTATGAGATCCATAAAAGCCCATCCTGCTTAACCGCCTTGATCGCATCAGGCCCTAGAGCATTAAGCTCGTCCACGCTAGTAATGAACAGTTGAACAAAATCATACTCCCCCGACGGTTGCTGATCCAACTTAGCTTGATCGGGTAGTGGGGTCACCCGTTCGATAAAGCCATCTGGAGCATTCATAATAAGAACGCGCTGTCCACTTTGCATCCTCAACTTTTTGACAAGATCGTTATCCATTGCTATAACTGCTCCTTCTAGGTTAGATGAATGGGCTGTTCCCAGTATATCACAGGACAAGTACGAGGTCCTTTCTCACTCATACCTGATGCTGTTTCAACAGCTGAACTGTTAATTCACCCCAAAGTCCAGCTCTCTCCTTCTTGTTCGAAATTGCTTGATCTGCTCTGCATATTCAGGGGAATTCATGTAATTGATGGTCTCCTCGGGATTCCGTTCGAGATCGAATAAAACCTCTGGCATATTCTCCCCATAATATTGGTATTTCAAATGTCCGTGCTTAATCATTAGGTTAGTTCCATTGAATTGGGAAACAGATTCATTCTCCCATTCCCGATCATTTCCCTCCATCAACGGCACCACACTACGGCTATCCAGCCCATCTGCTGCCGGGGTTCCAGTCAAATCGCACAACGTTGCAAATAAATCGCATAAATTGACGTTCGCCTCTACTCTGCGTCCTTCCTTGAACCTTTTCGGATATCGAATAATTAACGGAACACGCGCACTGGCTTCAAAAAACTTTTGCTTCTCCCATATACCATGCTGACCGAGCATCTCGCCGTGGTCGCTTGTATAGACGATAATCCATTCGTCCAAGTCTTGGCCTGCATGTTCCAAGGCATCCATTACTCGTCCATACATGCTGTCTATCGTTTCTATCATGCCATAATACGCGGCGGTAGCCCTTCGAATCTCACGCTCCGATGCATCTGTCCCTGTCCGAACCTGACGTTGACTTAGGAATGGATGATCGAAGACCGGTTCATTGACATAGGGCTGTACCCGGTTCAAATAGTAAGTAAACTTGTCCTCGCTCGTAAAATACGGATAGTGCGGCTGAAGCAGGCTCACCTTAAGAAGAAGCGGATGTGTCTGTTCCCGGTCATAGTAAGGATTCATAAAGTAATTTTCTATAAAACGAATCGCCCCTTCTACCGCATATTCATCATGCAAGATAACAGGTCCACGACCTACTCCTGCACGCGCGATTTCTTTGGCTTCGGACCACTTCACATTCCCAAGTGTTCTTCTTGACTTCCGGGCTCCTTCGCTTAAAAAGCGTGCGTCAATTTGCATATCACCACTGATTCTTGCCGTCCAGCCTTGCATTTGATCTGTCCCCATATGATGCAGCTTTCCGCTTACGACCGTTTCGTATCCATGCTCTGCAAGCTTTCTGGCGAAAGTCATATAGCCCGGTGCCAAATCCTGTCCGTACTTTTCGCATTGGCATGTTCGTGGAAATTGTCCTGCCATCATGCTTTGTCTCGCCGGGACACATACAGGTGACGGGGTATACGCGTTGTCGAACACAACCCCATCTTCCGCCAAACGATCCAAGTGAGGTGTTCGAATGACAGGGTTCCCGGCAAAGCCGGACACATCCCATCTATGTTCATCACTCATTAAAAACAATATATTAGGCTGCTTATTTTGTGACATATTCTCCACTCCATTATCAAATTGAATAAAAGGACACTTCATTTTCCTGCCACCTTATTTCCATGATAGCACTGTCGTCTATATTTTTACATCCTTTAAAGTCGTGCTTTCCATAACGGTACTTCTACAAAAAGAAGTTACTTCGTTCGGCAAAAAGGCAGTTCCGTCATATTTCAACAACGATTTGATCCCATTCATTTCACTGCCGAAATGAAGACGAATTAAAGAAGCCAACTGACCCGTTGCATTGTGTTCGATTATAACAATCGTAGTAGCAGTTAAAAGTAAAGGGCGAAGAGATTCCACTGGGAAAGGATGCAGCTGCCTCACCGTTATTCGGTTCGAACGGATCCCCTCCGCTTCCATTCTTATTCTGGCTTCATCCATGACTCCCCTTGTAGAGCCCATTCCGATTAAAAGCAAATCAGGATCAGAATGAGGGGTGTCCACTGCTAGAGGATTGTCGGTGGTCATGTGAAGTAGCTTGCGCATCCGTTTTTCCATCATCTGCTTTCTATTAGTCGCACTCTCTGAGGCACGTCCGTGTTCATCATGCTCAACCCCAGTGACATGATGAATGCTGTGCTTCATCCCAGGCATAGCCCTCGGAGAGATTCCATCCGTAGTCATTTCATAACGTCGAAACTCTTTATGTTCATCCTCTGGCAAAAAGACCGAGCTCTCCTTGGTATCGGCAAACCAGCTCCCTCTATCGACGACTATCCGCGAATAATCAAATCTCTCGGAAGTTTGCTTTCCCATGGATAGCTGGAGATCTGTCAGCACGATCACCGGACACTGATACCTCTCAGCCAGATTAAAAGCTTCAACCGTATCATAGAAGCACTCCTCTACTGTACTCGGAGCAAGGACAATTTTGGGAATTTCCCCGTGCGTTCCGTGGATCATCGCCAACACATCACTTTGCTCCTGCTTGGTGGGTAGCCCTGTACTGGGTCCTCCACGCTGCGTATCCACAATGACTACAGGGGTTTCCGTCATGCCGGCAAGGCCAATCCCCTCCATCATAAGAGATAATCCTGGTCCGGCAGAAGCTGTAAAAGCCCGGACTCCTCCATAGTTTGCCCCTATAGCCATCGTGATGGCAGCGATTTCATCTTCAGTTTGAATGACAGTACCGCCGTAGGCTGGCAAATGCTTCATCATGTATTCCATGATCTCCGTTGCAGGTGTGATCGGATAAGCTGGCATGAAGCGGCAGCCTGCAGCAATCGCACCCATCCCTATAGCATCATTACCAATAAGGAACAGCTTTTCTCTCCCGTCTGGTGATGCAATCTGGAAGTCAGATAATGGTCCTCCTGTGAGCGCCAGCGCACACTCTGCTCCTTTGGCAGCAGCCTCCATGTTTTTTTGTATTACCATCTCCCCTTTCACAGCGAATTGACGCGCGATTGCATCGAAAAACAACGTCATCGGCAGTCCTAAAAGAGCCCATGAAGCGCCAGATGCTGCCATATTTTTAAAGAGAGTGGAGCCTGCTTCTTGGGCAATAGCGGTAATTGGTATCGGCAATAGACAGGCATCCACACCGTTTGGAAGGACGGGCTTCCATATCTCGTCAGCAATAACGATCCCTCCGCTCTTTAACTCCATAGCATTTACATCAATGCTCTCTTGGTCGAGTGCTACTAGGACATCCAAATGATCGGCTACGGATCTGATTGGCCTGGTGCTGATGCGAATGTTATTGTTCGCATGCCCTCCTAATATGCGAGAGGAAAAATGACGATAGCTATACAAATAATACCCTAATCGCGCCAAAGCGCTGGAAAACACTTTGTCCGTACTCTCCATCCCTTGTCCCTGTTGTCCTCCGACCTTCCACGACAATTGCTCCCTCATTCGCCTGCACTCCTTTAAGGTTGTATTGAATACATTTCCATTTTATGGAGGAAGGTGCAAAAGAAACAGAATCGGTTTTCGATGATTTCAATCTAAAATTGATATCAGTTTAATTAAATTCGTTCTATTATCGTGATAGTTTAATAATTATTCTTTACCACTATCGCGACACTGTCTCTTCGTGGCTTGTATATCGCAGACCGTATATTGAGCTATGCTTAGGTAGTAATATGGGTGAGTGTCAATGCTAAACAGCTCCATGGGTTTCACCTCCCATCCGACCTTCTCAAAACAGCCCCTAAATACAGAAAGAAACCCAACATTTTAAAAAAACGTGGGTTTCTATACAGTCTGAGGAGCCAATGCTCCTCTTCTTTTTTGAGCAAATATATGACATTCCTGGCTTCCAAATCATATCGGCACAGCTTACTCTATACCGTTCTTCAAATAATACAAAATACCGGCACGGTCAACATTAGAAAATTGTAACGGATCCTCAGCAAATGATTGCCTCAGCTCCTCCACACTAATCCACCGTATGCTGAGTGTATCATCTCCTTGGTCAAGCAGCTCTCCTTCGGCCTTGCAACGGAAATAATATCCTACTGAATCTATGGACCCTACCACAGTCTGATAGGCGGCAAATGGGCGAATACACTCCACAACAAAATCCGGATTCATATTACTAGTATCCACATAGGTACTTTCTCCTTCTATTTCAACGACGGTCAGCCCTGTTTCTTCTTTAACCTCTCTCCGCAAAGCCCTGATTAAAGATTCATAGGGCTCTATCCGCCCTCCCGGAAGCTCCCAACGCTGCGGTTCGCCGGGTTTGTTTCGAATTTGAATGACGATCTCCGTCCCAGTACCTTGATTTCTCTCAATAATAGCTCTCGAATTAACAAAAAACATAACTACACCTTCCTTTCAGATTAAGCTTTCCACCCTGTCTGATGACAAAGGACGTTGACACTTTCCTCATAGAATCGTCTGTTCTTCTCCAATCCTCTTTTTCTGCACCAAACGACCGTGCTGAAGGAATCGTAAAACGAATAAAAAGGCAGTACCAAGTCGATATCGATCATAGGACGAATACCGGAGTATCCTTCGATATATGCTTGTTTCATAGGATGTCTATTTTTCCATAAATACCGGTCGATTTTCGTAAAATCGCATTCGGATGACCCGCCCCTAGAGCTCTCGAAGTCAATAATTCCTACCAAGCGTGATTGATCCACCAGCAGATTCCCAGGCCTGAAATCCATATGGATGGCACAAGGACCATCCGGTTCAGGCAGCTTGGAGAACACGGAATCAAAATGATTCAAGCACGCCTCGAACAATCCCGCAGGGAGGAGCTCACTACACGGCTCTTTGCATTTCTCAAACTGACTGCGGATGTATTCTCTCCAATTCTCATGGTCCAAATAATGATACCCATCCCGACTATCCTCGCCATACCCCGGCATTGGGACGGAATGCAGCTGCGCGTGCAGTGTACCTATCTCGTAGGCTAGCTTCACATCATCAGTCTCTGTAAGAGGACTTCCTTTCAATGCCTCCAGTAATAATGCCCCGCTACATTGTTCATCCCCCTCCCATAGATCAAGAACATGAGGCACTGGAAGGTGATGCTTCATAAGTCTGTTCAGCATTGCATATTCGCGGTACAGCTTGCTCTGGTTGTACGGAATTTTTATGTAAACCGATCCACCGTTATGCAGAATGACTTGTGCTACTTCTGAGCTGAATGAATCGGGAACAGGTTTTATATCCTGAATATTAAGACCGAATGCCTCTACGGCGTTTTGGATGTGACTAAACATAAGTTGCCTCCCTAACTTCCAAGTAAATCACTGTTTTGATACCACTGTGCTTGTTCCTTGTAAAAAGCCGCATATTTGCCGTCAAGCGACATAAGCTGATCGTGCGTGCCATCCTCTATTAATCTCCCTTGATCTATTACAAGTATGCGATCTGCATAACGAGCCCAACCAAGTCGATGAGAAACGAATAGAGCTGTTTTCCCTTGACGCAAACGGCGGAACTGCTCGAACAACTCCACTTCGCTTGCCGGATCAATGGCAGCTGTCGGCTCGTCGAGCACGATCAGCTCTCCATGCCTGTACATGGCTCTTGCTATGGCAAGCCTCTGCCATTGCCCCCCAGACAGCTCGAGCCCGCCCTCACTCAATTGGCCGAGAGGTACATCCAATCCTTCTCCAGACTGCTCTGCGAGCTTTTGGATACCACTTGCTTCTAAGGCACTTCGAATCCCGTGCTCCTCAGGCTCACGAGATAGGTTTCCCATGGCTACATTTTCCCGAAGAGTGAATGAATAAGGTTCATGATCTTGAAACACTGCGCTGACACGACTCCATAGTGCTTTATGATGCTCGCCCATTGCTGATAAATTTTTACCATTCCAGCTAATTTGCCCTTCAGTCGGTTCATATAACCCAAGCAGCAGCTTGATAAAAGTAGATTTCCCCGATCCGTTGTCCCCAACAAGAGCGATCGTTTCTCCCGCCCTAATCGTCACATTCATATCTTGAAGGACGGGCTTACTAGAATTCGGATAAGAGTAGCCTACTTTTTCGAAAGTAATATCCTTGATCGATCCTAAATCTTCAGCCTTCAGTTTCGTGTTGGGTTCGTCAATATGTTCTTTCAAGAAAGTGAGAAGATCCTCCGCTTTACCTGCCTGAAGTACCAGCTTGCTTAAAGGCCAGGAAAGCTTTAGCGAAGTTCCTTGCGATTGGAGCACAGTCTGGAATACTACAGCAACGATGCCTGGTGTCAGCCCTCCCTGCCCCCTAAACAGCACCAACACAGCAATAGATCCGAAAGCACCTGCAATATGAAGGAGGGAAATCCAGAAGCCCAGCTTGTTCTCCTTACGGCTCATAGCAAATCTGCGGGAACGCTGTCCTAACGTATTGGTACTCCACTGACGAATCAAATACCCTGTCGAGTCAAACAGCTTCGTTTCTTTTAAAGTCCTGGAGTCCGTGAGTTGATTCATCAAGTACTGTGACATACGGCCATCCGTCGTTAATTGCTTATCTAATTTTCGCTTAGAAAGTTCTATTTTCATTCGAAAGTATAGTGACGTTCCGTTCATTACAAGCAGGATCCAGCCTAATAACCAGTAGCCTTGTGCTACGACAATAGCCATAGCCATTAATGTTGCAAGCCTTTGAATCGTATCGACCCCATTTCGCAGTATGCCGATCAAATCTTGGCCTGCAGCCGATTGAGCCCGATGAAGCCGGTCATAGAACTCAGTATGCTCGAATCGCTCTAGGGAAACGGTCGTCGAAATTTTAAAGATTTCAGACTGCACATAAGCATAAGCGCGCTGGTTCATCGCTTCGTCCAGGATTTTCCTTAAGGATTCGGCCATCACTTGCAATACCATGGTACCAACAAACAGAAGAAGTGCCGGCATCATCTGAGAGATGGAGGAAGAACCATTTACGATTCCATGAACCGCCGAATCAATCATATGCTTTTGTGACAGCATTAATGGGATAACGAGCATCCCGATTCCCATAGGAACGGTGAGCCATACGCTAGTCAGCACAGGCATTTGCTTCCATATGTAATAAAGTAGTCGCAGCAAATCCGTTCTTGTATGTTTCCATTCTCTATCCAACAGAACACCACCTCTCGGCTAAGCTATACATACCAGGATGCTTGCAGCCGGTACAGTCGCTCGTATTCTCCTCGTGCCGCCATAAGTTGGCGGTGGGTTCCTTGTTCAACCAATCGGCCATTTTGAAGCACCAATATGCGGTCTGCCATACGCGCCGCCCCCAAACGATGGGTAACAAGGAAGGACGTGCGATCTCCTGCTATGCGTAAAAAATCCATAATTGCCGTTTTTTCGGCCTGCGGATCTAGAGCTGACGTCGGCTCATCAAAAAACAGCACACTTCCCTTTCTGACATACCCCCTTGCGGCAGCTAATGACTGCCACTGTCCTCCTGACAGCTCTAGACCTCCAAATTCCGGACCTATTCGGTCGTCTAGATTTAACCCCCAAGGATGAGCATTAGCGTGCTTTTGCGCGGTTAACAGCGCTTGATCATCATACAGCCGATCTATGCTTCCTAAGGCAATTTGTTCTCGTACAAGCAAGTTCATCTTAGTGAAGTCCTGCAACACGGCTGTGAAGGAGCATGCTGCTTCGGTCGCAGTTAACGGAGCTCCATCCTTGGAATACCACTCCACACTTCCATAACCGGGACTATACAAACCCATGAGCAGCTTAACAAGAGTAGATTTTCCGGAGCCATTTTCTCCTACAATCGCGATTTTCTCCCCAGCTTCAATATAGAAGGATACCTCCTGAAGTGACGGGTTTGCTCTACCCTCGTAGGTGAATGTCAGCTGCCTCACCAACACTGCTTCGGCAGTCATATGACTCGTTGTTGGTATAGAACCCTTTGACTTATCGTCCACTAGTGTAGGGATGTACGTAGCATCCTCCTCAAGCTGCAAAAACCTGCGCATCTCATCCCATCGTGCCCCTTGCTGCTTCAAGCTCGTATGTAAATCCAGCAGACCAGGCCACAACCCTCCTAGCATGATGGCGATTTGCAGCAGCAAGGTAATCTCTCCTGGTGAATTTCCGTGGGTAGCGGCCACGAGTAGTACGATAGCAGTCATCAAAGCACTGAGTAAGGTGACCAACAGGTCCGACGGGACTAGAAGCTGTTGTTCTTTTATTTTACGCTTTACCATTTCTTCAGCATTTTGGTTATGCAAACGCATCCAATACATTTGAAAATAACTTCCCAAATCAAGAAGCCGTATTTCTTTCGCTGGATTTCTGGAGGTCATCAATTGGGCAATATAATGCGCACGCCTGCGTTGTGGAGTTTGCTCCTGCTCGAGCAGTTCTGCTCTACGTGCTGCATAAGAACGCAAAGGAAGCTGTATCGGCAAAGTAAAAAGAAATAATAGAGCGAAGATCCACTGTCCGAACCATACAAGGATAAGGAGCAGCAGAACCGTTTGCACTGCTTGGAAAAAGTAACTGTAGCTATTCAGAAACAGAATTTCAGGTGAGGCGCGAAATGCGCGGGTACGGAGATCTTTTATCGATGGTGTTTCGAGAAGGGTTAAGCTTAGCTTGGCATTTTTTTCAAGGACAGCCCTTTCAACTTCATAGGTGCCGATTTCATTCAATCGATTATGTGCCAAGAGAGAGGTACGACCAATTATAGCCTGGAGTATCATAACGATAGCGAGACCTATGCCGGCGATTATCAAGTCTTGCTGTATCAATCCGTCATTCCAGCCAGTTAGTAGATCTACTACCCATTTGAGCAATAATAGCTGTGCAGGCATAAGTAAAAAGTTAACGAAGTCTGCGGTTGGCTTTACCTTAACCGGTCGAGCATCGGCCACTGACAAAAATAAGCTCGCTTCGCGTAATCGCTGCCATGATTCACGAAAAATACAATCCACCTCACAATAGGGTTATTTTTCCAGAGAATATCTATAATACCATGCTTTTGTAAAAGATCAACCTTTTTTTGAAATTAAGTGATTTTAAACAGCTCTACAGACAACAAAAGCCGCCTCGAGCTCGAGACGACCCTACAGGGTTACTTCATATAGGATAAACATCTTTCGGACATATACCGGATAAAGGCTTGTGTCTCTACGATTAACTCACGGGGCGAGTACATGAGCGATTCTCCCTTGCACTCCCTAACTCGCATTGCTTCATTCACTATAGGATGCCACTGCATCGGCAGCTTTGCAAGCATCGCTTTAGCGGCCGCTTCCTTCGTCACCATGTCCCCCGTCTCCAACGTCACGCATATGCGACATAGAGATAAAACTCCGAATTCTACCATCACATCTGCTTTTGAGCCATCGAATGCTTCAGGATCTCGCTGAGCCTGCTTTGCCCAATAACCGTTGATATTCCGTTTGGTAATGTCTACGATATCGTTCCTGTCAACTTCAATCGGTAACGTGGAAACATCATGTCCATATATCGTTAAGCCATGATGCTTCAGCTGGTACCAGGTTATGTGGTTACTCATTTCCTCCCATTGATACTTTCCCTCCGAAGTATAACGGTACCACAAAGACCGTTGTGCTTTGGGAATGTGATGTAGCTGCGCATATTCCCCCTCCAGCTTATGACCACAACGATTCAGTTTAAGCAACCGTTCATGAACCGTTTGAATTCGTATTAATGATTCATCATCCAACCTGTGCAGCACAGTAAAAAAGTCGATATCGCTGCGTTGGCGATTGTGATGTCCTAGTGCGGTCGATCCGTATAAGTAAACCCCATATACCCGATCGGGCAGCTCTTCGTGCAAAAGATTGCAATAGTCTTCCATAACCGAGTGTACAGATTCGTGCAGCTGACTTGACATCTCTATCCCTCCCAGCTTCCAAATGAGCTATTAGTCAGTTGAATTATACTCTAATATGGAAAGGATTAGGACACCAGATAACTGATAAAAAGCTGATAAATAGGCTTAACGGTTTATTCGATACTTTCCCTTTCTACCCCAAGCAAGCTGCATATCAGCTCAACAGCCGCGTGAGCAGTACGGTTACGCAAATCCAGTGCAGGGTTAACTTCAACAAAATCTGTGCTTAGTAGAGCTCCGGACTCAGCAATTTGTCTCATTGCCATCTGCGCTTCCCGAAGCCGGATTCCTCCGGAGACGGGTGTGCCAACTCCCGGGGCATCGGACGGATCTAATCCATCCACATCCAAGCTTAAATGGACGCCCTCCGTCTGTTCAGAAACCAAGGTTAGAGCTCGTTTAACCACCTCCTGTATTCCGAGCTGATTAATATCACGCGCAGAAAACAGCTGAATCCCGGTACGACGGATGAGTTCCTCCTCTCCAGGATCAAGTGAGCGAGTTCCTATAAGAACGACATCTTCAGGAAGCACTTTTGAATGATTGCCTCCTATTCTAGTTAATGCTGGATGACCGTAGCCTAGAGCTGCTGCCAGTGACATGCCGTGCACATTACCCGACGGACTAGTATGAACCGTGTTCAGGTCTCCATGGGCATCAAACCAAATGACTCCGATCCGTTTATGCTTTGCTGCTCCGGCAATACTACCGATAGCAATACAGTGGTCACCACCAACAACAAGCGGAATTCGTCCATTTTCTACCGATGCAGCAACCTTGCGGTACAAGCGACGGTTCATCCTTACGATATCTTTTAAATATTTAGCTTTATGACTTCCCATCTCTGGTTCAATCGTTCGAGTCTTCGATAAGATGATATCCCCCGTATCTTCAACGTTTCGACCACTTTGACGAAGATGCTGTACCAGCTCTGCGCATCGCAAGGCATCCGGGCCCATGCGGCATCCTCTGCAGCCCGCTCCGAGATCAAACGGGACGCCAATCACGTCGATTGGTTTATACTCCATTGACATGCAACTTCCTCCTTCCGTCACCTGCGCAGCAGCCCCTTCAGGACGAACACCAAATTAGCCGGTCTTTCCGCTATGCGGCGGGTGAAATAGGGGTACCATTGTTTGCCAAAAGGGGTGTAAATACGTACTCGGTAACCGCGTTTAACCAATTGCAGCTGAAGCTGTGTCGCTATGCCAAAAAGCATTTGAAATTCAAATTGATTGCGCGGAATCCGATGCTCCTCAACATAAGCTGTGACCTTCTCTATAATTCTCTGATCATGAGTAGCAATGGCTGTATAATGTCCCCCATCCAAATGGGCTTTCACTAATGCCACATACTGGCTGTCGACATCGATTTTACTAGGAAAAGCAACGGCTGCCGCTTCCTTATAGGCTCCCTTTACTATTCTTACATTAGCTGCATATTGCTCCAGCCGGATCAAATCGTCCGGCGACCGGTACAAATAAGCTTGTAACACTGTCCCGACGTGCTTCGCTCCAAATCGTTTAACCAGCTTTTCGAATAGCTCCAAAGTCGATTCAGTTAAAGTGGAATCCTCCATATCAATCCGAATGAAATTACGATAATACTTGGCTGCTGCAACAATCCGCTCCATATGCTTCGTGCTGACAGCCGGATCGATGCCGCACCCCAATTGACTGAGCTTTACCGAAACATGTGCATCCAGCTGTTGGTCATGAATCTCTCGCAGCATCTCCATTATTTGGTTAGCAGCCTCATCAGCCAAAGCAGGGTCCTCAACGCTTTCACCCAAATAATCCAACGTCACGGCGAGCCCTTGACCGTTAAGCTCCTTCACTTTCTTTAAAACACCTTCTAACGACTCGGCAGCAACAAATCGTTGGACCCCCATACGCATTCCGTACTTTCGGAACATCGATTTTACCCGCTCCTGCTCCGCCAGATGTAACACTGCAAGACGAAACCAGGAATCCATCGGCATTTTACCCGACCCCCTTCTTCAAAGAAGCTCAGAGCTTACTTTTGACTGGGTAAACAACAATAAATAGTCAGGTCCTCCCGCTTTGGAATCCGTACCCGACATATTGAACCCTCCGAAAGGATGCACACCTACCACAGCACCTGTACATTTCCGGTTAATATACAGATTTCCGACATGAAACTCAGCTTTTGCTTTAGCAATATGCTCCCGATTGAGAGTATAAACCGAGCCCGTTAGTCCATATTCGGTATTGTTCGCAATTTCCAATCCGTGATCGAAGTTAGAACAAGCTGTAAATGCAACGACAGGACCGAATATTTCCTCCTGCATAATTCGAGAGTCCGGAGCTGCGTCCGCAACAATCGTAGGTTCGATGTAGTATCCTGGAAGCTTCAGCGAATGCCCCCCGGCAACGATTCGACCTTCTTGCTTGGCAATATCGATGTATTGCATTATTTTATGAAAGGAAGCCTCATCGATCACTGGACCCGTATCATTGGAGTCATCCGTCACATCGCCTACTTTTAGCGCTTTGGTTAATTCGATACATCGATTCAATACTTGATCGTAAACATCCTGATGCACTATCGCTCGGGAGCATGCAGAGCATTTTTGCCCGGAATAGCCGAAGGCTGATACTACAATTCCTTTGGCAGCTGCTTCCAAGTCAGCATCTCGGTCTACGAGAATGGAATCCTTGCCTCCTAGCTCGCCAATAAACCGTTTCAGCCATATTTGTTTTGGATTCACTCTAGCGGCAAGTTCCTGTATGTGAACCCCAACTTCACGAGAGCCAGTGAACGACACAAATCGGGTAAGCGGATGCTTTACCAAAGCATCGCCTATTTCACTTCCTCCACCCGGCACAAAGTTGACCACGCCCGCCGGTAATCCGCAAGCCAGCAGCAGCTCCACGAATTTGGCGGCAACGACAGGGGTCTGACTGGATGGCTTTAATACGACCGTATTGCCTGTCACGATTGCTGCCGTTGTCATTCCCGCCATAATCGCCAATGGGAAGTTCCATGGAGGAATTATGACTCCGACCCCTAGCGGAATATAGTACAGCTCATTTCGTTCCTGAGCGATGGATACGAGCTCTTTACGTCCACGCAGTGTTAACTCTATCATTTGACGTCCATAATATTCCATAAAGTCAATAGCTTCCGCCGTATCAGCGTCGGCCTCCACTCTGCTTTTGCCTGCTTCCAACATTAACCACGCATTAAATTCATGCTTGCGTCTGCGCAATGCCGCGGCGGCTTTGAACAAGTACTCCGCTCGTTCTTCAGCTGCTACTTGAGACCATGCCTTGAACGTGCTTGCAGCACATTGTATAGCCTTCTCAGCTAAAGTTCGGTCAGCCTTGCATACTTTTCCGACCAATTCACTTGTATTGGATGGGTTGATAGACTCAATGACTGCCTCCGAAGTCAGCTCTTCTGACCCGATTCGGATTGGGTATATAAGACCAAGCTGCAATTGCACTTGTTGCAATGCCTCTGTTAATTTCCGGCTTTCCGCCGGATTGGTAAAATCCGTTAATGGCTCTGGACGGTACGGGACCATAACGTTCTCTCCTTCCTATTAGGTCAAATTAATACAGCTCTTACTTTATCAACAGCCCAATCGACCTGCTCTTTGGAAATTATTAAAGGAGGTGCCAAACGTAGGGTGAAATGATGCGTTTCCTTGGTCAGCAGCCCCAAGTTCATTAGTCGTTCACAATAAGGACGCGCAGCAACCGACAGCTCAATACCGATGAATAACCCTTTCCCCCGAATATCGGTTACTATAGGAGAGTGAATCTCCGTGCGCAGCCTTTCTAGAAAATATTCACCTACCTCGCGAGAGCGAACGATCAAATCTTCCTCCTGCAGGACCTTAATCGAGGCGATCGCAACAGCACACGCCAGCGGATTTCCACCAAAAGTTGAGCCATGCGAGCCAGTATCAAAAACGTCCATAAGCTCCCGATTTGCTGCGATGCCCGATATAGGCAGTACTCCGCCTCCCAAGGCTTTACCCAATATATATACATCGGGAACGACAGCTTCCCAGTCCGCTGCGAACCATTGACCTGTACGTCCTAATCCCGATTGAATCTCATCGGTCATTAGCAAAACACGCTGCTTGCTGCAAATGGCAGCCGCTTCTCTTAAATACCCTTCACGAGGAATACGAATTCCCGCTTCCCCTTGAATTGGCTCCACTAGGAAAGCTGCCGTCTTAGGGCTTATCGCTTGCTCTAAAGCATCGGTATCGTCGAATGGAATCACTTTGAATCCAGGTGTATAAGGCCCGAACTCATGACGATATTCTGGTGTACTTGAGCAAGAGGTTGTTGTTACCGTTCTGCCATGAAAATTATTGTCGCACACAATAATCTCCGCTTCATTTTCAGCAATGTGCTTAAACCGGTAGCCCCATCTTCGTGCTAGCTTAATCGCTGTTTCCACAGCTTCGGCTCCCGTATTCATCGGAAGGAATGCTTCTTTACCGGTAATACTGGACAGTAGCTCCAATAAATCTCCCATCCGCTCATTATGAAAAGCTCTCGACGTCAACGTCACTTTATCAGCCTGGTCCTTCAACGATTGAATGATTCTTGGATGACGGTGTCCTTGATTTAAAGCCGAGTAGCCGCTAAGCATATCCATATAACGTTTGCCTGCCACATCGCGAACCCAAACTCCTTCTGCATGAGCAATAACAATTGGAAGAGGATGATAATTATGAGCTCCGAATTTCTCCGTTTTTCTTATCATTTCCTGAGTTCTTCTCATTGGACAAGTTCCCACCTCATTCCCCGGATTCTCTTGTTCGTTTCAGCCTGCCAGCAATCCGTAATTCCAGCTTCGCTTGCACAGAGATCTGCATTTAAAATTTTGAATTTTCAGAAAATAATAGGTAGACAACATTCATATACCTATCTTATGTTTAGCCTATGCAGTTGGGTTGGGCACATGCCCAGTTTTGTATAAATCGAATGCCCCAACGCTGCATACTCTGATCAATCAGGTCCGTCACCTAATCTACAGTCTTGACTTGCTTGATAGCATCATAACGTAGTATCATAACTAGCATCAGATCACTATGAATTTCTAACCTTGTTATAAAGGAGCCTTTAAACCATGAGCGTTCATGAAGCGATTAGTACACATACTCGCAAAATGCATTCCCATTTGGAACAATTTCAAATTTTGGACGAACAGCGTGAAGCCGCAATTGAACGGGCATTGACTCTATGTGCTGCAGAACAGCCGTTTTCTATCGATGAGATCAACGCATGCACCGCACGAATTAACGAACATGCCAAGCACGGGATTTCTCCTACACGACCTTATGTTACCGAAGATATGGTAAGAGACTTTGTCAAACGTTCGGCTTGCTAAATTCCAGCCACCTATCTAACACAAGAAAAGCTTTGAACAGGCTTAAGGAGCATCTCCTTGTCCAGTTCAAAGCTTTTTTGCTGTCTTTATTGTAGGTTTCCGATAGTATCCAAAACCAATCTAAAATACGCTTTCGAATGAGGGACGAAATCACGTGCTGCAAACCTTCTATCCACCGGCAACAGCACACCGTTCATATCAGGCTCGACTCCTTGAGCGGTAACCAATGAATCCATATCTCCTGCTGTCAGTCGTCTTACATCTTCCAGAGCAATACGGTATAAGCCTGTAACCTCGTCCTCTTGAAGCTGGTAAGTGTGTAACGGCCTATCGGCTCTGAGCACGAATACGTGACAAAATTCACGGTCGATCTTCCCACCATCAAGAAATTGTTCCTCACGATACACTCCGCATGAGTGCAGCTCCTCGAAAGCCGCATTCACTCCAAGCTCCTCCGCTAACTCCCTTAAACCGTCCTCTACCGTCTCTCCTGCTAGCAAATGCCCGGCACATGAGATATCCAAGAGACTCGGGAACGTATCCTTGTCCGAATGCCTCATTTGAAATAACAAATACCATTCCTCATCTTGCTTGGACAATATCCAGCATTGAAACGTTTGATGCCATAATCCTTGCTGATGAACCTCTCGCCGTGTAGCGGTCCCTATTCTATTCATGTCCCCATCAAAAATATCGAATATCTCCACATTCTGCTTCACGCTGTCGTTCTCCTCGTGCCTTCGTTATTTGTTTCTTATTGTACCAAAAATTTTGGGTGCGGAGAACGATCGTACGGCTAGACCTCTACAAAATCAGAAAATTCCATATTCAATTCTTTCATGCCGACAGCCACCAGCCTGGCAATAGCTCGTGCTCCTTTATCGTTAAAATGAGTACAATCTGTGCCGTTATGAGATATCATGAACAGTTCCCTGGCACTGTCATAACCGATTTTGGTGAAGTATTCCAGACTCATACTCATTAAATCCAACAGGCGAACATGCTCCTCCTCCGCCACCAGTTTCATCGCAGTGCAATAATCCTGAAAATCATTCAAGAATTCGCCTTTCTCATAATGTAATCGCCCTACTGGAGTGATCAAAACTGGAATGGCGCTGCGCTCTCTCGCTCCATCTATGTACATTTTTAAATAATGCTTGTATTCAGTGAATGGCTCGGTATACCGCTCAGGCTTGCTGACTGTAGAGTCGTTATGCCCCATTTGGATCAATAAATAATCATTGGGTTGTATCGCCTCTAAAATCACAGATAAACGGCCTTCCACCACGAACGACTTGGAGCTTCTGCCGCCTATCGCTTTATTGATGAACTGGACTTCATCGTTAAAAAAATCACCTATATATTGCCCCCAACCAGCTTGCGGAGCCGCACTCTCATTATAAGTCTGAACGGTAGAATCCCCCGCTAGATAGATTGTAATAGGGTTCTTCTGGCTTTCTGATGTCATTTCATTGTTCCTCCTAATGTTTGTTCAGGCTTCACTGACCCTATGCACTTAAAGGTCTGATGGTTACTGAGATTGAAGCCGGTTTATTGTTTTGGTACATAACTTGCGTTTTTAGATGAATCAAGCGCAAAAGCTCCTGTTCCATTGGCTTACAGAATAAATAGGTTTCATACTGCTCTCGGTGCCATGCGGATATTTCCGTATTGGTCAGCAGCTCTCTCACGAACCGATTCGCCTGTCGGTTATCCGTATAATCAACCCGTGCTCTTGCAAAGTGCTTCTCCGTATATCGTATGGCACGAATTAGTGCTTCCAGTCGGAAAAACTCCTCTGTCAACTCAACAACTCGTTTTGCTTGAACTTGCAAGGGGCTTCCGCTAATCATACCAAGCTGGATGCCTCGCTTTAGTTGCTTAGAGGAGTGAGTCGATACTGGACATCCGTCCACAACAAGCTCGTAAAGCCCTTCAGGAAGACCTAGAATATGAATCATGTCATCATGATGAGTTGGTTCATGAATGCTATTCTGCTCATGGAAAAGGTTGATCCAAGCCGGTAATGCAGCTGGACAGTAAAGAAACGTCAGCTCAGCGTTATCAGAGTACTGAATCGATTCAGCTGTGCTTCCCATCATTCGGGTTTCATGGTCTCCGTGGACGTCTATAACCAAGGCTGTAGACGTTGGCGAACTGATCTGCTTGATCACTGAATGTGCTATCCATTGGCAACCGAGATCTCCCGGATGGACACGATCCGGACCAATCAGCGTACCCTCAGGCTCCACGAGCTGAAACGCTTTATTCAGCTCGTCCATAGGGTGAAAAATGTCAATCCGTTTACATCCGTATTGCTCCGCAGTTTATGAAGGATAATGGTTTGTAAGGATGCCGAAGTGCAAAATGCTCCATTATCCACCTGCTATAGAGACCAGATTGGGTAATGCTGTCTCCCAAAAAGCATATCCGGTCTCCTTCTTGAAACCAATCGCTGCTAGTCAAAGGGCCTCAACCTTTCTTCTAAAACTCTCGCATGATCTAAAAGATAAGCAGTAGACTCGACCTGCCTCTAGATCAAAGTAAAACCGATTCTCATCCCTCTTTTTGTAACTGATAAGCACTTCATTTCATTCAATTGAACGAACTTGATTTTTGCTTTTATTATCATTATATGTATGCTTAATGTCAATTTATATATTGACATTAAGCATACATATTGGAAACGAAAACATATGTGCTTTCTCGAGGTTGTTGAACTAATTGGGGTGTAAATATTAGAGTATAGGGCCTAAAGCTTGGCACAATCCGATTTTGCTGGTAGGTATTAAATTATTTAATCATTGTCATTCGTAAACTCAATTATCAGCCCGTTCTCGATTAAATACTCTCTTATGTCCTTTGTACTAATTGGGATAGGTCCTCTGTCTTCATGTAATCTTTGTTCGGACCACAATATAACTATGCTATTGATATCGGAAAGAAGTTCATCTTCTGGAACCATTATAAGGCAATCCTCTAATATAGCCTTCAGATTTACTTCAAGCTCGGTTCGGAACTTGATTCGCAACGTAAACACATCCTTTGTTAAATAATATGTTGAGCCCCTTTAAAAACCAGGATGCTTATTAGGCTTCCAGTATAATAATTTCATCATTTCGTCAATCTTTTGTTGTTGTACTATCATTTGTTCTGATGTATCGTCATATCGCCTTTTCAATAGTTCTAGTGAGGGATTGATTTCCGCTCTGACATCTTGCCGCAAGACCTGATTAATTAATTGCGTAAGAATCTGGACATCTTTGCGCAGTTCTGCCACTTCTTTAAATAACTGAGCGTTTGTTTTATAAATGTAAAGGAATAAAGGAGGCGTTTCATCTATATCATCAGCGTCTAGCTGAATGTCTGGTTCCTCTTTCGTAAGCGTTGAAGGCTCTTCTTCTTTTATCGTCGCACTTAGCTGAACGTCTGGTTCCTTTATCGTAAGCGTTGAAGGCTCTTCTTCTTTTATCGCCACACTTTGCTGAACGTCCGGTTCCTCTATTGTAAGCATTGAAGGCTCTTCTTCTTTTATCGCCGCACTTAGCTGAACGTCTGGTTCCTCTTTCGTAAGCGTTGAAGGCTCTTCTTCTTTTTTCGTCGCACTTAGCTGAACGTCTGGTTCCTCTTTCGTAAGCGTTGAAGGCTCTTCTTCTTTTTTCGTCGCACTTAGCTGAACGTCTGGTTCCTCTTTCGTGAGTGTTGAAGGCTCTTCTTCTTTTATCGTCGCACTTTGCTGAATGTCTGGTTCCTCTACCGTGAGTGTTAAAGGCTCTTCTTCTTTTATCGTCGCACTTTGCTGAATGTCCAGTTCCTCTACCGTAAGCGTTGAAGGCTCTTCTTCTATTTTCGTCGCACTTAACTGAACGTCCGGTTCCCCAATAAAATGCTTTATATATTTTGTTGTTGGTTTATGTTTATAAATCCTATTCTTCTTTCTCATCCTTCCTCGTCCTTTCGTTGTTGATTCGATGCTTGCTGGTTTACTAGTCTAAAGCCTACATCAATTTATTCAAAAGGTCCTAAAAATGTACCTTGTTTAAGCCTAGCTATGGCTGCAGCCAAGACCGTGGTGGATGTTTGCCTGCTTATTCCGGATGGTTGCAGAACTAGTATTGTATTCAAGACCTCCGCATTCACCCATATCATTCGAGGGTTCTTTACATTAGCCGCACTCTGCCAACAAATCATTTTAGATACATAAAAAAGGCCCTGTATGACACTTTTTTCTTAATCGAATTTTCGAAAGAAGAGCGAAAGTGTAAAATCAGGACCTTTTTATTTGTTTAACAATGTCTGGTAGAAGATGCCGGTTTGTTATACTCTAAAACGTGTGATGGTTTAGTATTCATAATCGGTTACATCCTCCCTCACGGTTCACAGTATACAGGGGTGTATTCTCACTTTTCTTTTATAGATTAAGGTTTTATAATGAACATAACAATCTTAATTTTTTGAACTTATATAAACATTTGAAACTAATGGAGGACAAGCATGAAAAAATACGTGCTCCCTATTCTTACCTCCGAAGCTCAGCTCCCTTTTTACGTTTATTCTGTTGGTGGTATGGAAAGTCAAAATCCGGTTAGACGTCTCAGAGGTTATCCTCATTATGTGTGGCTTCACACCATCAGGGGAACAGGTAAACTTATTTTGGATGGAGTTGAGCATATCTTAACGGAACAGTCTGGTTTGTTACTGTATCCTCAAAGCTCCTACGCGTATTTCGCTTTGGAGGAACCATGGGAGACACATTGGGTAGCCTTCTCAGGGCATGCGGTCGATAGCTTTCTCCAGTATATGGAATTCAGGCATTCTCAAGTGTTCGAAGAGCTCAATGTGCAATTGCTAGATCGGTTTATTAACGAAATCTATGTCTCTGCTTTATCAAACCATCCTGAAAGCGGTCTCATTTCTTCCGGGAAACTGTATAGCTTTTTAATCGAAATGTGCCGCAGTGTAAATCAGGAACAGTCTCGCTTGAACAGTACTACTTATAATCGGCTCCAACCCGTTCTGTCTCATATCGAAAACAATTTATCTGATGACATCTCTCTTGACCATTTGGCTTCTATCATTCATGTATCTCCCCAATATTTATGTCGCTTGTTCAAGCAATCATTACAAATGAGCCCTGTTGTATATTTAATTCGTTTACGTCTTCAAAAAGCTAAAGAATTGCTGCTGGAGCAGGACGATCTTCCCGTAGCCGAAATCGGTGTGAGAGTTGGCTTCCAGGCAGCAAGCTATTTTTGCTCCGTATTCAAGCAGCATGAGGGCATGACGCCGCTTGAATTTAGAAAATCTTACAGATAGCATCATGGAAAAAACAGGCTGCTATTCAACGTAATGTTGGGTAGCAGCCTGTTCATTATGCTTGTGAATCCATTCTCAAGCTTTCGGAGTTACCATTTGTTCCGGGCGAACATATTCATCGAACTGCTCAGCAGTTAAAAATCCGCTGCGGACAGCAGCTTCTTTCAAGGTCAACTTCTCATGATGAGCAGTCTTCGCGATAAGTGCGGCCTTTTCATAGCCGATATGGGGATTTAACGCAGTTACGAGCATGAGAGACTCTCGCAAATATTTATCGATGACTTCACGGTTCGGTTCAATTCCGACAGCGCAGTGATCATTGAAAGAGACCATCGTATCGGCTAACAGTTGTACGGATTGCAGGAAATTATGAATAATTACCGGCTTGAACACATTCAGCTCGAAATTTCCCTGGCTTGCAGCGAATCCGATGACCACATCATTACCCATTACTTGACATACCACCATGGTCATCGCTTCACTTTGCGTAGGGTTCACCTTGCCAGGCATTATGGAGCTGCCGGGTTCATTCTCAGGTATAGTGATTTCTCCAATTCCACAGCGGGGACCGCTAGCTAGCCAACGCACATCATTAGCTATTTTCATCAAGTCAGCTGCCAATGCTTTCATGGCACCATGAACGAATACTACCTGATCGTGGCTAGTCAAAGCATGAAATTTATTTACAGCTGTTATGAACGATTTGCCGGTTTCCCTGCTTATTTCCTCAGCCACTTTCTCTCCAAACTGAGGATGTGCGTTTAAGCCCGTCCCTACCGCTGTTCCTCCAATAGCCAGCTCCTTCATCGTATGGACGCTCTCTAATATCATTCGTTCTGTTTTCTCAAGCATAGCCCACCAGCCGCTAACTTCTTGCCCTAATGTCAATGGGGTTGCATCCTGTAAATGAGTGCGGCCAATTTTTATAATGTCAGCAAATGCCTCCATTTTTCCATGCAGTGTTTCTTTTAGCTTCTTGAGAGCAGGAATTAATTGCTCCTCTACAGCCAATACACCTGCTATATGCAATGCAGTTGGGAATGTATCGTTCGAGCTTTGCGACTTATTCACATCATCATTTGGATGCACCGTTTTCGCATTTCCTGCCGCTTCCAGCAATTGATTGGCTCGATGAGCGATAACTTCATTAACATTCATGTTGGATTGTGTTCCGCTACCGGTTTGCCATACCACAAGTGGGAAATGGTCATCCCATTTGCCCTCCAATATTTCATCCGCCGCAGCGACAATCGCATCCGCTTTTTCTTTATCCAGCTTGCCCAGTTGAAGGTTCACACGAGCTGCCGCTTTCTTCAATATGGCAAAAGCTTGTATGACCTTGAGAGGCATCCTCTCCGAACCAATCTTGAAATTCTCACTGCTTCGTTGAGTTTGCGCTCCCCATAGCTTGTCGATCGGGACTTGAATTTCCCCCATCGTATCTCGTTCCACTCTATATTTCATAATGAAGTGCACCTCCTATATCCACCATGGTATTTTACCCATTTATAGAGATATTCTAATCATTAGGATAAGTATACTTCGTTAATTTCTGAGATTCCAGAATCCTCTTGATTTCATCCTTCAACTGATCGGATTGCGTACCGAATATAATTTGAACCGCACCTTGACCTAGTCGCATGATACCCGACGCTCCAAGCCCTTTCAACTCTTTGTCATCTACGAGCTTATCGTCCATAACTACAAGCCTTAGACGAGTAATGCAGGCATCGACTCCATCAACGTTGGCTGCCCCTCCAATTGCGGACAACACCCGCTGTGCTTTATCGCGTGTACGTTGAATAGGTGATACATAGCCTGTCAAGACAGAGGCTTGTTCTTCCTCTTCACGACCCGGGGTTTTCAAATTAAACTTCAGTATCAGCACTCGAAATAACACGTAATAAACTATACTAAAACATAATCCTATCGGGATGATCAAAAGCGGATGAGTTGCTAAAGGATAGTTTAGAACATAGTCAATTAACCCTGCAGAAAATCCAAAACCGAGCTTAATACCTAGCATGGCAACAATAGCTCCGGATATCCCCGTTAGTACGGCATGAATAAGATAAAGGCCAGGTGCTACGAACATGAAAGCGAATTCAAGTGGCTCCGTAATCCCAGTCAAAAAAGAAGCTAGCGCCGTTCCGATAAATACAGAAGAAATCAACTTTCTTTTTTCAGGCTTCGCACAGTGAATGATCGCCAATGCACCAGCCGGCAGCGCAAACATCATAATGGGAAAAAATCCAGTCATAAACTGTCCTGCCGATGGATCCCCATTGAAAAATCGGTATAGATCCCCGTGAACAACCTGACCAGAAACACTCGTGTAGTCTCCAATCTGAAACCAAGCAATGGAATTAATCACATGATGCAGCCCGAATGGAATCAACAGTCGATTGGCCGTTCCAAAAATAAAAGCACCTACGCCCCCTAGATCCGTAAGCCATCTCCCGAACGTATCCAAACCATGCTGTACAGGTCCCCAAATCAACCCAAGAGCAATACCTATAAGAACCATGGCAAATGAAGTAATAATAGGTACAAACCGTTTTCCCCCAAAAAAACCAAGCCATTCAGGAAGCTTAATGGTATGATATTTTTTAAACAAATAAGATGAAATCACCCCGGCGATAATACCACCGATGACCCCCATATCCAATTTCACATCTTTTCCGATGTACTCAGGAAAAGCCACCGGCATTTTGGAGAGCACGGTAATTAATACTTGGTAAGCAATAACAGCGGCTAATGTAGCTGCGGCATCTCCAATCAGTCCGATTGATATTCCTACTGCAAACAGCAGCGGCAAATAATCAAAGATGGCTAAGCCACCAGCTTGCAAAAAAGGGGCAACATACTGATTGAGAAATCCACCGATGTTTTCCCCTAAATGAAAGTCGTTGACGTAATCAATGGCCCCGAATCGACGCAGTAAAGCAGCCGCAGGAAGTGTTGCAACAGGCAGCATGAGCGCTTTTCCGATTTTTTGCAAAGAAGCGAGCATCCGAGTCACCCCCTTTTCCCTCAACACATAAGCAAGCAGCCTGTCTCATAAAGAGGTCTGCCATATTACCCTCATAATGGCGTGCTCTCCCGCCTGCACGGATTTATAAGAACACGTAATGTCAGGAGCCAATTCTCCATTAGCTATGACAATGGGGGTAATAGGCTCATATCCCGCTTCTCTGATGAAATCCACATCGAACGTAATTAACTTCTGCCCCGCAGAGACCATTTCACCGCTCACGATATGCGAATGGAAGCCTTCTCCTTTTAAAGCAACCGTATTAATCCCGATGTGAATCAGCAGCTGAATCCCTGATTCGTGTTCCAAAATAAGGGCATGCTTCGATTGGATCAAGTATACCACCACACCATCAAACGGCGCTATAAGTACCCCATCGGTCGGCTTAATCGCTACCCCCTCTCCCATCTGTTTACTTGCAAATGCCTTATCAGGTACTTGATCTAGAGGAACCGATTGACCGGTTAATGGTGAGTTGATGTCTAGAGATTGATACTTCGTCTTGTTGGTAAGCCAGTGAGTAAACATGCGGATCCCCCTTGTTGATTAGAACCTACCTCATGATGTGAAAACTTGAAATAACCGATACAAGTGCATGACCAGAAAGCCTACCTCATCTTCAGGAATTTCAGTCTGCAGATGATGCTTCATTACATCGGCCAGCTCTAGCGCCAGCCTGTACTCCTCTTTGTACTGCTTCTTCATTTGTTTAAGAAACGGGTTGCTGACAACCTTCTTTTGTGTCACGCGTTCTAGGGAAAACCTTAGATGAGTAACCAGCCTGACATAATCCATACTTTCCTTTGGAATTCGTATCGACTTATACATCTCTATCGTTTCTACCATTTCATTAATTAAGTTGGAGAACTTGACCAGCTGCCCCACTGGAACATTAGTCACAGCTGAATGTACATGGTAAGTTAGAAAGCCTACTTCATCCTCGGGAACATCCACCTGAAATTTGTTGCGGATAAGGTCCGCCGCTCTTTTAGCAATGTCGTACTCTACTGGAAAAAACATTTTCGTTTCATATAAGAACGGATTAACGATATCCATACCGTTTCGAAGACGGTGTATCGCAAACTGAATATGACTAGGTAAAGCAAAATAAACCTTATTGTCAATAGGTGTTGGAAATTGGGTCTGAATTTGCTCGATAATTTGCTCGGAAATTACAATCACTTCGGGATCGATATCTTCTAGGAACGAATGATATTGGGTCAATTGGTCCCTATCGTCTAGACGAAACCGTTTTTCAATCCGAGGATCTTTAGCGTCAATGAAACCGGAAGCTTTGGTACCGAAGCCGATTCCTTTCCCTAACAGCACATACTCTCTTTCTGTGCCGAGCTCCTTGACCAAAATAACATTATTGCCGATCACTCTTTCAATGCGATGGTTGTTCTCTGGTCTCACTGACGAATCACCGCCTATTTTGTCCATATGGATAATATATACAATAAAACAAAAAAGAGCCAAGAAAAGATTTCTAAATAATAGAAATCTCTTCTCGGCTCATGCCCTTATAACAAGGTAACACGCCAAGCGATTCACTTACGTTCATCTTATAATAAAGGAACTGTTATCGTCAATCTTTATTCACATTAATTTATCTTGCATTAGGAGAGGAAATGTGTTAAGATTTCCTAATGTATCATTTCAAAGCAACCTCAAAACGTAATTCCCCAGTTCGTTTTTCGTTGTACACCCACCGATTAAACATCTCAAATTCCAACTAACCCTAAGAATTTGTAGTCGTGTTACTGATTCACACTGGCGCGGTCTTCGGAGCCGCAAGGATGAAAGAGAGGTAGGGCTTTCATTGTTTTAGGGCACCACTGTTTATGCTTTGGCAGAAAAACAGGTTGCAAGTTAATGATACATTTAGGAAGAGCTCCGCATCTAATGCTATGCGTCAATGCTAGCAATGACCTTTTTGCTGACGGAATCAAGCTTGTACAACTCATCTGAGTTTAATACGATGTCCGCTGCTTCGATATTTTCTTTCATATGCTTAATGCTTTGTGATCCGACAATGGCTGTCGTTAATGCTTCCTGGTGCAGTAGCCAGCTTATAGCGATTTGCGATATGGCTTTCCCTTTCGAGTCAGCAATATTTTTGAGCACCATGATGAGCTCTTCCTCTTTTTCCAAATGATCAGGCAAGAATAACCGCCGTGTACTGCGGAAATCGTTCTCGTCCAATTTCTTTCCACCCAAATGAAAGGCTCCTGTTAAAATACCTTTAGCTATCGAGCTGTAGCTCATAATAGCAATGTTGTTTTGCTTACAGAAAGGCGCAACCTCTTGTTCTATCGATCTGTGCAATAAGCTGTACTCAGGCTGCAGTACATCGATTTGTGCATATTGAGAAGCTTCTTGCAGCTGTTCCAGCGAAAAATTGGATACTCCAATGGCTCGGATCAAGCCCTCATCCTTCAATTTGTTAAACTCGGCTAATGTATCGGAAACCGGAATTTCAAAGCTCGGCCAATGGATATAGTAAATATCGATGTAGTCGGTCTTCAGTCTCTTCAGACTAGCTTCAGCTGAACGCCTAACATCAGAGGGTGCAAGATTAGCACGGCCTACTTTAGTAGATAGGATACATTGTTCTCTTCTACCTAGCAGCGCATTGCCAACGATTTCCTCAGAATGACCGGAGCCATATCCTTCTGCCGTATCAAACGTCGTTATTCCCATATCAAAAGCAGCTTGGACTGCCTTCATATTGTTCTCATCACTTGTAAATTCCCAAGGGCCGCCTCCTAATTCCCAGCAACCGAATGTAACACGTGACACTTGAATAGGGCTTTGTCCTAGTACAGCAAATTTCATTCTTATTCCTCCTTCTACATAGTAACTCTTAATAGGTATAACACGAACTGAAATTCTTATCTAGTAATACTTTGATCCGCCATCGCCAACATGCTGTATTCATTCGAGCTCTCCAACGATTTGGGTAACGTCATATAAACCTCTGTACCCGCGTTAATCTGGCTTTGGATATGGATCTTCCCTTGATGTGTTTCAATAATTTTGTAGCACATCATGAGACCAAGTCCAGTGCCTTTTTCTTTAGTCGTATAGAAAGGTTCTCCGAGAAATGCAAGACGTTCCTGAGGAATTCCATTGCCGTTATCCGCAATTCGGATATTGACCTCCTGCTGATCCTGATATACTTCAACTTTGATTTCCCCACCGTTGGGCATTGCTTCAATAGCATTTTTTAACAAATTGATAAATACTTGCTTGATTTGAAATTCGGAGCAGCATATCATGATCGGATCCTTCTTTGGCATTTGCAGTGAAATTTGCACATTATTCATTGTAGCCTCAGGCTCGATTAACTGAATCACCGTTTGAATGATTTGCTTTAACGATTTCACATTGAATTCAATGACTTGAGGTTTGGCGATTATTAAAAATTCACTTACGATAAAATTGATCCGATTCAGCTCGCTGCTCATAATATCGTAATATCGCTGCTGATTTGGTCCTCTCTCATACATCAATTGCAGAAATCCTTTTAAAGAAGTGAGGGGATTTCTAATTTCATGGGCAAGACCGGCAGCCAACTGCCCAACGACAGCAAGCCTGTCCGATTTTCTTAACAATTCTTCTGTTTTTTTGCGCTCCGTGATATCTCTGGAAATTCCAGCAATCGCAATCGTCTCTCCATCCGCATTTTTGATCGGTGATATCGTCAAACTAACCTGCAATACGCTTCCGTCTTTATGCAAACGAATCGTTTCGTAATCTGTAATTTCTCCCCCTGATAATAATTGATTTACAATTTGTTTAAGCTCATCTTTTTGTTCATCGGGAATAAGCGGCAGCTGCTTACCAATAATTTCTTCACCGCTCCAACCATAAATTCTTTCAAAAGCATCATTAATTTGCAATACATGACCTTGTAGATCAATAACGTCTATAGCGTCTGACGTATTCGTAATAAGGGATTCCAGCATTTCCTTGGTTGCCCGCAAATCCTCCTCGGCACGTTTACGTTCCGTAATATCAATGCAGGAAGCAATGACTTCTACCACTTGTCCATCGCGCTTAATTGGCCTTAGAGACGCCAAATACGTGATCTGGTTCAGCAATCCTTCATATAAAACATCTTCTTCTCCTTGCCAAGCCCTTTTATAATATTCTTCTTTCTTCTCAGCAATCTCCAATGAAATGAAGTCTTTCAATTCACTGCCCACGATTTGCTCCGGTGTGTGGCCAAGACGATAGATGAGCTCACCGTCACATAAGGTATGGATAAACTTCCCATCCACCTTTTTGAACTTAAAAGTCATTCCTTGCTGCTTTCTTATAACATCCTGCATGTCCTGTTGAAGCAAGACAAGTGACTCCTTCGTTTTCTTATGCTCCGTTATATCCCTTGCAATGATGTAGAAACCGACAATTCGTCCATCTACGATGATTGGTACATCCTTGGCGCCTAAAAACACCTGATGTCCAAGCTTGTGCGTCAGCGTGATTTCATGATTGTATTGATCATTTTCCAAACCGTTTTGCAAAATAAGAAGATGCTCTTCTTCCTCTGCAATCAATGATTTGAACGATGTTTGTAATATTTCATGAGCTTCGTAACCGATTATTTTTTCCATAGCCGGATTAACTCCGTCGATCTTACCATCAAGATTCAATGAAAAAATGCCTGCTGGGTTATATTCAATTAGAGAACGATATTTTTGTTCCAACTGTTTTTGTGAACTAATGTCCTGTATTTGTGCAATCGTATACATAGGCTCACCCTCAGGGCTGCGGACCAACGATACATGAAGTAGAACCCATATTACATTTCTAGCCTTATGCATAAATCGCATTTCTATTTGAAAGCTCTCCCACTCACCAGAGAGCAGACGCTTCGTATACTCCAAGTGTAATTCCAAATCTTCCGGGTGTGTTAAGCTTTGATAGTCTGTCGAAAGAAGCTCATGCTCTGAATAGCCTGTAATTCCACATAACGCTCTGTTTACCTTATGCCATTTTCCATTCAGATCATTTAAAGCCATTCCCGTCGCAGCATAATCAAAAGCAATACGGAATAATGCGTCATTCATATGCAAGGACGTCTCTAACCAATTACTGTTCTCAGCTATATATTCAACTTCCTGCTGTTCGCACATGTCAATGTACCTCATATCCGAATTATTTTTTCGACAGTAATACTTATGTTCTTCAAATAATGAGCTTTTCCTTCTTAATTATCATTTTTAATTGCCTTATCTCTCGACAATCATCTTTTAATTTTTTACTTGATCAAAAATTGAGTATATATAAGCGTTTATAAGAGATATTAATATAAACATGCTTCAATTCCTATAAGAAGGGTTGGTTATGAAACTATGGCTTCAAAGTCCACCTACCGGCAAAATAAGCAGCAACTAGATCAAATCTCATCTGCTGTAACTGGTCAAGAAGAAACACGGGAGCAGCTAAGTGATGTTTACGCCGCAGGAACAAGCGATGGTATTGTTCGATTGGAAGAGGGTACGATAGACATTAGTGACAGTAAAAAGAAGTAATTATTAACATCAGATATACTTATATCATGCATGTACAAGCGTAAATGGGGGATACTATTTTTGTTAATAATGAGGAGGTGATCTCGATGGCTGAAAACAATAAAAATGCAGTTCAACACGCTATCAATGCCGCACAATCTAATGCGGAAAATGAAGAACAACAGCAGCAAGTTGAACAGCTTTCTTCTCTGCTGCAAAGCAATACGGGGAGTGAAGGCGCAACCTCTTCTGCTGCAAATGAAGAAGAGTCTGCTGATTCCAGTGAATACTAATTATAATAAAGAAACCTGTGATCTTTAATAAGATTCACAGGTTTCTTTATTATTTATATATGTAACGACAACTGATTTGCAAAAGAATGGCGCGCCCTGAGAGATTCGAACTCCCGGCCTTTTGATTCGTAGTCAAACGCTCTATCCAGCTGAGCTAAGGGCGCAA